>JBCCDV010000006.1:0-264065 GCA_039030615.1 Pseudomonadota bacterium | reverse complement strand
CCGCCACACGCCATTCTTCGCCAACTACCGCCCGCAGTTCTACTTCCGGACCACCGACGTGACCGGCACCGTGAACCTGCCATCAGGCACTGAGATGGTGATGCCAGGCGACAACCTGAAGTTCGACGTCGAGCTGATCGCACCAATCGCGATGGAGCAAGGCCTCCGCTTCGCCATCCGCGAAGGCGGCCGCACCGTCGGCGCGGGTGTTGTGTCGAAGATTACGGAGTAATTTTAGATCGACGCCAGTGAGCGGCACCTGCGTGGCAGGTGGTCTGAAAGATCACCGAGTACGCAGCGTCGCAGCACCCGGTAGCTACCACAAGATGCAAAGAAAGCCGCTCCATTTTGGTGCGGCTTTTTTTGTTTGGACTATTAGCTGTCGCGTATATTACTCTACCAACGGACAACTTTATGATCTTTCGACTGGAAAATTTTAGTGAGCTGGTTCAAGTCTATATGGGCGCTTCTTTTTGGCGTATTTTGTGTTTTAGTCGGTCTTTGGCTGATTTCCTCCTATGAAAAACTGACATTTATGCAGAAGATGCTGTTTGGTGGTGTTACTGAGGTCGGTTTTGCTTTTGTAATAGCTTGGGTTGTGGGGCAAACCTTTGAGAAAGCAGCCAAAGCTGAATATAACGAGTATATTCAAAAACAGGAAAAGTCGCTTAGTCAGAACATACTTATGTATCTATTTGACGTCGATTTAACTAAGGGCGTTTTTCAAGTCGTTTCTGAATCAGTCTTGTCCAATCCGATTGTGAAGAAGAAACAAATAGTAGAATACTCAATCATCGAAGAGCACACTGGCACTGACTGGATAACTGTAAACTGTTTTTTTGATTACACGCTGAGAAATATTTCTAACTCCGACGTGTTCAGGGACATTAGATTTCATTTTGCTGAGCCACGAAGTGTCGGCGAGTTGGAGCAACAAGCATTGACTGGCTTGGGGTTGCGAAGTCTAGAAGTTGGAGGAAGCGTCTATGAAAAAACGAAATTCTCCGAACTAGTGGATCATGAGTCTGCAGGGGTAGGCCAAAATTGCTATAGCGTGCGTAAGAAAATTGCCAGCGGGGAAGACTTAAGGGTTCGAGTTTCTTTTTGCCAACTTAAGCGTTCGACCGACAAAGAGATCTGGACCACTTACGACACTTGCGAAGCTCTGGAAGTTACATTTCGTTGCAATAGTGCGAATTATGAATGTTCAATAGAAGCACTACACCCGAGCAGACGCTTCGACACTCTTTCGCCGTCATCGCCCCCCGAGGGTATACTTCGAGCAACCTCCTCTACGCCACTTTTGCCTGCAAACGGCTTCGTCCTATGGTGGGAACGTAGAGAGTAAATTCGAGATGATTTGTCTTGCCACCCAAACCGACTCCCCCTATATGCAGCTCACGGAATAGGGGTACGCATGCGTGCCCCTCTTTATGTTCCGCCATAAGACGCGACGAGGGATGTGGATGAGCCACATTCGTCCAATCCGTTAAGACCTCACTCATGAGGGAATAGTGTAATGGCAGCTAGCCAAAACATTCGCATCCGCCTGAAGGCGTTTGACTACCGGGTTCTGGATGCATCTACCCAAGAGATCGTAAACACCGCAAAGCGCACCGGCGCTGACGTGCGTGGCCCGATCCCGCTTCCAAACAAAATCGAGAAATTCACCGTTTTGCGTGGCCCACACGTGGACAAGAAATCTCGTGACCAGTTCGAAATCCGCACGCATAAGCGCCTGCTGGATATCGTCGACCCAACCCCGCAGACTGTGGACGCGCTGATGAAGCTCGACCTTGCTGCCGGCGTTGACGTCGAAATCAAAGTTTAAGGAGGGCTCCCTATATGTTGCGCTCCGGTGTAATTGCGAAGAAGGTCGGGATGACCCGCCTCTTCATGGAAGACGGCAAGCAGATCCCTGTCACCGTTCTTCAACTCGACAAGCTGGAAGTTGTCGCTCAGCGCACTGCTGACAAAGACGGCTACACTGCCGTGCAGCTCGGTGCTGGTACGGCCAAGGCGAAACGCACATCCAAAGCGATGCGCGGCCATTTTGCAGCCGCCAAGGTTGAGCCAAAGCGTAAGGTTGCTGAATTCCGCGTGGCGGAAGAGAACCTGATCCCCGTTGGCGAAGAAATCATCGCGGCCCATTACTTTGAGGGCCAGTTCGTTGATGTTGCCGGCACCTCGATCGGTAAAGGCTTTGCTGGTGCGATGAAGCGCCACAACTTTGGCGGTCTTCGCGCGACCCACGGTGTTTCGATCTCGCACCGCTCACACGGCTCCACGGGCCAGTGTCAGGACCCGGGCAAGGTGTTCAAAGGCAAGAAGATGGCCGGTCACATGGGCGCTGCCCGTGTCACCACGCAAAACCTGCAAGTTGTGAAAACGGACGTGGAACGCGGCCTGATCATGATCAAAGGCGCGGTGCCTGGCTCCAAAGGTGGCTGGGTCACAGTGAAGGACGCCGTCAAGAAGGCGACCCCTGAGAATGTGATCTACCCGGCCGCTCTGGCCTCTGCGGCGAAAGAAGCTAAACGTTTGGCTGATGAAGCTGCGGCTGAGGCCGAAGCAGAGGCAAAAGCAGCAGAAGAAGCAGCGGCAGCGGAAGCAGCAGCAGCGGAAGAAGCAGCTCTGAAAGAAGCCGAAGCCTCTATTGAAGCTGACAAAGCTGAAGAGGGTGATGCACCCGCTGCAGATGCAGCCCCAGAAGGAGACAAGTCAGATGAAAGCTGATGCAATCAAACTTGATGGCAAAAAAGCGGGCTCCGTGGAGCTGTCTGACGCCATCTTCGGCCTGGAGCCGCGTGCCGACATCCTGCACCGTGTGGTCCGTTGGCAGCGCAACAACGCGCAAGCCGGCACCCACAAGGTGAAGACCCGGTCCGAGGTGAACTACTCAACCAAGAAGATCTATCGCCAGAAGGGCACCGGCGGCGCACGCCACGGCGCACGCTCTGCGCCTATCTTCCGCGGTGGTGGTGTCTATAAAGGCCCAACACCTCGCAGCCACGGCCACGATCTGCCCAAGAAGGTTCGTAAGCTGGGCCTGATGCACGCGCTGTCCGCGAAAGCGAACGCAGGCGAGCTGGTCATCCTGGACAATATCGACGGCAAGGACATGAAAACCAAAGCACTGGCCGCGCAGGTCAAGGAGCTGGGTTGGAAACGCGCCTTGATCATAGATGGCGCTGAGGTGAACCAAGACTTCGCTCAAGCCGCGCGCAACATTGCTGGTCTGGATATCCTGCCAACCATGGGCGCGAACGTGTTCGACATCCTGAAACGCGACACTTTGGTCATCACCAAAGCCGGTCTCGAAGCATTGGAGGCTCGCCTGTCATGAGCACTAAAGCTGAAATGTACGACGTGATCCGCAAGCCGATCATCACCGAGAAAGCGACCATGGCCTCCGAGGCCAACGCGGTTGTGTTCGAAGTGGCGATCGAGGCCAACAAGCCAATGATCAAAGAGGCCGTTGAAAACCTCTTCGGCGTCAAGGTCAAAGCGGTCAACACGACGATCACCAAAGGCAAGGCCAAACGCTTCCGGGGCCAACTCGGCAAGCGCAAGGACGTCAAGAAAGCCTATGTGACCTTGGAAGAGGGCAACACAATCGACGTAAGCACCGGTCTTTAAGCACTGGTTCGACACTGAATTGAGAGCCCCGGTTGCGCAAGCTGCCGGGGCTTTTTTACGTTTATTTTCAGGATAAAACGTAGAAAGCGACGCAGGACCCCCCTCCCACGATTTCAATCGCGTGCTTTAATCGCGAAACCTTTCCCCTGTAATGTCTGACCGGCCTCCGTATTTTGCGCCCATGAACTTCTTACATTGAGGAATGGGGACATGAATAAGCAAGTAGCTGAGTTTTTGGGTACATTTACCCTTGTGTTATTTGGGTGCGGAGCAGCCGTTATTGCGGGTGGCGATATCGGCCTGACGGGCATTAGCTTCGCATTTGGTCTCGCGTTGATCGGCATGGCCTACGGCATCGGTGCCGTCTCGGGCTGCCATATCAACCCGGCCGTGTCGCTGGGCATGGTTGCAGCGGGCCGCATGGAAATGCCCGAAGCGATCAAATACATCATTGCGCAGGTTTTGGGCGCAATCGCTGGCGCTCTTGTGTTGCTGATCATTGCGAGTGGTAAGGCTGACTACAGTGTCGCAAGCAATGGCTTGGGCCAAAACGGCTGGGGCGAAGGCTATCTGGGCGAATACGGCCTGATCTCCGCCTTCGTGTTCGAGGTCGTGGCCACGTTCTTGTTCATGGTCGTGATCCTGGGCGCCACCAGCGCGGGCGCGCCTGCCGCAATCGCGGGCCTGGCGATTGGTCTGGCGCTGGTCGCCATCCACCTTGTCGGTATCAACGTGACCGGCGTGTCGGTGAACCCTGCGCGTTCAATCGGACCCGCGCTTTTTGCGGGCTTCGGTGCGATTGGTCAGCTGTGGCTTTTCATCGTGGCACCGATCATCGGCGCGGTTCTGGCCGGTCTCCTGTTCAAATCGGGCATGCTGGACGCACCTGCGGGTGACGAGGCCACCGCTGACGACAGCACAGCTTTGACGGCTGAGCGGGATGCTTTGAAGATGGAGCGCGACCGTTTGTCCGCTGATCTGGCCGAGTGTCGCAGCAGCAAAGCCGCTGCTGCACCTGCCGCCACTGCTTCTGTGGCGGCACCAGCTGCCTTCACAGGCACCGCCAGCAAGCCGGAAGGCTTGTCTGGTCCACGCGGCGGGGTGGCTGATGATCTGAAGGAGATCAATGGCGTGGGTCCCGCAATGGAAAAGATGCTCCACGGTCTGGGCTACTACCACTTTGATCAGGTCGCCGCCTGGACCCCGGCAGAGGCCGCATGGGTCGATGACAACCTCGAAGGCTTCAAAGGCCGCGCCACCCGCGACAATTGGATCCCGCAAGCTAAAGTGCTGGCCGCCCGCTGAGGTGTGCGCCAATACTTTGACCAATGAAGCCCCGGTTGCGAAAGTGACCGGGGCTTTTTCTATTGGATGTTCTGATCACGCAGATGCGATTTCCCCGTGTCCCATTTGCGGCCTAGGCTTTGGCAAAACAGGAGGATGGAACATGGAATTTTCTCGCAATCTCGCATCTTGGGACCGCATCGCGCGGATCATTGTCGGGGCCTTGTTGGTACTCGGCGCGTTGACCGGCACAATCGGCATTTGGGGCTGGCTGGGCGCCATCCTGCTTGCGACTGCCGGCATGAACTTTTGCCCGATCTACAAGGTCCTCGGTGTGAAAACCTGCACTGACTGCTGACTTTAACTTATGTGGCACCAAAAGAGCCCGGGTATGAAAGTGCCCGGGCTCGTTGCTTTTAGGGCCGGTTTCTTCCGCCACACAAGCCCGGAATCAAGCCGAAGGCGCCGGGCATCGCCAGACCGTCCCATGGGCTGGCGATTTGGTTGGTCTAGGTGCGTCGCTGATATGGAAGATGTGCCTTGCGGGGATAAAGCTCTGTTGAAGAGCGGTTGGACGCCATCCCCGGTCTGGCGATGCCCGGCTCAATGTCAGCTAAGAGCCCAAATCGACTTCGCCTGAGGAGAAATTTTGGCAATTGCTGCATGATAAACGCAGTAAAGTGAACAGTATTTTGATTGAAAGAGATCGTCACAATTTTGTCCCCTTTAGCAGCTAGACTCGCGATGAATGCAGGACAAAGTGACACTCGCGTTGAAGATGAAATTGGCGGCCCTAATAACACTGATTGCTTGTACCGTGACGAGCTCCGTATCAGCGCAAGATCCACCGGAATTCCAATTTGAATATCAAACGCCTGCACTAGTCATCGATGATGATGGGTTTTGGACCCTAGACTCAAAAGGGTTTCGTTCTGCTGACCGCTTTTTCCGAAACAAAAATTTCGGAACAAAATTTGACGACCCACTGATCGTAGACCGGAACGGTTTTGGAGTAGGTTTTGAAAGTACTGAAGGACCGGACATGCGCGCTGTACGTCGCGACTATCAGTTGATCGGGCAATATATGCTCTTGGCTCGAATTGATCGCGAAACAACGAGGATGATAGGCCGCAAACATGGCCTCGAGTTGGATTGGGATGACGACTGTATTTTAGGTACGTGGGGCGATATGACTGCCCGAAGCTGCTTTGAGAGTGTAACAATCACTTGGCCCGACGACACAATCGGCTTCATGTTAAAAGAAGAATGGGTGGATTTTGTAAGAACACTTTGTCAGGGCGGAAACTACGTTCGAACCGATGGCAGTTGTCCAAGTTCGAGTGGACCATTCGCGGTCGTTTTAAAGCCGAACACGATGGCCCGTTCATTTCGCTCGATAGAATTCTCCTCACGAGATGGCACAAGCAAGCTTGTACTTTTCCACAACATTCGACCAGCGGAAGTTCAACCCAGAAACCTCTTCATCATTCGGCGCAATGAACAAGGGGAGTGGCACGATTTGTCTTTAGAAGAAAAGCGCAAAATCATAGAAAGCGCGCGCGACGAATAGTTTACGCTCGGAGCTGCTATCGTCACGGTCAAACAAGTGTCTGCTAAGTCCGCTGAGCCGTCATTCTATGCGCTATGGCTTTACAAACCCTTGACCCGCACCCACCGCCACACTAAACACCCCCATCGGCACAGCCCCAGATTCGTCTGGGGCTTTGTTGTTGTCTGATAAAGACAAAAAGCCGGGGACCTCAGGGGCCCTATACAGACATAGGCGCGCAACATCGCGCCGTTCATAACGGAAGACAGAAAGCATGGCACTTAAGTCGTATAAGCCGACGACGCCAGGCCAACGTGGGTTGGTTCTGATCGACCGTTCGGAACTTTGGAAAGGCCGTCCGGTCAAATCCCTTACAGAGGGTTTGACGAAGAACGGTGGCCGGAACAATACCGGGCGGATCACGATGCGTCGCAAGGGTGGGGGCGCGAAACGCCTTTACCGTATCGTAGATTTCAAGCGCAACAAGATGGACGTGAAAGCGACCGTTGAGCGGATTGAATATGACCCGAACCGGACTGCGTTTATCGCGCTGGTGAAATATGAAGATGGTGAGCAGGCCTATATCCTCGCTCCGCAGCGCCTGGGCGTTGGCGACACCATCATCTCCACAGCGAAAGCCGATGTGAAGCCGGGCAACGCAATGCCGTTCTCTGGCCTGCCCATCGGGACAATCATCCACAATATCGAGCTGAAACCAGGCAAGGGCGGGCAGATTGCACGCGCGGCTGGCACATACGCTCAGTTCGTGGGCCGTGACGGTGGGTATGCGCAAATCCGTCTGTCCTCGGGCGAGCTGCGCCTGGTCCGTCAGGAATGCATGTGCACCGTCGGTGCCGTGTCGAACCCAGACAATTCAAACCAGAACTTCGGTAAAGCGGGTCGCAACCGTCACAAGGGCATCCGCCCGTCTGTGCGTGGTGTTGTGATGAACCCGATTGATCACCCGCATGGTGGTGGTGAAGGCCGGACCTCTGGTGGTCGTCACCCGGTTACCCCATGGGGCAAGCCAACCAAGGGTGCCAAGACACGTAACAAGAAAAAGGCGTCGTCGAACCTGATCCTGCGGTCGCGTCATGCCAAGAAGAAGGGGCGTTAAGATATGTCTCGTTCAGTATGGAAAGGCCCTTTTGTCGACGCTTACGTGTTGAAAAAGGCCGAGGCGTCCAAAGAATCTGGCCGCAACGAAGTCATCAAAATCTGGTCGCGCCGCTCGACGATCCTGCCCCAATTCGTGGGCTTGACGTTTGGCGTCTATAACGGCCGCAAGCACATCCCCGTCAACATCTCGGAAGAGATGATCGGTCAGAAGTTCGGTGAATATGCGCCGACCCGGACCTATTACGGGCATGCCGCTGACAAAAAAGCGAAGAGGAAGTAAGCCATGGGTAAGGATAAGAACCCCCGCCGCGTGGCTGATAACGAGGCTATGGCGAAGCTCCGCATGGTCCGGACCTCCCCGCAGAAACTGAACCTTGTGGCTCAGCTCATTCGTGGCAAGAAGGTCGACCGCGCTTTGGCCGATCTGACATTCTCGAAAAAGCGTATCTCGGATGACGTGAAGAAATGCCTTCAATCCGCGATTGCCAATGCCGAGAACAACCACAATCTGGACGTGGACGAGCTGATCGTGGCGGAAGCTTACGTTGGCAAGAACCTGACCATGAAACGCGGTCGCCCGCGGGCCCGTGGCCGGTTCGGAAAAATTGTCAAACCGTTCGCAGAGCTGACCATCAAAGTGCGCCAAGTTGAGGAGCAAGCATAATGGGTAACAAAGTTAACCCCATCGGAATGCGTCTGCAGGTCAACCGCACCTGGGACAGCCGTTGGTACGCAAACTCCGCTGATTTCGGTGATCTTCTTCTCGAAGACGTCCGCATGCGCGAGTTCATCAACAAAGAATGCAAGCAAGCCGGCATCAGCCGTGTGATCATCGAGCGTCCGCACAAAAAGTGCCGCGTGACGATCCACACCGCGCGCCCGGGCGTCATCATCGGCAAAAAAGGCGCCGATATTGAAACCCTGCGCAAGAAGCTGGCCGCGTTCACCGATAGCGAGCTGCACCTCAACATCGTTGAAGTGCGCAAGCCAGAGCTGGACGCTGCATTGGTCGGCGAAAGCATCGCACAGCAGCTGGAGCGTCGTGTTTCCTTCCGCCGCGCGATGAAACGTGCCGTGCAAAACGCAATGCGGATGGGTGCCCTGGGCATCCGTGTGAACCTGGCGGGCCGTCTTGGCGGCGCCGAGATTGCACGGACCGAATGGTACCGCGAAGGCCGCGTGCCACTGCACACCCTGCGTGCCGATATCGATTACGCACATGTCGAGGCGATGACCGCCTACGGGATCATCGGGATCAAAACCTTTATCTTCAAAGGCGAGATCATGGAGCACGATCCACAGGCACGTGACCGTAAAGCACAGGAACTCCAAGACGGCCCAGCACCTCGCGGTGCAGGCGGCCGCCGCTAAGGGGGACACTTAAATGCTACAGCCAAAACGGACGAAATTCCGCAAGATGCACAAAGGCCGGATCAAGGGCTTGGCGAAGGGCGGGTCTGACCTGAACTTCGGCACCTATGGTCTGAAAGCCATCGAGCCTGAGCGCATCACCGCGCGCCAGATCGAGGCCGCCCGCCGTGCGATGACACGCCACATGAAACGCCAAGGCCGCGTGTGGATCCGGATCTTTCCGGATCTGCCCGTCACCTCCAAACCCATCGAAGTTCGGATGGGTAAAGGTAAAGGCTCTGTCGATTTCTGGGCCTGCAAAGTCAAACCCGGCCGCATGATGTTTGAGATCGATGGCGTCAACGACGCAATCGCCCGCGAAGCCCTGCGTCTTGCCGCGATGAAGCTGCCGATTAAGACCCGCGTGGTGGTTCGCGAGGACTGGTAAACAGTCAAACGTGTAGCGTTTGACTGAGGGTGCGGCAGGTTAGTTTTCGTAGAAAACTCACCGAGTGCAGCACCCGGCTCTAAGCTTGGCGCCACACACCCGCTAGAAATTATAGCCCCCATCGTGATAAGCGGTGGGGGTTATACTTTCGAAACACCTTTTCCACGATGTCCGTATTTGATGAGCTTGGCTCGTATTCCAGGTGGTTCCAAATGCCGGTACTTCCCTTTGGAATAGTAGCCGCCATCGAGCGCCAAGCCTGATCGCACTATTTCGGCACCGATATCTCGACCATCCGACAGATAGCAAGTTCCGACGAGGCGGTCATAGGATGTTTCTCCTGTGAGTTTTACATCGAGCACCTCTCCTTTGCAGATGCGCACCATTTCCCATTTCGCTTTTTGCCCCCAAGGTTTGTCTAGTTCTGGTGCGTCAATACCAGCGAGCCGAACCTTAACTTTCTGAACAATAATAGTGTCCCCATCAATTACATACGCCCGACCCCGCAAAGTCTTCGAAACAGGGATCGGCGGCGGCTTCGCCGCGCTAATATTTGTAGTCTGAATGGGCTCTAACGCAGGCCGAGTGGGCGTGACTTTGGGTTGGTATAAGTCGGTAACGCACGAATTCTCAGCTTTGGGGGCGGGAGGTGGCGGTTTTTTGTTAGCGAGCAGTGCAACTATTACCAAAATACCAAGAAATATTAGACCTTCCAAAACGTATCGCCCATAAAACAATAATCAATCGAAGTGATATAACGCATTTCGATCATTATGTGGTTCGCCATGGCATTTTTATGTCTTTGCCTAGACTGACCCAACTAAACTGGACGCCGTAAGAACGCTGGACGTGCCTCTGGCGGATCTATGATTACCGGTGCCTTCGGCTTGATTGCGGGCTGAATACTATGGCGTTAGGGACGCTGGTTGGCTATAATTTCTTGAGAGCTAAAGCTGTTGCTGGTTGTGGCTCTCGATCATTTTCATGCGTAAAATAACCTTCTTCCCACACGTCGCAACGCGTAGGACAGAGCTGCCGCTAGATGGTACAATGCTGGATAGTTTGAAGAAGAAAATCTCCTAACCGACTTCGGATAGATGGTTCTCGATATGCATCAAATGGGCTTTGGCAAACCTGTCCTTGCTCAGCGCGTCATGTGCGAAATGCGGTATCAAGGCCCCGTCGAAATCGCGAAACCGCTCCAAAGATGGCCAGAGTTGCGCCAAGCCGTCTTCGGCTGACGGCTCGGAAATCACCTCACCCGGGATAGGTTCGCTCAATCCATGGCTCATCCGGCCGCGCGTCTCAAAAACCTTGAACGCCAACTTGCCGACGGTCGCTTGAAACAGTTTTGGTTTGTGTTCCGGGTAGCCGTGCATTGAGAATTCTACCCTTTGTGCCAGATGTCCGAACATGCGCCGAAGCCCCAGTCGCCGGTGTTTTGAATGTCCGACAGGTCCAGCCCGTCCAATCGCCGAAAGGCCTAGTCTATAGGTAATGTCATGGCAGGGCTCTCTTCGTTGCGGGGCAGCCTATATCAAACCAGGTTCCTTCCAAGCGTGACGGGTCAGAAAATCCGCGCCATACCGGCCTCAAACCGCGCAAAACTCATCGTTGCCTTATTCCCTGCATAGCCATGGTAATATGATCGCCCGTTCGGCAAAGGCAGCCCGGCCCAGATGCGCGCGAGGTTTTTCATAAAGGCGCGGCGGGGCAGGGCGCCGGCGCGAAACTCCGCTATGCCCGCTTCTTGCAGCAGCAGATATGCCAGCTCGTCCTGGACCTTTTTGCTAAACCGCACCTCGGGCCCGTAATCCTTGATCGTGACCAATCGGCCCAGCGTCGCGGGGATAAACTGGTAGCGCCCGATCGCATGCGGCTGGCCGGGCGTGTCCTTGATCCATTTGAAAATATCGCCAAGCGTCAGGGCGGTTGGTTTGTCCTTCGGGCGGATGCGCGCGCCATGTTGGACGGCGTCATATCCAGCAGCACCCGCTTCAGCCAAGGCGATCAGGTCCAGCAGCTCCGCCGCGCCGGCGCTGAGGGCGGCACTTGGGCGGGCTTGATGGGGTGGCGCGCGTTCCGGCCAAGGCGCAAACAGCCCGCCTGCCGCTTGGCCGACAAAAAGGCTGGCGGACCTCACAGCAGGTTCCGTGGGCGCTTGCGCATTTGGCTGGTTTTGATCTGGCTGTGAAAGCAAAGGGCGGGGCGCGTTTCCGGCCGATAGCAAAGCGCCATGCTGCGCGTAGCCCCATGCGGGCCACATCACTAAAAACACCAATACAAAACGCGCCATTCTGGCCCCAACCTAATTGCCTTCGGTAGGCTTTATGGCGAGGACTCTTTGAAAAACCGTGTGGAATTTAGCTCCAATTGTAATTGAAGGAGATCGAGACGCGGTCATCCTCGCTCATATTCATCGGGACCTCGTGGCGCAGCCAGCTTTCCCAGAGCAGCACATCGCCGACCTCAGGTGCCACGTAGTGAAACTGCCGCATCTCTTCGCGCGCGTCAGGCAGCCGGGCAGGGGCCGCCATCATCATCTGGCTGCGCGGGTCCTCAAATTTGATCGCGGAGCCGCCTTCAGGGATCGCCACATAAGTCGTGCCCGACACCACGGAATGCGGGTGGATATGGCTGGTATGAATGCCACCCTCGGGCAGGATGTTGATCCAGATATCCTCCATCTTCAGCTCCCGCCCATCCAAATTAAACTGCGCGTCCTCGGCGAAAGCCGCTACATGCGCGTCCAGCTGCGCCACCAAATCCGCAAAGATCGGGAACCGCCAGGGCAGATCGGTCAGCGAGGCGTATGAGGTATAGCCCGGAAACCCCTCCCGTTCGCACCAGTCTTGGCCCGCCTCGTCATCGCCCGCGATGGAAAAGCAGGAATTCTCCAGCTCCACAGGGTCGACGCCCTGCAGCTTGGCGCGGTACAGGCGGGTCACGAAGAGGGTCGAAAAGGTGCTCATGCGCAGGTCATACGCGCATTTTTGGGCGGTTGCCACATCTCAGCGCAGTTGCTCTAGTATCCCTCCACAAAGCGGAGCGCCCCTAATGGAAAACTATGCTGATCTGATGTTTCACGATGCCGTGGCGGAGCTGCAAAAGGAAGATGGCAGCTACGCCAAATACCAAAAGCTCTACCCGCACAGGCGGCAGGAGGCGTTCAGCGAGGCCGACATTGCCTTCCTCAGTTCGCGCGAAAGCATCTACATGGCCAGCGTCGACCCCGAAGGCTGGCCCTATGTGCAGCACCGGGGCGGGCCGCGCGGGTTTTTGAAGGTGGCGGGCGACACCAAGATCATCTGCGCCGATTACGCGGGCAACCGGCAGTTCATCTCGATGGGCAATTTGGCGGGCGATGACCGGGTGTCGATCTTCGCCATGGATTACGAGAACAAGCGCCGGTTGAAACTCCAAGGCCGCGCGCGGTTGCGCAAGGCGGCAGATGTGGAACCAGAGGTGCTGGACCTTCTGGACATGGAAGGCCCTGAGGCCGAACGCGTCTTGGAGATCGACGTCATCGCCATGGACTGGAACTGCCCCAAATACATCCCGCGGATGTATTCCGAGGCCGCACTGCGAGAGGTCATCGGACCAAGGATCGTGGCGTTGGAGGCGGAGAATAAGCGGTTGCGGAAGGAGCTTTCGCAAAAGAGCTCAACTTAAGTCAATCGCGGCGCCGGCTCGAAACTCAAGGCTATGTTTCGTTTCGCACCAGCTCGAAACCTTCAATCGAAACGGGCAACGGGTCGCCTTCATATGAAAACAGCTCTAATTCGACGGGGTGCTCCCTGATCATTTCAAGCATGATCCCGATCGCGCAATCACTCGTCTCATTGTAGAAGTACGCTGCAATCGTTTCATCGCTTTTATTCGTGGGCTCGAATTGTGTCGATGCAAAGGTCGTATAGGAGCCGACGACATTGTCCTGTCGGTTTAGAACGACCAAAGCGTTTGGATCAATCGAACTGTTACCCTCGCTCTTAAGAAGCGCCGTTATTGCCTGCTTTTCAAAAAGGGTCGGTTTCATCAGGCTATCTGGCTCTGTTTTTGTATAGAGCACAAGGGCCACGCCCGACCTGGAGGGCGTTTGCTTCGTTTGCTCGAAGCGGGCCACTTCAAAGTACAGATACTACAAATTCTGCGCATGACCCAACATCACGCCCTCCGGGGGGAGGTCGGGCGTGGCCCGGCGATGCCGGGCGGGAGTTTTGCTGCTGACGAGAAGAACTCCCGACCAGACCATGCGGATAGTTTTCATAAGTATTGGCCCAGAATTGCGACCGGGTGCCGCTCTCGTTGCTTTTGCACGCAAAAGCAAATGCCGCGCACGCGTCGAGATCATAAGGTGCGGGAAAAACCCCTTGCCTTATGATCTCGACGGGCCTAAACGACCCTCTAATCATGAACTCCATCGGAATCAGGGTGACCGCCTAGCGGGCTCTCCGGTGTTTGACAAAAGGAAATGGCATGAACGCCAGCGAACTTCGCGAGAAGAGCGCCGACCAGTTGAACGAAGAACTGGCCAGCCTCAAAAAAGAAGCTTTTAACCTGCGTTTTCAGGCGGCCACGGGCCAGCTGGAAAACACGGCTCGTATGCGCTCCGTCAAACGTGACGCCGCACGGGTCAAAACAATTCTGAACGAAAAGGCGAAAGCCGCAGCTGGGGAGGCCTCCTAATGCCTAAGCGTATTCTGTCCGGCACGGTCACAAGCAACCAAAACGCGCAAACTGTTACGGTTTCCGTTGAGCGTCGCTTCACGCACCCGGTTCTGAAGAAAACCATTCGTAAGTCCAAGAAATACCGGGCGCATGATGAGAACAACACATTCAACGTGGGCGACAAGGTCCGCATCCAGGAATGTGCACCAAAGTCGAAAACCAAACGCTGGGAAGTGCTCGCTGACGCGTAAGCTTTCCGGTTTCATCGAAACCCTGGGGCGCGGACGATAAGCGTCCCCAAAGGTCGGGAGACATCACATGATCCAGATGCAGACCAATCTTGATGTTGCTGACAACAGCGGTGCACGCCGTGTTCAGTGCATTAAGGTTCTGGGTGGCTCCAAGCGTAAATACGCATCCGTCGGCGACATTATTGTCGTGTCGGTAAAGGAAGCCATCCCGCGCGGCCGCGTGAAAAAAGGCGACGTGCGCAAGGCCGTCGTTGTACGCACCGCCAAAGAGGTCCGTCGCGAAGACGGCACCGCAATTCGTTTTGACCGCAACGCCGCTGTTATCTTGAATAACTCGGGCGAGCCGATTGGCACTCGTATCTTCGGGCCAGTTGTTCGCGAGCTGCGTGCCAAAAACTTCATGAAAATCATCTCGCTCGCTCCGGAGGTGCTGTAATCATGGCTGCTAAACTTAAATCCGGGGACGACGTCGTCGTGCTGGCCGGAAAGGACAAGGGCAAGACGGGCAAAATCACGTCCATCAACCCGAAATCCGGCAAGGCCGTTGTGGACGGGATCAACATCGCGATCCGCCACGTCAAACAAAGCCAGAACGAGCAGGGCGGGCGTCAGCCAGTGGCCATGCCGATCCAGCTGTCAAACCTCGCGTTGGTCGATGCCAGAGGCAAGCCAACCCGCGTGGGCTTCAAAATGGATGGCGACAAGAAAGTGCGCTACGCCAAGACAACAGGGGACGTGATCTGATGCTAGACGAAGCAAACTACACACCCCGCCTGAAGGGCGTCTACAAAGAAACGATCCGTGCCGCGATGAAGGAGGAATTCTCCTACAAGAACGACATGCAGATCCCGCGTCTGGACAAGATCGTGCTCAACATCGGTGCCGGCAAGGCCGCTGTCAAAGACAGCAAAAAGCCCCAAGGCGCCGCTGACGACCTGACCGCAATCTCTGGCCAGAAGGCCATGGTGACCCGCGCTAAGAAATCCATCGCTGGCTTCCGCGTCCGCGAAGAGATGCCACTTGGCGCCAAAGTCACATTGCGCGGTGACAAGATGTACGAATTCCTCGATCGTCTGATCACGATTGCTTTGCCTCGCGTCCGCGACTTCCGCGGCGTCTCGGGCAAAAGCTTCGACGGCCGTGGCAACTACGCCATGGGCCTGAAAGAGCATATCGTGTTCCCAGAGATTGATTTCGACAAAATCGATGAGGCCTGGGGCCTGGACATCGTAATCTGCACCACCGCACCCACCGACGCTGAAGCGAAAAGCCTGTTGAAAGCCTTCAACATGCCGTTCAGCAACTAAGCGCCGGGACAGGAGAAAAGACATGGCTAAAAAAGCAATGATCGAACGCGAAAAGAAGCGGGAGCGCCTGGTGAAGAAATACGCCGCCAAGCGCGCGGCCCTGCTGGCTATCGCAAATGACCAAGAAAAGCCTATGGAAGAGCGTTTCAAAGCGCGTCTGAAATTGGCTGAACTGCCGCGCAACAGCTCGGCAACCCGTCTGCACAACCGCTGCCAGCTCACGGGGCGTCCTCATGCTTACTACCGTAAGCTGAAGATTTCCCGGATCGCGCTGCGGGATCTTGGCTCCTCGGGCCAAATCCCCGGCATGGTTAAGTCAAGCTGGTAAGGAGGGCATAAGTTATGAACGATCCTATCGCAGATATGCTCACCCGTATCCGGAACTCGCAACTGCGTGGCAAAGCCACCGTTGAAACGCCAGCCTCCAAGCTGCGCGCCTGGGTTCTCGATGTGTTGGCCGATGAGGGCTACATCCGTGGCTACGAAAAAACCACCGGCAAAGACGGCCACCCGGCTTTGAACATCGAGCTGAAATATTACGAAGGCACCCCTGTTATTCGCGAAGTGAAGCGGGTCTCCAAGCCCGGTCGCCGCGTTTACGTCGGGTCCAAAGACATCCCAACCGTCCGTCAGGGCCTGGGTGTGTCGATTGTCAGCACGCCAAAAGGTGTGATGTCTGATGCAAATGCACGCGCCCAGAATATCGGCGGCGAAGTGCTCTGCACCGTCTTCTAAGGAGAGCACTATGTCTCGTATTGGTAAAAAACCGATCGACCTGCCCTCCGGCGTGGAGGCCTCGGTCTCCGGCCAGACGGTTTCGGTCAAAGGCCCGAAAGGTCAGCGGACCTTCACGGCCACTGACGATGTCACGATCACGGTGGATGGCGCTGTCGTCTCTGTTGAGCCGCGCGGCAAATCCAAGCGCGCGCGTCAGCAATGGGGCATGAGCCGCACCCGCGTGGCCAATCTGGTCACCGGCGTCACCGACGGTTTCAAGAAAGAGCTTGAGATCAGCGGTGTTGGCTATCGTGCCGCAATGGAAGGCAAGAACCTGAAGCTGAACCTCGGCCTCAGCCACGATGTGGTTTATGAGGTGCCTGAAGGCGTGACCGTCACGGCGCCCAAGCAGACCGAGATCGTGGTCGAAGGCAATGACGAGCAGCAGGTTGGTCAGGTTGCCGCGGAAATCCGTGCTTGGCGCAAGCCAGAGCCCTACAAGGGCAAAGGCATCAAGTACAAAGATGAGTACATCTTCCGCAAAGAAGGGAAGAAGAAGTAATGGCTAATTCCAAACGTGATCTGTTCATCAAACGCCGCCTGCGCGTTCGGAACAAACTGCGCAAGGTCAACGCTGGCCGTATGCGTCTCTCCGTTCACCGTTCGTCCAAGAACATCTCGGTCCAGCTGATCGACGATGTAAACGGCACGACCGTGGCCTCCGCTTCCACCCTTGAAAAAGGTCTGGGGCTGATTGGCAAAAACAATGTTGACGCGGCCGCGAAAGTGGGCGCCGAGATTGCGGCCCGCGCCAAGAAAGCTGGCGTGACCGAGGCTTACTTCGACCGGGGCGGGTTCCTGTTCCATGGCAAGGTTAAGGCTTTGGCTGAAGCAGCGCGTGAAGGCGGCTTGAAAATCTAAGTGTGAGGGGCGCGGCCAGCGCCCCTTCGATGACCGGGGGACAGCTGTCCACTGCGGTTGATATCTAAGGGCCCAACAGCCCACGACAAAAAGGACTGCCAACATGGCAAGAGAACCAGGACGGGGCCGCCGCGATCGCGACGAGACACCCGAATTTCAGGACCGCTTGGTTGCAATCAACCGCGTCTCCAAAACAGTTAAAGGCGGTAAGCGCTTTGGCTTCGCAGCCCTCGTCGTCGTAGGCGACCAAAAAGGCCGCGTTGGCTTCGGTAAAGGCAAGGCGAAAGAGGTCCCAGAAGCCATTCGCAAAGCCACCGAGCAAGCCAAACGCCAAATGGTCCGCGTCCCGCTGCGCGAAGGGCGCACGTTGCACCATGACGTTTCTGGCCGCCACGGCGCTGGTAAAGTCGTCATGCGCACAGCCCCGCAAGGTACTGGTATCATCGCCGGTGGTCCAATGCGCGCTGTGTTCGAGATGCTCGGCGTCCAGGACGTGGTTGCCAAATCCATCGGCTCGCAAAACCCTTACAACATGATCCGTGCCACGCTGAACGGCCTGTCGAAAGAGGCCTCGCCTCGCATGGTGGCGCAACGTCGTGGCAAGAAGGTCGCTGACATTCTGCCAAAGACCGATGCGCCTGCGTCCGAGGCCCCAGCAGAGCAGGCGGAGGCTTAACCCATGGCAAAAACCATCGTCGTCAAGCAGATCGGCTCACCGATCCGCCGTCCCGCCGACCAGCGTGCCACGCTGATTGGCCTGGGTCTGAACAAAATGAACCGCACGCGGGAGCTGGAAGACACACCCTCCGTGCGCGGCATGATCAACAAGATCCCGCATATGGTCGAGATCATCGAGGAGAAGGGCTAACAGCCTTTGATCCTGGCCTTTCGACCGGCCAAAAAGACTTGAGAAAGCGCCTCGCAAGCAATTGCGGGGCGCTTTTGCAAAGAAGGGGGTAAGGTTTTCCTTACCTTTGTCGGGAAAGCCAACATTTGCCTTAATCTCATGGAAAGTTACACTCAGACGCATCGAAGGGTTAATCA
The DNA here is from genome assembly GCA_039030615.1 of Pseudomonadota bacterium. GTDB lineage: Bacteria > Pseudomonadota > Alphaproteobacteria > Rhodobacterales > Rhodobacteraceae > Litoreibacter. Next base: position 245,768 of record JBCCDV010000006.1, on the reverse strand, counting down.
TGGTGAAACTATGAAGACGACCAAACGGTTTTTTGTAGCTAGTTCTCTATTGATCCATTTAACATCAGGTAGCGCATTTGCAGACGGGCATTCCGTCCAGGTCGATGACGCAACGATCCAGGCGCAGCGGGCCACCTTGGCGGCTGTGACCGAGGGAAACTTTGTCACTCCGCAAGCGCCGCGCGACATTGACGTCAAATCCGGGACGAACCCAGTAAACTTCCTCGATGCGCCCGACAAATCACAAATGAACTTGTGCAACATCAATCTTCGCAAGGGCGCGGAGCATCGCGGGGGTGAATTTACCCGCTATGCTGGCAATGGCGATGGGAAAGGCTACGGGACAGGTTTTCTCTATGATGGTGAGCTGAGCGAGGCTGAAACGTCACCTGTCAGCTACAGCATCGGTTTCGGGGATGAGACAAGAACGTTGGTCCCCGGTGATACGATCGAAGTTCACTATGTATATACCAGCGCGCAGACAACGCCGGGACCAACACTGAGTGCGTGTCTGGGCGGTACGGGCGCAATCCCTCAGCTCAGGATTGAGGCGCAGGTGTTTGTTGTCGTGAACAACGAAAAGGCCGATGATTTTGTGAAGCTCACAGCTGTCGAACGCGTGAACGGCTTTCACCAAGCGGTCAACATACCCTTCTTTACCGGAACGCCGGTGGTTTATGACGGGTCAACAACTGGTCCTGGATATAACGAAAAGGCATCCCCTTTTCAGGTGACATGGAGCGTCAGGCCCGAGGTTATGAAAGTATCCGCCAGATCCGTCGCCAATTGGTTGGCGGACAATCCCTTTGACGAACGCGGCTCCCAAGGCGTGCGTAATCTGGTCACCAATCCGGCGCTCCTGGCCCCGATTGAATAAGACGCAACGCGCGCGGGTGTAGCGATGTAGGCCACGTCCCGCGCGCGCGGGGCGTGGGGCTTGGAGGCGCGCATAGTGTCTTTTGCTGGCCGTAGGTTTCAAGCTTCAGCAGGCGTCACTCTGAGACCCGCAGATTATTTTGATTTTCGTACAGCATTCGGAACGGCTCCACTTGACGCGTTCGACAATCTGGTTGAACACTCGTACGATGGTTTCCGGATGCCACAGGCGAACCCCGGAATGAAAAGGGAATACGGTGAGGAGGAGCCAATAGGCGCCAAATCCGTGACTGCCCCCGCAACTGTAAGCGGCGAGCGACCCCGATGATCACCACTGAACGCAGATGCGTTCGGGAAGGATCGGGGAAGCCCAGACCCGCAAGTCAGGAGACCTGCCATCAAGGGCGCAAATCCGCGCCATGAGCAACTTCAACCCGGGCGGGGTGTCCGGACAGGAGGCCATGATGGTTTTACGGGGTATCCCGTTGGAAATGACATGTCTGTGCTGCGCCCCGCGATATCGCGGAGGGCGACATGGGATCACCAACACACAGAATTACGATTTGCACCTCGTGCAAACACAAAGGGACGGAGTGCCGCCCCGGCTATGAACTGATTGCGAAGCTGCGCCGCGCGATTGCCGCGGCGGGTGAAAGCGTCGCGGAAGAGTTCGAGATTTCAGGCGTGGCCTGCATGGCGGGGTGCGACCGGCCTTGCACAGTGGCCTATCACGGCACCCGCAAGGCCACGTATCTCTTTGGCGATATCGCGCCTGACGCCGACATCGACGATCTTGTCTCCTTCGCCCGGCAATACGCGCTTTTGGGGGATGGGTGGTGTTCGTCCGTCGACCGCCCCGGAAAGCTGCGAAAATCAACATTGGCGCGCGTGCCGGCCGCGATCATCGCGCTCGAAGACACGGGCCAGCGTGCCTCATGAGTGCGGCATCTCTCGCCGCTGACGCGATCAGCTGGGCGCCGCGCAATGGCGATATGCCACTGCTGCACCACACAAGTTTTGACGTGGCCGCCGGTCAGGTGCTGGGTGTCGTGGGTCCAAACGGGGCCGGCAAATCAACCTTGCTGCGCTTGCTCTACCGCTACCAGCGGCCCGCGACGGGCGGCATCAGCGTGGGCGGGCAGGATATCTGGTCGATGTCGCCCCGCGCCGCCGCCCAAAGGGTCGCGGCCGTGTTGCAAGAGCAGCCGTCTTCCTTTGGGCTCAGCGTGCGCGAGGTCGTGTTGCTGGGCCGCACGCCGCATGGCACCGGTTTCGCCAATAATGGGGCCAAGGACGCCCGCATCGTTGATGCGGCGCTGGCGCAGCTCGACCTAGACCGGCTTGCGCAGCGCGATCTGGCCTTCCTATCGGGCGGGGAGCGGCAACGCGTGATGGTCGCCCGCGCGCTCGTGCAAGAGCCGCAGGTTCTGGTGCTTGATGAGCCAACGAACCATCTCGATATCCGCCATCAGCTCGAAATCCTCGCTCTGATCCGCGATCTGGACCTGACAATCATCGTCTCGCTGCATGATCTCAACATCGCGGCCAGCATTTGCGACCAAATCTTGCTGCTGGAGCAGGGCCGCACCATCGCGTTCGGCCCGCCGGATGTTGTTCTGACCGAAAGCACGGTTTCAGGCGCCTTTCGCGTGGAGGCGCGCCACGAGACGCTCGTCCCCAGCAATACCAAACACTTTTCCTACCACCTGCCAAACTGAAGAGGCACATATCATGAAACTGACACTCACAACACTCGGCGCCGCTTTGATGGCCAGCGCTGCGGTGGCCCAAACAACCGTTCAAAGCTGCAACCGCGCGGTGACCTTCGACACCCCGCCGACCGCCGCAATTTCCAATGACGTCAACCTGACGGAAATGATGTTGGTCTTGGGCCTGGCGGATCGCATGGTGGGCTATACCGGTATCTCCGGCTGGAAAACGCTCGATGCCGAGATGACAAAAGGCGTCGAAGCGCTGCCCGAATTGTCGGCCAAATACCCCACCAAAGAGGTGCTGATCGGCGCTGATGCGGATTTCTTCTTTGCTGGGTGGAACTACGGGATGAAGGTCGGCGGTGAGGTCACGCCCGAGACGTTGGACCCGTTCGGGATCAAGGTCTATGAGCTGACCGAAAGCTGCATCCATATCGGCGGGAAATCCGCAGCCAGCATGGACGACATGTATAATGACATGCTCAATCTCGGGGCCATTTTCGATGTGTCGGACAAGGCCGAGGCGCTTGTCGCGGGCTACAAGGCTGAGCTGGACAGCTTCAAGTCGACGCTTGCACCGCTCGAGACAGCACCGCGCGTTTTTGTCTATGACAGCGGCGATGATGCGCCTTTCACGGCGGGCCGCTACGCCATGCCAAACGCGCTGATTGAGGCGGCAGGCGGCACCAACATCATGGATGATTTTGAGAAAAGCTGGGCCACCGTCGCCTGGGAGGCCGTCGTCGAGCGCAACCCCGAGGTCATCGTGATCGTGAATTACGGCGAGGTCACGGCCGAAGAAAAACGCGCGTTCATGATGTCGAACCCGGCCTTTGCGGAAATCGACGCCGTCAAGAACGACCGGTTCGTCACGCTGGAATATGTCGAGGCAACACCGGGTCCGCGCAACATCAACGCGGTCAAAACGCTCGCGGCGGCCTTCCGCGACAAGTAAGCATGATGGAGAGGGCAGACCAACATCGCGGCGATCGCAGCATGGCTTTCAGTGTTGCCATGGGCCTCGGCTTGCTTGTCCTCGTCCTCTCCATCTCTATTGCCGTAAGCGTGGGGGCGGTGTCCGTTCCGCTCTCAACAGTCTGGGGCGTCGTGGTCAACAAGATCGCCCCGGGTACTGTCGTCCCGGATTGGTCGGCGGGGCGCGCGGCGATTGTGTGGGATATCCGCTTTCCCCGCGCTCTTTTGGCTTGTTTGGTTGGGGCAGGGCTGGCGATGGTTGGTGCCAGTCTGCAGGCCGTGACCCGCAACCCGTTGGCGGACCCGCATCTTCTGGGCATCTCAGCTGGTGGCGCGTTTGGGGCCATTCTGGCTTTGCTGCATACCGGGTTGTTTCTGGGCCTTCTGACGGTCCCGCTTTTTGCATTTCTCGGGGCTTTGGGGGCAACGCTCCTCGTGCTTGCGGTGTCCCAATTCGCATCAGCGACAAGCGCCGACCGGTTGATCCTCGCCGGTGTTGCCGTTTCCTTCATTGTTATGTCGCTGGCCAATGTCCTGATCTTTCTGGGCGATCCGCGTGCGACGCATACGGTGGTGTTCTGGATGCTTGGGGGGCTCGGTCTCGCGCAATGGGGCCAGCTGATTTACCCATTGGTGATTCTGGCGCTTTGCGGGATCTATCTGCGCCTGAACGCTGGCAACCTGAACGCAATGACCATCGGTGATGAGACTGCAACGACATTGGGCATCCCGGTCGCGCGGTTTCGGCTTTCTGTCTTTGTCGTCGGCGCATTGATCACCGGCGTTATGGTCGCGTTCTCAGGCATCATCGGGTTTGTCGGCCTCATGGTGCCGCATATTGTCCGACTTTTGGTTGGTGGCGATTACAGCCGGGTGCTTCCGGCGTCGGCGCTATTAGGCGCGATCTTTTTGGTCTGGGCCGACGTGATCGCGCGCAACATCATGGCTCCTGAAGACATGCCCATCGGCATTGTGACCGGGTTGATCGGCGGGGCGTTTTTTATCTGGCTCTTGCGGCGCAAAATCGGCTGAGTTTCGAGCATTGGCGCCCATCTGCAACAAATGGTGGGACTGGCGGGCTTTGCTCGTCGATCACAATCTCTAAAACGTCACTCGTTCTGCGCCGACTCTGCGCTATCGTGTTCAGCATAAGGGACAGACCATTTCAATTCTCGCAGGGAGATTACGCAATGACCCAAGACACTGACAAACCAGCCGCTCGCAAAAAAGCCTCAGACTTCGATCAACGGATACTCGAAATCTTCGATGGCTATGTGCATGGCAAAGTGACCAAGCGCCAATTCATGAGCCAGGCCACGAAATATGCCGCCGCAGGCGTGACGGGCGCGATGCTGCTCGATCAGCTCAAGCCCGATTACGCGCTGGCGCAGCAGGTCGCTCCTGATGATCCTGACATCGTCACGGAGGTGATCGATTATGAAAGCCCCAATGGCCACGGCATGATAAAAGCGCTGATGGCCAAGCCCGCAGGCGCCACCGGCAAGCTGCCCGCCGTGCTGGTCGTGCACGAAAATCGCGGCCTGAACCCCTATATCGAAGATGTGGTGCGACGCGCCGCCAAAGCCGGATACATGGCGATTGGCCCCGACGGGCTGACCCCCCTTGGCGGCTATCCCGGCACCGATGAGGAAGGGCGCGAGATGCAGCGCACGCTGGACCGCGCCAAGCTGATGGAAGATTTCTTTGCTGCATTTGAGTTCCTACGCGATCACGATGACACCACAGGCAAAGTCGGCGCGGTTGGGTTTTGTTATGGCGGCGGGGTCTGCAACGCGCTGGCCGTGGCCTATCCCGACCTAGCGGCCTCCGTCCCGTTTTACGGCCGTCAGCCCGCCGCCGAGGATGTGCCGGCGATCGAGGCTCCATTGATGATCCAATATGCCGGGCTGGACGAACGGATCAATGCGGGCTGGGACGCTTATTCAGACGCGCTCAAGGCCAATCAGAAAGAGTTCAGCGTGCACTTCTACCCTGAGGTGAACCACGGGTTCCACAATGACACCACGCCCCGCTACGATGAGGAGGCCGCGACCCTGGCCTGGACCCGCACCATCGCCTTCTTCGATGAACATGTTTCTACTTAGTTAATTTTTCTAAGAAGTGACTTGAAATCAATGAGATAGGAGATTCCCCGCATGCGGGGGATCACTGCTCTTGCGTGAAAACCGATCACGCTCTAAACACCCCCGGTGGACCTGCGGGTTCATGGAATCAAAAAGAAACGCCGTGTTTGGTCCATTTCGCTTCGAGGACCCTTCCGGCTCTAGGAGAAGCGATATGAAACTCAACGAATTGCGCGACAATCCAGGCGCGACCAAACGCAAGAAACGCGTGGGCCGTGGCCCGGGCTCCGGCACCGGTAAAATGGGTGGCCGTGGTATCAAAGGTCAAAAATCCCGCTCGGGTGTGGCTCTGAATGGCTACGAAGGTGGCCAAATGCCGCTTTACATGCGCCTGCCAAAGCGCGGCTTCAACAAGCCGAACCGCAAGAAATTTGCCGTCATCAACCTTGGCCTGATCCAGAAGTTCATCGACGCAAAGACGCTCGACGCGAAATCTGAGATCACCGAGGACCTGCTGGTCGAGACCGGCGTTGTCCGCCGCAAGCTTGACGGCGTGCGGGTTCTGGCCAAAGGTGAGATCACCGCGAAGGTCAAAATCAACGTCACCGGCGCGTCGAAATCGGCGATCGAGGCTGTTGAAAAAGCAGGCGGTTCGCTCACAGTCGCGGCAGCTGCCGAATAATACCTTGTGAGGGGGCCTGACGCCTCTTACATAAGTTCAAGTTTTCCAGCGTCGCGACGGGGAGACCCGCTCGCGGCGCTGCGCTGATCACAGGGAACATCACACATGGCATCAGCCGCGGAGCAAATGGCCTCAAACATGAGCTGGTCTGCCTTTGGCAAGGCGACCGAGCTGAGGCAGCGGATCCTTTTCACCATTGGCCTTTTGATCGTCTACCGACTTGGTACCTATATTCCGGTGCCCGGTATCGACGCCAACGCGCTGCAAAACTTTGTCGAGCAGATATCCACCGGTGTGGGCGGTATTCTGAACATGTTCACCGGCGGCGCCATTGGCCGCATGGGCCTGTTTGCGCTCGGGATCATGCCTTATATTTCGGCCTCGATCATTGTGCAGCTGATGACCGCCATGGTCCCGCAGCTGGAGCAATTGAAGAAAGAAGGCGAACAAGGCCGCAAGAAGATCAACCAATACACCCGCTACGGCACGGTGTTTTTGGCGACGCTGCAGGCCTACGGCTTGGCCGCGGGCCTTGAATCTGGCGGTCTCGTAACCGATCCCGGCTGGTTCTTCCGCATTTCCTGCGTGATCACCCTGGTCGGCGGCACCATGTTCCTGATGTGGCTGGGTGAGCAGATCACCGCACGCGGCATCGGCAACGGCATCTCGCTGATCATCTTCGTGGGCATCATCGCCGAGGTTCCGGCAGCGCTGGCGCAGTTCTTCGCGCAAGGCCGCTCCGGCTCGCTCAGCCCGGCTGTGATCATCGGTGTGCTTTTGGTTGTCGTGGCGACCATCACCTTCGTTGTGTTCATGGAGCGTGCTCTGCGCAAAATCCATATCCAATACCCGCGCCGTCAGGTCGGCATGAAAGTCTATGATGGCGGCTCGTCGCACCTACCAGTCAAGGTCAACCCATCGGGCGTGATCCCGGCGATCTTTGCCTCATCGCTTTTGCTGCTGCCGACGTCGATCAGCACATTCTCAGGCGCATCGACAAGCCCGCTGATGGCGACGATCCTCGCCTATTTCGGTCCGGGTCAGCCGCTGTATCTTTTGTTCTTCACGGCGATGATCGTGTTCTTCGCCTATTTCTATACATTCAACGTGGCGTTCAAGCCCGACGATGTGGCTGACAACTTGAAGAACCAGAACGGGTTCATCCCGGGCATCCGCCCCGGTCAACGCACCGCTGAATATCTGGAATATGTGGTGAACCGCGTCTTGGTGCTGGGTTCCGGCTATCTCGCGCTGGTTTGTTTGCTCCCCGAAATCTTGCGTGCCCAACTGGCCATCCCATTTTATTTTGGCGGTACGTCCGTTTTGATTGTAGTCTCCGTGACCATGGACACGATCCAACAAGTGCAGTCCCACATGCTGGCCCACCAGTATGAAGGTCTGATCGAAAAATCGCAGCTTCGTGGCAAGGGCGCCAAGAAGCGCGGCAAACGGAGCCCGTCACGCAAATGAACATTATCCTGTTAGGACCACCCGGGGCCGGCAAAGGCACCCAGGCTGAAAAACTTGTCGCCGAGCGGGGCATGATCCAGCTCTCTACCGGGGATATGCTGCGCGCCGCGAAAACCTCTGGCACTGAGATGGGCAAGAAGGTTGCGGCTGTGATGGACGCAGGCGAATTGGTCACCGATGAGATCGTGATCGGTTTGATCGAAGAAAAGCTCGAAGGCGATCATGGCGGTGGCTTTATCTTTGACGGCTTCCCGCGCACGTTGGCACAGGCGGACGCTTTGGGCGATCTGCTCGAAAAGCACGGCGCGTCGCTGGATGCCGTGATCGAGTTGGCGGTGAATGACGATGTCCTCGTGAGCCGCATCCTTGGCCGCGCCGCCGATGCGGTTGCCGCTGGCGGAACGGCACGCGCTGACGACAACGAAGACTCCCTCAAAATTCGCCTTATGGCCTATTACAAACAGACCAGCCCGCTCATCGGCTACTACCATGCCAAGGGCGCGCTGCAGTCCGTTGATGGGCTGGGAGAGATTGACGAGGTGGCAGTGGCTATCGCGGGCGTGTTAGACGCGTGATTTCAAGCCTGTTCACCTTTGGTGGGGGACTTGCCATTGGAACACTTGTCGGCGTGATATTGGGGGCAATCGCCGGTGTCATCGGCGGGGGTCAAAACGCCTATATAGACTTCTGCATGGACAATGGATCAATTCGCTATATCAGTGACGATCAGGCTAGGGACTTGTCGTGCGGGTGAAGCCGATTTCAGACCCGTTTCTCCACCTCTTGACCCCAGTGTTAATACCGCCTAAACCGCGCCATCTCGACAGAGAATCGCGCCTTAGCTGATCTGGCCAGACAGCCCCGCGCATGAGTACCTAACCCCAAGCCCGTAGGTGAAAATCCTTCGGGCTTATGTTGTGAAAAAAGGTTCTGGAATCACGGAACCGCGACCAAGAAGGAAGACCAAAATTGGCTCGTATTGCTGGCGTTAACCTGCCCGACGGAAAGCGCGTCCCAATCGCTTTGACATATATCACCGGTATCGGAAACACATCTGCGCAGGCGATCTGCGAGGCGGTTGGCATAGACCAAACCCGTCGCATGAATGACCTGTCCGACGCCGACGTTTTGAAAATTCGTGAGCACATCGACGAGAACTACACCGTCGAAGGCGACCTGCGCCGTGACACGCAAATGAACATCAAGCGTTTGATGGACCTAGGCTGCTACCGCGGTCTGCGTCATCGCCGCAACCTTCCTGTGCGCGGTCAGCGTACCCACACCAACGCTCGTACTCGCAAAGGCCCCGCAAAGGCCATTGCCGGTAAGAAGAAATAAGGGAGGGTTTGATCAATGGCACGCGATAAGGTCAAAACGAAGAAGAAGGTCCGCAAGAATATCGCTGCGGGCGTGGCTCACGTGAACTCTTCGTTCAACAACACAAAGATCCTGATCTCTGACGTTCAGGGCAACGCAATTTCGTGGTCCTCTGCAGGCACCATGGGCTTCAAAGGGTCGCGTAAATCGACACCTTATGCAGCTCAGATGGCAGCAGAAGATGCGGGCAAAAAAGCACAAGATCACGGCGTGAAAACGCTTGAGGTTGAAGTGCAAGGCCCGGGCTCCGGCCGTGAGAGCGCCCTGCGCGCTTTGGCTGCAGTTGGCTTCCAAATCTCGTCGATCCGCGACGTGACGCCAATGGCCCACAATGGCTGCCGCCCGCCAAAGCGTCGCCGCGTCTAAGATATCCAAATTGGGGTCAGGGGGCGGCCGTAAGCGCCGTCCCCTGGCTTTGACATTTCAACCTCGAGTGTTCCGGGTTTTGGACATGACCCTGAACGAGCATGGAGGCCCCATATGATCCATAAGAACTGGCAAGAATTAATAAAACCTAACCAGCTTGAGATTAAGCCTGGCACTGATCCTGCGCGCAAAGCGACGGTGATTGCTGAGCCGCTTGAGCGTGGCTTTGGTCTGACAATGGGCAACGCGTTGCGCCGCGTTCTGATGAGCTCGCTTCAAGGTGCGGCGATCACATCGGTGCAAATCGACAACGTGCTGCACGAGTTCTCCTCGATCTCGGGCGTGCGTGAAGACGTCACTGACGTGGTGCTGAACCTCAAAGGTGTTGCGATCCGTATGGAAGTTGAAGGGCCAAAGCGCCTGTCGATTTCCGCTAAGGGCCCGGCAGTTGTGACCGCTGGCGATATCTCCGACAGCGCGGGTATCGAAATCCTGAACCGTGACCATGTCATCTGCCACCTCGATGATGGCGCCGACCTGTTCATGGAGCTGACCGTCAACACCGGCAAAGGCTATGTCTCGGCTGAGAAGAACAAGCCAGAAGATGCGCCCATTGGCCTTATGCCGATCGACGCGATTTTCTCACCTGTCAAGAAAGTCAGCTATGACGTGCAGCCGACCCGCGAAGGTCAGGTTTTGGATTATGACAAGCTGACCATGAAGGTCGAAACTGACGGCTCGATCAGCCCTGACGATGCCGTGGCATACGCCGCGCGCATTCTGCAGGACCAGCTGGGCATCTTCGTCAACTTCGACGAGCCCGAGTCGGCTCGCGCGCAGGACGACGAAGACGAGTTGGAATTCAACCCGCTGCTCCTCAAGAAGGTCGACGAGCTGGAGCTGTCTGTCCGCTCCGCAAACTGCCTGAAGAACGACAATATAGTGTATATTGGCGATCTCATTCAGAAGACCGAAGCAGAGATGCTGCGCACGCCGAACTTTGGCCGCAAATCCTTGAACGAAATCAAGGAAGTGCTGTCGGGCATGGGCCTGCACCTGGGCATGGACATCATTGATTGGCCACCAGAGAACATCGAAGACCTGGCCAAGAAGTTCGAAGACCAGTTCTAGAGAATTCGGGACCTGCGCTGTTGCGCGGGTCCCACCAAATGCCGGCGCAAATGACCGGGACGATCTGGGCAATCCCGCCCCAACAGAGGCCGCGACACGCATCGTAAGCCCGTACAAAGTATAGAATTGAAGGAACGACAAAATGCGTCACGCACGAGGCTACCGCCGCCTGAACCGGACCCACGAACACCGCAAAGCGCTGTTCTCCAACATGGCTGGCTCGCTCATCGAACATGAGCAGATTAAAACAACCCTGCCCAAGGCAAAAGAACTGCGTCCGATCGTTGAAAAACTGATCACGCTGGCGAAACGCGGCGATCTGCACGCGCGCCGTCAAGCCGCGTCGCAGCTTAAGCAAGACAAAGATGTCGCCAAGCTGTTTGAGATTTTGGGCCCACGCTACAAAGACCGCCAAGGCGGGTACTGCCGCGTCCTCAAAGCGGGCTTCCGTTACGGCGACATGGCACCAATGGCGATTATCGAATTCGTCGAGCGCGACCCGGCCGCCAAAGGCAAGGCCGACAAAGAGCGCACAGCCGCTGAAGAAGCCGAAGAGTAAACTCCGCCGCTTCAAGAATTTCAAAGCCCCGTCTGCTGTCAGGCGGGGCTTTTGCGTTTGATACTATTGTGTTGTGGGGGCCATTGTGTTGCGCGCGTGATCATCACATATGCTAAGGTGCTGAGGAGAAAGAGGTGCCTATGCGATTTTTGCTGATCTTTGCGATAACCCTGGGTTTGGCGGGCCCCCCTGCGACCGCGCAATCCGTGCCGCAAAGCCAGGCCGAGATCTCGCTGAGCTTCGCGCCCTTGGTCAAACAGGCCGCCCCAGCGGTCGTGAATATCTTCGCAAACCGTGTGGTTGAGCAGCGGGTCACGCCCTTCATGGGCAATCCGTTCTTCGAGCAGTTCTTCGGTGATATGCGCCAGGCGCAGCCCCGGGTTCAGAACTCACTTGGCTCTGGCGTGATCCTATCTGAGGATGGCATCGTTGTGTCCAACTACCACGTCGTCGGCATGGCCACCGAGATCCGGGTTGTCCTGAAAGATCGCCGCGAATTTGCGGCCCGCGTGCTGCTGGCGGATGAACAAAGTGACATTGCGATCCTTAAAGTAAACAGTCGTGAACCGCTGCCTTGGCTGGCCTTGCGCGATTCCAACGAGGTTGAGGTGGGAGAGTTGGCGCTCGCCATAGGCAATCCATTCGGCATTGGTCAAACCGTCAGCTCGGGTATCATTTCCGGACTGGCGCGCTCTGGCGTGCAGACAGGCAATGCGCGTGGGTATTTCATCCAGACTGACGCGGCCATTAACCCGGGTAATTCCGGCGGGGCGCTGATCGATGTCGCGGGCCGTCTCATCGGGGTGAACACATCGATCCTGACGCGATCGGGTGGCTCAAATGGCGTGGGCTTCGCGATCCCGTCCAATCTGGTCGCGCAATTCGTGACCCAGGCCCAGAAAGGCGTGGACAGTTTCATGCGACCTTGGGCCGGCATCAACGGGCAGGCGGTTGACAGCGATGTGGCGGAAGGGTTCGGCCTCGACGTGCCTGAGGGCGTGGTCATTGCGGCGATGCACCCGCTCAGCCCCTTCGCCGCGGCGGGCCTTGAGGTGGGCGATATTGTGCTCTCCATTGACGGCTTGCCCGTCAACGCCCCCGCCGAAATGCTGCACCACATGTCGGTGCGCGGCGTCGGCGCGGAGGCCGAGATCGAATACCTGTCCGACGGCCAAACTCTGCAGACGCGCGTCGCCCTCATCACGCCGCCCAACGATCCTCCGGCGAACCTGCTGACCCTGCGCGAGGGCGGTTTGGCTGGGCTTTCGGTGGCTACGATCAACCCGCGTCTGGCGGCAGATTACGGTCTGCGCAGCGATCTGAGCGGGGTGATCATCACCGATGTCCGCGGGCCGCTGCGCCGCGTGGGTCTGCGCCCCGGCAACATCATCTTGTCCATCAATGGCGAGCTGGTCACGACCAGCGCCGAGGTCGAGACCCTGGGCAGCTTTGACGCTCGCAACTGGCGGATTGACGGGATCAATAACGGGCGCCGTTTCAGCTACCGGTTCCGCCTCTGATGGCTGACCTGTTCGACAGCGCAACCCCAGCTGCGCCTGCAAGGATGCAGCCGCTGGCTGACCGGCTGCGCCCCAAGTCTCTTGGCGAGGTGATCGGGCAGCAACAGGTGCTTGGCGCGGACAGCCCGCTCGGCGTGATGCTGGCCAATGGCTCGCTCAGTTCGCTGATCTTCTGGGGCCCTCCGGGGGTTGGTAAAACCACCATCGCGCGACTTTTGGCGGGTGAGAGCGATTTGCATTTTGTCCAGATCAGCGCGATTTTCTCTGGCGTGGCCGAGCTGAAAAAGGTTTTTGAGGCCGCCAAAATTCGTGCCGCAAACGGGCAGGGCACACTCTTGTTCGTCGATGAGATTCATCGTTTCAATAAGGCACAGCAGGACGGGTTTCTGCCCTATATGGAGGACGGCACACTCCTTCTCGTGGGCGCAACAACAGAAAACCCCAGCTTTGAGCTGAACGCCGCGCTTTTGTCGCGCGCGCAAGTTTTGGTTTTGGAACGGCTCGATTTGACCGATTTGGAGCGCCTGGCGCAACGGGCTGAAAAAGAGCTGGACCAGTCTTTGCCCTTGACCGGGGATGCCCGCGCCTCACTTCTGGAAATGGCTGATGGCGACGGTCGCGCTCTTCTCAATCTGATCGAACAGGTCAGCGCATGGAAAACCGATGAAAAGCTTGATCCTGAGGGCCTGTCTAAACGCCTCATGCGTCGCGCCAGCCAATATGACAAATCGGGCGATGCTCATTACAATCTGATCTCCGCACTGCATAAATCCGTGCGTGGCTCCGACCCTGATGCCAGCCTCTACTGGTTCGCGCGCATGCTCACAGGGGGCGAAGACCCGCGCTACCTTGCCCGCCGTATCACCCGCATGGCGGTCGAAGATATCGGGCTCGCGGACACCAATGCGCACCGGGTCTGCCTTGATGCGTGGGAAACCTATGAGCGCCTCGGCTCGCCGGAAGGGGAACTCGCGCTCGCTCAGGCCGTGATCTACCTCGCCCTCGCGCCCAAATCCAACGCCGCCTATGTGGCTTATAAGGCTGCGATGAAATCCGCCAAGCAAACCGGCTCGGAACCGCCGCCCAAACACATCCTGAACGCGCCCACGAGCTTGATGAAGGATCAGGGCTATGGCGACGGCTACGCCTATGATCACGATGCCGAAGACGGGTTTTCAGGGCAAGATTACTTCCCCGAAGCGATGAAACGTGGCGTCTACTACACGCCTGTTGAGCGCGGCTATGAACGCGAGCTCAAAAAGCGGGTCGACTATTTCGCCAAGCTCCGTGCGAAACGCCCCTAACTCCATTTGGTCACAAATATTCTGGTGGGATGCGCGTGCGGCGGGAGGCAAAGCCTCCCAAGAGCACATATTATCATACGCGGCGCAGCCGCACCTTTGGGTCACCCAAGCTTGACACTGACGCCCGCAGGCCACACAGAACCCGGATGTTTATGACCACCCTTCAAGTTGCCCTGGGCGGCGCAATCGGGGCCGCTTTGCGGTTCTTGATTGGCATGGGCATCTTCAAGGCAACTGGGCCTGGTTTTCCGCTCGGCGTGCTCACGGTCAACATTCTTGGCAGCTTTGCGATGGGGCTGTTTGTGGTTTTTGCAGCCAAAACATCGAATACCCATCTCAGCCCCTTTGTCATGACCGGCCTTCTGGGTGGGTTCACCACGTTTTCGGCCTTCTCTTTGGAGGCCTACACCTTATTTGAAAGAGGGCAGACCGGGGCCGCCGCGCTCTATGTTGGGGCCTCGGTTGTTCTGTCTATCGCCGGGCTCATTGCCGGCATCATGATCGCAAGAGGGATATGGGCATGAGCCGCGTCCAAACCATTGAAATTCGTAACGATGAGGCCGAACAACGGCTTGACCGCTGGTTCCGCCGGCACTTTCCGCATGTCTCGCAAGGCCGCGTCGAAAAGATGTGCCGCAAGGGTGAAATCCGGGTCGATGGGGGCCGCGTAAAGTCGAACACCCGTGTGGGCCCGGGTCAGCACGTGCGCGTGCCGCCATTGCCAAGCGAAGCGCAGGTCGAGGCCGAAAAAGCCGTGCCCTTCGTCTCCAAAGCCGATGCGAAGATGATCCAGGATTGCGTCATCCACATGGATGACGACGTGATCGTGCTCAACAAACCGGCAGGCCTCGCGGTGCAGGGCGGCTCCAAAACCACGCGCCATGTCGACGGCATGCTGCCCGCGCTGCAATATGACAAGCATGAACAGCCCCGCCTTGTGCACCGGCTCGACAAAGACACGTCGGGGGTGTTGGTGCTGGCCCGCACGCAGGCCGCCGCCAGCCATCTGACCAAGGCCTTTCGCCACTTCGGCACCCGCAAGATTTACTGGGCGCTGGTCGCGGGCGTGCCTTACCCCAAAATCGGAACCGTCAAATTTGGTCTCGTCAAAGCGCCGGGGCACGGAGCTAAGGGCGAAGGCGAGAAAATGCACACGATCCACCCGCGCGACGTGGACACGACCTATGGCGCCAAGCGCGCGCAAACCGATTACGCGACCCTCTGTTTTCTCGGCCATCGCGCCGCCTGGATGGCGCTGGTCCCGGTGACGGGCCGCACGCATCAGCTGCGTGCGCATATGGCTGAGATGGGCCATCCTATCGTGGGCGACGGCAAATATGGCGGCTCGGGTCAGGAAAATCTGGGCGACGGTTGGGGCGCTGCGCTGGGCGAAGAGGTCTCCAAAAAGATGCACCTTCACGCCCGTTCGCTCACCATCCAGCACCCAAACGGGTCGGAGCTGAGGGTCGAGGCCAAACTCCCACCCCATATGCAAAAAACCTGGGATTACTTCGGCTGGACCGAACGCGACGTGCCCAATGATCCCTTCGACGCGGATGAGACATGGCAGAGCTGAAACTGGTCATTTTCGACGTCGACGGCACGCTGATCGACAGCCTGGCGCATATCAAAACCGCGATGCGCCGCGCGTTTGACGCTTGCGGACATGTGCCGCCGGATGAGGCGGCTGTACGTGGCATCATCGGCCTGTCTCTGCCTGAAGCAATGCACCAGCTTGATCCAACCCTCTCAGACGCTGACCTGCGTGCGGTGGTTGAGGCGTATAAAGACAGTTTCAACCGCAGCTCAACGGCGGATGTACATGCGGAGGCGCCAATGTTTCCCGGTGCACGCGACGCTTTGCATCGCTTCAATACGCGCGAGGAGTTGCTTCTCGGCGTGGCCACCGGCAAGTCGCGTCGCGGATTGGTGCGGATGATGGGGGTACATGCGCTTGAGGGGCTTTTTGTGACCACCCAAGTCGCCGATGACCACCCGTCGAAACCGCACCCTTCGATGGTCGAACAGGCGCTTTATGAGACCGGGGTTAAGGCCAAAAATGCCGTCATCATCGGCGACACCACCTTCGATATGGAGATGGGCCGAAACGCCGGCATCGGGACAATCGGGGTCCGTTGGGGCTATCACGCGGATGCAGCACTTGCGCCTTTTTGCGACCATCTGGTTGCGGATTTCAACGCTTTGGAGCCGGCCATTGACGATCTGTTGGGAGGCTCGATATGAGCGATTGGGCGGCAAAACGGTTCTGGAAAGAGGCTGGCGTTGAGGCGTCTGAAGGGGGCTTCACAGTCGTTCTGGACGGCCGGCCGGTGCGGACACCTGCCAAATCTGCCCTTATCACTCCAACGCATGAGATGGCCGAAAAGATCGCCGCCGAGTGGGACGCACAGGAAGACAAAATCGAGCCGCTCACCATGCCATTTACCCGCTCCGCCAACGCGGCGACGGACAAAGTGGCAGTGCAACATGCGGAGGTGGCGGACATGATTGCCTCCTATGGCGATAGTGACTTGATTTGCTACCGCGCAGCCAACCCCCAAGGCTTGGTGGAGCGGCAAAATGAGGGCTGGGACCCGCTGGTGGACTGGTCGGCGACCGCGTTAAAGGCGCCTTTGAAGGTCTATGTGGGCGTGATGCATGCCTCGCAGTCAAATGCGAGCCTTCAAACGCTCTCGGAACGGGTTCACGCCATGACCCCTTTTGAGCTGACCGCTTTTCACGATCTTGTATCGCTCTCTGGCTCGCTGGTGATCGGCTTTGCGGTGACGGAAAACCACCTGCCGGCCTCAGAGCTTTGGGAGATCAGCCGAATCGATGAAAAGTGGCAGATCGACCAATGGGGCGCCGACGAGGAGGCGGAGGCACAATCTGAGTTAAAGAAGGCCGCATTCCTGCATGCGGACAGTTTCTTTCGCCATAGTGCTTAATTCCTACACAAATCTTCCCCGTCTGAGGTAGATTGTTGAACAACTTGGGAAATCGCGAATTCTTCTGCATAAAAAATGGGCTTTCCCTTAGGAAAACCGGTGTAATTTCCTTGACCTTATCTCTCAGGTTTGGCCTTATCGCTCCTCATCGGGGGAGAGATCCTTCATGACATAAATTCGGTCCCAAGGGCCGTACATATCCGCCCCTCACTCGGGCGGGCATCAGGAAGAGGTAAAAATGAAAAAATCACTGTTTCTCGGAGCATTGACAGCCGCGGGCCTTGCCGCCACTGGCGTCACTGCCCAGACACTTGACGAAGTCAAGGCGCGCGGAAAGATGAACTGTGGTGTGACCACAGGCGTCCCAGGCTTCGCTGAACCAGACGCAAATGGCGTATGGCAAGGGTTTGACGTGGCTGTATGCCGTGCCGTTGCAGCCGCTGTGCTGAGCGATCCAACAGCCGTCGAATTTGTCCCAACAACCGGTAAAACACGCTTTACAGCTCTTGCCTCCGGCGAGATCGACATGCTGGCGCGTAACACCACTTGGACATTCTCGCGCGACGTTGACTTGAAGTTCGAATTCACTGGCGTAAACTACTACGACGGTCAGGGCTTCATGGTTCCAAAAGAGCTGGGCGTGTCCTCTGCGACTGAACTGGACGGCGCGACTGTTTGTATTCAGACCGGTACGACGACTGAGCTGAACCTCGCGGACTTCTTCCGTGCAAACAACATGTCTTACGAGCCTGTTCCAATCGAGACCGGCGCGGAAGCCGTTCAGCAGTACAATGCTGGCGCATGTGACGTCTACACAACTGACCGCTCCGCACTGGCTGCGCAGCGTGCAAACTTTGAAACCCCAAGCGATCACGTGATCCTGCCTGAGGTTGTGTCCAAAGAGCCGCTGGGCCCATTGGTCCGTCACGGCGACAACGAGTGGGCAGACATCGTCCGCTGGTCCCTGAACGCACTGATCACAGCTGAAGAGCTGGGCGTGACATCGGTAAACCTGGCTGAAATGGGCGCTGGCTCGAACAACCCAGAAATCAACCGTCTGCTGGGCACCGAAGGTGACCTGGGCGGCATGCTGGGACTCGACAAAGAGTGGGCCATGCGCGCGATCGGCGTCTCCGGCAACTACGGTGAAATCTTCGAGAAGAACATTGGTGAATCTACGCCAATTGGTCTGGCTCGCGGGTTGAACGCTCAATACTACGATGGTGGCCTGATTTACTCTCCGCCATTCCGTTAAGCACTTGATGGTCAAGGGCGCGCAATTTGCGCGCCCTTTTCCTTTCTGGCCCAGTCTGGGGGCCGAAGAATTGGCACTGCACCGCTAAATGAGTGCACCCTAGAGCCAACATACCAACACGGGGACGTCCTAAATGACGACGATGACCGACCATGCGGCGGAAGCGCCGAGCGGGTCGTTCAAGCTTTCCATGCTGCTGAACGACACCCGCTATCGATCACTGACTTTCCAATTCATTGCGCTTGTTGCCATCATCGCCTTCATGGCCTTTGTGGGCGGAAACCTTGTTCGCAACCTGGCTGAAGCCGGCCTGAATATCTCCTACGCGTTTCTGGGCGAGCCTGCGGGCTATGACATCAACCAGCGCCCAATTGAGTATGACTCGCAAAGTACCCATGGACGTGCGGCGACGGTTGGTTTGCTAAACACGCTAATCGTGGCATTTCTGGCTTGTATCACCGCCACCGTTTTCGGGGTGATCGCTGGGGTGTTACGCCTTTCCAATAACTGGATCGTGTCAAAGCTGATGAGCTTTTACGTTGAGATTTTCCGCAACGTGCCAGTTTTGATCTGGATCCTGATTATCTTCTCCGTGATGATCAACGCGTTGCCGGGCCCGAGAGCCTTCCGTGGCGAAAATCCTGACAGCTCCATGTTCCTCGACCTGTTTGCCTTCACCAATCGCGGCGTCTTCGCCCCCGCGCCGCAGTTTACCAATTCCTTCGCTGCGACCGCTGAAAGTGGCCCAACGTCATCAGGGCTTGATTGGCTGTTGATCATCGGCGCGCTCGTTTTGTCCTTCTTTGTCGCCCGCGCCATTGCGTCCTGGGCGAATGCCAAACAAGAGATCACCGGCGAGCGTCCGACGACATGGCACATCCTTCTGGCAACGTGGCTGTTGCCACTTGTCTTGGTCTGCCTGTTCCTAGGCCTGACGTGGAACGTACCGGCGCTGAAAGGCTTCAACTTCCAGGGCGGTTTGCAAATCCGCGGCTCCTTGATTGCGTTGTGGTTTGCTTTGGCGATCTACACGGGCGCTTTCATCGCCGAGAACGTGCGCGCAGGTATCCTTGCGATTTCGAAAGGTCAGACCGAAGCGGCTGGCGCTTTGGGTCTTCGGCCCGGGCGTATCATGAGCCTGGTGGTCCTGCCGCAGGCGCTCCGGGTCATCATCCCCCCGCTGATTTCGCAATATCTCAACATCACCAAGAACTCATCCCTCGCCATTGCCGTGGGCTATATGGACGTCACGGGTACGCTGGGCGGCATCACTCTGCTGCAAACGGGTCGTGCGATTGAAGCGATCTTGCTGCTGATGTTGTTCTACCTGACCATTTCGTTGCTGATCTCGTTCTTCATGAACATTTTCAACAACCGCATGAAGCTGCAGGAGCGCTGATATGGCTGATCATAACGTAGCCTTTGTACGGCACGACCAAATCCCGCCATCCGATCCGCCCGCCAGCGCGGCGGGCCCGGTGAAGTGGATACGCGAGAACCTGTTCTCCGGCCCGTTCAACACCATCATGACGCTGCTCGCGATTTTCGTGATCTACCGTATATTTATGGGCGCATTTCCATGGTTCTGGAACGGGGTCTGGGACGCGGATTCGATCAAAGAATGCCGCGATATTCTGAACGCCGCGGGCAAAACCACGGGCGCGTGTTTCGCGGTGCTGGTGGACCGGTGGGATCACCTGCTCTTTGGGTTCAAATATCCGCAGACGGAGTATTGGCGCCCGACGGTCGCTTTCATTCTGCTGCTGCTCGCGGCGGCGCCGGCGCTGTTCTATAAGTATATCCCGCGTAAGTTCCTGCTCTTTACGGCGCTCTACCCGTTCATAGCGTTCTGGCTGGTCTGGGGTGGCTCGCTCTGGGTGCCGGTCGTTATTCTGGGCGCAATCATCGCCACCATGCTGTCTTTCCGCGTGGTGGAGGGGCTCGACGTCAATATGCGGCGCATCCTTGCGGGCGTTGTTGGTGCGGCGTCGGGGATTGGCCTCGCCTATCTGTTGTATCAAGGCGCGACGGAGCTTTGGTTCATCTCGAACTCTGTCGGCGGCGGCGGGCTCTTTGGTTCGCTCGCGGGGCTGATCTTCAAGGCCGCGTCGATCTTCATGTTCGTCTTCTTCATCCCGATGGGCATCTTCGTGGGCTACGCAATCTATGACGACGCTGAGGGCGGCGGCTTGGTCACAATCGTGACCGCGCTGTTCGTGCTCTACGCGCTCCTGGCATGGGTGCTGGGGCCGCTCTCAAGCGGGCTGAACAGCATCATCCCGTTGGAGCTGCAAGCGGTGCCGTCGCGCGACATGGGCGGCTACATGCTGTCGCTCATTCTGGGCGCGGTCTGCGTGTCGCTATCGATCCCGCTAGGCATCTTGCTGGCCTTGGGGCGTCAAAGCTCCATGCCACTGATCAAAGGTGTATGCGTGGTGTTCATTGAGTTCATCCGCGGTGTGCCACTGATCACGCTCTTGTTTGTGGCCAACGTCATGCTCGCCTACTTCATGCCGCCGCAATCCAACTTCGACCTGATCCTGCGCGTGATCATCATGATCACCATGTTCTCCTCGGCCTATATCGCCGAGGTGATCCGGGGTGGTCTCGCGGCGCTGCCAAAGGGTCAATATGAGGCGGCCGATAGTCTGGGGTTGAACTACACGCAGGCAACGCGGTTGATCATCCTGCCTCAGGCGTTGAAAATCTCCATCCCCGGCATCGTGAACGTGGCCGTGGGGCTTTTCAAAGACACCACGCTCGTTTCGGTCATCTCGATGTTCGACATTGTCGGCATGATCCGCGGGCCTATTCAGCAGTCCACTGATTGGATCAGCATCTACTGGGAGGTTTACCTCTTCGCAGCGTTGGTCTTCTTCGTCGTCTGCTATTCCATCTCGCAATACTCGCAATGGCTCGAACGTGAGCTACGCACAGACCATCGTTAAGGGGGGTCATTCAAATGGCACAACAAGCACAAATGCAAGTCTCGGACGAGGTCGCGATCGATATCCAATCTATGAACAAGTGGTACGGTACGTTCCACGTTCTGCGTGATATCGATTTGACGGTGTTCCGGGGAGAACGGATCGTGATCTGCGGGCCTTCGGGTTCAGGCAAATCGACCCTGATCCGCTGCATCAACGCGTTGGAAGAGCACCAGAAAGGCACCATCAATGTCGACGGGACACTGCTGAGCTCGGATCTGAAAAATATCGATAAGATCCGGTCTGAGGTTGGGATGTGTTTCCAGCACTTCAATCTGTTCCCGCATCTCACCATTCTTGAGAACTGCACGCTGGCCCCAATCTGGGTGCGTAAGACGCCCAAGAAGGAAGCCGAAGAAACGGCGATGCATTTCCTCGAGAAAGTGAAGATCCCTGATCAGGCGTTGAAGTACCCGGGTCAGCTCTCTGGTGGTCAGCAACAACGTGTGGCGATTGCGCGCTCGCTGTGTATGCGCCCGCGTATCATGCTCTTTGATGAGCCGACCTCAGCGCTCGACCCTGAGATGATCAAAGAGGTGCTCGACACAATGATCGAGCTCGCGGAAGAGGGCATGACCATGCTCTGCGTGACCCACGAGATGGGCTTCGCCCGTCAGGTCGCCAACCGCGTGATCTTTATGGATGCCGGTCAGATCGTCGAACAGAACGAGCCGGAAGAGTTCTTCAACAATCCAAAATCCGAGCGGACACAATTGTTCCTGAGCCAAATCTTGGGTCACTAACACTCGGATTGAATGTCTTTGAAGGCCCTGCGCGTGATGCGCGGGGCCTTTTTCGTTTGCACAGGCGTATTCAAAAAAACTATGGGTTGATATAAGTTTCGGTAAAGCCGGTGGATGGTCGATGACGTTTGAACAGCTCCGCACTTTCCTTTGGGTGGCTCGGCTTGGCGGTTTCCGGAAAGCCTCTGACCGGTTGAATTTGTCTCAACCAGCTGTCTCGACGCGGATCGCCAATTTGGAGGTGGAGCTTGAGGCAAAGCTCTTCGAACGTGGACCGGGCGAGCTTATTCTCACCAAAAAAGGGCAGCAGCTGTTGGGCTATGCCGAACAAATGCTCTTCGTCGAAGAAGAAATCAAACAACGCGTAGCCAACCCGGCAGAGACAGAAGGCCTCTTCCGGCTCGGCGCTTCTGAGACGGTCGCACAGGCTTGGTTGCCAACTTTTATCCAAGCATTCAGTGCGCAGTTTCCAAGGGTCAATATTGATCTCACGGTCGATATCTCCCTGAATTTGCGGAGCTCCGTATTGGAGCGGCGGCTAGACTTAGCCTTCTTGATGGGCCCTGTTTCAGATTACTCGGTCAAGAATGTTCCGCTGCCGCCTTTTGATTTGCATTGGTATAAGTCCAGTCAATTAGGGGAGGTCGATTTGAGCGAGATCCCGATCATCTCCTACTCCAGCAAGACACGTCCTTACCGCGAATTGACGTCCGAGCTTGCACGCCGTGTCGGTCCCAAATCGCGGGTGTTTTCATCCGCCTCCCTGTCTGCCAGTTTGAAGATGATTGCGACGGGAATCGCCGTTGGCCCCTATCCGCGCGTGCTGGCCACGCCGCATCTACAGGCCAATGAGGTGGTGGAGTTTGACCCCGGCTTCGTGCCAGCGCCACTTGAATTTACCGCCTCCTACCTTGCCGAACCCCGGAGCTTTCTTATTGAAAACAGTGCAGAAATCGCGCGGGATGTGGCCACACGCTGGCATCAGGCCCATCCTAAATAGATTTCAAAAATTCTATCACTAACGATAAAAAATGATAATTTGAGTGAATTGGCGCTCTGTGGAACTGTGGACGCATAGGACCACGGGGGACCAATGTCGCTGCAAGACACCGCAATCGCACAGCTTTCACGCCTCTCAAGCGAGGAGGTACGTGCGCTTATCAGGGCGGGCCAACATGGTGGCCACACCGCAGGCCTCGCGCCGGGAAAGCTACAGTGCAATCTGGCGATCCTCCCTGAAGCCTATGCGCTCGATTTTCTGCGGTTTTGTCAACGCAACCCCAAACCTTGCCCGCTGGTGGGCGTCGGCGAGACGGGCGACCCGATGCTGCCGACGCTGGGCCGCGACATCGACATCCGCACCGATGTCCCGCGCTACCGGGTCTTTCGCGACGGCGACTTCGCCGATGAGGTCGAAGATATTTCCGCGCTCTGGACCGGCGATCTTGTCACCGCAGCACTTGGCTGTTCCTTCACCTTCGAGAACGCGCTCATGCGCGCCGGCATCCCCGTGCGCCACATCGAAATGAGCCGCAACGTGCCGATGTTTCGCACCAATATCGATCTGGTGCCCGCCGGGCCTTTTACGGGCCAGATGGTCGTCACCATGCGCCCGATCCCCAAAGACCGCATCGCGGAGGCCACGGCCATCAGCGCCCGCTTCCCGCAAGCCCACGGCGCGCCAATCGCGCAGGGCGACCCGAACGCCATCGGCATCGCCTCCCTCGATCACCCCGATTACGGCGACCCGGTTGAGGTCAAACCCGGCGAGGTGCCCGTCTACTGGGCCTGCGGCGTCACCCCACAAAACGTGCTGCGCGCGGCCAAGCTGCCGCTCTGCATCACCCACGCGCCCGGCCACATGCTCATCGCCGATGTGGCCGAGGACGCGGAAACAACAATCTACCATCCCAACACCAACTAGGAGCGTACCCATGAAAAAGACCCTGACCCTACTCGCGGCCACGACGGCCCTCGCAGCACCAGCGATGGCCGAAGACCTGTCTGTTGTTGGCAGCTGGTCCAGCCTGCCGCTGCACAAAAGCTATGAGGCGCCATTCTGGACCGAAACCCTGCCCGGCGCAGGCGATTTCAACGTCGAGCTGACAACGCATAACCAGATGGGCTTGGGCCTGTCCGAGATTTACCCGCTGCTGGGCCAAGGCGTCTATGACGTCGCCATGACCGTTGCGGATTACGCCGTCGGCGACGCGCCCGAGCTGGAAGGCCTTGATGTGCCGCTGCTCGCACTAACCGCTGATGAGGCCCGCGCCATGGTCGACGCTGCCCGCCCCATGGTCTCCGACATCTACCGCGCCCGCTTCAATGCCGAGGTGCTGGCGATTGCCCCATACCCGCCGCAGGTCGTCTTCTGCAATGCCGAGATCAACAGCTTCTCTGACCTCGAAGGCCTCAAAATCCGGGCCTCCGGCCGCATGACCGCGCTGTTTCTCGAAGCGCTTGGGGCGGAAGGCGTGAATGTGTCCTTCTCCGAGGTCCCCGGCGCGCTGCAAAACGGCGTTGTTGATTGCGCGGTCACCGGCGCAGGCTCCGGCTACTCCGCTGGCTGGTGGGAGGTCTCGACCCACCTGCTGCCGATCCCGCTGGGCGGCTGGGACCATGTTGTGACGGCCATGAACGCAGACAAATGGGACGCTTTGGGCGCCGACAAACAAGCGCTCCTGAAAGACCAAATCACCGCCAATTTCGAGGCCCCCGCCTGGGCCAGCGCGCAGGACGCTTTGGTCAATGACATCGCCTGCCTGACCGGCATTGGCACCTGCACAGCGGGCGACGCGCGCGATATGGCGCTGGTTGAAATCTCGGACGCTGATTTCGAGAATGCCCGCACCATTTTGATCGGTGAAGTGTTGCCCGACTGGGCGGAGCGTGCCGGCGGCGACTGGGCGACCCGTTGGAACGACAGTGTCGGCCAGGTGGTCGGCGTCACGATCGAATAAGCACAGCCAAAGGACGCTGATATGGGACTGTTGTTGATCGATAGGCTCAGACGGCTCAACCGCGCGATTGCGCTGTTGGTCGGGCTTGGGCTGCTTGGCATGGCGGCTTTCGTCGTGGCCGATATCGCGCTGCGCCAGGTCCACGCGTCCTTTGGTGGCTCAGAAGAGCTCGCGGGTTACGCAATGGCGCTCGTCACATCCTGGGGCATGGCCTACACCTTGTTGGAGCTGGGCCATATCCGCATCGACCTGATCCGGTCACGCGCAGGGGAGCGTTTGCGCATGCTTTTTGATCTCTTCGCAATGATCATGATGTCGGGCGTGGTGGTCACCATCGCCATCAAATGCTGGCCCGTGGTCGAACGTGCCGTCACCAATGGCAGCCGCGCCAACACGCCGCTCGCAACGCCGCTGGCTTGGGTTCAAATCCCGTGGTTTGCGGGGTGGGTCTGGTTCGCCCTCATGGCCTGCCTCGTCACCTTGGCGGCGTTAAGCTTGGCAGTGCGCGGACGTGGTGCTGAGACTGAGCCCTTCATTGGCGCTTTCGCAGAACAGGACAGCCTGAAATGATCACCTACGTCTCTGTTGGGCTGCTGGCGCTTCTCTCCCTGTCGATCCCTGTGGGCATTGTTCTGTTCCTTTTGGGGTTCGGGGTCGACCAATTCTTCTCGGGCTTCCCGCTCACCCGGGCATTGGGCAATATGGTCTGGTCGTCTTCCAGCTCAGCCACGTTGATCGCGATCCCGTTCTTCGTGCTCTTGGGCGAAATCCTTGTCCGTTCCGGCGTTGCGGCGCGCACCTATGCGGCGCTTGATCGCTGGGTCAGCTGGATGCCGGGTGGGTTGGTCCACGCCAATGTGGCAACCGCAACGATGTTCTCGGCGACATCCGGCTCTTCTGTCGCGACGGCGGCGACCGTGGCCACGGTCGCCATGCCGCAAGCCGAAAAGCTGGGCTATGACCCCAAGCTCTTTTCCGGCGCAATTGCGGCGGGCGGCACGTTGGGGATTATGATCCCGCCCTCAATCAACCTGATTGTCTACGGCTTTCTCACCCAATCCTCGATCCCGCAGCTCTTTCTGGCAGGGCTTATTCCGGGCCTTGGTTTGGCGCTGGCCTTCCTGATCGTCACAGCCATTATCTGCACAATCAAGCCAGAGCTGGGCGGCACGCGCCGGGTTTTCCCGTTCTTTCAAATGGCGCGCGCACTGGTTGATCTGGTGCCAATCTTGATCCTTTTCGGGCTGATCGTAGGCTCGATCTACCGTGGTTGGGCCACCCCGACCGAGGCCGCAGCCGTTGGCGTAGCAGGCGCCTTGCTGATCGCTTTGGCCTTTGGCGGGGTAAACTGGACCATGATGCGCGACAGCCTGCTCGGCACAATCAAAGTCACCTCGATGATTATGCTCATCATCATCGGCGCGTCCTTTCTCAACTTCACCCTATCTTCCGCCGGTCTGGGGCGGGAGCTGACGAGTTTTCTCGAAGGCCTTGGCCTCTCCCCGCTGGGTTTCATCATGGTGGTGGTTGTCATCTATATCGTGCTGGGTTTCTTCATCGAAACCCTGTCCCTGATGGTTGTCACAATCCCGATCATCGTGCCGATGGTGCTGGCGCAAGGCTATGACGTGATCTGGTTCGGCATCCTGATGATCGTGCTGATCGAAATGGCGCTGATCACCCCGCCGGTTGGACTGAACCTCTATGTGGTGCAAGGCGCGCGCAAGTCGGGCAACCTGAATGAGGTGATGCTCGGTGCAATCCCATATGTGTTGGTGATGCTGGCTATGGCCTTCGCTTTGATCGCCGTCCCCGACATCGCACTCTTCCTGCCGAACGCGCTCGAATAGGCTTTAACCCCTTGGAATTTATGAAATACTGCGGTCCGAGTGGGCTGCAATCAAAGGAGAACCGTCTCATGTGGCAATTTTGGGTAGACCGTGGCGGCACGTTTACGGATATCGTGGCGAAATCGCCGGGCGGTGAACTGAGCACCCACAAGTTGTTGTCGGAGAACCCTGAGGTTTACGCTGATGCCGCCGTGCACGGCATCCGTGACATCCTAGGCCTCGCACCGGATGCGCCTGTCCCCTCTGGCCAGATTGAGGCCGTGAAGATGGGAACGACCGTCGCCACCAACGCGCTTTTGGAGCGCAAAGGCGAGCGCACAGCGCTGTTCATCACCAAAGGGCTCAAAGACCTTTTGCGGATCGGCTATCAGAACCGCCCAAAACTGTTTGATCTCAACATCGAGCTGCCCGAGCTGCTCTACGATGATGTCTTCGAGGTGGCGGAACGGCTGGACGCCGCCGGCAAAACCCTCATCCCTTTGAACCTCGACGCCGCGCGGGAGGCTCTGTCGCATGCATATCGTGACGGATACCGCTCCATCGCGATTGCGCTGATGCATAGCTACCGCTTTCCAGAACACGAAAAACAACTGGGTCAGATCGCGCGAGAGATCGGCTTCACGCAAATCTCGCTCAGCCATGAGGTCAGCCCGCTGATCAAATTGGTCGGGCGCGGCGACACAGCCGTCGTCGACGCTTATTTGTCGCCCATTTTGGGCCGCTACGTGGATCAGGTCGCGGACGCTTTGGGCGCGCAGTCAGGCGGGTGCGAACGGTTGATGTTCATGCAATCGAATGGCGGCCTCACTGACGCGCGGCTGTTTCACGGCCGCGACGCGATCCTGTCGGGCCCCGCGGGCGGCGTCGTCGGCATGGTCCGCTCCGCAGGCGAGCTGGGCTACGAAAAGCTCATCGGCTTTGACATGGGCGGAACCTCCACGGATGTGTGCCACTACGCGGGCAGCTATGAGCGGTCTTTTGAGACCGAGGTCGCGGGCGTTCGCATGCGCGCGCCAATGATGTCCATTCACACGGTCGCCGCGGGCGGCGGCTCGATCCTCAGCTACCGCGACGGCCGCATGCAGGTCGGCCCCGAAAGCGCGGGCGCCAACCCCGCGCCCGCCGCCTACCGCCGTGGCGGGCCTTTGACCGTGACCGATTGCAACGTGCTTTTGGGCAAACTAAACGCCGATCATTTCCCGCATGTCTTCGGTCCAAACGCCGATCTACCGCTCGACACAGACGCCGTGCGCGCAAAGTTCGACACGCTCGCGGCGGAGATCGGCGACGGCAAAACGCCTGAGGAACTCGCCGAGGGCTTCCTGCGCATCGCCGTTGAAAACATGGCCAACGCGATCAAAAAGATCAGCGTGCAGCGCGGCTATGACGTCACCAAATACACGATGAACTGCTTCGGCGGCGCGGGCGGGCAGCACGCCTGCCTGGTCGCAGACGCCTTGGGGATGGAGCGCATTTTCATCCACCCCTTCGCGGGCGTTCTGTCCGCCTTCGGGATGGGCCTCGCCGATGTGCGCGCGATGCGGGAGCGTCAGTTTGAGCGCGGTTTGAGCGATGCGTCCGCTGCCGCCGCGTTGTCCGAACTTGCCGCAAGCGCAAGACAGGAAGTCGCGGGCCAAGGCATCGAGGAGGCCGATATCACCGTCCTCAAACGTGTCCAGATCCGCCCGCGCGGCGCGCAGCAAAGCCTAGAGGTCAATTTCGGCACCCAACAGCAAATGGAAACCGCCTTCGCGACCGCGCATCAGCAACGTTTCGGCTTCGCGCCCGACACGGGCGACCTGATCATCGACGTGCTTGTCGTCGAGGCCATCGGCCAAACCGGGGAACAGGTCAGCCTGCCAGAAACTAATGCCGCATCCGGCACAAACGTCACGATCCCGGTCTGTTTCGAGGGGCAGTTGCAAGACGCGCCTCTCGTTGACCGTACGACCCTCGCGCTCGGTCAATCCATCGATGGCCCCGCCATCCTGACCGAGCCCACAGGCACCAATGTGGTCGAGCCCGGCTGGCGCGCGACTTGCGCGGAGGGCGGCAATCTGATCCTTGAGCGCGCCGTGCCCCTCAAACGCGCGGAGGCCATCGGAACTTCCGTCGATCCTGTCATGCTTGAGGTGTTCAACAACCTTTTCATGTCCATCGCGGAGCAGATGGGCGCCACGCTCGCCAACACCGCCTATTCGGTCAACATCAAGGAAAGGCTCGACTTTTCCTGTGCTATTTTCGACCAGAACGGTGATCTCGTCGCCAATGCGCCGCATGTCCCGGTGCATCTGGGCTCTATGTCCGAAAGCGTGCGCACGGTGTTGAAGCTGAACGCAGGCAAAATCCGTCCGGGCGATGTGTTCATGATGAACAACCCGTTTAATGGCGGCACACATTTGCCGGACGTCACCGTCATCACGCCGGTTTTTGACGCAGGCGGCACGGATATCCTCTTCACGGTCGCCTCGCGCGGCCACCACGCCGATATCGGCGGAAAAACCCCCGGCTCAGCCCCGCCCGACAGCCGTGTGATCGAGGAAGAGGGCGTCGTCATCGACAATTTCCTGCTCGTCGCGCAAGGCCAGCTGCGCGAAGCTGAGACGCGCGCGCTTCTGGTTTCCGGGCAATATCCGTGCCGCAATATTGATCAAAACATGGCTGATCTCGCGGCCCAAGTCGCGGCCAATGCGACCGGCGTGGCAGAGCTGCAAAAGATCACGGCACAGTTCGGAACTGACGCCGTCCACGCCTATATGGGCCATGTCCAGGACAATGCGGAGGAAAGCGTGCGCCGGGTCCTCGACGTGCTGAAAAACAGCCGTTTCAGCTATCCAATGGACAGCGGCGCTACAATCGAGGTCGCGATCACCGTCGACAAATCCGCGCGCAGCGCCACGATAGATTTCACCGGCACAGCGGCGCAAAGCCCGCTCAACTACAACGCGCCGCTCGCGATTTGCCGCGCGGTGGTGCTCTATGTGTTTCGAACCTTGGTGGGACGCAATATCCCAATGAATGAAGGGTGTTTGAAGCCCCTCAACCTGATCGTGCCCGAAGGGTCTATGATCAATCCCCTCCCGCCTGCGGCGGTCATCTCGGGCAACACCGAGGTCAGTCAATCCATCGCGGATGCGCTCTATGGCGCGCTTGGGGTCATCGCGGGCAGCCAAGGGACGATGAATAACTTCGTCTATGGCAATGAGGTTTACCAGAATTATGAGACCATTTGCGGCGGTACGGGTGCGGGCGACGGCTTCGATGGCACAAGCGCGGTCCACAGCCATATGACCAACACGCGCATGACCGACCCGGAGGTTCTGGAAACGCGGTTTCCGGTCCGCGTTGATGAATTTTCGATCCGGCAGGGTTCTGGCGGAGCGGGGCGCTTTAGGGGCGGTGATGGCATCACGCGGCGGCTGACGTTCAATGAGGCGATGACCGTCACAACGCTCACCTCGCATCGCGACGTTCCGCCACTGGGCGCGCATGGCGGTGCTCCGGGCGCTGTTGGGGAGAACGCGGTCGAGCGTGCGACTGGCGCGATTGAGCGGCTGGAGGGCAATGATCAAGTCGCGCTGTCACCCGGCGATACGTTCATCATGAAAACGCCGGGTGGTGGGGGCTTTGGAAAAGCCTAAGCCTGCGCGTGCGCAAGACCAGTCATTGACCGTGCTTTTCAGGCCACGCAATTCTGTTGTGTGTTTTTTGGAAAGGGTGTTGGTCCGAGCGACCGCAATGTCAGCCTAGACCAGTAATTTCAAATCTCGCGGAACAACGAAGCTCAGCTCGCGGGCTTGTCCGAACTTCAAAGCGTCCCAGGTGTCGACAGGCACCTCGGACACCAGCGTTGCCGTTGTCGGATAGACCGCAAACCGTTCATGCCTGGGACGCGTTTCGCTGATCAGATCTGCAAAACTCGCTATGCCGGGATTGTGGCCAACCACCATCAAATCGCCGGTAGGTGCCGTGCGAATTTTCGCCAGTACAGTGTCGGGGGAGGCGTGGTAGAGCCCGGCGATATAGTCGATCTCAGGCTTGTCGGCGAATTGCTCCATGATGATTTGCGCGGTCATCTTGGCGCGTTTGGCGGTGGAACAAAGAATGCGTTTTGGGACATGCTCCCGGTCCGCGAGCCAGGCGCCCATCCGTTCTGCCCCAGCTTCACCGCGCAGGTTCAGCGGGCGATCGTGGTCATCAAGGCTCAAATCATCCCAGCTTGATTTCGCATGACGTGTCAGGATCAGTTTCAG
This sequence comes from Pseudomonadota bacterium, assembly GCA_039030615.1. Taxonomy (GTDB): domain Bacteria; phylum Pseudomonadota; class Alphaproteobacteria; order Rhodobacterales; family Rhodobacteraceae; genus Litoreibacter. Next base: position 214,716 of record JBCCDV010000006.1, on the reverse strand, counting down.
CGGTTCTCTCCCATGAACACGCGCATATGGTATGCGCTTTGCTCACTCATCCTTGCATAGCTTTGCGACACCGGACAAGCCCGCCGCACATTGCAGCCTAAAGCCATATTCTCGCGGCCTTTTTCGGTGGTAAGAAAACTCTTGCAGGCGGGCACATCATAGCCGTCGCCCGTCAAAGCGCCGGCATTGCAGGCCGACAGGCAGGGCTTGTCGCAGGTATCGCAAGGTTTTTCGGCAGCGGGGGGCAGATCGATTTCATAGGGAAGCGCCAACGCTCCGCGATAGGACACCATCAAACCCGCCTGCGCATGAACGAGCAGGTTCACGGGACTTTGCCAGGCCTGTCCCGATTTTAGCGCCCAGCTGAAAAACGGCAGGAACGGCTCACCGCCGAAAGGAAACATCGCCTCGCCTCCCATGTCATCTGCCAACCGGTTCAAAACACGCGTTGACCAGCGGTCCATCGCGTCCGGTTTTCCGTCAAGCCATTCTGGGCTTTGGGTGAAATGTGGCCAGAAATCAGGGGCGGGTCCAAGCAGGAGCAAGGTCTTGCAATGTGGGGTTAATAAGTCGTTACCAGTATTATGAAAACCACCTAATATCAAAAGCTTATCAGATTCCCCGCATGCGGGGAATTGCGGGGCGCTCATTTTTTAAAGAACGGAAGCGCCATGCTCCACCCCAATTTTGTGGGCCGCTCATCCTGCCATTCCAACCCTATTTTCATACCATTATGCCCGCCCTCGGGCTGCGGAATGTAGGTTCGAAAAAGCTGATCCCAAATCGACAAGGCAAACCCATAATTGCTGTCATGCTCAGCCCGATCGACCGAATGATGAACCCGGTGCATATCTGGCGTCACGATGATCCGCCGCAAAATTCGGTCGACCCAAATCGGCAGTTTTATATTGGAATGATTGAACATCGCGGTTCCGTTGAGGATGATCTCAAAGAGAATAACAGCGATCACTGCCGGGCCCAGCAAATAGACCAGCCCGATCTTTAATCCCATCGACAGCGCGATCTCTACCGGATGAAACCGGATCGCGGTCGTCACATCGATATCAACATCCGCATGATGCACCCGGTGCAGCCGCCACAGAAACGGGATTTTATGAGTGATCAGATGTTGCAGCCAGATCGCGAAGTCGAGGATGAGGATGGCGAGGGCAATCTCGAGCCAAGCAGGCAAAGCCAAGCTATGAAACAGCCCCCAGCCACTTGCACCCGCATCAATAGCTGCCCCAACCGCTAGGAGCGGCATCGCCAAAGCCAGCGCGTTCAGCATGACGGTGTTGGCAATTGTAAACCCCCAATTCGTCGTCCAACGCCGCGGCTTGCTTTGTGAAAGAACGCGGCGCGGCGCAAAGACTTCTATCGTTGCGAGAACGGCAAAGAGGCCAATGAAGATGCTCAGACGAATGAGAGTTTCGTTTTCCATATCGTGAAAATACGCGCGCCTCCGTTTCTGGCAAGTGACCTGCTGACGCAGGCCGCGCACAACTGCGTGACGCTACAACCTGATGATCGAACCCGCGCCATGTTCGGTGAACAGCTCGAGAAGGCAAGCGTTGGGTGCGCGCCCATCCAAGATGACCACCGCGCGTGTGCCGCCTCGCAGCGTCGCCAGCGCGGTTTCGGTTTTCGGGATCATGCCGCCAGCAATGACGCCTTTTTCTGTCATGGATTTGACGTCATCAGAGCTCAGCTCGGTCACAACCGCCCCATCTTCGCCTTTCACGCCGGGCACGTCTGTCAGCAAAAGCAAACGGTCTGCCTTCAAAGCAGCAGCAATTGCGCCTGCTGCAGTGTCGCCGTTGATGTTAAATGTCTCACCCTCGCGCCCTGTGCCGAGCGGGGCCACGACAGGGATCACACCTGCATCAAACATCTGACGTATCAGGCTGGGGTCGACCTCGACCGGGTCGCCAACAAGGCCGAGTTTGGGATCACTCGGATCGCAGACGATCATATTGGCGTCTTTGCCGGACAGTCCGACTGCACGGCCGCCCTCATCATTGATGGCTTGGACGATGCGTTTGCCGACCTGGCCCGAAAGCACCATTTCGACCACCTGAACAGTCGCCGCGTCAGTCACGCGTTTTCCGCCGACAAACTCGGATTTCACGCCAAGTTTTTCGAGCATTTCGTTGATCATAGGACCACCGCCATGCACCACGACTGGATTGATACCAACCTGGCGCATCAGGGTGACATCGCGCGCAAAGCTCGCCATGCCCTCGTCGCTGCCCATGGCGTGACCGCCCAGTTTGATGACCACCGTCGCACCAGAATAGCGCTGCATGAAGGGCAACGCCTCCGATAATGTGCGCGCGGTCGCAATCCAATCCCTGTTCATCGAGCTCTGCTTTTTCATCTCAGGTCCGTGTCATACCGTCGTCTCTGTTAACGATTGCGCAAAGCGCTGCCAAGGGCTGAGGCGTGCGATTGTATTCCTTCGCGATAAGCGTAGGGTTGCGGCAAAAGAGGGCGCAAAATGGCAGATGAACCAAAGATCATGGTCTTGACTGGTGCCAGCCGGGGGATCGGTCATGCCACTGTGCGCCGGTTCAGTGACGAAGGGTGGCGTGTGATCACGTGCTCGCGCCACGCTTTTCCAAAGGAATGCCCTTGGGGCGGTGGCGAAGAGAACCATGTTCAGGTTGATCTGGCCGACCCAAAAAATACGATTGAAGCCATTGATACGATACGCGAACGGTTGGGTGGCAAACTTCATGCCTTGGTAAACAATGCCGGCATTTCTCCAAAAGGCGAAGAGGGTGCGCGGCTGAGCACGCTCGACACCGATCTGCGCACCTGGGGAAATGTGTTCCATGTAAATTTCTTCGCCTCTGTTGTTCTCGCACGCGGGCTCAGGGCGGAGCTGGCGGAGGCCAAAGGCTCGGTGGTAAATGTCACCTCCATCGCAGGCAGTCGGGTCCATCCTTTCGCGGGGGCGGCCTATGCCACGTCGAAAGCTGCCCTCGCTGCTTTGACGCGAGAGATGGCGCATGATTTTGGACCCTTGGGCGTGCGGGTGAATGCGATTGCGCCCGGAGAAGTCGAGACAGCGATCCTGTCGCCAGGCACTGATAAAATTGTGGATGGTTTGCCTATGCGGCGCTTGGGGCAACCAGCAGAGGTTGCGTCCGCAATTTATTTTCTGTGTTCAGGGGAAGCCAGCTACATTTCTGGCACCGAGATCGAAGTCAACGGTGCCCAGCACGTCTAAGCTTTATTCAAGCGTTGCAATCACGCTGCGAAGTGTAGGGATGCCAATTCCTTTTTCCGACGACGTTAGGATCACTTCCGGGAATGCGGCAGGGTGCTTTGACAAAGCGTTGCTGACCTGCGCCATCAATGCCTCATGCATGTTTGGCTTGATCTTGTCGATTTTGGTCAACACCACCTGAAACGTAACGGCAGATTTGTCGAGCAGGGTTAGGATATCTTGATCGACCTGTTTGACCCCATGACGCGCGTCAATCAACACGAAGGCGCGGCGCAGCGTTTGACGCCCTGACAGGTAGGACTTTAGCAGGCGCTGCCACTTTTCGACCACAGCAACGGGGGCTTCTGCGAAGCCGTATCCCGGCAGATCGACGAGGTAATGCGCCTCCTGGAGTGTGAAAAAGTTAATCTCCTGCGTGCGTCCGGGCGTATTGGAGGTACGTGCGAGGGCTTTTCGGCCTGTCACGGCGTTGATCAGGCTAGACTTTCCGACATTGGATCGCCCCGCGAAGCAGACTTCTTTGCGATCGGCGGGGGGCAAGCCGTTCATTGCCACGACACCCTTCAAGAAGTCGGTTTCGCCTGCGAATATCTTGCGCCCGAGCTCAGCCTCCGCGGGATCGGGCTCAGGGGCGATGGAAAAAGTGAATGCCATTTTATGTGGCTCCTGCGACGCTAGTCCTCGGGCTTCGCTTTTCGCTGGAAGCTCGATTTGATGTTGCCAAACAGGTCTGGCGTGTAGCCTTGGCTCCGCATAATTGCGTATTGTTGCGCGAAGGTAATCACGTTGTTGGCGATCCAGTACACCACGAGGCCGGAGGCGAAGCTGCCCAGCATGAACATGAAGACCCAAGGCATCCAGGCGAAGATCATCGCCTGCGTGGCGTCCGTTGGCGCCGGGTTGAGTTTCTGCTGAAGCCACATCGAAATGCCCAAGATCAAGGGCAAAATCCCGATGAACAGCAGCGCCACGATTGACCCCGGCTCAGGCCCGCTGAACGGGAGAAGGCCATAAAAGTTCATAATAGACGTGGGGTCCGGCGCTGAGAGGTCCTGGAATGGCCCGAACCAGGCGGCATGGCGCAGCTCCAACGTGACAAAGATCACTTTATAGAGTGAGAAGAAGATTGGGATTTGCAGCAAAATTGGCAGGCAACCGGCGGCCGGGTTGACCTTATTGTCCTTGTACAGCTTCATCATGCCTTGCTGCATTTTTTGCCGGTCGTCACCGGCACTTTCCTTGAGCTTCTCCATCTCTGGTTGAAGCTCTTTCATCTTGGCCATGGAGACATAGGATTTGTAGGCCAAGGGCAGCAGCAATGCCTTAATCAGCAGGGTCAGGACGATAATGGCCCAGCCCATATTTCCGATAAGTGCGTTGAGCCAGTGAAGCACAGCAAAAATTGGTTTGGTTAGAAAGAAGAACCAACCCCAATCGATGCTGTCGATGAATCTGTAGACGCCAAATTCGCGTTCATAAATGCGGATGGTCTCCCATTCCTTTGCTCCGGCATAGAGCCTTGTATGGGATTGGGTGATTTCACCGGCTGGCAAGTCCATGACGGGAAGACGCATTTCGGTATGGAAACGGTCGCTGCCAGGAACATATTTTATAACGGATTCAAAGGATTGTTCAGCATCCGGGATGAGTGCAGACATCCAATAATGGTCGGTGAAACCCAGCCAGCCGTTGCCTGTGACAGAGAGCTTTTCAGCATTCGCGCGCTCGAGGGCATCGACCTCGAAATCGCGGACATCGTCATAGTCAATCTCGGTCATTTCTTCGCCGGATTGGCGAATGAGCCCCTCATGCAAAATGAAGAAGTTCTTCATGTCTGTCGGCTCACCATGGCGCACCAGCATGGCATACGGGTAGGCGCGTAGGGTCTCCGAAGTCGTATTCTCAACCGTTTGGGTAACGTCGAACATGAAGTTTTCGTCAATGTCGATGACCCGGCGGAAGATTGCGCCAGCACCGTTGTCCCAACGCAGGGTGACTGGGGTATCAGGCGTCAAAACCTCGCCGCTTTCGACCTGCCACTCTGTTGCCGGTCCGGGAACGGTTTCAGCGGAGAGCCCAACTCCGGGGACCCAGCCGTAGAGCGCGTAGTAGCCATGTGCGCTGCCAGCGGGGGAGAGCAGGGTGACGATGTCTGCATCTTCGGCGAGTGTTTCGCGGTAGTCTTTCAACGACAGGTCATCGATACGTCCACCAACAAGCGAGATCGACCCCTCTAGGCGTTCTGTAGCAATCGTCAGCCGCGGTCCCTCAGACAGGGCAATATCGCGCAATTCTTCCGGTGTCGTGGGCACGATCGTTGCACTTGGCGCATTGCCAGTTGCTGGCGGCAACACTGCCCCATCTGCACCCGCTTGTTGGGTCGCGTCGCTTGTCGAGGCCGTCGGTACCGGCTCTTCAGGCGGGAATAGAAAAAACCAAACCAGAATGACGAGGAAACTCAACGCGGTTGCGAGTATGAGGTTCTTGTTTTGGTCGTCCATTTGGCCTGCCACCTGTCTGATCAGCGTGCAGCCGGTTCAATAGATTGCGCCACAAAAGGTCAAGCGGTTTTCGGTCTCAAAAGACCGGGTTTGATCAAGGAAAAAAGGTGGATTAGGGCAGACGTTTGCTGATGATCTGTGGGGGCTGCAACGTCGCATTGTGTTGGGCGACCCACGCCAAGGTCTCGACAAAAGGCATAGGCTTTGTGATCGCAAACCCCTGCAAATGGTTGCACCCTAGCTGCGACAAGAGCGATTGTTCGCCCAAAGTCTCCACGCCTTCAGCCAATGTCTCAATACCGAGCCGTTCGCTAAGCCCAACGATTGCTGCGATCATGCGCTGCTGCTCGGGATCTGAATCTGCGCGCGCGACAAAGGATCTATCTATTTTGATCCGGTCGACCGCGAAACGCTTGATGTTGGAAAGTGATGCGTGGCCTGTCCCAAAGTCATCCAGATCGATGCGAAATCCCTGCGAGCTCAGCGCGCGAATGTTTCTGGTGATAATGTCGTCGTCACGTTCCGAAATTACGGTTTCAAGGACTTCAACGGTCAGGCGGGACGGGTCCAGCCCAAACCTATCAACATCCCATTTGATTCGTTCAACGAGACTGGGGTTGCGAAGCTCTTGCGTAGCGAAGTTGACGGCGACGGAGGGTACGATGACGCCCGCCTCATCCCACGCAACAAGGGCCTTCAACGCATGACCAAGGATATTTTCGCCAAATTCCTCCATTTGGTTCGCTTGTTCGAACAAGAATACGAACTCTTCAGGAAGCAAAATACCGCGTTCCGGATGATCCCAACGTGCAAGGGCCTCAAACCCCGTAATCTCGCCGGTATCAGTTGAGATTTGCGGTTGAAACCACGCAATAATTTGCCCGTCTCGCAAAGCGGAAAGGGCGGCACTTGATAGATCTGAATTAACAGGTACGCGCGTTTTCTTCGAGTATGACCGCACGGCGCCGGGCGCGTTTTGCTGGGCCTCGGCCAAAGCAGATTGCGCCGCCGCAAGCAAAGCGCTGCCCGTTTCCTCTGGCACGCGTGTGTTGATGCAAAAGCCGGCTGAAACGGTTAAACGAAGTGCGTGGCCGCCGATAGGGATGGCAGGCGAAGTCATCTTCATCAACCGATCGCACAATGCGAGGACGGCGCTGGTTTCGGGCGCGCGTAGCGACGTGATGAAAATTGCAAATTCGGCTTCGTTCAGGCGCGCGATAATGTCGTCAGAACGGAGCACGGTTTTGATCCGATCCACGGTTTCGAAGATAGCGCCGTCAAGGGCCGCCGCGTCCAGGTCGCGACGAAGCTCTTCGAAATTATCAATGCGGACCGCGATGCAAGCCATCTTTCGGTGCTTAGGCTCAGTATTGAAGGCGGCGTCCATTACGCGGATCAGGCTGTCATGCTCGATGAGGTGTGTATCCGGGTCACGCTTCGACGCTAAATTGACGCGGTCGCTCTGCGGCAAAAGACAGAGCAGTGGGAGCGCGCAACCAAGTACCAAGAGCAGCTCAAACGATTGATTTTGATAGGCGAGGAGCGCAATTGTAGGGGAGCCAAAAAGTATGAAAAGGCGCAAAGCCCCGATTTTGTGGACTGCTCGGTCCACGGAAGAACGGGAACGCGACATAAAGGACCCCATTGAAAACCCCATCACTGAAAACACACCAAATTTTGTTATATCGCCGGCCCTCAGGAGTTCTTAATTCTCTCGATCTTCTTCCGACAAATTTTCATTAATTTCGTCTGTCGCGATATTCAGCCCGGCGAAGTCAAACAGCTTTGGGTCCAACAAATGAGACGGGCGCGCGTTCATCAGGGCTCGGAACATCTTTTGGCGACGGCCAGGCGATTTGGCTTCCCAGCCATTGAGCAGCTCTTTGATGTTTTGTCGCTGTAAACCGTCTTGTGAACCGCAGAGATCGCAAGGGATGATTGGGTAATTCATCGCTGCTGAAAAGCGCTCACAATCCTGTTCTGCGACGTAGGCAAGTGGACGGTAGAGGAATAAATCTGCATCCTCATTGACCAGTTTTGGCGGCATAGTTGCCAACCGCGAGCCGTGAAACAGGTTGAGGAAAAACGTCTCCAGAATGTCGTCACGGTGATGGCCCAGAACGACGGCAGTGCAGCCTTCTTCGCGGGCGATCCGGTAGAGGTTGCCGCGGCGCAGGCGCGAGCAGAGCGCGCACATGGTCCGTCCGGCGGGCACTTTGTCGACGACGATTGAATAGGTGTCTTGGTACTCGATCCGGTGGGGCACCTCCATGCGCTTCAGAAATTCTGGCAACACCGTTGCGGGGAAATTCGGTTGCCCCTGATCTAGATTGCAGACGAGAATTTCGACGGGCAAGAGCCCGCGCCATTTCAGCTCCGTTAGCGCGGCGAGCAATGTGTAGCTGTCCTTGCCGCCTGACAAACAAACCAACCATTTCGCATCGCGTTCGACCATCCCGAAATCGTCAATGGCCGCGCGCGTGTCGCGGATGATCCGCTTGCGGAGCTTTTTAAACTCCGTCGTAGACGGAGCGCCGTAAAAGAGCGGGTGAATATCATCTGGCTGGTCGAGCATGGCCGTGCTTATAGGCGGCGGGTGAGCATGGGGGAAGTGGGAACTGGTCGGCGTGATTTCGACTTTTGAAAAACCTGGGGCATACTGACGACATTTAAGATGTTTGATTGGAGACCTCGTATGCCATTTTTCTTTTCCCGCCGTGCCTATAACGCCAGCAAGAAGCGTTTTTCCAACGCCGTTTCGAAGCCTATGCGATATGTGTCCGTTATCGATACTGCGCCGGGGCCAGACGGCTGGAGCGGCCAAATGCGCAAGCGCGATGATTGGTTGGCGGAGGTGCAGGCCGCGGGCGGCGACCGCGACGTTTTGATCTATGTGCATGGCTTCAACACGTCGCAGCACGATATGCTCACCCGCGCCATTTTGATTGAGAATGGGTTGCGCAAACATGGGTTTCGAGGCGCGCTTGTGAGCTTTGATTGGCCGAGCGACGGAAGCGTGATCGCCTATGATCATGACAAAGAGGATGCAAAAAAGGTAGCGACATCCTTTGTCAAAGAGGGGCTATGGCCGATTATGAAGATGTCCCCGCGTCCCAAAGTGCATGTTTTGGCGCATTCTATGGGGGCTTACCTGATAGGGCGGGCCTTAGCGCCGTTTGGAGATGGGTCAGGGCCGGGCAGCAAGCCATGGCGTATGGATCAAATCATGTTTGCCTCCGCAGATTTACACCGCAACACTTTGGCCAAGGGGGCCAGCAACCAGCTTTTGATTTCACATCGCAGCAAAAGGCTGACCAACTACTATAGTCGTGAGGACAAAGTGCTTAAACTATCGAGCAACATTGTTCACGGGACCAAGGCGCGTGCCGGGCGGAAAGGCATTCCGGCGCAAATTGCCAAGGACCATGTGGATGTCTCCTGCACCGCGCAATATCGCCGCGATGCCGAACCGATTGATCCGGGAATGACTTACTCGCACCGATGGTGGTTCGAAAATGATGGGTTTTACGAGGACATGGCGTTGACCCTGGCAGGCACGCCGAAGACGGCGATGACAACGCGGTTTACGACAACCGGGACCGACTACGCGCTGGTGACCTAAGGCTTCTTTTTGGGCTCTGGCACGTCATCAACGCCCATTCCGCCCCAAGGGTGACAGCGCATCACGCGCTTGGCGGCGAGCCATGTGCCACGGATGCCGCCATGTTTCTCGAGAGCCTCCATTGCATATGCGGAGCAGGTCGGATCGTAGCGGCAGTTGAAACCCACCCAAGAGCTGAAGGTCTTGCGGTAGGCGCGCACGGGCAAGGAGATGATGAAAGCCAGCGGTGTCATGAATGCACCTTGTTCAGGGCTCGTGCCAGATCGTCCCGCATCAGTTTGAAGTCACGTGATGCGGTGTCGCCTGCTTTTCCGATCAGCACATAATCGTAGCCGGGCTTAGCCACGCTTGGCAGGATCAGATGGGCCAGCGCGCGCAGGCGGCGTTTTGCACGGTTGCGCGCCACAGCGTTGCCGACTTTCTTAGAACAGGTAAAGCCAACACGGATACTGTCGCAGCCATCGTGGCGGTTGCGGCCCTGCAGCACAAAACCCGGCTGGCCAGAGCGTTTCGCGCGGGCCGCACGCAGAAAATCGGCGCGCTTTTTAAGCGTCTCAATGGTAGGTGTAGTGCAAAGCGAAACCGCCGGCGGCGTCTCCGCGACCGGGACCTCTTGTCCTGTCACGGGTGCCTCCGGCGGTTTCAAAGCTTCTTAGAAATCGGCGGCGCTTATGCGCTCAGCGACTTCCGGCCTTTGGCGCGGCGCGCGTTCAGGATTTTGCGGCCAGCTTTGGTTGCCATACGAGCGCGGAACCCATGACGGTGCTTGCGCACCAGGTTCGACGGTTGAAATGTACGTTTGCTCATCGGGAGCCTCCTTGCGGGTGGGGCGCAAATCGTCAAGATTCGAAGCCCAGCTATATCTCGAAACCGCCTGATAGAGTGATAGCCCCGAGCCGTCAACGGGCAAACCCTGCCTGCGCAAGCAGATTTTGCAACATTTTCGTCCCAAAGCGCCGTGCAAATAGGGCGACTTGGTAGCATTCGCGTGAGATCTGCTCGGTTTGACCATCAAACCGGTCACGCGCGTTCAAGCAACCGTGAGCCCGCTATCTTGCGCCCGCGTAAGCGTGCATGAGTTGCGCCAGCTTGACGCATCGCTTGAAGGAGCCGATTACAGTGACCGATATGACCCAAATCCCCGGCAAATCTGCGCTTCAAAAGCGTTTGCCTATCATAGTCGTCGCTTTTGCCGCCCTCCTCGGTGCGATTTTTCTGCGTGACTACCTAAGCTTTTCCGCCCTGCAGGAAAACCGTGAGGCGCTGATCGCCTTCCGCGATTCCAATTACATGTTGGCGGTGCTTTTATTCATGGCCATTTACGTCGCAATCGTCGCATTTTCTCTGCCGGGTGCGTCTATCGCGACTTTGGCGGGCGGATTTCTTTTCGCGACGTTTCCGGGTGCGCTTTACAATGTGGTTGCGGCGACAATCGGAGCGCTGGCCATTTTCACCGCCGCGCGGGTTGGTTTTGGCGACAAACTCGCTGCCAAAATGGAAACGGGTTCCGGTATCGTAAAAAAGATCAAAGACGGTATCGATGAGAACCAATGGTCAGTTCTGTTTTTGATCCGATTGGTGCCGGCTGTGCCATTCTTCCTAGCAAACCTCGTACCTGCGCTGGTCGATGTGCCTTACCGTCGCTTCATCATCTCGACCTTTTTGGGCATCATTCCTGGTTCTGTCGTATTCACCTCGGTTGGCGCTGGTCTCGGTGAGGTTTTCGCGCGTGGCGAAACGCCCAATCTTGGGGTAATTTTTGAGCCGCATATTTTGTTTCCGATCCTTGGGCTTTGCGCTTTGGCCGCGCTGCCGATCGTACTGAAAGCCCTGCGTGGCAAAGATGGACTCTAGACGATGGAAAAGATCAAAACAGACCTTTTGGTGATTGGGGCTGGTTCCGGCGGGCTGTCTATGGCCGCCGGCGCGGTTCAGATGGGCGCCGATGTCGTGCTTCTGGAAGACCACAAGATGGGCGGGGATTGTCTAAACTATGGTTGCGTGCCTTCTAAGGCGCTGATTGCGGCGGGCAAACAGGCGCATACAATGCGAACTGGTGCGAAATTTGGTGTGGCCAACGCGACACCAGTGGTCGACTACGCCGCTGCAAAAGACCACGTGCACAAAGTTATTTCCACAATTGAGCCGCATGATAGCGTCGAGCGTTTCGAAGGGCTGGGTGTCCGGGTCATTCAGGAACGTGGGCGCTTTACCGGCGTTGATACGGTTCAAGCTGGTTCGTATCAGATCACGGCGCGGCGCATCGTCGTGGCCACAGGGTCTGCCCCATTTGTGCCGCCCATCCCGGGGCTTGATACGGTGCCTTACCTTACAAACGAAAGTTTGTGGGATCTGCGCGAGCTGCCCAAGCACCTGCTTATTATTGGCGGTGGCCCAATTGGCATCGAAATGGCGCAGGCGCATTTGCGTCTAGGTTCTCAAGTCACGGTGATCGAGGGCGACAAGGCTATGGGCAAGGATGACCCGGAGCTTGCTGCCATTGTGCTCGACCGCATGCGCGAGGAAGGTATGGTTATCGAAGAGGGCGCCTTGGCTGAAGACATCTCCGGCACAGCAGGCGATATCACTGTCAAATCCAAGGATGGGCGTGTGTTCAAAGGCAGCCACCTGCTTATTGCCGTCGGGCGCGCGGCCAATGTGAATGACATGGGGCTTGATGAGGCGGGGATCAAATACGACCGCGCGGGGATCAAGGTGGATGCTTCAATGCGGACGGCCAACAAAAAGGTCTACGCAATTGGCGATGTGGCTGGGCAGCTGCAATTTACGCATGTTGCGGGCTACCATGCTGGTGTCGTGATCCGGTCGATCCTCTTTGGGCTTCCGTCGAAAGCGCGACAGGATCATCTGCCATGGGCCACCTACACAGATCCGGAACTTGCGCAGGTCGGTCTGACCGAAGCTCAGGCCCGAAAAAAATATTTTGGTCAGATCGAGATTGCGCGATTTGACTATCAAGAGAACGACCGTGCGATTGCCGAGGGCAAAACCACCGGGTTCATCAAGGTGATGGTTGTCAAAGGTCGCCCCGTTGGCGCGTCTATTGTTGGTGCGGGTGCCGGTGATCTGATCGGGGTCTGGGCCCTGGCAATCGCCAATAAGCTGAAGATGAGCCAGGTTGCTGGTATGGTTGCGCCCTATCCGACGATAGGAGAGGTTAACAAACGCGCTGCCGGTGTTTATTTCTCTCCCAGGCTGTTCGAAAGTGCGACAGTCAAACGGGTTGTTTGGCTTGTGCAGAAATATTTGCCTTAAAGCCTTTGGAGGGGCTCATTGGTTAGATCACTGTCAGGTCGTTTTTTGATCCTTTCGGTCATCTTCGTGATGGTGGCTGAAATTTTGATCTTTGTGCCATCCATTGCGCGGTTCCGACAGGATTACCTGGTTGATCGGCTCGAGCGCGCGCAGATTGCCTCTCTTTCAGTCTTGGCGTCACAGGACGCAATGATTTCCAAGGAACTGATGCAAGAACTGCTGGATAACGCTGGCGTCTATAACGTCGCTTTGCGTCGCGACGCGGTCAGCCAATTGGTGCTGTCTTCGCCGGTACCGGGCGCGGTGACGACGATGGTCGATCTGCGAGAGCCGTCCGCTCTCTACCTTGTCCAGGGCGCGCTCATGCAGCTTGCGATGCCGGGAGAGGGCGTCATTCGTGCAATAGGCGCGCCGACCAATGGGGCGGGCCGCTTGATCGATGTGACGATGCCGCAGGCCCCACTCCGCGAGGCGATGATCGATTATGGGGTCCGGATTTTGATCCTCTCGCTCGTTATCTCTGTGATCTCGGCGCTGCTTTTGTTTGTTGCCGTGCGTAGATTTATGGTCAAACCTGTGAAACGCGTAGTGCGCCATATGGAGGCTTACGCGAAGGCCCCAGAAGACGCGCGCCGCATCATCGCGCCTGAGGCCACCATCACCGAGTTGCGCTCCGCCGAGGATGCGCTCGCTGCGATGCAGACACAACTCACTGGCGCATTAAAGCAAAAGGAACGTTTGGCTCAGCTTGGTGGCGCTGTCGCGAAGATCAGCCATGATCTGCGCAACATTTTGACGACGGCGACGCTACTGGCGGACCGGATGGAACGCAGCGATGATCCGGCCGTAAAACGGTCCGCGCCCAAGCTGGTCAATTCGCTGAGCCGGGCGGTAAACCTGTGTGAAGGCACGCTTGCATTTGGTCGGGTTGAAGAGCCGCCCCCCTCCCTCAATATGGTCCCATTGGCCGGTTTGATCGAAGACGTCATGGAAGGTGAGAAGCTGGCCGCCAGCGATTTGGTGGACCTGCGCGATGATGTTCCTCCCGGCATGACCGTGCGCGCCGATGGCGAACAGCTCTTCCGGGTACTTGGCAATCTTGTGCGTAACGCGCGTCAGGCTATTGAGGCAACAGGCGAGCCGGGCTTGGTCAAAATAACTGGCGTCGAAGGCACGCATTTCTGGGAGATATCGGTCTGCGATACGGGGCCGGGCCTACCACCTAAAGCGCAGGAAAACCTGTTTACGGCCTTTGAAGGCGGGGTGCGCAAAGGCGGCACAGGTTTGGGCCTCGTCATCGCGTCCGAGCTGATCCGTGGCCATGGCGGCACCTTGAACTTGGTTAAAACAGATGCCTCCGGTACCGAGTTTTCCATTCAGCTTCCCAGAAACCCGTTGGAGATCGGGCAAGCGGCAGAATAGTCAAAATCGCCTGCCTTTGGTCTTGCAAAGCCCAAGGGGCGGGGTTACATCACCCTCCACGCGGATTGGTAGCTCAGCTGGATAGAGTACTTGACTACGAATCAAGGGGTCGGGGGTTCGAATCCTCCCCAGTCCGCCATTTTTCTCAACGACTTACTTTGCGCGTCGATGCTCCGGAGCTTTTTTGGTCTCTTTTCAGGCGTTAAATCGCGATGCGCATGTTTGTTCAGGAATGCTCTGGAATGAGTAATTCCAGAAGCACTTCGAGCTTTACGCGCTTTATCGAAAAGAAACCGACGATAAGGTTTGCACCTCTCGGGAGACTTTTCGAAACCTGCGCATTGCGATGCTCTTCTATTCAGGAGACGTCGTGACGTGGAGCTGCGCCGGTGTTGTGCCGCCCCAACTGTTCATTTAGGCCACTTTCCGTTCGCTCGCGACCGGGCTTTTCCACCCCAATACTGAGTGTCTTCGGTGGCGATCATGAGATTTTTTACTTTTTCCGAACTTTTTTCTCTCTGGTGTCGATTGAGGCTTTTCCCATTCGTTGTGTGGGTGAAGAGGCAAAAACGCCCTTCTCAATACGTACGAGAGGACAGACCCATGAACTTCAAGAAAATCGCACTTAGCACTTTTGCAGTGGTGGCCGTTGCAACGGTGGCAACGTTCGCCTTGCCACGCCACGTCACGATCGAACGCTCCGCTATGGTAGAAGCCGCGCCGGATGCAGTCATTGCATTGGCGGCGTCTAACTCCGGCTACCAATCCTTCAACCCCTATGGTGATCTCGATCCCAACCTAAAGGTTGAACTGTTTGGTCCGTCTTCCGGCGTAGGTTCAGGCTTCTCTTTTGAGAGCAAAGACGGTGCGGGCCAGCAGACAGTTGCGGCTGTTGACACCGGGCAGGTGACCTTTGCGCTCGATCTTGGCCCGCTTGGTCAACCAACGCAGGCAATCTCGGCCGTTGCCGTAGATGGCGCGACAGAGGTGACCTGGACGATGGACATGGATCTCGGAATGAATCCGGTCTTTCGTGTGATGGGACTGTTCATGGACGGCATGATCGGTTCGAATTTTGAGCTTGGCCTTGCCAAGATCGCCGAAGTCACAGCTTAATCCCCAACACCAACAAGGGAACCAAAACAATGCGTTATACATTTTTGCTATACTCTGATGCTTCCATGGCGGCTCACATGACCGAAGAAGACTGGGCAGAGTCCAAGAAAGTCTTTGGCGAATACATCGGCGCACTTCAAGAAGCTGGCGTCTTCATAGATACCGACTGGCTGCACCCGGCTGAGACCGCGACGACCATCACGCTTGCTGGCGGCGAAAAACGGGTCCAGGACGGCCCCTTTGCCGAGACCAAGGAGACACTGGGGGGCTTTTTCGCCATCAATGTCGAGAACCTTGATGAGGCGCTTGCTTGGGCCGAGAAATGCCCGGCGGTTCACTATGGCAAGGTCGAGATCCGCGCATCAGCTATGGACAGCGTGTGAGCGGACCCGACGCTCAGGCGCGGGCGGAACACGTCGCCCGCGCTGCCTACGGTAAGCTGGTTGCAATGCTGTCGAGCCGGTCTGGCGATATCATCGCCGCCGAAGACGCGCTTGCTGACGCTTTTGTCGCGGCCCTCAAGACTTGGCCGGAGCGCGGTATTCCAGACAAACCCGAGGCCTGGCTTTTGACCGTGGCCAAGAACAGACGCACCGATCAGGCGCGCCGAGATGCCCGTCTGGTCATAACCGATAAGGCAAATGACATGGCGGACGCACACGCAATCGAACCCGAAGATGCGCAACTAGACGAGCGGCTGAAACTCCTTTTTGTCTGCGCCCATCCTGCAATCGACGAAGGCATCCGAACACCTATGATGCTGCAAACAGTTCTTGGCCTGGAGGCTGAACAAATCGCGAAAGCTTTTCTTGTGTCACCCAAGGCTATGGCGCAGCGACTTGTCCGGGCCAAAAAGAAGATCAAAAGCGCTGGCATTCCCTTTGTCATCCCTGAGCCCGAGGCATATCAAGACCGCATGAGCGCTGTGTTGGAAGCCGTCTACGGCGCTTTTGCGGTGGATTGGCTGGAGGGCGACGGCGACCTTAGTCATGAGGCTTATTTTTTGGCCAACATCCTCGCAGAATTGGCACCGGACAACCCAGAGGCATTGGGTCTGACGGCGCTTATTGGTTTTATCGAAGCGCGGCGCGGCGCGCGCATTGAAAATGGCGTTTTGGTCCCCGTGCCCGAGCAAAATGTCGGGCTGTGGGACAGCCAACTCATCGAGCACTCTGTGAGTATTTTGACCCAAGCCTCACTGAGGCGCGCGCCCAAGAGCATGCCGGGACGTTTCCAGCTGGAGGCTGCAATCCAATCTGTGCATGCGGCCCGATCAGTCACGGGGCAAACCGATTGGCGGGCGCTGTCGCAATTGTATCTGGGCCTTGTGCGGGCCTATCCGTCGATTGGGAGTGCTGTCAGCCGCGCGGCCGTCGTGGCCGAAGATGCGGGCCCCGCCGAGGGATTAAAGATGCTCGAAGTAATCGACTATGACGGGTTAGAAAACTATCAACCGTTCCACGCTGTGCGCGCCCACTGCCTAGGCGCATTGGGGCGTATCGCCGACGCGGCCGAGGCCTATGCGACGGCGATCTCTCTTTGCACGGATCGCCCGTCGCAGCGCTGGCTCGAGAAGAAAGTCGGTGATCTGAGAAAAAAAATGTCGTGAGGTGTCGATTGGCGGAGGTCGCATTCGTCGTGTGGGCAGAAGGGACGAAAAAAGCCTTCACACTACATACACTGAAAGGACCTGACCAATGACCATCTTTTTCACACTCCTCGCCATCGTTGCCGCCATTGCTTTGATCGCATTGCTACTGCCACGCAAAGTGGTTGTGACCCGCCATGCCAATGTCGATATGAGCCCCGAAGATGTTATTGCCCTGGTCGCCAGCACTGCAGGGTTCCAGAAATTCAATCCCTATTGCACCACCGATCCTGAGCTGAAGATCACGCCGTTTGGCCCAGTCTCCGGTGTTGGCTCTGGGTTCCGCTTTGAAGGCAAAGACGGCAAAGGCACGCAAACGGTCACAGCCGTATCCGCGAGCGCTGTGACCCATCTGATTGACCTTGGGGTTATGGGTAAGCCTTTACAGAAAATCGAAGCCGAAACGACGTCCAATGGAACCCGCGTGACGTGGACCGTAACGTCCGACATGGGGTTCAACCCGGTCTTCCGCATCTTTGGTCTGTTCATGGATCGCATGCTGGGAAAGACATACGAACTCGGCCTTAAAAACATCGCTGCGCTGTCCTGAACGGCTTCGGTGGAGAACAAAGAGGTGGGCCATATCGACCCGCCCCTTATTGCGCTGTACCCCATGGCGATTAGGCGCTGACGGCTCCACATGTCGTAGCCGCAATTTTTTACTCAGCGGCCAAGAGCACCAACGGCGCTTCTTTTTTCTCGGCAATTTCGGCGTCGTCCAAAGATGTGCGCTTGGCACTCGCGTAGAAAAGAACAAATGCAGCTGGGGTGAAGAAAAACGACACGACGGATGACAGCAGGACACCGCCTGCGATTGCAACTGCAAAGGGTGGCCAGAACCCGCCACCCGCGAGGATCAATGGCAAGAACCCTCCGAATGTGGTTATAGTCGTCGACACAATGTGACGGCTCGACCCGGTGACGACGCGGGCAACAGCCTGCGTGTCCCCTGACGCCGCTTTCGGATCAGCTTTGAGCCCAGTCAGGATGATGATAGCAGCGTTGATGGACACCCCGATGGAGCCGATCACCCCGATGATCGCGTTGATCCCGAACGGGAATTGCATAGTGGCGAGCGACAGCATCGACAGGCCCGCGGATAAAACGCAAACAACCAACGCTATTGCCGTCAGGCGGAACGAATTGAACGTCAAAACAATGGTTGCAATTGTCAGTGTGACGATAAGCCCGACCGAGGCCAGGAGGTTGCCCAAAGTGTTGGAACGCGCGTCGCTGTCGCCGCCAAGCTCGATACGGTAACCGGCAGGTACTTCGAACCCCGCGGCCTCCAAAGCGGCCAAAGTGCTTTGCAAGGCTTCCTCGGGCAGGACACCGGGTACGATGAAAGCCTGTACTGTATTGATGCGTTCGCCGTTCCGCCGCGTGACGACACTTTCTGCGGGTTCAAGTATGGTGCTTGCAAGTTCTGAGAACGGGACAGTGGGTAAGGCGCCCGTTGCTGCAACAGCGGCCGCATTTGGAATAAGAATCGGTAAGTCCGCAATGCTTTCGAGATCACCGCGCAGTTCCGCGCCAAACCGTACCCGGACGGGAAGTTGGTCCGTGCCTTCCACAAGGCTGCCCCCGGTCACGCCCACCAACCCGGCTTGCAGCTGTGTTGCAACATCGGTCAAGTTCAATCTCAACAAACGTACAGCGGACTCGTCAATCTGGTAGCGCACTTGCGGCGCGCCACCGACCACACCTGCGCGCACCTGGGTGATCAGGGGCAAGCCCGACATGATCGCGCGTGCTTCGTCGCCGAGATCGCGCAAGACCTGCAGACTAGGACCAACAAGGCGTATTTCGATTGGCGCGGCAACGGGAGGACCTTGAACCAAATCACGCACGATGATGCGGGCCTGCACAAATTCCGCATCGAGGTCCCTTTGCAATTGCGGCACGATCCGAGCGGCGTCTTCGGCAGTCTTGGTTTTGATCATCGCTTGTGCGTAGCCCGGCTCAGATGATCGCCCGCCGGTGATGTTGTAGTAAAACGCAGGACCCGACTGCCCGATGGACCAATAGACCCTGTCCAGACCGTCATAGTCCGAAAGGCGCGTGTCAATTTGTTGCGCAATTGCAGCCGTTTCGGTGATTGAGGTGCCCGGTGGCATATCAACCTCAACATAAAACTGGTCGCGGTCGACACCGGGAAAAAACTGCGCTGTCAGCGTCGGGAACGACGCGAAGCCCAAAATGGGCAGGACCAATGCAAGCGCCATAGAGCGCACCGGATTGCGCACTGACAAACCGATCAGCGCGGAAAACGCGCGCGCAAGGACCGGGACATGCAGACCCGACGGTTTGCCAGCCTTCAAGAACCAGCCTGCCAACGCTGGCGTCACTGTCAGTGCAACAAACAACGACCAGATCAGCATCAAAACCACGGCAATTGCGATGGAGCCCACGAAATCGCCTGCCGGACCGGGCAGCAAGATCATTGGCGTGAACGAAAGCGCGGTGGTGACGGTTGAAGCCAGCAAGGGTGCAGCCAATCGTCTGGTCGCGTCGCCGACGGCAACGGCGCGTTCCATGCCGCGGCTCAGTCGTTGCCGGACCTCGTCGACCATCACAATGGCCGCGTCGACGAGCAAACCAAGCGCAACAATCAGGCCGGTCACCGACATCTGATGGATCGGCAGGCCAAGAAAATTCATGCTGGCCAGTGTTGCCAGTGATACGACTGGCAGCACGACGGCCACAATCGCGGCCGCGCGTAGTCCCAAGGTGACAAACAGTACCGCAACGACCAGCGCAACACCGATTGCCATATTGGTGCCGACCTCGGACAATCTGTTGGCGGTGTAGGTGCTTTGATCAAACATCAAGGTCTCGGCAAGACCTACGGGAATTTGGCTTTCTCCAGCCGCCAACTCCTCATGCACGAATGACATCCAGCGATCGATCTGGACGCCTTCCTGCGCCAAAACGCCCACCAAGACGGCGCGTTTTCCATTGGCTAGCGCCATCTCGCTCGCGGGTATGCGCATCCCGCGGGTGATGGTCGCAATGTCGGAAAGCGTCACAGTCGTGCCGTTTGCATTTTGCCGCAAGACGATCTTACCAATGCGATCAAGGGCTTCTATCGCGCCCGAGATGTTGATTGTCATGTCAATGTCTGAGCTTTGAACGCGCCCGGCCTGCACCTTGCCGTCGGCAGCTCGGATCAGTTGGGAAATTTCGCGCGCCGTCAGGCCAAGTGCCGCCGTCGCATGTGTGTCTACTGAGACCAAAACCTCATCCTCGGGCTCCCCAAAAAGGTCGACCGCTCGGGTGGATGGGATTGACCGAAGCCGGTCTGCGAGCGCTTCCGCATGGGCGTGAACAATCGTATGGGGGACCGCGCTATGATCAGCGGTAATCGCCACAACTGCGGAATAGGCGGAGATACCCTCAGAATTGAAATCCGGCGCAAGCACGCCCTCCGGGAAATTGCGGCGCGCGGCCTCCACAGCGTCGCGCGCTTCCGACCAGACCTGTTCTATTGTGGCATCATCGAGTGTTTCCAACAGGTCAATTGAGACAACCGAAACGCCTGACCGGGACACGGATGTGACGACGTCCACTTCCGCGATTGCTTGAAGCTCCTCTTCGATTTCGGCCGTCACCAGCGTTTCAACGCGGGCCGGATCTGCGCCCGGAAATTGCGTCGTGACGGTCGCGAAAAGGTTGGTAATTGTCGGGTCTTCCTGCCGGCCTAGCGACAAAAAGGATGACATCCCGGCAGAGATCAAAATAAGCAATATAAGCGCCACCAAACGCGGCTGGCGGAAGGTCAGCGTGCTCATGTTCACCCCTCACTTCTCAGCACTTGTACCTGCTGACCGGGTACAACACGGTGTGCGCCGGATTGGATCAGCTGCACGCCCTCGGCAAAACTTCCGCGCACGAAAGCACGGTCGTCGCGTAGGTAAAGAACCTCAACAGCGGCGTTGCGTACGATGTCTTCCTCAACCAGCAAGACTGTCCAGATGCTACCAGAGCCCTGCTGCAAAGCGTCGAGATCGACCCAGGCCCCGGGGACGGGAACAACGTTGTCGAGCAACAAAGTAGCGGTTTGGCCGAAAGCGAATTCGTCCCCTGTCTCAAGCGTAAACAAGGCTGTGCGGGTCCTGGTGCTGGGGTCGATGTCGGGGCGAAGCTGGTCGAGCTCCGCCGGATACGTCACGCCGCCAACGTCGATAGATACTTTCGCGAGGTCTTCTTCCGACAAACGCAAAGGCAGACCCACGCGAACCCTTGGCGTGCTCGTTTCGATCAGCACCAAAACGGCTTGCCCGGCGGTCAGCGTTTCCATCTCTTCGACGTCCTGCGCTCCGACGCGGCCCGCAAATGGTGCGTGGAGGACCGATTTTTCGATGTTGATATCAAGGGTCAGCAGTGCTGCGTCAATTTCTCCGATCCGGCTTGCGAGCTCGTCTCGGCTGGCGAGCGCTTGGTCAAGCGTTTCCTGGCTGGTGAAACCCTCCGCTTGCAGCTCTTGGGCGCGCTTCAAGCGCCTTTCCGCGAATATCAATTGCGCGCTGGTCGCGCTACGCGTCGCCGTCAGGCGCTGGCGTTCAGCATCCAAGAGTGAGGTATCGAGCTGCGCTACTTTTTGGCCTTGCGCGACGTTGTCGCCTTCGCCAACTGTCAGCTCCGCCAGTTTTCCGTTTAACTCAAATGACAGAACTGCATCCGTCGCTGGTTCAATCTGGCCCAAAAAGCGTCGCTGTGTCGTGTATTCAGTTTCGATCACCACTGTTTTGACGACGACCGGGGCGAGTGATGCGGCATCCGGTGGCGGGGTTTCGGCAGCACGTTTTGCAAGCGCTTGTGACCCGAAGGCGACCGCCGCGCCCGCGACGCCCAGAACGACAATGGTTCCGGCCAAAATGCCAAAGCGCTTGAGTATGCTTGGGGTGGGGGTCGGGTCGGCCATAGCGCATCCTCTTACAATGTTAGAGTCTCTAACTTATATGTTAGAAGCTCTTACTTTGACAAGTGTTACGCGCCATGAAATGAGTTGGATCATGAAAACACCTGCAGAAGCCAAGAAACGCGATACCTACCACCACGGTGATCTCAGGTCTCAGTTGATCGAAGCGACGCGCCAGTTGGTTGAGGAAAAGGGGCCTGATAATTTTTCCGTTTCGGAGGCTTGCAGGCGTGCGGGTGTCTCTACGGCTGCCCCCTATAAGCACTTCAAAGATAAGACAGAAATGCTGCGTGAGGTCGCCGCTGCCGGTATGATACGACAATCAGAGCAGATGATGATGGAGTTGCTCCCATTGTCCGAGGGAAGCCGTGCGCGCATCGTGGCCCTTGGCCGCGTTTACATCAGATTTGCCACCACGGAGCCCGGCGTCTTTCGTCTGATGTTTACCTGGATGGGTGAGACAGAAGACGATGAAAGCCTTCATGCATTGGGCGATTCGAAGTTTTCTGTTGTCCAGATGGAAGTCGCCAAATGCCATGGTCGTTCCGCGGTGACTGATGTTGATCGGCAAAAGGCCTTTATCCTTTGGAGCTTCGTGCACGGGCTGTCTTTTCTAAGCATCGACGGAAAGTTGGCGGACGACAAAATGCCGACAGATTTGGAAACGCTGCTCGAGGACGTCGCTTCCCGGATCGTTCCCGAGGCCGCAGAAGTTTAAGCCAAGGGCAACAGGTCTGTGCGTTGCTTTCTGTTGAAAGTCAAAGCGGACAAAGCGCCTATGCTTGAAAATCGTCTACTATCGTGATGCCCGCCGAAGTTCCTCGGCTCATCGCATCTAATGCCCCGCCCACTTCTGACAATCTGATCTTTGTTGTGACCAGTTTGCTCAGATCAAGCCTGCCGGACACCGCCATATCGAAAAGTGAGGCAAAGCCAGCCGCGCCCAAGCCCCGCATCCCATGTATCGACAACTGACGGGCGTATACTAAGTCCAGCAACGGTAATGCTACGGTTCCATGCGAACCCACAGGCATTCCAATCTGAACATGCCTGCCTAGTTTTCGCAGCGAGCGAATTGAGTTGTCGAACGTGGTAGGTACCCCAAGCGCATCAATCGATACATGTGCGCCACCTTGCGTGATCTCGTAAACAGCCTCTGGTACGTCCGCCACCTTGCCGGCATTGATGCAAGCATGCGCCCCAAGCTGACGCGCCATAGCCAAGGCGTCCGTCGAGATATCAATCGCTAAGATACGCGCAGACATAGCAGATGCCAGCATGATCGCTGACAGGCCAACACCGCCGCAACCATGGATCGCGATCCATTCCTCTGGCAGTAGGGCTGCGCGCTCGCTCAACCCGCGCCATGCCGTCGTCACTCGGCACCCCATGCCTGCGGCTTCTGCAAACGCGACGGTATCAGGCAAGGCGACGAGATTAAAATCGGCCGTTTGAACGGCAACACGCTCTGCAAATGCCCCCCATTGCGTAAAGCCAATCAACCGCTGGCTGTCGCAAATCGTAGGTTGTCCTGCGGTGCAGTCGGAGCAATGACCACACCCCAAAATAAACGGCGCGGTGACGCGGTCACCTTTTTTAAATTGGGCGCAATCAGGCCCGACCTCTTCAACAATGCCAGCAAATTCGTGCCCCATCACATGTGGGAGCGCGAGGTCAGTGTCGGCGCCCACCCAAGTATGGTGGTCGGACCGGCACACGCCGCAGGCCATCACCTTAACGATCACACCGTCCTTTGGACATCCTGGGTCAGGAACGGTCTCGAAAGAGATCGGTTCGTTAAAGCCGTGCAGAATTGCTGCCTTCATTGGTCTTCCAGTTTTCTATGAAACCCATTGAAGACTGCTACAGGCGGCGCGCCATACTTCCTGTTCTGATTTCGACGATTTTGAGCATAATAGGGTCGATTGCTGCCGCCGGCATTGATGTTCGCACATATTTTTTGCGGGCCGCGATGTCCGAAGTGGTCTTTGGTGCCGTGCAAAGTCTGATAAATTTTGGCCGAGCAGGCTGAGTTTTCCAGCTTACAAAGTACTGAGAACTGTAATTCTACGGCACGTCATCCGCCGCGGAATTCCCGACATTTTGGTTCAAGACCGTGCTGCCGGGTATGAGACTGAAACCGATATCGCGGCAGTTTTCGATGGGTTCGCCAGATAAGCGCGCAATCATCATTTCTGCAGCCGTCCTGCCCAGTTTCAAGTGGGGTACATGCATCGATGTCATTCGTTTTTTCATAACTGATGCAATTGGCAAATCGCCCCAGCCGGCGATGCCAATATCACACGGAATCTCCAATCCGCGCGAGGTACAATATTGCAGCCCGCCGAATGCCATTGCGTCGTTTTGGAAAAAAATGCACTCGACCTGCGCATTGGACGCCAGCAATTGCTCGGTGCCGTAAAATCCTGGATAGTAAGTCGCTGTATCGTGCAGGCAAAGCTGCTTGGTGATGTTGCCTCCACCGCCTTCAACGGCCTTGCAGAACCCCGCCAACCGCGTTGTGGCGGCGTTGGCCGTGTCATGGGATGTGCCCACGTACCCGATGGATTTATACCCGCAGCCAACAAGGTAGCGTCCCATATCAAAGCCGCTGTCGAAGTGATTGATCCCGACGCTCATGTCCAACGGGCTGCTATTGAGATCCCAAATCTCGACAATAGGGATGCCGGAATTGCGCAGCATCTCGGTTCCGCGCGGCGAATGAAAGCGTCCCGTCAGAATGAGACCCGCCGGTTGCCAGGACAGTACAGTGCGGATCCAGTTCTCTTCCTCTTGTGGTGTGTGCTGCGTCAATCCAAGGACCGTTTGATGCCCGAAAGAACCAAGTTTGCGGTCGATACCTTCCAAGACCTGGGCAAAGACCTCGTTACCAAGATCAGGAATAGAGACGCCGACAAAAGTAGAAGACTGGTCCCCGGCAAATACCGTTGCGAGCCGATTCGGAAGGTAGCCCAATTGGTCAACCTTCTGCATGACCTTCACTTTGGTCTTTTCGGAGTAACCCCCCTCGCCACGCAGCACGCGGCTGGCAGTCATTTTCGACACGCCGGCCGCCTCAGCCACTTTGGAAAGGCTTATCTTATTGTTTTTGTTATTTTTATCCCGCATTTCGCGCTTTTACGTTACCGGTAACTTATATCTTGACAGATTGTTTCTGCGCTCCAACAATAGCCGAACGTTACGGGTAACTCAAGAATGGGCAAGGCCGCGTAGCAGGGGGGAGTTTCGAATGCAGAGGCTGCAACAAGGTCTTTTTTTTGACGGCGTCGACAAGCATTTTGGCGGCACTTATGCGCTGAAAGATGTGTCGCTCAGCGTCGGTCGGGGAGAGATTGTAGCCTTGCTTGGAGAGAACGGCGCGGGCAAGTCCACTTTGATCAAAGTGCTTGGCGGGATCCATCAGCCCGATGCGGGTCGCGTTATGATCGACGGCGAACCTTACCAACACCGCCCCGCAGGTTTCGGCGATCGGCAGAAGGTCGCGTTCATCCACCAAGACCTTGGATTGATCGAGTGGATGACCGTCGCGGAAAACATCTCACTCGCGCTTGGGTTCTCTCGCAAGAATGGTTTGATCAAATGGGCGGATGTGGAACGTTTTGCGCAAGAGGCCCTGAACAAGGTTGATTGCGATTTCGACCCAATGACGCGTGTCGAAGATCTCAGCCGCACCGAAAAATCGCTCGTGGCCATAGCCCGTGCGCTCGCTGTTGACAGTGAGTTTTTGGTGTTGGACGAGCCGACCGCCTCCCTACCTGCTGATGAAGTTGAGCGTTTGTTCGCGGCGCTGCGACCATTGCGTGATCGAGGCGTTGGCATGATTTACGTCAGCCATCGGTTGGACGAAATATTTCAGATTTCGGATCGCGTTGCGGTTCTTCGTGACGGAGAAATGGTCGGTGTGCGCAGTATCGGGCACACGACCCCCGAAGAGCTGGTCCAGAAAATTGTTGGCCGAAAGACCCGTGACACCGTGAAGATCAACGCCGAACCTGGTACCGATATCCTGACGCTGAAAGACTTTCGTGTCGCGGGAATGGGGCCATTGGACTTCACGCTTAAGCGCAACGAAATAGTTGGCCTTGTGGGGTTGCGCGGTGCGGGGCACGAAACGATTTCGCGCGCCTTGTTTGGCCTTGAGGCGCATAGCGGCACCGTTACCCTTGCTCAATCCACACCAGACCTCAGCACGCCCCAAACGGCCCTGAAGGCGGGTATCGGCTTGGTCGCAAAGGACCGCACGGAGGAATCCGTCGCTATGAGCCTATCGATCCGTGAAAACACATTTCTGAACCCTGATGGAATTGGGCGGAAATTGCTCAGCATGCTGTCGCCCCAAAAAGAAGCGGAGCAAGCCGCAATTATTGGCGCCGAACTGGGCCTGTCGCCCAATGATCCGTCTTTGGCTATCGAGGCGCTTTCCGGCGGCAATCAACAAAAGGTTGTCATTGGGCGCTGGCTCGCCACCAACCGCAAGCTTCTTCTATGTGAAGACCCGACCGCGGGGGTTGATGTTGGGGCCAAAGCAGAAATCTACGCACTGCTGAACCGCGCCCTGGCTGGCGGCGTCGGTATCATTGTCGTTTCAACCGATTTTGAGGAAATCGCCACCATTTGCCATCGAGCGATCGTTTTCAGCCAAGGGGCAATTGTCGACGAGCTCACCGGCACACGCTTGACGACCGAAAATCTTATCCAATCGGCCTCGGCCGGCAATATCGCGACACAAAAGGAAGCCCCGAATGCAATCGCTTGAATCCAGCGCGCTTGAGCCCACGAAGGCCGAACTGAAGGGTCTTTCAACCGGCAAGCGGATTGCCCGCTTTTTGCCGGTTTATGGGCTGGTCATCCTCACGGTATTTCTTATCGGATTGTTTTCGATCCTGTTGCCCAACACGTTCCCAACCATGCTGAACCTGCGCGCAATCATTTCTGACAAGGCGATCATCGCGCTCTTGTCTTTGGGAGCGATGATCCCGATGGCTGCCGGTCGTATCGACCTGACCGTCGGGTATGGGATCGTCTTGTGGCATATTTTGGCGATCAGCCTGCAAACCATTTACGGTCTTCCGTGGCCCCTGACCGTGGCCATCGTGCTCGCTTTGGGCGCGTTGTCCGGGTTCTTGAATGGGCTGCTGGTCGAAGTTGCGAAAATTGACAGCTTCATCGCCACGCTGGGCACCGGAACCGTGCTTTACGCCCTTGCCTTGTGGCATACGGGTGGGCGCCAAATGGTTGGGGTTTTGCCTGATGGCTTTCTTGCGATAAACGGCACATTCGTTGCGGGGCTGCCGGTTACTGGCTTTTATGTACTGGCGATCACGGTCGTCATGTGGGTGGTCCTCGAATATACGCCCGTAGGTCGTTACCTCTATGCTATCGGCGCGAACCAACGCGCTGCGCAACTCAACGGCATTCCAACACGAAAATATGTCATCGGGGCTTTTCTGTCCTCTGGTACGATTACCGCTCTCGCGGGCGTAATTCTGGCGTCGAAACTGCGCATTGGGCAGGCTTCCGTCGGTCTTGAGTTTCTGTTGCCAGCATTGGTTGGCGCATTTCTAGGATCCACAACAATCAAGCCGGGCCGGGTCAATGTTTGGGGGACCATCATCGGTGTCGCCATTCTGGCTGTTGGCATTTCCGGCATCCAACAATTCGGCGGCTCCTTCTGGGTTGAGCCAATGTTTAACGGGGTAACCCTGCTGATTGCCATTGGCATAGCGGGATACGCGCAACGCAGAAAAGGTGCAGCAAAGCGTTGATTTAGAGGCGCAGCCCAAAAGGAGGGAGACACTTTTTGGGGCGAAACTGCGCGGCAGATAGAAGAAATGCAAAGGGAGGACCTACTATGAAAAAGAGACTATTTTTGGCAGGCTTGATGGCCACGACGATGATCGTCAGCACGCCGGTGATTGCCGCCGACTGGGACGGCCCGACGACAGGCCCTGCGGCGGCGGATGGCAAGTCTATCGTCGTCTTGGCGGGTGATTTGAAAAACGGTGGCATTTTGGGCGTCACAAGCGGCGTCGAAGAAGCCGCCGCCAAGATTGGCTGGGACGTGCGGGTCCTCGACGGTGCAGGTTCAATCCAAGGGCGCACGGCGGCAATCGGACAGGCCTTAGCGCTGCAGCCCGATGGCATCATCATCAACGGCTTTGACGCGGTCGAACAGCAAGCCGCGCTTGAGGGCGTCGTGAGCGCAAATATCCCAATGGCGGCGTGGCATTCGGGCCCGAAGATCGGCTGCGACGCGCCGGGTGGCATTTTTGCTAATGTCTCAACGGACGCGATGACCGTATCTGAAGTCGCCGCGGAGTGGGCCATTGAGGATGGTGGAACAGATATTGGCGTCGTGATCTTCACCGACAGCACCTACCAGATCGCTATCGACAAGGCCGACCGCATCAAAGAAACGGTCGAGAAGATGGGGGGCACGGTTCTCGAATATGTCGACACGCCGATCGCCGATACGTCCAGCCGAATGGGGCCGTTGACGACGTCGCTATTGCAGAAATACGGGGCCAGCTGGACCCATGCTTTGGCGATCAATGATCTCTATTTCGACTTCATGGGGCCGGCTCTGGCATCCGCAGGTATCTCTGGCGAAGGTGCGCCTTTGGCAGGCTCCGCTGGTGACGGATCAGAGGCCGCCTTCCAACGCATTCGGAGCGCGCAGTATCAGGCAATCACCGTTGCTGAGCCGCTGAACCTGCAAGGTTGGCAATTGGTCGATGAGCTGAACCGCGCCATCCAAGGCGAGGCGTGTTCGGGCTATGTCACATCACCTGCGCTGGTGACACAAGAAGGGCTGGCCAAGCTGGGCGATAGCAACCAGTTCGACCCCGACATTCCATATCGCGACGCTTACGCCGCCATCTGGGGCAAATAGGGTTTCTCCCCGTGGGCCCTTGGCGGAAGTCGCGTCAGGGGCCTCGGGGGCAATTTCGACTGAAAGGCCGTGCTTGATTGGCGGCTAAGGAGACTATCATGACCGACACCCCGCTTGTGCAGATGCGCGGTATCACCAAACGGTTCGGCGGCGTTACAGCGCTGGCAAATGTCGACCTGGAGGCCCACGCCGGCGAAGTGCTGGCCATCGTTGGCGACAACGGCGCCGGCAAATCGACGCTGATCAAAGTGCTGACGGGCGTCTATCAGCCCACGGAGGGAGAGATCTTCCTCGACGGCACCAAAACGGCCTTCACCAGCCACGCCGAAGCGATCGAGCTGGGGATTGACGCGGTCTATCAGACACTCGCTCTGGCCGATCATCTCGATCCCGCGGCCAACATGTTTCTGGGCAATGAACTCACCAAGAAGGTGTTGGGCATCCCGATGCTCGATAATAAAAGGATGCGGTCCGAGACGGAGCGCGTCTTGATGGACCGGCTCGGCGTGCAGCTGAAATCGCTCGATGCGCCGACCGAAAGCCTGTCGGGCGGGCAGCGCCAAGCCGTCGCCATTGCGCGGGCCGTTTATTCGGAAGGATTGCGCGTTTTGGTGATGGACGAACCCACGGCGGCACTTGGACCGCAGGAAACCGCAAGAACGCTGAAGCTTATCAAGGCGCTTAAGGCGCAAGGCCTCGCTGTGATCTTGATCAGCCACTCGCTGGATGACGTTTTTGAAGTCTCAGACCGCGTGCATGTGCAACGCCGTGGGCAACGCGTGGGTGTTGTCAAAACAGTCGACAGTTCAACGCAGGAAGTGCTGGGCATGATCGTCGGCGCAGAGGAGGTCTCGGCATGAGCGACGCAGCCCAAATGACAAACGCAAAACCGCTAACCGAAAAGCTCGAGCCCTATATCGCGATAATCGGCCCGATGGTCATGATCCTCGCCATTTTGGTATTCATGGGTATTGCTGAGCCAGCACGGTACTTCCGCGCCACCAACATCAACCTCATCTTGCTTGATGCAGCGCTATACATGCCCATGGCGATGGCGATGACCTTCGTAATAACGCAGCGTGGGATCGACCTGTCGATCGGGTCTATCGCGGCGCTGTCCGGCATCATTATGGCGTTTCTGATCAAACAATATGGCTATTCAGTCTATGTCGCAGTGCCGATAGCAATCTTGCTGGGCGCTACGATGGGGTTAATCAACGGCCTCATAATCACGCGCTTCAATGTGCCCGACTTGATTGGGACCTTGGCAATGGATTTGGTCTATCGCGGCTTTGCGCTGGTGCTGGCCAAGGGCTTGGTGCTGGCTCGGTTCCCGGACTTCTTGACGGATATTGGCCGTGGCCAGATACCCGGGTTTGTGCCCATTCCGGTCATCATCGGCACCGCTACAATGATCGGCGGCTACCTGCTGCTCACCCGGTCCTTTTTTGGACGCTACACTATCGCCATCGGGTCAAACCCGGAAGCGGCTGAGCTGACCGGTATCTCTGTGAACCGTCACAAGGTCTTTGCCTACGTTTTGATGGGCGCAGCGGCCGCGCTGGCTGGTGTCATGCTCACAGGCAAGCTCAACGCGATCCAGGCGACCTCGGCCCCATATTTCAACCTTCACGTGATCGCGGCAGTGGTGGTTGGTGGGACGTCGCTTTTTGGGGGGCGTGCTTCCATGATCGGATCGTTTGCCGGTGTGTTGTTGCTATCGATGATGATCAACGCGCTCGTCACACTGAGGATCGAGTTCTTCTGGCAATCCGTGGCCTCTGGCGCTGTTATTGTCAGCTCGGTCGCGCTTTATACATGGATTCAAAAGAAGGATCGCGACGGGGCAGGGGGCATCATGGCCGCTTTGTCCAGCCCGGATGGGCAGAAAATGCTGCGCTTTAGCGCATTACTCATTGGCTTGTTGATCGTGCTTTTAGCGGTTGGCGGGCTGACGGCCGGGGACGCTAAACCAAGCGGTTAACCGGAATTCAAGTGGAGTTGGTGTGACCGGGGGTGCAGCCCCGGCCACACCGGTGGCTCCGCTCTCATGCAAAGGGAGGAACCAAGATGAGAGTACTAACGACAACAAGCCTTGTGGCAACCATGAGTTTGGTCGGCGCCGCATTTGCGGACGGCCATGCAACACTGCCGCTGAAGGAGCTGCCAGGTATCGCAGATCGCGACTACTGGGTCCCCGGCGAGGTCAATGCTGATGGTAAGCTCGAAGCGCTACAAGCAGCAGTTGGGGCGGAGGCCGTGCCTTACTCCGGCACGCTAGATAATCCCGTGCAGATCGCTTTGATCTACCCCTCTGCAGATACGTCAGACTTCTGGGCGCGGAATTACTTGGCGATGACGAAGCGTCTCGACCAACTGGGGATCGCTTATGAGACAACCGAATTTGCCAGCAGACAGATTGAGCACTCGCTGCAATCGACATACGCAAGCCAGGTTGGACAAGATGCGGACCTGTATGACTACGTCATTTTTGGCCCTTCTGAGCTCGCGATCCAGGCCGACAACATCGACAAACTGTCGGGCAATGATGGCTTTGGGACTTATGTCTGGGCATTCCACACGCCGCTTAAAGACCTCGAAAACCAGCCGGACGCATGGTTCGATTTCTCGTCGGCCGCTGGCGCGCTGACGATGTGCGACTACATGCTCAGCCGGTTGGGCAATGACGTCACCATGGCGATGAACCGTGGCATCCCGGGCATTACCGACAATCAACGCTCCGGCGATTTCAAAGCCTGCGTTGAGGAAAAGGGTAACTGGACAACGGTTTACGAGCACTATGGCGAGTATCAGACCGAAGGTGGATTTGAGGGCACGTCATTGATCCTGCAGGCCTACCCGGAAGCCAAGATCATCCACAATGCCAACACAGCGATGGCAATGGGCAGTGTCGAGGCGCAGCTGTCGCTCGGGAAAGAGAAAGAGATTTTCTCAACCGGTTGGGGCGGCACAGGCTTGGAGCTTGATGCAATCCGCCGCGGCGAGTTGGATGCGACACCCATGCGCATGGGCGACGACGTTGGCGCCGCTACGGCGGAGGCAATCAAAGCTGACCTTGAAGGGCGGGCCGACGATTTGCCGCTCGTCTTCTTGGGCCGTATCACCGTGGCCCACGATCAGATGAGCGCCGATGAGATCGACGGGCTAGAGAAAGAAGCCTTCCGCTTCTCAGGCGTCGGAGCGCTGAAGCGCTAAAAAACTAAGGGGATGCCGGCTGTTTTGGGTCGGCATCCCTTTCTGCGGATCAATTTAGAAGACGGCACGGCGGCCCTAAACTCATAAGGTGCGAACGCTCTGTTTCCGATTTGACGACAAGTTTGTTCTTGGATGAACAAAGATTCTGACTTATGTGTTCATTCGTGAACAAAGAATGAGTCGCTCGGCATGTTGCCAACACCCCAATCTCAAGAGGAGGAAGATCTCACCTTCCGTCTTCTGCGCCAGCTGGAGCTTGCCCCTGAGGCCTCGCAAAGGGTTTTGTCGGGCGCTATCGGGGTGTCGCTTGGGCGATTGAATGGCCTGATAAAACGTCTCACGGACGCCGGGCTGGTTGAACTCAAAGACCGAAACAGCTCCGACAAACGTCAGCGCGTTGCATATGCGCTCACCTCCCATGGCACGTCTGAGAAGAACCGCCTCATTAACACCTTCCTCGCGCGCAAATTCGCAGAATATGACGCGCTCCACTCCGAACTGACCGGCACCTCGACCGCGCTCACCCATTTCAGCGACAGGATTAAATCTATGCAAAACAACCTCGCCCCGATCCCTGAGCTCTTCGTCTCATATGACAGCGCTCAAAAGATGAAACTGGAGGCTGCAGAGCTGACCTCCCATGATCTAACGCCGCGCCAGATCTGCGATTTGGAGTTGTTGATGAATGGCGGCTTCAACCCGCTTAAAGGCTTCCTGTCCGAAGAAGATTATAACGGCGTCGTCGACAACATGCGCCTCTCGACCGGTGAGCTGTGGCCGATGCCGATCACCCTCGACGTGTCTGAAGACTTCGCCGCGTCGCTCGAGATCGGCCAAGACATCGCGCTGCGCGACCAAGAAGGCGTGATCCTCGGTACGATGACCGTCACCGACCGGTGGGAGCCGAACAAAGCCAAAGAGGCCGAAAAGGTCTTCGGCGCCGATGACAGCGCGCACCCGGCCGTAAATTACCTGCACAACCAGGCCGGCAAGATTTATCTCGGCGGGCCAGTGACCGGCATTCAACAGCCCGTGCACTATGATTTCCGCGCCCGTCGCGACACCCCGAACGAGCTGCGCGCCTATTTCCGAAAAATGGGCTGGCGCAAGGTCGTGGCCTTCCAGACCCGAAACCCGCTGCACCGCGCGCATCAGGAACTGACCTTCCGCGCCGCCAAAGAAGCCCAAGCCAACCTGCTAATCCACCCCGTTGTGGGCCTGACCAAGCCGGGCGACATCGACCACTTCACCCGCGTGCGCTGCTACGAGGCGGTGCTGGACCAGTACCCTGCCTCGACCACCTCCATGTCTTTGCTGAACCTCGCCATGCGTATGGCCGGCCCGCGGGAGGCCGTCTGGCACGGTCTGATCCGCAAAAACCACGGCTGCACGCATTTCATTGTCGGCCGTGACCATGCGGGCCCCGGCTCCAACTCCGCCGGTGAAGATTTTTACGGGCCTTACGATGCGCAGGACCTGTTCCGCGAGCATCAGGACGAAATGGGCATCGAAATGGTCGACTTTAAGCACATGGTCTACGTGCAGGACCGCGCCCAATATGAGCCTGCAGACGAGATCACTGACAAGGACGAAGTGACCGTTTTGAACATCTCCGGCACCGAGCTGCGTCGCCGCTTGGCAGAAGGTTTGGAAATCCCCGAGTGGTTCTCTTTCCCGCAAGTGGTGCAAGAGCTGCGCAAATCGCGTCCGCCACGCGCCAGCCAGGGTTTCACAGTGTTCTTCACCGGCTTCTCCGGCTCGGGCAAATCCACAATTGCGAATGCGTTAATGGTTAAGCTGATGGAAATGGGCGGGCGCCCCGTGACGCTGCTCGATGGCGATATCGTGCGCAAGAACCTGTCCTCTGAACTGGGCTTTTCCAAAGAGCACCGCGATCTCAACATCCGCCGCATCGGCTACGTTGCCTCTGAAATTACCAAAAACGGTGGTATCGCCATCTGTGCGCCTATCGCGCCCTACGCGACGACCCGCCGGGCCGTGCGCGAGGATATCGAGGCGTTTGGTGCCTTCATTGAGGTCCACGTCGCCACCTCCATCGAGGAATGCGAACGCCGCGACCGCAAGGGCCTCTATAAGCTTGCGCGTGAAGGAAAAATTAAGGAATTCACGGGAATTTCAGACCCTTACGATGTGCCAGAGAACGCAGAACTGAGCGTCGAGACTGAAAATGTCGAGGTCGACAACTGCGCCCATCAGGTGATCCTGAAGCTGGAAGCCATGGGACTGATCAAGGCCTAAATTCGAACCGAAAACACAAAAGCGGCCGCCCCGACTGGGCGGCCGTTTCTTATTAATCTTTGAAAGCCCTTGAAGCCGGGGTCAACCCGAACACTTCTTGCCGCGACCTGCGGATAAGAGCCGAGGGGGAACGCCGGCCATTTTGTTGTGCTCTAGCATCGTCTGCTTTCCGGCACTGGCTAGATCAAAATCGCTCTTGCCGAACAACTCTCACTCGGCCGCCGTCTTCTGAGCTTCCAGGGTGGATCGAAGGGCGATCAGCTTCGGCAAGACGTCCGCCACGCAGGCCTCAATTTCGGCGGCCGTGTTGACGTCGATGACCTGTGCCCCGCGGGCCTTCAAAGCATCAAGACCAGTTTCGATCAGGCGGTGGCGCGTCCGAAACACAAAACGATCGCCGAGCTTGGCCTGAACCTTGCGCTTGGAAAAGCTCTTATCAGCGCGTCGATGGATCGCACGGCGAAAGGCCATGCGGGGCGGCGGGCAAAGGTGCAGGATCAAATCAGGCAGTGGGATCAGGCTGAGATAGTCGTGATACAATGCGTCATCCGCATCCAGATGCGCAGAGACACCACGATGCGCGAACCCTTCATCAAGGAATGCGACATCGACGATATGGGCGTGTTCCCGGCTTGCCGCGTATAGATTGCTGGTCCAGGAAAACAGGAACGTGTCTGATGCACTAAGGTCCAGCGTGCGCTCAACATGGTCCATAAGCGCCGGATGGTCCCTTCGAAACGCTAAGGTCCGGTATAAAGTCGTGCGGTCAGCCCCACGTTTGAGGTAGCGCGGGGCCGCCGGGTCGGTGCTTTCGAGACCTGCAAGCTTATCCGCGCGCCGCGCGCTCAGACCGGCCTTTCGTAGGGCCGGAACCAGCGCTTTGATCAGTGTGGATTTTCCCGAACCGGGAAGGCCAAGAAGTTCAATCAGCATAGGCGTGACGCATTTTTATCGTGGCGCTTCATTGCTCTGGCCCTTCTTGCTTTGAGCGCAGGCTAACGCAGGGATCGTGAATTGTGAATCCTTTGGCAAAACCACCGATGGCCCTTTGAGTCTTTTGCGCTACACCGCCACCAGCTTCACAGCGGTTGGATGCAAGCCAACGCCGGTTTCGTCCAACTCAAACAACGTATTGCGAAACCCGTTTTGGTCATAGACGCGCAAAGCCTCCCAGCTGGCGCGGGTGCGTGTCCAGTTACTGTCGGTTTCTTGGCCCCGTCCCGGCGGGTTGAAGCCAATCACGATCGCGCGCCGCGCGATGCGGCAAAACTCCGATACGATGCGCCCCCAATCTTCTGGCTCCGCATAGGCCTCCAAGGCTTGGTAGCAGCAAATATAGTCGAAGCTTTTGTCAGGGTAGGCGTATGGCGTCTTGCCCGCGTCAAACAGATCGACCGCGACACCGATGCTCTCGATCACAGGCTGGTAGGCCCAGCCGGGACGGTCAGGATCAATCGGATGGGGGTGATGCGTTTCGAATGCCGATTTCATGCGGGGCTTCATTGGCGCGTAGGTCTTAATATGTGCCTCGGGAACCTCAAAATCCGTTCCGCGAACGCGGTGGCCAAGAGCCTCCCAAATCTCCAGCATCGCACCATGCGCGGTTGAAAACTCTAAAATGTTATACTGTGCGCCCGGCATCGTGGTTTC
Organism: Pseudomonadota bacterium; assembly: GCA_039030615.1. Lineage (GTDB taxonomy): Bacteria > Pseudomonadota > Alphaproteobacteria > Rhodobacterales > Rhodobacteraceae > Litoreibacter. The sequence continues at coordinate 178,940 of JBCCDV010000006.1, read as the reverse complement.
AGGAAGATGCGAGCAAATACGAACCCATGCGCGTCGCAAATTCATATGACGGCCCAGATATTTAGGCGCGATGCGGCCAGAGACATGATCGGGTGCGTAGTTGCCCAAATCATAATGGCGCAGGTGTTTCAGGGGATTGGGCGGCAGCCATCCTGACTTTTCGGCGGCCAATGTGTTGCGCATCGGGGCTCTCCTCAAGCGCGGCTCTTGGATGGCCGCGTTTGAGTTGTTTATCGCCCGGAACAGGGCAATTGTCTAATGCACTGTCACTGGTGCGAAATCGTTTTGCCTTGCCAGAACAAAAGCCGTGTTGCGGTCACGGACGAGGGCGATCCGCTCGCCGTCAGCGCTGTGCAACGCATAGATCCGCTCCAGCCCGCCGCTTTCACTTTGAACATCTTCGGGTAAGTCGGCGACATCAACGGGGCGGATATAAACGATGCGATCTTCCATCCCGGAATTTTCATCAAATGTCGCGTCTATTGGAGTGTTCATCGCCTTATCCTTTCTCAATTTTTATCGTCTGAACGATCGAGTCGGGGACAGCGCGTTCCAGATCGATATGCAGAAGGCCATTCTCAGTCACCGCGCCAGCGACGTCCACGCCGTCAGCAAGGACAAACGCTTTTTGAAACTGGCGCGCGGCGATGCCGCGATGCAGGAAAACGCGGGCCCCATCGGCCTCAGGTTGCTTGCCGCGGATCACCAATTGACGGTCCTCAACAGTGATTGTCAGATCGTTCTCGCTAAAGCCTGCCACGGCCAGCGTGATGCGGAAGCTGTTTCGGTCAGATTGTTCAATATTGAAAGGGGGATAGCCGTCATTGCCAGACTTGGCAGTGCGCTCAACGAGGCGCTCCAACTGGTCAAACCCCAGCAAAAAGGGATGCGATCCCAAAGCAAGTTTTGTCATGTCGAAAGCCCTTAGTGTTTCAAGCGACTTGGTGCGGCAGGTCCCATTCTGGCAACCAACCTACCGTAGATGTGGGTGCGCGAACCCCATCTTGCAAGAGGCGCGCGCAAAACCATATCAACACAAACTTATATGTATTAGTCTCATAGTCAGCTAATTAATTCAGGAATGCCCGCCACATGAACACGCCCCGCAATATGGATCATACCGAAGTGCAGCGTGTGAAGCTGGAGGTCTTGAAACGGGAACATCGCGATCTCGATGACGCGATTGAGGCTTTGCAGGAACGTGCAGTCGCCGATCCACTCACCATCAAAAGGCTGAAAAAGCAGAAGCTGGCACTCAAGGATCGCATCCAGCTGATTGAGGATGAGCTGACCCCGGATATCATTGCGTAACCCCGCAGTCTGGCTATAGTGCCGCTTCCTTTTAGCTGGCAGGGCGTGACACAAGATGGCAGAGGCAAAAGTGGGCATCATCATGGGCAGCCAGTCAGACTGGCCCACCGTGAAGGAAGCCGCCGACATTCTGGGCGCTTTGGACGTGGGCTTTGAGGCCAAAATCGTCTCCGCGCACCGCACCCCGGACCGGCTTTGGGACTATGGCAAAACCGCCGTGGATCGGGGTCTTCAAGTGATCATTGCATGCGCTGGCGGCGCCGCCCATTTGCCGGGCATGATGGCCTCGAAAACCCGCGTGCCTGTGATTGGAGTGCCGGTGCAGACAAAGGCGCTGTCGGGCGTCGACAGCCTCTATTCGATAGTGCAAATGCCCAAAGGGTTCCCTGTAGCCACAATGGCCATTGGTGCTGCAGGGGCGGCCAATGCGGGTTTGATGGCGGCGGGCATCCTTGCGCTTCAGGACCCCGATCTTGCGGCAAGGCTGGATGCGTGGCGCGCGGCCTTGTCGGCCTCCATTCCGGATGCGCCGACCGATGTCTGAACCACTTCCCACAGGGGCTACGATTGGTATTTTGGGCGGCGGGCAACTTGGCCGAATGCTCTCGGTTGCGGCCTCCCGTCTTGGGTTCAAGACTTGCATCTATGAGCCCGGCGGCGATTGCCCGGCCTCGCATGTTGCCAATTACCATTTCCAAAAACCGTATGATGATCTCGATGCGCTGAAATCCTTCGCGGCCTCCTGCGATGTCATCACCTATGAGTTCGAAAACATCCCAACCGCGGCGCTCGATGCGCTGGAGGGCGGTGCCCCGATCTGGCCGGGGCGGATGGCGCTTGCCACGTCTCAAGACAGGCTGGTGGAGAAAGAGTTTCTGCAAGGCCTAGGCCTGACCGTCGCGCCCTTTGCCAATGTTGAAAGCGCCGATGATCTGGCGGCGGCCCTAAAGCAGCTGGGCGCACCGTCCATTTTGAAAACGCGCCGCTTTGGCTATGACGGCAAAGGTCAGGTACGCCTGAAAGAAGGCGACGACCCGCACGCGGTTTATGCGCAGATGGACGACGCGCCTTGCGTCCTTGAAGGCTTCGTTGAGTTTAGCCACGAGGTCTCTGTCATTGGGGCGCGGGCGATTGACGGACAGGTGGCCTGTTTTGATCCCGGCGAGAACCTGCATCAGGGTGGCATCTTGCATCAGACCACCGTGCCCGCCCGGCTGAGCGCGGCGCAGCGGACCGACGCTGTGCTAATGGCCGCGCGCATTTTGAACGCGCTCGACTATGTCGGTGTTTTGGGGGTCGAGCTGTTCGTGACGCCCGCAGGCCTGATCGTCAATGAAATCGCCCCGCGCGTCCACAACTCGGGTCATTGGACCCAGAATGGTTGCGTCATCGACCAGTTCGAGCAGCATATCCGTGCCATCGCGGGCTGGCCCTTGGGCGACGGCGCGCGCCATGCCGATGTGATCATGGAAAACCTGATCGGCGCTGATATGGACCGCGTGCCGGAGCTGGCCGCGGATGCTGGCGTTGCCCTTCACCTTTACGGTAAGGCTGAGGCCAAACCGGGGCGCAAGATGGGGCATTTCAACAAGATTGTGGGAAAGTAAATGGCCGCGCCCGACCTGCAAACTTGGATGGGGCGAACGGATTGGTTTGAAGATGTGCTCCGCGCCGCGCCCGCGCAGTTCATGCAGGCAACGCTTGATGCGCAACCCACGCTACGGATTGGTGATACCCTTCCGCCGCTGTGGCATTGGCTCTATTTTCTGGACGCCAAGCCGCTGTCTGAGCTGGGGCGCGACGCCCATCCCAGGCGCGGCGGGTTTTTGCCCCCGGTGGCCCTGCCGCGACGGATGTGGGCCGGGGGGCGGTTTGAATTTCACACCCCTCTGAGCCTAGGAAAAGCAGTCGAAAAACGCTCCGTGATCAAAGCCATTTCTGAGAAGAACGGCCGCTCTGGCCCCTTGTGTTTTGTCACTGTGGGGCATGAGGTTTGGCAAGACGGCACCTGCGCCCTTTCGGAGGAGCAGGACCTAGTCTTTCGGGACGACCCCGACCCAAACGCACCGCAACCCGCGCCTGAGATGGCACCGGACGGGGCGGAGTTTTCGCAAACGCTCACCCCGTCCGAGGTCATGCTCTTCCGCTATTCCGCGCTGACCTTCAATGGGCACCGCATCCACTATGACGTCGACTACGCGCGTCAGGTGGAGGGCTACCGGGGACTGGTCTTTCACGGACCTTTGATCGCAACGCTGTTGTCCGGTTTGGCTGAGGCCCGGTTGGGACGCGCCCTGACGCGGTTTGACTATCGTGCGCTGACGCCACTGGACAGCTTGGAGCCGTTTGAGCTGCAAGGCCGCACTGACGGTGAGGGGCTGTCGCTTTGGGCGCGCCGCGCGGATGGGGCGATGGCGATGCGGGCCACGGCAGAGTGATATCTTGCGCCCGATTGGAACAATCGGGCAGCCCCCGACCGCCCCCCTGGGCGGGGGCTGCCCTACTTTCTTCGAACGGACCTCAGTGGAAATCCCGGCTTGGAAAGAGCTTTTTGGCCTGATCGCGCGGGTGCATGGCGCGCGGGGTCATACTGGTGCGGCGTGGGGCGTCATCGGCTTGGGGCTGGGTGATGCCGATGGCCTCTTCCATCGGGTGGCCCAGCTCTGACAAGGTATAGGACAGGTCCTCCACCTTCTGCGCGATGACATGCACGACTACCCCTTCGCGTTGCAAATAGCCGGTGATTTTCAGCAGTCGCCCGCCCATCACCTCCCGCCGGTTGGCCTCGTATAGTTTGGGCCAGACGACGACGTTGGACACGCCGGTCTCATCCTCGAGGGTTAGAAAGATCACGCCGGACGCGGTGCCGGGGCGCTGGCGGGTGATCACCAACCCGCAGACGCAGACCCGGCCTATGGGGGCGTTGGTCAGCTCCGAATGGGCCAATAGCCCCGCGATTTTGGGGCGGAGCAGCTCCATCGGGTGGGCACGCAGTGACAGACGCATCGACAGGTAGTCTTCGACCACCTCCTCGCCCAGATGCATGGCGGGCAGGGTGACCTGCGGCTCGCCCCCGCCTTCGCCGTCAATGGGGTTGGCAAAGAGCGGCAAGGGCGCTTTGGCGGTGATCGCCTTTACTTGCCACAGCGCGTCGCGGCGGGTCAGGCCCATCTCAGTAAACGCATCCGCCTCTGCCAGCCGTTCCAAGGGCGCGGGATTTAGCCCTGCGCGCAGCCACACCGATTCCGGGTCGGGGTAGCCATTGCCGCGCGCGGCGATGATCCAGCCTGCGTCTTCTTCCTTGAAGCCTTTGATCTGGCGGAACCCCAGACGCAGCGCCAAAGCGCCATCTGCGCGGCGCTCCAGCGTGTTGTCCCATGTGCTGTTATTGACGCAGATGGGGCGGGTTTCGACCTGATGCTCCCGCGCGTCACGCACGATTTGGGCGGGGGCGTAGAACCCCATGGGCTGGGAATTCAGCAGCGCGCAGGCAAAGACCGCCGGGTGGTGGCGTTTGAGCCAGGCGGAGACATAGACCAGCATCGCAAAGGCCGCCGCATGGCTTTCGGGGAAGCCGTAATCGGCAAACCCTTCGATCTGGCTGAAACAGCGCTCGGAGAATTCGGGGGAATAGCCATTCCTGAGCATGCCCGCGATGAACTTGTCGCGAAACACGCTGATCGTGCCCATGCGGCGGAAGGTCGACAGCGACCTGCGCAGCTTATCGGCCTCCTCCGGGGTGAAGCCGGCGGCAACGACGGCGATCTGCATCGCCTGTTCCTGAAAGAGCGGCACGCCGAGGGTTTTGCCCAAGACGCCTTCCAGCTCTTTCGACGGGTAATCGACCGTTTCCAACCCCTGCCGCCGCTTGACATAAGGCTGCACCATACCGCCCTGAATGGGGCCTGGGCGGACGATCGCGACCTCGATCACCAGATCATAAAATTCGCGTGGCAGCATGCGCGGCAGGAAATTCATCTGCGCCCGGCTTTCGACCTGAAACACCCCGACCGCATCGGCCTTACAGAGCATATCATACGTATCAGGGTCCTTTTGCGGCACGCTGGCGATGGTGAAGTCCTGCTTTTCATGCTCGGAGAGCAGGTCGAACGCTTTGTGAATGCAGCTGAGCATCCCCAGCCCCAGCACATCGACCTTCAGGATGCCGAGCGTGTCGATATCATCCTTGTCCCATTCGATGACCGTGCGGTCCTCCATGGCCGCGTTTTCAATCGGGCACAGCTCATCGAGCCGCCCCTTGGTGATGACAAACCCGCCGACATGCTGGGACAGATGGCGCGGGAAGCCGATGATCTCGCCAATGAGCCGGATGGTCTGCGCGAGCCTGCGGTCAGACAGATCGAGACCCGCTTCCTTGATCCGGTCGGGATCCGCGCCCGCGTTGGACATGCCCCAGATTTGCCCTGACAGGCTGGCGGTGACGTCCTGGCTGAGCCCCATCACCTTGCCCACCTCCCGGATCGCCGCGCGGGAGCGGAAATGGATCACCGTCGCGCATAGCCCTGCGCGGTGGCGGCCGTATTTTTCATAGATATGCTGGATCACCTCCTCGCGGCGCTCATGCTCAAAGTCGACGTCAATGTCTGGCGGCTCGCCGCGATGCTCGGACACGAAGCGCGCGAAAACCATTGTGATGACCTCCGGCCCCACATCGGTGATGCCAAGCAGATAGCATAGGATCGAATTGGCCGACGAGCCGCGCCCTTGGCACAGGATGCCCTGGCTGCGCGCGAATTGCACAATGTCATAGACGGTCAGGAAATAGGCCGGGAAGTCGAGCTTCTTGACCAGAAACAGCTCCTTTCTGGCCATGTCATGGACTTTGCGCGGCGCACCATACGGGTAGCGAATTTTGATGCCCTGTTCGACCAGCCGTTCCAGCCGCTTGATCGGTGCTTCGCCATTCGCGATTTCGTCGGGGTATTCGTAGCTGAGCTCGCTGAGGCAAAAGCTGCAAAGTGCGGCGATTTCCATGGTGCGGCGCAGAGCAGACGGGTGGTTGCGAAAGAGCCGCGCCATGTCATTCGCGCCCTTCAATCGCCGCTCCGCATTGGGCAGGGCACGGGTGCCGATCTGGTCGATGGTGATATGTTCGCGCATGCAAGTCAGCACATCGGCCAGTTGGCGGCGGGATCCGTGATGCATCAACACATCGCCGACCGCCACCATCGGGGCGGAGGTTCTTTGTGCCATCCGCGCGCAGGCATCAAGATAGGCCTGATCGGTGCCGTCATAGCGCGGGGCGGCGCCCAGAAACACATGGCCGGGGTAGCGCTTGCGCAGCTTGGCGATATGGGCGCCGACTTGGCGGGCGGGTGACCCGCGCCGGGGCAGGGCGATCAGGATCATGCCTTGCGCGCCCTCCGCCACATCATGCAGATCGAGGTGACACTGGCCTTTTTCCGCACGCCGCTTGCCCAAAGTCAGCAGCCGGGTCAGGCGTTGATAGGCGGCGCGGTTGCGGGGCAGGGCGATCCAATCGACCGGGCTGTCGCGCAAGACCAGCCGTGCGCCGACGATCAGCCGGGGCAGCTCTGCCACGTCGGGGGCCGCGATTGAGCGCCCCCCCACAGGCTGGCGGCTGGAATGATCGAGCTGGGAGTGGGAGCGGATTTTGACGGCCTCCTCCATCTCCTCCCGCAGGGTTTTGAGCGCCGCATAGGCGCGCACCACGCCTGCCAGTGAATTGCGGTCGGTGATGGCGATGGCTTTGAGGCCCAGTTGTGCCGCACGGGTCACCATCTCCTCAGGATGGGAGGCACCGGTCAGAAAGGTGAAGTTGCTGGTCACGGCCAGCTCGGCATAGTCGCCTGAAGGGTGCATATTGGGGCTCATGCGAATTCGCCTTGCACGAACCAGCCGGGGGTTTGCGGGGTGTGAAACAGCCACAGCCTGCGCCCTTGCCGCGTTTCTACCCGCCAGTAATCGCGCAGGCCGCTCCGCCAGTTTTCATCCGCCATCCACCATTCGGGTGCGATGCGTTCTGGCCCCGTCGCGCGGCCGGTGCTTAGCGACATATTGCGCCAGCGAAAACTTTTAGGTGGTCGGTTGCCCCGCCCGGCAATCGGCTCGGGTGAGAACAGCTGCAAGGGGCGCGGATGCAGCGCGACCCACGCGCCTTCAGGTTCGCTGAACGCGGCGGCGGCGACGCTGAAGCTGCGCTCCGGGATATGGCTGTCGGCGGGCAGGAAGCGTTGCACATTTTCCAGCCCGATCCTTGTGCCGATGCGGGTGATCAGATCGTCCAGCTTGTCCTTGTCGCGGCCCGCGATATGGGTGATCTGCTTGACGGGCAGGGGTTCCACTTGGGTGGCCTCCAGCCGCATCATGTCGATGCCAAAACCGGCCTCCACCTCCCCCACGCCGCGCTCAAAGAGCGGCAGGATGCGGCCCGCGTCACGTAAGGGTCGGGCGAGGCGCAGCTCCACCTGCTGGCTGTCTTGATCGACGCGGCGCAGGGTCAGTTGCAGCACCCGCGCGCCTGCCTCCTGCTCTTTCAGCGTCTCGCAAAGCCGGGTCAGCAAGCGCTGCGTGCCGGCCATCACGTCGCCCGTCAGCCCGATGGGCTCGGGCAGGGTCAGGCGCACGCCGTAATGGGGTGGCTCGCTCAGCGGCGAAATGCTTTCCGGCTGCGTGCCCAGGGCCTGATCGAGTCGCAGCAGCACCTCCGCGCCAAACCGGCGGGTGAGCGTGGACCGGGGCAGGGCTGTTAGGTCCGCAATGGTGCGCAGGCCCAGCCGTTCCAAAGCGACGCAGGTTTTTTCATCTAGCCTGAGCGCGGAAACGGGTAGCCGTGCGATCCGTGCCTCGCTCGCGCCGGGCTGCGCAATGCCGCCGCCATGCAGCGCCAAGGCCCAGGAGGCGCCACGCGTATCCGCCATCCCGATCAGCGCATGGATGCCCGCGCGCGCCAGCCGCTGCTTCATGTCGCCCAGCATCGTCGCCTCATCCGGCCAAAGATGCGTGGCACCCGTCATGTCGAGGACCAACCCGTGCGGCCCCTCCACCCCCACCCAAGGGCAATACCGCGTGGCCCAGCGGGCCAGGGTTTGCTGGAAGCGGGTATCGCCTTTGATGTCGGCAGGCGCGCTGATCAGGTCGGGGCAGAAGGCATGCGCGTCGGCATGGGGCATGCCGGGATGCAGCCCCTCGGCCCGCGCCGCGCGGTTGAGGCAATAGATGCGGTTGGCGCTTTTATGCAGATGGGTCAGCGAGAAAGGTGTGTCACTGTCAGCGGGCCGCGCGCGCAACGCCCTGTCGCTGGGCAGGGTCGGACACCATACGGATACGACGCGTTTCTGCATCCCAGCGAACCTCCCACATGCTTAATGTTCCTGATTTGTTCTTTTTAAGATCCCAAAACTGATGAGTCGAGTCCCCGCTTTCGTTAAATCTGGGCGCGCAGTGCCAGCGGGTCTCGGCGGCGTTGGAGCCCATGCCGTCCTGAATGAGGCACAGCCCGGTGGATGTGCCCGCCTCGGCCGCCAGCTGCAGCCGCCGCCCCGCGGTCAGATCAAGCGGCTTGGACAGCTCCATCACCACCACCGCCACCGCGCCGGAGCGCAGGGCTTCCTCGGACACGGCAAGCACCTCAAGCTGGTCTTTGCCTTGGGCGATCAAAAGCTTCGCGGGGTCGAGATAGGGGCTGATGCCCAACGGGTTGAGCTGCTCCGGTGCCCAAGCCTCCCGCGCCCAAAGGGTGGTGCCGCCGCGCGCATGGGCCAAGGCCAACGCGAAGCACAAGCCGCTGGGGCCGCTCACCTCATGGGTGCGGCCTGCGCGGGGGGGGAAGTGATCTGCAAGATCGGGTCTCATGACATCAGGATATACATCTGCAGCGGGTAAAGGAAATGGGTCGGGTTCGCGGCAAATTGCGCCTGAATGCTTAACGGGACCTAAATGCAGCGCCGCTATGCTTGCCGCCATGTTTGTGCCCAATTTCGGACGCAGGGTGCGGTCCGGGGGCGCAGCACTGGGGGAGAATCAGATGCTGTTAATGTCTGTGCTTAAGCGTGTTCAAATGTTTTGTGTTGCTTTCACACTGTCCGCCGGGGCGTTGTCCGCCACGGGGTTGTTGATTGCGGAGCATCAAAGAGAGACGACCAAAAATGAGGCGCGGGTTTTGGCGATCCTTGAGGCGCGTGCGCTTGCGCGTGCCGGGCCTTAGAAATCCACCTCAACACCCGGAAGGTTGAGCGATTTGACCAGCTCGCGCAGCTCTTGTCTGGCGGCGACGTTGGAGATGTTGAGGTTCTTGACCCCGATATCGCCCAGATCGAGCAGGGTCAGGCCGCGCGGAAACAGCTCGCGGAAAATCACGCGCTCTGAGAAACCGGGCGCCACGCGAAAGCCCACACGTTTAGCGAGGCCTTCGACGGCGTCGGTGATCTTCTTCTTGTTATGCATCCGCTGGGTGCCCACGCGGTTGCGCACCACGACCCAATCGATGGGGTTGAGGCCTGCTTGCGCGCGCAGCTGACGGGCTTGCCAGACCATCTCCGAATAGACGGACGGGCCCAGCACCTTATGCGTTTCAGGGTCAACCTTCGCCAACAGATCGAAATCGATGAAGCTGTCGTTCAGCGGCGTCACCAGCGTGTCCGCCAGCGAATGCGCCACCTGGCTGAGCCTTGTGTGGGAGCCGGGGCAGTCGATCACGATGAAATCAAACCGGCCTTCCATGCCCGCAACGGCCTCGGTCAGGCGGCGGTCGTAGATATTCTCGCCGGGTGCGAGCGAGGCGGGGTCGATATTGGGAAGTTCAACGACTTCCGGTAGGGCCAGGTTCAAGCCGTCCTTCTCAGAGCTGCGCGCGCGGTTTTCGATGTAGCGGCCAAAGCTGCGCTGGCGCAGATCAAGATCGAGCGCGCCGACAGTGAAGCCCATCCGCGTCAGCGCGGTGGTGATATGCATGCAATTGGTCGACTTGCCGGAGCCGCCCTTTTCATTGCCGAATACGATGATATGCGCAGCCATTGCTCTGCTCCTGTCTGTCGCCCCCTGCCCAGGGTTTTGGGCGTTATAGGCGCGGGCCTCGCCGCTGGGAAGCGGGATTGAGCTGGGAGGGGCAAGAATTTTGGGAATGATTCTTTGGGGTCACAATGAGCGGGTATGGCTCAAGACAAGCGACGACTTGATGCTGCCAATGCGAGACTGTTCTTCAAAGGCGGTTTTGAGCCCAGAGTCACCGATTCTGCGTGGAGCGCCGAGGTCGGCTTACAGAATTCTCACCAGAGGAAATGCAAATGCTTAAGCGCGACCTGAGGTCAAAATCGCACTCAGTGCTGCCGTCAACATTGGCCGGATCGTTTCATTTTCCGATTGAGATATCGCCTCAGCACCCACGGAAACACGACCGACATACATTCCTGAAATCAGGCTGAGGATAACACCGGCCCTTTGTTTGGCTTTTTCGCCTTCAATAAGCGATGCAAGTTGCTCCACCATCGGATTGCCCAGTCGGTTGCGCACAACATCCTGCGCCTCTTCTGAGCCTGACGATTTGATAGCGACGACAATCGGGTCGAATTCAGCTTTCAAGTCAGCTTTGGTTAACGCGATATCGACCAACGCGGACACCATCTGATCGTGTGTCAGACCCTTGAGGGCACCAAGGTCTATGCACGCCTCCATCACAGCGTCAAACAGTCGAGATTTTGAACCGAAATAGCGGTTGATCAGAGCCGCGTTGCAACCAGCGTCCGACGCGATTTTCCGAGTACTCGCACCCTCATACCCTGCCTTCTGAAACTCAACACGCGCTGCGGCCAGAAGCGCCTCTTTTGTGGTAGCGGGATTGCGTTCTTTGACCTCTCTTGTGCGTGGTCGACCTGTTTCAGTATTCAAGTAATCACCTGTTGACTTAATGCGATGCTACGCGGTAATCGCCTGATTACATGCAATCTGAACGAAGTCCAAGAGGGTAAGATACATGTCCGCAGACATCGAGATCATTGAACATAGCGACAGGGTGGAACAGTTATTTGCGCCCTATCGGGACGTCATCGGTGATGACTATCCAGCATACCGGGGTCACGTTTATCGTGTCGTCACATATGCCATGCATTTCTTGGACGGCGATGAAGACGCGCGACCTCTGGTCGAAACTGCGTTTGTCTACCACGATATCGGTCTTTGGAGCGACAACGAGCTCGCCTACCTTGAGCCGTCCGAAGAGCTCGCGCTGGCCGACAACGAAAAACACCAATGGGGCTTTGATCCGAAATTGCTACGGGACGTCATCCATTGGCACCACAAGGTGTTCCCTTATCACGGACCCGGCAGCCGGATTGTTGAAGCGGTACGGAAGGGTGATTGGATTGATGCGACCGATGGGAAAGTCCGAAAGGGATTGACGAAAGCCCAAGTGAGCGCCGTCCAAACCGCGATTCCAAGCTATGATTTTGGTGCGGTGTTGAAGCGGCTCGCCGGTGACCTTGGCGGGAACAAGGTGAGCGGTAATCTGCGGGTGCTGCGTCACGTTTTTAAGTGGTAAACGCAAAAAGCGCTCATAGAGCGCGTCAAGGCTAACGACTGCTTCGTCCCACAAAGCGACCAAGGGCTGCTCTGAGCCCAATTTGCCCGATGCTTCAGCCTGCCCGAACGTCCGTTATTCAGGCCTAAGGGTCAGATAAGATTGGAAAACAAATCATTATCAAAGCGAGTTACTCTGGAAAGTTCAACGCTCATGGAGTTAGGATAGCAGAGGACGACGCATCAGAACATTAGCCTCTAAGAGCGATAAAAAGCTCAACATAGCGCTCTCATTGGGAGTTCGGAGAACGCGCAAATCGAGTTGTTCATTGCAATACGAGGTTCTCCAATTTCAAACTTGGGTGACCGTGCTGCAATTGCATGGATCAGACACTCAATCTCCAAAATAGCCAGATGCATACCTACACACATATGGATACCTGCACCGAACCCGAGATGTCTGCGTGCGTTGCGTCGTTCGAAATCAAATCGGTCAGCTTCTGGAAATACGGAGTCATCTCGATTGGCGGACGCATAGAGCATCATCACGCGTGCGCCTTGTGGGATTGTGTGACCAGCAACCTCGATCGGCTTCGATGTTTGTCGGCTGAAGGACCGAATGGGCGTTCCGATACGCACTGCTTCATGCGCTGCGTTTGTCGCCAATGTAGGCCGCACCCTAATTTTTTCCCAGATATCTGGTTGGAAACTGGCGTGGTACATCAGATATCCAATGGCTGAAATTGTCGTATCCAAACTGGGGTTAATGTAATCGCGAATGGCAAATGGTGCCAATTCCGGTTCCAGTTCACCCCGTTCGGTCATTTCACTGATCCGGTGTGTCCAACTCCCCGGTTTGAGCGTATCTGCCGTAGCGCTTTTAGAAATGAAGTCCCTCATTTCCGCAATCACGCCACGTGCGGCTTGACCCCTTTGGTTCTGCACCCCTTGCATGTCAAAAGCGGCGCTGGCCCATTTGAGCATGTTGTCTTTGCCAAAATCAGGCAAGCCGACAAGGTCCTGCACGACCTTCAAAGGCATAGGTTGCGCAAGATCTGTCACGACATCAAAGCTCTGTTTGGCAAAGCAGGCGTTAACAATTTCATTTGCTACGGCCTGAATCCGAGGCCTAACATCTGCAACATTATCGGGCTTTAGAGGGGGTGATATCGCTTGCCTCAATATTGTGTGACGCGTCGGGTCAGAAGCGACAGTATTGCCCCGCTGATGCTGACAGCCAAAGTCATCGGCAGCAGTACCGAGCCCTGATATGAAGGTTTCATGGTCGCGTAAGCCGTTGCGCACAACATCGTACTGCGTAAATGCGTAATTCCCGAGCGACTCCATCCAAACAACTGGGCCCTTCTGTCGCAAACGGGTGTAATGTGGCCAAGGATTGCGAATGACGTCATCGTCGTAAAGATTGGTCGCGTCAGTTGGGCAGTTCATCGTTGTTCTCTTTTCAGCATCTGGCTGAATTTTATGGGTTATTGATGCGTTGTCATCATCGAATTAATTTTGAATGTGCTTCAGCGCTTTCTCTACCTTTTTGCTTTGAACTGGCTCATGATTGCGGAAAGTTCAGTCAGGCAAGGCGTCAAAAATGAAAGTAGCACTCACAGGCGGGGCGTCTGGTATTGGCGCTGCCGTCGCAGCGGAACTTACGGCGAAAGGCCACTCTGTAACCGTTTTTGATATTCACGAACCACAAGCCGGTGCAGAGCATTGGATCAAGGTCGATTTGAGCGATTTTGCAGCCATTGATGCTGCAATTGAGGCGGCAGACGGGCCGTTTGACGCGCTGATCAACAATGCGGGCCTACCACCGCGCGATGGCTTGGCAGAACTGGTCTTGCGGGTGAATTTCTTTGGACTGCGGCGGTTTATGCACGGTTTGACAGCACAGCTTGGCGAAGGGGCCTCCATCGTAAACGTGGCGTCTCGCGCTGGATCGTTTTGGCGTGAAAACCTTGATGAGGTTAAAGCTCTCATGTCGTTGGACCCTGAGGCACTTTCTGATTTTGTCACCGATCGCAACATCGACGCAACGCGTGCCTACAACCTGTCGAAGGAAGCCGTGATTGTAATGACGATGGCAGAAACCCAACGCAAGAATTCCCAAGGTTTGCGTATAAACTCGGTTAGCCCTGCTGCTGTTGAGACAGATATTTTGTCAGATTTTGCGACAGCATTTGGCGATAAGATGACAAAGAACGTCGCCCGAGTTGGCAGGGCTGGCACCGTGAGTGAGATTGCCGCCGTAATTGTATTCCTCGCCTCCCCTGAGAGTGGCTGGATCAAGGGGCAAGACATCGTGATTGATGGGGAATGAGCGGCATCATCACGAGTGAGGCGCTTGGATTGTTAGATTAAAAGAAGTTGGCTTTGAGCGCTTCCCTTATTGAAATGCTAAGTCCTGCAGCGCCGCATTGTTGGGTGCCTTTCGGTTGATGCCTTGCGGCAATCAAAGCGTGAATGGTTAACTACGGGCTAGTCTAAAAGCAGAGCTTTGCGCAGCAGCAACGAAGGCTAACTTTGTCCCGCAAGCCAGCCATTGTCGTCTACTTTGCGCGGAGTCAAGGCGAAGCCGCCGCGCATTGCCGGACCGCGTCGTTAAATTAAAGCTAGGCGGGCTGGCGATTTGGCAGATCTAGCGCGCCCTTGTGATGGAAGATGTGCTTGGCTGCCATAAAGCGTCCTGAACTGTCCTCAGAGAGCCATCCCGCGGTTTCGCAATGCGCGGCTCTTCGTTGGATATGAGATGGGTATCAGCTTCGTATGATAAAAAAAGCGCCCCCGGATGGGAGCGCTTTCGATCTTTTCGAAAAGCAAAGGCGTCTTAGAAGCCCAAGCCTTCGTATTTGTTTTTGAACTTGGAGACCCGGCCACCGGTGTCCATCAGACGCTGGTTGCCGCCGGTCCACGCAGGGTGGGAAGATGGGTCGATGTCGAGCGCCAGCTGGTCGCCCTCGGCGCCCCAGGTGGATTTCATTTCCACGATCGAGCCGTCGGTCATTTTGACGTTGATTGTGTGGTATTCGGGATGAGTGTCTTTTTTCATCGGTCCAACCTTTACGCGTCTGCGCCGCTGGAGAGCGGCTTGTAGTTTGTTTGCTCGGCGATACGTGCGGATTTACCACGGCGGGTGCGCAAGTAGTACAGTTTCGCGCGACGCACGCGGCCGCGGCGGACCACGGTGATGCTGTCGATATTGGTGGAGTGCAGCGGGAAGACCCGCTCGACGCCCTCACCGAAGGAGATTTTGCGCACGCAGAACGAACCAGCAATGCCGGAGCCGTTGTTGCGGGCGATGCAAACGCCTTCATAATTCTGAACACGGGTACGCGTACCCTCGGTCACTTTGTAACCGACGCGGATGGTGTCACCCGCTTTGAAGTCTGGGATGTCTTTGCCCAGCGAAGCGATTTGTTCCGCTTCCAATTGTGCGATCAGGTCCATCTGACACGCTCCTTATATGATCCCGGTTTGCCCGGTGAATGTTTCGCGCGTCCCAAGAGCTGCCGGTCTTCTTCCGGGTCCGCCGTAGCGCCCGCCGCAGGTCAGGTCGTCATTGCTTGTTTGCGCCGTTGTCTTTGGCCTCTGTTTTGCACCGAAGAAGATGCGGGAAGGCCCATAAAAATAACGGCACTGGTCAGTATTCTGATTCCAGATTTGGGGGGTATAGGGGGATTGCGGTTTTGGATCAAGCGCTTTGCTCAGATTGGGCGCCGCATGGTTGCGGCGCTTGGCGGGCTTTGTGCAACTTTGCTCTCATCGCCGACATGATTAGGTGTTAACAGGCCGTAATCAGTTTGATTTTCGAAGGGCTTTGAGTCCTCCTGCACCTGCAGCAAGAAACAGGAGCCCGAGATGGCAACCACATCCGTTCGCCTTGGCGTCGATATCGGCGGGACATTCACAGACGTTGTCCTAGAGGCGGGCGGTGAGACGTTTTCGACCAAGGTTTTGACCACCTATGCGGCGCCCGAAAATGCGATCATCGACGGGATGCATCAGGTCTGCGCCAAGGCCGGGGTGTCGCCTGCCCAGATTGATCAGATCATCCACGGCACCACCCTTGCGACCAATGCGCTGATCGAACGGCGCGGCGCCAAGACGGCGTTGATCACCACCGAAGGCTTTCGCGATGTGATCGAAATGCGCACGGAATCGCGGTTCGAACAATATGACCTGAACCTGAACCTGCCGGACCCTTTGCTGCCGCGCCAGATGCGGTTCACGGTAGCCGGGCGGGTCGACGCCAATGGCCAAGTGCTCGTTGATATCGACCAGGCGGAGGTCGAAGCGGTGGTTGACCGGATCGCCAAGGCGGGTTTTGAAAGCGTCGCTGTGGGGCTGATCCATTCCTACCTGAACCCCGCCCATGAAGAGCTGGTGCGCGCGGTCCTGTCCGAAAAACTGCCCGGCGTTGCGGTGTCGATCTCGTCCGAAGTCTCGCCGCAAATGCGTGAATATGAGCGGTTCAACACCGTCGTGGCCAATGCCTATATCAAGCCGTTGATGGCGTCTTATTTGGGCCGATTGGAAGGCCGGCTCAAAGCCGAGGGCGTGTCATGCCGCATCTTCCTGATGCATTCAGGCGGCGGCATTATCTCGATCCAGAACGCAGCCGAGTTTCCCGTGCGTTTGGTCGAGTCTGGCCCGGCGGGCGGGGCGGTTTTCGCGGCCCATATCGCGGCACGCTACGGCCTCGACAAGGTGCTCTCTTTCGATATGGGCGGCACGACGGCCAAGATTTGCCTGATCAAAAACCAAACGCCGAAGACCAGCCGCGTATTTGAGGTCGCCCGGACCTACCGGTTCAAAAAGGGGTCGGGCATGCCGATCTCGATCCCGGTGATCGACATGGTCGAAATTGGCGCGGGCGGCGGGTCGTTGGCCCATGTCGATGCGATGCGTCAAATTCGCGTTGGGCCTGAAAGCGCGGGCTCGGAACCCGGTCCCGCCTGCTACGGACGCGGCGGGGAGCGCCCCTCTGTCACGGATGCGGACCTGGTTCTGGGCAAGCTGGACCCTGACAATTTTGCCGGCGGGTCGATTAAGCTGCACCCGGATCAGTCCAAATCTGCCTTGGCGGCGCATGTCGGCGATACGCTGGCGATGGACGCGGCAGAGGCAGCTTTTGGCGTGGCCGAGGTGGTGGACGAAAACATGGCCAATGCAGCGCGCGTTCATGCGGTTGAGAACGGTGAGGACCTGAGCGAATACACCATGATCGCCTTTGGTGGTGCTGCGCCGCTGCATGCCGGGCGGCTTTGCGAAAAGCTGGGTGTAGAGCGCTTGCTGGTGCCGCCGGGGGCCGGTGTCGGCTCCGCCATCGGGTTCCTGCGCGCGCCCTTCAGCTTTGAGGCGAACCGGTCGGTCTACATGAAGCTCAGCGATTTTGACCCGGGGCGGATTGAGACATTGCTCAGCGATCTCAAGACGGAGGCGACGGGGTTTGTGCGCACATGCGATGAGACCAGCCCGATCCTGTCCGAGTTCAAAGTCTATATGCGCTATACCGGACAGGGCTGGGAAATCCCCATCGCGCTGTCTGAGGCGCAGGCCATGACCCCCGATGCGGCGACGTTTGAGGCACGCTTTATCGAAGAGTATTCCAAGCTCTTCGGTCGCCCTGTTGCCGGCATGGATATCGAGATCACGGTTTGGTCCGTTAACGCGACGACACCGCCCGAACAGGTCGCGCGGATGCAGGAAACCCAAGGCAAAGACTTGGCCGCTGCCATTGGCACGAGGCGGCTTTTTGATGCGGCGTCCGCCGACTATCTGGACGCGCAGATTGTGGACCGTCTCGAGATGCCAACCGGCGCGCGGGCCGCTGGTCCTGCCGCCCTTGTCGAGGATGAAACAACGATCATTGTTCCCGCCAGCCGGGACGCGATCTGCCAGCCCGATGGCTGCATAGACCTGATCAGAAAGGGAGCGAGCCAATGACCAAAGAGCATTCAAACGTCGCCTATCAGGTCATGTGGAACCGCTTGATATCGGTGGTTGAGGAACAGGCGCAGGCGCTGGTGCGGACGGCCTTCTCAACCTCCGTGCGTGAGGCCGGGGATCTGTCCGCCGGGGTGTATGACGTGCAAGGCCAGATGCTTGCGCAGGCGGTCACCGGGACGCCGGGCCATGTGAACGCCATGGCCGACGCTGTCGCGCATTTCATGCGCCGGATTGGGCGCGAGAACATCATGGAAGGCGATGTCTACATTACCAATGATCCGTGGGAGGGCACGGGCCACCTGCATGATATCACCATGGTCACGCCATCCTTTTTCAGGGACAAACATGTCGGTTTCTTCGCCTGCACGGCGCATATCGTGGACATTGGCGGGCGCGGTTTCGGGGCTGATGCGCATTCGGTCTATGAAGAAGGGCTGTACATCCCGATCATGAAGTTCGCCGACCGCGGCACCGTCGATGAAACGCTGACCCGCATCATTCGCGGCAATGTGCGCGAGCCGGACCAGCTGATCGGGGACATCTATGCGCTGGCGACCTGCAATGAGATCGGGCATCGCCGTTTGATCGACATGATGGAGGAGTTCAATCTCGATGACCTGAGTGGCATCGCGGATTTCATCCTCGACAACTCTCGCCGCGCGACGATCGAACGGATCGAGGCCCTGCCTCAGACCTCGGCGGAAGGCGAAATGGTGATGGATGGGTTTGAGCACCCGATCAAGCTCAAGGTGAAGATCAATGTCGAAGGGGACCGGATCTTGTCGGATTTTACCGGCTCCTCCGGTCTTGATAAAAAGGGGATCAACTGCCCGCTGGTCTATGCGAAAGCCTATGCCTGCTACGCGCTGAAAGTCGCAATTGCGCCCGAAATCCCCAACAACGCCGCCAGCCTCGCGCCGTTCGAGATCACCGCGCCCGAGAACACAATTGTAAACGCCCTGCACCCCGCGCCAGTCGCCCTGCGCCACATCGTCGGACATTTTGTGCCGGACGCGGTGTTCAACGCGTTTGACAAGATCGTGCCGGGATTGGTGCCCGCCGAGGGGGCGGGGTGTCTGTGCAACTTCCAGGTCTCGCTGCGCCCGCGCACGGACGCGCCAGCGCCAGCCGGGGCCCGCCGGTCTGAGGTTTTGACCTTCAATTCTGGCGGGTCCGGTGCGCGGCCGCTGCATGACGGGCTGAATGCCACGGCCTTCCCCTCGGGCGTGATGACCATGCCGATTGAGGCAACGGAGCATGCGGGCCCGGTGATTATCTGGCGCAAGGAGCTGCGACCTGACAGTGGCGGCGTCGGCAAAACGCGCGGCGGTCTGGGGCAATATATGGAAGTTGGCGCGCAGGAGGGGCATGAATTTGACATCCAGGCCATGTTTGACCGCGTGGCTCACCCCGCGCGCGGCAGGCGCGGCGGCGGCCCCGGTGCGCCCACGACGATTGCGCTTGACGATGGCAGCGCCATGAACGGCAAAGGCAAACAATTTGTACCGCACAGTCGCAGGGTCGTTATGGCTTTCCCGGGGGGTGCCGGCTACGGCGACGCGTTTGAGCGGCCCGTTGATTTGGTCAAGCGTGATTTGGAGCGTGGCTACATATCGCCGGAAACGGCGGCTGAAGAATACAACCTAAGCGCCGCAGATATCGCAGATGTGGCGGCCCGCATTGCGCGTGGAGAGTCGTCTTAACGGCGCAAGCCTTCAAACGCGGTGATCTGGTGTAACGCGTCAGGGTTTTATTAATCGTCGTCGCGCATGGCCCAGAGATCAGGCCGCCTGTCGCGGGTCAGCGCCTCAGATTGCGCGCGGCGCCATTCTGCAACTTTCCCATGATCGCCGGAGGTCAGAATCTCCGGTACGCCCATGCCGCGCCAATCGGCGGGGCGGGTGTAGTGCGGGTGCTCTAGAAGACCATCGGCGTGGCTTTCTTGCTGCGTGCTTTTTTCATTGCCCAAAACGCCCGCGCGCAGCCGTATCGTGGCGTCGAGCATGGCTTGGGCGGCAATCTCACCGCCGGTGAGGACGAAATCGCCGAGCGAAACCTCCTCAATCTCATAGGCATCCAGAACGCGTTGATCGACGCCTTCAAACCGGCCGCAAAGCAGCGTTATGCCATCTGTCTGGCTCCAATCCCGCGCTTTGGCTTGGTTGAACGGCGCGCCGCGGGGCGACAGGTAGACAATCGGCCATCTGGCGCGTTCCGGCGGCGTGCCCCGCGCCGCAAAATCGAGCGCCTTGCCAACGATATCGGCGCGCAGCACCATACCCGCGCCGCCGCCATAAGGCGTGTCATCCACGTTACGGTGCTTGCCTTCGCCAAACATGCGCAGATCAATCGGCTCCAGCGCCCACAGCCCGTCTTTTAGGGCTTTGCCGGTCAGCGACGCCCCCAAGACGCCGGGAAAAGCTTCGGGGAACAGGGTAATGATCTTCGCCGTCCATGCGCCTTTGAGCTTGCTCTCCGCCATAAGGTCGCGCGGTTGAAGCGAGGCGCTGATCGACTTGCGTCCGTGAGATTTTGAGAGCTTTTCGGTCATACCCCACGCGATACGCGCCGCGTGGGGTATTTGCAATCAGGTGGTGGCCAACAGCTCGTCGCGATCAGACAAGAAGTCCTTGAGCAATTGGTGAATACCATCCGCCCCGCCCGACAACAAAAGCGCCGTCAGGATGATGTCGATCGCCTGAAAGGCCTGCAGCTGGTAGGTGCCATTGACGCTCGTGTTCAACGGCAGGTCAGGGACGAATTGCGCAAGGATGCGCAGCCCGACAACCGAAACGCCAAGGCTGAGCGCCAGTGCCGCAATGGTGGCGGCTTTCTTTTTGCGCGCGGACAGCGATTGCAGTTTGGGCTCGGCGTCGCTTTTGGCTTTCAGCAACTGGCTCCGGGCGGTTTCCAACTTCTTTTGAAGCGCTCCGACATGGTTGTATTTGGCGTCCAGCGCGGCGCTGGTTTCGGCCTCTGTGTCGATGGCGGGCAAGACGGCAGCGGCAGCGGCGGTGAGCGCGTCCTTGTAGGTCCGCACGGTCGTGGCCGCGATGCGGGAGGCTTGCTTCAACCCGGCTTCTTCCTCCGAGAAGCGATTTTTGACATAGATTTCAACGGCCCGCTCGATCACCAGCGCCATGAAGATGAGGCTGAGAAATTTTGTGCCAAGCTCTTGGGCCTCAAGCCCGCTGAGCGAGATTTCTGAAAATCCGAGAAAGATTGCCGCAATCGCGGCGACGGCAATTATGAAGAAAATAGTGGGGTAGGCGTCCAAAATACGCATGAAAAACTCCGGAAAAATGACTAAAATAATGACGGGTGTTTAGCACATTCTTGGAGCTGTTTCAAAACTCACTCAGTACCGTCCTCCGGTGCGCTTTCTGGCGCGTCCTCGGGCGGGTCTATAATGACGCGCCCAGCCGTCAGATCGACCGTTGGCACATTGTCGCGCGTGAAGGGCAGCAGCAGGTCCTGTTTCAGGCCCGGCCCCCGAATTTCGAGGATATCGCCGGCGCCGTGGTTTTGGACGGCGGAGACTTTGCCAATCTTTTCGCCGCCGGTATCCAGCACTGTGAGACCGATCAGATCCGCATAATAAAACTCGTCATCAGGCAAGGCAGGCAACAGCGCGCGATCGGCGTAAAGCTTGGTGCCTTTGAGCTTGTCGGCCTCATCTTTGAACCGGATGCCCGACAGCCGTGCCGCATAGCCGCCTTTGACGGCGCGGGTTATTTTGATGGTGAAACTGTCGCCTGCCTCGGTCTCTAAAGGCGCGTAGGTGGCGATATCTTCGGGCTCAGCGCAGAAGCTTTTGAGCCGCACCTCGCCTTTGACACCGAATGCGCCAGCGATGACGCCGACGACGACCTTGTCAGTGCTCATTGGGCGACCCCCTGGCAAACACTGCGCGGGCCCAGGCTGCCGCCTGCATCAAGGCAGATGTCTTGATGACGCAGCCGTTCGAGCTGCAACCCGCCATAAAAAGACAGCCCCATAAGGG
Source organism: Pseudomonadota bacterium (assembly GCA_039030615.1). GTDB lineage: Bacteria > Pseudomonadota > Alphaproteobacteria > Rhodobacterales > Rhodobacteraceae > Litoreibacter. The sequence continues at coordinate 157,171 of JBCCDV010000006.1, read as the reverse complement.
CCAGCGTGATCAATTTGCGCATCGCGTCATACCTTCTGCCTCTCCCGCTGTGGCGCCGGCTTCTGAGCGCCGTAAGCCAACGTCGTCTCCGACACCCCCAGCTTGGTGCTGAGCGAAAACGCGTCGAGGCAGCGCATCCGCACTGCCTCGTCCATCTCAGCCGAGTGACCATGGCGCATAACATGGCGCCATGGCGTCAGCTCAAACAGGGTGTCCCGGGCTCCGCCGAGACCAGTCGCGCATCGCAACAGAGCCGGCTTACTCTGCGGTTTCTTCGGCAGCTGCCTCTTCTGCAGGTGCTTCTTCGGCTGGCGCTTCTTCTGCCGGTGCTTCCTCAGCAGGGGCGGCTGCGGCCTCTTCTGCGGCTTCCTTAGCGGCTTGTGCCTTGGCTTCTTTCTCTTCTACGCGGTCCTTGGCTTTTTGGCCGGGCTCACCTTTTTTCAGGTTCGCACGTTCTTTTTTCTCAAGCACACCAGCGGCTTCCAGGAAGCGGGACACACGGTCGGTAGGCTGCGCGCCTTTGTCGAGCCAGTGCTGTACGCGCTCCATGTCGAGCTTCACACGCTCTTCGCTATCTTTTGGCAGCAGAGGGTTGTACGTGCCCAGCTTCTCGACGTAACGGCCGTCGCGTGGCATGCGCGAGTCAGCGGCGACAACGCGGTAGAAGGGACGTTTCTTGGACCCACCACGGGCCAGACGGATTTTCATTGCCATTGTGTTTTCTCCTTAGATGGCTGCGACAGGCAAGCGCCTGTTATTCCTTAATCTTCTTATGGTTCTGGATGACTTCCCGAATGATGAAATTCAGGAAGGATTTGGCGAATTCAGGGTCAAGGTCGGCGCGTTTTGCCAAATCCTCGAGACGTTCAATTTGCTTGGCTTCGCGTGCAGGATCGCTGGGCGGCAGATCATGCTCGGCCTTCAGCTTGCCCACGGCTTGGGTGTGTTTGAACCGCTCGCCCAGCGTGTAGACGAGGATGGCGTCCAACCGGTCGATGGAGGCGCGGTGCTCTTTCAGCACCTCGGCAGCTTTTTGGACAGTGTCAGTCAAGTGCAAACCCTTTCGGCCGGTAGCCCGGCTCAGCGTAATGGGCGATTTCAAGGGCGATGCCGTCGGCCAATTGGCTGTCTTTCAGATCACCCGGGTTTGGATGGCGGTACACCGCGTCATCTTTGCCGATGGTGGTGGCTTGCTTGTCTTTCTTGGCGCCAAGCCGTTCGCACAACCGTACGGAATCTAGGTCAAAGGGGTCGACATAGGTGACCGCCTCGGTCCAGCCGCCATCGGTGTAAAGATAGTCGCGCACGGCGTTCACCGCCTCCAAGGCGATGCCGCGCCCAGCCACATCGGGCCAGATGATCCAAGCGATTTCGCGTTCGGGCCAAAGGGCTGGATGCCAGGCGCCTGCCATCCCGTACGTCGCGTCGGTGTCCTTGTCGTGGATCATCCACATCCCGTAGCCGCGGATTTCCCAATGCCCGATCTCGGCCGCATACAGCATCCACGCCTCATAGGCATTCAGCGGCCCGCCCATGTATCGCGCGCGGAAGCTGGTAAAGGTCGCCTTGAAATTGGGGTAATCCTCGGGCTTGGGGCCTTTTAGGACCAGCCGGTTAGTCGCCACCTCAGGGATGTCGCGATGTCCCATTATCGCGCCTCCTGCAGGTCATTGGGGCCGGGGTGCCGGAACAGGCGGTCAAGCCCCATATGCGGGTTCTCATAGGTGCTTTCGTGAAATGCCCCCATGCGCTCAGCCAACGCAGCAGAGCGGTCATTGCCAGGTACAATATTGCTGGTCAGCGTCGTAAATCCGAGCGCGCTGTAGGCGTGGCCACGCACCGCCAAGGCGGCCTCAAAAGCAATGCCTTTGCCTTCGGAGCCTTCAAACATCACCCAGCCGATTTCTGGCTCGGGCCAGCCATCGGGGTTCCAGATGCCAACAATGCCAAGCGGCGTGTCGTCGCCCCCCGTTTCGGTCACGGTCCAATAGCCATAACCGCGGATCACCCAATGGCCGATCATCAAACCCCACCAGCGCCAGGCGTCCTGACGCTCCAGCGGGCCGCCAAACCCCTCGGAGCGCTCGGCGTCAGCGAAAAACGCGATCACGGCTTCTGCATCGCTTTCAATGGGGCCGCGCAAGGTGAGCCGATCGGTCGTCAAAACCGGCACGTTCAAATCCACTTTCATGCCAACGCCTCCGGTCTCGGATGGCGGTAGACGAGGCATGGGTCTTCGGGTTTTGGCTGCGATGCGTCCGGGTCAACCGCGGCGCCAAGCCGCTCCGCAACTTTTATCGAACCCGCGTTTCCATGATCAATATAGCTGACGATCGTATCCCATTTCAGCACATGCCAGGCATGGTCAATACAAGCGCGGGCTGCCTCGGTGACGTAACCTTTGCCTTCATGCGCGTCTGAGAACAGCACCCAGCCAACTTCCGTCTCGGGCCATGTGTTCGGATGCCAATGACCGACAATGCCAAGCGGTGCGTCATCGCCTTTCACTGTGACCACAAACATTCCATAGCCGCGCATCACCCAATGGCCGATCTCCAGCCCGAAGAAATTCCAGGCCTCCCGCGCGCCTTTCGGCCCGCCTGCAAATTTCATGCGGTCCTCAGCATAGGCCGCGACAAAGGCGTCGGCGTCTGACGGTTTCGGCCCGCGCAGGATCAAACGCTCGGTCTCAAGCGTCGGGGTTTGGAACGTCACGCTCATGCCGCGACCTTTCGATGGCGGTAGACAACCACATCGGCGGGCGTCTCGCCCTCGGGCAGCGGCGCGTCGGGGTCGATCTTTGCGCCCAGCTTTTCGGCCAAAGCACGCGATTTGGTGTTGGCGGGGTCCACGTAGCTGACAAAATCTGGCCAGTCGAGTGTTTCAAACGCGTGGTCGCGGATGGCCGTGGCCGCTTCAAACGCGTAACCTTTGCCACGTGCGGCGGGGGTGAACATCCAGCCAAGTTCCCGCTCGGGGTCGCCAAATTCGAGGTTCAGACCAACGAAGCCCAGCAGGTTTTGCGCCTTGGTATCGTCCGCGCTCCAAGTGCCGTGGCCGCGCAACGCCCAACCCGCGATGCCCACGCAATAATCGTCCCAAGCCTCCGCCCGGCTGAACGGCCCGCCCATATACCCATGCACGTCGCCGGCCATGATCTCGGCATAGGCGTCGAAATCATCCAGCACAGGCATGCGCAGTGTCAGCCGCTCGGTATGGAGGGTGGGAGCGATCATTTTTTCTTCTTGCCGAACCCTGACAATCCGGGGGGCAGCTGGCCGCCGCCGCCAAGGCCGGGCAAGCCGCCGCCGGGCATACCCATGCCCATTTGTTTTGCGGCCGCTTCCATCGCGGCGGGGTCGTTCATATCGGGCATGCCACCCTTGCCGAACATGCCTTTCATGGCCTGTTTCAGCATCCCGCCTTTGCCCATCTTGCCCATTTTCTTCATCATGTCGGACATCTGACGCTGCATTTTCAGCAGCTTGTTGAGATCAGACACCTCCATGCCAGAGCCCGCCGCGATGCGCTTTTTGCGGCTGGCTTGCAGCAATTGCGGGTTGGCGCGTTCTTTTTTGGTCATCGACTGGATGAGCGCGATTTGCTGTTTCAGCACCTTGTCATCAAGGCCCGCAGCGTCGGCTTGCGCGGCCATTTTCTTCATTCCGGGCATCATGCCCATCAGCCCTTCCATGCCGCCCATTTTGAGCATTTGCTCGAGCTGCATTTTCAGGTCGTTCATGTTGAACTGACCCTTGGTGAAGCGCTTCATCATGCGTTCGGCCTGTTCGGCCTCGATGGTTTCCTGCGCTTTTTCGACAAGGGAGACGATGTCGCCCATGCCAAGGATGCGGCCTGCGATCCGGTCCGGCTCGAACGTCTCGAGCGCGTCCATCTTCTCACCAAGACCTACAAACTTGATCGGTTTGCCGGTCACGGCACGCATCGAGAGCGCCGCACCGCCGCGCCCGTCCCCGTCCATCCGGGTCAGAACAACGCCGGAGATGCCGATCTTGGCATCAAACTCTTCGGCGACCTCCACGGCGACCTGACCGGTCAAACCGTCGACCACCAGAAGCGTCTCGCGCGGGTTGACGGCGGCGGCCACGTCTTCGACCTCTTGCATGAGCACTTCGTCGATTTGCAACCGGCCCGCCGTGTCGAGCATATAGACGTCATAGCCGCCCAAGGTGGCCTGTTGCTTGGCGCGTTTGGCGATATCAACCGGCTTCTCGCCCTTTACAATCGGCAGCGTGTCGACGCCAATCTGCATGCCCAGTATGGCCAGCTGGTCCATCGCGGCCGGGCGGTACACGTCGAGCGATGCCAGCAGCACCTTCTTATTGTTCTTGTCTTTCAGCCGCTTCGCCAGCTTGCCGGTGGTGGTCGTCTTACCGCCGCCCTGCAGGCCGACCATCAGGATCGGCGCGGGCGGGTTGTCGATCTTCAGCTCGCCTGGTTCTTCATTGTCGCCCGCCAGCACATGTTTCAGCTCGTCATGGACGATCTTGATGACCTGCTGGCCGGGTGTGACGGATTTGGTGACGTTCTGGCCGGTGGCTTTTTCGGCCACGGCTTTGACGAAATCGCGTGCGACGGGCAGGGAGACATCGGCCTCAAGAAGCGCCACGCGGACCTCGCGTAGCGCCGTTTTGACATCATCCTCGCTGAGCGCGCCTTGCTTGGTGAGTTTATCAAAGACGCCGGAGAGGCGTTCGGACAGGTTCTCAAACATAAGCTCTCTCGGGCTCCTTATTTCTCACTGCCCCTTTATATAGGGACGCTAAACGTTGTTTTCGCCCCAGCCGTTGAAAGCCGTCCAAACAAACAATTTGGCCCCCGTGGGCGCGACGCGCTGACGGGGGGCGATCCCTGATCCAATCAGGGACCGGAAGGCTTAAGCTTCCGGAATAACGGGGCGTTTACGCTTGCTGGGCTTTCGAGTCAAGACGCGCAAAGAGCGTTGGCGCGGCGCATCGCGTCACGCTTCGTTTGAGTTTGACGTCAAACAGGCGCGCCTGCCAACGTGTGGGCCCCGGCCGGGTCCAAACCCGTTGCAAAAAACTGAGTTGGCTGTTTTCAAATGCAAAGCGAAGTCTGACGATCAAAACATGCGCGAGCGCCAAGCAAGCTGCGAGCAACCCAAAAGTGACCCCGGTCGATATCATACGCGTCATCATGTCCTCAGAGCACATGCCCCCCATCAACATGATCGGAATGACCGTCAACAGGTCTATCCAAAACACAAGCCCTGGCGCAAAGATCATGACCGGCAGCAAGGCGGCGGCTGCAAGCAATGCAACGCGGCTCACGCCCCACATCGTATGTTCGGGCTGGTATGTTGAAGCAGACAAAAGGCGCGTGATCACGGCAGATGATCCCTTTGATGTTCAGAGGTTCGTTAACCATGCGAACCAAAAGGGGAAGAAATATGGCGCAACTGGTGCTTTATCTCGGCTACCTTCACGCGGTGGCGGTGATTTGCCGATAGCTCAGCCAAAGATAGATCAAAAGAGCCAAAGTCAGGTGCGGGACTGGCGCGAAAGGTGGCCCCAGATAAACAAGCAGCGCAAAGATGGCCACGCACATCGTGCCCAAAAGCAAGATCGCGCCGTATATCTCGCGGCCCCGCCACCAGAGAAGCGACGCGCCCAGCGTCTCGGCGCTGCCGGTCATGAAACGCGGGGCCTGTCCAAAGCCTAAGCGGTCATACATCTCGATGGCGGGTGCGAACCCGCCCAGCTTTTGCAGCCCGAAATACAAGAAGGCGGCGGACAGGATCACACGAAGGCTATGGCGCAACATATCATTCATGCTGCGCCAGATAGGGTCGCAGGCGCGGCTGGCAAGTTATCTTATGCCGCGAGGTCGGCCACTGCGGCGTGGGCCGCGGCGATTTTGACGTCCGCCCCGGACCCGAGCCCGTCGGCGGCGATGATCTGCACATCGGTGATCCCGATAAAGCTGAGTACATGTCGCAGGTAGGGCGTTGCGAAATCAACGGGTGCATTCATAGCAACGCCGCCTGACGCCACGACAATGATCGCGCGTTTGCCCTTGAGCAGGCCCACTGGGCCGTTTTCGGTGTATCTAAAGGTCCGTCGCGCGCGACACACGAGATCGATCCAGGCTTTCAGCGCGGCAGGCACTGAAAAGTTGTAAATCGGCATCCCGATTACGAGCGTATCGGCGGCCTCCAATTCTGCTACCAGCGTGTCAGAGAGGGACAGTATCTCCTTTTGCGCATCGGTGCGGTCTTCGGCGGGCGTGAAGTTGGCTTTGACCCAATCTTCGGTGAGCAAGGGTAAGCCATCGCTGAGATCGCGTTTGGTGACGGCGCCTCCCAGCGTTTTGACGATACTGGCGGTCAGCGAACGCGTGATCGAGCCGTCGTTTCGGGCGGAGCTGTCGATTTGGAGTAGGGACATGGGTGCGGTCCTGTTTTTGTGTCTGAAAACTTGCGATTGCAATCAGAGATGGTTTTTGCATGATTGAACGCAAGCTTTATTGAGAAACAGAAATTGTGGATTGGCGCACAGCATGGATATTGACAATTGGGATGAGTTTCGGACGGCGTATCAAGTGGCCAGGTTGCGGACCGTCTCGGCCGCGGCGGAGGCCTTGGGCGTTCACCATGCGACGGTCATCCGGCACGTGGATTCGTTGGAGGGCAAGCTTGGCGCGAAGCTTTTTCAACGCCACGCGCGTGGCTACACACCCACAGAGGCCGGTGAGGATTTGTTGACTGTTGCCGGGGCCACGGAGGATCAGCTGACCCAGCTTGCGGGGCGTATTCACGGGCGCGGGGCGAGCGTTTCGGGCGAGCTGATTGTGACCTGCTTGCCGCAAATGTCGCCTTTGATGGCGCGCACGATCACCAAATACCAAACCACGCATCCCGAGGTGCATGCGCAGTTGATCGTCGACACCCGGCCCCTCCGGCTGGAATACGGCGAGGCGCATGTCGCGCTCAGGGCGGGCGCGCCGGGCAATGATCTGGATAATATCGTGTCCGAGCTGGGCACGCTGCCGATGGGGCTGTTTGCGCATCGCGACTATATTTTCCGCCATGGCCCGCTCAACGGTATTGAGGATATCCCCAATCACCGCTTCTGCCGCGTGGCAAATCTGGACCCGCGCGCGCCCTTCATGAAATGGATCGGCACGCATGTGCCCGAACAAAACGTTGTCTATAAATGCTCTGACACCAATACCGTGCAAGACGCGGTGATGGCGGGCGCTGGCATCGGGTTTTTGCCTGCCTATATGGGCGAGGAGCATCCAGATATGGTGCAGGTGATGGAGCCCGACCAGTCTTGGTTCTCGACCTTCTGGTGCGTCACGCATGTCGATTTGCACCGGACCGCCAAAGTGCATTCCTTTGTGACGTTTTTGAAAGAAGAAGCGAAGAGCTGGACCTGATCTCTTGGCCCTGATCCAAAGGCGCGCCTGCGGCGCCCATCAGGTTTTGCGTTCTTGGGGCGTTTCACGCCACGCCACGCGGGCAACCCCCAAAGCCACTCCGACGTAGAAGAAGAGGCGCGGGTGGCGGCTTAGCGCTCCCGCGGCTCCATCACGAAAAACAGCGATGAGGCAAGGCCAAGGCCGAGCAAAACGAGGCTCGTTTTCAATGTGCCAAGATACGACACGCCTTGCGTGATCAGGCGTTCCGCGCGTTCCAACCGGTTCGGGTCTGCCGGATCTTCTGGCAGCCAATGGTAGGGGTATTGGTTGGTCCAGACCATATAGGCCAGGGCCGCAAACAGAAACAGCGATAGAAAGGCCGGGATGAATTTCATGGCTCAGCTCCACTCATAGATATGTGTGGGTTAGCGGGAGAATTTGGCAAAATTTTGTGCGTTTCGGGTCAGTTTTGCCCAAGTTCCTGATTGAGATAAGCCTCAAACGCATCGAAATTGAACGCTTCGAGCTGGCCAAAGCTCTCAATCCAGACAATGGCATCGCGCATTGCTTCGGGTTCCAGCTTGCACCATTTGACGCGGCCGCGCTTTTCCTGACTGATGAGGCCCGCCCTGGTCAGGATCATCAAGTGTTTGGAGATCGCAGCAAGCGACATCTCGAAAGGTTCGGCGACATCCGTTACGGCCATGTCATCCTCAAGCAGCATTGTCAGGATCCGTCGGCGGGTGCCGTCAGACAGGGCCGCAAATACCATGTCGATTGTGTCACTCATGCCCCCCTGATAGCGCTCAAAGGGGCAGAGGAACAGGTCAGATGTCGGTCCGGCTTTGCGAAGGCCACTTAATCCGAAGCCGATCCAGCTGGTGGGGTTCCAGCCCAATATCGCGTGCAATCCTGTCTGTAAGTGTTGTGGGCAAGGCAGGCGGCGTTGAGTCCCTGAAGACAACATTTTGGAACAATTTGGCAAAGCGGGAGCGGGCGCGCAAACGCGCGTTCAAGATGAGTGCGGTCATTGATACACCTATGAGGTTGGGGTTTCGTCGTGTCTGAAGCTGTTATGCGCCTTTTTGAGAAACGGCACAAAAGCATTCTCTTGACAGGTCATGTGAGAAAAACTCACATAAGCTCATGCCACGTCAACTTCCTCCGCTTAATGCCCTTCGCGCCTTTGAGGCCGCGGGCCGCCATCAAAGTTTCACACGTGCCGCCCAAGAGCTGGGGGTCAGCCACTCCGCCATTTCCAAACATGTGCGCGGTCTCGAGGACCGTCTGGGCGCGCAGCTGTTTCGCGATGCCGCTCGCGGCGTCGTTCTGAGCCCGTCAGGGCGCTCCTATCTGGCAGCGCTGACGCCCGCCTTTGATGCCATCGCCGAGGCCAGCGAAGAGTTCAGCGACCGCCCGGCGGGCACCGTCACCGTCAATTCTGAAACCGTCTTCGCCTATAAGTGGTTGATCCAGAACCTGAAGACATTCAATGAGGCGCATCCTGAAATCACGGTCGAGCTGGATGCGACGGAAACCTTGATCGATATCGACCGCTATGAAGCAGATATCGCGATCCGTTTTTTCCTCGAACATACGCCGGATGGCAACGCGGTGCTGATCAGCGATGCTCCGATTTACCCCCATGCGGCGCCTTCGGTCGCCGAACAGATCAACGACGACCCGGACCGGCTTTTGTCCTTTCCGCTGTTTCGCGATCGAGGCGGTTCGCCCTGGTCGAAGTGGTTTGAGGCTATCGATCGCCCGGACCTCGCCGCGAAGGTGGTGCAGGGTCGGCGGATGCGGGCGATGTTGGCCATCGAGATGGTGATCGCAGAGCAGGGGGTGTTGCTCTCTTCGGCTGACAATGTGCAGCGCGACGTTGATGCTGGGCGATTGGTGCGGCTGTTTGATAGCGGTTTTCGCCAGGGCGCTTACCACATGCTGTTTGGCGAGGGTGTGTTGAGGCGCAAGCCGGTGCGGCTGTTTCGGGACTGGCTTCTGGATGAGACAGTCGAATTTCGGGGGGTCTCGCTGAAAAATCAACCAATTGGTTGAATAAAAGCCAGCGGTCTGATTGGGCCTCCAGGCGGCTTTTGGCGAAACGGAGTTATTTTAAAATATATTATTTATCAGTATCTTACGCAATAGAGAGGCGAATTGACTCCCTTTGCTGCCGGCACTATCACACACGCAAGCGAATGCGCGTTTGAAACGGGGGGTTTTCGTGGCGACAGAACCGGACAAAGAGCAGCTGCAAGCGCTCAACGACCGGATCGCGGCGCTGAAGAAAACGCAGGCCCCACAGGCGCGTGAAGATGAGCATTATTCGCAGGCCCATCTGGGCTGGCGCATGGTGATAGAGCTGGTGGCCGGCATTTTGATCGGCTTTGGCATTGGATACGGGCTCGATTGGGTCTTCGGCACGTTGCCGCTGTTTCTGGTGCTGTTTATTTTGTTGGGTCTCGCGGCGGGCATCAAAACGATGATGCGCACCGCAAGCGAAATCCAGGACGACCAAGTGGCCCATGCGGCCAGGACGAGAAAAGACGCGACCCCCGCGGTTGGCAAAAAGAAGGACGAGTGACTTGGCAGACGAAGCACATGGCGAAGAAGGCGGTCTTGTTTTCCACCCAATGGACCAGTTTCTGGTCAAGCCGCTGTTTGGCGATGGCGGCGTGGGCATGTTCACGATCACCAATGTGACGCTTTGGATGGCGCTGACGGTGCTGTGCATTGTGGCTTTGTTTGTGTTGGGCACGCGCAGCCGCGCGATCATCCCGTCGCGCACGCAATCGGTCGCGGAGCTGGCCTACGGGTTCATCTACAAGATGGTAGAAGACGTGGCAGGCAAAGAGGCCATCAAGTTCTTCCCGATGGTCATGACGCTGTTTCTTTTCATCGTGTTCGCCAACTTCCTCGGTCTGCTGCCGCGCTCTTTCACCACAACGTCGCATATTGCGGTCACAGCCGTCATGGCGATGGGTGTTTTCCTGCTGGTGACATTGCTGGGCTTTTTCAAGCACGGGCTTGGGTTTCTCGGCATCTTCTGGATCAGCTCGGCGCCACTGGTGCTGCGGCCTATTTTGGCGCTGATCGAGGTCATCTCTTATTTTGTGCGCCCGCTCAGCCATTCCATTCGTTTGGCTGGCAACATGATGGCTGGCCACGCGGTGATCAAAGTCTTCGCGGCCTTCGCGGCTGTGCTGGCAATCTCACCTTTCGCGATTGTGGCGATCACCGCCATATACGCGCTCGAAGTTCTCGTATCCTTCATTCAGGCATACGTGTTCGCAATTCTGACCTGCGTCTATCTGAAAGACGCGGTGAGTGATCCTCACCACTAGGGTTCTGAAAACCAATCACCGAAATTCCATCGTAAGGAGAAAACACCATGGAAGGCGATATCGTACAAATGGGCGCATATATCGGCGCAGGTCTGGCATGTACTGGCATGGGCGGCGCTGCTGTCGGTGTGGGTCACGTGGTAGGTAACTTCCTGTCCGGCGCGCTGCGCAACCCATCTGCTGCTGCTGGTCAAACAGCGACCATGTTCATTGGTATTGCGTTCGCGGAAGCCCTGGGGATCTTCTCGTTCCTCGTCGCGCTGCTGCTGATGTTCGCAGTCTAAGACTTCAAAGCCATTCCTTACGCTTGGGCGAAACCCGCCAAGGGTTTCGCCCGAAGTAAATCGGTTCTTTGGAGGCCATCATGGCAACAGAAACTACAGGAGAAGTTGTCGCGGACGCCCCAGGCATGCCGCAGCTCGATTTCTCGACATTCCCGAACCAGATTTTCTGGCTCGTCGTCACGCTGATCGTGATTTACTTTGTGCTCTCGCGCATCGCGCTGCCGCGTATCGGGTCGGTTCTGGCGGAGCGTTCTGGCACGATCACAAATGATATTGCCGCCGCCGAGGACCTCAAGCAGAAGGCTGTCGAGGCGGAAGAGGCTTACAACAAGGCGCTCATTGATGCCCGCGCGGAAGCGTCGCGGATTGTCGATGAGACCAAGGCGCAGATCAAAGGCGAACTGGACAAGGCGATTGCCGAAGCCGACGCAGAGATTTCCGCCCGTGCCGCCGAAAGCGAAAAAGCGATCTCCGCGATCCGCGAAAGTGCCAAGGAAGACGCCACAACCGTCGCCAAGGACATCGCCAAGGACATCGTGGCCGCTGTGGCGCCCGGCAAGATTGATGCCAAATCGATCACTGCCGCTGTGACCGCAAAAGTGAAAGGGTGAGCGATATGAAAAAGCTACTCGCAACGCTGGCCCTGATCCCTTCGCCCGCGCTGGCGGCTGGGGACAAGCCGTTCTTCTCGCTGGCCAATACCGACTTTGTGGTGACCATCGCATTCCTGCTGTTCATCGGCGTGCTGGTCTATTTCAAAGTGCCGGCGCTGCTGGCGGGGTTGCTCGACAAACGGGCCGAGACGATCAAATCGGAGCTCGACGAGGCGAAGGCCTTGCGCGAAGAGGCGCAGACGATCCTGGCGTCCTATGAGCGCAAGCAAAAGGAAGTCGCCGAGCAATCGGACCGGATCATCGAGAACGCCAAGAAAGAGGCCGAGGCCGCCGCTGTGCAAGCCAAAGAAGACCTCAAGCTTTCGATTGAACGCCGTTTGGCTGCTGCCGAAGAGCAGATCGCAACCGCCGAAGCCGAGGCCGTCAAGCAGGTCCGTGACAGCGCGATCACGATTGCCATTGGCGCTGCTGCTGACGTGGTGGGCGCCAAGACCGCCGCTGCAGATCACAACAGCCTGATCGAGGACGCCATTGAACAAGTGAAAACCAAGCTTCACTGAGCGGACCGTGACCTAATTGAAAAAGCCCCGGCGGTCGGGTGACCTCCGGGGCTTTTGCGTCTTTATTGGCGCCCTGTTTTTGGCGTGAGCCCGAGAGGGCCGGGAGAGTACGGGCTATTTTGCCTTTGCCAGACTTTCCGCCAACCGCATCAGGGTGAGTGCCTCCGCGCGGTAGCCAAAGGGGTCGGGGCCCTTTGCGTCATTTGCCAGGGCAATGGCATCCGCGTAGCTCCAATTTCCCAGATAGTCCGACCCACGCAGAAGCTGGCCGAAACCTGCGACGGCTGTCGCGAACCGCGCCTCCGCGCTGCCGGGTTCACGGCCTGAGATCGGGGATTCGATCAATTGGCTCACATCTTCGCCCGGGGCTTTGTAGCGCAGGCGCAGAAAGCCCAGCTCGTCGCTGCCCGCGACCTCAGCCGCCGTCCCATAGCGCAACGCGTCGTTCAAAATTGCGGGGGAGCCCACGGGCGTCACTTCATAAAGTGCGGTGACTTGCAGGCCCGCCCCGATATCGCCCGCGTCGACTTTGTCATTGTTGAAATCCTCGCGCTTCAGAGCCCGGGTTTCGTAGCCGATCAGCCGGTATTCGGCCACTTGCGCGGGGTTCCACTCGACCTGCACCTTCACGTCCCCCGCGATTGGGAACAAGGCGCCGGTTAGCTGGTCGACCAGTACTTTGCGCGCCTCCGACAGGGTGTCGATATAGGCGGCTTGCCCGTTGCCGTTCTGCGCCAGCGTTTGCATCAGCGCGTCATTCAGATTGCCGCGCCCAAAGCCCAGAACGGACAGGTAAGTGCCCGTGTCGCGCTTGGCTTCGATCAGCGTTTTCATCTCCGTGTCGGAGCTGAGACCGACGTTGAAATCGCCATCCGTGGCCAGCAGCACCCGCGAAATCTCACCGTCCTCGGCCATCTGCTCGGCCACTTGGTAGGCCTGCTGCAACCCGGCCGCGCCTGCGGTTGAGCCACCGGCGGTCAGGGTGGTGAGTGCGGCTTCGATTTTGGACCGCTCGCTTGCGGCTGTCGGCTCCAACACCAGCCCCGCGGAGCCTGCATAGGTCACAATCGCCACCTCATCCTGGGACCGCAATTCGCCCAGCATCAAACGGAAGCTTTGGATCAACAGCGGCAGCTTATCGGCCGATTGCATCGACCCGGACGTGTCGATCAAAAAGACAAGGTTCAGCGGTGGGCGTGCCGCCACCTCGGGCAGTGCGCCTTGCAGCCCGATCTGGACCAATTTGGTGCCCGCATTCCAAGGCGTGTCGCTGACGGACACCTGGGTGGCGAAAGGCGCATCGCCCGTTGGCGCGCGGTAGTCATAGGGGAAATAGTTGATCATTTCTTCAACGCGCACCGCTTCCGGTGCTGGCAGCTGCCCGTTCTGCAATGACCGGCGGACCCAGGCGTAGCTGGCTGTGTCCACATCGGTGGAGAAGGTCGAAACCGGCGCTTCGGACGTGATTTTCAGCGGGTTGGGGTCCTCATTGGCGAAGCGGTCGCGGTTTTGCGGCTCTGGCTCTATGGCGTCAGTTGGGGCGGGCAGAAGTACGGCCTGATCGGTCGCAAAAGAGCTTACCGCGCCCGCGACTGCGCCCAGCTCGGCACGTTTTTCGCGAGTCTGAATGGCAGGCGCTGGGGCGCTTTCCAGCACCATGGGCTCCACCATCACAACTTCCTCGGGCGCTTCAGACAGCAGCCTGTCCGACAGATACGGGTCGCGTTGCAGCACCACAAAACCAACCCCGACAATCACCAGAGACGAGGTCGCCAGCATCATCGGCTTCAAAGAAACATTGGCAAACATATCGACAAATCCTTTCAAAACGCCCCGCCGTTCGGGGGCTGTTTCGATAGGACGTGCAAAGCCGCCGGTTTCTTGGAGCGCGTCGAAATTTTCTTCCGCCACGCTGAATGCCGCGTCCATTTTTGCCGCGTCGGGCTTGGGGGCTGCCTGCATCAGGCGGCGCAGTTTTTCCAGATCGCTGTCGCTCATATCTTGGCCTCCTTTTCGGCCATCTCGCGCAGGTGCTTTTTGACCTCCGACATGCGCCAGGCGATGGTGCCTTCCGACAATCCCATGACCTCCGCGGCTTCTTTCTGGGTTAAATCTTCGCCCAAGGTCAGCGCAATGGTTTCGCGCAGTTCCGGGGGCAGGGCGCGCATCGCGGTTTGAAGCCAATCGTAGCTTTCGCGGGCCTCAGTAGCCTCTGCCTCGCGGCGTTTGAAGTCTTCGCCCCAACCGTCGCGCGCGCGGGCGTGGCGCTGCGATTTGCGGGCGCGGTCGGTGGCCGCGTTCATCACCACGCGGTAAAGCCATGTCGTGAACTTGGCCTCCTCGCGGTAGCTGCGCAGCTTGGCGGGCAGGGCGGCCATGATGTCATGGGCCAAGTCCTCCGCGTCCGCCTTTGTGCCGCTCAGCCGCCAGCCCATCCGAAAAATCGTGTCATAATGGCGCCTTATCAGGGTCGCGAAGGCGTCGCGGTCCCCGTTTCCGGCGGCAAGTGCCAAGGCCTCATCACTGGTTTTCATACGCATAATGTGATTGTGACGTTTGGGGCGGGTCAATCCTTGGAAGGTTTTTCAAAAAGAGTTTCTTTTTTAACTGAGGGTGGGCGGGCTCTCTGCTATCCGCCAAACCGGTCCCACCATGTTGGCAGCACATCGCCTTCGGCCTTTCGCGCCTCAAAAACCCCGCGCGCAATGGCACGAGCGAGGCACACCGCCGCCGCATGTCCTATGTTCAAAACGTCCCGCACGGGATCGCCCAATGGCTGCGCCCCGGTTGAGATGCCAAAGACCAAATCTCCGTCCATCGGCGTGTGCGACGGCCACAAGGCGCGCGCCATCCCATCCTGCGCCGCCGTGGCCAGCCGGGCGCAGCCCGCTTTGTCGAGCGTCGCGTCGGTCGCCACAATCGCAATCGTTGTGGCGCCCTCCAGCTTCGTCGGCGGGGTTTTTGCAGCGTTATGGGTGATCTTGGGGCCTAGGCCTCCGAATTCGCCGCCCAGCTCGCAGGCGGCTGCGTGAAAATGCGGGCTGTCATCGACCGTGGCGCTGCCCAAAGCGTTCACCACGACAAGCGCGCCAACCGTGTGTCCAGATGGCAGCACCAGTGAGGCGGAGCCCAGCCCGCCCTTCAAATTCACCGTCGTGGCCCCGGTGCCCGCGCCAGCACTGCCCAAGGCGAAGTCCTGCGAGCGGGCCTCAAACGCGGCGCGGCCCAAGCCGGGGTAGGGGTTGTCGCGCCACGCATGATCGCCGCCGCCGGCCAGGTCAAAAATGATCGCCGCGGGCACAATCGGCACAATATGCGGCCCCACGGCAAAGCCCTGACCCGCCGCGCGCAAAGCTGATGCGACGCCATCGGCCGCTGCCAGCCCAAAGGCCGATCCGCCTGACAGGACAAGCGCATTCACCTGCTGCACGGTTTTGTCGGGCGCCAAAAGATCGCTCTCCCGCGTGCCCGGCGCGCCGCCCATAACGTTAATTCCGGCCGTAAAAGGCGCGTCACCGCTCAGCACGGTCACACCAGATTTGAGGCCCGCGTCGGAGGCGTTTCCGACCGAAAGGCCGGTCACGTCGGTGATAGTGTTCCTTGCCCCAGGGATCATCATGGCGGTACTCCTTCTCTCAGGGCCAATATCACAAAACTGACATCGAAATGTAACTGCGGCGTCACCCGCTTTAACTAACGCTTGCTATGTTACTGCTAGCGAGTGGGGGTGTAACGCGTGAATGGGGTGGCCTTCGGGCCGCCCCTTTTCGTTGGGGCCTTTTTCTTATGGTCTGCATGCAATCAACATGGCAAACTCTTCAAAATACCGCATTCATACCTATGTAATGGGTAATAACATTAAAACGAGGGATGTAGATATATGGCCAATTTTGACGCTCAGGTCCGCGAAAGCCAAGCGCAGGTAGAAGAAGCACAAGCCAAGATTTCAGAGCTAACGAGCCGGATAGAAACGGCGCGGGCCAAGCTGAAATCTGGTGATGATATCTCGATTGATATCGAAAACGCCTCGCTCGAGGACGTGCACGCGCATACCGAGCTGATGAACGCCAATATCGCCGAGCTGATCATGGGGCTCGATGACGTAACCTCTGGTTTTTCCAAGGATTTTGACGCCATGCGCGACAAGACCGGCTGGGAAAGTTTTGTTGGCATCTTCTCCAAGGGCAAATCCGAAAGCTTGCGTCAGGAACGCATGCGCACGGCCTCTATCGACGACAAATTGCAGGACCTGATCGGAAAATCCGACCAGATCGTGGCGCTTTTGCAAGGCCAGCTGTCCGTGCTGGAAGAACAGAAAGTCAAAGTCGAAGGCAACCTGACCGAGACGCTGGACGAGCGTGAGATGACCGTCAGCGAGCTGGAAGGCCTGCGCGCGGACATCCTAGGGATGGACCCGAAGATCATCGAGATGGAGAATAAAATCTCCGTTGAGCAGGACGCCGCCGCCCGCACCAAGCTGGAAACAGAGCTGGCCGACCTGAACACCAAATACAACGAAATGGTCCAGCAGGAGCAGGTCAAACTGGCCAAATCCCAGACGCTGGAACGCTATATCGAAAAGGGCAAAACTTGGATCGACAGCCTGCAAAATCAGGCCGCCACCCAGATGGTGCTGATCAACAAGCTGGAAACCGACACCAAGCAACGCGTCGTCCTCTATGACGCGCTGACCAAGTCGTTGAAAACCGCCCAGCAGCAGGACGTGGCCCACCAGATTAACGAGATCGGCGTCAAAACCGACCAGGAAGCCCAAGCCGCTATGGCCGGCATCGGATCAGCCACCAACACCCGCATGGCCGAAATGATGGAAGCCCATGAGGACCAAATGGTCTTCGCCCGCAAAGTGCTGGAGCAAAAAGCCAAAGCCGACGAACGCTTCGCCCGCCGCTTCGAGAAGATTGTCGAGAAGCACGATAAGAACTTGTACGGGGCCTAAGCGCGTCTTGCGAGCAAGTCTGCAAAAGCTGTTCGGTACCAAGAAAGTTCCTAATGAACTTGGTCAGTGGACAAATGCTGCCGAACAGCAGCCGAAGTCTTCCCGGATTCCACCAGAATTTGCTGATATGACCCGTAAGGATGTCAATGTTCCCGACTGGGTCGTTTGGTCGATGCGCTTGCGGTGGCTCATACTCATTGTCTTTGCTTTCACTGTATGGGGCCGCGAAGACCTCTGGTGGGTGTGGGTGGTTGGTATATTGCTTTTTTTGATAACAGGTTGGATCACCTATAGGATTTACAGATACCAAGACCCAGTTCACGCAGAGATCGTCTTTTACAATGAGGAAGACGGTTACTCGTCTAGTGACGGAGATGGAGATGGCGGTGACTGACGACCTCAACCTCACAATCGACCACCAGGGTCTGACCGACGATCTCGCCGCGCGGCGCTATTTTGCGAAGTTTGAACGGATCACGGGCCATCTGACCCGCGTCGCCGCCGAGATGGAAATCGAGCGCACCTTCGATAAGCGCGACGTCTCGATCATCAGCGGCTATGTCACCCAGATCGCCCGCACCTTCCGCGCGCTCAGCCATAAATACCTGCTGACCGGGCGCGATACGGGCACGTTCTTCGGCTCGCTCACCATCGACAAGAACGAGAGCGGCTTTCCGGTCTTTGGCGAGATCATGAAGATGGCCAATGACGCTCAGCAGGCGGGCAAGCATCTGGCCGGAATGCGCTCTAAATCTGAGCTGAAGGACGAGATGATCCGCCAGATCGTGGGCGACCTGACCATCCCCACCAAGCTACAATACGCGCTCGCGCAACGGCTCTACTACGAACAACTCGACAACGCCGAGCTTTTCTGGGCCACCAATGATCCGCAAGCGATCTGGGCCGGAAATGATGGCGAACGTCGCCGCTACCTGCTGCACTGGGCGATCTATGACAGCCAGCAAAACGTCCCCACGATCTACCTGATGGAGGTGGAGGACACAGGCGATGTCTCCCTTCCCAAAGACGCCCGCCGTTGGCCCTCCGTGCAGGCCCATCTGACCGCGCAGGGCTCCTCAGGGCTCAAGCTTTTGACCATCGCGCAGGGTTTTGATCGCGACTTTGACGACATCCACCCCAAACGCCTGCGCCGCATCCATGTAGGCCCGATGTACAGCCATGCCTTCACCCAGCAAAAGGGCCCGATTCGCGACGTGCTGGCCGAGGCGCAAGGCGGTCCCGGTGAAGATTGGACGCTCGCCTGGACGTTGGAGACGCTGAATTCCGAACGCGTCGAGCTGGAGAAAAAAGGCTGGTTCGGCTCGGTGGAGCGCGAGATTTTCGCCCTCGATCCCTTCGCCGGTCGCGGGGCCGAAACGGGCGCCACCAGCACCGAGCGCTCCGTCATCATGCCGCAGAAACCCTACCAGGTGCTTGCCGAGAAAAACCCGGCCGGGTTCTCGGGTATCAGAAAGTTTGTTGTTAGCCCGTCGGGGCGGGTCGTGAGCCAAAGATAGATTTTGTGCCTTCGGCGAGAATATTTTAAAACAATGAAGAGAGTCAAATGAGCCAATCCGCAGACGCCATGGAGCTGAAAGAGGACGAAATCCGCGCGCATTATGTGGCCGCAGCGGAGATGTTGATGCAGCTGGATCACACGCCCCGGCTTGCAGAGGCGCGCTTGTCACTCAGTGCGCCGGAAAAATCGCCCGATGTCGCCGCCACGCGTCGCCGCTTCCGTTCCACCACACCCGGGCTTTTAACCCGCTCGACCGCGCCTTCCTCCGGTGTGCGGCTTCTCGACCGGATCGCGGAAAGCGATGATGACGACCCGCTGACCTCCCCCGCGCAGGCGGCACTGGCCCATGCGCTGCGCCGTGCGCTGTCGATCGCGCTGGCCATCGGGGAGGCGTATTCGGAGCAAACCCCGCTCAAAGAGCTGAAGAAACTCAACCTCGAAGGCCGGCTTCCATCTGCTCGTTCCAACGAGTTCACCGACCTTCTGGCCGCCGAAGCCCTCGTCGCGCTCCATGCGTTCGGCAACGCCGCCTCCTTCCTGCTGGCCAGCCATTCCACTGAGGCCAGCGTCGAGCTTGGCAGCGTAGATGAGGTGCTGACAGACAACGCGCCCCTCGCGCTGCACGGCGCGATTTGGGAGCTCGACCAAAAGCTTGGCCAATTCGCCAAGGACGAAGCCACGCTCATTGCCACCATGCTGGGCTATGCGGAACAGCTGATGCAAAAGGTCCAACTCCGCGCCAGCACCGCGCCGCAGCTGGAGACGTTTAGCAGCCGCTCGTTCCGGGTGGAGGCCGATGATCTGACGCTGAACGGCTTCACGCCCGCGCGCGCCGCCAAGGGCTCCAAGCTGACGATGAGCTTCAAAAAGCCCAATGAGGTCGTTGGCAACCACATCGCCAAATATCAGTCCATGAAGCTGGCAAAAATGCTCATGGCCTATGACTTCGACCGCAAGCTCAACCCGTTTGCAGAGCTTGGCGGCTTTATCTTCACCTTCATGGGCGACGGCGCGCCCGGCACCGGGAAAACCACGCTGATCCAGATGATGGCCGGGCTGATTTCAGGCTATTGCGAGACGGCAGGCTATGCCTTCCGCTACCAGAACCTGTCGACTGACAATATTGACAGCTATCAGGGCAAATCGGGCCAAAACGCCAAGGCCTTCATCAACAACGTGATCGATCCGAATGTCATCGGCTTTGGCACAATCGACGATATCGACCAGCTCGCAGGCAAGCGCGGCGATCGGCAATCCTCCGCGGGGCAGCTGGAAATCACCGCCGTGCTGATGGAAAGCTTTGCGGGTGCCAACACCGTCGTGCGCGGCAATTGCACCTTCGGGATGTTCTCCAACTACCCTGAAAACGTCGACGATGCGCTGCGTCAGCGGGCAGGCGCGCGGTTCCTCGTCGATGGTCCCCAGACGCGCGACGATTATGTCGACATCCTCAACCTGCTTATGGGCAAGAACCACGACATCCCCCTTGGCGATTTCGAGCCCTTTGCGGCCCAAGAAATCAAGAAAGCCGTCGCTGCCAGCTTTGAAAGCCATGCCAAACCGCATGAGGACGGGCTGCTCAATGTCTTCGACCGCGTCTCCTCCGAGATCGGGGAGCTGGACACGATCAACAAGCTCGGCACCTATCTCAAAGGCATCCAGGAGGCCGACCACCGCTTCACCGGCCGCGCCATCAAAAACATCACCGACGCCGTCAAAGTCCGCGCCATGGATTTCGAGCTGCCCGACGAATGGATGGAGGAGCCCGACCTGTTCCTCTTCAAACCCTACGACGCGAAGAAAGCCATGATCGAGGAGCTGCGCCAGCCCATCACCGTCGAAATGGTTATCCAGGAAATCAACCGCTACGCCGACAGCGAATTCCGCTACGCCGATAAGTCGGACGAAGTGGCGGTGGCCAACATGGTGCGGGAATTTGGGCTCAACGAGGAAGCGAAGAAACGGTATTTGGAAAGTAAGGGGTGAGCGGCGTCTCGGAAACGCGGAAACCGAACACCCGTTCAGCACCATGCGCCCTTCCCCATGGGGGGAGGGGAAGGGCGCGTCCGCGCATCGCGCGGACAGGGATTTCGAACATCTGTTTGACGCAGCGATCTGCTTGAAACTGAAACTTGGGCTATTCGGTTGATTAGGCGGCCCGGCGACGAGGCCCCGCCCTAAATGCGTTCAACGCCAAGGCGCGCGAGTGTGTCGACCTGCTTTGGGTCTAGTAGCCAGTCCGCGAAGGCGCGGGTCGCTTTGTTTGCGTCTTGGTGCAGGCAAAAACCCAAATCTACATGCACATCCAGCTCATGTGGGCAAATCGCTTTGCCTGTGACGCCTGTCACTGGTGCAACATTTGTGAGCGGCAGGACGGCAAGATCAACCTCTCCCGCTAGAAGGGCCGCCATCGGTCCGCCCCCCGGTAACAGCTCAACTTTTGACTGAACCTGCGCGTCAAGCCGCAGCTTTTGAAGCAACAAGGCGAATTGCGCGCCGCTGGTCCCGCCATCAGTCACGGCAATGCTGCGCGCGGCGCTCAGACAGTCTGCTATGCCCTCGACGGAGCGGTCGGCCATGTCGTTTCCCTGTCCTAGTGCCGCCAAAGTAAGCGGCGAATACCCCAGATGATATGCTTTCGGGTCGCATCAGCCGGCTGAGATGATTTTGTCAATATAGACAGGGTTTGAGGCGGCAATCGACCATGGATGGCCTTGCGCGATATATCCCGGAACCTCTGGGTTCAGCATAACGGCGAGATCAAATTGATCGCCCGCCTCGGCAGTGTGTTGCGGCCCGATCACATCAAACACATCTGTAAGCGCGACAGGCAAAATGAACTGTATCATGTGTTATCAGAACCTGTTTCTGCTCGGATTCTCACGGGTCCATGCTTTGTGCATGGGTCGATCTCTGTTGAGCGAGACTAAGCCAGGCCTATGAAATCTGCTAGGGTGATGGTCCGTCTGAATTTTTAATACGCACCCGATTCCTGGCCACTGTCACCGCCCTGCAGTTTGCGCTAAAACGGCTTTAAGACCGCTCTGACTGACCAGGACACACGTGACCCAATCCACATCCATTTGGCGCATCGCAACCCTCGCAATGCTGGCGCTGATCGCCGCCGCCTTTGCGGGCGCCGCGGCCTTTCAAGACAGCCAGTTTCTAAGCTTGATCCCGCCGCCAACGGACACCAACCCAATCCCCAGCGCCGATGTCACGCCCGCGCGTATCCCCGCCCTTTACCAATCAGCCTTCACAGCATGGGCCGCGCTTATCTTGCTCGTTCCGGCCTATATTTTCGTGTGGTTCCGCACCCATTACGCCGCATGGCTGGCCTTTTGGACGACCAGCTATATCGCTTATGTCATCCACCTCTACGTCTCTGCCTTTTGGTTTTTCGGCGGTGATTTCACGGCCATGACAACGTCGTCTCGCGTCTCGGCGTTCTGGCCGGGGATGGCTATCCTTGTCTGGTGGGGCGTCGATGTGCTGATCGGGTTTGCGAAACCGCAGGCCAAGTGGGTCACGGTGCAACGTGCTGTCATCCACGTGCTGGTCTTTGTCCTTTTTGTGGGCGGATCGGCAGTGAAGGGCGAGACCGCGTTGATCCAGCTTATGGGCTGGGCGTTTTTTGGTGTGGGTGTCGGGGCGATGGTGGTGTCGTTCTTAAACCGTCGGAGGGCTGCGTAAATGGCCGCACTTTTCCTTGTCATTTGGCTGATCCCTGCCGCGTGGGGCGCATTCTCAGGCTACTGGCGCGCGGCGCGGCCGGCATTGAACGCGAGCGAGTTTGCCACCGATATCGGGATCGCTTTGATGACGGCCGCCGCGCCGATTTTCATGTTTCACATGATGTGGGTGGGCGCTTTCATGGAAATGTCTGGCGGCTTGCGTGATCTTGGCGCTTGGGCGTGGTATTGGTCTTGGATAACGGCGCTGATCTGGGTGCCGTTGATGGTGATCGCCTATATCTGGCGAGCAATAAAGGTGAAGCGAGAAGCACGGGAAATCTCGGGTTAACAACTGGTAAAAAAATTTTGAAACCCTATATATATCATATGGTTATTAAATTCCCCGCATGCGGGGGACGCCGCAAATGATGCGGCTCATTCAAAAAGGGTTGATGTTTGGCAACCTCTTTCACGTGGGCTCCCCCGCCTTGGCGGAGCGCTATAATCGTGCGTTGAAATCGCTGACGGGAAAGACAACCAAACTCACCGATTTTCACATCGATATCTCCGGTTTCGCCCCCGAAGTGGCGGATGAGTTGGGCGACGATCTCTACCTCAACCCCAACGGCTGCAACCGGCAGTTTATCCTGCTCTCAACCGAACAAAAAACCGCCCCACTTCTGGACGCCAAATTCTCGACCGCGCGCGGTATCCTGCGTCAATTTATCGAGAGAAACGAGGCGCAGCTTTTCGCCCTGACCGCGCGCGATGCGGTGGCCGGTGAGCTGGTCAATTCGATCTATACGGTCGACAAGGCGGCGCATCTCTTTGATATCCGAAAAATCCAGATCGAGGCCGACACGACCGGCGGGCATGTCGCCGAGGCGTCGAAACTGAGCGGTATGATTGATGAATTCCGGACCCGCGAAGACGCCTGGTGGGACGACGTCTTAATCGCAGACATGATCACGCTTGCCAAGAAAACCGGCGATGTCACCCGCGCGCCGATCACGCTGAGACATACGGCTTTTGAACAGGGGAACTTCTGGACCTCGCATTTCGGTGGGCTCTATATTTTCCGTGATTTGGAGGAGCCAGCAACCCTGTCCGTCGGGCCGAAAGACGCGCTGGGAAAGCTGCCGACGAAGCTGACCATCGGGTTTGACGAACGCAACAAGATCGCCGCCTTCCTCGACGAAAATGATCTGGTTGAACCGATCGTAAAAGCCAAGGGCATCAATGCCGCATCGGTCTTACGGCAGAAACTTGACTTCATCATTGTCGATGTTGCCGCGGGCATGGAAGCCGATTTGACAGGGCTCAGACGCTCCGATCTTCGCAAACTTGCGCGCCGCTACGCCAAAGAGCTGCCTGAGGAATTCCACCAGCTCAACGACTTGCTCAGATGGGCCGAGGGCGGCGGCTGGCCGAGGATCACCTCAAAAGACCCCGCTTACTTCTACACGTTGCGGGCCACGAACCACCCGGACCGCGATCTGGTCAATCAGCTTCTCGCCGAACTTGCGCCGCTCGATGTGCGCCAGCTCTTCATCTGCCACAAGCAGCTCTTTTATGCGCGCTACGCGACATGGCCGGATGAGAAGAAGGAATTTGTGGCCAACTTCCTAGAGCGAGAGTATCAGGTAGATAAGGCAGGCACGCGCGAGGCGTTGTTCGGCGCGGAGGAGGCGATGGTGCCGACCGAGCCCGAGCACGACATCGTCAACGCGGTGGGGCCATGGGGCGCTGTGAGGAGGCGGAGATGATCATAGGCATATTCAGGCTCATGGCGATGGCCTTTGTCGTGATGCTGGTCGTCTACTTCATCCTATCGGCCTGGTCGCGTTCGGTCCGCAAAGGGAAGCTGGCCGAGGAATGGGACGAGGGCGCGCAGCAAGGCGACCGTGAGGCTTTCATCAAAGCAGGCCTGGCTGACTATGATGGCTCTTTGCGTCGCAAGCTGATTTTTGGCGTTTTTGTCGTGCCCTATCTCGTGATCGGCCTGCTCGTCTATATTGTGAATTTCCAGTAAGGAGAGACCCCATGCATTACGTCAAACGCGCCTTTTGGACGGTGTTCTGGGTCCTTCTACTGGCCTTCTTGCACTACACCTTGCCGCAACGCGACATCGCGCGGATCGTCGAAACCGAGGTGCGTCGCGTCGATTTCGGAGAAAACTCACTATTCTGGGCCGGTGCCGATACTGGTCAGGACTCGAGCGGGGTGAACCGCGATATCCGCTTCGTCAACACGGTGCGAAAGACCACCTACCTGCTGGGGTTGTTCCAAACTGGAAATGAGCGCCCGATGGTGTACCGCAACGAAGACACAGGCTGGGGCTGGCCGCCATATTTCAAGCTCGATAGCTCAAATTTGCAGACCGAACTGGCCGATAACAAATCCACTTCTGCGGATCCGCAATGGGTAGTCCTTACTCACTATGGCTGGCGCAATGAGTTTCTATCGATCTTCCCAAATGCCGTGGGCGTGCGCCCGATTGAGGACCCGAACACGCGGCTCATCCCCTGGTTCAACATTCTGGTTTTGATCATTTTGGCGGGGCTCATGCTTGGTGTTTACCGGCTCACCCAATGGTTCAAACGCGAGAAGATCGACCCGGTGATCGAGGGCGCGCAAGACACATGGGACGGCGTGGACGCCTATGCTGATGAAAAACGCGCTGGCGCAAAGGGTTGGCTCGACAGCTTCAAAGGCAAGAAAAAGCGCTACTAGGGCCGCATGTTGAAATACCTGCTCCTCGGGCTGCTCGCACTTTACGTGCTTTATGCCGTGGTGATGATCTGGCTACATCCGCGCTTTATTTACCCGTTTCAGCCCGACGACGTGGTGCTTGACGGGTTTGAGCGGGTCCAGATTACAGGTGCGGACGGCACGCCAATTTACTTGCAGGAACGCAAAGGCACGGGCCCGGTGGTGCTGTATTACATGGGCAATGCGGGCGCACTGAAATTATTTGAGACCGCCTTCACACCTCATATTGCCGCCGATCGACATGTTATCGCCTTGGAATACCGCGGCGGTGCCGGACGGCCCGGTGTGCAGAGCGAGGCTGTCCTTAAATCAGACGCGCTGATCGCAGCCGATTATGGGCTCTCATTGGGTAAGCCGACCGTCGCGCATGGCTATTCGCTGGGCACTGGGCTGGCGACTTATGTTGCGGCCAATCGGCCGTTGGACGGTGTTGTTTTGGCAGCGCCTTATGATCGTCTGTGCCGCTTGCTGACCCAACGGTCCTACTTGCCGGCGTGCTATCTTCCATTTGTGCAGAAATGGAAATCGCTTGATGATGCAGCCCAGGTCGACGTTCCCATCCATGTCCTGCATGGCACGCAAGACGCCTTGATCCCGCCCAGCTACAGCGCGGCTTTTACAACGTTCCAGAATGTGACGCGCAGCCTGATCGAGGGCGCAGGTCACACGGATATTGGCAGTTTCCCAGCCTACCAAACCGGGCTCGCCGCCGCCTTTGCGCATATCGACGCCCCACAGTAACGCCCCGTCAGCTTAGGGGGAGAAACGGTGGTTTTCTCCCATGTTTTCGCGCGTCTAAACACGTGACGATATAGCTAAGAAGCTGACGGGGGAGCTATGACCATAAACATCGCAGTGGCGATAGGCCTGTTTGTGCTTGTCATAGTCGCGACCGGACTGGCCACGAATTTCACAGGCACCACCCGCGAAGCCTTTGGTCTTTCAATAATAGGAATGGTTTGCGCCATCGCGCGAAACTTCGCTGCAGACCCGCGTCCGCACCGGCAGCTCTGGCTTTTCTACGTCGTCTCTCTGGAAGGCAAAGAATTAGGCGGATTTCTACATAAAGCGCGGGTGACTGCGCCGTAGATAGACTTCCCCCCGGAAGTCCGCCTTTTGGGACGCCCGGCTGCCTCAGCCGGGCGTTTCCCGTTTTGGGCGGTTCAAATTTTTGCAGGTCACTCGCCGTAGGGCGCCCAGATGTTTTTCACCTCAGTCGCTGCCGCCAGCATGTCCTTGACCGCTGGAAGTGCTGGCGCAACGAGCGTCCGTTTCAGGTTGCTCACTGAGCCGCTCTCGATCACCGCTGCCAGATCGGTCGAGGAGAAGCTCCAAACAGCATCTATATCGGCATGCGCGCTCATATGGGATGCCAGCTCCGCATGGCTGCCCGTCAAGATGTTTACCGCACCTGCCGGCACGTCGGAGGTTTCCAGAACCTGAATGAAATCCGTCGCAGCCAGTGGGAACGGTTCTGACGCCGCCAGAACAACCCGGTTTCCCATCGAAATTGCGGGGGCCATGACGCCGACGAGGCCTGACAAGGGCTGCGCATCAGGGCAGAACGCGCCGATGACGCCGACGGGTTCCTTCATCGCCATGGCCACGCCGCGCATGGGTACGCCGTGAACCTGCCCGTCATATTTATCCGCCCATGCGGCATAGGTGAAAAGCGTCGAGATCGCGGTCTCGACTTCCTTGTCGCCCGCTTTGCCGGTCATGGATTTCAGCCGCGCGGCAAATTCGGCGGCGCGCGCAGAAAGGTTTTCGGCCAGATAATACAGGATTTGCGCGCGCAGATGCCCGGTGGTTTTGGACCATGCTTTCGCGCCCTGCGCGGCCTCAACCGCGTTGCGCAGGTCCTTGCGGTTGGCGAGGGAAACCTCCCCCAATGCCGCGCCTTTTGGCCCGTAGACGATCCGCGAATAACCGCCATCGGGCCGCGCCTGTTTGCCGCCAATGTATAGCTTGGCGGTGCGGTCAATCGGGTCGCTCAGGCCCCCTTTGCCGTCAAAAGCTGCAATTGGTTTGACTGGCTTCGGCGTTGCCTTTGGCCGTGTATACACCGCCAAGCCTTCCCAGCCGCCTTCGCGTCCGAACCCGCTTTCGCGTACGCCGCCAAAGCCTGCGGCCGCATCCATCATGTTGGTGCCATTGATCCAAACGATGCCGCTGACCAGCTTCGGCGCAATGTCTAGGGCGAGGTTGATGTTCTCCGACCAGACGCTCGCTGCCAGCCCGTAGCGGGTGTCATTGGCAACAGCGACGGCCTCCGCCGGGGTGCGGAAGGTGGTGGCGGCCAGCACAGGGCCAAAAATCTCTTCCTGCATCAGGGTCGAGGCGGTCGAGAGCCCGGTGATCAGTGTCGGCGGGTAGAAACAGCCCTCATCATTCAAAGTGGTGGGCGCTTCGGTCTGGAAAAGCTCACCTTCGGTGTTGGCGTCGACCATGCCCTTGATCGCGTCCAGCTGCACCGGGTCCACAATCGCGCCGACATCAATGCATTTGTCCAATGGGTCGCCGACGCGTAGGCCTTGCATCCGTGCCTTTAGCTTGGCGTAGAATTTGTCCGCCACGCCTTCCTGCACCAGCAGCCGCGACCCGGCGCAACAAACCTGTCCCTGGTTGAACCAAATCGCGTCGACCAGCCCTTCGACGGCACTGTCCAAATCCGCGTCGTCGAACACGATATAGGGTGACTTGCCGCCCAGCTCCAAAGACAGCGCTTTGCCGCTGCCTGCCGTGGCCGCGCGGATTTTGCGGCCGACTTCTGTTGACCCTGTAAAGGCGATCTTGTCCACATCGCTGCCGACAATCATCTCGCCAACATCGCCGTCGCCGGTGACTATGTTCACAACGCCCGCAGGCAGGCCTAATTGCGCGCAAATCTCGCCAAAGAGCAGCGCGGTGAGGGAGGTATATTCCGCCGGTTTCAGAACCACCGTGTTGCCCATGGCAAGCGCGGGCGCGATCTTCCAAGCCAGCATAAGCAGTGGGAAATTCCACGGAATGATCTGCCCGCAGACACCTAAAGGCGCGCGGTCTGGCAGCTCCGCTTCCTTCAGCTGCGCCATGCCCGCGTGGAAGTAGAAATGGCGCTGCGCGAGCGGTATGTCGATATCGCGCGCCTCCCGGATCGGCTTACCATTGTCCATGACCTCAAGCACCGCGAAGAGGCGCGCGTGTTTTTGCAGCGCCCGTGCTAGGGCATAGAGATGTTTCGCGCGCGTGTGGCCGGTGGTCTTGCCCCAGCTCGCCTGCGCCTTGCGCGCAGCGGTCACGGCCGCGTCCACATCCTTTGCTGTCCCCTGAGAAAGCTGCGCCAGCTTGTCGCCTGTCGCCGGGTTATGGGAGGCAAACCCTTTGCCCGGTTTGGTGAAGGCCCCACCAATGAAATGGCCAAACGTGCCGCCATGCCCCTTGATCCAGTCCAAAGCCTCCGTGTTGCTTTCGGGGGCGGGGCCATACTCCATGGTCTCAAAAACTTCTTTTACAGTCATGGTCTTACCCCATCGGATGTCTGTAGGAGGCGGAATAGGCGCCGGACACGTGATGCTCCAGCTGCCGCTCGATATCATTGAGCAGCGAGGACGCGCCGAAGCGGAACAGGTCTGGTTGCAGCCAACGATTGCCCAGCTCGTCTTTCATCAAGGCCAGATAGGTCACCGCGTCCTTGGCCTTGGAAATCCCACCCGCCGGTTTATAGCCCACATGGCTGCCGGTCGCGTCATAATAGTCGCGGATCGCGCGCAGCATCACCAGGCTCACAGGCAAGGTCGCGTTGACGCTTTCCTTGCCGGTGGAGGTCTTGATGAAATCCGCGCCCGCCATCATGCAAATCAGCGATGCGCGGGCGACATTTCTCAAAGACCCCAACTCGCCAGTGGCGAGGATCGCTTTGACATGCGCGTCGCCGCAGGCGTCACGGAAAGCGCGCATCTCATCATAGAGCGCCTGCCAGTTTTGGGTCAGTACGTGGCGGCGTGAAATCACAATGTCGATCTCGCGCGCACCGGCTTTGACGCTTTGCTCGATCTCGGCGATGCGCAGATGCAAGGGCGACAGGCCCGCCGGGAAACCGGTGGAGACGGCGGCGACGGGGATGCCCGTGCCCTCCAGTGCCCGGGCGGCTGTCTCGATCATGTCGTGATAGACGCAGACAGCGCCCGTGGTGATGCCGTTCACGCCCAAAGCGTCGATCAGGTCGGCGCGCACGGGCTGGCGCGCCTTGGCGCAAAGACGGCGCACGCGTCCCGCCGTGTCATCGCCTGACAAGGTGGTCAGGTCGATGCAGGTCACGGCCTTCAAAAGCCATGCGGCTTGAAAGTCCTTCTTGACGCTGCGCCGCCCCGGCAGGGTCTTGGCGCGCCGTTCAATGGCGGAGGTGTTGGCTTGCACCGCTATGACCCAGTCGAGGTCCAGTTCGGTGCCGGGATTGCGGGGCAGATGCACTTGCGGCAGCTGCGATGTTTCCAAATGGGTGATGGTCTCGGCCATGTGCGCGTCCTGTCTGGCTGAACGTCATCTTGGTCGCATGCGGGCGCATCAAGCGCAAGCCAGAGGTGGTTTTCAATCGGCCGGATGCACGCTAGGGAAGGGGCGCATAAAACAGGAGTCTCCCATGAGCTTTGATCGGTCCCTGAAAATCGCGCCGTCTATATTGTCTGCCGATTTTGCCAATTTTGGGTTGGAATGCGAAGCGATTGAGGCTGAGGGCGCGGATTGGGTGCATGTTGACGTCATGGACGGGCATTTTGTGCCCAACATTACCTTTGGGCCTGCGACCTGTGCCGCGATCAGGCCCCATATCAAGACGGTGATGGACGTGCATTTGATGATCGCGCCCGTGGACCCTTATATTGAGGCCTTTGCGGATGCGGGTGCCGATGTGATCACCGCCCATGTTGAGGCCGGCGCCCATATTCACCGCACATTACAAGCCATTCGCGGTGCCGGTGCCAAGGCGGGTCTGGCACTGAACCCGGGCACGCCTGTAGAGAGCGTCGACTATCTTTTGGATATGGTCGATCTGGTCTGCGTGATGACGGTGAACCCCGGCTTTGGCGGACAGAAATTCATACATAGCCAGGTCGAGAAAGTGCGCAAGCTACGCGCTATGATCGGTGACCGGCCCATTCATATCGAGGTTGATGGGGGGGTGACGCCGGAGACCGCGCCTTTGGTGTTCGAAGCGGGTGCCGATGTTTTGGTGGCGGGCTCGGCTGTGTTTAAGGGCGGATCGGTTTCGAACCCGGCCCAATACGGGAAAAATATGCGTGCAATTCGCGGGACCTGCGCCTGATCCAATTGAACGCCTTGCGGCGTGCGCCATTGATTTTGCTCTTGGGAGGCTTTGCCTCCCGCCGCAAGGGCATCCTACCAGAGTATTTTTGACAAAACGAAGCAGGGCGGGTGTGCGGTGACGCAGCTTTCGCTGCCGCACTGGCGGCGCTAGTATGACCCAAAAGGGACGGGAGACTGTGATGAGCGCTATTGTCAGCGTCCAACATCTCGACAAAATCTACGAGGGCGGATTTCAGGCGTTGAAATCGGTCTCTCTGGATATTGAAGAGGGCGAAATTTTGGCTTTGCTTGGACCCAACGGGGCAGGAAAGACCACATTGATTTCAACGATTTGCGGGATGGTGACACCCACCGGAGGTCATGTCAGCGTGGGCGGGCATGACATCATCAACGAGTTTCGCGCAGCGCGGCAATTGATTGGCCTTGTGCCTCAGGAAATCAATCTCGAACCGTTTGAAAAAGTGATCAATACGGTGCGGTTTACCCGCGGGTTGTTTGGCAAGAAACGCGATGATGCAAAGCTGGAGAGAATCCTGCGCGCGCTGTCGCTTTGGGACAAGAAAGACGCGCGGATTAACGAGCTGTCGGGCGGTATGAAACGCCGCGTGCTGATCGCTAAGGCGCTGAGCCACGAACCGCGCGTGTTGTTTCTGGACGAGCCGACGGCGGGCGTTGACGTGGAGCTGCGCCGCGACATGTGGGAGGTCGTGCGCGGGTTGCAGGCGGACGGCGTGACGATCATCCTGACCACCCACTATATTGAAGAGGCTGAGGCGATCGCGGACCGCGTTGGTGTGATCTCGAAGGGCGAAATTCTACTTGTTGAGCAAAAACAGGCGCTTTTGGCACGCATGGGCCAGAAGGCGCTGCAGATTGAGCTGCAAAGCCCGGTCGAGGCTCTGCCAGATGCGCTCTCGGGCTATGATCTGACCTTGGAGCCGAGCGGAGACACATTGATCTACCGGTATGACACGCGCGCGGAGCGGACCGGTATCACCAAGCTTCTCAGTGATCTGTCGGCGCAGGGTCTTGTCCTGCGTGATGTTGTGACCCGGCAGTCATCGCTTGAAGATATCTTTGTGGGATTGGTGGAGGAGCAAGCATGAATTTCCAAGCCGTCAAAGCCATCTACATTTTTGAGATGGCGCGTTTTTTCCGCACACTGACGCAGAGTTTTGTTTCTCCCGTTCTGTCGACATCGCTCTATTTTGTGGTGTTTGGCACAGCGATTGGCTCACGCATCCAGACGGTCGAAGGGGTGAGCTACGGCGCGTTTATCGTGCCGGGGTTGATCATGCTTTCGGTGATGACGCAGGCCACGGCAAATTCCAGCTTTGGCATCTATTTCCCAAAATTTCTTGGCACGATTTATGAGCTTCTATCGGCGCCTATTTCCTTTTTCGAGATTGTTTTGGGCTATGTGGGGGCGGCGGCAACCAAGGCTTTGTTCATTGGGGTGGTGATCCTTGCGACCTCCTTCTTCTTTGTGGATTTGCAGATTGCCTACCCGCTTGCGATGGTGGCCTTTCTGGTGATGACCTGCGTCAGCTTTGCGCTTTTGGGTTTCATCATTGGGATATGGGCGAGAAACTTTGAACAGTTGCAGCTTGTGCCGCTTTTAGTGATCACGCCGTTGGTCTTTCTGGGTGGGTCGTTCTATTCGGTTTCGATGCTGCCGCCGGTTTGGCAGACGATCACCATGTTCAACCCGGTGCTTTACCTGATCTCGGGGTTTCGGTGGGCGTTTTTCGGGACGTCCGATGTGCCGGTGGGGGTCAGCCTGCTTGCGATTGCCCTGTTTACCGGGGCCTGCGTGGCCATCATTGGATGGATGTTTAAGACGGGCTACCGCATCAAGAGCTAGTCTTGAGCAGCTCATCGAGTTGCCGGGCGAACCAGCCACGCGGGATGAAATGCCCGCGCGGGTGGGTGTCTAGGATCACTTGGCTGCCCGCAGTGTCTTGATTGCAATCGTTCCAAATGGTTCGTGTGAACTGGTCGCGCTCGGTCGTGGCGTAGCTGTCTGTCGTGGTCTCCGGGCCGCAGTCCAGAAGGTCGCGCCAAAGCTTCACCGCATAGCCCGTGTCGCCGTCCGGCCCGAACGGGAAGTCGAGCACATTGTCTTTCAAGCCGTGGACATGACGCACCTCTTGGGGGCGCGTTTCGCACGGCTCCGATTGGCTCAGCGTGCCGGAGACGGCCAGCAAGGCGCGCAGCCCATCACCGTTTTCGCAGGCATAGCGCCAGGCCATGTTCGAGCCCCAGGAATAGCCCGAGACAAAGATTTGCGAGCGATCAATCGGATATTTCGCGGCAGCATCTTCCAGAACCGCGGCTGCAAAAACAGTGTCGCTGCTGCCAGGTTGCCAAAAGTCCCAGCTTTTGTTCAACCCGTTGGGCGCAAGCAACAGCACCCCGCGTTTGCGCGTTGCGCCTGAAATGCGGGAATGTTTGACGATCAACGTGCCCTGACGCGCCCAGCCGTGGAAATGCAGCATCACGGGCATCGGGGTCACCCCGTCCCAGTCGTCAGGCAGTTTGACATGGTAGGATCTGTCGCCCAGCTGGCAGGGCTCTTGATCGGTGCAGGCATGCCCTGCGACGGGCATAAGAAAGGCCAGCAAGGCGCAGAGTGTGGTTAAAGCAAAACGGATCATTGGACAGGCCATTCGTGACGATGGCCGCACCGTAGCACGTGCCACGCAAATGTACCCTCACAAGCGTGTCAGCTTTCTGCCTTGTTGACCTTCATAGTTCCGAAATAGTTGGTCACTTGGCCGCTTTTGTTGCGCGTCACATCCATCGACAGGGTCATGTCAACAATGGTGCCGTCGCCCGATTTCAGTTTGAACGTGTCGTTCAAGGCCTCGCCGTCCGTCATCATTTTCTGGCGTTTGGCTTTGAACCTGGGCCTGTCGGCTTTGACGGTCATGCCAAGGATATGTTTGAAGTCGGCCTCAATTTCGGGGTCGAGCTTTAAAAGCGTGTACACGCTGGGGCTCCAATAGCCGCGGTCAATGAGGACGTCGTAGGACACAAACCCGGTTTTTTCTGTGTCCAACTTCGTTTCCAATTCGGCCAGGCGCGTCTCGGTAAGCTTTTCGCTGCTTACGTCGCGGAAAGAGCCGATCAGCGCGGTTGGCGCGCCCGTGGCATCTTTGATGACCTCGCCAAGCGAATTCACCCAGATCGTTCGGCCATCGGCATGCCTCAGACGCGCGCGGAACTGAAAGCCAGAGGAATTTTCTATGGCTGTTCGGACGGCTTCAGCGACCATGTCGCGATCATCAGGATGATAGGCCTCTATGGCTTTCTCGAGCGGGGGGCTATCCTTTTTCGGATCCAGCCCGTGAATCTCAAAGACGCGGTCTGACCAGTAAAGCCGGTCATCCTCGAAATCGAGACGCCAATAGCCGGTTTGTGAAAGGTCCTCGATCAGCTGAAGCCATGTCGACGAGATATCGGCGGCAATGATCGATTCCAATATGTCGGTTGTCACATCACTGGCAAATGTTACAATATTGACCCGCCCATTGCCGGGGTCTGTATAGGCTTGGCGGTTGCAGGCGAGCCAGATTGCAGTCTCGCCCTCTGGGATCAGTTTGATCGCATGATCGTTTGGTTTCCCCTCCAGCAAGGAGCGCATCGGGTGGTCCTTCCCCAGCTTTGCCGCCTCGAGCAGTTCATCAAGAGAGATTCCCACGGATGCGTCGCGGTCAACATTAAGCGCCCATGCCATGCGCTCGCTGATCCGGGTCACAGTCCCCTGATCATCATATTGCAGCACAAAGACTGGCGCTTTGGACAAAAGCTGGTTCAACTCGGTCGCTAGAGACTGTGTCGCGGGAGAGCGCAGGAATAATAGCGTCGTGCCAATGATTTGACCGGCATCACCGCTGAAAGGCGCGCATTGCAATGTGTAAGGCCCGCCATCGGTTTCAAAATCCATCGACACGGTTTCGCCCAGTTGCAACGCCTCGTTGCAAATCTCGACAAGGCGCGGAAACCCTTGCGGGAGATGGACTTGGCTCAAATGCGGTGTGCGTTGTGGGCCTGAAATATTGAAAAGCTGCATCGCTTCATGGGAGGCGCGTGCCACCTGCAGCGCATTGTCCAGCACGAGGAGCGGAACCGGTACATTGCCCAGAAGCGAGCCCAGCTCAGCATTTAATCCGCGCAATTCAGAGGCGTTGACCTGCAGCTCTTCGTTGACAGTAATAAGCTCTTCATTGGTCGATTGCAGCTCTTCATTTGAGGTCTCCATCTCCTCATTGGTGGCTTGAAGCTCCTCATTTGTCGATTGCAATTCTTCGTTGAGCGATTGCAATTCCTCGTTTGAGGTTTCCAGCTCCTCGATGGTTTGTTGCAGCGCTTCGCGCGTCGAGGCGAGCTCTTGGTCGAGCTCGCGGAAGTGATCTTCCGAGATATCGCCGCCCGATTCCGGCCCGTGATGAATTTTCTCGAACTCTTTCTTCGGCCACCTGTTGATGATCAATAGAGCGGGCTTTTCATCTAAGGACGGGATTTTCAATGGTATGGCTTCCAGCCGGGTGATCGTGTCCTCGCCGTCATCGCTGGAATGCTTGGTCCCGATCCGCCTCTGGTCGTGTTTCAGCGCCAGAGTCACGAGGCTTCGGGCCTCCTCGCGATAGGGCGATTTCAGCAGGTTCAGCTGTAGGTTTAGGCTGCTATCCTCCGACAGGTTTACGTAAGGCGTCACATCTCCATACACACGCAGGAATCCGTGATCAGCACCGACCAGGATCGAGTTTTTGCCCAAGGACCTCGCCAGCGCGTCGAACATTTGCCGCTCGCTCGAGACAGATTCAACTGCCCGTTGATCGGCCTCGATTTTCCTTATCGTGGTCTTTGCGCCCCAATTGTCCTCAAAACTGTTGGATGGACCCTGCGGTTTCTTTCGCCCAGCGCGCTTGGTGAAAATATGCCGGTTGCCGTCAATTTGGCGGAACATGTCTTCCGCGCCGGTCACGGTTTCCGCCGTGCCCAAAAACAAGAGACCGTTCTGGCGCAAGGCGTAATGCAGCCGCCCGAACACACGCGTTTGGAGCTTGGCGGAAAAATAGATCATTAGATTGCGACAGCAAATCAGGTCCATTTTCAGAAAGGGCGGATCTTGGCACAGGTTGTGATCAGAAAACAGGATTATAGACCGCAGCGCCTCGATGACGCGGATACCTTCAGATTGTTGTACGAAGTACTTGTCAGCCAATTCTTTGGGCACATCCAGCAGCGCGCCCTGCGAGTAGCGGGCCCGCCGCGCGTAATCGAGCGCCGCGCGGTCGATGTCGGTTGCAAAGATCTGGGTCTTCGATTTCACCAGCTCCGCCGGCCCTCCCATGGCTTCGGCCAGCATCATGGCAATGGTATAGACCTCCTCGCCGGTCGCGCAGCCTGCAACCCAGATGCGTAAGGGCCGGTCGTCGCGTTTGTCGACAAGGTCCTGAATTTGTCTCCTTAGGTCTTCAAACTCTTCTTGGTCGCGGAAAAACCGTGTCACGGAGATCAGCAGGTCTTTAAACAGAGCATCAACTTCGCGCGGCTCATTGCGGCAATGGGAGACGTAGTCTTCAACGGCGGCGATCCCCAAAGCGGTCATGCGCCGATCTATGCGGCGCAAAACGGTCGATTGCTTGTATTCGCGAAAATCCACGCGGGTCCGCGCCAGAACGATCTGCAAAATGCCCGAAATTGGTGAGACATCGCTTTGATCAGCCCGGAATTGGTCAAGGTTGCGCGGCGACGACATGATCTTTTTGAGATGCGTTGCTATGTCGCTGGGGCGCAAAATCAGGTCCACACAGCCCGTTTCAATTGCGGCGTTTGGCATCCCGTCATATTTGGCCGAGCTGTCATCTTGCGCGATGGTGATGCCGCCCGCCTCGCGGACCGCTTGAATACCATAAGCCCCGTCTGATCCTGTACCCGACAGAATGATGCCCATGGATTTGTCGCCCCGGTCGCGTGACAAGCTCATCAAAAAACGGTCGACGGAGGGTTTTGGCTTGCCAAGATCTTCGCTCGGCGGCAGCAGGCGCAACTTGCCTTCGGACATGATGACGTCTGCGCGCGGCGGGGTGACATAAATAACATCCGGTTCGGGCACAGTGTCGTCGACAATATCAACCACTTGCAGCCCGGTCTCGGTGGCGATCAGGCTGGTCAGCAAACTTTTGTGCTGCGGCGACATGTGCTGCACGATCACATAGGCGCAGCCATTGTCCAAAGGCAGGCTGGCCGCCAGTTCCCGGATTGCCTCAAGCCCGCCGGCTGAGGAGCCGATACCGACAATCACGGGAAGCTCCACTTTGGCTGGCGCGTCTTTCTTCTTTTTCGTTCTGGTCAGTTCTTCTCCCAAAATACGGGCCCCTCGCGTGAAACGTGATTTTTTTTGAAACAGAAAAACTAGTACCCACAATCCCTTAGGGCGGAGAATACGTATTATTTTTGCCTGTTCCAGAAGTTAAAGAAATCCGTGCAATTTGAGGGGCTCCGTAAACCTTTTGTTAACCTTCATTTCCTAAATCTTAGCGTCGGTGGGAGGCGTGGATCGGCGGATGACGCAAAAGCTCGAAAGGTTGTCATGTCAATAGCGTTGGAGAAGTTTGAATCGGCTGAAAATGCCCGGTTCGTGGTTAACGTTATTCGCTCCACCGATAATGTCATAAACATATCCTCGGTCGAACTGCTGAGCGCCGATATACGCAATCGCTACTCCTTCAAGCAGTTGCGTGGCCTGAGCGACGTGTTCGTCGAGCCGTTGAGCAAAGCCATCGAACGCGCGTTGCGATCCGTGGGTCCGCATAACCGAATCGTCGCCTTGCCGGACTTTGAAGTGACCTTGCCTGGGCTGGTTATTGGCGGCCTTCGGCTTCTCCACAGCAAAGCGGAAGACGGCGCCGAAATCATAATGCTGCGTTTTGGCGAATATGTCGGCGCCATCAAATCAGCGTTTGTGTTCGACCCGGCCATGCCGGTCACATCTGCCTCCATGCGCGAAAGGATCGCAATCGAGGTTTTGCGCGATATCGTAAATCCGCTGCTTGATATCCTGTCGATCGCCCGCGACGCACCGCCCCATGTGCTGGAAAGCAACGCCGCGGCGATTGACCGCCAGCTCAAACGCATGGGGATGCGTCAAAACGAAATCAACTTTTATAACGGGCTTCTCAAACGCTACATCGCTGGGTGCCGCAGTGATGCGGCGATTGACGCAGCCAATGAGCTGGACGTGCCATACCGCTCTCAATTGGGTCACACGAACTAGCACTTTTTCCGGCGCGATGTCTTTCTGCCAGCAGCGGTCCTAGCAGGCTCCTGTCGCCAGCAGAATTTGCCGCCAGATTGCCGTATCATCGATTAAAGTCCATTCC
This sequence comes from Pseudomonadota bacterium, assembly GCA_039030615.1. Classification (GTDB taxonomy): domain Bacteria; phylum Pseudomonadota; class Alphaproteobacteria; order Rhodobacterales; family Rhodobacteraceae; genus Litoreibacter. The sequence goes on along the minus strand of JBCCDV010000006.1, from coordinate 119,345 downwards.
CGCCGCAGCCCATACGGCCCGAACTCAGCATGAGTGATCCCCATCACATGGATCTCGGCCCCTGACGGCGCGCCAAAGCGGCCATACCCGTCGTGACGGCCCGTCAAGGACCATCTCACAGCCGCGCGCGGCGGCAGTCCGGGGTCCTCGCGGCCCATGACATGATCCACATTGAACTCTGCGGCGGGCAGAGAGGCGCGCAGAGGCAGCCAGAAGCGATCCGCGCCCTTGGGACCTGTTGCAGCGAGGTGCCCGGGATAATGCAGGCTGGCCGCGCGATCGTAACATTTTGGAAAAACAGAGAAATCGGCCGCCATCGCCGTGCTGAGAATATCGGCCAACTTGGCGCCCCATGCATTGTCATTGCCGGTTTCGGCATAGGGCCCGGCGATATTGCGCGTTGGTGTGAATGGCTTCACGCATGCCTTTGGCCCGCCTTCGCGCGCGATCTGGGCCCGAGTCCAGTCCACCAGGTCAAAACCCATCTGCGCGACAATCGCCGCCTGATCGCGCACCAGCCATTCGTCCCAAACCGCGCCGTCGCGGCAAAAGCAATCCGCAAGAATGCGGTAGGCCAGCTTGCGCCCCGTCGCGGCCCCATATGCCCCATCGCCGGTGTGTGTCGCGGTGCAAATCAGGCGGTGGGACGACAAAAAGCCCCCCGGCGCGTCGCACCAGATCACGTCTTCCCCTAGCAATGCGCGATCTGGAAATTCCGCCAAAGTCGCCATCGTGGCCGCGATAATCCCGTCATTGCCTTCGACAATAGAAGCCGGTGAGCGCACGATCAGCCCGTCGCCGTAATATTGCTTAAGGCTGCCAATTCTGCGGGCCTCCCAAATGTCATGGGTGATGCCATTAATATACGCGCGCACATCGCGCCACTTGGCGTCAAACCCGTCCATCTCGGGGCCCCGAATGCTAGGATCTGACATCGAATGCGCCGGTGAATGGCATGTCGTCGTAGTTTACATGCGTCAGATAGAGCCCTTCGGGCGGGCAAACCGGCCCGCAAGCCGCACGATCACGCGCCTCCAACGCCTGCGCCATGCGCCCGACCTCCCAAGCGCCCGAACCCACTTGCGCCAGCGAACCCACGATGGAACGGATTTGATTATGCAGAAAGGAGCGCGCCCGGAAATGGAAGCGGTATTCCTCGCCGCAAGCGATCTCAATACGTTCCACCTGGGCCTCATCGAGCGTTTTGATCGGCGATTTGGCCTGGCACATAGTTGAGCGGAACGTCGTAAAGTTATGCTGCCCGATAAGTGTTTGGGCGGCGCGGTGCATCGCGTCTATGTCCAAGCGATGGTTGATCTGCCAGGCCAGCCCTTTTTCATGTGTCAGCGGCGCGCGGCGGGCGATCAAGCGGAACATGTAGCGCCGCTCGGTGGCCGAGAATCGCGCGTGCCAATCACCCGCAACCTTGGCAGCTTCCAATACGCAGACGGGCAGGGGTTTCAGGTGATAATTCAATGCCTCAGACAGGCGAAACGGATCCCAATCGCGGTCCAAATCTGCATGGGCCACTTGGCCGGTCGCATGCACGCCCGTATCGGTGCGCCCGGCAGCTGCTATAGTGTCAAATCCCGGCTGCAACTTGCGCAATGCGTCCTCGACCGCGCCTTGCACCGAGGGCAACTCCGCCTGCCGCTGCCAGCCTTTGAACGGCGCGCCGTTATATTCGATCCTGAGGGAAAATCTGGGCATTTTTCCCCCATATCGCGAAGGCCAAGCGAAACCAAGCCCCTACCAAAGCGCCGCGGGCGCGCCTATGTAGACCTTGCGAAGGAAAGGCGGCGTTTTGGTGCTTAACACGATTGTCGACGGGGTAGCCCGCAGCATTGAGAACGCGACGCGGCAGGCGGGCGGCGTATTTGACCCCTCAATCAGGCTTGGCGTCACGGGGCTGTCGCGGGCGGGCAAGACGGTATTTATCACGTCGCTGATCGCCAACTTGATGGACCGGGGGCGCATGGTTCAGCTGCAAGGGGCTGCCAAAGGCGCGATCAAATCTGCATATCTGAACCCGCAGCCCGATGACACGATTGCCCGGTTCGAGTTTGAAAATCACCTGGCTCAAATGACGGGGCCTGCGCCGTCTTGGCCCAATTCCACGCGCACAATATCTGAGCTGCGTCTGTCGCTAAAGGTTCAGCCTTCCGGTTTGATCGGCGCGTTTTCGGGCATCCGAACTGTGCATATCGATATCGTGGATTACCCCGGCGAATGGCTGCTTGACCTCGCATTGATGGACAAAAGCTTTGCGCAATGGTCGCAAGAAAGCCTGAGCCGCGCCAAAACGCGCACCGTCAGCGCTGATTTCATGTCGCTGCTCGAGGGCACGGACCCGGACGAAAAGCTTGATGAGCCACAGGCCGCCGTGCTTGCCGAACGCTATACCGCCTATCTGCACGCCATCCGCGAAGCGGGTTTTTCTGACGCGACCCCGGGCCGTTTTCTGTTGCCCGGCGATCTGGAAGGCTCTCCCGTCTTGACCTTCGCGCCGTTGCCGGAGGCCGCGAACAAACGCGGCACCCTCTACCGTGAATTTGAGCGCCGTTTTGAAGCCTATAAATCCAAAGTGGTTAAGCCGTTTTTCCGGGACCATTTCGCGCGTATTGACCGGCAGGTCGTGCTGGTTGACGCGCTCTCGGCGATCCATGCGGGGCCGCAGGCGCTTGACGCGTTGCGCCAATCCATGGCCGATATTCTCAGCGCGTTCCGGCCCGGCAAGAACTCGTGGCTCAGCTCCGTTCTGTTCGGCAAGCGGGTCGAGAAAATCCTCTTTGCGGCGACGAAAGCCGACCATCTTCACCATGCTCAACACCCGCAGCTGACCGCGATCATGGAGGCGCTGCTGCGCGAGGCGCGCGACCGGGCCGATTTCTCCGGCGCGTCTACATCGGCCATGTCTATTGCGTCGCTGCGCGCAACCGTCGAGGATGAGATGACCCATGAAGGCGAGACGCTGGCCGTGGTGCGCGGCACGCTGCGCGACAGCGCCAAAAAAGCGGCTTTCTTTCCGGGTCATCTGCCTGCCGATCCATCGAAACTCATCGGCCCTGCTCGGGACGGCCAGAAAAAATGGCTCGACCAAGACTACGCTGTCATGAATTTCGCACCCGCCGAGATTGAAATCAAACCCGGCGACGGCCCGCCCCATATCCGGCTCGACCGGGCCGCCGAATTTCTAATCGGAGACAGGCTGTCATGAGCAAAGGCCCCGTACTGATTGAACTGGAGGAAACGGAAGAAACGCAGGCTCTCACGCCAGCAAGCGCGCCGGCTGTGCCCGATCTCAGTGACACGCCGCCCAGCGGGCAGGCGATGCAAACGCTCGCCCAACTCGCCGCGCGCAAACCGTCACGCCTGACCCGGCTCTTTTGGGGCGCTTTGGTCGCCCTTTTGGGTTTTATGGCTTCCGTTGCGGCCTGGGGGTTTGTCGCGGGCCTAATCGCTGACAATCCAATCCTTGGCTATATCGCGCTTGCGCTTACCGCGCTGTTTTGTACCGCGCTCTTACTGGTTGCGGGGCGCGAATGGTTGGCGCTGGTCCGGTTGCGCCGGGTCGATGGGCTGCGCGCGGATGCCGATAGCGCATTGGCAGCCTCCGATCTCAAAGCAGCGCGACGCGTGGCCGATCAGGTGCAAACGCTCTACCGCGCTCGACCCGAGCTTGACCTTGCACGCGCTGAGCTGTCACAAAAACAGGCCGAGCAATTTGATGCAGGCGCTGTCTTCGCGCTGACAGAACACACGTTGATGGCTCCGCTCGATGCCGCCGCTATGCGCGAGGTCGAGGCCGCTTCCCGCCAGGTTGCCACCGTAACGGCGCTTGTCCCCTTGGCGCTGGCCGATTTGATCACGGCGCTTACGGCCAATCTGCGCATGATCCGCCGCATCGCTGAGATCTATGGCGGGCGCGCGGGCACTTTAGGCAACTGGCGACTGACCCGGGCCGTGATGACCCATCTGGTGGCCACGGGCGCGGTGGCCGTAGGCGATGATTTGATCGGATCGATCGCGGGCGGCAGCGTGCTTGGCCGAATTTCGCGCCGGTTCGGCGAAGGCGTCGTCAACGGCGCGCTGACGGCCCGTGTCGGTGTCGCCGCGATGGAAGTCTGCCGTCCGCTGCCATTTGTAGCGGGCGATAAACCCTCTGTTACAAATATGGTGAAACGTGCGCTCACCGGGCTATTTCCTCAGTCAAAGGAGTGAGCGCATGGAAAGTCTTGCCGCCGATCTGAAGGAAATGCGGCGCACGCCGCTCGACGCGTCGCATGTCCAAGAGCTGCGCCGACTTGGCGACGTGGTGCATTTCAAAGCCGGTGACATTGTCGTCGAGCTTGGCGATCCAATGGATGCGTTCCTTTACGTGCTGGAGGGCGAGGTCGAGGTCATCGACACCTACACCCGCGAGGCGTATTTGCCTTTCACGCTTGGGCCTACACAGTTCATGGGCGAGATTTCCTTTTTGACCGGGGGCGCTCATTCCATGCCAATGCGTGCCAAGCAGGACAGCACCATGATACGGGTGCCGCGCGACGAGATGCTGCGCGCCATGTCGCGCATCCCTGAAATGTCGGACATCATCATCACTGTGTTTGCTGCCCGCCGCCGCCGCCAGTTGGAAGATGGCGACAGCTCCCTCAAGTTGATCGGGGCGGAGCAGGATCGAAATATCCGCCATATCGCCGCGTTTGCGGCCCGCAACAAAATCCCGTTCCAGACGATGGAGCTGGGGTCAACGGATGCGAGCGAGACGGCAGAGGCTTGCCATATCGCGGGTCACGGCCCGGCGGTGGTGTTTGGCAAGGACACGGTCGTGCCGGACCCAACTCCGGCCAAAATCGCAAAGTTGCTCGGGTTGGAACTGGAACTTGAGGAAGGCGAGGTCGCTGACGTTTTGATCGTCGGCGGTGGTCCAGCTGGCGTCGCAGCGGCCGTTTACGCTGGTGCGGAGGGGCTTTCGGCCATCGTGGTCGAGGATATGGCCGTGGGCGGGCAGGCGGGTACGTCGTCGCGCATCGAGAACTATATGGGCTTTCCGACCGGCATCTCCGGCGCTGATCTGGTTTGGCGGGGTGAGATTCAGGCGATGAAATTCGGCACACGGTTTGCCATGCCAAAACGCGTGGCCAAGCTGATCAAGCAAGAGGACGGCATATTTCACGCGACCATGGAAGACGGCAGTGTCTTCTGTGCCAAAGCCGTTGTCGTCGCCACCGGCGTTCAGTACCGGCGGCTGCCACTGGACGGTCTCGAAGGGTTTGAGGGTGCGGGCATCCACTACGCCGCGACCGATCTGGAGGCGCGGTTCTGCCAAGGGGCGCAGGTCGTTGTCGTGGGCGGTGGCAACTCCGCGGGCCAAGCCGCGATGTATCTGTCGCGCACGGCTGAACATGTGCATCTGCTGGTGCGTAGCGGCAGTCTGGCCGCATCCATGTCCGACTATCTGTCGTCCCGTCTTGAGGCCGACCCAAGAATTACCATCCATTACAATGCGCAGCTCAAATCGCTCCATGGCGAAGACGCAATGAATTGCGTGGTGATCGACAAAGGCGGTGAAGACTGGTCGCTCGACTGCCCCGCGGCCTTCATTATGGTCGGTGCCGCACCCAACACGGATTGGCTCGCGGCGGCTTGCAAGCTTGACGCGCGCGGATTTGTCTACACTGGCGCGGATGTCGGCAACAGCTCGCCTTTTGCCACATCTTGCCCTGGGATCTTCGCGGTCGGCGACGTCCGCGCGGGCTCGGTCAAAAGGGTGGCTTCCGCGGTGGGGGAGGGCTCTGTGGTGATTTCAGCCGTCTGGAACCATGTGAACGGGTCCTGACCCTAGACCCCGCCTTGCACCGGCGCTATAGACAGCCCCATGATGCACCCACGCTTCATTATACGAATTACATCCCCGGCGCTCTGAGCAGATGAGACGCCGGGCCAAGGTGTATGACGTCCTCGCACCGCACCCTTACGCAATTCCCCAATACCGCCGACAAAAGGACGCCCAAAATGTGCGCCGACACCCCTGAAGTAAGCTACAAAGACACGCTCAACCTGCCGCAGACCGACTTTCCGATGCGCGCGGGCCTGCCCAAGCGAGAGCCCGGCTGGCTCGACCGTTGGGCCCAAATTGGTGTCTATGAAAAGCTGCGCGAAAAAGCTCGCACTGAGACACGCCAGCCTTTCACCCTCCATGACGGCCCGCCATATGCGAACGGGCATTTGCACATCGGCCACGCGCTGAACAAAACAATCAAGGACGTGATCGTCCGCTCGCATCAGATGATGGGCTATGACGCGCGCTACATCCCCGGCTGGGATTGCCACGGCCTGCCCATTGAATGGAAGATCGAAGAGAAATACCGCCAGAAAGGCCGAGACAAGGACGCTGTCGATCTGGTCGAATTTCGTCAGGAGTGCCGCGAGTTTGCCAGCGGATGGGTCGATATCCAACGCGAGGAATTCAAACGCCTCGGCATCACCGGCACCTGGGACAAGCCCTACCTGACGATGGATTTCCACGCCGAGCGCGTCATCGCAGAAGAATTCCAGAAATTCCTGATGAACGGCACGCTCTATCAAGGCTCCAAACCCGTGATGTGGTCGCCGGTTGAGAAAACCGCCTTGGCCGAGGCCGAGGTCGAATATCACGACCGCGATGCGCAGGCGATCTGGGTGAAATTCCCCGTTGTCGCGGGCGGGTTCGACGGCGCTGATGTCGTCATCTTCACCACCACGCCTTGGACCATCCCACAGAACCGAGCGGTTTGTTTTGGGCCGCGGATCAGCTACGGCCTTTATGAAATCTTAGACACGCCAGAGGAATGCTGGGCCAATGTGGGCGACACCTACATTCTAGCAGACGCCCTGGCCGTTGAAGTCATGGGCCTTGCCCGGCTCGAAGAAGGAATGTTTGCGCGCAAAGCCGACGTGACCACTGAGCAATTGGCGGGTCTCACCTGCGCCCACCCGATGCGCGGCGCGGAGGGTGCGCATGGCGAATGGGACTACGATGTCCCGCTGCTGCCGGGCGACCATGTGACGGATGACGCAGGCACCGGTCTTGTTCACACAGCCCCCAGCCACGGCGATGACGACTATATCGTAGGCGTCAAACACGGGCTGGAGATGACGTATAACATCTTCGATGACAGCTCCTACCGTACGGATTTGCCGTTCTTCGCAGGCGAGGTGATCATCAAACCCAATGGCAAGCCCGGCAACGCCAATAAGGTGGTGCAGGCCAAGCTGGTAGAGCTTGGAGCGCTGCTGGCCTCCAAACGCATCAAACTGTCGGACGCGCATAGTTGGCGCTCGAAAGCGCCTGTGATCCGGCTCAACCGCCCGCAATGGTTTGCGGCCATCGACAAGGCGGTCGGCGACGGGCAGGACCAGTTCGGCACCACGATCCGGCAAAGGGCTTTGACCGAGATCGACAACGTCAACTGGACACCGCAATCGGGCCGGAACCGGCTGCACTCGATGATGGAAGCGCGCCCGGACTGGGTTCTGTCGCGCCAACGCGCATGGGGCGTGCCGCTGACCGTCTTTACCAAGAACGGCGCGAAGTTCAGCGACAATGACTTCCTACTGCGCAACCCTGACGTAAACGCTCGTATTTTAGAGGCATTCGAAGCGGAGGGCGCGGATGCCTGGTACAAAGACGGCGCGAAGGAGCGGTTCCTCAGCGGCATCGTCAACCCCGACGACTACACGCAAGTCATGGACATCCTCGACGTCTGGTTCGACAGCGGCTCCACCCACGCCTTCACTTTGCGCGACCGCGAAGACGGCACCGAGGACGGCATCGCCGATGTCTATATGGAGGGCACCGACCAGCACCGCGGTTGGTTCCACTCGTCGCTTTTGCAATCTGTCGGCACCACCGGCCGCGCGCCCTACCGCAACGTGGTGACGCATGGGTTCACGCTGGATGAGAAGGGCATGAAGATGTCCAAATCCATCGGCAACACGATCGTGCCCGAGCAGGTGATCAAGCAATACGGCGCTGATATCTTGCGGCTTTGGGTAGCGCAGACCGACTTCACCGTTGATCAGCGTATCGGGCCAGAAATCCTGAAAGGCGTGGCCGACAGCTACCGCCGCCTGCGCAACACGATGCGCTACATGCTCGGGTCCCTGAACGATTTCTCTGAAGCCGACCGTGTCGACCCCGCAGATATGCCCGAGCTTGAACGCTGGGTCCTGCATCGTCTGTCCGAGCTCGACGCCCAAGTCAGGGATGGCTACGCCAAGTTCGACTTCCAAGGGGTGTTCCAGACGGTCTTCACCTTCGCGACGGTCGATTTGTCCGCCTTCTATTTCGACATCCGCAAGGACGCGCTGTACTGCGACGGCAATACCTTGCGCCGCCGGTCCGCCCGCACGGTGCTTGATATCCTGTTCCACCGCCTGACCACATGGCTCGCCCCGATCCTGGTCTTCACTTGCGAGGAGGTCTGGCTGGAACGTTTCCCCGAAGAGGGCAGCTCGGTTCATTTACAAGACATGCCCGCGACGCCTGACGATTGGCTGGACAAGGCCTTGGCCGAAAAATGGGCCAATATCCGACGCGTCCGCCGCGTTGTGACCGGCGCGTTGGAGGTCGAACGGACGAAAAAGGTGATCGGCTCTTCGTTGGAGGCGGCCCCCGAGGTCTATGTCGACGCGAACACGGCGGAGCTGCTAAAAGACATCGCATTTGAGGATGTCTGTATCACCTCCCAGATCAACGTTATCGTAGGCGACGCGCCAGAAGGCGCCTTCACGCTTGATGATACGGGCGGCGTTGGCGTCGTGTTCAAAAAGGCCGAAGGACAGAAATGTCACCGGTCGTGGAAGATTTTGCCGGAGGTTGGACAGTTTAACCCGCCTGACGTCACCCGCCGTGACGCGGAGGCGCTGGCTGAAATGGGGTGGCAAGGATGATACCGGCGGACCCGCAATTTGACGCGCGGGTCCGCGCCAATTTCGACAAGCAGATCATTATGGCGACGCTCGGCATCACGCTGAAAGACGTCACCCCGGGAGGTGTCGTGCTTGAGATGCCGTTTCGCGATGACCTGATCCAGCAACACGGCTTCATACACGCTGGCATCATCACCACCGCGCTCGACAGCGCCTGCGGCTACGCGGCGTTCTCTCTGATGCCGCCGGAGGCAGAGGTTTTGACCGTCGAGTTCAAGTCGAACTTCTTACGCCCCGCCGCGGGCGAGAGGTTTCGCTTCGAAGGCAAAGTGCTCAAACCCGGGAAAACCTTGATGGTCACGGAAGGTAGCGCCTTTGCTGTGACTGCGGCTGGCGAAAAACTGATTTCGTCTATGCAAGCCACAATGATGGTGATTACTGGCCGCGACGGGATCAACGCATGAGCTGTGCGGGCTTTGCCTCCCCGCTTGGACCCCTGACAGTGTGGGAAGAAGGCGGTGCGATCACCAAGCTTGACTGGACCGATCAGGGCGGCGCGCCAAAGTCAGATCTGATGCGCGAGGCCATCGCGCAACTGGCGGCGTATTTTGACGGCACACGGGAGGTGTTCGAGCTGCCTTTCCACGTCAAAGGAACGCAGTTTCAAAAAGATGTTTGCGCTGAGATGAGCGCGATCCCGTTCGGATACACCCGCACTTATGGAGAGATCGCCAAAGCCCTCGGCGCGCCAGCGCAGGCCGTCGGTCAGGCCTGTGGCGCCAATCCGATCCCGATCATGATCCCCTGCCACCGGGTCATGGGTGCCAAAGGATTGACCGGCTTTTCTGGCAAAGGCGGGGTCGAAACCAAAGTCGCGTTGTTGCGTCTTGAAGGGGCAGGCGGGTTCTTGATCTAGGCCCTAAAACCACACTCGAGCCATTGCGCGAAATTCGTGCGTGATCTTGGCGAATCCCCAAGCTATAAAGTTTCAAAACACGCCCCGATAAAACGAGGACGGTAGATGACCGAGCAGGCCCAAGTGCTGGATGTGATCCGGCAAAAAATTCTTTCCGAACCTGAATTTGTTCTTGAGGACCAAGATGTTATGCGTGCTTTGGTTGAAGCCAATGAACGCAGCTTGGGCGGTAATATTGTTGATCTGCGCGGCATCGCGATGGACCGGCTCGAAAGCCGCCTCGACAGGCTTGAGGACACGCATAAATCCGTGATCGCTGCCGCGTACGAAAATCTGGTCGGCACCAATATGATCCAGAACGCGGTTCTCAAGATGTTGGAGCCCACGGATTTCCCGGCCTTCCTTCAAGCCCTTGCGGGCGAGCTGACCGAGGCTTTGCGCGTCTCAAAACTGCGCCTGATCCTCGAGAGCAAGGAACCTGGTGCCGGTGTTCCCGGGTTCGAACACGTGCTTTCCATTGTGGGCCCCGGCGTCGTCGATCACTACATCACCGCAGGCCGCAACCTCAGTGTGCGCCCCGTGACCTTGCGGCAGGTCTCACCGGCCTCAACGGATGTCTATGGCGACATCGCCGACTACATAAAGTCAGAGGCGCTATTGAAACTGGACCTTGGCGCAGGGCGTTTGCCGGGTCTTTTGATCTTGGGGTCCGAGGATCCACATCAGTTCCGTCCCAATCAGGGCACCGATTTGCTGACCTTCTTTGGCAGCGCATTTGAGCGCGCGATGCGCCGGTGGCTGGCCTGACCGCGGTCCTTATTTCGCCTGCCGCGCGCGACGCGCTGGAAAATTGGCTGGCGCATATCGCCGCGCTGCGTGCCGCATCTGAGAACACAATCGAGGCCTACCGCCATGATGTGCTGGGCTTCATCGCGTTCATTTCCCAACATTTTGGCGACCAGACAGGGCTAAAACCCCTGCAAAAAGTACGAAATACCGACATGCGCGCTTGGATGGCGCATGAGCGTGGACGCGGGGTAGCGGCCCGTTCGCTTGCGCGCCAGCTTTCAGCGGTCAAAAGCTTCTATCGTTGGTTTGCCGAACGTGACGGGTTCGAACCCACGGCTGTCCTTGCCACGCGCGCCCCGAAATTTCAGAAAAAACTGCCCCGGCCATTGGCGCAGGACGCGGCAATCGCAATGATTGAAACGGTTGAGCTTCAGTCCAGTAAAGACTGGGTCTCGGCCCGAGATGTCGCCGTCGTCACACTGCTTTATGGCTGTGGATTGCGTATTTCGGAGGCGCTCAGCCTAAAAGGGCGCGACGCGCCTTTGCCCGAAGTGCTGCGTATCACCGGTAAGGGCAACAAAGAACGCGTCGTCCCGGTTCTGGCTGCCGCACGGCAAGCGGTGGAGCGCTACCGCCTGTCGCAACCCTTTGAATTGGAACCTGACGCTCCGCTCTTTCGCGGCGTGCGCGGCGGCGCGCTTTCGCCCCGACTCATTGCCAAGGTGATGGAGAATGCACGCCACCAGCTGGGGCTGCCAGCAACCGCCACGCCGCACGCAATGCGCCATTCCTTTGCGACTCATCTGCTGGAAGCGGGCGGCGATCTGCGCGCAATTCAAGAGCTTCTGGGCCATGCTTCACTGTCTACAACCCAAGCCTACACCGCCGTCGACACAGCCCGGTTGATGGAGGTTTACGACAAGGCGCACCCGCGCGCGCAAGGGTGAGGGCAGGCGACCTGCCGCAAGGCTTTTCACAGCTTTGTGTGTAATTGTGTGCAATCGCGTCTTTGAATGTGCCCATTTCCCTGCGACAGTTTGTCAAAGTTTAATTGGAGAGACCCCGCATGAAGACCCGCACATTACTCGCCACGACGCTCACGCTCGCAGCCATGTCCACCAGCGCCTTTGCCGCTGATTGCAAAACGGATGTGGAGGATGCGTTCGACCTCGAAGCCGCGCAGATCGAGGAGATTTACGCCTGCATCAAAGACAAAATGCTTGAGGGCTACACCAAGGGCGATGACGCCGTCGCCGCCGTTTATCGCGACTGGGCCCCGACCGCGACCCGCCCTGCTGTCGCTGGCCCGCATGGCAACCGTTTGCTGAACACCTTCGCCAATGACATCGCCGCCGAGCAATATCTGAAGTTCGAGGAGGAAGGCGTCGTGATGCCCGCAGGCTCCGTGTTGGCCAAGGAGTCGATTAAGATCAACGTCAAGAAAAGCATGGCCGTCGTTGGCCCGCTTTTTATTATGACAAAAGGGGAGGCAGGTGCCGCCCCTGACGCCAATGACTGGATTTATTCTGCCGTCCAGCCCGGCGGCAAACCGATGAAAATCAAGCAGAGCTTCTGCCACAACTGCCATGAAGGTTTTGCCGAGCAAGGCGACCTGGGCTACCCGCTAGAAGAGGTTCGGATCACTAACTGATCACACTCAAAATTTTTCCAAGAAGCCCCGGCAAAGCCCGGGGCTTTTTCGTTCGCGGTGGCGACTATCTGACCACGCGCAGTGCAGCCTTCGCGCGGCCCATTCCCACGCAATGTAAATTTTTCTTCGAGAGATGTCCTTTTGCCGTGCCATAGTTCGTCATGTCATTGAAAGCGCCACTGCTTTTGACAACTGGAGAACGATAATGCGTTATACCTTTTTGACTTATTCAAGACCTGAAAGCTTTGCGAACGTCCCCCCCGAAGAGCTGGGCCAACTCAAAGGGCTTTTTGGAGCGTATATTGGCGCCCTGAAAGAAGCAGGCATTTTGGTCGCGACGGACTGGCTTCAACCCGTCAGCGCAGCGACCACCGTTTCAGAGGGCGGTAACCGCGTTCAGGATGGACCATTCGCGTCGTCCAAAGAAACACTGGGCGGGTACATGACCGTTGATGTGCCTGACTTGGACACGGCGATCTCCTGGGCCAAGAAGTGCCCGATGGCCAAATACGGCGCGGTTGAAATTCGCCCGACGTCGATGGGCGCCTAATGACCATCAACGCGCGTATGGATGATGTCATGCGCGCGTCATATGGCCGTTTGTTGGCCATCTTGTCCAGCCGCGCGAAAGACATCCTTCTCGCGGAAGATGCTTTATCAGATGCCTTCGCAAAGGCTATGATCCACTGGCCCAATGACATGCCCAAGAACCCCGAAGCTTGGCTTCTGACGGTCGCGCGGAACCGTCTGACCGATATGTCCCGTCGCGATGCCCGGATAGATTACCGTGACGCTGTTCCGGACGCGGCCGAACCCGCTGAGACGGCAGATGACTTCCCGGATGAGCGCCTCAAGCTCATGTTCGTCTGCGCGCATCCCGCCATCGACACCCGCATCCACACGCCGCTGATGTTGCAAACCGTTCTTGGGTTGGATGCAGACGCCATTGCCCAAGCTTTTCTGCTTCCGCATGCAACCATGGCCAAACGGCTGGTCCGGGCAAAACAGAAAATCCGGGACGCAGGCATCGCGTTCCAAATTCCCGAACCCGAACAGCTGCCGCCCCGATTGTCTGCGGTGTTGGAGGCTATTTATGGCGCGTTCTCCCGGGATTGGCTGGGGGCTGGTGACCTGGCGGAAGAGGCTCTTTATCTTGTGATGCTCCTGGCGGATCTGATGCCGGAAGAGCCAGAGGTGCTGGGGCTTGCCGCGTTGATCGCTTATACTTTGTCCCGCGAAGATGCGCGGGTCCAAAACGGGTTATTTGTGCCGCTGGAAGAACAAGACACCGCGCTTTGGGATCGCGATCTGCTTGGCATCGCGCAGGGGTTTTTGACCGAAGCTCAGACCCATGGCAGTCTGGGCCGGTTTCAGTTGGAGGCTGCTATCCAATCCGTCCACGCAGATCGCCTTAGTACTGGCCTGACCAATTGGGACGCGTTGGTGCAGCTGCATCTGGGTCTGTCGCGTATCGGCCCGACTATCGGGGCCACCGTCGGTTATGCCGCAGCACTCGGCAAGGCTGTTGGGCCGAAGGAAGGGTTAGAGGCACTTTATACGATAGCCCCCGAAACACGCGCGGCTTTTGCTCCGGCGGAGGTGACACGGGCCTTTCTGCTGAGCGCGTTGAATGACCCACAGGAGGCCATTGCAGCCTATGAACAAGCCATATCCCTCACGGCTGAGCCGCCCTTGCGCCAATATTTGAAAACAAGATGCGCGGCACTTCGCGACGACCTCACATAGGGTTCGATCGAAACGAAGGCGGCCCTTTTTTGCCGCCTCCATTTGTGATGATCGACAGTTGAACCTGTCAAATCGGGCTACTTGACCCAATGAGGGTTCGCCATGGCAAAGCCAGGCTCACCCGCCAGAAGCTGACCGGCTTCGGCCATATAGGTCGCAAACCAGGGCGCCTGTGTATTGGCCTCAAACGCGGCCTGCGTCGCGTAGACTTCGGTTATGTAGACCGTGTCTTGATCGTTCATATCAAGCGCGAGGACGTAGCTGACATGGTCTACGTTTTCAGAGGCCCGGGTCTTTAGATGTTCATCCCAAAGTGCCACCAAGGCATCCCGTTGGCCCGGCTGCGTCTTGATCGTCAAAAACAGCGCGACCTCGCCAGTGGGCATGTCTTCTGCCTGCCCCTCGATCGGAACCAAGGCCAACAATGCTGCGAATACTGCGGGTTTTAAGACGGAATTGATCATTTGTTCTCTCCTATGTTGCGCGAAGCGCATCAAGGCGCTTCATCAACATGACGAACGAGGTGGCGGCAAAAGGACAAAGTGTCGGAAAATACGTAGCATCCCAAGGTCGCGTAGTTGCCAGTCTCCGCCTTATCCCGCGCGCTCTGTCCACGCTCTGTCACATCTCAGAGGGCGCCTCTGTCTTTACTGTCTCCATAGGGTCACTGACCTTGCGCCGGTCACAGGGCCGCGCGGAGCACTTGTTGCATCCACATGTAATTTCAGCGATGACACTTTGATGACACTCCAGCTTAAAGCGCTCGCCGTTCACCTGTTCACTGCCACCGGCGCGGTGTTTGCAATGCTCGCCATGCTGGCGGCGGTTGATGGCAAATGGGCGTTGATGTTTGTCTGGCTGGTTGTGGCCTTCGTGGTTGACGGAATTGATGGGCCCCTGGCGCGCAAATATGACGTCAAAACCAACTCGCCGCATTTTGACGGTGCTACGCTCGACATCATGATTGACTATATCACCTATATCTTCATCCCGGCCTTTGCTCTGTTCAAATCGGGGCTGTTTGAGGGTTGGACGGCGTGGTTTGTCATCATCGTGATCACCTTCACCTCGGCCATGTATATGGTCGATACGCGCATCAAGATGAAGGACAGCTCGTTTCAGGGTTTCCCGGCGTGTTGGAATATGGTGGCCGTTGTGGTCTTCGCGCTGGAGCCGAATTTCTGGGTCATCCTGGTGCTGATAGCTGTGCTCGCCGTCGCGATGTTTTTGCCCCTGAAATTTGTCCACCCGGTTCGGACTGAACGCTGGCGCACAGTCACTCTGCCGATGGCATTGGCCTGGACCTTTTTTGCCGGATGGGCCGCCTGGGTCAATTTTGATCCGCAAAGCTGGGCGCATTGGGGGCTGATTGTGACCTCGATTTACCTGCTTTTCGCGGGCATCGCGCAGCAGGTCTTCCCGCAGAAAGCCTAGTGTGCGTCGCCGCTTTTTGAGGGGCTGACAAGCTGCCAGGCAGGGATCAAAACCTTATTCACAATCGGGATCAGCGCCAGCCCCAGGGCCAGCCCAAACACGCCGTCCAGCGCAGCCGTAACCGCCCATTTGATGAACCCGGTCGCTTGACCCACGGCATAAGCCGTGTCCTCGGCAATGTGGTGGATCAGGTCATAGAGGAACGGCGCGCCCATCACCTCGGCCCCGTGCAAGACAATCGATCCGCCGACCCAAAGCATGGCCGCCGTGCCCACAATCATCAGCAGATTCAAAAAGCCCGGCATGGCCTGCACGATCCCACGTCCAAGCGCACGGGTTGCGCCCAGCCGTCCGTTTCTGGACAAAAACAACCCGACATCATCAGCTTTTACGATTAACGCGACAGAGCCATAGACCGCCACGGTGATGCCGATGGCCACCACCGCCAAAGTCGCGGCCTCCATCCAGATGTTGGACGGCGGTATCTGCGCCAGCGCGATGGTCATGATTTCCGCCGACAGGATGAAATCGGTCTTGATCGCGCCTTTAACCTTTTGTTCTTCCAAATGCGCCGGGTCTTTTTGCAAGTCTTTCGGTTCATCGGCGTCATGCGCATGCGGAACGAACAGATGATAGACCTTCTCGGCGCCCTCAAAACACAAGTAGCATCCGCCCAACATAAGCAGCGGCGTGATGATCCAGGGCGCAAAGTTCGATAGCAAAAGCCCGATCGGCAGCAGGAACAACAGCTTGTTGATGATCGAGCCGCGCGCGATGCGCCAGACGATCGGAAGCTCCCTGGCGGGCTGAAATCCTTGCACATATTTGGGCGTGACAGCGGCGTCGTCGATCACCGCACCTGCCGCCTTCGCGCCCGCTTTGGCCGCCTGGCTTATGACATCATCAACCGAGGCCGCCGCCACTTTGGCAATCGCCGCCACGTCATCCAATAATGCCAGTAAACCGCTCATGACCCTGCCCCTTTGCGTTCTTTAGGCAGGATTTAGCACGAAGTTTCGCGCGCGCCTAGCTGCGGCTGTAGCGCCGCATATGGTCTTCGAAAATCGGGCGCAGTTCGGCGCGGCTGCGGGCCCCTTGCAGCACTTGTTTCATCTCGCCTTTGCCGTCAAAGAGCAGGATGGTGACATGCGGAACGCCGTGATCTGCCGCGAAATCTGAACCTTCCAGCGTCTTGATATTGGCGACAAAAAACTCTGGCTGGTCGCCGTCCATCGTCTTGATGGCTTTGCGGGCCTCGCGCTGCAGGCTGTTGCAAATCGGGCAGGTCGGGTCGTGAATTTGAACAATGGCGGGTGTGCCTTTGCCAATCTTGGTCAGATCGGCCTCACAAATTGCCGCTTCGACCGCACGGACTCCGAAAAATCCGCCGCCCGCCAGAACCGCCGTGCTAATCAGGCCATACTGGATCAGCCCGCGACGTGAGACTGCCTTGGCCGCTTTAGATGGCTGCGCGGCGCCGGTTTTGACGCGTTTGCCCTTTTGCGAGGTGCGGTTTTTCTTTTTGGACATTGGGTGCTCCTGATCTTTTGGCAAGGCTAACCCGTGACGCTGCCGAGCGGTCAGGCTTTTTTGGGTCTCGGGTGGTCACAAAATTGTTATTTAAGGGCGCGGCGGTCGGAGGAAACAGGTCCGAAAGACTTTCCTAAAACTTGCGACATTCGGTCATGATTTAGTCAGATTGTCCTGCGATGAGAAACGAAATTCACCTCCAAAGGATTTCCCATGTCAGATACCGCTGCGTCGCCATCGCTCGTCTCGAAGCCAGTCGAAAAGCTGGAAAAGCCGCAACCAATGATTGTGCGCGTGGCCAATGAACATGGTGTAAGCCCGTTCAAGCAGCTGGTTGAGGCGGCAAAAATGCGCTTCGGCGCGGCGAAGCTGGCGTCAAACGAATATTACGATATGGGCGTTTTTCGCCCGACGCTGAGCGCGGCTGAAAAGCAGGCCTTCGTTGGTGAGGTGCGTAACAAAGCGCTCAACCTGTCTTTGTCGCCGCGTTCGGTTGCCGATAAAAGTGATCTTGTCGAAGACAAATTGGCGTATGGCGCGCTTCTGGAAAGCAATGGGTTGTCCGCCGCGCAGACACAGGCGGCCTTTTCAAATACGCGCAGCTTCGAAGGCGTCGAAGCGCTAAAGTCTGAGGCAGAAATCCTGAGTTTCCTGACACAGCGCGCTGTCTTCCCGCTTTTTGGCAAGCCGGTTGATGGCTCCAAAAGCGTCGGGTCGGCCTTGTTTACCAGCATTGACGCAGATGCGGGCACTTTGACACTTGGCAACGGGCGGGAGGTTCCGCTCGCCTCAACCGTCACTGAGATCACTGAGAAATTCGCCAAAGGCTATTTGTTCCAGACCGCGATTACCCAACATGAAACGTTGAGCCGCGCCGCTGGACCTGCCCTTGGCACGATGCGGATCGTTACAGTCGCAGAAACTGGCGTCGCCCGCCCAATTTATGCTTTGTGGAAACTCCCCGCGCCAAAAGCGATGTCCGACAATTTCTGGCAGGCGGGAAGCATGCTCGCAGAGCTGGACCTCGCCACTGGTACCGTGCGCCAAGTGCGCCGTGGTAAGGGCCTCGATGTCGAGATGATCGAAACCCACCCAGAGACCGGTGCCCGCTTGCTGGACCTGCAAATCCCACATTGGGGCGCCGCCCTGTCTTTGGCCGCACAAGCGCACACATTGGCCATTGAGAATGGCGTTTTGGGTTTTGATATCGCGATCGCCCAAGACGGTCCGGTCGTTGTCGAAGGCAACACCAACCCGTTTCATATGCTTTTCCAACTGGCGACGGGACGCGGCGTTTTGAATGCCGATTTCGCGCCGGTTTTTGAACGGATTGCAAAAGAAAAGGCCGCCCAAGCGGCGGCCTCTGTGTCTTAACTAAAAGAAAAAGCCGCCCTAGACGATTTTGATATTGGCCTTGGCTGCGTCCTTCAAAAACGCGTCGAGGCCTTTGTCTGTCAGTACGTGGTCGGCCATTTTCTTGATAACGCCGGGCGGTGCCGTGGCCACATCCGCGCCAATCTTGGCGCAATCTGACATATGGTTGGCTGAGCGGATGGAGGCTGCAAGGATTTGCGTCTCATATCCGTAATTGTCGTAAATCTCGCGAATATCAGCGATCAATTCCATCCCGTCGAGGTTCAAATCGTCCAGGCGGCCGATGAAAGGCGAGATGAAGGTCGCGCCAACTTTGGCGGCCAAAAGCGCTTGATTTGCAGAGAAACACAGCGTCACGTTGACCATATTGCCTTCATTTGTCAGCACGTTGCAGGCCTTCAAACCATCCCATGTCAGCGGCACTTTGACGGCGATGTTGTCGGCAATTTTTGCCAACTCGCGGCCCTCGGCAATCATGGCATCGGCCTCGGTTGCGACGACTTCGGCGGATACAGGCCCGTCGACGATGGAGCAGATCTCTTTTGTGACTTCAATAATGTCGCGCCCTGATTTGGCGATCAGTGACGGGTTGGTGGTGACGCCGTCCACAATGCCCAAAGCGTTGAGCTCTTTGATGTCGTCAATCTCGGCGGTATCTACGAAGAATTTCATCTCGGATGGCCCTTTCCGGCGCGCGGTTGGTTCTGGTTTGCCTCGCTCTACACCCAATCCTGCGGGTCTCGCAATCGGATGGCGTAAGTTGGCTCACTGTTAGCGCTAACAAATGTGAGATGCAACCTGTGCGCGGTGCCGTTTGGCCTCGACCTCGGTGGCGAGCATGATAGATTTCGCCATGTGACTGGCTTTTTCCATCAAGGTGATCTGGTGAGCGTGCTGACGACGCAGCCGCTGGACCGAATGCTTGACTATAAAGCACCTGAGGGCGGCTGCTTCGAAGGTGCCTTCGTTGAGGTGCCGTTGGGCCCGCGCAAGGTCTTGGGCGTGGTTTGGGGGAAGGGCAAAGGCGATTGGGACTACGCCAAGACACGGTCGGTGATCCGGGTGTTAGACGTCCCGCCTATGCGCGCAGAAATGGTGTCCTTCCTCGAAAAAGCGGGCGCTTACACTTTGACCCCGACGTCGGCGATGCTGCGGCTGGCGACGCGCTCCCCGGGCTTGGGCGACCCGCCGTCAATGCGCAAAATTTTCCGAATGGGCAGCGGCGAGGTCGACCGGGTGACGCCCGCGCGGACCAAAGTGCTGGCGGTGTTGGAGGAGTTCGGCGGGCTGGCTTTTACGTTGAAAGAGCTGGCGGAAATGGCGGGCGTGGGCACGTCGGTCGTAAAAGGCCTGGTCGCGCAGGGGGCCGTCGCAGAGGAGCAGAGCCCGCGCGATTTGCCCTTCGCGCCGCTAGACCCGTCCCTGCCATCAAAAGAGCTGACCGCTGATCAAACCGCCGCAGTCGCGGTGTTGAATGAGGGTGAGGGGTACTCGACCACGCTTTTGAAGGGCGTCACCGGGTCGGGCAAAACCGAAGTTTATTTGGAGGCGGTGGCCGATTGCCTGCGCCGCGGGCGGCAGGCTTTGGTACTGTTGCCCGAGATCGCGCTGACATCCGAGTTTTTGACCCGGGTCGAGGCCCGTTTTGGCGCAAAACCCGCGGAATGGCATTCCGGCGTGACCATGACGGAACGCCGCCGCGTGTGGAAGATGGTCGGTGACGGCGGGGCGGAACTGATCGTCGGCGCCCGCTCCGCGCTGTTTCTGCCTTACCGCGACCTCGGTTTGATCGTCGTCGATGAGGAGCATGACAGTTCCTACAAGCAAGAAGACGGCGTTTTGTACAACGCGCGCGATATGGCCGTTTTGCGGGCGTCTATGTGCGGCGCAAAGGTGGTTTTGGCCTCAGCCACACCGTCTTTGGAAAGCTGGGCTAATGCTGAAGCTGGTAAGTATCGGCGGGTCGAGCTGACTTCGCGCTTCGGCGCGGCGGTGATGCCAAAGATGCGTGCCATCGATATGCGGAACGAAGATTTGCCCGGTGGCAAATGGGTGTCTCCAACCCTGCGACGCGAGATTGAAGCGCGGGTGGAACGCGGCGAGCAATCGCTGATTTTCCTCAACCGTCGCGGCTATGCACCGGTGACCTTATGCCGGGCCTGCGGGCACCAGATTGGCTGCGATCACTGCGACGCGCGGATGGTGGAACATCGGTTCTTGAAACGGCTGATGTGCCATCAATGCGGGGAGACGAAGCCGATGCCAACGGTGTGCCCCCATTGCGAGGCGCAGGACCGGCTTTCACCCATTGGCCCGGGGGTGGAGCGGATGGGCGAAGAGGTGGCGGAGCTGTTTCCCGACGCGCGCGTGTCGGTGCTGTCGTCAGATCACTATTCCACAGCGCGCCAGCTTAAGGCGCATATCGAAACCATCGCCAGCGGCGAGGCGGATATCATCATCGGCACGCAGCTGGTGGCCAAGGGGCACAACTTTCCGCTGCTCACATTGGTGGGCGTCATTGATGCTGATCTGGGTTTGCAAGGCTCTGACCTGCGCGCGGCGGAGCGCACGTTTCAGCTGATGCGCCAGGTCGCGGGCCGTGCTGGGCGGGCAGAAAAAGAGGGGCTTGCTCTGTTGCAGTCTTTCCAGCCCGAGCATCCCGTTATTCAGGCGATCTTGTCGGGTGATGAGGACGGGTTCTGGCGCGCTGAGGCGGCCGAGCGCGAACAGGCGGGCGTGCCGCCTTACGGGCGCATGGCCGGGATCGTGCTGTCGGGCCCGGAGGTCGGGCCGGTGTTCGACCTGGGCAATTATCTTGCGCGCAATGACGCGGCATTAAAACGTGTCGGCGCGCAGGTGTTCGGCCCCGCGCCTGCGCCAATTGCGCGGATACGCGGACGGCACCGGGTGCGCTTGTTGGTCAAGGCACCAAAAGGGGTCGCGCTGCAAGCGGCGTTGGCCGATTGGATCCGGCCTTTGAAGCTGAAGGGGGATTTGCGATTGTCGGTCGATATTGACCCGCAGAGCTTCTTTTGAGCTGCGGCGATTTGAGTATTTTTGCCAAAACGAAGCGGCTTTTCATTGCGATTGGGTGCGGATACATAGGCGGGGTTTCGATTAAAGGACCTGCCTTATGACGATCACGCCGCAGCCAGGCATCATGGATATCGCGCTTTATCAGGGCGGCGCGGCCTCTGTCGAGGGCGTGGCGGATGTGTTGAAGCTATCGTCGAACGAGAACCCGTACGGGCCGAGCCCGCGTGCCTCCGACGCGTTTCGCCAATCGGCCGGGGAGTTGCATGTCTACCCCTCCACTCAGCATGAGCGGCTGCGCGAGGCGATCGGGGAAGTGCATGGCGTGGAGCCAGAGCGTGTGATTTGCGGGGTCGGCTCGGACGAGATAATCTCGTTTTTGTGCTACGCCTATGCCGGACCGGGCGATGAGGTTTTGCATACCGAGCATGGGTTCGGAATGTATAAGATTTCGGCCCGCGCAGCCGGGGCCACGCCCGTTGAGGTCACCGAAAACGAGCGTGTTACAGATGTAGATGCGTTGCTTGCGGGGGTCACGGATCGCACGCGGCTGGTCTTCATTGCTAACCCCAACAATCCCACGGGCACGATGATCCCGGAGGCCGAGGTTGCACGGCTGGCGGATGGATTGCCTGAGACATGCCTGCTGGTTTTGGACGGGGCCTACGCGGAATATGTCGAAGGGTTCGACGCCGGATTGAGCGTGATGGAGGGCCGCGAGAACGTGTTTATGACGCGGACATTCTCAAAAATTTACGGCCTTGGCGGCTTGCGCATTGGATGGGGCTACGGCCCGCAAGCGATTGTCGACACGCTGAACCGTATTCGGGGGCCGTTCAACCTGTCGGGTCCCGCCTTGAAAGCTGCCCATGCAGCGGTGCGCGACACTGGCTACACCGAACGCTGCAGGCGTGAGAACGCGAAATGGCGCGCTTGGCTGGCCGATGAATTGGCGGGGCTAGGCGTGCCGTCGGATCCGTCGGAATGCAATTTTATCCTGGCGCGGTTCGGTTCCCCCGAGGAAGCACAAGGCTGTGACGCCTATCTGAAATCCAAGGGGCTGATTGTGCGGATGGTGGCGGGCTATAACCTGCCCAATTGCCTGCGGATCACCATTGGTGACGAGAACGCATGCCGGCGTGTCGCGCGGGCTGTTAAAGAGTTTAAGGACCAGGGTTGATGGCGCAAATATATGACCGCGTGGCGCTGATCGGGTTGGGGTTGATCGCCTCATCGATGGCGCTTGCGAGCCGCAAACATGGGCTGGCGGGTGAGATCGTGGGCACAGCGCGCTCGGCTGAGACACGCAAGATCGCTGCAGAGTTGGGATATTGCGACCGGGTGGTCGAGACAGCCGCTGAGGCCGTGAAAGACGCTGATTTGGTCGTGCTTTGCGTGCCGGTGGGCGCAATGGGCGCTTTGGCGGCAGAGATCGCACCGCATCTGAAACCCGGCTGTGTTCTCAGCGATGTCGGCTCGACCAAACGCGCGGTGGTCGACGCGGTCGGTCCCCATATTCCTCACGGCGTGCATTTCATCCCGGCGCATCCAATGGCGGGGACCGAGCAATCGGGGCCGCGGTCGGGCTTTGCAGAACTGTTTGAAAACCGCTGGCTTTTGATGGCGCCGGGTGACGCGGATAAGGGCGCTTTGGCGGCGTATCGCAACTATTGGCAAGGCATGGGTGCGCTGATTGAGGAGATGGAGCCTGATCATCACGATCTGGTCTGCGCCGTGACCTCGCATGTGCCGCATTTGATCGCTTACACGATGGTGGGCGTGGCCGATGATTTGCGCCGCGTCACGGACCAGGAAGTGGTTAAATTCTCCGCCGGGGGGTTTCGGGACTTCACCCGGATTGCGGCCTCAGACCCAACCATGTGGCGCGACGTATTTTTGAACAACAAAGATGCGACGCTGGAGATACTGGGCCGCTTCACGGAGGAGCTTTACGCGCTTCAACGTGCCATCCGGCAAGGCGACGGCGATCATTTGCACGAGTATTTCACCCGCACCCGTGCGATCCGGCGCGGCATTATTGAGGCGGGGCAAGACACTGATGCCCCAAATTTCGGACGTGGTCGCTGAGATGTGGCGGGGCATTGCCCTGTCCCTTCTCTTGTCTGCGCCCGGCTGGGCATCCGCGCCCGACCGTTCAGAGCGACCGAGCCCACGCGGCGTCCTGATCTCGCCAGTGCAGGCTGTCCCCGTTGAGGTGCCGCGCGCGATTTTGGTTGAAGCCGCCGGGGTGACAAAGGGATTGACGCGGTCTTTACGTCCGAAGAAACGCCCGAAAGTTCGGTTTGTGACGCGCAAAATCGTGCAAAGCGCTAAAGGGTCCGTTTGTGGTGACCCGGCGATCAAGGGCGTCGTGATTGCACCGATCCGGGGGCGCGGGGCGTGTGGCGTCGCCAACCCTGTGCGCGTCAGTTCGGTTGCAGGTGTCTCCTTGTCGCAAAAACCGACGATCAATTGCACCACGGCGCGCGCGCTTAAATCATGGGTGGCCGATGGGCTCAAACCTGCCGTCGGGCGCGTTGGTGGCGGCGTCAAATCGCTTCGCATTGTGGCGCATTACGCGTGCCGCAACCGCAATAGCGCAAAAACCGGCAAGCTGTCAGAGCATGCCAAGGGCAAGGCCGTCGATATTTCTGCGATCACGATGAACAATGGCCAAATGATAACGGTGCTCGACGGGTGGCGTGGCGGGCAGCAACGGCGCATTTTGCGGGCGGCGCACCGCGCGGCCTGCGGGCCGTTTGGCACGGTTTTGGGGCCGGATTCGAACAAGTTTCATCGCGACCACTTCCATTTTGACACAGCCAGCTACCGGTCTGGGCCGTATTGCCGCTAAGAACTTAAGGCAACGCGATGCGCGGTGCCGTGCCAATCGGCACCGGGCCCAGTAAAACTGCACCCCGCGACAGGTTCAGCGTGGCATCAAGCGAGTTCTCCCCGCCCGAGCTTGCCGCCAGAAGCGACAAGGCAAACTCTGCGGCCCGTGCGGCATCCGCGTCGACCGCGCCGGTCTGCACGGCGAGCGCCAGCATTTCTTTCCAGTTGCGGGCGCTGACATTGACCTCGCCGTTGGGGACCGTGTTCTCGACCGTCATCTCACCATTCATGCGCAGCTCCAACTCACCCCAGGCGGCGCGCGCGTCGCGGATCGTCAGGCCGGTTACGTCGGGGCGGCGGGTCTCCAGCGCTTTGCGGTTCAAAGGTGCGGCCAGTTCCATGTTGAGGTCAAAGCGCAGCGTCTCGATCACCTCAGGCAGGCTGCCGTCGCGGTCGATGAGGCCACGCAACGGCTCGGCGGGCAGAAACTGGTCGATGCTTGCGGCTACGTCGTAATGAGGATCACCGCTCTCAACATTGCGGATCGCGCCGTTCAGCGTCTCAAAGCGCGATGTCCATCCTTCTGAGGAGGCAATCTGTGCCTGCCTAATTTCAACCTGGGCACTGTCCAAATCCAGCGAGGTTGAGGGCTTCACTTTGATCGAGGCGCGCATGTCCTCGGTCTTAACCGCGAATTTCTCGCGCGGCGTGGCGATCACCTGCTCATTCGGCCAGACGGCAATCAAGTGGTTTGGCTGGTAACTCAGCGACAGGATCTGGAACATTGGGGCTTGCCAGCTGAGACCTGTTTCGGGGTCCGTCAGGCGCAAATCGGTGAAGGTCGTGTCGAACCGGTTTGGAAAGCCCGCAACCTTATGGTTAGAATATTCAACCTGCCAGCCTTCGCTTCGGCGATCTTCCAGCCAGGTGGCAACGGCAGTTTCATGTCCCTGTGCGCCGATAAACCAATAGGCGGACCAGCCAGCGGCGGCGACAAGGATGAGGGCTAGAAGTTTGCGCATCTTTTGCGTTTTCCCTTTTGATTTGCGCTCGGGTTTACTAGGTCCACGGCTCAGGTAAAAGGCAGGAGGGACGAAAATGGTCGCCGATCAGGATTTGCCGACGCCGCTTTGGGTTTTCGGCTACGGATCGCTTTTGTGGGATCCGGGGTTTTCGCCTGCCGAGACCGTCGTCGCCGAGCTTTCAGGCTTTCACCGGTCGTTTTGTATGTGGTCGATCCACCATCGCGGCTCGGAGCAGGACCCCGGTCTGGTCTTGGCGCTTGATGTCGCCGAAGGTGCGCGCTGCGCGGGTGTCGCGTTTCGGGTCGATGAGGCTGAGCGCGATCAAGTCCTTGCCAAGCTGCGGGAGCGGGAGTTGATCTCTTCGGCCTATTACGAGGATGTGGTTCAGCTCGCGCTTGCCGACGGGCGCGTGGAGAAAGCACTGGTTTACATTATCAACCAAGACCACGTCCAATATTGCGGCGATCTCAGCTTGGAGCGGCAGGCAGAGGTCATCGCCCACGCCACAGGTGGCCGTGGGCACAACACCGAATATCTCTACAACACGGCGGCGCATTTGCAGCAAATGGGCGTCAAGGATGCTGATATGGAATGGCTGGTCGCGCGGGTGCAAGCGCTGGTCGAGGGCTAGGCGCAGAAAATCATGGCGTAATCCTTAACGCCTGCGTATATTTCCCGAAAAAAGAGCGGTAGCAGCCAAATCGGGGATAAACACCATGGACACGCCTGACAGGGAGCGCGTCTCGCAATTCTCGCGACCAACAAGCCAAGTCTTTGCGATGATCATCATTCTGGGCCTCGTCGGGTTCGGAGGATACTTGATTTACCCGGCTATCGCGCCGATTTTCTGGGCCAATCCGTTTTTGAATGGCGTTATCTTGACAGTCTTCGGGCTCGGGGTGATCGCGTGTTTTTATCAGGTCTTCCAGCTCTTCACATCGGTGTCATGGATTGAACGCTTCGCAGCTGGCGGTGGCGGCGATCAGGAACGTGTGCCGCGGCTGATGAATTCGCTCTCGGCCTTGCTAAGCTCTCGTGGCGCGCGGATGCAGATTAGCTCCGGCTCGTCGCGCTCAATCCTCGATTCGGTCGGCACGCGGATGGATGAGGCGCGCGACATCACGCGCTATATCGTCAACCTGCTGATTTTCTTGGGCCTTTTGGGTACGTTCTACGGTCTGGCCACCACCATCCCGGGGATTGTTGAGACGATCCGCTCGCTCAATATTGAAGAAGGCGAAACCAGCCAGGAGGTCTTCTCAAATCTGATTGGTGGGCTTGAAAGCCAGCTTGATGGGATGGGCACGGCCTTTGCCTCCTCCCTTTTGGGGTTGGCGGGCTCGCTGGTTGTCGGGTTGTTAGAGCTGTTTGCAGGGCATGGGCAGAACCGCTTTTACCGCGAGATGGAAGATTGGTTGTCAACGATCACGCGTGTCGGTTTTTCCTCTGGTGAGGACGGCGCAGGCGGCGGGTTTGATCAATCCGTCGTGGCCACGGTGCTTGATCACATGGTTGACCAGATCGACAGCCTTCAGGGGCTTTTCATGCAAAGTGAAACCGCGCGCGCAGAGTCCAATGAGCAGCTGAAGAAAGTGACGGCGGCCGTTGTCACCCTGACCCAAAAGCTCGATACGGCCATGGATTCCCGTGAGGCCCTAAACCGCGTCGCTGACGGGCAGGAAAACATACTCGATTACTTCGCGCAGATTGACCGCGAAAATGACGGCATGGATCCCGAAAGCCGGATGCGTCTGCGCTCAATTGATGTGCAGATGCTCAAGCTGCTCGAAGAACTCAAGCAGGGGCGTCAAAATAGCCTTGATCAAATGTCCGGCGATTTGGCGCAAGTCACCCAAGCCGTGCGCCAGCTGAGTGCAAATCTGCGCCCGCAACCGACGCGCACGATCAAGCCGAAGGGGGAATAGATGGCCCTCGCACGGCGCAGCGGACAGAGGTTTGAGGCCAATATCTGGCCCGGTTTCGTCGATGCGATGACGGCGCTTTTGCTGGTTTTGGTCTTTGTGCTGTCGATTTTCATGATGGTTCAGTTCATGCTGAATGAGACCATCACCGACCAGGATTCCGAACTGAACCAGCTCACGGGCCAGGTCGCCACTTTGGCCGAAGCCCTTGGTCTGGCGGCGGCGCGCAGTGTCGAATTGGAAACTCAGCTGACCGATGCAGAGGCGCAGGCGCAGGCCCAAACCGCGTTGATCGCTTCTCTCAGTGCGCAACGCGATACGCAAGCGGGCCGCATCGCCAGTTTCGAAGAACAGGTCGCCGGGTTGTTGTCGCAACAGGCCGATTTACAGACGAATATCGCTTCGCTGACACAGGAACGCGATGCTGTGCAATCCACGTTAGACAATGAAGAGGCGCAAAATGCGGCCCTGTCTGCGCGCCTTGCTGATATCGAAGCGGGTCTAGCCCGCGAGATATCTGAGAAAGAGGCGGCGCAACTGGCGCTGGCTCAAGCACGCGATGAAGTCAGCGCGGGCGAGGAAGCCGCGCGCCTGGCGGCCGCTCGAACAGAGGCTTTGCAGGCTTTGATCGCCGATCTCGAAGCAGATCAAGCGACCCAGTCAGAGGCTTTGAGCGCTGCGGAGGCGGCGCGGCTTGCCGATGCGGCGGCAGCAGAGGCTTTGCGCGAACGGCTGGCCAATGCTGATGCGGAGCTGACGGCCATGTCGCTTGCTTTGGAAGAGCAGCGCAGCGCCGCGGAAGACACGTTAACGCTTTTGGCTGCGGCAAATGCGGTGCAGGCCGATTTGGACGCGCAGCTGCTGGCTGCTTTGAATGCTGGTCAAAGCGTCCGGGTCCTCGCAAATGAGCGTGAAGCGAGCCTGGAACGCGAAATTGAAACACTGCGCAGCGATCTTGCAAACTTGCAGGCTCAAGTTGATGCGGATGACGTGGGCAGCGAAGGTTTGCGCGAACAATTGCTGGTCGCCCGCGCCCGCGCGACCGACCTGGAAACGCAATTGGCTGAGGCGACGGCACAAGACACGGAGCGCAAATTCACCGAAAGCGATTTGCGCAAACAGCTTTTAGCGGCCTTGGCTGCCCAAAGAGCGGCGGAAGCCGATGCGGGGACGGCGCTAAGCGAGGCTGAGCAGCGCGCAATCTTGCTGGCCACCGCAAATCAGGCGCTGAGCCGGGAACAGGCCGCAAGCGCTGAAAGTCAGCGTCAGGTCGAGGCTTTGAATCAGCAGGTTGCGGCATTGCGGTCGCAACTGGGCTCTTTACAGGGGCTTCTCGACGCAGCGACGGACCGTGATACCGACGCCAATGTACAGATCAGCGCCTTGGGGTCGCAATTGAACACGGCCTTGGCGCAAGTGGCGGCTGAGCAGCGCAAAGTGGCCGCCGAACAGGCCGCTTTGGCCGAAGAACAAGCACGGCGACTTGAGCTGGAGGAGGCCGAACGGGCCCGGCTCGAGGAAGAGGCCAAGGAATTGCAGAGCTACCGTTCTGAATTTTTTGGCAAACTGCGCGCGCTTTTGGGCGATCAAGAGGGCGTTCGGATCGATGGCGATCGGTTTGTGTTCTCCTCGGAAGTGTTGTTTCAGCCCGCGCGGGCGAACCTCTCGGCTGAAGGCCGCTCCGAGATTGCGAAAGTTGCAGAGATTTTGCTGAACGTGTCTTCTGAGATCCCCGACGAGCTTGATTGGGTGATCCGCGTGGATGGGCATACGGACAACCTCCCGCTCTCTGGCTCGGGCGCCTTTGCGGATAACTGGGAACTGAGCCAGGCACGGGCGCTGTCGGTCGTGCGCTACATGAGCGAAGGGCTCGGCATTCCGCCGGACCGTTTGGCTGCCAATGGCTTTGGCGAATACCAACCCGTGAATTTGGACAATACGCCAGAGGCGCGGCAGCAGAACCGGCGGATCGAATTGAAACTGACCGAAAAGTAGCCGCGCTTGTCTTAACGGTGCGGCTGCGCCGCGCACTATGTTTTGCGCTCTTTGAGGACGCTCGCGTCCTCAGCCGCGCGGGCAAACTCCTTGAGAATATTTTTGAAACGCTGAAGGTTTTGAGCTGGGCTCATAAAAAAGCCGCCGGTCACGGTGGGCAGGCGGCTTTATTTTGTTATCCGAGCATCTTCTAGTCGGCGGTGAGAAGAGGCGGTTTTTTCTTCGATGCGATGCGCGCCTTTTCCGGCTCGATCACATTAAGATCAATTTCGCCTTTCTTGACGCCAACTTTGACGATGCCGCCTTTGGCGAGTTTGCCGAAGAGAAGCTCTTCCGCCAGGGGCTTTTTGATATGCTCCTGGATCACCCGGGCAAGCGGGCGTGCGCCCATCTTTTCGTCATAGCCCTTGTCGCCCAGCCATTCGGCGGCAGCTTGTGTCAGCTCAAATGTGACATTGCGGTCCATAAGCTGGGCCTCAAGCTGCAGGACGAATTTTTCGACAACCTGCGCAATAACCTTTTTGCCAAGTGGGGCAAAGGAAATCGTGGCATCCAAACGATTGCGGAACTCGGGCGTGAACAGCTTCTCGATCGCTGCCGTGTCTTCGCCTTCACGCCGATCGCGTCCAAAGCCCATAGGTGCGCGGGCGGCGTCTGCAGCCCCTGCGTTCGATGTCATGATCAAGACCACATTGCGGAAATCCGTTGTGCGGCCGTTATGATCGGTCAGCTTGCCGTGATCCATCACTTGCAAAAGAATGTTGAACACATCCGGATGCGCTTTTTCGATCTCGTCAAGCAAGAGCACGCAATGCGGGTTTTGATCGACCTTGTCGGTCAGCATGCCGCCTTGGTCAAAGCCAACATAGCCCGGAGGGGCGCCGATAAGGCGGGAGATCGCGTGTTTTTCCATGTATTCGGACATATCGAAGCGGATCAATTCCACCCCAAGCTGGTCGGCCAGGGCTTTCGCAGCTTCGGTTTTGCCCACACCGGTTGGACCGGCGAACAGGTAGTTGCCGATGGGCTTTTCAGGTTCACGCAGACCGGCACGCGCCAGTTTGATGGCAGAGGCCAAAGCTTCAAGCGCTTTGTCCTGACCAAATACCTGACGTTTGAGAGCCTTTTCGAGGTCCTTCAACGTGGCCGCATCGTCTTTGGAGACGGTTTTTGGTGGAATGCGGGCGATCTTGGCAACGACGGCCTCGATCTCCTTTACGCCGATGGATTTGCGGCGTTTGCTTTCCACGACCAGATGCTGTGCGGCACCGGCTTCATCAATCACGTCAATTGCCTTGTCGGGCAATTTGCGATCGTGAATGTAACGCGAGGACAGCTCAACAGCGGATTTGATCGCGTCAGCGGTGTATTTGATGCCGTGATGCTCCTCAAAATAGGTTTTGATGCCTTTGAGTATTTGGACCGCATCATCCACAGTTGGTTCGACCACGTCGATTTTCTGGAACCGGCGGCTTAGCGCGCGGTCCTTCTCGAAATGCTGGCGAAATTCCTTGTAAGTGGTCGAGCCCATGCAGCGCAGCTTACCGCCCTGAAGTGCGGGTTTGAGCAGGTTGGATGCATCCATTGCCCCACCGGATGTCGCACCGGCGCCGATCACTGTGTGGATCTCGTCAATGAACAGCACGGCGTCGGGATGCTCTTCCAGCTCCGTCATGACCGCTTTCAGGCGTTCTTCAAAATCGCCACGGTACCGGGTTCCAGCCAGAAGCGCGCCCATATCGAGGGAATAGATTGTGGTTTGCGACAGGATCTCAGGCGTTTCGCCTTCCACGATCTTATGCGCCAGACCTTCGGCAATCGCCGTTTTGCCCACGCCAGGATCACCCACGAGTAGCGGATTGTTCTTACGGCGGCGGCACAGCACTTGCACGCAGCGTTCCACCTCATGGCCACGGCCAATCAACGGATCAACATCACCGTCACGCGATTTGGCGTTCAGATCGACGCAATATTTGGCCAAGGCGGATTCTTTGGCTTCTTCGCCGCCCGGCTGTGCGTCAGATGTCGCTTCGTCGTCGAATTCAGTCGAGCCGGACACCGGGCGAACTTCGCCAAATTCCGGGTCTTTGGCGACGCCGTGGGCGATGAAATTGACCGCGTCGTAGCGTGTCATGTCTTGTTCTTGCAGGAAAAACGCAGCGTTGCTTTCGCGTTCCGCGAAAATTGCGACCAGAACGTTTGCGCCCGTCACCTCCGTGCGGCCTGACGACTGCACGTGGATCGCGGCACGTTGGATCACACGCTGGAAGGCAGCGGTCGGAACCGCCTCAGAGCCTTCAACATCCGTGACAAGTGTCGAGAGCTCTTCTTCGATAAACTCACGCAAGGTGATGCGGAGCGTTTCCAGGTCGACCCCGCAGGCCTGCATAACCTTCGCTGCCTCAGGCTCATCAGTGAGCGCGAGCAGCAAATGTTCCAATGTAGCCAGTTCGTGACGATGCGCATTGGCTTGCGCAAGCGCCGAATGGATGGCTTTTTCCAGAGTGTCCGAGAATGATGGCACCCCATGCTCCTTTTGATCAGGGCGGAACCGGGTCGAGGACCCGGGTACACCTTTGCCTCTTAGACCTTACAGTTCGGTTTAAATTCCCAAGCTTCAAGTCTTTTCTGTTCACATATTGTGTGAAATAGGGCGTTTTATAGGCAGTCGAGCCCGAAAGCTCATTTCCTTAGCAATTCGTTAACCTTAGAAAAGCGGGGATTTCGGGTCAAAACGGCCGAAACAAGCGGGTTTTCTATGCATCTGGACGTCCAAGACCTGAAAAATTTTTATTACCGCACCAATTTGGGGCGGGTGGCGCAGCGCGCGGTTCGCGAACAAGTTGCGGCCTTCTGGACTCCTGCCAAAGGCGAAACAGTCGTGGGATTCGGCTTCGCGGTACCTTTGTTGCGTCCTTTCTTGTCTGAGGCGCGCCGGGTCGTGGCGCTGATGCCGGGGCCGCAAGGGGTGATGCATTGGCCCGCGGGCCTGCCCAACGTGGCCGTTTTGTCCGAGGAGACCTTATGGCCGCTACAATCTGGCCAAGCCGACAAGCTGATCGTTCTGCACGGGCTCGAGACCTCGGAAAACCCATCGGCTCTGCTGGAGGAATGCTGGCGCGTTCTGGCGCCGGGCGGGCGGGCGCTTTTCATTGTGCCCAACCGGGCTGGGCTCTGGTCGCGGCGCGACCGCACGCCTTACGGCTTTGGGCGGCCTTATTCGCTGAGCCAGCTAGAGGCGCAGTTGAAACGGCATAATTTCTCGCCCGAAAAGCATCTAGCGGCCTTGTTTGCCGCGCCCAGCGAGAAGCGGTTCTGGCTGAAGCTGTCGCGCGTGATGGAGCGGTTCGGGCGCCGGGTGTCGGGGCGTTTTGCCGGTGGCGTGATTTTGGTGGAAGCCACAAAGCAGGTCTATGCGCCACGCCCCAAGGGCCGTGCCGTCAAACTGAGCCGGCCCATCAGCGCGGGGGCCGCAGCGCCCGCGGGCGCCGTGGGGCAGACATTGGGAAATACGGGGCAGGGCCGCATAAACGGCTAGGCGCGTCGCTACAATCGGTCGCAGGTGGCTGGCGCTCTCAATGCCTGCTTACGGACCAGCAGCGTAGAACTTCAGAAGATGTCTGTTTGTGGAATCCGGGCGCGCGCGATGAAAATAAGTGGCCAAAAAGTCGTAATTTAGGTCGAGTGGGCGCGGTTTTGCCGCGCGGTTTGTCCCATAGTATGGTAGATGTTCACTTTGGCCACATGCGTTGCGGTGCCAAAATTTTGCGCGATACCAAATGCGCGGGCGCGGGGTCTGAGGTAAAAGGCTGGTAAGCTATTGCGCCGCGCGGGGGGCTTTGCTACATCGCAGCTGATTTTCGGGGGATGCGTCTGCGCACCCAATCACAATGGCCTTATATGCAAGCCCCAGGGCTGAGATAGGGTCGCACAGAATCGAAAGGGTGGACGTGTCCGAACCAGTCTCGATCTCAACCGGTATTGCCGCGCGCTATGCGACAGCCGTGTTTGACCTTGCCAATGAGGGCAAAAAGCTTCCTGCGCTTGAGAAAGACATTGACGCGCTAGAGGCGGCCTTGGCCGAGAGCGCCGACTTCAGATCGCTGATCGCCTCCCCGCTGTACACTCGTGCCGAAACCGGCGATGCAATCGCGGCCATTGCCAAGACCATGAAGCTCTCGCCGACGGTGGCCAACACGCTGTCGCTCATGGCGGCCAAGCGCCGTTTGTTCGTGCTGCCGCAGCTGGTCTCCGAGCTGCGCGCGCGCCTGGCTGACATCAAAGGCGAGGTCACGGCTGATGTGACGGCCGCCAAGGCGCTGACCAAGGCGCAACAAGACAAGCTTGCCAAGACGCTGAAAGCGACCGTCGGCAAGGACGTGAAAATTAATATGGCCGTGGATGAGACCCTCATCGGCGGCCTTGTCGTTAAAGTGGGCTCGAAGATGATCGATACGTCGATCCGCTCCAAGCTCGCCGCCCTGCAAAATTCGATGAAAGAGGCCGGATAACATGGCAATCCAAGCAGCGGAAATCTCCGCAATCCTGAAAGACCAAATCAAGAATTTTGGCCAAGAAGTTGAGGTGGCCGAGGTCGGCCGCGTCCTGAGCGTCGGCGATGGTATCGCCCGCGTTTATGGTCTGGACAGCGTTCAGGCCGGTGAAATGGTCGAATTCCCCGGTGGCATTCAGGGCATGGCGCTGAACCTGGAAAGCGACAACGTGGGGGTCGTGATCTTCGGCTCCGACCGCGACATTAAAGAAGGTGACACCGTTAAGCGCACCAACTCCATCGTGGACGTTCCTGCCGGTGACGAGCTGCTCGGTCGCGTTGTCGACGGTCTGGGAAACCCGCTGGACGGCAAGGGCCCGATCAAAACCAAGGACCGCCGTGTCGCCGACAGCAAGGCGCCGGGCATCATCCCGCGTAAATCGGTGCATGAGCCGATGGCAACAGGCCTGAAATCGGTCGACTCGATGATCCCGATTGGCCGTGGCCAGCGCGAGCTGATCATTGGTGACCGTCAAACCGGTAAAACGGCTGTGGCGCTGGACGCGATCCTGAACCAAAAGTCTTATAACGACGCCGCGAAAGACGAGAGCGGGAAGCTCTACTGCATCTACGTGGCTGTTGGTCAGAAGCGCTCTACTGTGGCGCAGCTGGTGAAGAAGCTCGAAGAGAGCGGCGCGATTGAATATTCGATCGTCGTTGCAGCAACCGCGTCTGACCCGGCGCCGATGCAGTTCCTCGCCCCTTACGCTGCGACCGCGATGGCTGAGCATTTCCGCGACAATGGCCGCCATGCGCTGATCATCTATGATGACCTGTCCAAACAGGCCGTGTCCTATCGTCAGATGTCGCTGCTGCTGCGCCGCCCACCGGGCCGTGAAGCGTATCCTGGTGACGTTTTCTATCTCCACTCTCGCCTGCTGGAACGCTCCTGCAAGCTGAACGAAGATAACGGGTCGGGCTCTTTGACCGCGCTGCCGGTTATTGAAACTCAAGGCGGCGACGTGTCAGCCTTTATTCCGACAAACGTGATCTCGATCACCGACGGCCAAATCTTCTTGGAAACCGAGCTGTTTTACCAAGGCATCCGCCCGGCGGTGAACACTGGTCTGTCCGTTTCGCGGGTTGGCTCTTCAGCGCAAACCAACGCGATGAAGTCTGTTGCGGGTCCGGTGAAACTGGAATTGGCGCAATACCGTGAGATGGCGGCCTTCGCGCAGTTCGGCTCCGACCTTGATGCCGCAACCCAGCAGTTGCTGAACCGTGGCGCGCGTCTGACCGAGCTGATGAAGCAGCCGCAATACTCGCCGCTGACCAACGCTGAGATCGTTTGCGTGATCTATGCGGGCACCAAAGGCTATCTGGACAAGCTGCCAGTGACCGATGTGGGCAAGTTCGAAAAAGGTCTGCTGGCGCATCTGCGTGGCAAGCATCAGGACCTCTTGGACATGATCACGACCGAGGACCCAAAGGTCAAAGGCGACGCTGAGGACAAGATCAAGGCGGCTCTCGACGCGTTCGCTGCAGATTTCGCTTAAGGGGACTGGCAGATGCCCAACCTGAGTGACCTTAAAAACCGGATCTCGTCGGTCAAGTCGACCCGCAAGATCACCAAGGCGATGCAAATGGTCGCCGCAGCCAAACTGCGCCGTGCGCAGGATGCTGCGGAGGCCGGCCGCCCATATGCGGAGCGATTCAACGCTGTGATGGGGCAATTGGCGGCGTCCGTTGGCACTGGGGAGGGCGCACCAAAGCTGCTCGCCGGCAACCAGTCCGACAAGACGCAGCTGCTGATCGTGATGACGGCGGAGCGTGGGCTTTGCGGCGGCTTCAACGGCAATATTTCCAAATTGGCCAAGGCGGCGGCGCAAAAGCTGATCGCTGAGGGCAAGACGGTAAAAATTCTGACCGTTGGCAAGAAAGGCCGCGAGGCTATCAAGCGCGATCTTGGCGATCACTTCATTGGCCATGTTGACCTGTCTGAGGTCAAAACCATGGGCTATGCGAATGCCGCCGAAATTGCGCAAGATGTACTGGGCCGGTTTGACGCCGGTGAATTTGACGTAGCAAAGATTTACTACGCCCAGTTCCAATCCGTGATCAGCCAAATCCCGACCGAGCAGCAAATCATCCCGGCCTCGTTTGAGGCGTCTGACGATGAGGCATCGACAGTTTACGACTACGAGCCCAGCGAGGAAGGCATCCTTGCCGACCTGCTGCCGCGCGCGGTTGCAACACAAATCTTTAGCGCTCTGTTGGAAAATGGCGCGTCCGAGCAAGGTGCCCGGATGTCTGCCATGGACAACGCGACCCGCAATGCGGGCGAGATGATCGACAAGCTGACGATCGAGTTCAACCGAACCCGCCAGGCTGTCATCACCAACGAGCTAATCGAAATCATTTCGGGCGCTGAAGCGCTCTAGACCCGGAGAACCAACATGGCCAAGAACACAGGCAAAATTACTCAGGTCATCGGGGCCGTTGTGGACGTCCAGTTCGACGACGCACTTCCCGAGATTCTGAACGCGCTGGAAACAGACAACAATGGCAACCGGCTGATTCTTGAGGTGGCACAACACCTTGGTGAGAACACTGTACGCGCAATTGCGATGGACAGCTCCGAAGGCCTCGTACGCGGCGGTGCCGTGACCGACCTTGGTGAGCCGATCTCGGTTCCAATCGGGTCGGGCACATTGGGCCGCATCCTGAACGTGACAGGCGATCCTGTGGACGAGGGTGGCCCTGTGGCTCACACTGCCCGTCGCGCCATCCACGGCGACGCGCCTGACTTTGCGGAACAGTCCACAGAGTCCGAAATTCTGACAACCGGCATCAAGGTCATCGACCTTCTCGCGCCTTACACGAAGGGTGGTAAAATTGGCCTCTTCGGCGGTGCGGGTGTTGGTAAGACCGTTTTGATCATGGAACTGATCAACAACATCGCGAAGGTGCACTCCGGTGTGTCCGTGTTCGCGGGTGTGGGTGAGCGGACCCGTGAAGGGAACGACCTGTATCACGAAATGATCGAATCCGGCGTTATCGTGCCTGACAATCTGGAAGATTCGAAAATTGCGCTGGTCTACGGCCAGATGAACGAGCCTCCCGGTGCGCGTATGCGTGTTGCGCTTTCCGGCCTGACACTGGCCGAGCAGTTCCGCGATGACACAGGCGCCGACGTTCTGTTCTTCGTCGACAACATCTTCCGCTTCACGCAAGCCGGTTCCGAGGTGTCCGCGCTTTTGGGTCGTATCCCATCCGCTGTGGGCTACCAGCCGACGCTGGCCACCGACATGGGCGCGATGCAGGAACGCATTACGTCCACGAAATCCGGCTCGATCACGTCGGTGCAAGCGGTTTACGTCCCTGCGGATGACTTGACCGACCCGGCACCAGCCACATCTTTCGCCCACCTGGACGCGACAACCGTTCTGGACCGTGCGATCTCGGAAAAAGGCATCTACCCGGCTGTGGACCCGCTGGGTTCTACGTCGCGCCTGCTGGACCCGCTGATCATCGGTGAGGAGCATTACAAAGTGGCCACCGACGTGCAACAAATCCTGCAACGCTACAAGTCGCTGCAAGACATCATCGCCATCCTCGGCATGGACGAATTGTCCGAGGAAGACAAAATGACTGTGACCCGCGCCCGTAAGATCGAGCGCTTCCTGTCGCAGCCATTTGACGTGGCGAAAGTCTTCACCGGCGCGGACGGCAAGCAGGTTCCGCTGGAAGATACAATCGCGTCGTTCAAAGCAGTTGTGGCTGGCGAGTATGACCACCTGCCCGAGGGCGCCTTCTACATGGTTGGCGGCATCGATGAGGTGATCGCCAAAGCCGAGAAAATGGCAGCAGACGCCGCGTAAATTAGCGCTTGAGGAGGCCAGTCCATGGCTATGATGCAATTCGAACTCGTCTCGCCAGAGCGGAAGCTTGCTTCTGCCGAGGCGAGCGAGGTGCAAATCCCGGGCTCGGAAGGTGATTTCACCGCCATGCCCGACCACGCTCCGGTGATCACCACCTTGCGTCCTGGCTACCTGAGGGTCGTCACGGCGTCCGGCACGGAGGAGTATTTCGTGACGGGTGGCTTTGCTGAGGTCTCCGCCGAAAGCGCGTCGGTGCTGGCTGAACGTGCCTTCGCACGCGCTGACATGACGCCGGAGTTGCAGGCCGAACTGGTCGCGGAAGCGCAAAAAGCGCATGACGCCGCAAGCTCCGATGAAAGCGCCAAGCTGCTCGACGATATGACAGCCGGTATCGCGCTGGCCTAAAGCGCCGCCGCATGGATCGAATGAAGAAGGGCCCCGCACGGGGCCCTTTTTTATTGCGCTATAAGAGGGCCTAGGAGATCGGTGCCATGCCCTTTTGGCAGGCGCTTACGAAGGTTTCAAACGCGCTCCAAATCTCGTCGCTGGCCTCCTTGAGGTCCGGGTGGACCAGAACAAATCCGAACGCCTGATCCTCTTTGCCGGGCAATTGTGCGGCAACCTCATTGGCGTAGGCGGCCATTGTCACTCTCGCAGATTTTGGCTCAAACCTGTGGGTGGCGGAGTCAAGCTCGGTGCCGCCGCGCGTAACGGCGCGCGCGCCATCACGCATCCGCCCGTTCAAGACGGTCGATTGCCGGTCTGCGCCCGCCGCGGATTGTTCGTAGTTCAATTTCGAGGCGTCAAAATGCGCGCTGTAAAGGTCGATCGTCGACACGTTGCGGCGGCTGAGATGGTAGTAGTTGTTGAAATAGACGATCTGAATTTTGCAGTCGGACCCAAATATCGAAAGCCCGGTCTCTTCGGTTTGATGTTCGGCCGCTGCACGCAAACTGTCTAACGCGTTGGGCACGAGGTCAGGGTCGGTTTGGGCCTGGTCGCCTTGCCCCGCCAAAAGCTTGGACAGGGCGTTGAAACAGGCAATCTGCGCTTCAGGTTGCGCGCTCATGCTTTTGCAGTTTTCCATCAAGGTCGAAAGTGGGTACTCGGTCCCGTCGACATTCAGTGTGATTTCTGCCTGCGCGCCGCTCGCGATACATCCCAGTGATAGGGCGAGGCCACATATCAGTTTTCTCATCTTCGTTACTCCGACACAAAACCGTTGAACTCACACCAACGATTTTACTTTTTACGTGTTTGGCAAACAGCTGTTTGCCGGTGCTGCCAAGGCAATCCGCAGGGGGGCTGCCTTGGCAAATTTTTCAACTCAGCAACGCGCGGGGCGTTAGCTGCTCAGGACGTAGTCATTCTTGTCGATGCCGGCGTCTTCGACCTCGGCTGTGACGCGAATTCCCATCGTCTCCTTAAGCGCAATCCAGACCACGCTGGTCGTCACACCGACATAGGCGATGATGATCAAAACGGAGGCCAGCTGCCCGACAATGGTTGCGTCCGGGTTTGTAATTGCGACGGCAATCGTGCCCCAGATGCCGCAAAACAGGTGCACAGGGATCGCGCCGACAACGTCGTCAATCTTGAAGTGGTCGAGCAACTCGACCGCCCAGTAGATGACGATGCCGCCAACGACGCCGATGGTGAAGGCCACAAACGGTGTCGGGAAGAGCGGCTCAGCCGTAATCGCGACCAGCCCGCCAAGCGCGCCGTTGAGCATGAAGCTCAGATCGAAGCGATATTCTCTCAAGTAGGACACAAACGCCGCGGCGATGACCCCGCCAGCGGCGGCCAGGTTGGTGTTGAGAAAGATCCGCGACACGTTTGCGGCGTCGGCATCTGTCGAGAAGCTGAGATAGGAGCCTGCGTTGAACCCGTACCAGCCCATCCACAAGATCATCACGCCAATCGTCGCCAGCGGTGCGGAGTAGTTGCCCAAGGCAACCTTTTTCCCGTCAACGAAACGCCCTTTGCGGGCGCCGACAAACAGCGCGCCGGTGAAGGCCGCGACACCGCCTACGACATGCACCACTGTGCTGCCGGCCAGATCGACGAAGCCAAGGTCAGAGGCCAGGAAGCCGCCGCCCCAGGTCCAGGAGGCCTGAATGGGGTAGATCACCGCCGTCAAAGCGGCCGTGAAGAGAAAGAAGGGTGCAAGCTTGATGCGTTCGGCCACCGTTCCAGACACGATGGAGGCCACGGCAACGCAGAACATCGACTGAAAGAAGATGTCACTCGCCCCGGCATGACCGCGCCCGGTAAAGTCGGACCCGCCGTCAACGACGCCCGTGATTTCAATGGCGCCGTCAAACCCCAAAAGGCCCGGCACGATCCAGCTCCCATTTGGGAACATGAAACCGTAACCGCTCAAGATGAACGCGGTCGATGCGATGGCAAAGACGCCGACATTCTTGGCGCATTGGTTGATGACATTCTTTTTGCGGACAAAACCTGCTTCGAGCATTGCGAAGCCGGCCGACATCCACATGACGAGGACACCACAAAACACGATGAACAATGTGTTCATAACAAAGGGTGAAACGCCGGGTGAAGCTTGTTGCGCTGCAGCGGGCCCGGCAATCAGGGCGGCCGCCAGCGCTATCGCTGTGCATATTTTCTTCATATCGTACTCTCTAAAAATAAATGCGACATCTATTCTGATGCATTTTTAGGCGAATTTATGACTGATATGAGAAAAATTGAGCGAAAACTTGAATTGTCTGGAAAGCGGCCTACCCGGGACCTGGTCCGGCGAAATTTTGGCTTGTGCAGAATGCTCGGAAAGCGGGGTTGAAACCTATGTAACGCTTGATTTTTGGGGGAGGGTCCAGCTGCGCTACAGCATCATCAACACGGTTCAACACTCTGAAATCATGGAGCAATGCGTTTTTCAATGTATACGGTAGTAAAGGTGTGGCATTCCTTGTCAAACTGCGAGAGCCATGCCGGATACGGGCAGCGCTTCGACGCTTTGAGCCCGCGAAATGCGCTTGTTGGGTAAGTGTGCTGCCGGTCGCTACCGTCGCGTCTTTTTCCTTTTCGTAAACAAATTGTTGCCAAAATTGCTCCTTACGCCGAGGAGCGTGAGGTTAACCAATGCATAGATTACAAAACGCGCATATCGGGGTCAGTCAGGGCGAACATGTCCTGTTTTCAGACTTTGTTGATGACGGTCCGATGTGGACCGGAACGGGCCCACGCGCGCATCGCCGCCCCGTGTCTTTCAATACCCGGTTTGTGGCGCCCCCTGCGGTCCATGTGGGTCTGAGCATGTGGGACATTGACAACGGCCAAAACCAACGCGTCGACATCGCTGCCGACGAGATCACCGAAGATGGGTTCGTGTTGGTCTTCAAAACATGGGGCGACAGCCGCGTCGCCCGCGTCCGCGCCAGCTGGATGGCCATTGGCTCGCTCCCACATGACGATGACTGGGCGCTATACTAAATCTGCACCAATGCTGAAAGCAAAGTCCTGCCGCGTGTAATGGCGCCGTTTCGCATCCGCGCGATGGCCCCGCTCAGGTCGTTTTTTCAACGGTTAACAGCTGGTAAACAAATTTTGAAAAGGGCTATTAAACAGAGGCTTACAAGATTCCCCGCATGCGGGGCACATGAATTAGGCCGCTTTTTCCAGCTCGAACGCGTCATGCAGGGCCTGCACGGCCAGCTCCATATATTTGCGATCGATCAGGACCGAGATCTTGATCTCCGACGTGGTGATGACCTTGATATTGATCCCATCATCCTGCAGCGCTTTGAACATTTTTGCGGCAACTCCCGCATGCGAGCGCATCCCGATCCCCACAACAGAGACCTTCGCGACATCCGTATCAGCCACCAGATCATGGAAATTAATATCACCGGATGTTTTTGCGTCCTGCATCGCCTTTTCTGCCCGCGCGACCTCATTCACCGGGCAAGAGAACGTCATATCCGTGCGCCCTTCTTCTGAGATGTTTTGAACGATCATATCGACGTTGACGCCCGCCTCCGAGAGCGGCCCAAAGATCGCCGCCGCGATACCGGGTCGGTCCGCAACCGAGATCAGTGTCATCTTTGCCTCGTCGCGCGAATAGGCCACGCCCGCCACTACGTTGCTTTCCACGATATCCTCCTCGTCGCAGACCAATGTGCCCGCGCTGTCATCCATTTCCTCAAAGCTGCTTAGAACCCGCAGCTTCACCTTGTACCGCATCGCCAGCTCCACCGAGCGCGTCTGCAAAACCTTCGCGCCAAGCGATGCGAGTTCCAGCATCTCTTCAAACGCGATGCGGCCCAGCTTACGCGCTTTTGATGTGATACGCGGATCGGTCGTATAGACCCCATCCACATCAGTGTAGATGTCGCACCGCTCCGCATTGAAGGCGGCGGCGAAAGCCACAGCAGTCGTGTCCGACCCGCCGCGCCCCAACGTGGTGATGCGGCCCTCTGGACTGATGCCTTGAAAGCCCGCGACCACGGCCACTTTCATGCCTTGACCAAATTTGGCATCCAGATTGTCGGTCGGGATTTCCTCAATCCGCGCCGCGCCATGGGCATCGGTGGTTTTCAGCGGCACCTGCCAGCCTTGCCAACTGCGGGCCGGGACATCCATTTCCTGAAGCGTCAGCGCCATGAGCCCTGCGGTGACGTTCTCGCCCGAAGAGACGATCGCATCATATTCGCGCGCGTCATAAAGGGGCGAGGTCTCTTCGACCCACCCGACCAGCTCATTGGTTTTGCCCGACATGGCGGAGACGATGACGATCACCTCATAACCCTTCGCCACCTCAACCCCGACGCGTTTCGCGGCGCGCTTGATGCGGTCGAGATTGGCCACCGAGGTGCCGCCGAATTTCATCACAAGCCGTTGGGAAGGCGTGGTCATGCCGCTAGGTCCGTCTGTCGTAATTTCGCTGTGCGTCTTAGGCCTATGGGCGGGGGAGGGCAAGGGCGCGCAGCCCTTCAGGTCGCTGCATGCTCGGCTTCGGGGAAATAGCTGCGCATGAAGGGGAAATACTTCAAGACCGCTGCGACCTCGCCTGCATCCATCCAATTGGATTTATGCGGCGTGCGGCTATCATTTTGGTCATGGACCGTCCGCAAGAAGAACGGACGCAAAGTGTTTATCACAAGGGAGGGGTGATGCAGTCCGATAGCCAGATGTTGGGTGAGATATGGATGCTTGTCGGTGCCAGCCCGCGCGACCAAGGTGAGGCCGAGATTGATCATCGGTGTGTATTTCTCAGATAACCGCCAAGGCGCGCCATCCTCGACCAACAGATTGGCGCCACGTGCGAATGAAATGAAGCGCGTCGGGTCGCCGTCGTAATCGCTTTCCAGCGCGCGGCGTGCTTCTCGTTTGCAAATTTCGGTGAAATCGGACGACAAGGCGTCGTCATCATCGAGAACGGTTTGGCAGACAAGGTCATCCGGCGCGTAGCTGTCATGCACATGCGCGCGGAACACCCGGCCTGCGTAGCGCGGGGCGCGCACCAATATCTCGACACGGGGCTCTTCCAGCACGTCATGGGTCATTTCGCGCAGCCGCGTCGCATATTTTTCGGGCATTTCAGAGGAGGTCAGCAGGACCAGTTTGAACTGCGGGTCATTTTGCGCAGCTAGGCTCGCAAGCGCGATCTTTTCAAATAGCTCGAACCGGCGTTCCATGCGCTCTGGCGCAAAAAGAAGCGCTGCGTCCTTGCTTGCGTCAGATTTCCAGCCGGAGTGGCCCAGATAAGAAAATCGCGTTTGATAGAGCAGGTCCATGCCCGCGCCTCGTTTCCAATTCGTGTACAAAGGCCGTGTTAGCCGCGGATTGTGGCGATTTGTGGCGATAATTTTGATTTAATTTGTAAAGGTGGCTTTAGTAGGCGTGGGCTCGGCCGTCCCATGTCTCAAAGCAACCTGTGGTCTTGAGGCTGAGCGCGTCAAACCGCTCTATCAGCCCGTTAGCAGAGGCATCGACCGTGATATCCGCTGCGCCGCCACCCATATCTGTTTGCACCCAGCCGGGGTGATAGATGCCAACGGCAATTCCGAGCCCTTCGAAATCAGCGGC
This sequence comes from Pseudomonadota bacterium, assembly GCA_039030615.1. Taxonomy (GTDB): domain Bacteria; phylum Pseudomonadota; class Alphaproteobacteria; order Rhodobacterales; family Rhodobacteraceae; genus Litoreibacter. The sequence continues at coordinate 75,755 of JBCCDV010000006.1, read as the reverse complement.
GAGGTTGCGGCCCAAGTTCAACGCCGCGGCCTTCGAGGCACGGTAGATATAGGAGCCACCCGGTGCGCGTTCGGAAGAGGCCATCTGGGACGAGATTATCGCGATTTTCGGCGCCTTGGACAGTTGCAGCTTTGGCAGCATGGTTTGCACTGTCAGAAAGACGCCGGTCACGTTCGTGGCGAAACTGTCGGCCCAGAGTTGCGGCGCGTAGCCATCCGCGAGGCTGTGATCCTTGTCGAGGTAGACGCCCGCATTGCAGATCAGCAGGTCCAGAGCCTCTGGCTCGAAATCATGGCAGAGCGTCTCAAAATCGTTGGGGTTTGCCACATCGAGTTGTAGCCAGTGTCCGTCATCAGGCGCTTGCCCGCGATAGGTGCCAGTGACTTTATCCCCGCGCGCCGCATAATGTCCAAACATGGCTTGGCCAATGCCGCGCGTTGCACCAGTGATCAAGATATTGGCCATTTAATTGGTCTTTCGCGTTGGCATGAAAGGCAGAGGCAAAACAGGTACGCCATCTTCAATAAGCGACTTGGCGTCTTGCGGCTTCGCCTCACCGTAGATTGCGCGTTCCGGTGCCTCGCCATTGTGAATTTTGCGCGCCTCATCGGCAAAATTGGTGCCGACGTCTTCTGAATTGGCCTCGACTTTGTCGCGCAGCTCTTTCACGGCCTGCTCTGCGGAACTGGCGGGTTCCGAAAGCGGACGTTCCGTTCTCATTTCAGTGTTGGTCTCGGTCGCCTTGCCGATGCGCGGGGCCATGATCGACTTGCGCACGTTACTGTCGCCACAAATTGCGCAGTTGACCATGTCGGCAGCGCGAAGCGTGTCAAACGCATCAGCCGATTGGAACCAGCTTTCAAACTGGTGGCTATTGGCGCAGGTCAATGCGTAGCGGATCATATTTGCCCGGTCTCCGTTCGGTGATCACGTAGAGATAACTTCTATCGTGGGCTTTGCAAGCAAGCGCTTAACGCTCAAGCAGGCTGGGGTCGAAATGCTTGAGGATTTTGCGCAGCTCGGGCTCACGCACTTTGGCAGCCGCCTTTTTGACAGAGAACCATTTGCGTTTGCGCTCTGCCTTTTCTGGGTAGTCGCGCATCACCTTTTTGACCCGTACCGGGAAGACCGAAACCGCGCAGGGAAGATCCATTTCGTCGTCGCCCATCATCTTGGTGTAGGAATAGATCCCGAGGCAAATGTTGAGGGTTTTGCCTTGAACGCCAGCCTCCTCATAGGCTTCGGTTGCTGCGGCCTCAGCGGGCGTTGCGCCTTCCATGGGCCACCCTTTTGGGATAATCCAACGCCCACGCGTGCGGCTGGTTACCAAAAGGACCTGCGTCTCATTATTTAACACGCGGTAGCAGAGCGCCCCGAATTGGGTCCGCACCTCCCTTTTATAGGAGCCGGTCATTTTGAGAGGGGGCTGTTTCAGTCTCAGCAAAGACATTGTGCTGCGCGCTACCTTCGTTTTTATTTTGCGCTATTTTGCGTGTTTGCGTCGCAAAATGCAAGTGTGGCTATAAAAACAAGGGGTTCTATACATTTTGTTAACACATCAAACCCATCGGAGCGGCGCCGGGCAAGGCAGGCTTGACCCTACGCCACGCTTTATTGGCTCCGAAATCTACCGTGGTTCGAGCTACGGAATGCGCCATCCGCTGAGGGTGCCTCGCGTGTCGACGGTGATGGACCTGGCGCGTGCGCTTGGATGGTTGCCGCGCGCCCAATTCGTGAGTTCACCTCAGGCCAAGCCGAAGGTGCTGATGGATTGGCATGACCGCGCGTATGTCGACGCGCTGGTGCGTGTCGCCAGAGTGCAGGACGCGTCAGACACAGAGCGTTTGCGTCACCAGCTGGGCACGGCTACGAACCCGATTTTCCCCGAAATGCTCTCCCGCCCGGCCACCGGCGTGGGCGGCGCGCTATTGGCGGGAGAGCTGTTGGCTCAGGGCGGGGTTGTGTTTCAACCTGGCGGCGGCACCCATCACGGCATGCCAGACCGCGCGAACGGGTTTTGTTATCTGAACGACCCGGTCTTTGCCATTTTGTCACTGCGCCAAAACGGGGCACAGCGGATTGCCTATATCGATATCGATGCCCATCACGCGGACGGTGTGGAGCACGGTTTTGGGGACGACCCGGAATGTTTGATGATCTCGGTTCATGAGGCAGGCCTTTGGCCGCGCACCGGCGGTTTGGGGGAGGGCGGGCCCGCGACCTATAACCTACCCGTTGAACGCGGAATGAATGATGATGAGATGGCTTTCGTGCGTGACGCGTTGATACTGCCTTTAGTGCGCGGCTTCCGGCCCGATGCGATCATCTTGCAATGCGGCGCGGATGCCGTTGAGGAGGACCCGCTATCGCATCAAAGCCTGTCAAATAACGCGCATTGGGGAGTTTTGGCTGGGCTCATGGGATTGGCGCCCCGCCTGCTGGTGCAAGGTGGCGGCGGCTACAACCCGTGGTCAGTTGGGCGGCTTTGGACCGGGAATTGGGCGGTTCTGAACGGGATTGAGATACCAGACCGGTTGCCGGCTGAGGCCGAAGGCGTGTTGCGCGCTTTGAGTTTCGAGGGCAACAGACGGGGTAAAAACCCGCCCGAGCATTGGTTCACGACTTTGCGGGATGCACCGCGCAATGGGCCCTTGCGCAGTCGCTTGCGGGAAAACGTGGAAACGCTGCTTTCGAACCGAGGGCGCATCGGATTTTGAGTGGCTGTTTGCAATGTTCTTAACGGAGGTTTTAAACCTCTGGCGTCTGACCTTCGAGCACGGTTTGAAACCAACCGGCGTCCACATTGCCGCCGCATAAAATTACCCCAATACGTTTGCCATCCATCTGGGAGCGTTCTTGCATAAGCCCGGCCAAAGGTGCTGCGCCAGCACCTTCCGACAAGTTGTGAGTTTTTGTGTAATAAAGCCGCATGGCCTCAGCGACTTCATCATCGCTCACCGCGATGATCCGGGCAGCGCCCTTGGAATAGATATCAAGAGCCTCTTGCACTGGGACCCGCACCGCCATTCCGTCGGCGAAAGTGCGGGCGGAGTTCGTCTCAATCAATCGGCCTGCCTCTACGGAGAGTTTCGCTGTTTGCGCCTCCGTCGAGACGACGCCGACCACTTCTGTTGCCAATCCAAGCGCATCGCGTGCCAAGATCGTGCCGCAAATGCCCGAACCGCAACCAATAGGCACATAGACCACGTCCAGATGGGGCGCATTGGAGAAAAGCTCATAGGCGTAGGTGGCAACGCCGCGCACGAGTTCGGGGTGGAAGGGGGGCACGATGAAGAGGTCTTGTTCTTCAGCCACGCGGAAGGCCTCGATCCGTGCTTCGTCGAAATCATCGCCAAACTCAACTAACTCGGCACCAAAAGCTCTCATTGCTTCGTTTTTCTCGAGCGAGTTTCCGCGTGGGACGTAGACCAGCGCCCGCAACCCCGCTGCGGTGGCAGCGCGGGCCTGGCTTTGGCCGTGGTTGCCGCGCGTTGCCGTACAGATGCCCTTGGCGCTGGGGTGGGTGCGCTTCAGCCAGTCAATAAAGGTGATGCCGCCGCGCACCTTGAATGCGCCGGTGGGCCCGTGGTTTTCGTGCTTCACCCATGTCTCGCATCCCGTCGCCGCATTGAGCAGGGGCCAGCTATATTGCGGTGTCGGTGCCATATGGCGGTGCACGAGCTCGGCTGCGGCTTCTAGGTCGGAGTGCGTCATTGTAAACATGGCCATGAGCGTAGCGCGGCGTGTCTTGGACGCAAGCCATCAAATTGCGCTTGCGCCGCTCGATTTGTGATGGCCAGTATCACAGGCCATGACCATGACCCGCCGCACATTTGCTTTGAGCAGCATTGCCGTTTGCACCGCGCCCGTTTGGGCCCAATCCCCGGCTTTGGTGTTCGCGGCCGCAAGCCTGAAAGGCGTGTTGGACGAGGTTTCACAGGCGGTGACGCCGCTTCGGGTATCCTACGGCGGCAGTGGGGCTTTGGCGCGGCAAATCATTGCAGGTGCGCCAGCGGACCTTTTCCTGAGCGCGAACCCAGTATGGATGGATGCGGTTGAGAACGCCTTGCCCATACCCGCGCGTCGCGATTTGTTGGGCAATGATCTGGTCTTGGTGGGCGCGTCTGGTGCGCCCTCCGTAGCTTTGGATGGCTGGCAGCCCGGTGGTGGCTTGGCGATGGGTTTCACGCGCAGTGTGCCTGCGGGACAGTACGGCAAAGCGGCTTTTGAGGCCTTGGGCATATGGGATGCGGTGCGCCCGCATGTGGTTGAGGTCGAAAGCGTCAGCGCAGCGCTTGCTCTTGTGGCACGCGGCGCGGTGCCTTTCGGGGTCGTTTATGCCACCGACGCACTTGCCGAGCCGCGGGTCGATGTGCTGGCAAGGTTTTCGCCCAGCTGGCATTCTGAAATTCGCTATCCACTCGCTTTGTTGCACGAGCCGTCGCGGCCCGTATTTGACGCGCTGACCGGGTCTGCCGCCAAGTCAATTTTTCGCGACGCAGGCTTTACGTTGCTATGAGCTTGGGACCTGAGGAATGGGGCGCGGTCTGGCTGTCGCTACAAGTCGCGACACTCGCGACGCTGGCCAGTTTGCCCGTCGCGATCACTGTGGCCTACCTGCTCGCCCGCAAAGACTTCAAGGGAAAGCAGATTGTCAACGCATTGGTACATTTGCCACTGGTTTTACCGCCGGTTGTGACGGGCTATCTGCTACTTTTAAGTTTTGGGGCGCAAGGCGCCGTTGGCCAAGCGCTTGCCCGCATTGGCATCAGCTTTGCATTCAATTGGACGGGCGCAGCGCTCGCGGCGGCGGTGATGGCGTTTCCTTTGATGGTCCGTGCAATCCGGCTGGGCTTTGAAGCCTGCGATCCGGGATTGGAAGAGGCTGCGACAACGCTCGGCGCATCGCCTTGGCGTGTATTCTTGACCGTCAGCCTGCCGCTGTCGCTGAATTCAATCATTGCGGCGACGGTGTTGGGCTTTGCAAAAGCTCTGGGGGAGTTTGGCGCGACAATCACCTTCGTGGCCTCGATCCCGGGCGAAACGCGCACGCTGCCCTCGGCGATTTATGCGTTTTTGCAGGTGCCGGGCGGGGAGGGGCCGGCGCTGCGGCTCACTTTGATTGCCATTGCAATCGCAGTGGGCGCTTTGCTGATATCTGAATGGGTCGCGGCGCGGGCGGTGCGGCGATGAGCGCAGGGTTTGAGATCAGGATCAAGCACCGTTGGGAAGGCTTCTCGCTTGATTTTGAGGCGCATAGTGAGGCTGACGGGGTGGCTGCTTTGTTCGGGCCGTCAGGCTCCGGCAAGACCAGCGTAATCCGCGCAATCGCGGGACTTCTGCGCCCGGACGAGGCGTTTGTCCGCGTAGGTGCGCGGGTGCTGACGGACAGTGCGGCGGGCGTTTTCGTCAAACCGCATGAGCGGCGGGTCGGATATGTTTTCCAGAATGCCAGGCTGTTTCCGCATTTGAGCATTGCGCAAAACCTGAGCTATGGCGCACGGGAAGGCGCGCCTGCGCATTGGAGTGCGGTGGTCGATGTTTTAGGGATCTCTGCGCTTCTTGACCGCTACCCCGCCGATCTGTCCGGCGGCGAGGCGCAGCGGGTGGCGATCGGGCGCGCGCTGATGAGTGCTCCGGAGATTTTGTTGATGGATGAGCCGCTTTCTGCGTTGGATGCAGCGCGGCGAGCGGAAATTTTGCCTTATCTTGACCGGCTCCGAGAAGTCTCCCGCGTGCAATGTTTCTACGTCTCGCACATGATGGAGGAGGTGGCGCGACTGGCCGACACGCTTGTTCTGATGCGTGCGGGCCGTGTGCAGCGGATGGGGTCATTGGGCGATATTCTGTCGGACCCCCAAGCGATGCCAGATATCGGGGTGCGGCAGGCAGGTAGCGTGATCGATGTGCGACTGACGGAACCTGATGCAGGGGACGGGCTGAGCCTGCTTTCGACCTCTGCGGGCGCACTGCTTTTGCCCCGTGTGGAGGCAGCGCGGGGCCATGAAATGCGTGTCCGAATTTTGGCGCGCGACATTATCCTGTCGAAAGATCGCCCGGATGGGTTGTCCGCCTTGAATTGCTTGCCAGCAACAATCACCGCGTTGCATTTTGGCGCTGGTCCCGGTGTCGCTGTGGCGTTGCGGTCGGGCTCTGACAGGTTGCTTGCGCGGATCACGGCACGGTCAGCACGGGCGATGAAGCTGGTCGAGGGCGGGCAGGTTTTTGCAGTTATCAAATCGGTTTCAGTGGCGCCAGGAAGTGTCATCCGAAGATAGTCACGCGGTTGGTAGGGGGTTGGTAATCTCTTGGGCGTAGCCTTGGCCTGAACGCAGCGATTATTTGGGGATAAGCGCTATGAAAGCCTTTGGGCTCTGCGCTATTTTGGCGTGGTTACTTCTTTCAGCGACGGCATTTGCGCAGGACCGCAAGGTCGTTGGGTATGGCAGCTTTTTTAACAATGATCTGATTGGCGATGGTGAAGATCGTTGGCGAACCGGTGGGTACAGTATCAGCCAGCTTCGTGCCCCGTCTTGGGACGGCGCTCTGCCGGAGCGGTTTGGCGCGCTCTTGGAATATCGTTTCCGGGCGGAAATAATCGCGCCACGAGACGTATCAAATCCATCTGCGGGTAGCCGGCCTTATGTGGGGGCGCTTTCGGCCGGGCTGCATTCTCATTGGCAGCACGCAAATACGGAGATGTCGCTTGGGCTCGATCTTATCTTGGTGGGGCCGCAAACAGGATTGGATACGTTGCAGGATGTATTTCATGACTTGTTCAGGGCACCTCGTCCGCGTGTCGATGGTGTGCAGGTCGGAAATACCATTCGGCCGACGATAACCTTTGAGGCCGGGCGCGGATATGAAACGAGAGCAACCAATCTGCGCCCCTTTGTCGAATTTCAGGCAGGCGCTGAAACTTTGGTTCGTGTTGGCGGTGATATGTACTTGGGCGCGATCGATCGCGGCGGTTTGCGTCTTCGCGATAGTGCGACCGGGCACAGATACCAAGGGATATCGAACAGCAATTCACAAGGTGCGGCCTTCTTTCTTGGCGGTGATGTCGCCTATGTGGCCGATAGCCGGTATCTTGATACGCAATCGGTCCAAGCGCGCGAGACGCGCTCGCGGCTGCGGGCGGGCATTGATGCGGGCCTGCCAGGGGGTCGGGTTTTCTACGGCATAACTTACCTCAGCGAAGAGTTCGACAATCAAAAAGAGGGTCAAATCCTTGGCTCGCTCGATCTGCGGTTTCGGTTCTAGCCTTCCGAATTCGGCCCGGCGCACGTTTGGCAGGACTCTTTTCAGAACGTTAACTTTGTGTTAACGTTTGGCTTAACGATAAAAAGAAAAGAGCAGGGTGACGGAGATGGGCGCGGGCTTTGGCGGCACGTATGTCCTGACCATAGGCCAGACAACATTAGACGGCGCACCGGTCTTGCCGGGAAGACTGCCGCGCATTGGGCAAATCTGGCAATGGCAGGGTGAGGCCGTCCGGTTGGACGGATCGCAATCTATTTTGACTTTGGATCACGCTATGGGCCATCGTGCCTTCCGCGCGAGGGTCGCGCGTAGCATTGAACGCCGTTTTGACTTGCCGTTCAAACCTGAGCCCGACATGCACGTTCCGGAGGAATTGCATGATGGGTTCATCATCTCAGATGGGGTGCACCATTACCAATTGATACCGATCTCAACGCAAGACACGGCGCACCAGCTTTTGTGGTGCCCCGACGGTGTTCCGTTTGCTGGGCATACCTATCACGTCAGCCAAGTCCCCACTGAGGACGGCAGCCTGCGGCGCGATCCTGGGCTGCGTGGCGATGTGATTTGTTTCACGGCCGGCACGAAAATCAGAACAGAGGACGGGGACAAGCCGGTCGAGCATCTGGACCCTGGCGATCGTGTGCTGACGCAAGATAATGGGCCACAAGAGGTCTCTTGGATCGGGTCGCGCCGCGTCTCAGGCGCGCGCTTGCATGTCATGCCGGAGCTCCGCCCAATCCGCCTGCGCGCGCATGCCTTGACCGAAGGTGAGCCTGAGGAAGATTTGCTGGTCTCTCCCCACCACCGAATTCTTTACAGTGGTGCGAACGCGCGCGCCCTTTTCAACGCAGACGAGGTGTTGGTAAGGGCTATGGACTTGGTAAATGACCATACAGTGTTGGTCGACCGTCACGTAAGAGATGTAATCTACTACCACCTTCTCTTTGAAAATCATCAAATCCTTTGGGCCAATGGCGTGCCGAGCGAGAGCTTCCACCCGGCCAATACAAGTTTGGCAAGTATTGATGCTGCGCAACGGGAACTGCTTTTTGCGGTGCGCCCGGAGCTTGAACTTGACGCCCATCACTATGGTCCAAGCGCGCGACGTAACCTTAGCAAAGCGGATGTGGCCATCTTGTTTGGTGGGCCGCATTGAAAACTAACCGGTTGCGCCAATTTTGGTTCGACCATTGGCAGCTTTTGCTTTTGACGGCAGCCTTGTTTGCGCTTTGGCAGACGCCATTGGTTTTTCCGTCGAAATTGACAGTGGTCTATCTGCACGAACTCTCGCATGGCTTCGCCGCAATACTGACCGGTGGAGAGGTGCTTGAAATGAGTGTTTCGCGCCGGATTGGCGGTTTTGCGGTGACCCGGGGCGGCAATGCATTTGTGATTTTTTCCGCCGGCTATCTCGGCTCGCTTCTGTTGGGCGCGGGATTGCTGATCGCGGCATTACGCAGTGAGGTTGATCGCTATGTGTTGGGCGGGTTGGGCGCGCTGACTCTGTTAGTCACGGCGGCGTTTATGCGGGAGGGCTTTGCAATCCTCTACGGCGTTGTGACAGGATCAGTGCTTTTGGCTGTTGCGGTTTGGTGTGGACATGCGATCAACGACCTGGCGTTACGCGTCATCGGATTGTCGAGCATGATCTATGTCCCGTTCGATATATTCGACGATACGATCAGGCGCGCGAACTTGCGGTCGGATGCGCGCATGCTGGCAGAAGAATTCGGTGGAACGACCCTCATTTGGGGTGGGTTATGGTTGGTTATTAGTTTGGTTGTGATCGTATTTACCCTGCGACTTGCCTTGCACCAGCGAAGCAATCTGGATTTTCGCAAAACAGTGCGTTGACTCTGCATTTGAGCCTTCTATAAGAACGCGCTCATTGGTGTTGGTGGCCCCCGCAAGGGGATGCCCTGTCGCTGCGGCTAAATCCGCAGAGAGGACAACGCCCTCTTAAACCCGAAAGAGGAGATCAGCGTATGACTAAACGTACCGCTGCCAAATACAAAATTGACCGCCGGATGGGCGAAAACATCTGGGGTCGTCCAAAATCCCCAGTAAACCGTCGCGAATATGGCCCCGGCCAGCACGGTCAACGCCGCAAGGGCAAGCTGTCTGACTTTGGTCTGCAGCTGCGCGCCAAGCAAAAGCTAAAAGGCTACTACGGTGACCTGACCGAGAAGCAATTCAAGCGCATTTATCTGGAAGCCGCTCGTGTTAAAGGTGACACCGGCGAAAACTTGATTGGGTTGTTGGAGCGACGCCTCGACGCTGTTGTTTACCGCGCCAAGTTTGTTCCGACCGTCTTTGCAGCCCGCCAGTTCGTGAACCACGGCCATGTGCGCGTGAACGGCAAGAAAGTGAACATTCCGTCCTACCGCGTGAAGGAAGGCGACGTGATTGAGGTGCGTGACCGCTCCAAGCAGAACGTCTCCATCTTGGAAGCTGTACAGCTGCCAGAACGCGACGTACCTGAATACATTGAGGCTGACCATTCCAAAATGACCGCGACTTTCGTGCGGACACCCGGTCTCGGCGACGTGCCGTACCCGGTTATGATGGAACCGAACCTCGTCATCGAATACTACGCGCAGAACTAAGTTTTTCGCAGTGATTTGAAGGGGCCGCCCTGGCGACAGGGTGGCCCTTTTTGCATTAAGGCAACGCCTTTAACCTTTGTTTCCCAAAACAAATCAAAGTCACGAAAATTCGGGTATTGTATCTTAGCGCTCTTCCGACTGGGGAGAAGGGGGCGCGCTGCCAGAACTGTTGATGTCTTTCGAAGAGGCCCAATATGTCTGTTACACCGCCCGAGCACCCTAGCGCGCCGAAAGCGCGGCGCCAACCGCATAGCAAAGCTTTCCTCAACCGCCTGGAAGAGGCGCGCCTGCGGCGTGCTGAAACGCTAAAGACGCGGCAAGACAAAGCGCGTTCACGTAGCGAGAGCCCTAAAGCCGAGGCGGACAAAGATGATGAGGATAAGCGACCTTTTCGTGCCGCACTTACCTTGACCCGCAGACCTGCTGTGGTTGCTGCATTTGGAAGCCTCCGCAAAAAGTCTTTACCTGCCGCACCGTTTATCCTCGGTGCAGTTAAGCGCGTTTATTGGATTGTGCCGATTGTTGTGCTGTTTGGGTTGCTCGCAATGGCTTTAAGGGGCGTGAGCGATGAAAGCGAAACCTTTGTACAACGTGAACAGACGCGGCCCAGCGTGTCACAACTTGTCTCAACTCAAAGGATACCGGTCTTCCCCGTTCGTGCGGTGGTCTCGGACGTGCGCGGCTTTTCGGCAGTTCCAAATTCAGCTGCAATTCTTGGGATGGCCGGAATTGATCTCTTTGGTGGCGCGCTTGAAAATGCGCCGACGGTTTCACAGGGCGCACGGATGGCATACGCGCCGTCCAGGCCGCATTTGGCACGCCTTGCGTTGCCGGAGGGGATCGGTCTTGCCTTGCCGACTGAGCCAACGACGACTGACATCTCGGAAGCGGTGGCGCTCGTTGAACAGTCTTCTGTGCAATCTGGCAGCAGCGCGGAACGACCGCTGCGCGTGTTCGTGCCAAATGGGGCGAGTTTGGCAGCAAGAAACGCTATGATTGACCGAATTACCACTGAACTTTCGCCACATGTCAGTCCGCGCGACGTGGCGTTCGAAGTGTCGCAATCCCATATCCGCGTCTATGCGCGCGAGGACATGGAAGAGGCTCAACGCATGGCCGAAACACTTGGGTTTATATTGCGGGATATGACTGCGCATGAACCCAAACCACCAACCGGGTTGATTGAGATCTATGTCGCGGGGCTACCGGCAAACGCGGCCCCGGAAGTCAGTCGGGCTGTGGTCGAAGCGGAAACAGCGACAACGGCTGGCCAAAGCGTCGCAACACGCACGGCGATTGATCAAGTTTTGCAAGACTTGGCCCCTGCGCCGTCAGTCGTGCCTGCGCAACCCGCGCCTACCGGCCATGTCCGTCCCGAAGTGATCTTTGAGACAGAGGTGCTTGAGACGTCGAAACCTGCGCCGAGGCGTGGTTTGTTGGGCCGTTTGCTACAGCCCAACCAGTAGCGGCCATACCGGCCACCTGACTGGGTGGTTTTACTGGCAGTCGCCAGTTGCCCAATCGCGCAAGTTTTCCTTGAATGTGCCGCCATACGGGTGCTGCTTGGTCAAGGATGCCTTCCCATCTTCACGCAGGTAGAAGCCCGCCTGTTCACAAAGATTTACTTTTGTCCATGTGTGGCAAGCGGCACAGGTCTGCGACTTCCAATATTCTTCGGGGAGTTCTTTGATCGGCGGGAAAAGCGGGCTTCCAGCGATCAAGTCTTTCAAAGTTTTTCCTTTAATATGGCTTTCTCCATGAAAGAGGGGGACGTCGAATTTTACAACTTTGGGGACGGAAGCCTGTATTGCTGGCGCTGCGGTTGCGGAGGCAGAGACGGTTCTGATGATGACTTCCGGAACCTCTTCTACGACTTCCTCTGGCGCCGTTTCCGCCTCAGCCTCGGCTTCAACTGTCGTCTCAATGTCTCCCTTAGTCAGCTCTGCGAGACGCGTCGTAGCCTCTGCTGCGTAGGTGCCATCGGGGTGGTTTTCCAAGAAGAATTGCAAGGCAAGAGCGGTTGGGTCATCGCCCAGTACCGCCCATGACCGTTCTTCTGCGGTTGGGACAACGACGGCCTTTTCATCCTGGTCTGAGAGGGCGGGGACTGATGTCAAAAACACCGCCAGAGCTGTGCTGATCGCCAATTTATGTAACATTAAACTTCTCCACTTTGCATTGCACCCGACTGCTCATGGGTGCGGCTCACTGCTGTGTGGCTATTGACGAAAGGTGGCGGAATTAAGGACTAATTTTAGTAAAACTGGCCTTATTGTTTCCATTTTCTTTGCCTACCACATTCGAAGTTGATCCACCTGCGACGCGCCTTTTGGGGCAGTCTGGCAATAACAGTTTGGGTGGATTTTTTGGATCGATACGCAAGCTTTAAGCGCCGCGTTTCGAAAATTAGTAAGGTAGAGGATAGCAGATGACGAACTCATCGAAAGGAGCGCTTACGCTTCGCTCCGCGCTCGCGGCGGCGGCACTGGCGGTGACGTCATGCGCTGCAGTCGCGCAAGACAACAATGCTTTTGAGCCGGGTTGGGTTCTGAGCTCGGACACATCCGTGCTGCGGTTTCAATCTGTAAAGAACGAAACGAAAGTCGAATCTAGCTCGTTTGGCTCTTACACGGGTTTCATTGACGATACTGGTTTGGCGACGATTAAAGTCGCACTCGATTCCGTTGATACAAACGTGGACCTGCGCAACGTACGTATGCGCTTTTTGATGTTTGAAACCTTCAAGTTCCCAGAAGCCACAATCACCATGCAGATCGCGCCAGAAACGATTGCCGATCTTGAAGACGTGCGCCGCAAAGTCATGGACGTGTCGTATACAATCGATTTGCACGGCGTAAGCGTCGAAAAGGAAGCTGAGATTGCGGTGACCTTGCTAGACAATGACAAAGTGTCGGTGACCTCGGCCACCCCAATATCGCTGGCCTTGGAAGATTTTGATCTGATGGACGGTCGGGAGAAACTCCAAAACGCTGCCAAAGTCGCTATTATCCCATCGGCTACCGTAACGTTTGACTTTACGTTCGACCGTGCAACCTCCCCTGAGGCGTTCAAAATTGCGCGCGCAGAAAAAGAAGGCGATGCGTTGCTTCAAAATGCGGCGCTTGAGCAGGACGGCGACTTTACCGTAGACGCTTGCAAAGGCCGGTTTGAAATTATGTCGCGCACCGACAGCATCTATTTCGCCAGTGGCGGATCGCGCTTGGAAGATCGCAGCGCGCCACTTTTGGATAGTATTTCTGAGATCGCGCAGCGTTGTCCAAACCTGGTCGTCCAGATCATCGGTCATACAGACAGCGATGGCTCTGAGGCAAACAACCAACGTCTTTCGGAAGCCCGCGCGCAATCTGTGCGTGAGTATCTGCAAAGCACCGGCGTGTCGCCTACGAGCGTGATGTCTGTGGGCGTTGGCGAAACACAGCCCGCGTTCCCAAATGACACGCCAGAGAACAAGCGCAAGAACCGCCGGATTGAGTTTAAAGCGCTTAGCAGCTGATTGCTTTCTAGCAGTATCAATATCAACCCGCGCCGCTGCTAACAGGGGCGCGGGTTTCTTGTTTCTGACTATCCGTTTATCGCCGGAAGCCCGATTGCGGCGCGGCCCTCATTTGTTTTCAATGAGAAATCCTGACCGAGCCAGTCATCCCCGCCGGGCCCGCAAAGATAGGCGAGGCCCTTAGCGACCCAATCCGGCGGGATATGAACGTCAGGGTCAAGCTGGCTGACAGGGTTGATGCCGCTGGCCTTGATCCCGACCTGCATATCGGTGGCAACCGTGCCGGGCGACAGCCCGATAACCCGGATGCCGTGTTCAGCCATTTCTTTGTGGCCGCATCTGGTCAGTGACAACACGCCAGCCTTGCTGGCACAGTAGTGGCTCCACCCTTCCAGCGCCCCGGTCGCAGCACCTGATGAGATGTTGATAATCGTACCAGCGCCTTGGCCTTGCATAACGGGCAAAGCGGCGTGATAGCCGTAGAAGACGCCTTTGAGATTGACGTCGATGACAAGCGCCCAATCCTCGGGGTCGATATCCTTGATGCGCGCAATCGGCTCGATCAGTCCTGCATTATTGACCAATACATCCAAGCTTCCAAAGGCCTCTACAGTCGCAGCAACAGCGGCGGACACGTCGTGATGCCATGAAACGTCGCACGAGACGGCTTTGGCTTTGCCGCCATCTGCTGTTATTTCGGACGCGATGCGTTCAATGTCCTTGAGGGAGCGTGCGGCGAGCATAACACTGGCGCCGAGTACCGCAAAATGGCGCGCGGTTGCCTCGCCAATGCCGCGCGATGCGCCGGTGATGAGCACCGATTTGCCTTTGAGATCGTCCATAAGAAGCCCTCCTGCATTTGCGTTCAAATATAGCAGCCGGGCGCAGGACGGGAAGTGGAAACGTGGTTTGCCCTCGCCTTTGCGGCGCAACAGGAGTATCGCTAAAATTATGATTGGTGATCATCTCAAACGCATTGATTTGGATGAGGCGCGGGCGTTGCCTTTCCACCGCCAGCCGGTTTTTTTGCTGTTTTTGATGGCATTTGCGATGCCGATAGCCTTTGCGACATGGTCGGCGCTGTTGAACAATTTTGTCATTGAGGCTGCCAGCTTCACCGGCGTTGAAATTGGCTGGTTACACACGGTACGCGAGATCCCCGGTTTTTTGGCAATCGGCGTCATTTTCCTGATCATCTTTGTGCGTGAACAGGTGCTGGGTTTGGTGTCGCTGATCCTGTTGGGCGCGGCGTCGGCTCTGACGGCATATTTTCCCAGCTTTGGAGGCATCTTGTTTCTGACGCTGCTTTCGTCGATTGGGTTCCACTATTATGAAACGGTAAACCAGTCTTTGCAGTTGCAATGGATCGAGATAGATCGCGCACCCAAGCTTTTGGGGTGGCTGACCGCCGCGGGCTCCTTCGCTTCGCTTGTGGCCTATGGGGCGTTGGTGCTGACATGGAAAGCGTTCGATCTAAGCTTTGCGTTTGTCTACATGGCTTCGGGTGGGATAACGGTCGCGATCGCCGTATTTGCGATGATCTATTTCCCGCAATTTGAAGCGCCAAATCCTCAAATCAAAAAGATGGTTCTGCGGCGACGCTACTGGCTGTACTATGCTTTGCAGTTTATCTCCGGCGCGCGGCGGCAGATCTTTATCGTCTTTGCCGCCTTTATGATGGTCGAGCATTTTGGTTTTGAAGTGCATGAGGTCACGGCACTTTTCCTGATCAATTATGTGGCCAATATGATTTTTGCGCCGATCATTGGCAGCGCGATCCAGCGGTATGGAGAGCGCAACCTTTTGTTGGTCGAATATACCGGACTTAGCTTGGTGTTTCTCGCCTATGGTGGGATCTACTATTTTGGCTGGGGTTTAATGGTGGGCGCGGGCCTCTACGTTCTCAACCATTTGTTCTTCTCTATGGCTTTTGCGATCAAGACATATTTTCAGAAGATTTCTGCGCCCGAGGACATCGCCCCAACGGCCGCTGTGGCCTTCACGATCAATCATATTGCGGCCGTGTTTTTGCCGGCGGGGCTCGGCTACCTTTGGGTCGTGTCTCAGGTCAGTGTCTTTGTATTGGCGGCGGGGATGGCTGCGACATCTTTGTTTTTATCGGCGCTGATCCCACGTCATCCAAAGCCGGGGCATGAAACGATTTTCGCGTCAGCAAGGATGCGCGCGCAAGCAGGCCCGGCACAGTAGCATTTTTATCTTCGCGACTTATGTATTTGTTTAACCTATCAAAGGAGCCCGCCTGTGTTTGGATTTGCCCGCAAAAAGATTGAAATGGTAACGTCTGAGACTGCTTTGCCGGGACGCTCTGCCGCGATCCCGACAGCCGAGACCCATTTTATCAACGGCCGCCCACTGAATTTAGATGTGCCTGATGGCATGGAAGCAGCGATGTTTGGCATGGGTTGCTTTTGGGGTGTGGAGCGCATGTTCTGGGGGCTGGACGGCGTCTACCTGACGATGGTTGGCTACGCCGGCGGCCACACACCGAATGCGACCTACCGAGAAGTTTGCACCGGCCAGACAGGCCACAATGAAGTTGTGCGCGTGGTGTTTGACCCGGCGATTATATCCTACGAAGCATTGTTGCAGGTATTCTGGGAAGGTCACGACCCGACCCAAGGGATGCAACAAGGCAATGATAGGGGCACGCAATATCGGTCCGGGATTTATACGTATTCAGCCGCGCAAGCTGAGGCTGCCGGTGCAGCGAGGCTGGCATTCGCGCCGCGATTGACTGAGGCGGGGTATGGCCCGATCACAACCGAGATTTTAGAGGCGCCCGTGTTTTACTTTGCCGAGGATTATCATCAACAATATTTGGCAAAGAACCCAGGCGGTTATTGCGGGATTGGCGGCACTGGCGTGACCTGCCCTATCGGGATCGGAGCCTAATCCTAAAGCGCGGCTGCGCAGCCTATTGTGAATTGGATTAGGGGCATGGTCCCTCAAGCACCCAAACAAACTGTGACGCGATGAAGCCTGTTGACGCTGAATTGCGCGCGACCTATCGCTGTATTTCAGATTTTGGGGAAGCGAGATGCCGACATTTACCGCGTTGACCACGTTGATGGGAGAAGCTCCGGCACAAGGACTAGGTGAGGCGCTTGAGGCCTTGTCGCCCGAACCCACGGGCATAGGCGTGTTTGAGGTCGAGGATGGCTCTGGCCTTTGGGAAGTCGGCGGCTATTTTCTAGACTCGCCGGATGAGATTGCCTTGGCGCTACTGGCAGCGGCGCATGGCGCGAAAGACTTTGTGATCTCTGAGGTGCCCGATCAGGATTGGGTGGCGCATGTGCGCCGGGAATTGGCGCCCGTTGAGGCCGGGCGCTTCTTTGTCTACGGTTCCCATGACGCGGAAAAGCGACCCGAGGGCAAAATCTGCTTGCTGATCGAAGCGGCGATGGCGTTTGGCACTGGGCATCACGGGACGACCTTGGGATGCCTGCTGGCACTGGAGGACCATATCGCGGCGGGTGGCCAGTCCGAACGCTGCGCTGATATCGGGTGTGGCACGGCGGTCCTGGCGATGGCGGCAGCGTCGGTTTGGGGTAAAGAAGTGATTGCCAGCGATATCGATCCTGTGGCCGTCGAAGTGGCCGAAGCCAATTTGGCGGCCAATGATATGTCTGAGATGGTCACCTGCATTGAAGCCGGAGGGTTTGATCACCCAGACCTCGCGCGCGCGGCCCCGTTTGACTTGGTCTTCGCAAACATTTTGAAACCACCTCTTTTGGCTTTGGTCGCCGATATGGCGTCTCATGTGGCGCCGGGCGGAACGATCATTTTGTCTGGCCTATTGGTTGAACAAGGCGCTGAGGTCATCACTGCATACGAGCGTTTTGGGTTCAAACTGTCGCAAAGACGCGACATCGGCGAATGGACTGCTTTGCGCATGGTCAAAAATTAACGACTCGGTCAGCTGTTTGCGCTAAAGTACATTTCGGGTGCGGGATAAATAGTTGGGGAGCTTCGTTCCATCGTGGCCGACGCGAACAGAAATCGATTCAATCAACGCATTAACGTGTTGAAAAAGAAGACAGAACCGGGTGTGCGTGTTGAGCGCCGCGTGCAAGAAGACGGCCTTGTCGTTGACGTTGCGCGGACCAAGACAACGAGTCGCAGCCTTTTGCCAATCAAGGGATTCATTATCGCCATAGCGATATTTATGGGATTCAAGTCCTTCCTTCTGGCCGAAATTGGCGAAATGGAATATCTGCAGCGTGTTGATGATATGAAACAGGGATCTGCGATAGAAGTGTCCGCGGCGTTCCTGCTCGATGTTGACCCAGTAACGCAGGCGATAGCGTCAGTTCTGACAAAAGCGCTCAGCTAGTCGCATTTTTAAGTATCGAAACGAAAAAAGCCACGCAAGTCCGCATGGCTTTTTCGTAAATGGGGTGTGGTGCACCTTACATATTTTCGATGTCGCCTTGGCTCAGTCCGATGTCGGAGAGCTCACGCGAGCTCAGGCTGGAAAGCGCGTTGCGGGTTATGCGACGGTCATTCCACATCATGATTGCGCCCAGCAGGCGGGAGAAAGCGGTGGTTGGGTTGGCCCGGACGCCTTCAGTCAGCGCGCGGGAGGGTTCGAAAACAGCCATAGAAGTCGTCCTTTTTTTAGTTGCTGATTTTTTCAGCAATGTGTTTTGATAATTGGCAGATAGGCCCGTTTTTCTGTCACGACAATCGCAATTTTTGCATGACGCCTATGCATTTTTCACATAGGTCAGAAAGCACATAACCATCTGTTTTTAAATTATAAAAAGATAAACGCGCAGTCGTTTACGGTGCGGAGACAAAGGTTTCCGATATGTGACTGAATGGCTTGGTTTGAAAACGACACAGGACATGCCGCTATTGGGCCAGTACGACTGCGGCTTGGCAAATGTTCCTGTTTCGTGCTAGCGTAACAGCAACGAAAAACACCGTAAGGTTGGGCAGTATGCGCGTGATGGGGATTGATCCGGGGCTCCGAAATATGGGCTGGGGCGTGATTGCTGTCGAAGGCTCTCGTATTTCTCATATCGCAAACGGAATTTGTCGGTCAGACGGAACGGATTTGTCCCTTCGCCTTTTGAGCCTGCATCAACAACTCAGCGCCGTCATCGCGCAGCACCAGCCTGATTGCGCCGCAGTTGAGCAGACCTTTGTAAACAAGGACGGCGCGGGCACCTTGAAACTGGGCCAAGCGCGCGGGATCGCAATGCTTGTTCCAGCGCAGGCGGGGTTAAGCGTGGGTGAATATGCTCCGAACGCGGTAAAGAAAGCTGTTGTTGGCGTGGGGCATGCCGACAAACGCCAGATTGATCACATGGTGCGGCTCCAATTGCCCGGTGTGCAGATCGCGGGCGCGGATGCCGCTGATGCATTGGCGATTGCGATGTGTCATGCGTGGCATGGGTGGGGCCAGACCGGGCTCGCCGCAGCCTTAGAGAAGGCCCGCGCATGATCGGAAAACTATCAGGCAGGATGGAGCATCGCGGCCTTGATCATGTTATGATCGACGTGGGCGGTATCGGCTATGTTGTCTATTGCTCCGAGCGGACATTGGCCGCGCTGCCAGGCCCGGGCGAGGCGGTGGCGCTCTATACGGATCTATTGGTGCGAGAAGATCTGCTGCAGCTTTTTGGGTTCACGACACAGATCGAAAAAGAATGGCATCGGCTCCTGATGGGCGTTCAGGGCATTGGGGCGAAGGCGTCGATGGCGATATTAGGCGCCTTGGGGCCGGACGGTGTTTCCCGTGCGATCGCCTTGGGCGATTGGAATGCGATCAAAGCCGCGAAAGGCGTTGGACCGAAGACGGCGCAGAAAGTTGTGATCGAGCTGAAGGACAAGGCGCCAAGCATTATGGCCATGGGCGGCAGTTTAGACCAAGCCACTGGCACAGCTGAGGTGCAGGTGATTGAGCCAATGGCCTCCGCTTCTGGTGCGGCGCAGGCTGAGGCGCTGTCAGCGCTGGTGAACCTGGGATATGCGCAAGGTGATGCGGCAAGCGCGGTGGCGCAGGCGGGGCAAGAGGCCACAGACACGTCAGGCCTGATCCGCGCAGCGCTCAAGCTGCTGGCGCCCAAGAGCTGATCGGGGCATATGAGGCGATATGAACGAGCCTGACCCGACATTGAGACCTGAGCGGCGTCCCGAGGACGCCGACCGCGCGCTGCGACCGCAGGGTTTAGATGAATTCATTGGTCAGGCCGAGGCGCGTGCCAATCTGCGGGTCTTCATAGAAAGCGCCAAGCAGCGTGGCGAGGCGATGGATCACACGCTGTTTCACGGCCCTCCCGGCTTGGGTAAGACGACGCTGGCGCAGATCATGGCGCGCGAGCTTGGCGTCAATTTCCGAATGACCTCCGGGCCGGTTTTGGCCAAGGCGGGCGATTTGGCGGCGATCCTGACCAATCTTGAACCGCGGGATGTGCTGTTTATCGACGAAATTCATCGGCTGAACCCGGTCGTTGAAGAGGTGCTCTACCCGGCTTTAGAGGATTTTGAGCTGGACCTGGTGATCGGGGAGGGGCCCGCTGCACGCACCGTGCGGATTGAGCTACAGCCGTTCACGCTGGTCGGTGCCACGACGCGGCTGGGTCTTTTGACGACGCCGCTAAGGGACAGGTTCGGGATCCCGACGCGGCTGCAATTCTATACCGTGGATGAGCTGCATGAGATTGTTCGGCGCGGCGCGCGGCTGCTGGGCATTCCAACCCAGGACGATGGCGCACATGAGATCGCAAAACGCGCACGCGGCACCCCGCGCATCGCCGGGCGACTGTTGCGCCGCGTCGTTGACTTTGCGTTGGTCAAAGGGGACGGCACAATAACGCGCGCGCTGGCCGATAGCGCTTTGACGCGGCTAGGGGTCGATGATCTTGGGCTTGATGGAGCTGACCGGCGGTATTTGAGCCTGATTGCGGAAAATTACCAAGGCGGCCCTGTGGGTATCGAAACGCTGTCAGCCGCCCTGTCGGAAAGCCGCGACGCGCTTGAGGAGGTGATCGAGCCTTACCTTTTGCAAAAGGGTTTGATCCAACGCACCCCGCGCGGGCGCATGCTGGCGGCCAAGGCCTGGTCGCATCTGGGAATGCAGGCACCCAAGGGTCAGAACGACTTGTTTGAGGACTAAAAGACTATGAGCGTCGACGTCGCCCCGTTTTTCACCCGCTCTGATGGCACATATTTGTTTGCCCGTTGGGGCAGGCCGATTGCGCCGGTGGCGTTCGGGGTGGAGGACGCAACCGTCGGCGTGCTGAAAGGTGCGATTGAGGCGGTTTGCCAGCTTGCGGGTCATGAGATGGCAGAGACGGACCCAGAGCTGGGCGTCAATTTCATGGTGTTCTTTCTGCGCGAATGGCAGGAACTATTGGACACGCCCAACTTAGATAAGCTGATCCCAGAGCTGGACCGACTGGTGCCGCGACTGCGTGAAGTAGACGCCAATCAATACCGCATTTTCCGTTTTGATGCGGCGGGTGGGATCAAAGCGTGTTTCGTGTTCTTGAAGATGGATGAAATGATGTTGCAAATTCCGGCGGACACGTTGTGTCTGGGGCAGGTCGTGCAATCTATGGTGCTTTGGTCTGATGAGGCGTTTCTGAACGCCTCCCCATTGGCTTTGACAGGAAAAGATATCGCGATCCTGCGCCCTGACGTCAGTGAGATCATTCGTGCAAGCTATGATCCCGTTATGCCTGTAACCTCAGATGATCCAAGCCACGCGTTGCGCGTGCAGGCGCGTATGGCGCAGCCAAATTAAAGGCTTAGTATCGGGATCAGGCTAGACAGGCTGAGCGTGGCCGCGCCAAAAAGCAGGGCCAAAATGCTGCGATAGGCGAGTGACAGGGTGATCAGCACAGCCGCGAGCCCCATAATGTGGGGAAGGCCCGGCATACCTGATCCAAGGATGGCGATAATGCCAACCAGTCCCAGTAGAACGCGCGGCACGATGTCGAACGGTGGCAATGTGCCCCAATGCCCGATGCGGCGGCGTTCCTGCGTAGCATCCGACTTACGGGTCAGATGGCTTTGCAGGAGGCTCTGGAACAGCGCTGTTCTGACGAGAGGGTCGCGAAACACTGCAGGCACTGCGAGATAAGGTAGTCGAAATGCCAACTGAACGCTAATCGCCAACAAGATGGCTCCAAAGAAAACAGCGAGCGATGGATACGCGCCCAATGGAGTTATAAGCAAAACGGCCGGGATGATCAGACACGGATAGAATGACGCCTCGCCCATGTCTTCGAGGCCAAGCTGCATATGCAGGCGTTGGTCGGATGTCATAGCCGCAGCACCATCGGCACCGCCGGGAAGTGTTTGAGATAGATCAGCCATGGCGCAATTGTGCCGCGCTCGACCATTCTCAAAAAGTACGCGGAATCATACCTCCGCGAAACTGGCAGGATTTCGCCAACTTTGCGTATGCACGTTTGCTTGCTAAGGAGTGGTAAGCTTACCCAATTTTGCCGAGGCCGCGTCCGACATGTCCCACCAATTCAGCTGCCGCGTGTATTACGAGGATACGGATCTCGCGGGCATTGTTTACTATGCCAACTACCTAAAGTTTATCGAACGCGCCCGCAGCGAATGGGTCCGAGCGCTCGGTGTTGATCAGACAAAATTGAAGCTTAGCGGGTTGGTTTTCGCCGTGCGACGGGTGGAAGCCGACTATCTGTCGCCCGCTCGTTTTGACGATGTTTTGCAGATCGCGACCACGCTGGACGAGATAACCGGCACCCGGATCCGTCTGACCCAGACGGTTTTGCGTGACGAGACATTGCTTTTTCGCGCGGCTGTGACGCTTGTTTGCCTCGCAGATAGCGGCAAACCCGCGCGCATCCCGGCAGATATTTGCACAAAACTAACGGATCACGATTAATTTTTTCGCCCATCGACGCAAAACGAGCCAAGGAATAATAGCGTTGCCGCGTCTGACATAGTATAGACGGGGCATAACAAGCCGCATCAAAGCGGCGCTAGGAAAAGAGCGGGTACATGGAAGCTGAGGCAATTGGCCTGGCCAGCGAGGTGGATTTTTCAATCACCACGTTGTTCTGGCGGGCAACTCCAACTGTTAAAATCGTCATGCTGATGTTGATTGTGGCCTCCTTTTGGGGCTGGGCGATCATCATCCAGAAATTTATCAATTACCGCGTCGCGCGCCGTCAGGCAGACGCGTTTGATCGCGCCTTTTGGTCTGGTGAGCCGCTTGATGAGTTGTTTGACAAGATGGGGGCCAGCCCAACGGGCGCATCTGAACGGATATTTGCGGCTGGCATGACCGAATGGCGCCGATCGCACCGCGAAGATGGACAGTTGATCGCCGGCGCCACAGCGCGGATTGATCGTTCCATGGATGTGGCAATCGCTAAAGAAGACGAGTCGCTGACATACGGTCTCGGGTTTTTGGCAACAGTGGGTGCGACGGCGCCCTTCATTGGACTTTTTGGGACCGTTTGGGGCATTAAGCACGCGTTTGAAGAGATCGCAATTGCGCAAAACACGAACCTTGCGGTCGTAGCGCCCGGCATTGCAGAAGCGCTTGTTGCGACCGCCCTTGGTCTTCTTGCGGCGATTCCGGCGGTGATTTTCTACAATAAGCTCAGTGCCGACGCGGACCGGCTGGCCAGCGGGTATGAGGCCTTTGCCGATGAGTTCTCGACCATCCTTTCGCGCCAGTTGGACGCATAGGCGATGGGACCCGGGGCACAGGGCGCGGCATCAGGCTCACGCAGGGGACGGCGGCGCAATTCCAAGGCCAAGCCAATGTCAGAGATTAACGTCACACCTTTTGTGGACGTAATGTTGGTGCTTTTGATCATCTTCATGGTGGCGGCCCCTTTGCTGACGGTCGGGGTTCCTGTTGAGCTGCCTAAGACCGCCGCAAACGCCTTGCCGACCGAAGATGAGGAGCCGCTGACAATCACGGTGGAGGCCACGGGCGATCTGTCGATCCAGAACACACCCGTTGATGCGCCCGAGCTGATCGGCCGGTTGCGGGCGATTGCAGCGGAGCGGGTCTCCGACAAAGTGTTTTTGCGAGCCGATGGCGCGGTGACTTACGCGCAGGTGGTGCAGGTCATGGGTGCGCTGAACAATGCTGGGTTTTCTAACATTGGGCTGGTGACGGACACGGACGGTCCTTCTTTTGACGGTGCGGTCACGCCAGGGCAAAGCGAGTAAGCGCGGATGCGCCCCGACTTAAATTTTAGCATGAAAACAGGCGCCTATGTCTCGGGCCTAGGTCATTTTGGTTTGTTTGTCTGGCTATTGGTTGGCGGATTATTTGTGGCGCGTGATGATTTTGATGCGATTTCGGTCACAGACGTTTCCATCATTTCTTTTGACGAGTTTCAGGCGTCACTGCCGTCCGGTCCGGAAGTGTCTGAAGATGCGCCGAGTTTGCCGTCCGCGGAAGTGGAGGAGCCGCCCGCGCCCGCTGAACCCCAACCCGCGCCGGAGCCAGAACCTGAGCCTCAACAGCCCGCTGCAGCGCCAGCTCAACCCGAAACACCCGTGCCTCCGGAACCCGTTGAGGCCCCCGCACCACCCGAACCTGCCACACAGGAGGGAGATCCGGGCGCATTGGAGATTGGCGCAGCCGAGGAAGAACCCACCCCACAGGCGGCTGATATCATCGCCCAAGAGGTGACCGAAGCACCTGAGCCCGAAGCGCAAGTCGACGATGTGGCGCAGCAAGAGGCGGCACCGGAGGCCGAAGCAGAGGTTGTGCAGGACGAAGCGCAGGAACAGACCGCTCCCGAAGAAACCACGACCGAGATTGTGACCGAGGCCGATGAACCGGTGACGCAAGCGCCTACGATTTCCCGACGCCCTGGGCGAAAGCCGACCCCACCCGCACCGGCTCCTGCACAGACCGAAGTGGCTGAGACGCCCGAAGAGGCGCCGACTGTCCCGGGGCTTGAAGATTTGATCGAAGACGCTGTTACGGAGGCCAATGATCCTGCGCCCGTGTCGGACAATGCTAATCCTGGCGGCGGCAATGGCACGCCGATCACGCGAGCCGAAAAAGGCGCATTCATCTTGGCGATCCAACGTTGCTGGAACGTTGGTGCATTGAGCACCGATGCGCTCAGGGTGACTGTGACGGTCGGATTCACCATGACCCCCGACGCAAAGCCTGAAATCGGTTCGATTAACTTGGTTGGCGCGGAAGGCGGCTCCGGCGGCGCGGTTGACAAGGCCTATGAGGCCGCGCGCCGAGCAATCATTCGCTGCGGGTCAGGCGGTTTCGGCTTGCCAGCTGAGAAATTCGACCAATGGCGCGGTGTTGAGGTGAAGTTTAACGCGACGACGAAGGAAATTCGATGACCGCGTTATTGCATAACAATGGGCTCGGCCGGAAGCTGCCGGAAAAAGCCCAACACAGGGATGGAAGCGTTGCATTTCATTGGCGACGTGAGAGGATAAGAGCATGAAGACAAAAGTTTTGGCACTTGTGAGCCTGGTGTTTGTGAGCCTTTGGGGGGGCGCAATCATGGCGCAGTCTCCGCTGCGCATCGAGATCGACAATCCAAATATTGAGCCTATGCCTTTTGCTGTTCCGGCGTTTATCGCTGAGACAGCGGGTGCGGATCAATATGCCCAACGGCTCGCTCAAGTGGTTGCCGCTGATCTGACGGGATCCGGCCTTTTCCGCGAAATCCCAGAAAACGCTTTTATCTCGACCCTGACCAGCTTTGACAGCCCCGTGCAATTTTCCGATTGGAAGGCAATCAACGCGCAAGCGCTCGTCTCTGGCTCGGTCAGCACGGTCGGTGACGGGCAAATTGCCGTGAAATTCCGGGTCTATGACGTGTTCGCCGAACAGGAACTGGGCGGCGGTTTGCAATTCGTGGGTTCGACCGATGGCTGGCGTCGCATGGCCCATAAGGTCGCCGACGCCGTCTATTCGCGGATCACCGGGGAAGGCCCATATTTCGACAGCCGCGTGACATTTGTGTCAGAGACCGGGCCCAAGAATGCGCGCCAAAAGCGCATCGCGATCATGGATTATGACGGCAAGAACACGCAATTTCTAACCACGGATCAGTCGATTGTGTTGGCTCCGCGGTTCTCGCCCGACGGCAACAGCGTGATTTATACCAGCTATGAGACTGGCGAGCCTCAGATGTATTTGCTTGATCTGAGCACTGTGAACCGGCGCCGTTTGGCCGAGCAGCCTGGCACGATGACCTTTGCGCCGCGTTTCTCACCAGACGGCCAATCGATCGTTTATTCACTGACCACAGGGCGCAACAACGACATCTACCGCATGAGCCTCGGCGGAGGCGCGGCGCAGCGTTTGACAAATGACCCTACAATTGAGACGGCGCCGAGCTTCTCGCCTGACGGAGATCAGATCGTCTTTGAAAGCGACCGTTCCGGGACCCAGCAGCTTTACGTGATGTCTGCGATCGGGGGGGAAGCCACGCGGATTTCCTTTGGACAAGGCCGCTACAGTGCGCCGGTCTGGTCGCCGCGCGGCGACTTGATCGCGTTCACCAAACAGAACCGGGGCCGGTTCCATATTGGCGTGATGAACGCCGATGGCTCGGGGGAGCGGCTACTGACCGCCTCCTTCCTTGACGAAAGCCCCACCTGGGCACCAAATGGCCGCGTCCTGATGTTCACGCGCGAAAGTGCCGGGGCGGGTGGGTCATCGACGCTATATTCAGTTGATATCTCGGGGCGAAACCTGCGCCCCATACGCCAAAGCGCATCTGATCCCAGCTGGTCGCCGCTCTTGGAATAAATACGTAGGCGGACGGCGCTTCCCAGAGGGTAGGTGCCCGTGCTAATCTTATCATAATCGAGCCAAAAAGAGCCATAAGGACGGTAAAATGAAAACCCTTTCGACAGTAGTATTGATGAGCGCGGCCTTGGGCCTTTCGGCCTGTTCCGGCGGGCTTTTTGACCAGAACAACCGCTTAGGCGGCGCAGGAGCCAATGGCGCAAACGGCGTTGGAGGCAGCGATATTACGACAGGCGCACTGGCCCCGAACTCGGTCGCATATTTTGACCAAACCATCGGCAACACGGTGCTTTTCGCCGTTGACCAGTCCACACTGAGTGACGTTGCCCGGGCAACGCTTGCCCAACAAGCCGCTTGGCTGGTGGCCAACCCGACCTACACGGCCGTGGTTGAGGGCCATGCCGACGAGCAGGGCACGCGGATTTACAACCTCAATCTTGGGTCTAGCCGTGCGGCGGCTGTACGCGACTTCTTAGTATCGCAGGGTGTGTCCGATGCACGATTGCAAATTGTGACCTACGGCAAAGAACGCCCGCTTGAAATTTGCTCTGAAGAGGCCTGCTACGCCAAGAACCGCCGCTCCGTGACGGTAATCGGCGCGGGCGCGGTCAGCTAGAGGAGCGCGCGTCATGCGGTTGGTGTACGCCCTTTTGTCTGCCGTTGTTTTCTCGCTGCCGGCTTTTGCACAGGACGCGGAAAGCCTGGCCGATATCCGGGCGGAGCTTGGCGTTCTGAAAAGCGAAATGGCGCGTCTTCAGGCCGAGCTTGCCCCAAGTGGTGCAGCCAGTGGCACGCGTTTGACGGGTGACACTTTGCAGCGGATTGACGCGATTGAGGCGGGATTGACCCGCCTCAATTCGAAGGCGGAAGAGCTGGAAAATCGAATAAACCGTGTTGTCGCAGACGGGACCAACCGTATCGGTGATATCGAGTTCCGACTGGTTGAGCTAGAGGGCGGCGATCTGGGTGCGCTTGGCGAAACAGCTACCTTGGGTGGCGCCAGCGCGGACCCAATTGCGTCGACCCCGTCCGCCCCGGCACAAACCGAAGGTCCGGAACTGGCGATTGGTGAGCAATCTGACTACGAGCGGGCGCAGGAGGCGCTCGCCTCCGGTGACTTTCAAGGCGCCGCAGAAAAGTTCGCGGCCTTTACCCAATCCTACCCGGGTAGCCCGTTAGAGGCGGATGCGGAGTTCCTTCGCGGCGCTGCACTGGAGCAAACAGGCGATATGCAAGGGGCCGCGCGCGCGTTTTTGGCCAGCTTTTCAGGCGCACCGGAAAGCCCGCGCGCGCCGGAAGCGCTATACAAGCTCGGGCTTTCACTCGACGCCTTGGGGCAACGCAACGAGGCTTGCTTGATGTTGCAAGAGGTGCTGAACCGGTACCCGGTGTCAGCGCAAGCGGCTCCCGCCAGCCAATCCCGTGCGAGCCTTGGGTGCAGCTAGAGCCAAAGGCCGAGGACCAGTGGCTGACGCATCGGATCGAGACTGCTTTTTCCCAAGAAAGCCAAAATTGTAATGTACCGCTTAAGATCGGCCTCGCCGTGTCGGGTGGTGGCGATTCTATTGCAATGCTTCATCTCTTAGCCACCCAGGCTAACCGGTCCGATCAGTTTTTCGTCGCGACAGTAGATCATGGTCTAAGGCCGGAAGCTCAGGAAGAGGCCGCTTTCGTCGCCCAGACCTGCGCCGCTTACAATTTGCCGCATGAAATTCTCCATTGGGAAAATTGGGACGGGCAGGGGAATATGCAGGCGCAAGCCCGAACTGCGCGATATGCGCTCTTGGCAGACTGGGGCGCACGTAATTGGTTGGATATCATTGCTCTTGGGCACACGCAGGATGACGTCGCAGAAACCTTTTTGATGCGCCTTGCGCGCGGCAGCGGTCTTGATGGTTTGGCTGCTATGGAAGATCGTTTTGACCGGCACGGGACCCGGTTTGTGCGGCCTCTACTATCCGTCGAACGTGACATGCTGCGGCGCTATTTGACGCGACGAGGCCATACTTGGCACGATGACCCCAGCAATGAGGACCCACGCTTCCAACGCGTGACAGCACGCAAGGTTTTGGGCCAACTGGCCCCGCTTGGCATTGGTGTGAATGAAATTTCAAATGCCGCAAGTGAGTTGCAATTGGCTAAGTCCGCCTTGCGACACTCTGTCCGGAAACATGCTGAAATCATTGTGGAATTTCAAGGCGGAGACATTGTGATTACTTGGAAGGCATGGGCGATCACTCATGTTGAGGTGCAGCGTCGACTGCTGAACGCAATGTTGCAATTTGTTGGGGGAACAAATTTCCCGCCGCGCGCGGATGCGGTGACCGACCTAGAGGCAAAGTTGCATGAACCCGGATCGCATACGCTAAACGGATGCCTTGTCAGCGCGAGCAGTCAAGAGCTGCGCGTCGCAAGGGAATTTAACGCAGTCAAAAGGACCGAGACGACGGCAAACGAACTTTGGGACGCGCGTTGGAAAATGAAGGGCGACAATAACACCGGCGCGACAGTGCGGGCCCTGGGCGAGGATGGCTTGGATCAATGCGAAAACTGGCGCGAAACCGGGTTGCCGAGGCGCTCCCTTTTGGCGTCACCATCACTGTGGAAAGGTAGGGAATTGGTAGCCGCGCCGCTTGCCGGATTGCCCAATGGGTGGTGCGCCACATTGACACGATCCCGCGAACAGTTCCTTTCCGAGCTTTTATCGCATTGAACTACTGGCCATTACGCCTATTTTAAGGGGAGCGTCGTACAAACGACGGATTCCAAGTTGATATTAGGAGACACTCCTTGGGCAACGCGCGCAATATCGCCTTCTGGCTCGTTCTGCTTCTGCTGATCGTAGCGCTTTTCAACCTTTTCAACGGTGGCCAATCGCAAATGGCTTCCCAAGAAATCGCTTATTCCGACTTCGTCGACCGTGTTGAAAGCGGCGATGTGAGCGAGGTGACACTGGATGGGGAGCGAATAGTCGGGGTTGCCGGCGGCCAACAGTTCGCTGTTATCAAGCCTGAGGGCGTCGACGTGACCACAGTTCTGTTGGAAAACAACGTTGATATCAAAGCCAAGTCACAGGAACAAAACGGGTTGCTCGCCTATGTCGGCACATTGCTGCCGTTCATTATCATCATCGGCATCTGGATTTTCTTCATGAACCGAATGCAAGGCGGTGGCAAAGGCGGGGCCATGGGATTCGGCAAGTCACGCGCCAAGCTGCTGACTGAAAAGCATGGGCGCGTCACATTTGACGATGTCGCAGGTATTGATGAGGCCAAAGAAGAGCTTGAAGAGATTGTCGAATTTTTGCGTAACCCGCAGAAATTCTCTCGTTTGGGTGGTAAAATCCCGAAAGGGGCGCTGCTTGTTGGCCCTCCTGGGACCGGTAAAACGCTACTTGCACGCGCGATTGCTGGCGAGGCGGGCGTGCCTTTCTTCACCATATCAGGCTCCGACTTTGTCGAAATGTTTGTCGGTGTCGGTGCGTCGCGTGTCCGCGATATGTTCGATCAAGCCAAGAAAAATGCGCCCTGCATCTTGTTCATCGACGAGATTGACGCGGTCGGCCGTTCCCGTGGGGCAGGCTATGGCGGCGGCAATGATGAGCGTGAGCAAACCCTGAACCAACTCCTCGTTGAGATGGACGGGTTCGAGGCCAATGAAGGTATTATCATTGTTGCCGCGACCAACCGCGCCGATGTGCTCGACCCTGCATTGCTGCGCCCCGGCCGCTTTGACCGTCAGGTCCAAGTGCCCAATCCGGATATCAAAGGTCGAGAGAAAATTTTGCGCGTGCACGCACGCAAAACGCCGCTTGGACCCGATGTTGACCTGCGCATTATCGCGCGAGGTGCGCCCGGATTTTCAGGCGCGGAGTTGGCAAATCTCGTGAATGAGGCCGCACTGTCCGCAGCGCGCATAGGGCGCCGCGTTGTGACGATGGAAGACTTCGAGATGGCCAAGGACAAAGTCCTGATGGGAGTCGAGCGTCGTTCAATGGTTATGACGCAGGATCAGAAAGAGAAGACCGCGTATCATGAGGCTGGTCACGCGATTGTTGGTCTGAACCTCGAAAAGTGTGACCCGGTTTACAAAGCAACAATTATTCCGCGTGGTGGCGCATTAGGTATGGTTGTATCGCTTCCTGAAATGGATCGGCTTCAGCTATTCAAGGACGAAGCTAAGCAGCGCATCGCTATGATGATGGCGGGCAAAGCAGCCGAGATAATGAAGTATGGCGAAGATTCCGTTTCTTCTGGGCCAGTTGGCGACATTCAGCAGGCCAGTCAAATGGCGCGCTCCATGGTAATGCGCTGGGGGATGTCGGACAAAGTCGGCAATGTTGACTACCAAGAGGCCGCCGATGGCTATCAAGGTGGCGGCGGCGCGGGCGGATTTTCTGTTTCAGCCGCGACGAAGCAACTGATCGAAGATGAAGTGAAAGCTATAATTGATGATGGTTATGCCACGGCAGTAAAAATTCTTAATGATCACAACGAAGAGTTTGAAAGGCTGGCCCAGGGTCTGTTGGAGTACGAGACGCTTACCGGCGACGAGATCACCAAAGTGATTAACGGTCTTCCGATAGATCACGAAGACGATGATGATCAAGATGCTCCGGACGCTGGGGGCAAGGCTTCTTTGGCTGCGATACCGAAAACCAAAAAGCCCAAACCTCCCAAGAGCGACCCGGGTATGGAACCCGAGCCGTCAACTTAAATATCAAAACCCCGGCCAACGAGCCGGGGTTGTCATTTTTTGACCGCGCTTATCAAAATCAGTGATTGGACATCCGTGCCCCAACTGGCATTTTACGTTCAGATTCATGGAGGGCGCGATGCCGGCACTTATCAATTCTGGGATTAGCGGGAAAATAGTCTGGCTTGGTCATCTTGCTGATCGTGACGCAACGCTCCGCACGGCCTCGGCCGAACAGGTCGACGTCAATTTTGGCGGGGTTCCAGGGGATGCGCATGGTGGCGTTAACCGCCCTTCATGCTCGCGCGTTGTGACGCAATATCCCAAAGGTACCGAAATTCGAAATGTCCGGCAGCTCTGTATCGTATCTGTAGAAGAGATGGCGGCAGTGGCCGCAGAAATCGGCGTCGCAGATTTCAACCCGGCCTGGTGCGGCGCCAATATGGTTGTTGAGGGCATCCCCGATTTTACTCATGTGCCACCATCGTCGCGGCTGCAAACGCAATCCGGTACGACGTTGACGATAGATATGGAAAATCAGCCCTGTCATCTTCCAGCCCCTATTATCGATGAGGACGCACCGGGGCATGGGCGCCTGTTCAAGGCCGCCGCACAGGATCGCCGCGGCGTGACGGCATGGGTCGAGCGCGAAGGTATGTTGTCGGTGGGTGATACCGTTATCTTGCATATCCCGGGTCAGCGCGCTTGGGCGCGCGAGGGGTAGTTTTTGCGTGCGTGGTGTTGATACGCCTCTGTGTCCTTTCCGTTTCTTATAAGAAATCCTGAACCCGGCCCGGGCCGATTCCCACATGCGAAATGTCGGAAATGCGCTGAGCCTCGTTTGCATGCAGCGGTATAGCGTTTGCAAAACCAACAGCCACTGCGCGCCAACGAGGGAAGACCGATGGGTTACAAAACAGATATTGAGATCGCTCGCGAAGCAAAAAAGAAGCCGATCCAAGAGATTGGCGCAAAGCTGGATATCCCCAGCGAACACCTTCTGCCCTATGGTCATGACAAAGCCAAAGTGAGCCAAGACTTCATTAACTCGGTCAAACCCAACAAAGATGGCAAACTGATCCTTGTCACTGCGATCAACCCGACACCAGCGGGCGAGGGGAAGACAACCACAACTGTTGGACTTGGTGACGGGCTAAACCGGATTGGCAAGAAAGCGGCTGTTTGTATCCGCGAAGCCTCCCTCGGGCCGAACTTCGGGATGAAGGGCGGCGCGGCTGGCGGCGGCTATGCTCAAATCGTACCGATGGAGGATATGAACCTTCATTTTACAGGCGATTTCCATGCAATTACGTCGGCGCACTCGCTGCTGTCGGCAATGATCGACAACCATATCTATTGGGGCAACGCCTGCGAAATCGATATTCGTCGGGTGCAATGGAAACGGGTCGTTGATATGAACGACCGCGCGCTGCGTCAGATCAATGTGTCGCTCGGTGGTGTGGCGAACGGCTTCCCGCGCGAAGGTGGTTTTGACATCACCGTGGCGTCGGAGGTGATGGCGATCCTTTGCCTCGCAACTGATCTCGAAGACCTTCAAACGCGTCTCGGCGATATGATTGTGGCCTACCGGCGTGATCGCACACCTGTCTTCTGCCGCGATATCAAGGCTGATGGCGCAATGACGGTTTTGTTGAAGGACGCCATGCAGCCAAACCTTGTACAGACTTTGGAAAGCAATCCTGCATTTGTGCATGGCGGACCATTTGCCAATATCGCGCATGGCTGTAACTCGGTCATCGCGACGACGACGGCTCTGAAACTGGCCGACTACGTTGTTACGGAAGCGGGTTTCGGCGCGGATCTGGGCGCTGAAAAATTTATGAACATCAAGTGCCGCAAGGCTGGTCTAGCACCTGATTGCGTCGTGTTGGTCGCCACTGTGCGTGCCATGAAGATGAATGGTGGTGTCGCAAAAGCAGACCTTGGTTCGGAAAATGTTGCGGCTGTGCAAGAAGGCTGCGCAAATTTAGGTCGCCACATCGGAAACCTCAAAAGCTTTGGCGTGCCGGTTGTTGTTGCGGTCAACCATTTCGTCACTGACACCGATGCCGAAGTAAAAGCCGTCCAGGACTACGTTGCGACGCAAGGCTCCGAGGCGATTGTCAGCCAGCATTGGGAGCATGGCTCGAAAGGGTCGGAAGCGCTTGCGACCCGCGTCGCCGAAATTGCGGATAGCGATGTCAGCCAGTTTGCACCACTTTATAGCGACGAACTGCCCCTGCTTGAGAAAGTCAATCGCATTGCAAAGTCAATCTACCGCGCTGATGAGGTGTTGGCGGATAAGAAAATTCGCGACCAGCTGAAGCTTTGGGAAGAGCAAGGCTACGGTCATCTGCCAATTTGCATGGCAAAAACGCAGTATTCCTTCTCCACTGACCCAAATTTGCGCGGCGCGCCGGTTGGGCATTCCGTCCCAGTGCGTGAAGTGCGTTTGTCCGCCGGAGCAGGGTTCGTTGTCGTGGTCTGCGGTGAGATCATGACTATGCCTGGCCTGCCGCGTGTACCGTCGGCCGAGAATATTCACCTCAATTCGGACGGCCAGATCGAAGGTTTGTTCTAAGGGACAAAGTGGCGCCACCGGTCCGGGGATCGACCCCCGCCCGATGGCGTTGCCGCGACAGGCGGCTCCAGATTAAAAATGATACGGTCGCAAGCGCGGCAAAAGGGGACAGCTATGTCAGGGAAAGTTATTGACGGCAAAGAATTTGCCGCGCGCGTCCGCGCACAGGTGGCCAAGCATGTGGACATGATCAAGAAAGAACATGAAATCACACCGGGCCTTGCCGTGGTTTTGGTCGGCGAGGACCCTGCAAGCCAAGTTTATGTGCGATCAAAAGGAAAGATGACGGTTGAAGTCGGCATGAAATCGGTTGAGCACCGGTTGGATGCCGATACCTCAGAAGCAGACCTGCTTGGGGTAATCGACGCGCTCAATCGCGATGAGAGTATCCACGGCATTTTGGTGCAATTGCCACTACCAAAGCATCTGAACGAGGATTTGGTGATCAACGCGATCGACCCTGCCAAAGACGTGGACGGATTTCATATTTCCAACGTTGGTCTGTTGGGAACAAATCAGAAATCCATGGTACCCTGCACGCCTTTGGGCTGTTTGATGATGTTGCGCGATCACCATGGGTCCCTATCTGGGATGGATGCTGTCGTCATTGGGCGTTCGAACATTGTCGGCAAACCAATGGCCCAACTGCTATTGGGCGACAGCTGCACAGTAACAATTGCACATTCGCGTACCAAAGACCTGCCTGACGTCGTGCGTCGGGCTGATATTGTGGTCGCTGCGGTTGGTCGGCCCGAGATGGTGCCGGGCGATTGGATAAAACCGGGTGCGACTGTCATTGATGTCGGGATAAATCGCCTTGATGCGCCTGAAAAAGGTGAGGGCAAGACGCGCCTCGTAGGAGATGTTGACTATGAAAGTAGTGCGGCCGTTGCCGGTGCTATCACGCCGGTGCCTGGCGGGGTCGGGCCGATGACCATCGCATGTTTGTTAGCAAATACGCTGACGGCCTGTTGTCGGGCCAATGGGTTAGCGGAGCCCGAGGGACTCACGGCTTGATCTGAGCCCATGAACGGGAACCGCACATGGCGTCGGGCCCGTCACTATGGCATAGGTGCTTTCATCAATAAGCGGAGCAAATGCCGGGTCATTGCAACGAAGCGCACCGGTATACGTGCCAAATGCTGGCATAATCAGGCGCTGCTGGCTCACCAGGAAACAGGGACGGGAGACGTGCCTGCCCCGCAAACTCAAACTGGTTTTTGGATGATAGTGGCCTGAGATTTCGCCATGTGGTTCTGGCTCGGCAATGTGGCGGAAGGTCAACGGCTCTTGAATGAACTCGGCAAGATGCACGCCGGCGAGAGACATAGGGCCGGGGTCGTGATTTCCTTCGATCCAAACCCAATCACGTTGCGCCACAAGCCCGTTCAACGTTTGCCGGTCTTGTTCTGGAAGCTCTTTTTCGGCTTGAAGATCATCGAAATTGTCGCCGAGGCAAATGACGCGGCTGGGGGCGAGATGAGTGATCAAATGCTCCAATTGCGAAAGTGTTTCGCGGGTCTCATAGGGCGGCAAAAGCTGGCCAGATCGACGCGCAATCCGCTCAGACTTGCCTAGATGCAGGTCTGAGACGACCAACGTCTCTTCATGTGGCCAGAACAGGGCCCCTGCACCGTATGCGCGCAGGCCGATCCCACAGAAGTCAAAAGCGTGAAAGTTCATGTTACGTTCTTATCGTGGCGATTGCGGTTTTGCCAAGATCAAAACGGCACGGCCCAACGACGGGGTTTCGTTATCGTTTCGGGAAGGGCAGCATCGTCAAAGAGTCGTTCGGCCTCCTCCGCGAGGAGCCGTTCTTCGGCCAGGCCCTTAATCGGGACGCGACCGGCTTCCAAGAACAGCGGCGCGGCGAGTGGAGTGACGCCGTCAAGACAGATCAGATCAATGCGACCTTGGGTCCGTGTGATCATTTCCTCGACGCGGCCGAAGTCAATCAAACCTTTCATAGCTTCCTCGCGCGTGATGGCGAGCAAAAGGTGGTCAGGGTCATACTTGCGCAATGTGTCGTAAAGAATATCGGATGAAAACGTCGCTTGTCGCCCTGATTTCCGTGCGCCACGGGTCATTCTGTCGATCAACCCGCCGATGATCGCGGAGTTACGAAATGTACGTTTCATAACCGCGTTTCCGGCAAGCCAGCGCTCCAAACCCTGGCGCAGATTGTCCAACTCAAAGAGCGGCCCGGGGTCGGTGAGCGGTTCCAGCCCCCAGATCAGTGTTGCGTAGTCGGTCGCAACGAAGCCCAAGGGCGCAAGGCCCTGTTCCTCCATTCGCTGTGTCAGCAATAGGCCTAGCGTTTGCATGGCGTTGCGCCCGGCGAAACCGTAGATGACGGTATTTGCGCGACCATCGCGAGGGAAGCTTTCAATGAGCAGGCGGCCGGGTTCCGGGAGGCGGGATCGTTCGCGTTGAAGCAGCAACCATTCGGCGGTGTGACCAGGAAGCTCGGGCCAGCTATCTTGTTGAAAAATTTGTAGAATGCGCGTGCTCAATTGCGTGGATGTCGCGAACTTCGTTCCCATAAACGTTGCAATTCGAGGTTTGTCTGACGGGGAACGGGTCACCTGAACTGTCATTTCGTTCAGCCCCTCATAGCGGACGATTTGCCCGCCGATCAGGAACGTATCGCCTTGGCTTAAGGTTGCGGCAAACCCCTCTTCGATCTCGCCAAGCGGCGCGCCACCACTTCCCGGGCCCCGCTTCGATTTAAGGCGTACTTTGAGCGTCTCTGTGTCAATAATAGTGCCGAGATTCATGCGAATTTGTGCCGTCGCGCGCGGGTCGCGCAGTTGCCACTTACCATTTTTCTCTAGCAGTCTTTGGTAACGGTCATAGGTGCGCAACGCATAACCACCCGTTGCGCAATAAGCGAGACAGTCTTCAAACGCGTCTGGCGAAAGGGCGCGGTAGGGGCCCGCGGTCGTAATTTCCGCGTAAAGCTGCGCTGCATCAAAGGGCCCGGCGGCGGCAGTGTTAAGAATGTGTTGGCACAGTACGTCGCGGGGGCCTGGGCCCTTTGGTTCGCCATCTAGATCATAGGCTTTCACCGCGTCGAGCGCGGCTTTGCATTCTACAATTTCAAAGCGATTGGCGGGAACCAGTAGCGCCTTTGACGGTGCATTGTATCGGTGATTGGCGCGCCCGATACGTTGGACCAGACGTTTTACGTTTTTGGGCGCGCCAATTTGGATAACCAAGTCCACGTCACCCCAGTCAATTCCCAGATCGAGCGAACTAGTGCAAACAATTGCCTTCAAACTGTTATCGACCATCGCTTGCTCGACTTTGAGGCGTTGTTCTTTTGCCAATGCGCCGTGGTGAATGCCGATTGGCAGCTGGTCTTCGTTGGCGAGCCAAAGATGGTGGAAAAATAGCTCTGCCTGCGCGCGAGTGTTGTGAAAGATCAACGTTGTGTTGTGTTGGCGTATTTGGTCCAGAACAGCCGGGATCGCGTATTTCCCGCCGCCACCGGACCAAGGCGGTGGTTCCTCAGTGCGGAGCATTTGAATATCGGCGTCTGGGCCGGGGTCGGCCACGATAATCTTGGGCTTAGCCGGGTGGCAGGCCATAAATTCAGCGATAGCGGCAGGATCTTCGACTGTCGCGCTCAGGCCCACACGGCACAAATCCGGCGCGAGGCTCTGCAATCTGGAGAGCGCGAGCATGAGCTGATCGCCGCGTTTGCTTTCGGCCAGGGCGTGAATCTCGTCGATAACGATGCGTTTAACACCTGCAAACATGCGCGGCGCATCCTCATAGGTCAGAAGAAGGGCGAGGCTCTCGGGGGTTGTCAGCAAAATATGCGGCGGGTCCGCGCGTTGTCTGCGTTTTTGGGTATAAGTCGTGTCGCCGGTCCGGTCTTCTATCCGGATATCGAGGCCGATTTCGTCGACCGGTCGGCGCAGGTTGCGTTTTATATCCGCAGCCAGCGCCTTGAGCGGCGACACGTAGAGTGTGTGTAGGCCGGGTACCGGATTTTGGCTAAGGTCTGATAGGGTTGGAAGAAAACCCGCCATTGTCTTGCCGCCGCCGGTTGGCGCAATGAGCAGCGTGGCTGGGTGGTTTGCTGCGTCCAGCATGGCCTGTTGATGCGGGTGGATGTGCCATCCCTTCCCGTCAAACCAATCATTGATACGTCGCGGCAGTGTCGTCATGCGCCAAACCTAGTGGCTTGGCGCGCAATTGACAGTTCTCAAATGGTCTGAGTTGACCTAGTGGAGGATTTCCTCTTCCTTCACATACATGTTGGCCCAAGCCCGATCGAGCAGGTCCGGCGACATCTGATTTGGGATGCCCTCATAATCGCAGACGCTGATCATCTGATCGATGAGGAAGTTGCCATGGTAGTTGGCATAGATGTTGTCAATTGTTGGGTATTTCACCTTCAGCATGTGAATGAGTGTCGCCTCATCCAAAGGCATGTTCTTCTTCTTGGCCACCATCGCGAACACCTTCAGGAACTCTTCCTGGGTTGGCCCGTCGATCTTGATCTTATAGAAAATCCGCCGAAGCGCCGCGCTGTCGAACAGTTTGTTCGGGTGGAAGTTGGTCGAGAAGACCACCAATGTATCGAACGGAACTTCGAATTTCTCACCTGATTGGAGCGCGAGGATGTCGTAGCCCGCTTCCATTGGAACAATCCAACGGTTGATTAGCGCTTGTGGCGGCTCTTCCTGGCGACCAAGGTCATCAACGATGAAAACGCCGCCGGTGGCCTTGAGCTGCAAAGAGGCTTGGTAGGTTCGCGAGACCGGGTTGTAGTTGAGATCGAGCATATCGAGTGCCAATTCACCACCCGTCATAACAGTGGGGCGTTCACACAGGATATAGCGTTTGTCGCTGCGGTTGTCGGTGCGACGCAGCGCCGAAACCTCGCCCTGTTCTGACTCGTCAACAATGTTGTGGACGATAGGATCATAGAGCGTGATCACCTGGCCAGCGTATTCGATGCAATGCGGAATGTAGATTACGTCGCCGAGAGCGTCTCTGATCCCGTTTGAAATCGCTGATTTACCATTACCTGGTGGGCCATAAAGCAATACAGAGCGACCGGAGCTGACCGCTGGGCCGAGATGTTCCAGTAGATGTTCTGGCAAGATCAGGTGGCCCATATTTGCCAGTAGCCGGTCGCGCGTGATTTGCACGTTTTTGACAGACTGATTTTGGACCTGCTCTTTGTATTTTTCGAGCGGCACAGGCAGGGGCCCGTAGTATTCGGATTGACTGAGCGCATCGAGCGCGCGGGCTTTGCCGGCATCTGACAGCTGAAAGGCCATCTCCGAGCTGGACCCGGCATGTAGCGTACCCTGGGCTTCGATCAGGCGTTGTTCGCGCGCGATCTCAACCAGTTGCTGGGTCAGCGGCAGCGACAGGCAAATCGCCTTCGACATTTCCGAGACATGTTCAAGGTTCTTGCGGAAAATGGTCTTCAACAAGATATCGCGCATCATCACCGTGGTAAGCCCGGTGTCCTGAAGCGATTTCGGCGGCGACGGGGGGATAACCCCTGTGGGAGCATGCATATTCATAACAGAGTCTCTACGCAGGAAATTCGACTTTTGTTGGGCGAAATTAACCTTTTAATCGCCTTATATAGGCCAAAAACCAGACCGGCTTTCCGCGCTAAGGTAGCTTCAAGAGAGTTTAGAAACCGATAATGCCGAGCAGCTATATGGGACAGATCACGGGGCGTAGGCTTTTTGCCTATCTGTATGGAATCGTTGCTGTAATCGCGGCGATGACCCTTGCAAAAGGTGGCCTCTACATCAATCGCCACGAAGGCGATACTTTGCATTTGACAGAGATCGCTATGCGCATGGCCGAGGGTCAATGGCCACATATCGATTTTGTGACGCCGCTTGGCGGTATTTCGTTTGTCCCTATTGCTGCACTTCTTGCAATGGGGTTCGGGATTGGAACCGCGGCCCTGCTGTCCCAGATACTCTTTGCAGCCTTGCTTGTGCCCGCCGTTTGGTGGGTCGCGCAAACCCGTCTGGAGCCTGAGCTGCGTCTGGGTTTTGGCGCGATCGTGCTGCTGATGGCGCTTGCGCTCATTCACGGGGAGGCGTCCGGGCAAATCTCTCTTTCGATGCATTACAATAGATGGGCTTGGTGCCTGGCGTTTTTAGCCGTGCCTCTTGCGGTTTTCGCGGCCGAAGAGCGCGCGACCGGCTGGCCTGACGGGGTAATTATCGGTTTTGCTATGTCGTTTTTCCTTTTGGGAAAGGTCACATTCGCCGTCGCTTTGGCGCCCGGATTGCTCTTGGCGATGGTCATGCGAGGCGCATGGCGCAGCCTCGGATTGGCGCTCGCGGTTGTCGCGGTTTTCGCGCTGATACCGGTTTTGTTTGTTGGTCCTGCGTTTTGGATCGGTTTTGTCGGTGATTTATTGCAAGTCAGCGGGTCTGGGATCCGGCCACGTGCAGGCGAAAGCTGGGGGGGGCTTCTTCTTTCGCCTCAGTATTTGCTTGGCAATCTTGTGTTGCTTGGAGCGATCGTGATGTTGCGCCGCTCTGAGCGGCCTGAGTTGGGGCTCGTTTTATTGGTTCTCGCGCCGGGGTTTCTCTACATCACTTACCAAAATTACGGGAATGATCCCAAATGGTTGGTCCTTTTGTCCGTAATCTTGCTTTGTGCTGGGCAGGTTTGGCAATACCGCGTGCTGGCGCTTTGCGCGGCCCTGCTGATTGCGCCGTCTTTTCTCAACATGGCGGTAAGCCCGATCCGGCATGCTTTATTGGGCAAGCCCGACTTTACGCCGGTTTTTGCGCAGGCGCCGCATGATGATTTTTACACGCCACGGTCCCGCGTGTTTCGCGTGATGGAGCGAGGTACGATTACGTTTGAAGACCCACAATTCACCAGTCTCAACGAATTTGCTAACAAGGAGCCTGATGTCGAATTTGCAGGCGTCACTTACCCCTCTTGCGTGCAAGAACTTGGGCTTCTGGGCATGATGCAGACGGTTGCCGCGGACCTACGGAGCTTCGGTTTGGGCGATGAGGCGCGAATTTTTACCGCCGACACTTTCGGTGGCATCTGGATGTTTGGTGGCTTTGCCCCGCTTAAAGGGGGCTCGCCATGGTATTACGGCGATCTGTCGGGTTTTCAGAATGCTGAGTATTTACTTGTTCCGACTTGCCCAATTACGCCGCGGGCTTTCAAGGCGATCCTCGCAGATATCGACGCCCGCGAGATGGTTGAGCTGTCGCTGTTGCGCGAAACGGAACTCTATCGGCTCTATCGCTTGGATCAGTAGCCGCTCGCCGCGAGAGCCAGATATGCAACTAGTGTCAGCGCCAAAGGGTACCCCATTGGGAAGTCTTTTTTGCGTTCCCAGCTTTCCCAGTGCGGCACGAGCTTGCGGATCGGCGTCGCGCGCGCCAGTCGGTGGCTGACAAAGCCAAACAATGCGCTAATCCCTAAAATCGCTATGATATTTGTCGCATCCGGCAAGAGCACGAATGGGGCAGCAGCGGCAGCGAATTTCGCGTCGCCGGCGCCCATGACTCCTAAAATGGTAAGCAAGAACCCGATCGCCAGAACGACGAAAAAATGGGGCAGTTGCCACAGCCAGACCGAAAACGGGAAGGCTATCATGCCAATCACCACGAAGACGGCAATCAGGGCGAGCACCGCTTTGTTTGGGATTTTCATTGTCGCGAGATCCGACCATGCCACCCAAACACATATGGGCAGCACGAACGGAAGAAACCACAAGGCCTGGCTGGCGCTTAGCAGCATTTCCGCTTAGCTGTCGAGTTTTTTCAAAGACCGGACCGCGGCCTCGAAGTGCTGCGGATGCGCCTCAATAGCCTGTTCTAAAAGATCTTTTCCTGTAAGCGTGTCGCCTTGTTTGATCGCAGCAAGAGCCATCGTGTGCAACAACTGTGCGCGCTCGACTTGCGTAACTTGTATCAGCGGCAGGGAGTAATTTTTCTGCGCCGCACGTGCGAGAACCATATTGTTTTTGGCTGTAAAGAGGGACGGATCATAGGTGATCGCCTCACCAAAGAGCCGTTCCGCCTCACGGTATTCGCCGCGTGTCAGTTTGGAGTAGCCCCAATTGTTCAGGATGCCACCAGGGCGGGTTGTGAGACCAATAGCGGTTTCATAGAAGCTATCCGCTTTTTCCCATTCTTTGTTGCTGTCAGCAATAACCGCTTCGAGCTTGTAACGCTCAAGCGTTTCAATTGTAGGGGGGATTTCGTCTAGCACGGCTTCCGCACGATCCCAATCGCCGTTTCGGATCAGGGCGTCGGCATAGCCAATCTGATCAGCATGTGTCGCATTCTTGTTCGCAATAACGCGTTCCCAAACGACGACGCCTTCCGTGCCACGTTTTGCGCGCACCAACGAATGTGCGAGGCCACGTTGCAGGTCGATCCGATCAGGATTCTCACCCAATGTGCGTTGGAAGTAACGGACAGCCTCAT
Source organism: Pseudomonadota bacterium (assembly GCA_039030615.1). Classification (GTDB taxonomy): domain Bacteria; phylum Pseudomonadota; class Alphaproteobacteria; order Rhodobacterales; family Rhodobacteraceae; genus Litoreibacter. The sequence continues at coordinate 33,868 of JBCCDV010000006.1, read as the reverse complement.
TCGGGTCGGCAGAGGTAAGCATAATGTCGTTAAGGTTGCTCTCGTCGATCACGTTGACGTTCTTTGAACGTGTGACCTCGTCCTTACCGGCTTTTTCGCATGCGGCTAGGGCAGCTGTACCGATCAGGCACAGCGAAATTGCTTTCAATTGGCGCATTTGGGCGTCCTCTGCTGCTCTCAATAGTGCCCTCTTAACACGAGGTGCCACAGCTTAAGGGGTTGATAAGATCAGGTACCGCCCTTTGCCGCGACGCACGAGGTCGAAGGCTATTTCTTCTTTTTCGCGAGTGTAGGCCGGGTTTTCCACATTTGCGAGCGCGCGACGCAAATTTTCCCGAATTTCGTCAGAATTGCCACTATCGAGCGCAAAGGCGGTCTGGAAAACGCGCGCGGCCTCAGCCGCTTTATTTTGCTCCATCAAAACAACGCCCAGATTGTTCCAAGCGGGCACAAAAGTTTGGTCTTCCTTGACGGCCCGACGCAGCAGTTTTTCAGATTGCCCAATGCGTCCAAGTTGCAAATTGGCGGAGCCAAGCGCTGACAATACATCTGCATTGGTGCCAACTTTTGCCGCGGCGCGCAGATAAGCTTTGATTGCGAGTTCATACTCGCCAGCTGCCATCAACCGGTGTCCAACGAGAAGCCCGTCGACACTTTCCTCTCGTGTCACAAGGCCAGGCGCAAAAGGATCAGCCCCCGGACCAAGGGCCGGAGGCTTAGGCTCGCATGCTGCGAGAGCTGTCAGGATCAGCGCGCTCCCCACCACATGTTTCAAGTTCTACAAGGCACCCGCGTTCAGGTTGACGTAAATATCGTAAACCGATGGCCCAATCAGAATGATCATCAGGGGCGGCACGGTAAACATCATGGTGCCAAGAGTGAGCTTGGTAGGCAAGACATTTGCTTTCTCTTCGGCCCGCATGACGCGTTTATCCCGCATTTCCGAGGCATAGACCCGCAGCGCTTCAGCAATTGACGTACCGAAGCTTGCCGATTGGATCATCACCGTCACAAAGCTGGCGACGTCCGGAACACCGGCGCGCTCTGCCATATCTTTGAGCACGACAATCCGGTCTTTACCGGCCTTCATCTCATGTGCAACCAACGCAAATTCATCGGCCAGTGCGGGGTAGCCCGCACGAATTTCTTCGGCCACGCGTATAATGGCCTGGTCAAGTGATTGCCCGGCCTCAACACAAACCAACATCAGATCGAGCGCATCCGGGAAGCCTGATTCAATTTCCTGCATCCGTTCTTGGCGGCGGCGTTCGATCCAGTATTTTGGCAGGTAATAGCCCGCACATCCCGGCAGCAAGATCGACAGGATCATGTTGCGTGTGGAGATATCGTCGCCTGCGAGAAACAGTGCGTAGATGACACCTGCCAGAAGAAAAACCATGCCAAGGGCGAATTGCATGAAGTGGAAAGTTCGCACCGCGGATTTGCCCTTGTAGCCCGCCTGCAGCAGGATCAGCTTCATACCTTCAAGCTGTTTCTGATCTTCGGGTTCAAGGAATTTCGCGTATTTGTCGAGCTTGTCGGTGCCTTGCTTGCGGCGCAGAGCAGCGTCATCATTTTTGCCCGTGGCGGCCCCGTGTCTCACCTCATTTTTGAGGCGGTCCATCGGGTCTTTTTGTTTTTTCAGCATAACCGGCAGTGTCAAACACACCAAGATTACACCGAGGAAGCCCACGGCAATCACCGGGCCTAGCGGGCCCAGCATATCGGTCAGCATCGTATTGAATTGTTCCAACATCAGTGGCCCCTTACACTTTGATGTTCACCATCATCTTCATGAAGATGACGTTCACGGTCAAAAACACACCCACGGCAAGACAAGCCGGGATAAAGTACTCAGTATCTTTCACATCGACATAATAGTTGGGCTCCATCACGTTGATGCCGACCAACGCGAGCAGCGGGAATACTGATAGAAATGCGCCGGACCATTTCGCTTCCGCCGTGATCGCTTTCACGCGACGAAACAGCTTGAAACGGGCGCGGATCACCTGGCTCAACCCGTGCAAAATCTCAGCCAAGTTGCCGCCAGAGGTCTGCTGAATGGTCACCGCCACTGCGAGGAAGCGCAAATCTTGCATGTCCATCCGTTCAGCGAGGTGCTTCAAGCTTTCGGTGATATCGCGGCCATAGGCGGCCTCGTCAGCGATGACGCCGAACTCAGTGCCCAAAGGGTCCGCGACCTCCTTGGCGACGATGTTGATGGCTGAAGAAAACGGATGGCCTACGCGCAGGGAGCGCACCATCAGCTCAATCGCGTCGGGCAGTTGCTCTTCCAACATCGACAAGCGTTTTTTACATTTGTTGTTCACCCAGACATAGACGGCGCCCACGCCCATCACCAACGCAATGAGCGCGCGGATCGGGACGGAGGCCTCGGTCATGCGACTGAGAACAAAGAAGATAAAGATCGATAAAACGACCATGATCGCGATCAACGCCTTGGGCGAGAAGGCGATATTTGCGCGCTGCGCTTTGTCTGCGAGCATCGAATAGAGCGGAATACCGCCCGATTTCATATGCTGGTCCATCTCCTTGCGGAGCTGTTCGAGCACTTTCTCGCGCGAGCCGCCCTTCTGGATCATGTCCAGACGGCGGTTCACCTTACTGTTTAGGCTAATCGATTTCCCAAAGACAACGAGGTAGATACCCTCGATCATCATCAGAACGGCGACAAAGATAATGCCGTATAGGAGCGGCTCGAAGGAAATGTTCATCTGCGATTACTCCGCGGCAACTGGTTCATAAATCGATGGTGGCAAATCATAGCCCCATTGCTTGAAGCGCTCGGAATAGTGGGAGCGCACACCAAGCGGCGTAAACTGTCCGATAATCTTGCCATCTGGCTGGAGGCCGAGGCGCTGGTAGCGGAACACTTCCTGCATCGATATGACATCGCCTTCCATGCCGGTGACTTCAGTGATGGAAACCATGCGGCGCGAACCATCTTGCAGGCGCGAGGCCTGAACAATCAGGTTCACAGCCGAAGAGATTTGCGCGCGGACCGCTTTGATCGGCATTTCGATCCCGGCCATCGCAATCATGTTTTCAAGACGGGAAACACCGTCACGGGCCGAGTTGGCGTGGATCGTCGTCATAGACCCGTCATGGCCCGTGTTCATGGCTTGAAGCATGTCAATGACTTCCTCGCCGCGGGTCTCACCCACGATGATGCGGTCAGGACGCATCCGAAGTGCGTTGCGCAAACAATCGCGCTGGGATACCGCGCCTTTGCCTTCGACGTTGGCCGGGCGGCTCTCCATCCGTCCGACATGGACCTGTTGGAGTTGAAGTTCCGCCGTATCCTCAATCGTCAGGATGCGTTCAGAGTTGTCGATGAAAGAGCTCAAAGCGTTCAGCGTGGTCGTTTTACCAGACCCTGTACCGCCAGAGACGATAACGTTTAGGCGGCAGGCCACAGCGGCTTGAAGGTAGGCGGCCATTTCTTCCGAAAAGGCGCCGAACCGCACAAGGTCCTCAATCGCAAGCTTTTCTTTCTTAAATTTACGAATGGACACGAGCGAGCCGTCCACCGCGATCGGCGGCACCATTGCGTTAAAACGCGAGCCGTCTTTCAAACGGGCGTCAACATAAGGGTTGCTTTCGTCAACACGACGACCAACGGCGGACACGATCTTGTCGATGATCCGCAGCAAGTGTTTTTCGTCTTTGAAGCGTGTCGAGGTCAGCTCCAATTTACCATCGCGTTCAACAAAGACGCGATTTGGACCGTTCACCAGAATATCGTTGACCGTGTCATCTTTCAAAAGCGGCTCGAGTGGACCGAGCCCTGTCACCTCATCGAAAAGTTCAGCATGGAGGGTTTGACGTTCTTCCTTGTTCAGGACGATCGCCATTTCTTCGAGACCTTCGGCGCAGATCGAAGCGATCTCGGCCTTGAGTTCTTTTTCCGGCGCGTCGTCAAGCGCGGCCAGGTTGAGGTTGTCAAGGAGGCGATGGTGCAGCTCGGAGCGGATTTCTTCGAGCTTCTGACGGCGCTTAAGCTCTTTGTCAGCTGCGACCGATTCAGCCGCCGTGCGCGGGGCAGGGCGGCTTGGAGCGGCTGCTGTTTTCTCAGCCTTTTTTTCGACGACTGCCGGCGCTGCCGTTGCAGGCGCTGCCGCCGGGTCAGACTTTTTGTAACGTGAAAACATTCAATTTTCCCCTATGCGGTCTCTTCCGCGCGCTCGAGTTCAATAAGTGACTGAGCCAGCTTGGTAATTTCTTTACGGAACGGGTTCTTGCCAGCGGTGTCGGCCAATGGCAGGCCATGGTCACAGGACTGTGGAACCTGTTTGCCACCGTCCGGAAGATGCAGCCCGAGATCGATGTCTAAGCTCTCTGCCATACGCTTAGCTCGGCTCTTGCCAGACATGTCAGTGAACTTCGGCGCGCGGTTCAAGGCGTAACGAATTTTTTCATGCGGCAGGTCTTCGGCCTTGAGGGCGCGGATCATCCGAAGTGCGTTTTGCGCGGACCTCAGATCGAGCTCGACCATTCCGAAATATACTTGAGCCATACCTAAAACGACCTCGGTCCATTGAACGAGGGAGGTCGGCATGTCGATGACAACAAAATCAAAATTGCGCTGCGCGAGTGTCACCAAGCGTTCAATATCCGATGGCGCGATTAGATCGAGCGGCAAGATATCGGACGGCGAGGTCATGACTTGAATTTTGTCGTTGAACGGAACGAGCGTTTGTTTGAACGCTTCGTCATCGGTGTTTTCCATGTCCGACAGCATTTCGTAGACGCTGTCGCGCCGTGGCAGGTCCAAATAAGTCGAGACCGATCCGAATTGCAGGTCTAGGTCCAACAAACAGACGCTTGGCGTGAACTTTTTGTCCGCCGTCGCCAGTTCCCAAGCAAGGTTCACCGCGAATGTCGTACTGCCGACCCCGCCGGCAAGACCATGGATTGGCAGGATGACCCCTTCTTTGCCGCCGGGCTTGGAGCTGCGCAAGGCACCGCTTTCGCCACCACCGCTTTCGTTCTCATAGATGATAACGGGTTCAGGCTCGGGCGTGCGGACACGCTCGATTGCATCATGCAGGGCACCTTCGGGAAGAGGGTAGGGAACAAAATCATCAGCGCCGAGCTTCAACAGCTGATGCAGGGCGATCGGTGACAGGTCGTCTGCGATCAAAATGACGCGGATTTTCTTTTCTTTGGCGTGCCCGATCAGTTCGCCAATGTCGGTCAAGCGGTCTTCGTCCTGATCGTCGACAGCTATGGCAATGAATTCTAGGTCTTTTGCATCCGGCTGGTCTAGATAAGCGACGGCATCTTCGAAACCAAGATCGCCCCAGCTTTCGCCGAGTTCCACTTCCATATCTTCAATCAGAAGATCAAAATTTTGAACGTCGCGCGCGACTGTGCAGGCCGTGATCGCGCTGGTTTCAGATTGTACTGCAACACCACTCGTCATGCTTTTATCCCAAATCACCCGCTTAAGTCGGGATCAGAGGCTACCTCGGAGCGCTTTAATACGCGGTGTTCCCGAGGCCGCCAGATTGCCAAATTTACGCAGAATTTTCCATATCTCTTGGAATTGTCGGCGTTCTCGGAACAATCTTTGATTGGGAATAAGGGCAGGAATGCGGCTAAAATCGCGAAAATCTAGGGTTTATAGGAAAAGACGTTTGATCTGTTCCTGACACAAAAAAAACCGCGCTCTAGCGGAGCGCGGTTTCTGACGGGGTTAACCGCCGTTTTACTTGTTTGCCTTACTGGGCGACGCCTGCGGACACCTCGTCGAAGACGGCGCGGCCAGCGGAATCTACATGCTCGCGATAGATGATGCGTGCATATTTACCATCGAGAAGGGATGGATGCCCTGAAACAAATCCTGTCACTTCTGTCACGGTGCGCCGGTTGCGGCGCTCGCGCCCCTCAGTCACAACCAGTGGCTGCGTTTCACCGAAGGACACAACAGCTTCCAGACGGGAGCGGCTAATGCCTTGGGTGCTCAGGAAGCTGACGACAGCCTGTGCACGACGGAGGCCGAGCGATTTGTTGAAGCCGTTCGATCCGACCAGGTCAGTGTGACCATAGACTTTGAAGCGCACCTCTGGGAATTGCTTGATCCACGCTGCCTGACGCATCAGGACTTCGCGGGAAGCTCCGTCCAACGACGCGCTGTTGAAATCGAAGTTGATAGAGGCTGGAACCTCATCTTCGAAGCGACGCTTCAATCCTTCGACAGCGGCAAGCTCACCTGTCGCGATCAAAGAGTTGGTCATGGTTGGGTTGCCAAAGGCACCTTCGTCGACCTGGGCGCCCGCCTCGCGGTGGAAATCTCCACCGCAAGCGCTGAGACCAAGGCTGGCTGCAGTCAGGATGGCAAGTGTGCTGGTTGATTTAAGCATCTGATTTTACTCCAAAACGTAGCCGTAGGACCCAGAGAAGTCCTGCCGTGCAACTTCGCCAGTAGGGGTGGAAGAATTACGCACATCCCGGGCGATCGACCCGTTCAGGAACAATTCACGCTCGGTTGGGATGCGTACCCGGTCGGTTGGCAGTACATATGCGTCACCGCGGACTGGGTTGACGAGATGCGCCGTAACGATCACCACCAGTTCGGTTTGGCGACGGCTGTAGTTCGCGCTGCGAAAGAGCGCGCCCAGAACTGGAAGGTCGCCCATCCAAGGAACTTGGCCCGCAAGATCGGTAAAGTCATCCTGCAGAAGGCCTGCGACAGCAAAACTTTCGCCATCGCGCAGCTCGACTGTGGTCGACGATCTACGCGTGTTGAATGAGGGCACGGAAGTGCTGGCCAAAGTGACCGAATTTGTCGTGTCCAGGCTGGAGACCGAAGTTGCAAGGTTAAGGTTGATCACATCACCGTCTACGACAGTCGGCGTGAAAGCGAGTTCGACACCGAAGGGACGATACTCAATCGAGATACCATCATCGCTTGAGATTGGGATCGGTACCTCACCACCTGCGAGGAATTCAGCTTGCTGTCCTGACAAAGCGGTCAGGTTTGGCTCTGCAAGAGTGCGAACAAGACCTTTTGTTTCAAGGGCTTCGATAAGAACGGCCGCTTGAAGGCTGCCACTGCCGAAGGCAATTCCGAGAGCACCTTCAGACTGACCCGAGTTTGTGACGAGTGAGGTTGCAGTGCTGTTTACGTTGGGTGCGCCTGATCCTGACCCCGCCAAACCTTGGAAGTTGCCCGATACGCCGGAGAAACCAAGGCTAACAGAGAGGTCTTTTGAGACCGAACGCGACATTTCAGCGAAACGTACTTTCAGCATAACCTGCTGGGTGCCACCTACGGACATCAAGTTGGAAACGGCGTCTGGCGCGTAGCGTTGTGCCAGATCGATCGCGCGATCCAGTTTTAGAACGCTCGAGACTGTGCCGGACAGTACGATACCGTCATTTGCGGTGCGCACTTCGATCTTTTCGCCTGGAAGGATTTCCTGCAGACGCTCTTTGAACTCTGCAATATCGGGGGCGACCCTGATCTCAACGTTAGTGATCAGTTTGCCGTCAGGGCCAAGCAGGGTCATCGTAGTGCGCCCTGGAGCCTTCCCAAGCACGTAGATTGTGCGGTCCGACAGTGTTGCGATGTCCGCGATACCCGGGTTTGCGACCGAAAGTTCGGCGAAGGGGGTATCACTTTCCACAACCACTGCGCGGTTGATGGATACGTTTAAGTTACGAGAAGTCGCGCCGCTCGTAATCTCAAGGGTCTGAGCAAAACTCATCACCGGTATAAATGTGGAAACGGCAAGGCCGATCAGCCCTGCGCTTAAAAACTGCTTCATGTGCATGTGATCCTGCCTCTCTGATCACTGGGTTGAACGGGTCTTATGCCCATTTACCCGCGACGATGCGCGATTTCGGATTTCATTGCAATATTAGGCGCTTGCCACCTGTTGTTTATGTGGGGGAGGTGCAACACATGCCCAATTGTGGTAAAAAAATAAGGCGCGACACCTATATGATGTGCCGCGCCTTTTTGTCAGACTAGGTTAAGTGCCGTCCCTATTCGGGGCATTGAACAGGTATCTCGACCACCTCTGCGCCTTTTCGTGTGCGCACTGTACAAACCTGCGCTTTTTCTTGCTCGACGATCACTTCCTGCTCGATACCAAGCAATTCGTTCTGGCCGACTTCAATTTCGGCGAGCTCTGTATCGTCGCCCGCACCGACAAGCGATAGGGTCAACCGGCCTGTAGATTGCGCTTGCGCAAGTGCCGCGACGCGCTCGGGGGAGGCCATGACGGTCACTGTACGCGCGATGGTCGGCGCATTGCGGTCTCCGTCAGCGATTTGGTCAACCGCCAAGAGTTGCAGGTTGGTTTGGATCAAGGTCGTGACGCTCCGGCCCCGCGCTTTGCCGGTCCAATATACATCGACCAAGTCGCCTGGGCGTAGAAAGCCCGAAACACCGGAGGAGACATCGACGCGCAACGCGAAGGCGCGCATCCCTTTTGCAAGGCGTGAAGAGACACCGGCATCTTCGCCAGGTTCGGTCACTTTGACTTCTAGCAGCGCCTCATCTTTTTCAATGATCCGCAGGATAGTGCGCAAGGAGCCGTCTTCCGGGAAGAGAACCTTGCCATCTTGGAAAGCACCCCTTGGGATCGCGTTTTCGGGCCATGCGACGATTTTCACGTCTTCTTTTTTCAGTTTCTCGCCATAGGCAATACGGCGTTTGAGCACGAAGACCGGCTCGAGTGGCACGTTGCTGGCAAGTTTGGCTTGCTGCTCTGCAACAGTCGCCTGATATTCATCAAATCGGCTCTTCGCCAGATAGGCCGCAAAACCGGCCAAACCGATCCCGCAGATCAGAACCAGCCCAAACAAAAACCTCATTTCGTGCCCCTTTCAGATAAACACCACACCCGCTTACACAACGCGGACGCTCTTAAATGGTCGGTCTATGCAGGGATTGAGGCGAAAAGGTGATATGATGGTGATCAGGTTGGGGCATTTTGCACGCCGCGGAGACAATCAAATTTATACCCCAAAAAAATGCAAAACGGACCTGATACCCTCTATCAGGTCCGCTTCAGACGATATCGCCAAACTGGATGGCGTTAGCATCTTATTTTTGGAACGTCAGACGTCGTTGTCATTGCCAAAGGAAGTCGAAATCAGGTCTTCCTCAAGCTTGTTTTCAATGTCGCCCGAGTAATTTTCTGTGCCGTCGGTGATTACGCCAACAGCAGCAAGCGCAAGGCTCACCACGCCAGCTGTCAGGATAACCCAATCAACGGTCACAGCGCCGCTTTCATCGCGTACAAAACTATTAAAACTTAGCATGTCTTCCTCACTAGTAGTGCGCCTTTTCCACGAGGCACACCAATTTTCACCCCTCGTTGCGCCAAGCTTAATCTCGATTATGTCATAATTTGGACATTTGGATTTCTCTGGCGAACTAAAACGGAAATTAACCGTTTCTTAATATTCTCCAAAGGCTCGGCCTAAGAAAAAACCACGCCGAACGGCGTGGTTTAATCTATTCTTTAGGTACGCCTTAACGGCGTGCCACCACTTAGAATGTGGTGGAGATACCTTGGCTCGACAGCTGCGTGTCAATGTCGCCGGACAGGTTTTCCAGGCCATCAGAAACGGAAGCCATAACGGCAATGCCGAGGCCAACGATAGCGGCGGTCAGAACAACCCAGTCAACAGTTACGGCGCCAGATTCGTCTGCGAAGAAGTTTTTGAACAGTTTAGTCATTTGGTATCCCTCCAAGGATAAGTCAGTTAAGTTTGGTTCGCCCGAACGGTTGTTTAGACTTGGCCCGGCCTCTGTCCGGAACCGCGTCTCCGTTGCGGTATGGGGAGCTTTATCGCGGTCAATCTGGGCAAGAGTGGGGCGCGAATGGCGCAATTTCTAAGCAAACGTAAATGAGCGGTAAATACCGTTTAACTATCTGATAATAAACAAAAAGAAAATCAAAAAAATCGCAAAAATGGTTAATTTGACTGTTGCCCGTTTGTGCGGTCGTTTAGCTAAATTCAAGCAATGAATCCATTTTAATGGTTTTGTTTCCAGATTTGACGATATGGTCTTGCTCAATAACAAATCACTCAGGCTGATCGGGCGGGTCATGTCGACATATCTAAAAGTATTCGCAGCAGCGCTGGCGGTGAGCATCGCTTTGCCTGCACATTCGGGATCGCATAAACCAGCTTTTGGTGGCGATTTTACGTTTCGCAAGATTGCACCACCTTCCGGCGGCGGCAGTCGTATTACGGTGCAGATCGACCCGGAAACCGCACAACCCTTCCCGGAAGAGCAAGCACCACAATCAAACGAAAAGCCCAGCTCGCAGCTTGAGTGGTTCTGGCAGACGATTTCCCCGTCTATGGGCACGCCATTGCCGGGGCGCTTTTCTGAAGCAGTAGCGCATGTCAAAAACGCGCCTGAGGAAAGCCCTTTACCGGAACCAAGGCTCGATACGTTGAGCAAGATTGCACAAGCCCATGGCACCGATATTATTATCGAGACTTTGAACAGTGATGTCTCGCCCGCGCTTGTGTTGGCTTTGATCTCAGTAGAGTCCGGCGGACGGGTCACAGCCGAAAGTCCGAAAGGCGCGCAGGGTTTGATGCAACTCATTCCAGAGACGGCCGCGCGCTTTGGCGTGACGGATGCGTCTGATCCCAAACAGAATATCAAAGGCGGCGTGGCCTATCTAAAATGGTTGATGAAAGAATTTAATGGCGACCCGCTTCTTGCATTGGCGGGCTACAATGCCGGAGAGGGTGCTGTGCGCAAACATGCGGGCGTCCCACCCTACGCAGAGACACGCGCCTATGTACCGCGCGTTTTGGCCGCTTGGAGCGTCGCGCGTTCTATATGCCTAACCCCGCCCGAGCTTGTCAGCGACGGCTGCGTTTTCCGGACTCAGGGCGCGCTCTGATGGACGAGCAAAAGCCGCTGGTCCTCGACGTGAATGGTACGCTGTTGAAAACCGACCTGCTATATGAATGTTTGTGGCGTGGGCTTGGGCTGGACCCGATGTCAACGTTGAAGGCAATTTGGCGAAATCGCGGTGACAAGCCGGGTCTAAAGGCCGCCTTAACGCAGATCGCAGAGCTTAGGCTCGACCTGATGCCCGTTAACCCTCATGTTCAAGCACTCGCTGATGCGGCTAAATCTCAGGGACATGAGGTCGTCTTAGCCTCTGCCTCTGATTACCGTATTGTGCATGATCTCGCGGCGCTACACGGGCTCTCGCCACGCGTTTTTGCCACACGCAACGGGGTCAACCTGCGCGGGCGAGCCAAGGCCGATGCGTTGGTCGGGGAATACGGCCTCGGCGGTTTTCACTATGCCGGCAATGATAAAACGGATCTCAAGGTTTGGCCCAAGGGCGATGACGCGATCATCGTGGGCCATGTGGCTGGTGCCAAACAATCCTTGGAGCCGGTACATGATGTCACACAGCTCGAAGGTGGCTGGGGCTGGGCTGGGCTTCTCAGAGGGATGCGCCCACATCAATACGTTAAAAACGTTATGCTCTTGCTTCCGCTTCTTGCTGCCCATCAGTTTGGGCTTATACCCTTCCTCACCATCGTGCTTGCGATAGTCGCGTTCTCCGCTGCGGCGTCATGCATCTACATTGTCAACGACTTGCTCGATCTGGAGGCCGACCGGCTACATGTCAAAAAGAAACATCGTCCGATTGCGAGCGGTGCGGTGCCCATCAGCATTGGGATGAAAACATGCGCTGTGCTCGGCGTGCTCGCGCTCGGTATCGGGGCGAGTCTTAACTGGGCGTTTTTTGGCGTGATAGTGCTTTATATGGCCACGTCTCTCGCCTATTCCCTAAAGCTCAAGCAAATGCGCTGGATCGATATCGCGACCCTGGCCTCGCTTTACACTTTGCGCGTCGTGGCGGGCGCCGCTGCCGCAGAGATCTATGTTTCAATCTACATGCTGGTCTTTACCTTCCCGGTTTTTGTGACGCTAGGCTGTGTCAAACGACTGACAGAGCTGACGCTCGCAACATCGGATGAGCGCCTTCCGGGGCGTGGTTATGGTAAACCGGATCGCTCAGATCTGCTGAATGTGGCCTGTCTTGGCATGTTCGCAGCGCTTCTGGTGTTCTTTATGTACACATTTACGGAACAGGCGATGACGCTCTACCAATCGCAATGGCTTCTTTGGGTTGCGATGCTACCGATGGCGGGCTGGCTGTGGCGCATGGTGTCGCTGGGGTACAAAGGCAAGCAAGACTACGATCCGATCGTCTTTGCTCTTCGCGACAGGCACGGGTTATCGCTCATCGTGTTTACGTTAACGCTGATGTTTTACGCTGCTGGGCTGTTTCACGGAGCTTTTGGGTTCTAGACGCTCATCTTCTTGAAAATGCGTTCTGGGATCGTCTTGGTGATGCCCATAATGATACGCCAGAAAAAGGGTGTGTAGAGGACATCCGTTTTCTTTTCGACCGCTCGTAAGATATCGCGCGCGACCTTTTCGGGTGGGGCAACAAGGAACATTCCCTCAATCCCCCAGGTCATGGCGGTATCAACAAAACCCGGTTTTACGGTCACGACATGCCCGCCGGAACGCGTCAAACGATTGCGTAACCCGCTGAGATAGGTATGAAATCCTGCCTTGGCGGAGCCATAAACATAGTTGCCGATCCGGCCGCGGTCGCCCGCAACGGACCCCACGCCCACGACCGTCCCGCCACCGCGCGCCTCGATCTCGGGGGCAATCATCTGCAAGAACGTCGCTGGACCCGTATGGCTGTCGACGACAACGCCTTGAATGAGGGTTGGATCAGCGTCAATCGCGTCCTGCGTCGGCATAGAGCCTACAAAGACCGCGACATTGATTATACCGTCTTCGCGCGTAACGCGGTTGACGATTGCGCTGAAACCGGCGCTGTCGCGCGCGTCGAAATGGAGATCCTCTGCCAAAGCTGCGCCGCGAAAACGGCAATCGCTCGCGGTCGCGGCCAAATCCGTCATATCGCGACCCGCCAAAAAGACCCTGTCGCCTTGATCCGCCACGGCGCGTGCAAAAGCCTTTGCCATCGACGAGGTTGCGCCCAAAATGATCCAGTTCTCGCTCATGATGCGCTCCTGATTTGCAGGCGGAGGGTGAGGTCGGTTTCCAAAACACCTTTGGGGTCGGCTTTTTGTGCGGCCGCAGCGAACTCGGTTAAATCCGGGTACATCTGCCCCAATAGGTCCGCTGAGAGCGTGGCATCTTTGGCAAGATACACCCGGCCCCCGGCCTTGGCTGTCATCCGCTCCAACCTTCCGATCAAGCTATGGGCGAGCCCTGTATTCTTGAAATCAACCGCCAATGTGTATCCCTCCATCGGGAAGCTCATCAGCCCTGCGCGCCCGGGCCCCATGCGTTTGAGCACGGCTAAGGGTGATGCAAGACCGGCCTTTGCAATCTCTTTCAATATCTCTTTCAAAGCCTCAACCGCATTGGGTGGGACAACGCATTGAAATTGAATGAAACCCGCTTTCCCATAGAGCCTGTTCCAATCATGGATACGGTCAAGCGGGAAGAAGAAGTCTTGGATGGGCTTCACGCTGGTGCGCCCGGTTTCGGGAACGCGGCGGAAATAGGCGGTGTTGAAGGCTTTGACGACGGGCGCCGATAAGGTGAAGCCCGGCGCGTTGAACGGCACGGTCTTGCTGCCTTTCTTTGGCGGAACCAAACCGTAGCCCGTTTCGCCTTCTTCCAAAATACCGCGCCCCAAAGCGTCGCCGCGCGCGGTCGCGTCAATCCAGCCGACGGAATAAGGTGAACCAGAGCTATCAAGCGCTGCAATAAACGCGTCAAAACCATCAATGCGACGCTCGGTCACCATCATTACATCGCCTTTGCAAGCCAATAGCTGCAATTTGGTTGAGGCGATCACGCCGGTCTGGCCGAACCGCCAACCGTTGCGGCGAATAGCTTTGCATTGGTCTGTGGGCCGATGGTTTTGATCTTGTCGCCTTGGAGAAGTGTCAGTTCGACAACATGTTGGCCAAAAGCGCCTACGCTGTGGTGGTTTTTGCCGTGCACATCATTTGCGATGCACCCGCCCACCGTCGCGAAGCCGGTACCTGGCATCACTGCCGGAAGCCAGCCTTGCGGGGCAAAGAGGCGTGCGATTTCACCAATGCAAATGCCCGCTTCCGCCTCCAAAATGCCTGTTTGCGCATCAAACCCCAAGATGCGGTCCATGCGCGTCGTTTTGATTGCAGGGCGGTCATTGGCAAGGCACGCGTCACCATAGGAGCGGCAATTTCCGATTGCTGGACCTGGGCGCTCTTGCATTAGGCGCGTGAGCGCAGAGAGCCGTTCTGGCCGTGCAACGGGCCCGGTGGCCGTTTTCATGTGGCCCCAGCCGCTATATGTGAGCGTTTTCCAGACCATGTGATCTCAAGCCTTTTTGGGAGGTGCGTTCAGCGACGGGGAAGGCGCAGAGGCCAATGAGGATGGCAAACCAAAGCGTTGTAATACGGATAACAGCCATAGCGGGGATGGCAGTTTCGAGCGGTACGCCTTGGGCGACCAAGAGTGCGAGCATAGCTGCCTCTGCACCGCCTACACCGCCCGGCGCGCCGGTTAATCCGCCTGCCAATGTCGAGAAGATGAAAATCAGAGTTGCGGTCGCAAACCCGATATCGGCGCCCATCCAAACCAGTAGCAGGTGAAGCGCATAGCCTTCGGCGCTCCATCCGATAACACCGAGCAGCAAGGCTGGAAGGGCAATGCGCGGGCTGCTGAACTGATCGATGCCGCGCGCGGCTTGCCTTAGATTGGCAAAACGGCGCGGCCAGCGACGAAAGAGCCGCCACAGTAGGGTGACGATCCGCCGTATCAGGGCGGGGCGGGTGACGACCAAAGCCACCGCCACTGCTGCCACGGCAACCGGCAATGCCCCTGAAACGCCAGTTTGCGATAAGATTGTTGCCCCGGCCAACACGATCCCCAAGGCCGCTACGTCAAAGACACGGTCAATAAAGGGCAGTGGCAAACTGCGTTCAAACGGGCGCCCGGAGAGGTTGGATATCCAGCGCAAACGCACAAGTTCCCCGATCCGGCCAGGCGTCACAGTCATTGCAAAGCCGCCAATGAAATGCAGCAAGTTTTGGTTCAGCTTGAGCGGCAGGCCCATTTGCTTGGCAAATAGATGCCAGCGCAGGCCGCGCAACGTATAATTCATCAACGATAGCAATAAGAGCGCGGCGATCTGAAGTCCGGTGAGGTTTCTGATCTGGGCCCAGCTTTCCTCCCAACCGACTGTGGCGGCGAGACCGATAAACCCAAAGACGAAAAGGCCCATCAAACCCAAAAGGACCCATCGGTCCATTCTGGCCCTTTTGGCGCGGGACGGGTCGTTTTGAACCTCTGTCGGACGCTGGCTGCTCATGCTCACATTCATTACCTCGCCAACTACGCGGAGAATAGGGCGGTATTATGGAAACCGTTTCGCTTTAATATGAGCCGCCGAGGTCCAAGCTCAGCCTAGGCGAAGGAACTCGGAAACGTCAGAACTGTTGTTAAAAAACGGCACTGAAGTTGGCGGAAGACAGGTTCGCGCCAGCGCCGCTACCTCTGCCAAAACAACTTCAGTGATAAAGGGCAGGTCGAGGGCATTGGCCTCCTCAAGGTCAACCCAATGGAGGTGGCTCAATTCATCCTCGGCGCGTGAAAAATCGTCTAGGTCGCTGGATGCCTGTTCGGCCTCGACCAAAAAGAACCGCGCATCAAATCGCCTGGGTCGCCCGGGCGGCGTGATGGCGCGGAAGATGTAGTGGAAGCCCAAGGCTGAGGGAGCTAAGCCCGTATCAAAAAAGCCGTTCCAGCTTTCAGGTAACGTGTCGGAGCTTGCTTCGAAAGGGGCGCCGAAAATCAACCCGGTTTCCTCCCAAAGTTCGCGAATTGCGGCAGCGACAAGCGTTGCGCCTTGCGAGGCGGTTGGTCTGAGCGCCAACCGATCCAACGTGGTATCGGGCGCAGGGTTGGAGAAAGGAACCGACGCGTCGCCTTCATCAACGGCGCCGCCCGGAAACACGTATTTGTTTGGCATGAATGCCGCGTTTTTGCCGCGTTGGCCCATCAAGACTTTGGGCTGCGATTTGGCGTCGCGCAACAAAATCACGGTTGCGGCGTCTCGTATTGGGGCTTCTTTCATAAACCTAGAGTGTCGTCGCGCTGCTTTCGCGTCCAGCGCCAAATTACGTGTCGCCAAATCCGTGCATCCGTTTGGCCCACTGGATACCGATCACCGCCCCTTTCATCCGAGGCAAAAGGTAAAGGCAAAGACCGACGCACCCGACCGAGAAAACGGTGGCCACGATAAGTGGATCAGGCTCATCAAAATGCGTGTAGGTCATGTGAAGGAGCGGGGCCATAAGGTGGCCGACCACAAGAATTGTCAGATATGCCGGGCCGTCATCAGCGCGATGATGGTGTAGCTCTTGATGGCATACCGGGCATTCGTCGCGTACTTTTAGGTATGACTTCAGCAAAGGGCCTTGCTCGCAATTTGGGCAACGCTTTTTCCAACCACTTAGGATGGCTGCTTTCGTAGAGCGTACCGACTGATCGGTATTGCTGGAAATTGAGTGGGTTGTGCTGGCCATGACAACTGCCTTTCGACGCTGCTTTTATGCCAATATCCGCATTTGTACAGCACAGTCGGTTGCCTTGCGGCGCGATGCCGCAAGTTTTTTCGACGGAACTTTCCTTTGTCTGCGTTTGAGGATGTGACAGCGCGCTGAGGCGCTGAAAAAACCAAAGCAAGGAAAGACAAAATGAGCAAGATTTTTACACCTGCTAAGAGCATCCTGTTGGCCGCTGGCGTTGTTGTGGCATTGGCCCCCGTTGCCAGCTTTGCAAAAGGGGAAGGGCGCGGCGGTTCGCGCGCAACCTTTGAGCAGCTTGATCAGGATGGCAATGGTGAGGTCACGCAAGCTGAGATGGCTGCACGCGCCACGGCCCGCTTTGAAGAGGCCGATACCGATGGCGACGGTCTCCTGAGCAAAGAAGAAATCAGCGTCGACGCGGGTGAGCGTGCTGCAAAACGTCTCGATCGTATGTTTGAACGCCGCGATGCGAATGCCGATGGCAAACTGAGCATCGAAGAAATGTCGCCCGACGCCGACCGGGTCGCAGCGCGGTTTGAAAAGATCGATGCAGATGGAAGTGGTGGCATCTCAAAAGCTGAGTTTGACGAAATGAAGGGTCGTTTCGGCAAACGCGGCAAAAAACGCGGCGAATAAGCGTCACAACATTGCCGGGCCCTGGGGGGCCCGGTAGTGCTGGTCCGGGATGAGTATGGCCTTTGATCAAACGGCAGATTTGGACGACGAAGCGCTTTTGGTGCTTTATGCAAATGGCGATCCCGCTGCCGCAGCAGAGCTGACAGCGCGACTTGCGCCGCGGCTTTTGGCGTTTTGCAACCGGATGTTACGCGATTTGGCCGAGGCCGAAGATGTGGTGCAAGAAGCAATGTTGCGGCTTTGGAAAGTAGCACCTGACTGGGCAACGGGACAAGCAAAGCCAAGCACTTGGGTCTTCAGGGTCGCTTCTAACTTGTGCACGGACCGGTTGCGAAAGCGGCGCGGGGTTGGGCTCGATGAGATTGCGGAGCCCGAGGATGAGCGACCCGGCGCGGAGGCGCAGATGCTACAGGCGGAACGACTTTCTGCCTTGGATGCAGCCTTGCACACTTTGCCTGAGCGGCAACGGCAAGCAGTGATCCTCCGCCACATCGAAGGGTTGGCCAATCCTGAGATCGGCGAGATACTAGAGTTAAGTGTAGAGGCCGTCGAAAGCCTCACGGCGCGTGGCAAACGCGGATTGGCCGCGGCACTAGCGGGTCGCAAGGAAGAGTTGGGACTATGAGTAAGCATGATGATAATCCGGGGTTAGACCTTTACGGGCTCTTTGCAGAGGCCAAAAGCGCCCGCGTACCTTCAAGCGAGCGACTTAACGCGCGTATCATCGCGGATGCGGCGGCTCTTCAAGCGCGCCCTGTTGCAACACGCGGCGTCCCCAGGCGCAATTTTTTCTCTCGTGCGCTTGAGGGGCTTGGCGGATGGCCAGCCCTGGGTGGTCTGGCGACGGCGGCGGGGGCGGGCATCTACTTAGGCTTTGCGCAACCAGATTTTCTAGCTGGTGGCGTTGAGATTGTAACGGATCCAGGATTTGCGGCTTCAAGCTTCCTGCCTGGCGACAACATGTTTTTTGAGGAAGGTTAGGCCGATGGCTGAAACACCAAACCCCGAACCAACCGGGCGCAACTGGCTGCGCTGGTTGTTGGTTGCCTCGCTGGCGATTAACCTTTTGGTTGCGGGTGCATTTATCGGCTCCTACGCATCACCCAAGAGCGGCAAGGAACGCAATCAAACCGCCGAAATGGCGGTGGGCCCTTATGGGCGCGCATTTTCGAAAGAGGATCGTTCCGCGATGCGCGCCAGCTTCGAGCAACGTCGTGGCACGTTCCGTGAGAATAGGGCAAAGATGCGCGCCTTTGCGCAAAGCCTTGCTGAGGTTGTGCGTGCCACCCCGTTTGAAGGTGACGCCGTCCGCGCAATCCTGACCGAGCAAAGAGCGCTGCAAATACAAATGCAAGAAGCGGGTTCAACGATCATGATTGAGCGCTTGGAGCAGATGTCACCTGAACGACGTGCTGCTTTCGCGGACCGGCTCGAGAAGGGAGTTAAACGGTTCAAAGGGCGCTAAGACGCGCTGAGAAGTGGCAATGCTTAATATGCGATTGGAACAGCCTCTTTGATCTGGCCCGAAAAGGACCACGCCAAGTTGGTGTCGCGGGAGTTACCAACGGCAGAAAAGCTGGAAAATATATAATTATCAGAGGTTTGAGGGTTGATCTTTCAGTAGATCCTACGCGGCCTGAGACACACGCACGATATTGCGCCCTGCGGCTTTTGCGTCATATAGCGCCCTGTCGGCGCGGGCCATCGATGCATCAACATCCATTTCGTCGCTTCCGCAATGGATCAGTCCAATACTGATCGTTGCGCGGATCTGCTTGCCGGAGATTTCATCCGTCGTCGGCGTGGTGTTGACGGCTTCGCGCAGCCGCTCGGCTGTTGCCAATGCTTGATCTCGGGAGGTGCCTGGCAGCGCGATTAAGAACTCCTCGCCGCCAACGCGTGCAATCAAGTCGTCTTGCCTCAGATTGCCGCGCATCGTTTCAGCGACTTGCATCAAAACCTTGTCTCCTTTCGCGTGCCCAAAGCGATCATTGATACGTTTGAAATGGTCGATGTCGAGCATCAACAAGGCAAATTCATCGTATTCCGCGGTGATTTGTGTGAGCCGCCTTGCCGCGAAACGACGGTTAAAGAGGCCGGTCAATGGGTCGGTCATCGCCAGACGGAGCCCATTTTCAAGATTGCGGCGAACGGAGTCTTCGGTTTTCTTGCAAACGGCCAGCGCTTGCGCGCGCCATGCAAACTCTGCCGGCCCGGTCTCATCAGCGACAACGTTTTCCGCGCCAAGATCGTAGGCGCGCGCGACGAGGGTCGGGTCATCGCGCCGCATAGCGACGACGACGCCCGCAAACCGCAGCCGATCCACGCAGCGCAGATCGGTCAGGAGCGTGAGGGCCATGTTTTCGCGGAACGTGTCCGACATGATCACGCAGGCATCAATTTCGGAACCGTCTGCGCTGAGCGCAAGAATCGAGCTGTAATCATGGGCGATATAGTCGGTCTGCGCTGCGGGCTCTGTCGCTTGACGCATGAGTGCTGCTTGGGCGCGGGCTTTTGGTCGGCTGCTTGCGATGACAGCAATCCGCGACTGTGCCGCCGCAAGAACGGTTTGCGTTTGAAACTCTGCGAGAAAATTCTGATCGGGATTGTTTGCCTGGTTAGCTTTGCGCCTAAGTATTGAACGAATTTGCGCGAGTAGAACCGGTTCTTCGACGGGGCGCAGAATGATATCGTCAAACCCGGCCTCGAGCGCTTGAACGACGCGCAATTGGGACGCCGTTTCGCACATCAACAAGACAGGGATGTCACTGGTTTCAGAGCGCATCTTGAGGTTGCGGCACATCTCGCGCGTTGCTTCCTCAGTCTCTGCTGCCCACGTGTCAAGCAGCACCATATCGCAGGCGCCCTTTTGCAAGATCGGTTCGGCTTCCGCCAGGTCGCTGGCCATCAGCACATCATATCGCGCAGCGCCGAGCTTGGCCTTCATCACAATGCGGCGCGTCGGCATCGCGTCGATAATCAGTATGCGTCGCCCCATCGTGTTGCCGATCTCCAATCTTGCGTCATTCGATAGGTGAGGTATGAGTGAGTCTGGTTAAAGAAACCTTTAAGATAAAGAGACAATGTCACCTGATGCTGCCCAAACCCTTGCGATCAAAGCGCTAAGCTGGATTTTGGCCACCGACGATCTGGCTGGCGTTTTCATGGGCGCGACCGGTGCCAGCGCGGACGATTTGCGCATCCAGGCATCGGACCCGAGTTTTTTGGGCTCTGTTCTCGATTTTTTGTTGATGGATGACACCTGGATCACCGGGTTTTGCGACCAGGCGGGATTTGATTACATGGATCCGTTGCGCGCGCGCCAGCTTTTGCCGGGCGGCGATCTGCCGAATTGGACCTAGGCGCTGGTTCTAGGCAGCGGCGGATGTGCTGAGTGCTTTGCGTGTCTGACCAATCATCAAAGCTGCCCGGGCGGCTTCGCGGCCTTTCTCGACAAAATGTGCTTTGTAGATGCCGATATGGTGCTCAGTTTCCTGAAAATGATGCGGTGTGAGCGATACCGACAAGACGGGCACCCCACTGTCCATGCCCGCGCGCATTAAGCCATCGACCACGGCAGAGGCGACGAAATCATGCCGGTAGATGCCGCCGTCGACGACCAAAGCTGCACAGGCCACAGCTTGGTAGCGCCCGGTCGACGCGAGGTCACGCGCGAGGAGCGGCATTTCAAATGCGCCAGGGACGTCGAACATGTCGATTTGAGACGGATCAATGAGCTCCGAGAACTCCACAATCTCAGCATGCCAATTGGCTTTGACAAAAGCATAACGGGTGAGTGTCATCGTGCAGATCTCCTTTCGCAACTTTCAACACGTCACCAAGGCGATCAGCCGGGCGCACCCCTTCACAAGGGTCCGCCGCGCGCTCTCTCTCATCCGGACTTTAACCGTCGGCTCAGGAATTCCACCTGATCTGCTAGACCCCCTTCAAATGAAAGGGCGCTCGCGGGCTGTCACCGCCGGTGGGGAATTTCACCCCGCCCTGAGAACTATTTCAGATGTGTAGGGAAATCGTGTTTTGTGCAAGGGGGATTGCGACACTAGGGTCGCGCAAAACGGCATTGGGGGGGAGGCATATGATCCGCGCATTTCTTTTCGACAAGGACGCGACACTTCTGGATTTCGAGAAGACCTGGGGGGCATGGTCGCGCGCTTTTCTGGAGGATTTGGCGGTTGGTGACGACGCGTTGTTGGCGCGTCTCGCTTCCGTTGTTGGATTTCATCTGGAAAGGATGGGTTTTGCCAATGACAGCCCGGTGATTGCGGGCACTCCGGAGGACAGCGTCGAACTGTTGCTGCCATTACTACCTGAGTGGAGTTTCGATGATTTATTGTCCCATTCCAACGCGATGGCGCGCGAGGTTAAGGTGCATCCGATCGCGCCGCTCAGCACAGTGTTGGAAGCGCTGAGCGCTAAAGTGCGGCTTGGAATTGCAACAAATGATAGCGCTGAAGCTGCGCGTCGTCACATGATGTCATTGGATGTCGCTCATTTGTTTGATGCGATTTTGGGAAGCGACAGCGGGTTTGGAGGCAAGCCTGGGCCGGGAATGTGTTTGGCTTTTGCCAAGCAGCTTGGAATTGAACCGGCCGAGGTCGCAATGGTCGGCGACAGTGCTCATGACATGGAAGCGGGCCGTCGGGCGGGCATGGTTTGCATCGGCGTGGCTTCCGGATTTGCAACTGCGCAAGAGTTGGACAGCATCGCAGACCATGTGCTGCCAGACGTCACCCATTTGCCTGGTTGGCTTGAAGCATACGAATAGACTGCTGCCCTTGTCGAAGCGGCGCTTAACCGTCCCATTTCAGCATTTGTATCAGTTTAGTATGAGACGTTTGTAAGCCCCGGGTGAGTAACCCGTTTCACGCTTGAAGGCACGGTTGAATGCGTTGGTATCTGCATAGCCGGACTTGAAGGCTGCCTCGTCAATCGACATAGCGTCTTCTTCCAGCATTTCGCACGCTTTGTTGATGCGCCATTTGCGTACGTACTGCATCGGACTGATGCCGATTTTACGTTTGAAATGGGCAGTGAAGGCCGTGCGCGATTGCCCGTAGAGCTGCGCGAGCGCGTCCACTGTCCAATCGTTGTACGGATGCTCATGAATCATATCCAAGACAGCCTTGGTTTTTGAATCCGCCATCGCAAAGAGATGATCATGCGGGCCTATTGTTTGCGTCATCCACGTCCGTAGCGTGAACATGCATAGGATTTCGGTCATGCGGTTCAAGACAACCCGCGATTGATCAGTCGTGGAGACCAATTCATCTGTGATGAGGTCAATCAGCCTCGCGATCTGCGCCGTTCTCGCGCCCTTTTTGTCCTGCGATGTCTCGTTGGCGCGCCCAATCAGCATGTCAGGTAGGTTTTCTGATACGGCAGGCGGCGTGGACGGGGACATCTCGAAATAGCCGCACAGAAGATGGGTCTCGACACTGTCGCGGTCGAATGTCTCGAAGTAGGAGTTCTCCTGACCGGTGGGGAAGGAAGCCGTTGTCGTGTACCGGCCCGGCGCGTCCATGTAGGAATGAGCCGAACCGTTAAAGAAGATCGCGACATCACCTTTGTGCAGCTCAACCGGTTCCTGATCATCATTTGCGTCAACCCAGGTTGATCCGGCCACCACGATGTGAAAGCGCGCAAGAGTTGGGTGCTCAGTTATATGCACGCCCCAGGGGGCGGAAAGATTTTTACCAATATACACCGTGCTTTGCACGCGTAACATATTCAGTAGGTCTGGTATCAAGTTTGTCATTCCAGTGGCTTAGGCCGAAGCCCAATCACGAAATAGAAACGCTGTAGTGAGTTCAACAAAGAGTGTCTTGATTTGTACAATTGGCATGAAAAGCAGTTTTTTCAGCCCTATGGAAAGCCCTCTCAACCGGTAGTTTGTTGTTTGTCTGGAACTGTTTACGGCCTTGGGGGGAGAAATTTCTAAAACGCCGCTCAACCGCAGAAATCCTTACAGAGATCTCAAAGCACACTCGGAGAAAACACTATGAAGACTTTCCTTATCACCGCAGCGGCGGCGCTCGCCATTTCAAGCCCGGCTTTCGCGGACACATCGGCGGCGGAATTGTTTGCGATGAGCAACAGCTCTGCAGCTGAAACAATCGTGCGCGAAACCTCAATGGGTGACACAACGGCCGCGCGGGTCCGCCTGGCACTTGGCAACATGAGCTCTGCAGAGCGCATGACATTCTATATGGCCGATTCCATCGACCGCCAAAAGATCCTCGACAAGGCTGTTTTGTTCGGCAGTGGCGACAGCGCCGCTGAGATGGCTGCCGAAGCTCAAAAAGCGATGAACAACTAAGTCTACGGGCTTTGAATATTTGGCGGGGCGCATATAGCGGCCTGCCACCATACTATCTCGCCCAGACCATCTCTCAACGGGAGCCGTCGCTATGTTCGCCAAACTCACACGCAGAGCGTTTTTTGCGTCGACCGGCGCAGTCGCTGCGCTTTGCGCAAGCGGCGCCAAAGCGCGGGTCGCCCCCGGCGAAAACAGCACCTATGTCTACGAGATCACAAGAACGGAGGCGGAGTGGCTCGACATGCTGAGTGACGAAGAATTCGTCATCATGCGAGAAGGCTACACCGAGGCCCCGAAATCTAGCCCACTTTGGGAAGAAAGCCGCCCGGGAAGTTACCAGTGCAAAGGCTGCGAGCTGAAGGCTTTCGATGGGCGTTGGAAAACAGTCTTATCCAAGGGTTGGGTGTTTTTCTTACAATCTGAGCCAGACGCCGTTTTGATGAACATCGACGGGCCGACGCCGGACTACGGTTCGATGGCGGCTGGACAAAATGCCGTAACTGAAGTGCATTGCCGTCGCTGCGGCAGCCACTTGGGCCACTTGCTAATTGTCGAAGGTAAAATGCGCCATTGCATCAACGGCGCGTCCCTGACCTTTGCCCCAGGGCAAGCTTAGAACCCGATCAATCGTAGAAAAACGACTTTCTGCGTCGGAAACCGCCGCCATCTTTGCGCGCGGCCGTGTCACCTTTGGCGCAAGGATTGGCACCAGGGAGAGCCGGCTCATGGCAAAAGATACACCGAGACGCGGGCGTAGTGGCGGGCGCGCGGGCAATGCGCGGCGAACGACCTCGAAACTGCCAACACAAATGCCTTGGAGCCCGCCCGTCAATCGCGATGCTCCAACGGAGCCCTTGGACGGGGACGGCGTACAGGCAATCCACAAAGGGTGTATGCGCATTTTGTCGGAAATCGGTATCGAATTTCTGAACCCTGAGGCCTGCGATATCCTCAAAAGGGCTGGGTGCAAGGTTGACGGAACCAATGTCAAAATGGACGAAGATTTCGTGATGGAGATGCTCGGCTACGCGCCGTCCGAGTTTACCATTACGCCGCGCAATCCCGACCGTGCCATCACCTTCGGGGGGCGAAACTTGTTGTTTGGCAACGTTTCCTCTCCGCCGAACATGTGGGATCTTAAACGTGGCAAACGCTCAGGCGATTTTGCCGGGTATAAGGACTTCATCAAGCTGACCCAGTTTTTCAACTGCATTCATTTCGCGGGCGGTTACCCGGTGGAGCCGATCGACATCCATGCTTCAGTCCGGCACCTCGATTGCCTGTTTGAAAAGCTGACACTGACGGACAAAGTTGTGCACGCCTACTCGCTAGGGCGGGGCCGCGTCGAGGACGTAATGGAGATGACGCGCATCGCTGGCGGGTTGACCCGAGAGCAGTTCGATAGTCAGCCGTACATGTACACAAACATTAATTCTGTCTCGCCTTTGAAGCATGACTTCCCAATGCTCGAAGGCGCGATGATCCATGCGCGACGTATGCAACCCGTGATCGTCACGCCGTTCACATTGGCCGGGGCCATGGCGCCGGTGACAATGTCGGGCGCTGTGACGCTCAGTCTGGCTGAAGGGCTCGCTGCCATTGCTTTGCTGCAAGTCGTCAACCCCGGTGCGCCTTGCGCGATAGGGACATTCACCTCGAACGTGGATATGAAGACCGGCGCGCCTGCGTTCGGGACGCCTGAATATATGCGCGCCACTCAGATGACTGGGCAAATGGGGCGGTTTTATGGGCTTCCGATCCGGTCCTCGGGGGTCTGCGCGGCCAATGTTCCTGACGGACAGGCAATGTGGGAGACATCGAACTCACTTTGGGCGGCGGTGCAGTCGGGCACTAATGTGGTTTACCACGCTGCCGGATGGCTTGAGGGGGGCCTGATCGCAAGTCCCGAAAAATTCATAATGGATTGCGATGTCCTGCAGCAGATTCAACGTTATATGGAGCCGGCGACGTTCGCGACGACACCCGACGATATAGCGGTCGACGCAATCCGAGAAGTGGGCCCAGATGGGCATTATTTTGGCTGCCAGCACACCCAAGAACGCTATGAAACGGCCTTTTACAGTCCGCTGATTTCGGACTGGTCAAATTTTGAGGCTTGGAATTTGGACGGCGGGGTTTGGACCGCCGAGCGGGCGCATGAGATGTACAAAGGTATTGTGGAGGAATTCGAGGCCCCGCCAATGGATATCGCCATCCGCGAAGAGCTTCAGGCCTTCGTTGAAAAACGTAAATCCGAGGGCGGAGTCGAGACGGACTTTTAAGCGCCGTTTAGCGAAGAATTAAGAGTTCTGGGCGTATGCCTGCGACAGGAGGATCGCAGGGACGCTCATGTTTGGCTTGATCAACGTCGCAATTCAAGAATTCGTGCAAGAAACCTATAGTCGCCCTGTCTGGGAGCAGGTTTCCCGCGCTGCTGGGCTCAATTTTACTGAGTTTGAAGCGATGCTGACTTATGATGATGCGCTTACAGATGCGGTTTTGGAAAGTACCAGCGCGATCTTGAAAAAGGACAGGCAAAGCCTTCTTGAGGATGTCGGTACTTTCCTCGTGACCAATCCGATAATGGAACGCGTGCGCCGGTTATTGCGTTTTGGTGGGCGCGAATTTGAAGAATTTCTAATGTCACTGGATGAGCTGACCGGCCGGGTCACCCTTGCGATCCCGGATTTGGAAATGCCGCAAATCACGATACGCAGTCATGGCAACGGGATTTTTAAGATACGTCTCGAATGCGAGTACGAAGGTTACGGGGCTGTCTTGATCGGCATATTACAGGCTGTCGCAGATGACTACGGCGCCTTGGTTATCAGCGAGATGACGCGTGAACATAGCGAAGCAGGGGTTGTTGAGTTTATTAATCTCGAACTTCTCGAAGTTTCATTTAGCGAAGATCGTGGTTTGGACCTTAGCGCCGGGATAATGTCTTAATGTCAGTCACGGTCCCCTATGCCGGCTTAAACGAGTTGATGCCGATGCATGCGATCGTCGCCCCGACTGGGCAAATTCGACATGTGGGGCCGACCCTTAAAAAAATTACGGGTGGAGATAATCTCACCAGTGAAAACTTCATGGACCGGTTCGAGATTATTCGCCCTTTCGGCGTTTCGCAGTTTTCGGATCTCTATGAGCATTTGCACTCAAAACTGCGCGTCCAAGTGGCTGGCGGATCGCGCAAAGGTGACACATTGACGTTGCGTGGGTCAGCGCAGCGGCTCTCCTTTGACGAAGGCATGTTGATCAACCTTTCCTGGGGCATTTCCATTGTTGACGCGGTACAACGGTTTAATCTGTCTGCTGCGGATTTTGCGCCTGCTGACCCGTCTATCGACATGCTGTATCTTATCGAGGTCAACAACGCCGCGATGGCAGAAAGCAAACGTTTGAATGCGCGACTTCAAGGGGCCAAGTTACAGGCCGAGATGCAGGCGCATACCGACCCACTAACCGGGCTTCAAAATCGTCGAGCCCTCGATCTGGAACTCAGCCGATTGGTGGCGGATGATATCCCGTTTGCACTCATGAACATCGATATGGACTACTTCAAAGCGGTCAATGACACGCATGGACACGCGGCAGGCGACCGGGTTCTGGAGGCCGCCGCCGCGGTCTTAAAGCAAGAGACGAGGTCAAGCGATTTTGTTGCACGAATAGGTGGGGATGAGTTTATCGTCGCATTCGAGAACCTCACTGATATTGAACAGCTTTTGGGAATTTCGGAACGTGTGATCTGCGGGTTTGAGCGCCCGGTGATCGTCGACAATGCCGTTTGCAACGTCTCCGCTAGTATAGGTTTCACTGTAAGTACTCAGTACGAGCGCCCTGATGCAGAAATGATGTTGGAAGATGCAGATAGTGCGCTTTACCAATCAAAACGCGCAGGCAGATCTCGCGCCACGGTTTTCGACCCAAATGCGCAGGAGAGGGCAGTTGGTTAGCCTAAACGATATCCGCGAACGCGCGAAAAGTCTGGTCCTTGGCACTATAGAGTCGTTGCGTCGAAAATTGGCGGAAATCAACTGGAATGAGGCCGCAGCTTCTGACCGGTCTGAAGTCTCGCGTGACACTGTTCCTGGGAAATTAGACAAGCGGATTTAGCGGTATGCGATCAATTCTAATGCGACCAAAGACTAAGTTGTCGGTCCGAAGGGTATCTGAATTCATTGGGAATTTCTGCTGGTACTCCCTAGGGGAATCGAACCCCTCTTTCCAGGTTGAAAACCTGGCGTCCTAACCGATAGACGAAGGGAGCATCAGCAGTGATTGGCTATTTAGGCGAGCGGTAGCTGGCTGACAAGTCAAAATATGCCACAAATACGAATTTTTAACCCGTGCTGGGAGCGGCGTCCTCCAGACGCAGCTGCACCGACTGACGGCCCTGCCAAGTGTTGATTTCGACCCGCCCTGCAAGATGAAAGCGTGCGCCCTTGTGCTGCATCAGCGCGGACATCAGCCCGTTTTCGGCAGCGCCAAAACTGATAGCGTCAATCCGTGGGCCCATACCGTCAGAAAAACTAAGCTTAAGATGGCCTTGGCCGACCTCTTTGGCAAAGCCGATCTGTTGATCGGGGAATGCAAAACGTGGGGCGGCGGCACCCGCGCCAAAAGGCCCCGCTCTTTCGAGTTGTTCAACCAACTCAACTGTTGCCGCACTGGCCATCATGACACCGTCCAACCGACGATCACGAGGTCCCAGAGCACTTGCACCTTGATGTTCCATCAACTCCGAGAGGCGGGCCATAGCGGCTTCGAGTTTTTCTTCCTCGACGGTGAGGCCCGCCGCCATTTTGTGCCCTCCGCCTTTAATCAGCAGACCTTCCAAGGCGAGTTTCTGTATCTGTGCGCCTAGATCGATACCGCTGACAGAACGAGCCGATCCTTTGCCAAGCCCGTCTTCGAGTCCGATAACGACAGCGGGACGATTGCTGACCTCTTTGAGCCGAGAGGCGACGATACCCACGACACCAGGATGCCAACCTGCGCCTGCGGCCCAAACCAGCGGTGCATCAAGGCCACTCTTTTCGGCCTGCTCCAGGGCTTTGATACGAACCTGTTCCTCTATTTCGCGCCGCTCGGTGTTTAAGGTGTCCAGTCTTTCCGACAATGCGTCTGCCTCCGCTGGGTCCTGCGTCGATAACAGCCGCGCACCCAGATTGGGGGTGCCAACCCGTCCGCCTGCGTTGATACGTGGACCCAATAGGAAGCCCAGATGGTAGGACGTAGGCGCGGTGTCCATTCGCGCGACATCGCTGAGCGCCGTCAGCCCAATGCGGCGGCGTTGCGCCATGACTTTGAGGCCTTGCACAACCAGCGCGCGGTTGACGCCAATGAGGGGCGCGACATCGGCTACGGTGCCAAGGGCGACCAAGTCCAACAACCCCATGAGATCGGGCGTCTTTGAGCCGTCATGACGCAAAAGCCGGTTCGCGGCGACGAGGGTTAGAAAGACCACGCCAGCAGCACAAAGATGCGCGAGCGATCCGGTCTCATCTTGCCGGTTCGGGTTAACGACGGCGAGGGCTGCGGGAAGCGTTTCACCGCCAAGGTGGTGATCGAGCACGATGACATCGGCCGTTTTTGCAGCCGCAAGCGCGTCATGGCTGAGCGTCCCGCAATCGACGCAGATTATCAGGTCATGGTCCTTAGCGAGCATTTCCATTGCCGGGACGTTGGGCCCGTACCCCTCATCAATCCGATCAGGGATATAGAGTGTGGCATCCCGCCCCAGATCACGGAGCCAATTGATTAGAAGCGCTGCCGAAGTGGCACCGTCTACGTCATAATCTGCGAAAATCGCAATTTTCTCTCGTGCCGCTACGGCTTTGGTGAGGCGCGCCGCGGCGACGTCCATATCTTTCAGAGATGAAGGATCAGGCAACAGCTCCTTCAAAGTCGGGCTGAGGTATCGCTCCGCATCGGCAACATCCACGCCGAGCCGCGCGAGGGTTTGACAAACTGGGCGGGGCAGGGCGGTTTGCTGCGCCATGGCTTCGGCGAGGCGGTCCTGCTCAAGGCCCACCCCGACCCAACGACGTCCTGTTAGGGACGTCTCAACGTTCAGGAACGCCGCGCTCACACCGGGTTGCGGTAGGTCATCCGCCGCACGGAGCCGGTTTTGGAACGCATCAAAATCGTCTCAGTCGTCATATACCCAACCTCCCGCTTGATGCCCGCAAGGATCGAGCCGTCTGTTACGCCCGTAGCGGCAAAAATAACATCCTCGGTCACCATGTCGTCTCGGGTATAGACCCGGTCGAGATTGGTGATCCCAGCCTTTTTTGCACGGCCCCGCTCGTCATCATTTCGGAACGTAAGGCGGCCAAACATCTGACCACCCATGCATTTTAGCGCGGCGGCGGCGAGCACGCCTTCGGGCGCACCGCCAGAGCCCATATACATGTCGATGCCGGTCTTGGCGGCCTCTGCGCAGTGGATAATGCCGGCGACATCGCCGTCGGTGATCAAGCGGATGGCGGCGTCGGTCGACCGGATCTGCTCGATCATATCCTCATGACGCGGGCGTTCGAGCACGCAGACAGTTATGTCAGATGTCGAGCAGCCTTTTGCCGCTGCCAGCGCGTTTACCCGTTCCGCCGGCGACATGTCCATGGTGACCACGCCGTCCCGGAAGCCGGGCCCCACAGCGAGTTTGTCCATATAAACGTCCGGCGCATGCAGCATTGAGCCACGTGGACCCATGGCGATTACCGTCAGAGCGTTCGGCATATCTTTGGCGGTCAAGGTCGTGCCTTCAAGCGGGTCGAGGGCAATATCTACCTGAGGACCTTTGCCAGAGCCGACCTCTTCTCCGATATAGAGCATCGGGGCCTCATCACGCTCTCCTTCACCGATGACGACCACGCCTGCGATATCAAGAAGGTTGAGCTGCTCGCGCATGGCGTTGACGGCGGCCTGATCAGCGGCTTTTTCGTCTCCCCGCCCAATTAGTTTTGCAGAAGCCAGCGCTGCGGCTTCAGACACCCGGGCAAGGCCCAGCGACAACATACGGTCATGAAATTCAACTTTGCTCATGGGAGAGAGGTCCTTTTTACATTGAGGATCAGCGCTTGAAGCAGCAAGCCGATCATCAGGCCGTTCAGAATATGCCAAATATAGTGGATACCGTGAGGCATCGCTTCGCAGACTGCCATATCAAAGGTGCGGAACGTAAGCGAGACCATAAAAACCAGTGTTGCCGACAGGAACCAATAGCGAATTGGATGACGCCGCCATAATGTGATGGTTGAAAAGATCACCATGGCAATGACCGCAGGCAAGGATTGCTCGGATCCGTTGAAGCGGCTTGGAGTTGGTGTCGCGCCTTCGCTTGGACCAGTATCGATGGCGAGAAAGATCACTGTGCCAAGCGCCAATGCGATGACAGTGCCAATAGCGATTTTGCGTGGCTGCGCGCGGCCGATCAGCGCGATAGCCACGAGCGTGTAGGTCGCCACGAAAGTCCAAATTGGCAGAACATCAGCGAGGCTTGCCCAAACCGTGGCATGGGTATGAAACAGGTAGGATCCGGTGCCAATACAAAAGGCGAGCCCAATCAAAAGCCAGACAGAAACGTTCCAGACGCCATGCCGGTTCGCACTATATGCGCCCCAGAAAGCTGCCAAAATAAACGCCATGTTTGAAACGGCATTGATTGGTTCCGCCCAGTAGGTCGGGTCGGTGCGCTCGCAGTAGATATCGACATGCGCATGCCAATCCATGGACGCTTAGACTTTTTCGATTCGCAGCGCCACCGGGGTGCCGTTGATGACGTTGGTTGCGGGCAACGCGTCAAGAGCAGTTTTCAAAGCGTCGCTCGCCACTGTATGCGTGACGATGAGCACTGGCGCTGTGGTCGCGTCTTCATGATCATATTGGCGCATACGGTCGATCGAAACGCCTGCATCGCCCAAAGCCGTGGCCACCTTGGCCAGTGCACCCGGTTTGTCCTCCAGCGAAAGGCGCAGGTAGTAAGGGGCGGGGGTCGCCGACTTGGCGCTTTTGGCCCTTTCCAGACTTGCGGCTGGTTGACCGAAAGTTGGCAATCTGATGCCGCGAGCGATGTCCACGATGTCCGAAAGCACGGCAGAAGCTGTCGGACCCTCGCCCGCGCCAGCGCCGCGCAGCACGATTTGGCCGACATGATCGCCTTCCAGCACAATCATATTGGTGCCCCCATCGAGTTGGCCCAAAGGAGACGTCGCGGGCACTAGGCACGGCGCCATGGATTGTTCTAACCCGCGTGCGGTTCTCTGCGCCGATCCTAAGAGCTTGATTTTGAAACCCATATCGGCGGCGTGCTTGATATCTTCGATAGTGACACTCTCGATGCCCTCAAGCGTAATGCCGGCGAAATCGACCTGCGTGCCAAAAGCGATGCTGCTCAAGATGGCAAGCTTGTGAGCCGCGTCAATGCCGCCAACATCCAGCTGCGGATCGGCTTCAAGATAGCCCAAGCCGTCAGCCTCTGCGAAGACCTCCTCATAGGTCAGCCCGGCGCTTTCCATTCGGGTTAGGATGTAGTTGCACGAACCGTTCATGACGCCCATGACGCGCTTGATATCATTGCCTGCGAGCCCTTCGGTCAGTGTTTTGATCACGGGAATACCGCCTGCAACCGCCGCTTCGAAGCGGACAATGCGCCCTGCGGTCTCTGCTTGCTCGGCCAATGCCTGACCGTGCATGGCGAGCATAGCTTTGTTGGCTGTTATTACGTCTTTACCAGCGTTCAAAGCGGCTTCCACGGCGGATTTGGCCGGGCCGTCCTCGCCCCCTACAAGCTCAACAAAAACGTCGATATCCTCGCGCGTGGCGAGCGCCACGGGGTCTTCTTCCCAAGCGAAGTTGGCAAGATTTACGCCGCGATCCTTGTTGCGCGACCGGGCTGAGACCGCGCTGATCACAATGTCCCGCCCCGCGCGGGCCGACAGCAGTTCTGCCTTTTGGCGGATGATTTTGACCACCCCGGCGCCAACGGTCCCAAGTCCTGCAATTCCCAAACGTAACGGGTCGGCCATCTTGGTCTCCAAATTGCTGCTGGCGGTTTTGGGGTCAATTAGCCGGGTTTGCGGGAAGGTGCAACGCGCGCTAGAGCCTAGCTGCGTTGCGCTGTCCCGCCTCAATGAGTTTGAACCGAGTGGCCCCATCAAAAACGCTGCGGTTGCGCAATGCCGCAGCGCGTGCGTTCAGTGCAGAAAGACGGCGTTCTAACTGTGAAGCGTCGTCTTCTACACTCGATCCCGCCTCGGCACGCGCGAGCAGTTGGTCGAGCGGAACAAGCTCTGGATAGGGGGCGTCTTGAGCGGCTTGGCTTATTGTACCGCGGCTTTGGGGCAACTCGTTGGTGCACCCGGCGAAGATGCCAAGCGCAATCACTGCAGCCAAATTTTTTCTCAATCGAAACGCGTTCATTGTGTCAGAGTATAGACGGCTTTAATCAGGGTCCAGCACCTACCCTTCTGGCTTGAACTGAACGCTCGTTCATATACGCTGCGGCTTATGGCGCGGAAAACCGGATCACATTCAGACATTACAGGCCCCAAGGTGCGCGACGCGGCAATGCGGCTTTTTACGAAACATGGCTATGCCGGGGTGTCGATGCGTCAGATCGCGGCGGAAGTCGGAGTACAAGCAGGCGCGCTTTACTTGTACACGCCCAACAAGCAATCATTGCTCTTCACGCTTTTGCTTGAGCAGATGCGCGGTGCGGTGGAAGGGCTTGGACGGACCGACCTTAGCGGCCCGCCTGAAATTCAGATCGAGGCCTTTGTGCGAGCGCATTTTCAGTACCATATGGGTGGCGTACAGGGTATTTTCATCCCCTATACCGAGCTTCGAAATCTGACGCCTGCGAATTATAAAAGGCTTGAAGAGATGCGTCGGATCTACGAACGCGAGCTTGAAAAGATCATCCATGCGGGTGCCGAGACGGGTGCGTTTGAGGTCGCGGACAGCAAGCTCTCAACCCTGGTTGTCATCTCGATTCTCAATGGCGTGCTTGCTTGGTACCGACCCGGTGGGCGCGTGCCATTGGCAGACGTTGAGGACCACTACGTCGCTGTTATCAAGAAGGCCTTGAGCGCGGCCTGCTAGCCGCGCTGGTCTTGTCTAGACCCCCTCATAGATCGGGAACTTGTCGCACATTGATTGGACCTGGGCGCGGATTTTTGTTTCAACGGCGGCGTTGCCGTCTTCGCCGTTTTCGGCCAGCCCGCTGACGACCTCGGTGATCCATTGGCCGATCTGGCGGAATTCGGGCGCGGCGAAACCGCGGGTCGT
>JBCCDV010000005.1:0-309053 GCA_039030615.1 Pseudomonadota bacterium | reverse complement strand
GCCATCAATCTGGTCATACGCCTTGAAGTCGCCAAAATACTTCGTAATCGCCGCCGTCAGCGTCGTCTTACCATGGTCAACGTGACCAATCGTGCCAATGTTTACGTGCGGTTTCGTACGTTCAAACTTCTCTTTTGCCATTGTGTGGCTCCTTTATTGTCTCAGGCGGCGGGCGGGGTCTCCCCGCCAATCCGGTTATGCAAATTTCGCTTGGATCTCGTCGGAGATATTCGAAGGCACAGCCTCGTAGTGATCGAACTGCATCGAGAAGTTCGCACGACCAGAGGACATCGACCGCAACGTGTTGATGTAGCCGAACATGTTGGCCAGCGGCACGAATGCGTCAATTGCAATCGCGTTGCCGCGTGTATCCTGGCCCTGCACCTGCCCGCGACGGGAGGTCAGATCGCCTATGATACCACCGGTATATTCGTCAGGCGTGATCACCTCGACCTTCATGATCGGCTCGAGCAGTTTCGCACCCGCTTTGCGCATGCCTTCCCGCATGCACATACGTGCCGCGATCTCGAATGCCAGAACAGAAGAGTCCACGTCGTGGAACTTACCGTCGATCAAAGCCACCTTGAAGTCGATCACAGGGAAGCCAGCCAGCGGGCCGCTATCCATGACAGAGTTGATGCCTTTTTCAACACCCGGAATGTATTCCTTCGGAATGGAGCCACCAACGATGCGGCTCTCGAAGGAATAGCCTTCGCCAGGCTCGGTCGGGGAAATGATCATTTTCACTTCGCCGAACTGACCGGAGCCGCCAGATTGCTTTTTATGCGTGTAAGTGTGCTCCACCTCGTGACCGATGGTCTCACGGTAAGCCACTTGTGGAGCGCCAATGTTGGCTTCCACTTTGAACTCACGCTTCAGACGGTCAACCAAGATGTCGAGGTGCAATTCGCCCATGCCCTTCATGATGGTCTGACCGGATTCCAGGTCAGTTTCCACGCGGAAGGACGGGTCCTCAGCGGCCAGACGGCCCAGACCTTGGCTCATTTTCTCTTGGTCGGCCTTGGTTTTAGGCTCAACCGCGATCTCGATCACCGGATCCGGGAAGGTCATCGTTTCCAGAACCACTGGTTCCTTCTCGTCGCAGAGCGTGTCCCCAGTTGTGGTGTCTTTCAGACCTGCAAGCGCGATGATGTCGCCAGCAAATGCCTCATCGATCTCTTCGCGGTTGTTGGAGTGCATCATCATCATCCGACCGACGCGCTCTTTCTTGCCT
This sequence comes from Pseudomonadota bacterium, assembly GCA_039030615.1. Classification (GTDB taxonomy): domain Bacteria; phylum Pseudomonadota; class Alphaproteobacteria; order Rhodobacterales; family Rhodobacteraceae; genus Litoreibacter. Next base: position 307,819 of record JBCCDV010000005.1, on the reverse strand, counting down.
TTGGTCGAGTTCAGCATGGAGCCGCCCTTGTTCAAAGTGCCCGAATATATGCGGGTAAAGGTCAGCGAGCCAACGAAGGGGTCGTTCATGATTTTGAAAGCAAGGCCGGAGAAGGCCATGTTGTCATCGGCGCGACGCGCGATGTCACGAACTTCGTCCTCGTCGCCCGGCTTAAAGCCCATGTAGTCAACCACGTCGAGCGGGCTCGGCAGGTAGTCGATCACGGCGTTAAGCAGCGGTTGAACACCTTTGTTCTTGAAAGCCGAGCCGCCCAAAACAGGCACAAATTTCAGCGCCAGACAGCCTTTGCGCAGCAGTTTGCGCAGGGTCTCGACGTCGGGCTCTGTGCCTTCCATCAAATAGGCTTCCATCGCGTCGTCATCCATTTCGACCGCGGCCTCAACCATTTTGCCACGCCACTCATCGGCTTGCGCCTTCAGGCCGTCGCGGATTGGGGCTTTGATCCAGGAGGCGCCAAGGTCTTCGCCCTGCCACAACCATTCTTCCATGGTGACGAGGTCGATCAGGCCTTCCAGCTCAGTCTCGGCACCGATTGGAATGCCAACCGGAATAGCGGTCGCGCCTGTGCGGTCTTCAATCATGTTGACGCAATTGAAGAAGTCCGCGCCGATCTTGTCCATTTTGTTGACGAACACGATACGTGGAACTTTATACCGGTCAGCCTGACGCCAAACGGTTTCTGTCTGCGGCTCAACGCCGGCGTTGCCGTCAAGAACGGTTACGGCCCCATCGAGAACAGCCAAGGAACGCTCAACTTCAATAGTGAAGTCAACGTGGCCCGGCGTGTCGATGATGTTCATCCGGTGCTTTTCAGAATCCGCGGTTGCGCCGTCTTCGGTACGCTCCCAGAAAGTGGTTGTCGCAGCAGAGGTGATCGTGATGCCACGCTCTTGTTCTTGCTCCATCCAGTCCATCGTCGCGGCGCCGTCATGGACCTCGCCGATGTTGTGGGATTTGCCAGTGTAGAAAAGGATACGCTCGGAACAGGTGGTTTTACCTGCATCGATATGCGCGATGATACCGAAGTTGCGGTAGCGGTCGAGTGGATAGTCGCGTGCCATGTGCTTTGCGTCCTCTTACCAGCGATAGTGGCTGAACGCTTTGTTCGCGTCGGCCATTTTATGGGTGTCTTCACGTTTCTTAACGGCCGAGCCACGGGAGTTGACGGCGTCCATCAGCTCACCCGCAAGGCGTTCTTCCATCGTGTTCTCATTGCGCGCGCGAGCGGCTTTGATCAACCAGCGGATGGCCAGCGCTTCGCGGCGCTCTGGGCGGACCTCAACGGGCACCTGGTACGTGGCACCACCGACGCGGCGCGAGCGCACTTCGACCGACGGTTTGATCAGCTCAAGCGCTTCGTGGAACACTTCCACGGGGGCTTTCTTCAGCTTGTCTTCAACGCGGTCAAAGGCGTTGTAGACGATACGTTCGGCGACCGACTTTTTGCCGTCGATCATCAGGTTGTTCATGAATTTGGTCAAAACCAGATCGCCAAATTTGGCATCGGGCAGGACTTGGCGCTTCTCGGCGGCGTGACGACGTGACATCTGCTGCTCTCCTTACTTCGGCTTCTTCGCGCCGTATTTCGAACGGCGTTGCTTACGGTCTTTGACGCCCTGGGTATCCAACACACCACGCAGGATGTGGTAACGGACACCCGGAAGGTCTTTCACACGACCGCCGCGGATGAGAACAACAGAGTGCTCTTGCAGGTTGTGGCTTTCACCGGGAATGTAGGAGATCACCTCGAAACCGTTTGTCAGGCGCACCTTGGCAACCTTCCGCATAGCGGAGTTCGGCTTTTTCGGGGTGGTGGTATAGACGCGCGTACAAACGCCGCGTTTTTGTGGGCACTGCTCGAGGTGCAGCGACTTCGAGGTCTTGCGTTTTGGCTGCCGCGGTTTGCGGATCAGCTGTTGGATCGTTGGCATTAAGGATTTCCCCTTTTTTGCGTCTTCATTTGGGGCCGGACCCCGATTATACCGTCGCCCGTCTCAGGGCGCTTTCGTCTCATGTTGCGCTTGCCAAGACTTTTGGAGGCCTGGCACAAACACAAAAGCCCGCATCGGGTAACCCTACCTGGGATCCGAGCGGTGGAGTTTCAGAGGTTAAGAGCGATAGCCGCCCCGAACTTGACCGTCCAAAATTGAATGCAATCCGGCACGAACCCGGATCAATTGCGCGCTTACTAGAAGGAGTCGACGGGCCTGTCAACAGCAGGGCCCCGGCCCCGGATCGATTTGCAAAATTATCTTAAATATCCAAGCTTTGCCGGCTGGTCACCTTTTGTTAGCCGATCAGGTCTAAACTCTGCGCGTTCTCGATTTGATTGGGCGTGAAATGCCGTCAATTCTCTTTGTGCATGAGTATTTCCCTGCCCAGTTCGGCGGGCTTGCGCGGTATTTGGCAGGGGTCGGGTGGAACGTCGTATTCGCCACCGCCCGTGAGGAATACGGGCTCGCCAAAACGGATGACATCGAGAACTTCAAAGTCTTGCGCTATCGCGGCGGGCGGATGTCGATCAACCGCCACCCCTACCTGACAAACACAGAGCGCGCCGTTCGAAATGGACAAAGCTTTCTGCGTCTGGCGGATTCCCTGCATCAAGGCGGCTTCAAACCAGACGGTATCGTGACGCACTCCGCTTGGGGTTCAGGGCTATTTGCCAAATCTGTTTGGCCGGACGCAAAGCTTGTTCAGTATCTCGAATGGTGGGTCAACGATCCGGCCCCGCATCACACTGCCTCCGATATCCAGGACGCGCCGCGGGACGCGCTCGCCCAAAACCTGATGGGCAACCTGCCCTTCCTGCTCGACTTTCAACAATCTGATTTGGTGCTTGCCCCAACCAAATTTCAAGCGGATCAGGCCCCGGAGTTTGTCCAGCCTCGGATCGTCGTTCAGCATGACGGGGTTGAGTGCGACACGTTTCGCCCCCTTGCGGAGGACGAAGCCCCTTTTCCCATCAAAGGCGTTCCAGACGACGCCCCGATCCTGACCTTCGCGGCCCGATCACTGGAGCCGATACGGGGTTTCTATGACTTCATGGCCGCAGCCGAGCAATTGATGGTCCAGCGACCCGATTTGCATATCGTGGTCGCGGGCGAGGACCGGGCGCGCTACGCATCGAAGCTAAAGCGCGGGCTTGGCCATCGGCGCACGATGCTTGTACGGCACAAGTTTGATCGCAAACGCCTCCATTTTCTGGGGCGCATTCCGAAAGGCGACTACATGCGCCTTTTGAGGCGCAGCTCAGTTCATGCTTACCTGTCGCGCCCGTTTGTTTTGTCTTGGTCACTGGTCGAAGCAATGGCAAGCGCCTGCCCCTTGGTCGTCACCAACATCCCGCCCGTTCGCGAGGCATTGGGCGCGACCGAACCGGCCCTCATGGTTGAGCCGGGAGACGTCGAGCAAATCGTTGCAAGCGTAAACACATTGCTCGACCACCCCGACCATGCCCAAGCCATGGGCGCAGAGGCACGCGAGCGGGCCCAAGCCGCTTTTGATACCACGGTCTGTTATCCGCGCATCGCGCAGGTCTTTGAAGACTTACTTAAACGCGCGCCATTGGGGGCGATCGCGGCACAGTAAATTCCAGACGCACATCAATTCCGAAGCCGTCGCGGCGAACGAGACCAAAAAACGCTGATTTCGTGCAGTGTCATGGCGATGCGAAGCTCAAAACCAAGCCTGCCAGACCTCCAAAATCGACGAAATCTGGCTTTTTTATGGCGTGCCCATCCCCCGAGTTCCAGATAACACTCTGAAATTTATAACTTTATTAACCGTTTCATCATCAGAATTAGACTGTTCAGCTGCCACACAATTGACCTTTTGTCATCGCTGCGCCTAGGCTCAACCATCCCCGGCCTGTGTTTATTGGGGATTTGTGTACCGTGGGGGAATTAAAAAAGTGACGTTTACGCGACAGATTTGCTGCGCTTTGTCTTTCGTTCTGTTGGGATCCGGCGCCGGACTGGCGGCAGACCTGGCTGCGCCAAAAGATGACATCGTCTTTGCAAAGTTGAAGATCGACTCCGACGCAGCCGAGCGGCTGCGCCTCGCTAACCAATTGCCAATGCTGACACAACGCGTCGCCGCCGCGTCTTGCGCTATGTCGGCAGGTGTCGCCGTCGAAGACAATCGCGACGTGCTGAAGGCGTCATCGCGAGAATTCGGAGCGATCATACGCGCGCTGACGTCTGGCAATCCCCACATGAATATTGCGGGACCGGAACAAAATCGGCGCTTGCTAAATGACATCGAGATCGTGTCCGAGGCTTGGGGTTACACGAAAAGCGCCATTTACAGCCGCCTTTCGGGCCGCGATGACGCTGAGAATGCGGTGCTGATTGACGCGCATAGCTCAGCGATCTTGGCTATGACGTCGACCCTCGCTGCGGATTTCTACGGCCACTACGTTCAGCCATTTGAGATCAAGCAATCCGATGCGATGGCGCTGACGATCGCGTCGCGGCAGGCCCTCCTGACGCAACAGATTGCGCATGACGCGTGTCAATTCTGGGCGTCCGACAGCAACGCCGTCGACGGTAAGAAACTGCAAGACACCATTCAGGTCTATGAAAACTCGCTCACCGCTTTGCGCGGCGGCATGGCCAATGCGGGCCTCCAACCAGCACCAACAGCGCAGATTGCCGATGAGCTGACGCGGAGCGCCGCAAGCTGGGCCATGTTGAAGAAGACGCATTTCACTGACGTCTCATCAAAGCCGCTCAACTCTGACGAAAAACAGGCTTTTCTGAGCGATCTCAATGCGGAGTTGCACAACATTGAACGCCTCGTTGGCCACTATGTGGCTTTCGCCGAACGCCATCACTAGCACTTCACCACGCGTGAATTTACGCGCCAAATAAAAAAGCCCCGCCAGCGACGGCAGGGCTTTTTGTTTTTGTCGAAGACGCGTTAGATGTCGCGGCTTTCCTCAGACGTATCGACAATCATGTCATCGCCCATCGTCTCTTCCGGTGCGGCAAGCGCAAGCGCTGCCTCGGCTTCGGCTTTGCGCGCCTCGATGACGACGTTGTCGCGATCCGTGGCAATTTTGCGCATCTGCTGAGTGGCCCCACCCGTACCGGCTGGGATCAGACGACCCACGATGACGTTCTCTTTCAGACCGATCAGCTTGTCGCGTTTGCCCATGGTAGAGGCCTCCGTCAACACGCGGGTCGTTTCCTGGAAGGACGCGGCCGAAATGAACGAGCGTGTCTGCAACGACGCTTTGGTGATGCCCAACAAGATCGGCTCGCCCTTCGCGGGCTCGTGCCCACGCGCGATTGCCTTGTCATTGGCAGCATCAAACTCAGCCTTATCGACATGTTCGCCTTTGAGCAGAGTTGTTTGACCACTTTCGCTGATCTCCCATTTCTGCAGCATTTGGCGAACGATCACCTCGATATGCTTGTCGTTGATCTTCACACCCTGCAGGCGGTAGACGTCCTGCACCTCGTCGATCATGTAGTCAGCCAAGGCCTCGACACCCATGATGGACAGGATGTCATGCGGCGCCGGGTTGCCGTCCATGATGTAGTCGCCCTTCTGGACAAAATCACCTTCCGCAACCGGGATGTGCTTGCCCTTGGGCACCATGTACTCGACCTTGTGATCGGCATCATCGGAGCTTTCAATCGCAATGCGGCGCTTGTTTTTGTAGTCCTTGCCGAAGCGCACATAACCATCAATCTCGGCGATGATCGCGTGATCCTTCGGACGGCGGGCTTCAAACAGCTCGGCCACACGTGGCAGACCACCGGTGATGTCCTTGGTCTTGGCTCCCTCACGCGGGATACGTGCAACCACGTCACCAGCTTTGACATCCTGGCCGTCTTCGATGGACAGAACGGCATCCACAGACATTGGGTATGTCGCAGGATTGTCGTTGTTTAGACGCACAGGTTCGCCATTGGCATCCTCAAGAATGATCTCAGGCTTGAGGTCATTGCCTTTGGGTGCCGCACGCCAGTCGACCACGATTTTCTGGGTCATGCCGGTCGCATCATCGGTCTCGTCGCGGACTGCAATGCCCGAAACCAGATCGACAAACCGAGCCTTACCGGCTTTTTCAGCGATAATCGGCAGGGTGTATGGGTCCCATTCGAACAGCTTGTCGCCGCGCGAAACCTTCGCCTTGTCCTTGACGTGCAGCTTGGAGCCGTAGTCGATCTTGTGCCGCGCGCGTTCCACACCGTTATCATCGGTGATGGTCAGCTGCATGTTGCGGCCCATGACGACGTTCTCGCCCTGCGCATTTTCGAGGATGTTGGCGTTTTCAAACGCAACCTTGCCCTCTTGCGAGGCTTCAAGGAACGACTGCTGGCCACCTTGGGCAACGCCGCCGATGTGGAATGTTCGCATCGTCAACTGTGTGCCCGGCTCACCGATGGACTGTGCGGCGATGATGCCGACAGCCTCGCCAGTGTTAACCAGCGTACCCCGTGCAAGGTCACGACCGTAGCACATGGCGCAGACGCCTTCCTCGGCCTCACATGTCAGAGGCGAACGCATTTTGGCGTTTGGAATATCAGCTGCGTCAATCGCATCCGCTTTCCGCTCGTCAATCAGCTCGCCCCGCGCGACCAGAACTTCATCCGTGCCAGGGACAAGAATGTCCTCAGCAGCCGTCCGGCCCAGCAAGCGCTCGCCGATGGACGCAACCACCTCACCGTCATTGACGGCGGCCGTCGCGTTGATGAAATTTTCAGTGCCGCAATCATGCATACGCACGATGCAGTCCTGCGCCACGTCGACCAGACGACGCGTCAGGTAGCCCGAGTTCGCAGTCTTCAGCGCCGTATCCGACAGACCCTTACGGGCACCGTGGGTCGAGTTGAAGTACTCAAGAACGGTCAGACCTTCCTTAAAGTTCGAGATGATCGGCGTCTCGATGATCTCGCCATTCGGCTTTGCCATCAGACCGCGCATCCCGCCCAGCTGCTTCATCTGCGTGACCGAGCCACGCGCACCAGAATGGGCCATCATGTAGACGGAGTTTGGCTCTTTCTCAGACCCGTCCTTGTCCCGACCACTGTCAGAGATCGAACCCATCATGGCGTCAGTGACTTGGTCGTTACATTTCGACCAGGCATCGATCACCTTGTTGTACTTCTCACCCTGGGTGATCAAGCCATCCATATACTGTTGTTCGAACTCTTTGACCTGGTCGCGTGTCGCATCGACAATTGGCCATTTGCTATCCGGGATCAGCATGTCGTCTTTGCCGAAGGAAATCCCGGCCTTGAACGCTTCTTTGAAGCCCATCGACATGATTTGGTCGCAGAAGATAACCGACTCTTTCTGACCGCAATAACGGTAGACGGTGTCGATGACCTGCTGAACTTCCTTCTTACGCAGAAGGCGGTTCACCAAAGAGAACGGCGCTTTCGCGTTGAGCGGCAGAAGCGCACCCAAACGCAAACGACCCGGCGTGGTGTCAAAGCGCGTCAGCACCTCGTTGCCCTCGTCGTCGATCTGCGGCAGGCGGGCCTGAATTTTGGCGTGCAGATGCACTTGGCCAGAGTTCAGAGCATGCTCAACCTCTTCGACATCGGAGAAGACCATGCCTTCGCCCTTCATGCCCTCACGCTCCATCGAGATGTAGTAGAGGCCAAGGATCATGTCTTGCGACGGCACGATGATCGGCGCGCCGTTTGCAGGCGACAACACGTTGTTCGTGGACATCATCAGAACGCGGGCCTCAAGCTGCGCTTCCAGCGACAGCGGCACGTGGACCGCCATTTGGTCGCCATCAAAGTCAGCGTTAAAGGCCGAACAGACGAGCGGATGCAGCTGGATGGCTTTGCCTTCGATCAGAACGGGCTCGAACGCCTGAATGCCAAGACGGTGCAAGGTCGGCGCACGGTTCAGCATAACCGGATGTTCGCGGATCACCTCGTCGAGGATATCCCAGACTTCGGGACGCTCTTTTTCGACCAGCTTCTTCGCTTGTTTCACGGTCGAGCTGAGACCTTTGGCCTCCAGACGGGAGTAGATGAACGGCTTGAATAGCTCCAGCGCCATCTTCTTTGGCAGACCACATTGGTGCAGCTTCAGCTCTGGCCCCGTCACGATGACGGAACGGCCAGAGAAGTCGACGCGCTTACCCAAAAGGTTCTGACGGAAGCGACCTTGCTTGCCTTTCAGCATGTCGGACAGCGACTTCAGCGGGCGCTTGTTGGCACCCGTGATGGTCCGGCCACGACGACCGTTGTCAAACAGCGCATCAACGGATTCCTGAAGCATCCGCTTCTCGTTCCGGACAATAATGTCAGGCGCGCGCAGTTCAATCAGACGCTTCAAACGGTTGTTCCGGTTGATCACACGGCGATAGAGGTCGTTCAGATCAGAGGTCGCGAAGCGGCCACCATCAAGCGGCACCAGCGGGCGCAGCTCAGGCGGGATCACGGGCACGACTGTCAGAACCATCCATTCCGGACGGTTACCGGATTCAAGGAAGTTCTCGACCAGCTTCAGGCGTTTGATGATCTTCTTCGGTTTCAGCTCACCAGTGGCTTCTGCGAGGTCTTCGCGCAGCTGCTCAGCTTCGGCTTCCAGATCGATCGCCGCCAGCATTTCGCGGATCGCTTCAGCGCCGATATTGGCGGTGAAGGCGTCCATGCCGTAAGCGTCTTGCGCGTCGAGGAACTCTTCCTCGGACATCAGCTGGCCGTATGTCAGGTCGGTCAGACCGGGCTCGATCACAACGTAGTTCTCGAAGTAGAGAATGCGTTCCAGATCACGCAGGGTCATGTCCAGCATCAGGCCGATCCGGGATGGAAGCGACTTGAGGAACCAGATGTGCGCCACTGGGGCTGCCAGCTCGATATGGCCCATCCGCTCACGGCGGACCTTTTGCAGCGTAACTTCGACGCCGCATTTCTCGCAGACAACGCCGCGATATTTCATGCGCTTATATTTGCCGCAGAGGCATTCGTAGTCTTTGATCGGGCCAAAGATACGGGCGCAGAACAGACCGTCACGCTCAGGCTTGAACGTCCGGTAATTGATGGTTTCCGGCTTTTTGATCTCGCCGTAGGACCATGAGAGGATCCGCTCCGGGCTGGCCAGCGAGACTTTGATTTCGTCAAAGGTCTTCGGTGGGGTTACCGGGTTAAACGGGTTGGTTGTCAGTTCCTGGTTCATCTTGAATTCCTTGTATCAGGGCGTTGGAGAGGCGGGGCCAAAGGGCCCGCGCCATTATTCGGCGGCGTATTGTTCGTCGCCGTCCTCCTCCGCATCCAGGAGTTCCATATTGAGGCCGAGGCCCCGGACTTCTTTCACAAGCACGTTGAACGATTCCGGGATACCGGCCTCGAAATTGTCCTCGCCTTTGACGATCGACTCGTAGACTTTCGTCCGACCAGCAACATCGTCCGACTTCACAGTCAGCATCTCTTGCAAGGTGTAAGCCGCGCCGTAGGCTTCCAGTGCCCAGACTTCCATCTCCCCGAATCGCTGGCCGCCGAACTGAGCTTTACCGCCCAGAGGTTGCTGCGTGACAAGGCTGTAAGGCCCGGTGGAACGTGCGTGGATTTTGTCGTCCACAAGGTGGTGCAGTTTCAGCAGGTATTTCACACCGACCGTGACGGGGCGGGCGAATTGCTCACCTGTACGGCCATCGAACAGTACCGACTGACCCGATGTGTCGAAGCCTGCTTTTGCCAAAGCTTCGTTCACGTCAGCCTCTTTCGCGCCGTCAAACACAGGTGTCGCGATTGGAACGCCTTTGCTGACCGCTTGAGCGGATTCGATCATGTCGGTTTCGATCATGTTGCGGAACGCGTCGTTATACGTCTCGTCACCATAAGCGTGCTGCAGCGCATCACGGACAGGCTGGCTGTCGCCGGTGCGTTTGAATTCATCAAGCGCGTCGTCGATTTTCAGACCCAGGCCGCGTGCGGCCCAACCCATGTGGGTTTCCAGAATTTGCCCAACGTTCATGCGCGACGGCACGCCCAGCGGGTTCAGACAGAAATCAACGGGTGTCCCGTCTTCAAGGAATGGCATGTCCTCCATCGGCACAACTTTGGAGATAACCCCTTTGTTGCCGTGACGGCCGGCCATTTTGTCGCCGGGCTGCAGCTTGCGCTTCACAGCCACGAAGACTTTGACCATCTTCATCACGCCCGGTGGCAGATCGTCGCCGCGACGGACTTTCTCGACCTTATCCTCGAAACGGGCCTCCAAGGCACGCTTTTGCGCCTCATACTGGCTGTTCAAAGCTTCGACGGCTGCGGCTTCGGTTTCCTCAGCCAAGGCCAATTGCCACCACTGACCGCGAGACAGCATTTCCAGAAGCTCTGGCGTGATCTCCGAGTTCGACGAGACGCCTTTCGGGCCTTTCACAGCCTTTTTGCCGATAATCATGCCTTGCAAACGCGCGTAGATGTTGCGGTCCAGAATGGCCATCTCATCGTCGCGGTCACGTGCCAGACGCTCGACTTCTTCGCGTTCAATCTGAACGGTCCGCTCGTCCTTCTCAACGCCATGGCGGTTGAAGACACGCACTTCCACCACGGTGCCGAAGTCACCGGGTTTCACGCGCAAAGATGTGTCGCGAACGTCAGAGGCTTTCTCACCAAAGATGGCGCGCAGAAGCTTTTCTTCCGGCGTCATCGGGCTTTCGCCCTTCGGTGTGATCTTGCCGACCAAGATATCGCCCGGCTCAACATCGGCACCGATATAGACGATGCCCGCCTCATCGAGGTTGCGCAAAGCTTCCTCGCCGACGTTTGGAATGTCGCGGGTGATTTCCTCTGGGCCAAGCTTCGTGTCACGGGCGGCGACTTCGAATTCCTCGATATGGATCGAGGTGAAGACGTCGTCACGCGCAATACGCTCGGAGATCAGGATCGAGTCCTCATAGTTGTAGCCGTTCCAAGGCATAAACGCGACGAGCACGTTCTTACCAAGTGCCAGCTCACCCATATCGGTGGACGGACCGTCTGCGATGACCTCTTCCTTTCGGACCACATCACCCACCTTCACCAGCGGACGCTGGTTGATGCAGGTGTTCTGGTTGGAACGCTGGAATTTGCGCAGCGAATAGATGTCGACGCCCGGATCGCCGGGTTCCAGATCATCAGTGACCCGCACAACAATACGCTGCGCATCCACTTGGTCGATGATCCCACCACGGCGGGCCTGAATGGCCGCACCAGAGTCGGTCGCAACAACGCCCTCAATCCCGGTGCCCACATAAGGCGCATCGGCCTGCAGCAATGGCACCGCCTGACGTTGCATGTTCGAGCCCATCAAGGCCCGGTTCGCATCGTCATTTTCGAGGAACGGAATAAGCGAGGCCGCAACGGAGACCAACTGCTTCGGCGATACGTCGATCAGATCAACATTCGCGTTCGATTGCAGCATGTATTCGCCAGACTGGCGCGTGGACACCAGATCGTTGACGAATTTCATGTTGTCGTCGAGGTTCGCGTTCGCCTGCGCCACGGTGTGACGCATTTCTTCCGTGGCGGACATGTAGCTGACTTCGTCGGTGACAACGCCGTCCACAACTTTCCGGTACGGTGTTTCGATGAAGCCGTATTTGTTCACGCGGGCAAATGTCGCCAGCGAGTTGATCAGACCAATGTTTGGCCCTTCCGGCGTTTCAATCGGGCACATGCGACCGTAATGGGTTGGGTGCACGTCGCGCACCTCAAAGCCCGCACGCTCACGTGTCAGACCACCTGGCCCAAGCGCAGAGAGACGACGCTTATGCGTGACCTCTGAGAGCGGGTTGGTTTGGTCCATGAACTGCGACAGCTGCGAGGAGCCGAAGAATTCACGAACCGCAGCCGCCGCTGGTTTCGCGTTGATCAGGTCTTGCGGCATAACAGTGTCGATCTCGACGCTGGACATACGCTCCTTGATTGCGCGCTCCATGCGCAACAGGCCGACGCGATACTGGTTTTCCATCAGCTCGCCAACGGAGCGCACACGACGGTTGCCCAGGTGGTCAATATCGTCAATGTCGCCGCGGCCATCACGCAGATCAACCAGCGCTTTGATGCAAGAGACGATGTCTTCCTTGCGCAAGGTGCGCACGGTGTCTTCCGCATCCAAATCAAGACGCATGTTCATTTTCACACGGCCAACGGCGGACAGGTCGTAACGCTCGCTATCGAAGAAGAGCGTGTCGAACAAAGCTGACGCAGCTTCCACGGTGGGCGGCTCGCCCGGGCGCATGACGCGGTAGATGTCCATCAGCGCAGTGTCGCGGCTGAAGTTTTTGTCTACAGCGACGGTGTTGCGGATGTAGGGGCCCACATTGATGTTATCGATGTCGAGGACGGGAATTTCCTTAACGTCGTTATCCACCAAAGTCTTCAGCGTACCGCCGATGACTTCTTCGCCCTTTTTGTCCAGCTCCCAAGTCAGCTCATCGCCGGCTTCAACCCAGATCTCACCGGTTTCTTCGTTGATGATGTCGCGGGCTACAAAACGGCCAACGATGCCTTCGAAAGGCAGCAACACCTCTTCAACGTCGCCACTGTCGATCATCGCTTTGACAGCGCGTGGGGTGACTTTCTTTCCAGCTTCCGCAATCACTTCGCCGGTTTTGGCGTTGATGATATCGGCGACGGGCTTGGTGCCTTTGATCCGCTCTGGGAAGAACTTGGTGGACCAGCCACCTTTCTTAACAGCCTTGAAAGATACGGTGTCGTAATAGGCGTCCATGATCTGCTCTTGGTCCAGACCCAGTGCATAAAGCAGGGTCGACACTGGCAGTTTGCGGCGGCGGTCGATCCGGGCAAAGACCACGTCCTTGGCGTCGAACTCAAAGTCCAGCCAGGAGCCACGGTATGGGATGATGCGGCACGCAAACAAAAGCTTACCCGAGGAGTGGGTTTTGCCTTTGTCATGGTCGAAGAATACACCGGGCGAGCGGTGCATTTGGCTTACAATCACGCGCTCGGTGCCGTTTACCACGAATGTGCCGTTTGGCGTCATCAACGGCATGTCGCCCATGAAGACGTCTTGCTCTTTGATGTCTTTGACCGATTTGGCGCCGGTGTCTTCGTCGATATCAAACACGATCAGGCGCAGCGTCACTTTCAAAGGCGCGCTGTAGGTCATGTCGCGTTGCTGACATTCCTCGACATCGTATTTCGGCTCTTCAAGCTCGTATTTCACGAACTCAAGAATCGCGGTTTCGTTAAAGTCTTTGATCGGGAAGACGGACTGAAATACGCCCTTGATGCCTTCGCCATCCATCGGTTCCAACTGGTCGCCGGACTTCAGGAAGAGATCATATGATGATTTTTGAACTTCAATGAGGTTTGGCATTGCGAGGACTTCGCGGATCTTGCCAAAATATTTACGGATGCGTTTCTGACCAACGTATGTTTGAGCCATGCTCGTCTCAGCCTTTCAGTTTCCTCGGACGCGTCACCCCGGGGCCGGGCGGCGTGTCACTTGGACAAGGGCGGTCACTCAATACCTGCGCATCTTCCCACGAATGCGCTCCCGAGTGGTTTACCGTTCCTTAGAGAAAGCCTTAAAGCGCGAAGGCCCTCTCTGAGACGCGGAAAGCCGGACCCGAATTTTGCTCGGGTCCAGCTCTTTTTTAAGGTACGCAGCTAAAGCCGCGCCCGGATCACTTCAGTTCGACTTCGGCGCCAGCTGCTTCCAGCTTACCCTTGATCTCTTCTGCTTCGCCCTTGTCTACGCCTTCTTTGACAGCTTTGCCGCCAGCCTCGACCAGGTCTTTTGCTTCTTTGAGGCCCAGGCCAGTGATGGCGCGGACTTCTTTGATGACGTTGATTTTGGATGCGCCAGCAGCGACCAGGATCACGTCAAATTCGGTTTTCTCCTCAGCAGCGCCGCCAGCGTCGCCACCAGCAGGGCCAGCCATCATCACTGCGCCGCCAGCTGCGGGCTCGATGCCGTACTCGTCCTTGAGGATGGTTTTCAGTTCTTGTGCTTCGAGAAGGGTCAGACCAACGATCTCTTCAGCAAGTTTTTTCAGATCAGCCATTTTACTGTTTCCGTTTCATTAAGATGTGTTCCAACGCGAGAATTACAACCCACGAAGGCCTCATAAAGGATTACGCAGCTTCTGCGCGCTCCTCGATGGTTGACAGGATGCTTGCGACGTTCGAAGCAGGTGCGCCAATCGCGCCGGCGATGTTCGAAGCAGGCGCGCCAATGCAACCCACGATGGAGGCAATAAGCTCCTCGCGAGACGGCATAGCGGCGACGGCTTTCACACCAGCGACGTCCAGAGCGTTCTCGCCCATGGCCCCACCAAGGATCTGCAACTTGTCGTTGCCCTTGGCATAGTCGTTTACCACTTTCGCGGCAGCGACGGGGTCCTCGGAATATGCGAGAACGGTCATCCCTGTCAGGTATTCAGAAATGCTTGCGCATGGCTGACCTTCCAGAGCGATTTTGGCGAGCCTGTTCTTGGCGACGCGAACGGACCCACCAGCTTCACGCATTTGCGCGCGCAGGTCCTGCATCTCAGCAACCGTGAGACCTTCGTAATGGCTTACAACCACCACGCCAGAGCTTTCAAAGATCTGGCCGAGTTCCTCGACCACTTTCTCTTTCTGGGCTCTATCCACAGTTTTACTCCAAATTTGGGGACCCTAAGGCCCCGGCTCAGTATTGCCGGCAAGCCGGCATTCGGGTCCTCATCGGGATTTAGCCAAAATCGCCCGAAACATCGGTACGAATGGGGTCTTTCCCGTCTCAGGCAGGAAATTAAGACCTTTCAGTCACCCACCATCTAGGACGAAATATGCCGCACAAAGAATCGTGCGGCACACAAAAGGTTCCATAAACCGATCCTTCGGCCAAGAAAACCCCTAAATTCATGAGGAATAAGCGCCCGCTCAGGCGAAGTCGATATCTTCACTTTGGTTGGCGAAATCTTCGGGGCCGGTATGGCCTGTATCGCCGCAAACCGGACACCCCATGCCTGAGGTGCTAAATTCGACCAAAGGAAGCCCTGCAAAGGGGTCATCGGCATCATCGTCTGGGTCATCTTCGTCGTCCTTACCCAGGAGCAATCCCGCGCCCAAAGCAGCGCCCCCGCCGCCTCCGCCACCGAGCAAACCAAGCCCGCCAGCAGCGCCCGCCGCGACGCCGGCGAAGCCGCCAAACATCGCAAGGAACCCGAGACCCAAGAGCGCGAGGAACCCTGCCCCACCGCCGCCGCCGCCACCATCTCCGGCGTCGGCCGCGGGCGGCTGGTTCGCAGGTGGATCAGGATCAGGATCGGGAACCGGCGTCGCCTCGGGATCAGGAGTAGGAACTGGATCAGGTGCGGGTGTTGTCGGCGTAGATGGCGCGGGCGCCGGGGTCGAAGACGCACCGTAAAGCACCTCTGCGCCATCAATGTCACCATCGCCAAGTTCGTCTGACGAGATAACCGGGTTCATAATCTCAGATGTGTCGTTGACATGGCCGAGCCCGATGGCGTGACCGATCTCGTGCAATGCAACGGCATAAAAATCGATCGTTCCGGCACCGCCTTGAGGGGACCATTCCTCCTCTGTGTCGAAGTCGATTTCAGCAAGAACCATTGTGCTGACGTTGGAGCCCACAAAGAACGAATAGCTTGCCTGACCGACGGTAGAGCCGGCCAAAGCCGTGGCCCCAACCGTAATGTCTGCGTCGTTGGCGGAGGCGACCTCTTCAAAATCCACGCCCGAGACGTCTTCCCATGCCTGAAAAGCGTCTTCCAAAGCCGTGTCGAATTGCGCTTCGCTGTAAAGCGCGTTGTTGAAATCAATGTCGTCGATGAAATCAGCCGACCAATAGACCTTGCCACTTGTCGTCCCCAACGTGGCTTCGCCCCACTTAATCGCGGACCCATTGCTCGCTGTTGATAGCGCGTATGTCATACCCTGTACCCCTCGTACAAAAGATGCGCGATGACCAATTCGCATCCCCTGGTCGTTAACAGATTGTTAACGCGTGATAATCCAAAGGAGTAGGGCGAAAATGAGGCATTTCCCAGCAAAACTGGGCAAATCTCAGTAAATGGCAGAAAATCGCACAAAAAACGGGCCCAAAAGGGCCCGCTAAAAAACTCAATTCCAACTGGTATCAGTTGCCAGTCGCGTTCTCAACGTTGATCGTCACGCTTGGACCCATGGTCGAAGATACAACGATCTTCTTCATGTAAGTGCCCTTCGCGCCTGCTGGTTTGTTCTTCGCAACCGCACCAACGAAGGCACGTACGTTTTCTACCAGCTTGCTTTCGTCAAAGGACGCTTTGCCGACGCCTGCGTGCACAACGCCCGCTTTTTCAACTTTGAACTGAACTTCGCCGCCCTTGGCTGCTTTGACCGCAGCTTCGACATCCATGGTCACCGTTCCCACTTTCGGGTTCGGCATCAGATTGCGAGGGCCAAGAACTTTACCCAAACGGCCAACGATTGGCATCATGTCAGGTGTCGCGATGCAGCGATCAAATTCGATCTTGCCGCCTTGCACGATTTCCATAAGGTCCTCTGCGCCGACAATGTCTGCGCCCGCCGCTTTGGCTTCATCGGCCTTCGCGTCGCGTGCGAAAACTGCGACGCGGACGGTTTTGCCGGTGCCGTTTGGCAAGGCCACAACGCCGCGCACCATTTGGTCAGCGTGACGTGGATCGACACCAAGGTTCATTGCGATCTCGACAGTTTCGTCGAACTTGGCTTTGGCGTTGTTTTTCACCAATGCCACGGCTTCTTCGACAGTAACGTCGCGCTTGCCAGCGAACTGCTCACGTGCGGCAGTTGTGCGTTTTCCGTGCTTCGCCATTACTTCACCTCGATGCCCATGGAGCGAGCGGAGCCCGCGATGATCAGCATTGCGCCCTCGATATCGGTGGCGTTGAGGTCTTTCATTTTGGCCTCGGCTATTTCGCGCACCTGCTTGGAGGTGACCGAACCTACAATCTCACGGCTCGGGTTGTTCGCGCCGGATTTCAGCTTCGCGGCCTTCTTCAGGTAATACGATGCCGGTGGCGTTTTGATGTCCATCGAGAACGATTTGTCCTGATAGTAGGTGATCACGGTTGGGCATGGGGCGCCTGGTTCCATGTCTGCGGTCTTGGCGTTGAACGCCTTGCAGAATTCCATGATATTGATCCCGCGTTGACCCAAAGCAGGGCCTACCGGCGGGGATGGGTTGGCTTGACCTGCAGGAACCTGCAGCTTCATCGTGCCAGCGATCTTCTTGGCCATTGGCCGTCTCCTTTTCAACTCCCGTACAGGACGCGTCCCGCCGGTTCTTCGTTATAGTGGTCCGGTCCGGAGCGCGCGCGCCCCTCGCCTCCCACGCGATGCACGTCAGGTGGTTTTCGTTACCTGCGTGTATTCCAGCTCGACCGGGGTGGCCCGGCCAAAGATCGACACAGTCACCTTCAGGCGCTGATTGTCGTCGTCGACTTCCTCGACCATGCCCGAGAAGCCTTCGAACGGGCCGTCGGTTACGTTCACATTCTCGCCCACATCGAACACGATGGTCGAGCGTGGCGCTTCGGCGCCTTCTTCAACGCGGCCCAAGATCGCTTGCACCTCGGCGTCGCGCATCGGCATTGGCTTGCCTTGCGGGCCAAGAAAGCCCGTGACGCGGTTGATCGAGTTGATCAGGTGGTAGCCGCGATCCGACATTTCCATGTGCACCAGCACATAGCCCGGCATGAACCGGCGCTCGGCAGTGACCTTTTTGTTGCGGCGGATCTCAATGACCTCTTCGGTCGGCACCAGCACTTCACCAAAGTCTTCCTGCAACCCGTTTTCTTCGACGGATTGGCGGATCTGCTCAGCGATGCGCTTCTCGAAATTCGAGAGGACCGAGACCGAGTACCACCGTTTTGCCATTGCCAAAATGCCTTTGTTATCAGTGCTTTGCCTAAACGAAAACAGCGCGCATCTCGAATCTATGCGCGCTTTCTTCGTGGATTGGAGGCTGACCTACCGCGAGAGGGATAAGAGATCAAGGGCTTGCGCGCCAATCTGCTGCCAATTCGCGCGCAATCGCCGAGGTGATTTCGGTGCTAGGCTTTTTTCAAGCTGGCGCCGGGGAACCAGGATTGTGCGGTGATCAAATCTGCCGGGCGGCCCAACAAATACCCCTGCCCCAATGGCACCCGCAACGCGCGCAAAGCCGCAAGCTCCGCCTCCGTTTCGATCCCTTCGGCGACGATTTTTGCCTCGGTCTGCTCAGCAAACCCGACAAGCGCCTCGGCGAGGAAGCGACGCACAATGTCTTTTTCGATGCCCGACGTCAGAGAAATATCCAGCTTGATGATATCCGGGTTCAGCTGAACAATCTGCTGCAGGCCCGAATACCCCGCACCCGCGTCATCGACTGCCAAACGCAGGCCGTGCGCGCGCAAATTCGAAATTTCGCTGAGCATTGCAACGGGGTCTGTGATCTCGGCATGCTCGGTTACCTCCAGCACAACCCGATCCAGCGGGGCGGTATTCAAAACATCAAAAAGCTTCCCGGATGCGACCGTGACTGGCGACGCGTTTACCGAGATATAGGCAGGCTCAGGCAAATGCGGCAGCATTTTGAGCGCTGTGACGATGACGGCAAGTTCTAGTTCAACCTGCATGTTTACGCGGTTTGCGTCGTCAAACCACAGATTTGGGGATCGGTAAGGTTCCGACTTGAAGCGTGTCAGTGCCTCAAAGCCAACCGGATGGCGTGTCGTGACATTCATGATCGGCTGCAGCAAGATGGAATAAAGCTGCTCTTCGATCACCCGTTCCAAATCGCTGCGCAATTGTTCCAGCTCGGTTTTGACGCTGATTTTTTCATTCACTTGATCAGCGGAAATATCCGCGAAGGCGCGCATGACCTCTAGGTCGCGCGTGTTCAGGTCCGCCTTAGGGCTGCGCGACAACACACAAAACATTCCGTAGGTGGACCCATCACGCCGCTTGATTGGCACGCTTACATGCGACCTGATGCCAACGGCGTCTGTGATTGGGATCGTTTTTGCCAAGGCGATGTCTTGTGTGTCTTTGATGATCTCGGGCAAGCGCCCGGCCAATATGTGTTCGCAATAGACCTGATTGAGCGGCAGGGACTTGCCCGGCGACGCAAGGTCTTCGAAACCGGGTGCGTCAACAGCACGGAAAACCAGATCATCGCCAATAAATTCGGAAAGATATGCCGCTTCCATGTCCAGATGGTTGCGGACGAACCGAAGGGCAGACTGGATAACATCGCCGCCCGGAACCTGCTCAGCAGCTACATTTGAGAAGATGGCGGCGGCGGTCATGGGCAGGTCTCTTTCACACTCGGAACGGTCACCTGTCCCTAAGAGCCAAAGGCAAAGCAATCCTTACTACCGCGCCCCAACACGTGTTGAACTTAGGTCAATTTTGAAAGGATAGAGATCAGAACAGGCCGAAGACGCCGTTCAGCCCAGTGCGGATTGTGAGATCGACCAAGCTGAAGAAAATCGCCGTCAGGGTCGCCATGATGAACACCATGACTGTGGTCAGCAGAACTTCGCGCCGGGTCGGCCAAACAACTTTCGCGATCTCGGCGCGTGTTTGTTGTATAAACTGTGCAGGGTTCGTCATGGCTGCCGCTTTCATCGACTGATCTGTGAGTGTCAGATACGGCCCAATCACTGGCTTTGCAAGGGGCGCTCACCAAAAGGTGCCTTGGAGATGATCGGCAGACCAGTCTAGGCTCATTAAAACCGACATGACGATAGGAGCCAAAATGAAACACGTGTTAATCGGCCTGATGGTGGCGACGCTGTTTTCGGTGCAGTCGCTCGCGCAAGAGGCAACCGAGACAGAGCCGCCAATGACCCTCGACCGGATGGGCAAGATCGTCCTCGCGATCGACCCTGAAAGCCAAACAAACGGGTCGCAATTTCAGCTAATAATTGAAGACGTTCCTGTTCTCATAGTCACCGATGCTCGCGCCGACCGGATGCGCGCCATGGTACCGATACGCGCGGCG
This sequence comes from Pseudomonadota bacterium, assembly GCA_039030615.1. Classification (GTDB taxonomy): domain Bacteria; phylum Pseudomonadota; class Alphaproteobacteria; order Rhodobacterales; family Rhodobacteraceae; genus Litoreibacter. The sequence continues at coordinate 287,854 of JBCCDV010000005.1, read as the reverse complement.
CAGGATATGTCCGCAGATGAAGTGTTGCGCGTCATGCAAGCGAATTTCGACACGGCGCTCGACGCGCGATACGCTATTGCTCAGGGTAGGCTCTGGGGCGTGTTTATCCATCCGCTGTCGCCGCTCGAGAAAGATCAATTCATCTCAGGCCTTGGTCAGGCGGTGAACCTGGCCAAGACTTATGGCTCGCTTTATACCGGTGGCGCGATGAGCTTTGGCGGCGGGGACTCGCTCCCGTTGCAACGGCAATTGATCGACCGGCTCATGGAACGCGGTGAAGAGATTTAGACCTCGTCGAGCATCTTAGAAAAATGGGTCAATATCATATCCATGAAGCTGCCCTGGCCGTCCAAGCCGGCCCCATCAAGCACCGCATCAACCTGTGTCGCATGCCCCCGGACACCTGTATTTACCAAGTGCACAGGAGCGCCCACCTGGGTCGCACGCGCTGCGCCAAATTCAGGATCGCGGATATCAATGACCCGGTCGCCGGGCCCATGCAGCATCAAACACGGTGCGCCGCGATCTGAAAGGCGCCAAGGCTGAACAATCGCTGACGAAATCGCGACGACGGCATCAGGCATCACAAGCCGCTCGCGCCAATGGCTCGGTGGATAGGCAAGCGATACGCCGGCAATGCCGCCCGCTGAGACACCAAGAACGCCCGTCTTACGGCTGGCGATCCCCAAATTGCCGCCTTCCACCCACAGAAACTCGATGGCCCGCGAAATATCCTCGGTGGCCGCAATAAAGGCCGTACCGTAAAGCTTCGGCGACAGGCTGAACCCAACCGCCCCTGTGCGCCTGCCGTAGGCCGCGATGTAGGACTGATCGAGCTCGGAAAACGCCTCAGGACCCGTGGCCAGCCGATAACTGACCGACGCCATCGCGAACCCGGCCGCCGTCAACGCCGCAGCAAAATGGGGAGCGACTTCATCGTGTCGGGACCCTTTTCGGAACCCACCCCCATGCGCGTAGACAACACATCCGCGCGCCGTCAGCGTGTTCGGCAAATACAGGTCCAGCGACAATGCGTTTTCGGTGTCAAAGGGAATGTCGGGGACGCATTTCATACCGGCGGCCTATCGTGGCGCTTCGCCGGCGCCCAATCCAATGGTTTGCGCGGCGTGATGACTGGCAGGGGCTGAGGGACTCGAACCCACGACCCTCGGTTTTGGAGACCGATGCTCTACCAACTGAGCTAAGCCCCTGCACTGGGCTTGGTGCTTACGAAAGCGGTGCCCGCATTGCAAGCAAGGAAATACGCAAATGCAAGATATTGCCTGTCGCGGGTCTGCCTCTTAGGGTTAAACCGCGTCAGCCGGGCTGCGGGTGTGGTGCCCTGCCAAGGTGTCGGCACGCGATCCGATGTCGAGCGCCACCGCCCCCGCGATCTTGCCCGAATGCACCAAGCCCTTACCGACGTAACCACCCGACACCAGCAGCAAGGTACCTGGTCCGCTCTCCGCGCTGATCCGGGCCTGCAGTGCCTCGTAATCGTCGACGATGGAAACGGCGCCCTGCGCCACTGGCAACCCTTTGTTTTGCTCAGGTAGCAGGGGGATGTAGGTGGCGTCATCGGCTTTGCGCAAACCCATTTGCGACGGCGACAGCCCGCCAACAACGACCACGTTGCGCGCCGCGCGGCAGAGCCGTTTCAAAAATGCGCGTGTATATAGAATGGTGTGCGCCCGGTCCTCTGTCACGATCTTGTCGTCGAGCGGCACTTGCGTCCCAAGCGCGTTGACATGCGCTAAAAGCGCCCGCCCGGTCACGCTTGCGGTCATTGCGACCTCAGGCACAGCGTCCCGGATCAAACGATGTGCCGAGCAGACCCCCAGCACATCCGCGCATTGCAAGGCCTGTGCAACCTCTAGGGCAAAGAAATCGCCCCGCTCGGTCGCGACAGTCCGCTGCCACCAAGCTTCTTCTCGCGACCGGTCATCATCCCTGAGCATGTCCAACACGCCTTGCGCACAATCAGGCAAGGCCATCCGGTAGGCCGCGCCATCCCCCATGCGTTGAAACGACAGCGGCTGCGCATCCGTGACCGCTTGAAAAATAATGTCGCGCAAGGCTTGGGCGCGATCCGGCTCCATCCGAATATTGGTAAAATCTTGTCCCGCCAGGCTGATCTTTTCGCGGTAAGCGGTACAAAACCAATCCCATTCTGGCCCCCGACCTGGCAGCGCCTTGTGAAGCGCGGCGACAAGTGCGTCGGTGGTTGGCGGCGCTTCCTCGCGCTCGGCCAGCATCCAGCGGGGCACGGTGAAAAACAAATGATCCAACGCGCTCATTTGCGGCGCGCGGCGCGCCAGAAGATCACGCGCGAGCGCCCGGCGCCCGTCACGGATCATCCCGATCAAAAGCCCGTAAAAGTAGCGGTTCGGGACCGAGGTCAGTTCCGGATCCGTCGCGCCCTCCGTCCAGGCCGAAATGAAGTCAAATTCACAGTTCCGGAAGGCCTGTCCACACAGCAAATGTACGAACCGCAACCGGCTGCTCGAGCCCGGCGGGCAGGTCCGATAGGACGCTACCATATCCGCTAGTCTCAGGGTCGGATCGCTGTCACGAAATCGCGCGGAAAAATCCCAATACGCGCGCAAGCTCGGATGGCCGAGCCGCTGATCTGCCACAGCGCTGGCCAACCGCGCGCGGTCTTTGCGTTGGAAAAACGTGCCAATATAGCGGGTCAGCGCGGCCTCGGACAAAACCGCACAATCGGCGGCCACATGAATAAGCGCCTCCCCACCCTCAACCGATTTGGGAGGTTCCTGCAACGCCGCAACCGGGTCCTGCGCCTTCACTGCCTGCGCCACCTCAGCCCTAAGCGCGCGCATCTGCTGGGGATCATACATCTCTGACGCCTCCGAACCCTCACGCACCCAATTGGGCATGGAGTGGTTGAGGCTTGGTTAACGGCACTTGGTGGCGCAGAAGTTGAAAGTCCGTTTTGAGCCCATTGCAGAAGCGTTGATTTCATACCGCATGCGCGCGCAGCATGAGGTTTTTAACATATGCGGAAAGTCACTTTATCCGAAGCAGTAAAGGAGTGGCCCTTAACAATTCGACCGAAATTCCTCTGCGATTAGCGAGTGCACTTGCTCCCATCGCGGCGGTTGGTTTTCCAAATCATGGACGTCGCAAGCAAGTGTTCGAAAAGCAACCGGACCTACATGTCAGTGCGGTGTCGCTGCTCAACTTGGAGCAGGATTGGCAGCCAACGCGGTGTCAGCAGCAGTCGACAGACCATTCGCAAATTCGCATCACACGGCAGTTGCGCGGTTTTCGGCGATATAAGCCTGGCGAAGCGTGTGCGCAATGCGACCAGGTTCTCCGTTGCTGATCAGGGCGCCATCGACCGAGATGACAGGGTTGACGAAACCGGAAGCTGATGTCGAAAAAGCCTCTTTCGCACACAGCAATTCCTCGACCGAGAATGCCCGTTCGATCACTTTCATCTGGTGTAGTTTTGCCGTCCGCAACACGGCTTCGCGGGTGATGCCGTGCAGGATATCATTGTTCAGCTCCCGGGTGATAATCTCGTCATCCTCCGTCACAATATAAGCGTTGTTGGAAGACCCTTCGGTGATCTGGCCGTCCCGGCAAAGCCAGACATCATCCGCACCGGCCTTCTTGGCACGGGTTTTCATCAAGGAAGAATAGAGCAATTGCACCGTCTTGATATCCGAGCGACCCCACCTGAGGTCTTCGGCAAGAACAACCTTTTGGCCCCGCTCCGCCAAGGGGTTGGCGACCAAAGATTTGGCCTGCGTGAAGAGCACGAGGCTTGGCGCGACCTTCAGGTCAGAGAAGTCGAAATCGCGGTCGGCCGCGCCGCGCGTCAGTTGGAGATAGACCAAACCTTCCGTCAGAGCGTTCTTTTCGATCAGTGACTGGTGGATCGCCAAAAGGTCCTCGTGTGCGAACCGCTTGGTCATATCCAATTCAGTCATAGATCGATCAAGCCGCGCCATATGGGCGTCGAAATCAACCAGTTTGCCGCCAACCACGGCTGTCACTTCATAAACCGCGTCGGCAAACAGGAAACCACGATCAAAGACTGAGATCTGGGCCTGATCTTCCGGCACATAGACGCCGTTGACATAGACAATACGCATAAGTGTCTCCGGAGGGTTGGCTATAGGATTTGACCCAGGAATTCCTTGGTGCGCGGGTCCGACGCGCTGCCAAAGAACGTGTCCGGCGGCCCGTGTTCGACGATAACGCCGCGGTCGGTGAAATAGATGTGGTCGGCGACCTCGCGGGCGAACCCCATCTCGTGGGTGACAAGGATGCAGGTCATGCCATCGGCGGCCAGTTCCTTGATGGTCAAAAGCACCTCTTTCACCGTTTCGGGGTCTAGGGCGGCCGTGACCTCATCAAAGAGCATCACGTCAGGATCCATCGCTAGGCTGCGCGCAATGGCGACCCGCTGCTGTTGCCCGCCCGACAGCTCGCCGGGGTAGTTGTTTTCTTTGCCTTCCAGCCGGACCTTTTTGATCAGCGCACGGGCGCGTTTTTCGACCTCGGCCTTGGGTTCCTTCAGCACTTTGAGCGGGGCCATCATCACATTTTCAAGTGCAGTTTTATGCGGGAACAGGTTGTATTGCTGGAACACCATGCCAACCTTCTTGCGCAGCTCCAGCTTGTCGAGCTTGGCGTCATGCACCTCCTGCCCCTCAATGGTGATCGAGCCCGCCTGAATGTCGTTAAGCGCATTGACGCAGCGGATCAGCGTCGATTTACCCGAACCAGACGGTCCAATGATGCAGATCACCTCACCCTTCATGATGTCCATCGACACGCCCTTCAGCACCCCGAGCGACCCAAACGATTTGTGGACGTCCTTGATGGAAACGATGGGCTGTTGGTCGGTCCAAGCTGGCATGGCACTTACCCCTTTACGGCGAAATTTTTCTCAAGCCGCAGCGTCAGCCGGGCAATCGGATAGCAATAGGCGAAGAAGATGATCAGGGCGAAGCCGAAGAAGGGCATCAGCAGCGACGGGTTGTTGCCCTCGGCCTCCATCGCCTGACGCGACAGGGTAACCAGCTCGGTGACACCCAGAAGTGAGACCAGCGGCGTGGCCATGGTCATGATTGCGTACCAGTTCATCCAAGGCGGGATCATCCGCTTGAAGCATTGCGGCAAGATGATCTGCCACATGATCTGGCGGCGCGTGAAGGCCAGGCTTTGCGCCGCCTCCCACTGTGCCGACGGCACTGATTGGATCGCGCCGCGCACGATCTCGGCCAGGTTGGCCATCACCGGCAGCGACAGGCCGAACACCGCTTTCATCCAGTCAGGCACCGGGATGTAGGTGCCGCCGATCTGGATCTCGAACGGCAGGGTCAGCATCACGATGAACAAAAGCACCAGCCAGGGCGAGTTGCGAAAGAGCTGCACCATCAGCCACGAAAAGCCCCGAATGACGCCGTTGTCAGACACCCGGCCCAGCCCCAGAAACAGCCCCGCGATGGTCCCAAACAACATGGTGAAAAAGCTGATCACCACATTCATCAGAAAGCCCTTGGTGACCAGAAGCGGCAGCCATTTGACCATGATCCCCATGATCTTTTCGACCGAATAAACCGCCTGCGCATGCAGCACCGTGGGCCAAAGCAGGCAGAACACGGCCAGTGCCGGCAGCGCCCAGATGGGCATCCGCGCGAGCCAGCGCGAAAAGCCAAGCGCGTCAGGGCCGCGATACTTTGGCTCAAGAATAACCGGTAGATCGGTGGTTGCGTTCATCGAATGGGCCATCAGCTCGCCTTTCCGAAACCGGGCACCAGTAGCTTTTTCTCCCAGCGGTTCATGCCAAAGGCCAGGATGCCGACCAAAGCGATATAGGTGAAAAACAGCACCGTCATCGCTGCGTTCTGGGCGGAGGCGTAGTCGTTCCAGATCGACACCATCTCGTAAAGCAGCTCTGGCACCGCGATGGCGATTGCCTGTGTGGTGGTTTTGACCAGGTTGATCAGGTTGTTGTTCAGCGCCGGCAGGCTCACGCGCAATGCCAGCGGGAAGGTCACATTCGTGTAGGTCTGCGCCCGGGTAAAGCCAAGGGATTCAGCGGCTTCCAAGGTTGAATCAGGGACCGCCTCGATGCCCGAGCGAAAAATCTCGACATTGAAGGCACCTGCGAAAAACGACAGCGAAATGATGGCCCAGCCTACGTTCGAGATGATCGGCTGCTCGGTCCAGCCATCCGGCCCGGTGACCGTTGGCGTGAATTGGCCTAGCGCGAAGTAGAAAAACAAAAGCTGGATCAGCGGCGGGATGTTGCGGAAAAACTGGATATAGCCCTGCACAATCCAGCGAATGATGCGCGATGGCGAGCCTTGCGCCCAAGCCCCGATAATTCCGATGACCACGCTCAGGATCACGCAAACAACCGACAGCTGCACGGTGACGTAAAACCCACTCACCACCCGCTCCCATTGAGAGGGGTCGTGGAAGAAGATGAAGTTCCACTTCGGGTAGGTCTCCGCCATCCAGCGGAAAAAATCTTGGATCGTCTCGATCATCGGAGGGAGCCTCAGCGCGACAGAAAGGGAGGGCGCCGCCGCCGGGCGGCACCCCCAGTCTCAGGGAGAGTTACTCTTCCAGCCAGTCGCTGAACCGCTCTTGCTGCGCTTCAAGATAGGCGCTTTTCTGGATGCCCCACTTCTCTTCCAGCTTCAGTAGCGCGCCAGATTGCAGCCAGTCATATTGCATGCCAGCCATAAAGTGGCCGAAGGCGCACTCTTCCTCACCCAGCGGCACGGCCAGCGCCCATGGGTTGTCATCCTCGGTGTTCAGCGGCATTTCGTAGTCGTCATACTCGCCCGACGCCAAATCGGCGGCAATGGAGCTGTCATCATAAACCCAAGCCACGCATTTCTTGTCGCGCAGCGCTTGCTTGGCCTCGGCGTTGCCGGTGAAGGCGATCACATTGGCGCGGTAACGCTCTTCGACGATCTTGTTGTAAAACGCGCCTTGCTTGCCGCAGACAGGCTTGTCGGACAGGTCGGTCCAGGCCGTGATGCCAAGCGCTTTGTGCGCCATGATATTGGTACCGGATGTGTAATAATTGGGCTGCACAATGCCCACGATGGCGCGGCGGTCGGCGCGGTCGGACATGGTGGCGATCATCAGGTCGATCTTGCCCTGTTCCAGAAACTGCATCCGGTTTGACGATTGAACGCCGACCAATTCCAGCTCGACGCCCATGGTTGCGGCAACATCGGCGGCCATGTCGGCCTCCATGCCCACAAGCGCGCCGCTGCTGTCAAGAAAGCCCCAGGGCTTGGTGTCGGCTTTAACGCCCACGACGATTTTGCCGCGCTCGCTGATTTTGTTCCAGGTGTCGTTGGTGCAGGCCGCTAAGGCGGTGCTGGTCGTGATGGCAGTCACAACTGCGGTGGTCACGACGGTCGTGAAACTTTTCATGGCTGTCTCCTGTTGGAAGGCGTTTTTATGTTGTTCGAAAAAGCTGGCAGGAATCTGGCCGCTGATCTAATGCTGTTTCCTGATGGGTTATGCAAAAAAGGCATGAAGCGTGGAAATCACCTGGTTGGAAGATCTGATCGAGCTTGACGCGACGCGGAATTTCTCCGTTGCCGCAAAGGCGCGCAACATCGCCCAACCCGCGTTCAGCAGACGCGTCAGAGCCTTGGAAAATTGGGTTGGAACGCAACTGATCGACCGCAGTGCCTATCCCGTTAAATTGACACAGGCGGGCGAAATCGTGCTGGAAAGTGCGCGCAGCCTGTCCAAAGACATGTACCGATTGCGCGACGAATGCCGCGATCTGTCGAGCCCGGGCGCTGATACATTAAGCATCAGCGCGCTGCATTCTATAGCACTCAGCATATATCCTGATTTCGCTGCTGGGCTTCAACAGACGATTGGCCCCTTCACAACACGGATGAATGCGACCGACTATTATGACTGCCTCGAAAGCCTGACCCTTGGGCGCTGCGAGCTGGCAATTTGTTATGGGCACATACTTGGGCCTCAAATTCTGAATTCCGGGCAGTTTCTGACCCATAAGATCATGACCGACCCGCTGGTCTTGGTCAGCCACCCGGAGACAGAAAAAGACATGTCTGCGGCGTTGAGCGATCCGACCAAGGGCGATACGCTGCCACTTGTGTCCTATTCGCCGGGGTGCTTTCTTGGGAAGATGCAAGAGATCCTGACACGCCACCATCACGCGCACGGCATAGGGTTTCACTCGGTCTTCGAGAACTCGATGTCCGAAGCAATCAAGCGCATGATTATGACCGGTGCAGGCATAGGCTGGTTGCCCAGAAGCGTCGTCGAAACAGAGTTGCATCACGGGGCGTTGTCCCTGCTGAACGAAAGCACTGCAATTCTGGAACTTGATGTTCTGCTGGTGCGCAAACAGGCCCAAGGTTCCGGGTTGATGCAGCGCATATGGGAGCGGACATCCTGCGGTTCATACCGATAACGAAAGCGCATCCAAAAACAACACGCGTAGCCGTGCTGACCGCTTCAATGCTTGGACGAGTTCGACTGATCATCTCACATGTCTTCTGAATGTTTGCCTGAGCGAATAGACGGATCAAACCAACTGTTTCGCGGAACTTGCAAAAAGCTTCTACGTCAGCAATTGCCGCAACTGCGCAAGTCAGGTTTGTCCGCCGACTGTGAGTTTGAGGACGAGCAGATCGTGCATCTGAAGCGAAAATCCGGTCTGATGAAGCTGCGTAGCAGCGGTTGCCTTCATGGGCAATGGCCGGGTTGGGCCCTCCCTTTTGTGGCATCCCTGCTGGGGCACGACGATCCGCCTCGCGAACATGCTGTAATCGATCTAATGGCGGCGATAGGCCCATTCTTTTAGTTCCTACTTTGTGCTGCGAGCGCTCGCGGCACGAAAAGTGCCGCGTGAGAGGAAAATCTGATGCAACTGCGCGGCAGGAAAACCGGTCGTTCATGCAAACCGCACCGAAGATCAACGGACAAATTCACTCTAAGCTGGACGATCCGGCCTTTAGCGCAGGCGGCTATTCCCGACGCCACATCGCTTTGCATTTGCGGCACGCTCGTCGCTGCGTCGTGGCTAAAATTGCCACAGCGGTCATTGAAAGTACCGCTGAGCCACAAAGTCAAAACTGTATTTTTCGCCGCGAGCCCCAACGTCTCAGACAAGGAAACTCTTCCTTTACCAGGCCTACTTTGATGTCGGCCTGAAGAGGATGATGACACAACAGAATGGAACCGTTGAGACAGCCACGGCTCCTTTATTGACCGGCATTCCGCCTGCCGAACGTACAGCCAGTTCAACGATTGGGGGGAATAAGGCGCACTGTGGAAACAAGTGGACGGGTGACAATCTTTCGATTATCCAAAGCACCTATCTCAGAAATCTCATGTTTTTGGAACGATGACAAAAGGCTACTACGCACTTGCAATCTTCGTCGCTGTTGCGGAAACCGGCAGTTTTACGGCTGCGGGACGCCGCATAAAGCTGTCGACATCGGTGGTCAGCCATCACATCGGGAATCTGGAAGAACGGCTGGGTTTCAGTCTTTTCTTTCGCTCATCTCGCAAGCTGTCATTGACGTCGGAGGGCAAACAAATTCTCAGCGCGGCGCGGCGTATGGTCGAAGCTGGCGACGAAGCCCTCGACATTTTGACGACTGCGTCGGATCAACCGGTCGGGGCGCTGCGCATTGCGATGCCCGCCTTTGGGGTCCACACGCAACTCTATCAAGCTATCTGGGGGTTTGCGAAACAGCACCCAATGGTTGCGACACAAATCAGCAGCAGCGATGAACAGGTGAATTTGGTCGAAAAAGGGTTCGACCTGGCCGTGCGCATTGGTGTCATGCCTGACAGCAGCTTGATGGCGAAACGAATATGCCCGTTCCACCGGGTTTTGGTCGCGTCGCCTGATTACATCTCGCAATCGCAGCCTATCAACACCCCGGAAGACTTGCTGGATCATAAATTCATCTCGATTGCGATGTTGCCCGACGAGATAACCCTGTTGCGCGACGAGCAGAGTTTTGCCTTTGAGCCCAAGCATGTCTCAACCGAAGTGGACACAATATCCGCTGCGTTGTCAGCCGTCAGTGCCGGGCTGGGCATTTAGCATCTGCCGGAACGCGAGGCGACAGCAGGGCTGGCGTCAGGTCAATTGGTCCAAGTCTTGCCCGACTGGTCGCTTCCGGTACTGGGGATATATGTGGTCTGGCCCGAGAACGGCCCGCAAAAGAATCTGACCCGGCGTCTTATTGAGCACCTGACCCACTAAGCCCTGTTTCGACGGACTATTGCTTTCGATTTTCCGGAAGCAGCCTTCCATTTTCTTGCCTACGCCTGTTGGTGCGACCGATTTAGCCTCCGCCTAAGGGACACTATTGGCCGCTTTTGTGGTGCCTATGTGTTTGTGGGCGGGGAGGCCTTGGAGCATGAAAGTAATCATTGTTGGTGGTGGCGGGACAATTGGACGTGCGATCCGTGCTGCCCTGCCCAAAGACTGGTCCGCAATAATTGCGTCGCGCAGCGGGGACGTGTCGGTTGATCTGAATGATCCCGCGTCAATCAGCGCGATGTATGAACAGTCGGGTCCCGTGGATGGTGTGATTTGTGTTGCCGGGGGTGCCAAGTTTGGCCCTCTGAACGTTTTGAGTGACGCTGACTTTGAAGCCGGGTTCCGGAACAAGTTGATGGGACAGGCCAATCTGATCCGTCTTGGACAGGATCACCTGAGCCTGGGCGCATCGGTGACACTGACAAGCGGTATGCTGGCGACGCATCCCAACCCGAATTCCGTGGCGCTCACCACTTTCAACATCGCCGTTGAGGGGTTTGTGCGCGCGGCTGCGCTTAACCTTGAACACGGTCACCGTCTGAATGTCGTGCGCACGCCGATGGTGCGCGAGACGGCCAGAAAGATGGGCTGGGGCGACGGCGGCATGCCCGCGGCTAAGGTTGCCCAGCTCTATTTGTCGTCGCTTTTGGGCGAACAGACCGGCGCGGTCATCACGCCATGACAGCGCGCGCAGACATCATCGAAACAGTTTTACATTTTTTCGGGCCAATGCCCCGACCCAACACCGAAAGGACATCGCAATGATGGTATCATTCACCGTAAACGGGGATACGGCCACGGCCGAAATTGAGCCGGGGACACCTCTGCTTTGGGTCTTGCGCGATCATCTGGGGTTGAAGGGCACCAAGTTTGGCTGTGGGGCCGCGCAATGTGGGGCCTGTATCGTTCACCTCGATGGGGATGCGGTGCATGCCTGTCAGGTTCAGGCCGACGGTGTCGATGGCGCGCAGATTGAAAAGATCGAGGGCTTGAATGACAAGCTGGGCACTGCGCTGAAGGATGCCTGGATTGCAGAACAGGTCCCGCAGTGTGGCTATTGCCAGCCGGGCATGATCATGAACGCCGCGACGCTGTTGACGCAGAACCCGGACCCCAGTTCCGAAGACATCGCCCAACACATGACGAATATTTGCCGCTGCGGCACCTACCCGCGCGTGACAAAGGCGATTCAACGCGCCGCCAAGGAGGTCCTGTGATGAACAAGCTAACACCTCTTTCGCGTCGCGGTTTCATGCAAGCCGGTGCCGGCCTTCTTTTTTCATTCAGTGTCGCCAAGCCCGGCTTTGCCCAGTCCGAAACTGACAAGGCCCTGTCGAGCGCATTTGTCGAAATTCTTGGCGACGGCACGGTCAAAATCCTGTCCCCAGCTGCCGAGATGGGCAATGGGTCGCTGACGGCTATTCCAATCATTGTGGCCGAAGAAATGGACGCCGATTGGGATCAGGTCGTTGTGGATTTCACGGGCGTCGATGATCAGGCCTATTCCAACCCGACCTTCTGGCATTATGGCATCATGCTGACCGCTGGCAGTTCATCCGTCAGCGGTTTTTACGATCAAATGCGCCTGACCGGGGCGCAAATCCGCAAGACGCTGATAGCAGGTGCGGCGGATATGCTGTCTGTTCCGGCGGAAGAATTGTCGACCGAGCCCGGGATGGTCATGCATGCAAGCTCTGGCCAATCGCTGACCTTCGGGGAAATCGCGGCGGCCATGGGCACGCCTGACACATTGCCCGAGGTGACCAAGGAAGACCTGAAGGATCCGGGGACATTCCGGCTGATCGGTCACGCCGACCTTCAGCGCCGCGACGCGCCAGCCAAAGTGCACGGCGATGCGGATCTTTACAGCATCGACGTAGAACTGCCGGGCATGCTTTATGCGACGGTCACGCGCACATGCTTTACGGGTCGCGTCCCGCTGGACGTTCCTAGCGAAGCCGATGTGCTTGCCCTGCCCAATGTTGTCGCGGTCACCCGGCTGCCCGATGCGGTGGCGGTTGTGGCCTCAACCTATGAGGCAGCACTTGCCGGCGAAGAGCTGATGCAAGTTACCTGGAGCCAGGCCGAAACCGACGCCACCTACAGCAGCGATGCGGCCTTGGATGGGTTGGCGTCATTGGCTGAGGATACGTCCCTTGAAGGCATGGATGTTATGGCATTGGCGGGCGCGCCTGCGACCGACTTTGGTCCCATTTTGGAGGGTGCGGCACGGGTCCATGCCGGTTCCTACCGCACCGATTTCATGTACCACGCCCAGATCGAGCCGCTGAATGCGGTGGCGCATGTCACCGAAGGCGGGGCCAAGGTCGAGCTTTGGGCTGGCACCCAAACTCCCAGCCATCTGACCCGTGCGATCGGCGATGCGATGAGCGTCGCACCCGGCGACACTACGCTGCACCGCAGCTACCTTGGTGGTGCGTTTGGGCGGCGTGCTGCCATGGATCATGACTGGGCGCTGGATGCGGTGCGTTTGTCGAAAATCCATGCCGCACCGGTCAAATCGATTTGGAGCCGGGAGATGGATATCCATGCCGGTCGCTTCCGTCCGATCACTGCGCATTACCTTCAAGCGGCCGAAGATGCCGATGGCACGGTCGCCTCTTTCTATCACCGGGTTGCCAGCGACACGCCTCTGAGGATGAGCGATCAATACCGCTTCCGCCAAGGCAACGGGTTCCCCGTCATCACCACGCCGGGCCTGTTCCCCAGCTACAACTACGCCCACTACAAGGCAGAGATCATCCGCGTGGAATCCGACGTGCGTGTCTCGCCCATGCGCGGCGTGGGCGCTTTTGCCAACGTCTTTGCGATGGAGTCCTTTTTTGACGAGGTCGCCCATGAACAGGGCACTGATCCGCTGGAATTCCGGCGCGGCTTGACGCAAGGCAACGAGCGCGGCCTTGCGGTGCTCGATAAGATCGCAGAGATGACCAGTTGGGATGCGCGCCCCGGTTTGGGACTTTGCTTTACCGAAGGGCGTATGGCGATCGCGGTGGAGCTTGATGTGGACCCCGACAGCGGCGCGCTTGATCTGAAACACGTCTGGTGTGCGACGGATGTGGGCGTCGTCGTCCACCCCAACAATGCCGAAAACCAGGTGGTTGGCGGTTTGATCTTCCATCTGAGCAATTCACTGCGGGAACGGATCACGTTTACAAACGGCCAGGTCGATCAGCGCAACTACTACAACTACGATGTGCTTAAGATGGCGGATATCCCGCCCATCGACGTGCATTTCATGGCGTCAACCGAGGCCCCCGAGGGCGTCGGTGATTTCGGTACAGAGGCTATTGCCGCGGCCTTGGCCAATGCTATCTTCAGCGCGTCGGGTAAGCGGTTGCGTCATGCGCCGCTCACCCAAGAGCGCATTGCCGAGGCTTTGAAGGCATAACACCGGGTGGGGCGAGCAAAAGGAAAGGCCTGCGTGATATGAAATTAAACTCTCCCACCCTGTCACGCCGGCACCTTCTGGTCCTTGGAGGCAGCGCTTTGGCCACTGGCGCGTTTGCTCAAAGCCCGCCCGACCGGCCGGTTGCCACCTATGGCCGCCGCGCCCTGACGTGCGACAACACAGGCGTTCTGACCTCAGACGGGGCCCTGCGTCTGGCGCAACCGGTGGATTTTGAACGGTCTACAACCTGCAAGATGATCCCCGACAGTTTCGAGGGGCCCTACTTCATCTGCGTCGGAAATCGTGGAAAGGCGATCGCGGCGGGACGCCCGGGGCTTCCCCTCACGGTTGCATTCCGGGTTCAGTCCCCCGACTGTGCGCCCCTTTCGGGCGCTGTGCTTGATATATGGGCCTGCGATGCGGAGGGGTATTATTCCGGGCATGATGTCTCTCCTGATGTGCCGGTTTCAGGTTGCAGGCACAAAAAGCCGGATACGCCCGACCGATTTTGTCGCGGCACGCTTGCTGCCGATGCAGACGGGATTGTCGAATTCGACACGGTTTATCCCGGCTTTTATGTGGGCCGGGCGATCCATATCCACTTCAAGGTGCATTGGCAGGGGCGCTCATACCTCACAAACCAGAGCCTTTTCTCTGAAGCGATTAACGCGCAAGTGATGCAAATGGCGCCCTATAACCAGCCGCGCGCCGTCAAAAGGCGCAGCAACGCATCAGAACGACGTTGGGGCCTGGCTGAATTCTCCGTGGTCCAACGGGGCGCAGGTTTGTTGGCCATGCAGAATGTCGTTTTGCCAAGCGCTTAGGCCATGATTGCGCGAGCATGTGCCGCTCGGGGAAAATCGGTGGGCCCGGAGACAGCGGACAAAGGCTTATTGCTGTTTTGCGTCTCTTTCATGAACGCAATCCGCGCGATTTCATCCTTTGGATTTTGGAAACCTTCGTTCGAATTTAACCAGCTAACCACAGTCCCTATGCCCGCCTAACCTGCAGGTTAACGCAATCAGCAAAACGCTGATGCACCTGAAAGGAAGGACAAGGCGCATGTTCAGGACAACACTCACAATCTTGCCAATGCTCGCGGCGGGGATGGCACAGGCACAGGACGGTGCCGTTCAAAGCACGATTGATTTCGGCCCGTGCCATGAATTCATTGGTGGGTACTTCATCTCTGAAGACACGGCGCGGCAGGTCGTTCCTGCCGACTTTCAGCCCGACGTCGGTGATAATGGCGTCACCGCACAGGTCCGGGCCATCACCTGCGAAAGCATCTCAATCACGTCAGAGGATGGTACCAAAGCAGAGGGTGAAGAGCATGTCGTTTACCAACTTGGCGTTGCGGTTTTGCCGCCCGTGAAGCTTGACGACAACCGCTACCTTGAGGGCTCCCCTAAGGTCACGCAATACCATGCTTATGCGTATAACACGCTGACGAATTTCGAACCGCTCGCGCAGGCGATGACCAAGGCGGGTATTGGCGGCGTTCAATATCTTGAGGGGATCAGTCTCACAATCGACGATGATGACCCGACCAGCTGCGGGATGATCGGTGTCTCTGGCGCGGTCACAGGGTCGGACGAACTGGCGCTTAGCTTTGCAGGAACGGTGCGCGATCCGGGCACATCGACCCAGGACGGTTGTAGCTTTGGCGAGAATGATATCACCACATCCGAACGCGCGGTCTGGTACACCGACGGCCCATTTGGTCGGGCAATGTCGGACACCTCCGTGCCAAACTCTCAGCGGCTATTGTTCAACGCTGACCCCGCAACCTACCAGCCGCTCGCGATCAGCTTTGCGCCGACAGGGTCGGTGATGACCGGCCTCGCAGGATCAAATCGCGCCCAGTTCTCCTTCACGATGTCGGGTCTGCTGGAGCGGGGCGAGGTGTTCACTATTCTCCGCCCGATTACGGAGCAGTAGCAGACCCATTGGGCGCATCGCGGCAAGTTGGGTGGGCAGAGATCGCGTCTCTGCCTGCCTACAGAGCAGAGGTACGGCTTGAATCACATGCTCACAGTTTCCGCACCCTACTAATCGATGACCAGAAACGATCCTCGCGGCCCTTAATCAATGAGCAATTCCCAATCAGTTACGAGGGTTGGGCGTCGTATGAAAATGGACCCCGGATGACCCATAGTGGTTGGAGTAAGTCGGCGGCGGCTTGGCTTGACAACATGTCTCCGGGCGGAGATTTCACCCGCAAGTACTTACCTGACGGTCCGATACTTGATCGGATACTGGCGCTTGAAAACTCTGCGGCGCTGGACTTGCGATGTGATGAGGGACGGTTCTGCCGGATGATGGCACCCCGTGTGCAGCGCATTGTTGGGCTCGACCAAACGAAAGCCCTCCTGCAACACGCAACCTCGTTGGGCCAGGCGGAGTATGTTTTGGGGCGCGCCGAGGAAGCCGCCCTGGCTGAAGTCGCTCAGTTTCGTGTTGACGCATTTTGATCAGCCGCACGCAACTGGTGGATACCTACAGTCTTCATATAATTCGGCGCAGTTTCACTACATCATGGATGTGGCAATTACCGGCGTCATAAGAGGGCAACCGCAAAAGCGGATCTTTGGAAGCCTTAAAACGCAATCAAATTGCCGGCAAAAGGAGCCCCATTTTTGTCCCCCGCTTCAACTTCACAACCGCAACTCTTGGAAACACTACGTGAGCGGCGGCTTAGCGCGAGGCACCTTTGTCAGAAAGTGACACCATTCAAGTCGCGGCCTTAAAACTTACCGGGGTAGCCGTCCGGTAGATTGTCCTGTTGGATAGGGGCGATGACGTCCCAATGTTCGACGATCAACCCGTTTTCCAGCCGGAATAGGTCATAGAAGGCTGTCGGGGTGTCGCCCATGGCGCCAACGGCACCGGTCAGGACAAAATTTCCCTCGGCCAATGTCAAAGGCAGTTCGCTATAGCTCATCGCCATGCCTTGTTCGGCCATCGCCTGCATGCCGGCCATCAGCCCGTCCAACCCGTCGCCAGCCATGGTGTTGTGCTGCAGATAGGTCTCGGGGCTGATGTATTGGGTAAAGTCGATTTGCTCGCCTTCGATGAACCCTTTGGTAATCATCTCAACGACATGAGCCTTGTTGGGATCGCCCCTGTCGAGGTCTGTGATTTCGGTTTCACCATCGATTTGCATGCGGCCCGACGGGTTCGGGCTTTCTTCAAGCGGGGCAAGGTTGTCCCAATGCTCAACGATCTTGCCATCTTCATTGAAACGGAACACATCGAAGGCGACCAACGGTGCCGGCCCAAACCCGGTCCAGACGTTGTGCATCGCTACGAGGTCTCCCTCGCCAATGATGCGCGCTGTCTCAAGCCCAAAGCCCGGACCTTGTTTCGCGCCCTCCAGCAGCACGGTCAGGGCGGCAACACCAGATCCTGCCATCGGATTATGCTGAATGTAGGGATCCGCAAAATAGTCAGGTATTTTGCTGAGATCGAGGCCAACGAAAACCTCAGTCATTGCAGCGATTGCCGTTGCCTTGTTTTCAGCCACGTCCGCCACGGCAGCGTGGCCGATGACGACACATACCGCACAAGCTGTGAGGGTCTTTTTCATAGTCTTCTCCATGTCAGGTTTTTGGGGTGGTGAATTGGTGCCAGATCACCGCGTGGATATCTCGGAACGCAAAACGTTCTAAATGATTGCCGATGAGAGATTTCAGCTTTCCGATCGCTGTGGTGGACGCTTCCATGCTTACCCGCAACGCAGCATTGCTGGCTGAAAGTTGACATTGTCCAAGCTGCAAATTGATCCGGCAAAAGTTTCCAGTGTCACAAATAGCTTCGGCTTGGCCGAAATGCGTGCAGATCTGCTCGATATATCGCGGACCGCGCGTCGTCGAAATATGGGCGCTGAACTGGGCCATTGCCTGTCCTCCTCGTCTGAGGAAATTCTAGCAGTGCCGGCGGGTGCTGAAATGACAAGAAACTCGATCGCTGGTTTCGAAAATCTGACTGGATAATCCGACCTCGCCAAAAGCTGGTGCTCTGGCTATATGAGTACGACAACGCCAGACGGCACTCATCACCGGGTAACGAAACACCCGCTGAAGTGGGTCCAACACATCAGCAAACTGGCGGTGGAGATTAAGAAATCCACATTCGCAAACTCTTGGTATGAATGGAATTCTCTAGTGCGGGCGGCTCAATTGTTATCTTCGCAGCCTGAGAGACTTTGCCCCAAATCCGTCCTGTTGTTTTATGTCTCCGGCCTAAGTTGGAAACGGATGTCTTCGGATTGGAAGCCGTGGAACATGGGGCGGCGGATGCCAGAGAGTGTTTGGACGTCGTAGAGCTCGGTGATGGCGCCGGAGAAGGTGAGTTTGTGCTCGACATCGCCGGTTTTGAGATTGACGACGGCGAGGCCTGTTTGCGCCTGGATGTTCGATGAGGCGAGGCGTGCGTCGAGCTCCAACCCGCTGAAGCTGTTGTCGCGGCGCGGGCGCGACAGCCCGATCACCGCGTGATCGCCGATAAAGCACAGGCCGCGCGCGAAGCCCGGCAGAAAACACAGCGGTACGAACTCCCCGATCTCCGCGTCGATGAAGCCGAACTCGCCGGTGCCTGCCTGCAACAGCCAAAGCTTGTCTTGGTAGATCCGCGGGGAATGCGGCATCGACAGGCCTGTGACGATGATCTCGTTACTTTGCACATCGATCACCAGCCCGCCCTCTTCGCGCTGCGTGCGCCAGCCATCGACAACGGTGCTGCCCGAGACGCAGGTCGCGAACCCTGGCCGGCCATTGTGAAAGCTCAGCCCGTTCAGGTGGCAGCGGTCCTCGGCGGCGAGCCGGTCGATGAAAGGCGGCATCCAGAGACTGCGGAAGCTGCCGCGCTCGGCCAACGTAGCCAGACAATTGAACCGCGTGGCGACGAACACAGGGGCGCCGTCGTCGTCAAGTTCGATGTCATGTATGTCGATATCGCCGGTCGTATTGCCCGTCACCGGTACGAAATTGGCGTCATAGCCGTTGATGGTTTGGCCGGGCTCAAGGAAGTTCTCAAAGCGCCAGAGCTGATAGAGCGAGCTGGCCCAAAAGCACCCATCCCCCATGGCAAGCCCCATCGGCCTTTGGAATGTGCGTTCAAACAGGGACAGTGTCCCATCTGGCTTGGTCCCGATCATGATGATCTTGCCGGCCTGATAGGTGCTCATCACCAGGCTGCTGCCGGTGCTGGCCAGCCAGGCCGCAAAGAGGCGCGAGGCGTTGATCTGGACGCCCGCCGTCTCCGGCCGTTCGAGGGTTGTCGTGTGGGTCATAAGCTCACCTGTGCTGCTGTGATGTCGCTGGGTTTGATGCCTGGAAGAAGGATGGAAGTGTCGCCGTCAAGCGCGATAAGGGTCGTTTTGACGGGCAATTCGGGGCCTGCGACGGTGTTGCCCTGGTAGTCGAGCCCCGTCACGACCGCCTGGAAGGCCGCGAAATTGGCGAACCCGAAGGCACTGACGTCGAGCAGGTCATCATCAGGGATGAAATCCACGACCGTCGTGGTACCTGCCACGTTTTGCGTCACAAACGTATCCGCACCCGAACCGCCACTCAGCCGGTCCGCACCGCCGCCGCCATCCAGCGTATCATCGCCAGCCGCGCCAAAGATGACCTCTGAGGTCGTAGTTCCGGTGAGCGTGTCACTGGATGCAGTCCCAAAGGTATCAACGGCGGCGTCCAGCTCGGGCCCGAAAATGACGTAGGTCGACCCGGTGCGCGACCCGTTCGGATCCGCTCCCCAAGCCCCCACGATGACATCAGACAGACCGTCGCCATTGATATCGCCGCCACCAACGAGGCCAGAACCGGCATAATCATAGGCATTAACGCCAAAGATCGCGAAACCGCCAACCCCATTTTCAATGTCCGACGCCTCAACGGCTGCGCCGTCGGCCTTGCCGTAAATCACATAGCTTGTGCCGCTCTCGTCGGGCAAAAGATAGGGGGCTGAGATCAGGATATCCCCGATCCCGTCGCCATTGACATCGCCCGCCGCCGAAACCCGTTCGCCGAATTCGTCATTCGCATCCGCGCCATTGATCACGAAACCACCGGTGCCTGCCGCAACACTTGCGAGCTCAATCGCCGTCCCGTCGGTTTTGCCGAACACCACATAGGCCGCGCCGGACTCAGGGCCGTTCGGAGCAGCGTCGGTCGCACCAATGACCACGTCATCCAGACCGTCCCCGTTGAGATCGCCGATCCCAGCCACCGAGTAGCCGGCATCATCGCCGGCGGTGGCACCGTTGATCACAAAGCCCCCGGTGCCCGCCTCAACATCTGTCAGTGCGACAGCCGCGAAATCGGACTTGCCAAAGACGATAAAGGCGGCCCCAGAATTGAGCCCGTTCGGGTCGTCGCCCCGCGCGCCGATAACCAGATCCTCAAGCCCGTCGCCATTGACATCGCCAGCGGCAAAAGCCCTGCCTGCGCGATCAAAGGTTGCGTTGCCGGTGACGACAAAACCGCCGCTTGTCTCTGCCTCGACATCGGCCAGATCAACAGCGGTGCCGTCGGCCTTGCCAAAGACGACATAGCTTTTGCCGGAACTGTTGCCGTTCGGGTCAGCCTCTTCTGCGCCAAAGATCAGATCGTCCAGCCCGTCGCCGTTGACATCGCCGCTGATCGACAGGAATTCGGGGAAGCCCGCGAAGGTTTCCGCGCCAACGACCGCGAAACCGCCGGTGCCTGCATTGATGTCCGACAGCTCGACCGTCGCAGTGTCTGCCTTGCCGAAAATGACCGACGCAAAGCCCACGTTGGAACTAGCACCAAAATCAGAGTTCTTGCTTGCAACCACCAAGTCATCCAGCCCGTCGCCGTTGATGTCGCCACCCGCGCCAACATAGCCGGACCCATCAGAGGTCGCGGCCCCGTTGATGGCAAACCCGCCTGTGCCCGCAAGCACATCTGACAGCTCAACCGGGCCGCCGTCTGCCTTGCCAAAGACCACGTAGCTTTGGCCAGAATAGGCGCCGTTGGGGTCGGCGGACGGGGCGCCGATGATGATGTCATCCAGACCATCCCCGTTCACATCGCCCGCATTGCTGACCGAGCGTCCTGAATAATCATCACTGTTAATGCCGTTGATGACGAATGCACCTTCGTTCTGCGCCACTTGGGACAGTAGGACGTTTGCGGTGCTTGCCGGTGTCAGGTTCGCGACGGTCAATTCGCTGGGCTTCACCCCGTCCAGCAGCAACGTGGTGTCGCCATCAAGCGTAATGCGCGTGGTTTTGACTGGCAGCTCAGAGCCGGAGACAACGTTGCCTTGGTAATCGAGCCCCTCCAACGCCGCCTGGAAATCCGCAAAGCTTCCGAACCGGAAGGCTGAGAGGTCAAGCAGGTCATCGTCAGGGTCGAAATCCACGACCGTCGTGGTGCCTGTCATGTCTGGTGTCACAAAGGTATCCGCCCCCTGACCCCCATTCAGCCGGTCATCCCCGCCCGCACCGTCAATCGTATCATCGCCAGCCGCGCCGAAGATCACCTCGGCAGCGGCCGTGCCGGTCAAAGCATCCGCGCCGTCTGTCCCGACCGCGCTCACATCCAAGGTCAGATTGCTGCCGAATACGACATAGGCTGCGCCATCATCGAAGTTCACGACATCAGCATCATCGGCACCGATTACAATATCGGCAAACCCATCCCCATTCACATCGCCCGATCCGCTCACAGAGCCGCCAGCCAGATCAAACGCAGCACCGCCGTAAAGCGCGAACCCGGATGCGTTGGTTTCTAAATGGATATCGGACAGATCTAGCCCCAACCCATCTGACTTGCCGAAGACAACGGACGTAGTCCCGGACCTGGACCCATTTATGTCGGCACGGCTGGCCCCGACAATCACATCGTCCAGCCCGTCGCCGTTGATATCGCCCGCGATGTCTACCGCCTGGCCCGTTTGGTCGAAATCTGCCACACCATTGATAACGAAGCCGCTTGCGTCGCTGTCCAATGCGACAGTGGCAAGGTCAAAGGACGTCCCATCCGTTTTGCCAAACACAACGAAAGCCGCGCCGCGCTCATCACCTCCAGCATCAGCATCAATTGCACCGACAATGACGTCATCCAAGCCATCGCCGTTGACGTCACCTCCGCCGCCCACAGACCAGCCCGTATCTGCTGCCGCCGCAACGCCGTAAAGGGCAAAGCCCGACGCATCCGCAGAGTTAGCCACATCTGACAGCTCTACCGATACCCCATCCGCCTTGCCGAAGACGACAAAGGCGGCACCTGAATTGCTGCCGTTCGTGTCATCGTCCGGAACGCCCAGGATGATGTCATCCAACCCGTCGCCGTTGACATCGCCCGCAGCCGCCACGCTATGTCCGGAATCGTCGGAGGCGAAGCGACCATTAATCACAAATCCCGACGCGTCCCCGTCCCCCACAAGGCTCGACAGCTCAACGACCGCTCCGTCGGCTTTGCCGAACACGACATAGATCTCGCCTGAATCAATGCCATTTGGGTCAGCATCTGGCGCGCCGATCAGAATATCTTCGAGCCCATCCCCGTTGACATCGCCCGCGCTTGAGACGGCGTATCCGGAATAGTCTTCAACATCGATCCCGTTGATGACGAAGCCGCTTGCACCCGCTCCGTTGGCGACATCTGCAAGATCGACCGGAGTATCATCAGCTTTACCAAAGATAACATAGGTTTCGCCTGTATTGGATGCGCCCGCATCTGCATCAACGGCACCCACGAGGATATCGTCGAGACCATCGCCGTTCACATCATTAAGACCGCTCACCGACCATCCAGACTGATCATAGTTATCGATGCCAATCAGGGCGAACCCCAAACCGCTTCCGGCTGTCTGTAAGTCTTCAAGATCAATTCTATCACTGTCATCCGTCCCAAAGACGACATAGCTTATTCCGGAATATGCATTTCCGTCGTCAGCTTCAGGCGCACCCACAATGACGTCGTCGAAGCCGTCCCCGTTGACATCGCCAATGACACTGACGCTGGACCCGGCGTAGTCGTCGCTGCTTGCTCCGAAAGCCTGAAAGCCGCTATCGTTGCTGGGCAGCGCAACCAAGGCAAGCTCAACATTGCTGATGGCATCGGTGACACCGTTGATCGTTATTGTGACGGCTTGGGTGGTGCCGTCGGGTGTTACGGCGGTGAACGTGTCTGTTAGGCTGTCGCCGGTGTTCAGCGATTGGATCGCGAACTGGCTGTTTTCAGCTTCATAGGTCCAGTTGCCGTTGGCGGCCAAGGTGAAGGTTCCGTAATCACCTGCGGTCCCTGCCTGAGGCGTGAAGCTCGCCTCGCCCGGGTTGGGGTCCGTGACAGTCAGCGTGCCAAAGCCCGTAAGCGTCGATGCCTCATCCTCGGTCAAGCTATCACTGACGTCGCCACCAATGGTCGCCGCGACGAAGTCGGTATCGCCGTTGATGGTCAGGGTGACGGTTTGTGTGGTACCGTCTACGGTGGTCGCGGTGAAGCTATCGGTCAGTGTGTCGCCGGTGTTGAGCGCCTGGATCGCGGCCTGCGAATTGTCGGCGGCGTAGCTCCAGGCGCCATCGGTGGCCAGGGTGAAGCTGCCGTAGGTGCCCGGCGTCGCGCTCTGCGCTACAAAGCTGTCTTCGCCCGGGTTCGGATCAGTGACCGTCAGCGCACCCGTGGCGGTCAACGTTGCCGCATCATCTTCGTTCATCGTCCCGCTTACGTCACCGCCGATCGTGGAGGCGACAAAATCGGTGGCGCCGGTGATCGTGATAGTGACCGTGTCCATGGTCCCGTGGCGGTGATCAAGGCGAAGGCATCCGTCAGCGTGTCGCCAGTGTTCAGTGCCTGGATCGCAGCTTGGGAATTGTCGGCGGCGTAGCTCCAATTACCATCGGTGGCCAGATCGAAGGTGCCATAGCTCCCCGCGGTGCCAGATTGCGCGACAAAGTTGGCCTCGCCCGGATTAGGATCGCTGACGGTCAACGTGCCCGAGGTCGCAAGCGAGGCCGCGCTGTCCTCGGTCACTGTGCCAGTATTGGTCCCGCCAATTGTCGCAGCGACAAAGTCAGTGTCGCCGTTGATGGTCAAGGTGACCAACTGAGACGTCCCGTCCACGGTTGCCACAGCGAAGCTGTCGGTCAGCGTGTCGCCGGTGTTGAGCGCCTGGATTGCAGCCTGGCTGTTGTCGGCGGCGTAGCTCCAGCTGCCATCCGTCGCCAAGTTGAACATGCCATAGCTCCCGATGGTGCCCGATTGCGCCACAAAAGCCGCCTCGCCCGGGTTCGGGTCGGTGACGGTGAGCGCGCCGGTGCTGGTCAGCGTGGCCGCGTCGTCCTCGGTGACCGCGCCGGTCGTGGCTCCGCCAATGGTCGCGCTGACCGGATCGGTGAGCCCATTGATCGTGATGGTGACGGCTTGAGTCGTGCCGTCGATGCTTGCTGCCGTGAAGCTGTCGGTGAGCGTGTCGCCGGTGTTGAGCGCCTGGACGGCGGCTTGGGAATTGTCGGCGGCATAGCTCCAGTTGCCGGGGGCGGCGAGGTTGAACGTGCCGTAGGTCCCCGCCGTGCCGGATTGCGCAACAAAAGCCGCCTCGCCGGGGTTCGGGTCGGAGATCGTCAGCGCGCCAGCGCTGGTCAGCGTGGCTGCGTCGTCTTCGGTGACGGTGCCCGTATCATCGCCACCAATCAACGCCGTGGTGCTGGGCACGGCGATCCGGATGACGAAGTAATCGCCATTGGCATCCAGGCCGGTCACCGCCAGTTCCGGCGTGGTGGTGCCCAGAATGCTGATCGTATCGCCCGCGCCGTAATCAATGCGCCCGTCAGGACCCATCTGCGCCAGGGTAGGCGCGCCCGACTGGCCGGTGAAGCGCAGCCGGTCCTGCACATCGAGGTCGCTGACGCTGTCCTGGCCATCGCCAAGGGCAAACACGAACAGATCCGCGCCCGCCCCGCCCGACAGCGCATCATCATCGAGCCCTCCCGTCAGAACATCCGCGCCTTGACCGCCAAACAGCACATCATCGCCATTTCCGCCAAACAGCGCGTCATCACCCGCCCCGCCCAAGAGCGTGTCATCGGGAAAACTGCTATCGGTGGTCGCGCTCTCGTCCAAGGCCCAGCCATAGAGCTCATTGTCCAGCGCATCGCCAGAGACTGAGCCATCATTGTCCGACGGCTCCGCTACGCCGTCGCCATCTGCGTCGTCATCAAACGGGCTGTCCGGGCCCGATGCGCCGGGGCTCCCCTCACCGAAAGCAGCCACACCTGCCGCTGCTCCAAACAAGATGAGCAGGATCAACTCCATAACCATGACCTTCGCAAATTAACCAGCGTCACAGCACGGATAGCTCGTCATGGTTAACTGTAGCTTAAGTCAAACGCGCGAGTGCTGGCGATGCAGTGGGGGGCCGCCATTGCATCATGAGCTGCTGCGTATGCTTTGCCCGGCGTTTCGACACTCACAATTGGCGCTCGTCTCAGGCTTTTAGCCTTTCAAAACGGTTTCTCCCGGCTTCGCGGCGCGTCGCGAGAAACTCGGATTCTGTTTGGGTTTTCGTGACGCGGGGCTCCTCAAACCCGTTAGATCAAATCCTCTCGTAGAATACGTCGCTATTCTAAGTTAAATATAACACGAAGCAGCGGAATTCTCGAGGGAAGGGAAAACTGAAAGTCGGCTTTTCACTATAGGATCCTGTGTCTCGCCCACACTGCGAGCGATGGCACTCACTGCGTCGCAACGGTACTTGTGCCGCGACTGTGAGAGAATGCTGCATCAACGAAAATCGCAACACGAATGACGGGAAAGGCACCAATTGCTGAGCGTTCCACAAACTAAAAATTTTGCAGTGGAAGCGAACGCCGGCGAATTGAGCTGTAGCATGCCTACAGAGCGCTGAATGTCTCACATGGCTGTCCTCGCCGAAGCAAACAATCAAGACAGCGCTGATGCTGCGGTAAAGCTTCCAGATTTTGCACAAGTAACATACCCGGCGCGACCAGCGACTTTGTTGGGGTCAATTCAGGCGTCTGGCGTAGATATCACCGGAATTTGCTTGTTCTGGCAGGGTTTCAATTTCGGCACTCATTTCATTGCCTGAGATCCAATCAGTGTGCCGCAATTTGTGATCTTCACTTAGGCTTACGTTGAATGCAAAGCGCCCAATTTCTGAGAGACGATCGATGCAGGCGTAAGCAACGTCGCGTTGGATGGTGGTAAATTCGAAAGACAACATAGGCAGCGGGATGCTTAGACCGGCCAAGGCTTTGGCCTCGTACCCCTCTACGTCGATTTTGACAAAATCTGGCATGCCGTAACACGCGATGAGCCGATCAAGCGTCGTCATCGGCACCCTGACTTGCGCATCCCACTCTTGACCCTTCCAATTGGGAGACCTTTTTGCAGCTTCTACCAGATCAGATGATGCCGTTGATATCGTGGGATTCTTTGAATTCAGATACATATCTATCTGACCCAGTTCTGCGCCAACCGCCTGACACAAAAGCGTCGCGCGCGGGGCGCGGCCATGGATCAACCTGAGGGCGCGAAATACGCGCGGTTGCGGCTCAAGTGCGACGACGGACGCACCCAAGCGCAGAAAACTCGCAGTCCGGTCACCGATATGAGCGCCAATGTCAAAAGCCAACCCACCCTTCGAGATAAACTGCGCATTCAGCCTGTCCATGCGCTGCGTGCGCGCCGTGTCGCGATAATAGACGTCAATTGATTGACCAATTCCGTCGCGTTTTCGTCGCATCGATGTTCTTCCTTATCCTCTTGTCGACTGCTTGCCAGCGCGCCAAATCGGGTGCCCCTCAAGGATTCAATCACTGCGTCGCAAAACGCTTTCAAAAATGCGGGCGGTATCTATCCAAGTCGGCAGAGATCGGGCGCGCGTTTTTGAACGTTCCGAATATTCGAGGCTTGTTTTCGGGTCGCCGAGTATTTCTTTCAAAGCCTGTGCGAAGCGCGTTGGATTATCTGTGGGTGTCAGGATTGCTGCATCACCGACCGTTTCCGGAACCGCCCCAACATCACAAGTTATGATTGGAAGGCCAAACAACATCGCCTCGCTCAACACCATGCCATAGCCTTCGTAGCGCGTGGCCAATGCAAAAACATGTGCAGCGTTATAGTGCTGATCCAACACGTGCGCCTCTAATTCGCCGGCAAACACGACCCGCTCTGTCAGCCCAAGCCGCGCGGTTTGACGATACAACTTTTGTGCGACGGCAGCGTCATGCGCTTTGCCGACAATCACGGCCCGCCATGGCAGGTCCTTAATCTGAGCCAACGCGTCCAACAAAATATCGTGCCCTTTGCGCTGAGCCAGCAGGCCAACGGATAAGATCAAAGGGGGCGTGCTCGGAACCCTGTTGACGACTGGGCGTACAAATCCGGGAGACGCCACGGAAATACGGTTGGGATCGGCTTCAAAATCTCGAACAAGAATATCCGCGGTATGCGGGCTGGGAACAATGACGTGACCTGCAATTTTCAAAGCCGCCGTTTCGTTGGCACACAACTCGGCCGCACGGTCGGGTGCAAGCCCAGTCTCCAATCCCAAAGGGTGGTGGATCATCGCGATGACCGGCGCAGTCACACGCGACAGCCCTTCAGGATCAATCGACCCAAAGACCAGACCGTCCAAGATAATTGGCTGATCACGCGGTATGCGCCGCAATGCCGCGAGCGTGGTTTCCATGTCGTCCTGGGTCGGGTCGGGAAAGCTATCTGGCAGTTCGAGATGTTCAGTTTTGACCCCAATCTCGTTGAGAACCCGCAAAACTGTCGCCTCATAGATAAAGCCCCCGGTCCGTCGGTCCTTATCACCCGGTATCGCAAAAACAGCCTGTGTCATGTCACCTGTTCACTTGCATAGATACGTAAGACGGCCCGTTCCAGCATGACAATCGCGGCGTATAACAGGACCGCCGCCAATGTAATCACCACGATGCAAGACCAGAGCATGTTGTAATCCGACGTGGTCGCGGTCAGCGCCATCAAAACCCCCAAGCCCTGTCCCGTCGCCAACCATTCGGTTGTTGTGACCGCAAGAATTGCTGCGGGAACGGCCATTTTGGCCACTGCAAACAGGGCAGGCAGCATGGTGGGGATCTGTGCGGTGAAAAGCAGGCGAAAGCGCCCGACCTGGTAGACGCGAAACAGATCGAGGACTTGTCCGGGCGTTTGGCGCAGGCCTTGCAGGCAGACTAGGAAGGTCGGGAAGAAAATCATGACCGCGACCACTGTGATCGTTCCGACGGACCCTCGGCCCAGAGCGAGTACGATCAGCGGTGCTGTCGTGACAATGGGTATGGCGCGCAGGGCCACCGAAACTGGCAAAACGATGGCGGAGAGTTTTGGAACCAGCACAACGATCATCGCAAGCGCGACGCCAAGCATAAGCCCAACCGAATAGCCGGGGATCGTGGTGGCGAAAGTTTGAGCCAAGGCTTGAAAGAGGGTGGACCGGGCATCGGGGTTCGATGTTAAGAACGTCCAGATTTCTCCGGGGCGTTTTGCGAAGAACTTATTCAAAGCAAAAACATCCATGATGATTTGCCACAGCAACAGGATCAGAAGAGTGAGCGCAACTGCCTCAACCAAGCGCTTCCAAAAAGGTCGCGGCGCCAATGACGTCGCCGGGGATAGTATGATGACCGGTACATACCCTACGAGCCATTTTCCGAGCCAGCCGAAAATCGCGTATCCCAGCATGGCAACTGTTGCGGCCAAGATGGCCAGCGACCAAGTGGCCTCCACATCCAGCCCGCGCATCGCCCTTAATGTCAGAACCCCAAGGCCCCGCTCCGCGCCGGTAAATTCGCCGATCATTGCCCCAAGAAATGCCGCTGGAGCTGCGATCTGCAAGCCGACGAAGAAGTAAGGAAGGCTCGCATGCGCCCTTACGACCAGTAAGGTTGTGATCGCCCCCCGCCCATAAACGGCCATCAAGTCAGGCCAACTTTGCGGCATGGAGCGCAAACCGACGATCAACGAAAGGTAAGTTGTGTAGTAGACGGCCAACGCAGCGAGCGCGATCTGAGGGACGTCACCAGGCCCCGAAATGACCCGCAAAATGGGGCCGGTCGCGAGCATGGGCAAACAAAAGACAACCAGTGCGAGGATCGACGTGAAGCGCTCGGCCTTCGGGACCAAAATGATAAACCCGGCCATCCCTATTGCCGCCAGATTGCCCCACAAGAAGCCCCAGACGGCATTTTGCGTAGTTGCCGCCGTCGCCCGCGACAGTAAGCCTGAAGTCTGGAGTAGATAGTCCGCTATGGCCAAGGGTCCGACGAACACCAGGCTATTTGGCGAAAGTGAAGCCGCCACTTGCCAGAGAATTAGGACCAAAAGAACCCAAACGATTGGGAGCGCACGCAACATTTAAGCAGGCACCCCAAGAGCGCCGAGAACCTCAGACACTTTTTCCTGAAATGCCGAAGTGCCAGACAGGCCCGAAGTCCGGTTTGACCCAAACGAAACGGGGATATCTGCCGTGATCGACGCAGGCCTTGGAGACAAAACGATAATACGATCTGACAACAGCACGGCTTCGGGCACCGAATGTGTGACCATCAGTGTTGTGGTGCCTTGATCGCGCCAGAGCGGGGGCAGATCTATGTTGAGACGGCTTCGAGTGAGCGCATCGACGGCGCCAAATGGCTCGTCCAGCAGCAAGACCTCAGGCTTTGAGATAAGGCTTCGGGCAATCGCTGCGCGTTGGCGCATCCCACCAGACAATTCTGCCGGGCGATGGTCCTCATACCCCGACAGGCCGACCAAAGCGATCATCGCATCGGCCTTATCAGCAGGTTTTCGCGCCAACTTTGCCCCCAAAGCCACGTTCCCCCTTACGGTCCGCCAAGGAAGCAACGCGTGGTCTTGAAACGCCATAGAAAGATCGCCGCGTCTTGCGACAGTCTCAGGCCGTTTAGAGCCTATGGTGACTGTCCCTTGGCTGGGCGTTTCAAGCCCCGCGATGACCCGCAGCAGTGTTGACTTGCCGCACCCGGATGGCCCAACCAAAGCGGTGGTTTTTCCAGCCGCGAAGGTCAGGTCAAGCGGTGCAATGACGTTCGCACCATCGAACTGCTTGACCAATCCCTCGCAGCGGATTTCGTTGTCGGACAAGGCTTTAGCCGTGGACGTCTTCAAGCAATGATCGGTCCCAAAGGTCAGCGCCGACATTTCGGTCGAGCAACGCCAGCGTCTCAATGTTCGCGGCAATGGTTTCCTCTGTGAACCAGCCGAACCCGTTGCTTTTCGTGAGATCAGAGAACATCAGTGGCACTTGGCGGGCGGCCTGCAGCATTTGGGTCGGCCCATCCAGCCCGGCATCTGGGAACATGTCCACTGTGAGCGCGGCCGCAGCATCTGTGTCGGCAAGATAGTCATTCCATCCCATGACTTCGCCTTTGAGCAAGGCCACAAGATCCGCGCGCCGGTTCGCGATACTGTCTTCGGTCGCGATATAGGTTTGCGAGTGAACTGAGTAGCCGTGATCGGCCATCAACATTGTGGTGTTATCGACGCCTTTGATTGTCATGGCCACCGGCAAATCGGTTTCCCAACATAGCAAACAGTCCACTTGGCCTGTCACCAAGGGCGCCGGGTCGTATTGGGTCGGCACGATCTCAATCTGGTTGATATCTACGTTGTTCAGCGTGCAAAGCGCTTGCAAAACCGGTGTATTGGAGACCGACATCCCAATTTTCTTACCGATCAGGTCACTTGGTGTGTTCACCGGGTTTTCGGCAAGCGAGGCAATCGCAAACGGGTTTTTCTGCATCGCGACCGCTATGATTTTGAATGGAGCCCCTTGAGCCACCGCTGCAGCCGTATAGTCAGCTGCAGAAATACCTATCAAAGCGTTTCCTGAGACAACCGGCGGCTCCACCGGGGCGTTTGGTCCGCCTTGGGTTAATGCGACGTCGAGACCAAGGTCTGACCAATACCCTTTGTTGGAGGCGATGTAGCTCCCGCCGAATTGCACAGAATGCAGCCATGACAACTGGAAGTTCACTTTCGTTGGGTCAGCGGCAAACGCCGGCAAGCCTAACGATGCTGCCCCTAAGGCAGCTCCTGTTTTCAGGAATGTGCGTCGATTTGGGTGGATTAGATGTGCCATGTAGACCCTCGATTTGTGTTTTGTGTTAAAGATTTTGACTCAAGCGGGCCCGCCAGAAAAACCAACGCGGGCAAAGCTGCGATGGTCATCATTGCGCCATAGGCGATCCCCATTGCGATGCCCGCACTTGGACTGGCACCGATGATTGGAAATAGGGCAGCGGCAGCGCCTTCACGCCACCCCCAACCTCCAACAGACAGTGGGATCAACATGGTCGACAGGATCAGCGGAATGAGCGTGAAGACAGCATTCAAAGGTATGACCGTCCCCGTCGCGCGGGCGCAGGCGTAGAGGCTAAAAACCAACAAGGCTGTGATGACCACAGCGTTGAGGATCAGGCCTGCATTGGACATCAGATCCGCGACAACGCGCAAAAAGCGTCCGGTTGCCGTGTGAGTGCGCGCCAAGACAACAAACACAGCTGCAGCGCCAAAAAGGGCCGCGATACCTAACCAGATGAAGGATGGCCAATCGATACCCCCGGGTACAAGCATGGCGAAGGCAAACGCGACGCCCATTACAACGAAGAGTGCAATTTGCCCGAGGAACCGCTCGGCCGCGACAGATTGGGCGGCCCGCACCAAATCGCCTTCGTGGCGTGTGCGTATCGCGCGGCCGACATCTCCGGCCACACCGCCCGGCAGCACAAGGTTCACCAATTGTGAGATGTAGTATTCTCTTATGGCACGCCCGAACGGTAGCTCCATGTTCAAAGCGACTGTCACGATCTGCCATCTCTTTGCCATCAGCAGTGTCAGCGCGGTGAGCGTAACCACTGCGATCCCCAGCCAAACCAGATCAGCACCTTGAAGCCGCTGGATCAC
The DNA here is from genome assembly GCA_039030615.1 of Pseudomonadota bacterium. Taxonomy (GTDB): domain Bacteria; phylum Pseudomonadota; class Alphaproteobacteria; order Rhodobacterales; family Rhodobacteraceae; genus Litoreibacter. The sequence continues at coordinate 256,173 of JBCCDV010000005.1, read as the reverse complement.
GGCCTCAGCATCGGCCCACCACATCAACAGCGCCAACACCGCGAGTGGCACAGCAAGTTTCGCGATACGCAACATCATTGCAGCACCTCAACGACCTTAACATCGTCGCTGAACGCATCGAGGAAGGCGTTGCGAAATGTGTCCATTCGGCGCACGGCCCCATCAGGCGCAGGGATCAAACCTGGGGTCCAACCCCAGCTGTCAATCCGCGAGACCAACTCCGGCGGTCCGATCATATGTACCGGCACATCCATATTGTCGCTGCCAGCCACGAAACCGGCGGCTTGATGGTCGCCAATGATCATGATCAGCGGTGCCTGATCCCCCAAACGCGCGACATGGGACAAGGTGGCTTGTAGGGAATAGTCGACAGCTTTTCGGTAGGCTTCACGGATGTCGTCCCGGTTTTTCCAAAGTTCACGCGGTGATGGGCCGCGCGCCGCCATTTCATTGAAGATCGTGCCGTCGCCTACATCGTCCCATCCCACCATATCCGGCACAGGCACCCATGGCGCATGTGAGGAAATCAGGGCGATCTGGAGGAAATCCGGGCGCGGATCATCGGGCAGCAGGCTGGGATAGGTCGCCAAAGTGAACTGGTCCGGCATCGTCACCCAATTGAAGCGGTCGCCCTTGTAAGGAATATCTGAGGCCGGGATGACCAGTTCAAAACCCATTTTGCTGCTTTCGGGCCAAGCCATCGTGATTGCGGGCATAATGGTGGCGGTTCTGTATCCGGCGTCCTGCGCGAAATGGAACAGCCATTTGTGACCACTCGCCAGCATCGCCGTGTAGCGCCCATTGTCCGAGGTCCATAAACCACTGGCCAAAGCACCATGGGCGAGCCAGCTTTGGCCGCCAGCAGTGGGCGAGGTCAGCCAACCACTGCGCATCGCAAACCCGGCATCCGCGAGGGTTTGCTCGCTCGCTTCAAGAGTTGTGGTGTGTGTTGGCGCATAGAGCGGATTGTCAAAGCTGGCCCGACCATAGCTTTCGATATAGATGGCAATCACGTCATGTCCGGCCAAACCACCCAGCAGATTTTGCGCGTCAGCGTAGGTATCCGACGCAGCGGCCTCGCTGAATTGGGCAAGGTCCACGGTGGTCGCGCGCATCGCAACGGCGCGTTTAGTGACCAATCTTGAGCTCCAAGCGGTGCCAGGTGGACTGCGTTCAAACTTCCAATAGCCTAAATGATGTCTAGCGTCTGCAACCGACCAGCCGCCTAGCACAAAGGCCGAAATAACCGCGGCAACGCGCAGGTTCTTGGGCAGCTCGACGCGGGCCCAAGAGCGCAAACTGTGCACCAAAGCAAAGAGCCAAAGGATCAAGACCACGACGGCTCCAGCGATTGCGAGATAGGTCAATGGCACGCCGATACTGTCGCTTAGCAAACCGATGCCTGCGTCGATCAGGACCACATCAAGGATAGGATTGAAGGTGCGATTATAGGCAATGAACATTCCAATATCGGCGAGCTTCAAGAATGTGAGCGCGACCAATATGAAAGCCATCGACCAAACAAGCCATTCGCGTCGTCCAAACGCGACCATAAGCAGCAATATCACTGGGAGCTCTAAAGGCCATTTGGCCAATGATGACCATTTCAGCATGCCGATATGGTTTGGCAGCACCAGCGCGAGAAACACCACAAAGGCGCTTAGGCCAAGAACGAACAGCTTCTTCATTCGGGCATCCGCAAAAGCCAACGGGCGTCGACAGCAAAGGACCAAACCAACAGGAGCGCCGCGCTGAGCGTTGCGGGCACAAGCAAGGCCGTTGGGGTCAGCGGGCACAGAAGCATCAGCAATGTGGCTATCTGTATGACGCACACCGCCTTCCGACGGAAGCTGGGTGGTAGATCAGCCTTGAGCCGCGGCACCAGAAAGCTGAGGGCTACAAACCCATAGCGCATAAAGCCTAATAGCAGGACTTCCGGTCCCACGCGTCCGCTCATGAGGAGGATAGTCGCCAAAAGCGCGCTTAATACCGCATCGACCTCCATGTCAAAGCGCGCACCGAAGGCGGATGATAAGTCGGCTTTGCGGGCCAGCCAGCCATCAAGACCATCCATCGCAAACGCAACAAAGGCGATCACGAATATAGCCCATCTGTCAAATTCGGGGACAAAAACGGCGCCGGCCAAAATGGCGGTTAATGCGGCACGTGCCAGTGTTACGCCATTGCAAAGTCCCAAAACTTTATGTGGGTAGTCGGTTACGAGACCGCGCAGTGCGATTGCGCTGATCAAGACGAACAATCCCACTGAGACGTCACTTCTGCCAAACAAAACGGAAGACCCGAAATACACACCGACCAACAACATAATCGCCAGCAGGACGAACACAGCAGGGGGCCTGATGGCATTGTGTTCTTTCCAAATCTGTTGGGGATAGTTGGTGATCACTAAATTCTCTTTCTTATCAGCCTTAGTATGAAGTTAGGCCGCAATTGACGCGCGGCTAGTAAGACTACACTTCGGGTATCGGTTTTATTCTCTGGGATCACGCAACTGTTACCTTTCCGTGCAAAGGCCGGTGATCGGATGCAAAATTGGTGCTGGGATGATCAATCACCGTTGCCTTTTCGACCCGACCCGGAGCTGTTGTCAAAATACGGTCTAGGGCAAGAAATGCCCGCCGAGATGGGAACGTTGGTTTTGCGGGGCCACGCAACGCGGCGCCAACAATTTTTGGGTAAAACGCCAACCCGCCCCATGGGCGCCATTCGTTAAGGTCGCCCAACAAGATTGTCTGCATTGTCGGGCGACGCCTGATGTATTGGCCTATTATGCGCATTTGTATGATGCGCAGGGGTTGGGACAACGAAAGATGCGTAGAGATGACCCGGCATTTTTGCCCGTCTGTTAGTGTTTCCACACTGATCGCGCCCCGGTGGCAGTGCCCGGGCAAATCAATCACGTCGGCATGGACCCGCTGCATCTTGGGATGCAGAAAAAGGATTGTGCCAAGAAAACCATCGCTCTGAGGGCCCCAGCGCAACTCGGGTCGGTCATGCACATATTCAAGTCCAGTCTGGTCCGCGATTTGCGACACATCGATAATTCGGTTGTGAGGGCGACATTCACCATCTGCTTCTTGCAAGGCCAGAATGTCAGGTTTGTAGGGTAGAATGGCAGTCTCAATTGCCCCCTGAATTCGTGCCGGGTCTTCCCGACCGTCTTGGCCTTTTGCGCGGTGAATGTTCCAAGTTACGCAGCTCAGTTTTCCCAATCTTCCCTCTTTCAGTCGCGTAGAACCTGCCGCCAAACGAGTTGGGCAGGGCTTGCCTTGCCGGAAGACTGGTTAAGGCATTTCGACCCTCCGCTCACAAAACTTGCGGACGTGTCACGTTTTAAAGCATCCGCTTCAAAAGCCCATTTTTCTTGATCAATTGATGCTTGAGGACCAACCCAATATGAAAAACCATCGTTGCCAAAAGAACCCAGCCCGACACGATGTGAATCCACTTTGCCACGTCGCGCAGCGTATTGTCCTTTGGCAATGGTCGCGGCATTTCCCACATGCTGAACAAGTTCACGCCGTAGTTGCCCCACATGACGTAAAACCATCCACTTATCGGCATGACCAACATCGCCAGGTAAAATAGCTGTTCAGCACGATGAATGAGCTTCTGCTCCGTGGTCGATAAGGACGGAGCCCAGGGTGGCAATGACCCAAGTTGGCGATTTATGATCCGCGCAACCGCCACCACTAGCGCGACCAGCCCCAGTGATTTGTGCCAGTCATAATAGGAGTTTGTGGTTATCCCCGCGAAGCTGGAATTAAATCCGATGAAGGTCATTATATGACCGCCGAAGAACTGCGCGGTAAAAAGGAGCACGATCGTCCAGTGTAATAGCTTTGTAAGCGTACCGTAGCCCGAAGCGGAATTTGTCAAAGCCATCGTTGGATCCTTCACATATCTGATCGAAGCATGATGAATAATCTCACGTCATACAATTAGATTTGTAAATCGCGCTCTCGCATCCACGTCGATACAGGCATTTAGCCCCGCCGCGCGAAGCTTGCGTCTATTAGCGATTGCGCATTTTCGCCAAGACGCGCGACCAGCCGACGCGGCTGACGAGGAAGGACAGCAAGAACCCGCAAACAAATCCGGCGACATCGGCGATCCAGTCCAGACCGCCGCCAAAAAGCACGCCAAAAACGAGCTGAATGCCCAGCAAGAAGCCGACCAGTGTGAAGGCGCTTTTCCCGTCTTGACCGAGCTGCGTGAGCTGTACCCAAAGCAAAAAGGTGAACCCACCGATCAGCCCGTACGCGCCGGGGTAGGCCCCCACCAAAGGCACCGCCTCATCCGTGGCGAGACCAAGGACCAGCGCGCCAAAGACAGCCGACAGAAAAAACATAAACAGGAAGGCCGCGGTCGAGAACGCCTCCCCCACCACTTTGCCAATCGCAAGCACGATCACGACGGCAAAAACCGCATGGGTAAAGGAACCATGAACGAACGGGTAGGTGACGAACCGCATCATATGCTCTGACGGAAACAGGCTCGCTTCCAGCATGTAATTCCAAAGCGAGGGGATGAAGGCGTAGTCTTGCATCGCCGCAATCCGCCAGCCGATCGCATCGGGACCACCGACAAAGCCACTTTCGCCCGCTTGCAGCACGATTTCGATGGCGCTGATCACCAATGCCAGCACGATCACGACTTTGGGCAGCGGGTTAAACGGGCTTTCATCAGCATTTGGGTTATACATCGGGCCTGCTCCGGTTGACCTGCGTTTTGGCAATAGCTAAGCGATGGCGTTAAGTTTATCCAGACGGGGGGCCGCCTCATGGCCACGACATTCACACCGCGCGTCTTTTCTGGCATCCAGCCCTCGGGCGGATTGACGCTGGGCAATTACCTGGGCGCGATCAAGCGCTTTGTCGATATGCAGGCAGCGGAGTTTGAGACGATCTACTGCATGGTTGACCTGCACGCGATCACCGTCTGGCAGGATCCGGCCGAGCTTCGGCGCAACACGCGGGAGCTGTGCGCGGGCTTTATTGCGTCCGGCATCGACCCCGAGCAGTCCATTTTGTTCAACCAAAGCCAAGTGCCAGAGCACACGCAGCTGGGCTGGATTTTCAATACCGTGGCCCGGATGGGCTGGTTGAACCGGATGACCCAATTCAAAGACAAGGCGGGCAAAAACCGGGAGGCCTCATCGGTGGGGTTGTTTGCCTACCCTGCCCTTATGGCCGCAGACATTTTGATCTACCACGCGACGCATGTGCCGGTGGGAGAAGACCAAAAACAGCATGTCGAGCTGACCCGCGACATCGCGGAGAAGTTTAACCATGACTACGGCGTGGACTTCTTTCCGGTCACAGAGCCGGTGATTGAGGGCGCCGCGACGCGGGTGATGTCCTTGCGCGACGGGTCCAAGAAAATGTCGAAATCCGACCCATCGGATATGAGCCGGATCAACATGACGGATGATGCGGATGCGATTGCGCAGAAAATTCGCAAAGCCCGCACGGACCCGGACGCGCTGCCGTCAGAAGCAGAAGGCCTGAAGGACCGCACCGAGGCACGCAATCTGGTCAATATCTACGCAGCGCTCGATGGAAAAACCGTTGATCAGGTACTGGCGGAGGTTGGCGGCAAACAGTTTTCCGAATTCAAACCGATGCTGTCTGAGCTGGCGGTCGATAAGCTCGCGCCGATCTCTGGCGAAATGGAGCGGCTGATGGAGCACACAGACGAGATTGACAAAATCCTCGCACGTGGGTCTGAGCGCGCGCGCGCCGTCGCCGCACCGATCTTGAAACAGACCTACGATATTGTGGGCATGGTCGGCGCTTAGCGTCCGGGGCCGCCTAGGTCACCAATGACAAAGGCGCAATCACGCGGTTGGTTTTTACCTTCTCAAGATAGGCCGCCTCTACATTTGCGATTGCATGCCTGGCATGCATCAACATCGCCTCTGCGGCGGCCTTGCCGTCCCCGGATTTTATCAGCTCGACGATCGCGCGATGCTGTGCCTGGCCTTCTGAAATTTTCATCTTTAGATGCTGTTTTCCCGCCAGGTTCGTCGGAAAGCCTGATGGATGCGCGAAGGGGAACCGATAGCTTCGCAAGACCTCGGCTTGCAACATTTTGCTCCCCGCAAGCCCTGCCAACTCCTCATGGAACTTCGTGTTGAGCTTGCCATAGCTTTTGTGATCTACGGCCGCGACGGCGCGGTCCAGCTTGCCCAAGATAGCTTCTACCGATTTCAGTTTTGCGGGTGCAACGCCTCGCTCGGCAGCGCACCTGACAGCGGCACCTTCCAGAAAACCTCGCAGCTCAATCGCGTCGATGACTTCTGGCAGTGAAAAACTGGCGACGGAATAGCCGCCACGATTGCGCGTCAGCAGCCCTTCCTGTTCGAGCTGGAACAAAGCTTCGCGCAGCGGCGTGCGCGAGATACCTAGAGCGGCTGAAAGTTTTGCCTCAGTGAGCTTTTGACCCGGCGAGAGGCGACCATCAATGATGTCGCCACGCATAGTTTCCATTGCAATGAGCCATTGGCGGGGCTTTCATGGTTGCAGATCCGACATGCAAACGACCGTAGTAGCTCAACGGATGGAATGCAATTATCAACCAAATGGTATACAATTTTTACAAAAGCATATACTTATTTTAGACGACTCAACTGGGCCGGGGGGAGAAAATGTCAGAACACTGTAGCGATGTCGCCCATCTGGGACATGTCGAATTGCTGACGGATCGCTTCGACGAAAGCCTCGATTTTTTCACCCGCGTTTACGGCCTGACCGTCAGCGGACGCGAGGGCGACAGCGCCTATCTGCGCGCATTTGATGACTACGAATATCACACGTTGAAGCTGACGGCCGCCCCCACAACCGGTGTTGGCCATATCGGGTACCGGGTGAGTTCGCAGGCGGCACTTGAGCGACGTGTCGCAGCGATTGAGGCCTCAGGTTACACGTGCCACGGCTGGAGCGATGGCGACCTCGGCCATGGCCGCGCCTTTCAGTTTGAAGACCCGTTTGGGCACCTATTCGAGTTGTATTGGCAGACAAATCGTTACCGCGCGCCGGCTGACGAAGCGCCAGCCCTCAAGAACCTTTCACAACGCTAACACGGGCGCGGATGCTGCCCGCGCAGGCTCGACCATCTTAATTTGCTATCGGACGATGTGACGGCGTTCCGCGATTTCATGGTGACCTGCCTCGGCAGCCGCGTGACGGAACAAATATTGCTCGACAACGGGCGGCTTGGCGGGTGCTGGTTCACTGTGAACAACAAAACCTACGACCTTGCCTGCACCGAGGAGCATGGCGGCGGCCAAGGGCGGTTCCATCACGTGACCTACGCCATGGATCAGCGCGAGGACATTTTGCGCGCCGCTGACATTTTCCTCGAAAACGGCGTCCATATCGAAACCGGCCCACATAAACATGCCATTCAAGGCACGTTTTTTCTGTACGTATGGGAACCCGCCGGAAACCGGGTCGAATTGGCGAATGCAGGCGCGCGCTTGATCCTTGCGCCGGATTGGGAGACCGTGACCTGGACCGAAGATGAACGCAAGAAAGGTCAGGCGTGGGGCCTGAAGACGATCAAGACATTCCATACGCACGGGACACCACCGGTGCCGCGCGCGGCGGAATAAAACCAAATCTACGCAACAATCAATGGGAGGATGAAATGCGTAAGTTCTTTTTAGCGACAGCCGCTTTGACGATAACGGTGGGGGCCGCGATGGCCCAGGATGTTACATTGCGAGTGCATCACTTCATGAGCCAAAAGGCTCCGCTACATGCCAACTTTCTGGTGCCGTTTGCTGAGAACGTCGCCGCCGCCTCCGACGGGCGTATCAAGATCGAGATCTTTGACAGCATGTCGCGCGGCGGGCCGCCACCGGGCCTTTTTGACCGCGCCGTTGAAGGGGCCGATGAGATTGTTTTGACGCTGCCGGGATATACCTCCGGGCGCTTCAACCAATCCGAAGTGTTTGAACTGCCCTTCATCATGGAAGACAGCATCGCCACATCGAAGGCGCTGTGGGATCTGACTGAAAGCACGTTGCAGGACGGCGAATTCGAAGACGTCAAAGTCTTGGCAAGTTGGGTTCACGGCCCGGGCGTGATCCATTCGGCAGACCCGATCAACAAGCTCGAAGACGTCAAGGGCATGGAGCTGCGCGGCCCGACCCGCGTTGTGACCGACATGCTGGGAGAGTTGGGTGCATCCCCCGTCGGTATGCCGCTGCCCAAGATCCCAGAGAACCTGTCCAAGGGCGTTATCTCAGGCGCGACGCTGCCATGGGAGGTGACACCGTCTATCAAACTGGGCGAATTGGTCACAAACCATACCGAATTTGCAGGCAGCCGTGCGCTTTATACATCCGTTTTCATCCTCGCGATGAACTGGGATGCCTATGACGCCATGCCCGATGACTTGCGCGCCATTCTAGATGCGGAAACAGGAAAATCGTTGTCCGAATTCGCGGCGCAGGCTATGGCCAACGCCGACGCAGGCGGGCGTGGCAAGTATTCCGGCAACAACATTATTGAACTGTCGGAAGACGAGGTCGCGCGTTGGATTGATGCCTCGCAACCGGTCTATGACCGTTGGGTGGCCCGAGCGGGGGAGAACGGGTTTGACGGCGCGGCTGCGATTGAGGCGGCCAAAGGTCTTATCTCCGCGAACCAGTAAAGTGGCGGTCCCGGCGTGATGCGCGCGCCGGGGCAACCCAAGTCAGAGAGTTGCGAATATGAGCCTTTACGACCGGTTGGACGGTTGGATTGCACGACTTTGCACGACCGTCGCTGTTCTGGGTGGGCTGGGGCTTATTTTCGCGATTGTGGTCACATGCGTCAGCATCATCCTCAAGATGACGCGGCGCACGCTTGACGCGACTGTGGGTCAGATCATGTCGAGCGACGCATGGGGTTCTATCAGGCCTATTCTGGGCGAGGAGGAACTTGTCTCCTACGGCGTCGGGCTGGCTTTGTTCGCCGCCTTGCCTTGGGCCATTTACACAAGGGCGCATGTCAAAATTGATCTCTTTGAAAGCAGGTTTGGAGTACGTTTGAACAAGCTGCTCGACCTGATCGGTGATCTCCTCTTTGCTGCAATCGCTTATCTCATCCTGACCCGGCAATGGTACAAGATTTTCAAGAAACCGCGACGCAACAACGAAAGCGAGTTGGACCTGCTGTTTCAGGGGGATGTCGCCGGTTTTCTGTCGCGCATACGCAGTGCAGATGAGACCCAGATCCTGGGATTGAAGTTATGGCCGCTCTATTCCCTGGCGGAGCTCTTTGTGCTCATTTTCCTGATTGTCGCGGTTTTCTGTGTCTACCGCTCGGCCCGCGCTTTTCTCGGGCGGGACGCTGCCTGATGCCCGCCCTGCTTGAGGTCTTGACCACGTTTCAAATCGGACTTTTGAGCTTTCCAGTGTTGTTGGTCCTGATTTTCCTGCGTATCCCACTGGCGGCATCCATGTTTCTTGTAGGTCTCGTCGGGACCTATTTGATCGAGGGCAATATGCGCGCCATCGACAGCTCTCTGCGCGCGTTTACCTTTTCGACGTTCACCTCGTATTCGCTGTCGATCATCCCACTGTTTTTGCTGATGAGCGAGTTCGCGATCCGGGGCGGTATGTCGGCCGCACTGTTTCGTGCGGCGGAGGCCTTGCTCGGGCATTTGCGCGGAGGGGTGGCGATGTCGGCGATCGGCGCCTCGGCAGGGTTTGGCGCGGTCTGCGGGTCTTCGTTGGCGACGGCCTCGGCTATGGGTCAGGTTGCATTGCCTGAGTTGAAACGCGCGGGCTATTCCGGCGCGCTCAGCACGGGTGCATTGGCGGCGGGCGGCACGCTTGGCATCCTTATCCCGCCATCGGTCGTTTTGGTGGTCTATACCATCCTCGCGGAAGAGAACATCGCCAAGCTCTTCACTGCCGCCTTCATCCCTGGCTTTCTCGCGATGCTTGGATACATGCTGACCATCGCGATCTACACCCGACTGGTGCCGGGATCGGGCAATGCGCTGCCAGCCCAAAGCTGGCCTCAGCGGTTTCGCGCAGTCTGGGATGTATGGCCGGTTGCCTTGATTTTTGGGCTCGTTATCGGCGGCATTTATACGGGCGCCTTTAGCCCGACTGCCGCCGCCGCCGTCGGTGCCGCGGGCACAGCCATTGTTGCGCGGTTAGCCGGCGGGCTGGACTGGCCGAACCTACGCGCGTCGCTGCTGAGCACTGGCAAGACATCTGTCATGATCTTCTTCATCATCTTGGCGGCTGGCTTCTTCAACGCCTTTCTCGCAGGCGCAAAAGTGCCACAAACGCTGGCCGCCTTTTTCCTCGAGGCGCAAGTCAGCCCCTGGACGATCCTCATTGGGATGCTGCTGTTGTACCTGGTCCTTGGCACCGTGATGGACAGTTTGGCGATGATCTTCTTAACCGTGCCGATCTTTGTGCCCATCATCACCCAGCTTGATTTCGGGATACCGCCCGCGGAGGTTGGCATTTGGTTCGGCATCTTGGTGCTGATGTCTGCAGAAATTGGGCTGATCACGCCGCCCGTCGGCATGAACCTCTTCGTCATAAACGCCATGTCTGACCGCGTTCCAATCGCGCAAACATACCGCGGCGCCATGCCTTTTGTGGCCTCAGACATCATCCGGGTCGCCATTTTGGTGGCCTTCCCCGGCATCACATTGTTCCTCGTTCGCCTGTTCTACTGAGAAAGGACCCTGACCCATGTCTGATCGAAAATCCGCGCTTATCCTGTCGGCCCATGCGGCCGATTTTGTCTGGCGTTGCGGCGGTGCCATCGCGCTGCATGCGGAGCTGGGATATGAGGTCACCGTGGCCTGTATGTCCTTTGGTGAGCGGGGGGAAAGCGCGCGGCTCTGGAAGGACGGCAAGACCCTGCAGGAGGTCAAAGACATCCGCCGGAGAGAAGCAGAGAACGCAGCATCGACGCTCGGCGTGCATTAGTTGGTCTGCTTTGATTTTGGCGACTATCCTCTGACCTTCAGCGAAGACCGCAAATTCCAGATCGTAGATCTGATCCGCCGGGTGCAGCCGACCTTCATGTTCTCCCATTCCAAATGGGACCCTTACAACACTGACCACATGCACATGACCCAGATCGCGCTGGAGACACGGATGATCGCGCAGGCTTGGGGGCACAATCCGGGCGAAAAGGTGCTTGGCGCGCCAAACCTCTATCTGTTTGAACCGCATCAGAGCGAGCAGATGGACTGGAAGCCCAATGTCTTTCTCGACATCACATCTGTCTGGGACAAAAAGCGCGCCGCGATGGAATGCAACGAAGGCCAAATCCACCTTTGGGAGTACTACACCCGTGTGGCGCAGCAACGTGCAAACCACTTCAAACGCAACTCCGGCGGCATGGCAGGTGGGCGCGATTGCGCATATGCAGAAGGGTTCGAAAGGGTCTTTCCCGCCTGCGTGGATGAATTGTCATGAGCGTTGTTGTCCAAAACATTGAACGCGCCAACCCGGACACGATCCGCCGACTCGGTGAGGCAGGCGTGGCCACGGTGCATGAGGCGCAGGGGCGCACCGGGCTGATGTCGTCAAAAATGCGGCCCATTCATCAAGATGTTGGCATCGCGGGCTCAGCGGTTACGATCTCAGCCCCGCCGGGCGACAATTGGATGATCCATGTCGCGATTGAGCAGCTGCAAGAGGGCGACATATTGGTGCTGGCCCCGACCGCACCCTGCGATATGGGCTATTTCGGTGATCTTCTTGCGACCTCCGCCATGGCGCGGGGCTGCCGCGCCCTGATCATTGATGCGGGCATCCGAGACACCCGCGATCTGCGCAAAATGGGCTTTTTGGTCTGGTCAACGGCGGTGTCTGCGCAAGGCACAATCAAAGCAACGCTTGGCTCCGTGAATGTGCCAATAGTCTGCGCCGGAGCTACGGTAAACGCAGGCGATGTGATCGTGGCCGATGATGACGGCGTTTGCGTCGTCCCACGCAGCACCGCCGAAGAGGTAATGTCCGCCACACAAAAGCGGCTCGATGCGGAGGAAGAGAAACGGCGGCGCCTGGCCTCGGGTGCGTTGGGCCTCGATATCTACAATTTCCGCCCCGACCTCGCCAAAAAAGGATTAAAATATGAGTGACGGCACCCCTGTCATGTGGATGCGCGGCGGCACTTCGAAGGGCGGATATTTTTTGGAGGGTGATCTGCCAAGCGACCGCGACGCGTTTCTGCTGCGCGCCATGGGGTCGCCCGATCCGCGTCAGATCGACGGAATGGGCGGGGGCGATCCGCTGACGTCCAAAGTTGCCATTGTCAAAGCCTCGCAACGTGCGGGTGTCGATGTCGATTATCTGTTTTTGCAGGTTTTCGTCGACCAGCCGATTGTGACGGGCGCCCAAAACTGCGGGAATGTTCTCGCAGGCGTCGGGCCATTCGCCATCGAACGCGGACTTGCCGCCGCCCAAGACGGCGAGACAGCTGTCACAATTTTCATGGAAAACACGGGGCAGATCGCGGTCGCGCGCGTGGCCACTCCGACGGGCAAAGTCACCTATGAAGGATCGGCGCAAATTGACGGTGTGCCCGGGACATCCGCCCCCGTCCCGGTCGAATTTCGCGACACCGCCGGGTCTACTTGTGGCGCTTTGCTGCCAACGGGAAACCTGGTGGACGTCATCGAGGGCCTTGACGCGACCCTGATCGACAACGGCATGCCTTGCGTCATCTTGCGCGCGGCTGATTTGGGGGTGGCAGGTACCGAAGCACCCACCGAATTGGACGCAAACACAGGACTGCGTAACCGGCTGGAGCTGATCCGACGCAAAGCTGGCAGTCTTATGAACCTTGGCGATGTATCCGAAACATCTGTCCCGAAAATGACGATGGTGAGCCCGCCACAAAACGGTGGCACTCTATCAACCCGGACTTTCATCCCGCATCGGTGTCACAAATCCATCGGCGTGCTTAGCGCGGTGAGCGTCGCTTCGGCCTGCCTGATGAAAGGGGCTATTGGCCACGACCTCGCGGTGATCGAGACGGGCGCGCCAAAACAGATCTCTATCGAGCACCCGACGGGCAAAATGACCGTCATCGGGCACTTGAAAGACGGCGTGATCGAACGCGCAGAGGTGCTGCGCACGGCCCGCAAACTCATGGACGGAGTGATTTTCTGATGGACCTCGACAGCCTCAAAATTGCGTTTGTCGGTATGGGAGAGGCCGGAAGCGCCATTGTTACAGGTTGGGGCGCCACCCGCGCCCATCAGATAGCGGCCTATGACATCAAGATCGGCCAGCCTGACACAAGCGCCGAGATTACCCAGCGATGTGCGGACCTTTGCATCGGCTGCAAAACCACCGTACACGAAGCGCTTCACGACGCGGCCCTCATCTTTTCCACCGTGACCGCTGATCAGGCGGTTGATGTCGCGCAAACGGCGGCTCCTAGCATCAAAGAGGGCGCCTATTGGTGTGACCTGAATTCATGCGCCCCGTCGTCGAAGACGGAGGCGGCTGACATCATCCAAATGTCGGGCGGGCGGTATGTGGATGTCGCGGTTATGTCGCCCGTTCATCCGAAATTACACAGAACGCCGCTGCTTATATCAGGCACGTGGTCGACCGCGATTGCGCCCTTACTGGACGCGTTGGACATGGATTTCCGCATTGTTGATGGCCCCGTTGGGCGCGCCTCATCGATCAAAATGGTGCGCTCGATCATGGTCAAAGGTTTGGAAGCACTGACTGCCGAATGCACTTTGGCGGCAATCGCAGCAGGTGTTGCCGATGACGTTTTGCCGTCGCTGCAAAACGGACACCCGAAATTGGATGTCGAGGCCCGCGCAATTTATAATTTTGAACGCAGCCTCGTGCATGGCGCGCGACGGGCCGCCGAAATGGATGAGGTTGCCAAAATGTTGAGTGACCTTGGACTGCCGGGTCACATGTCGGAGGCTTCGGCGCTCTGGCAACGTAAAATCGCCGAGATCAGCCAAGACATCGCGACATCCGAAATCGAAAGCAGGCTCGCCTTTTTCGCCGACGCGCTTTTGCCCGGGCTGCAATCGACAGGTTCCAAATAGCTTTGGCCGATCGCAACCATTCAAAGGCTGTAGTCACGCAAGGCGGCATTGTCATAATCTTGTCTCAAAACTGATACCGGAGCGATTCAGACTCTCGCTAACTTCTTTCCACATTGAGTTGTGCAGCGGCTTTTGTCCGTTGAGGGCCTTCCCCAAGCTCCCCGATGCTGCACGCAATTTTTGCTCCCGGTGTGTCCCCGCCGGGAGCATTTTTTTGCGGGTCAGCGGGGGCTTGTACGAGGGCAGGCCGATCCCCAAGTAACGCTCTCCAAGGAGCGTATGATGACCCAAAAACCAAAACTCAGCATCGGACATGTCCATCTAAAAGTCTCGGATCTGGCCCGATCGGTCAAATTCTATAGCGAGGCGATTGGCCTCGAGCTGCAGCAGGAAATGGGCGGTCGCATGGCGTTCTTGTCCTCGGACGGCTATCACCATCATCTCGGGCTCAACACCTGGCACAGCTTGGGCGGCGCGCCAGCCCCCAAACAGGCGCCGGGCCTGTTCCACACGGCCTTCCTCTTCCCGGACCGCGCAGGGCTTGCTCAGGCGTTCAAGCGCGCGCTCGACTACGGGGTCGCGATTGAAGGCGCCGCCGATCATGGCGTCAGCGAGGCGATCTATTTCTCCGACCCTGACGGCAATGGCGTCGAGATCTACCGCGACCGCGACCCATCATCTTGGCCGCGTGATGCGGCGGGCGGGCTCGACATTCAAAGCGGCCCGCTCGATCTGGACCAACTGCTCACGGAGGCGCAGTAGCGCTGGACGCCAGCCCGCCACCGGCTTAGCGTTGCCGCCAATCAAGAGGGAGACACGCCATGGCCACCGGCACGAATATCAAGACCTATTTTGAGGGCCGCTGGCATGATGGCGATGTGTCGGTTATCCGCGCTGGCGATCATGGCGCGTGGCTGGGCAGCTCCGTTTTCGACGGCGCGCGGTTATTTGAAGGCGTCACGCCAGATTTGGCCGCGCATTGCGCGCGCGTGAACCGCTCGGCGGAGGCTTTGATGATCACCCCGACGGTGGAGACCGACGACATGGTCGCCGCCGTTCAAGAGGGGCTTGCGATGTACGATGCGGGGGCGACCGTCTACATAAGGCCCATGTACTGGGCGCTTGATGGCGGCGATCTGGGCGTGGACCCCAAGCCCGGTGCCACCGGCTTCACGATTTGCCTCGAAGAAATCCCGATGGCGCCCGCCGGCAAATCGACGACGCTGACCACAACCCAGTTCCGCAGACCCGTGATGGAAGATGCGGTTGTCAACGCAAAAGCGGGCTGTCTTTACCCTAACAATGCCCGCATGCTGATCGAGGCACGTAGCAAAGGCTTCGGCAATGCTTTGGTCGCAGATGCTTTGGGCAATGTGGCCGAAACCGCGACGGCCAATATCTTTATGGTCAAGGATGGGGAAGTCTTCACCCCCACCCCCAACGGTACATTTCTGGCCGGGATAACGCGGGCTCGGCACATGAAAAACCTGCAAGACAACGGGGTGAAAGTGCATGAGTCGGTGCTTAGCTTCGACGATTTCCGCGGCGCGGACGAGGTCTTTATGTCCGGCAATATGATGAAGGTCACCCCCGTCACGGAGTTTGACGGCACCCATTACCAACACGGTCCGGTGACGAAACAGGTGCGCGAAATGTATTGGGACTGGGCCCTGTCCGAACGCGCGTCATGACCGGCCTTATCTTCTGGCTCATAGTTGGGATCGTTGGCTTCGCGCTGCTCTACATTTTGTTGGTCAGACGCCGCCGCTGACGCGGGCACGCCGCCGCAATCGCGGTTGCGCAGTACCACCACATCCGCCATCTTCGGCCCAAAACAGGAGCCCCTATGCGCAAGTTTCTCGTCGTGCTCGATGACAGCAAAGAATGCCTCAACGCGATGCGCTTCGCTACCATGCGCGCGGCACGCACCGGCGGCGGCGTCGAGGTGCTGGCCGTGATCCCACCCGAAGAGTTCAACCATTGGATCGGCGTGAGCGACATCATGCGCCAGGAAGCCCGCGAACGCATCGAGGCGCATTTCGAGGTGTTCGCCAAATGGATGCGCGACAAGCAAGGCATAGAGCCAGAACTCGTGATCCGCGAGGGCGAGCCCGTCCGCGAGATCATCGCGCAGGTCCAAGAAGACCCGGAGGTTGGCGTGTTGGTCCTGGGCGCTGGCACCGAAGGCGGCCCCGGCCCGCTTGTGACAGAGCTGTCGCGCAATTCAGGCTCGCTCCCCATGCCCATCACCATCGTACCCGGCGATATGAGCAAAGAGCGGCTTGAGGCGATCAGCTAGATCACAGTTAGAATTATTCTAAACTCTTGACCTTTGGCCCGCCCGCGCTCATATTTAAAGCCTGACAAAAAAGGTGGGCCACCTCATGTTTATCCAAACCGAATCCACGCCAAATCCCGCGACGCTGAAATTTCTGCCCGGCCAGTCCGTGCTGGAGGTAGGCACCGCTGATTTTCCGACGCCCGATACTGCTGGCAGCTCGCCGCTGGCAACGCGCATTTTTGCGGTTGAGGGTGTAACGGGCGTGTTCATGGGGCTTGATTTCGTGACCGTCACAAAAGAGGACGCGGTTGAGTGGGACCATATCAAACCCGCGATCCTGGGCGCGATCATGGAGCATTACCAATCCGGCGCGAAAGCCGTTGAAGGCGAGGCCTCCTCCGGACACGCGGAACATACCGGTGAAGACGGCGAGATCGTCGGCCAGATCAAAGAACTCCTCGACACCCGCGTGCGCCCGGCCGTGGCGCAAGATGGCGGCGACATCACCTTCCATGGTTTTGACCGCGGCATCGTCTATCTGCATATGCAAGGCGCGTGCGCGGGCTGCCCGTCCTCTACCTTGACGCTGAAAATGGGCATCGAAAACCTGCTGCGCCACTACATCCCCGAAGTGGTCGAGGTCCGGCCAGTCGCGGCCTAATGGCCCGGAGCGCTCGGTGCTATTGCGGAGCGTCAAAACTGTCTCTGACCGCAGAGCCGCTTCAGGTGGTGTATTGTCATTGCGATGATTGCCGCCGCTGGACAGGCGCCGCCGCCCCGGTGTTCGCGGCCTTTTCGGATGGTGACGTCGCCGGGCTTGATCTTATCGGTCAGCCAAAATCCTTTTCAAAAGGCACAAACCGTTGGAACTGCATCAAGTGCGGCTCACCGATGCTGGGCCGCTTTGACTACGTCCCCGGGCAATCCTGGATCCCGCTTGGCGTGATAGAAGACAGCACTGGGCTCGCACCAGAGTTTCATTGCTTCGCGGACCGAAAGCACCCATGGATGCCTGACGCTGGTCTTCCAGGATCAGAGGGCAGCGGGCGCGACGTCCTTAACGCCGTCAATAACGGCTAAGCGCATGATCCTCGGTTTTGACACCTCTGGCCCTTATTGCAGCGTAACACTTTTGGCGGACGACGTCGTCCGGGCGCAGTGCCATGTCGAGATGGTCAAAGGCCAAGCAGAACGGTTGATGCCACTGATCGAGCAAACTTTGCACGAAGCCGGGACCAACTACACCGACCTAACCCGTCTCGCCGTTGGCACTGGCCCCGGCAATTTTACTGGTATTCGTATTTCGGTCGCCGCCGCGCGCGGGTTGGCACTGAGTTTGGGCATCCCTGCACTGGGCGTGACTTTGTTTGAGGCCCTCGCGCATGAGGCCAAACTCCCCGCGATGGCCAGCCTGCCCGCCACCAAAAACACGATTTACACGGCTGAATTGACGCAAACCGGGATCAGCACCCCGGTGCAATCCGCGCTTGAGGACGCACCGGCACCAAGTGGCAAAGGGTTCAGCTGTATTGGATACAATGCCGACGCACTCTCCGCGCTGTTGGGGTTGAAACATACCACTGCCAAGCTGTCCCCTTCCGAGGCCATAGCGCGTGTCGCGGCGAAAATGGACGCCGCAGGTGCCGCCCGCCCGGCGCCTTTCTACCTGCGCCCCGCCGATGCAGCCCCACCACGCGATCCCGCGCCCGTTATCCTTGACGCATGAGTTTGACGCTCAGGCAGATGGCCGCGCTTCACGCCCGCTGTTTCAGTGTCCCTCGCCCTTGGTCGGAGGCCGAGTTTTCTGCGTTTGAGATCAGCAAAGGCATTATAGACCTACGCCATAACGATGGCTTCCTTATTGGCCGTGTGGTCGCTGATGAGGCCGAGCTGTTGACCCTTGCCGTCGCCCCGGAGGCCCGTCGTAAAGGGATCGGTGCACAATTGACGGACGGCTTTATTGCCGAAGCCGCACAACAAGGAGCGCGCCACCTTGTCCTTGAAGTTGCCGCTGAGAATGCAGGCGCGATCGCGCTCTACCGTTCGCGTGGCTTTGATCAAACCGGGCTTCGCAAGGGCTACTATGGCGGCAAGGACGCTTTGATCATGGCACGTACACTGAACGCTGAAAAAACAGACTGACTCTAGGTCACGTTTCAACGTGCCGGCCATCTTGGTTAAGAATCGGTTGCCCTCCCCACGGCGATACCCCTTAATACCTCCTATGATCTGAGAAATATCTCTGCTCACCAACGACCCGGGGGGACGGTCCCCGGACCCGCCACCATTCAGGCGCGGGGAACAAAACATCTGGGAGACCTTAATGACCCTCATGAAATCACTTATGGGCGCAGCAGCCACAATCGCTTTAAGCGCAGGCGCTGTCCTAGCGGATCCGGCCATCGTGTTCGACCTTGGCGGCAAATTCGACAAATCCTTCAACGAAGCTGCTTACAACGGCGCGCAGAAATGGGCAGAGGAAACCGGCGGCTCCTATCGCGAGATCGAGATGCAATCCGAAGCGCAGCGCGAACAAGCCCTGCGTCGTCTGGCGGAGACCGGCTCCAACCCGGTCGTTATGACTGGCTTTGCTTTTGGCAACGTGCTGGGCGAAGTCGCCCCAGACTACCCTGACACCGATTTTGTCATCATCGACATGGTTGTCGGCCAGCCGAACGTGACCTCCGTGGTATTCACCGAGCATGAAGGGTCCTACCTGGTGGGCTACATGGCGGCGCAAGCGTCCAAGAACAACACGGTTGGCTTTGTTGGCGGTATGGATATCCCGTTGATCCGCCGGTTCGCCTGCGGCTACGCACAAGGCGCGAAAGCGGCCAACCCTGACACCACTGTCATCGCCAATATGACCGGCACAACGCCTGCGGCCTGGAACGACCGGGTGACCGGCGCTGAGCTGACAAAAGCGCAGATCAGCCAAGGTGCAGACGTGGTCTACCACGCCGCTGGCGGCACTGGCGTCGGAGTTCTTCAAGCGGCCGCTGATGCCGGCATTTTGGGCATTGGCGTTGACAGCAACCAGAACGGCATGCACCCAGGCAAAATCCTGACCTCGATGCTCAAGCGCGTTGATGTGGCCGTCTATGACGCCTTCACAGCGGGCACCGAGCAACCAGGCGGCGTTAAGGTTCTGAACCTTGCCGCTGAAGGTGTCGGCTACGCGATGGATGAAAACAACGCAGACCTTGTCTCCGCCGAGATGCAGGCCACCGTTGACGCCATTGCGGACAAAATCATCGCCGGCGAGATCGCCGTGCATGACTATATGTCCGATGAAAGCTGCCCCTCGCTGACGTTCTAAGTCATTGAAATGACTGCTGGCCGGGCCAAGATTTGGCCCGGCTGATGTGCCTTTTTTTGGCGCAGCAAAGGGGGCTCAATGACCACATCAGTTGAAACATTTTTCAGCGCCTGGGGCATGGATGACGATGCCGCCCGCGCCGACGCTATTGCCGCTTCTTTCGCTGAGACTGGCACCTATGCCGACCCGCGCAGCGACGGCCTTCTGACCGGGCCCGCAGCGCTCGCCACATATGTGAACATGTTCAGTGCCAACGCGCCCGGCTGGACCGCGAAGGTGGTAAAATCCGACGAAATCGCAGGAACGACCCGCGCCACTGTTGCTTTTGGTGGCAAGGGACCTGACGGCGCCGAGATGGTCCAACACGGCCAGTATTTCGTCGAGGTTGAGGCTGGCAAAATTACCCGTATGGTGGGCTTTGTGGGCACAGGAACGCCCGAATGACAGCTCCCGCAATTGAGCTGAAAGGCATCTCAAAGGCGTTTGGCCCGGTGCAGGCCAACAAAGATATCTCGATCCGCGTCATGCCCGGCACGATTCACGGCATCATCGGCGAGAACGGCGCGGGTAAGTCTACGCTGATGTCGATCCTCTATGGCTTTTACAAAGCCGATAGCGGCGAAATCTATATCTCCGGTGAAAAGACCGCGATCCCAGACAGCCAGGCCGCAATCGCCGCGGGCATCGGTATGGTGTTCCAACACTTCAAGCTTGTCGAGAACTTCACCGTGCTCGAAAACGTGATCCTCGGGGCCGAAGACGGTGCCCGACTTGCCACATCGCTTGGAAAAGCCCGCAAGGAGCTCACCCGGCTCGCCGACGAATATGAGTTGAATGTCGATCCCGACGCGCTGATCGAAAACATCGGCGTCGGCATGCAGCAACGGGTCGAAATCCTCAAGGCGCTCTACCGCAAGGCAGACATCCTTATTCTGGATGAACCCACAGGCGTGCTGACGCCCGCGGAGGCTGATCACCTGTTTCGCATCCTTGAAGGGCTGAAAGCGCAGGGCAAAACCATTATCCTGATCACGCATAAACTGCGCGAGATCATGGAGGTCACAGACACGGTCTCGGTCATGCGGCGTGGGCAGATGACGGCGACTGTCAAAACCTCAGAGACCTCCCCGCAAGAACTGGCGGAGCTAATGGTTGGTCGGAAAGTGCTGCTGCGTGTCGACAAAGAACCCGCCCAGCCCAAAGACAAAGTGCTTGAGGTCGAAAAGCTGCAAGTCACTGACAGCAAGGGCGTAAAACGGCTCAAAGGCATCTCCCTTGATGTACGGGCGGGCGAAATTCTTGGCATCGCGGGCGTCGCAGGCAATGGCCAGTCTGAGCTTTTGGAGGTGCTTGGCGGCACCCAAACCGCCACCGGAACGATCCGCGTGAACGGGCAAGAGATCGACCTCACCGGCAAGTATTCTGACGCCAAATCCCGCCGCAAACGCGGCATCGCCCATGTGCCGGAAGACCGGCAGCGCGAAGGGCTGATCATGGACTTCAAAGCGTGGGAAAACGTGGCGTTCGGCTATCACCACGACGATGCCTACAATTCCGGCCTCCTCATGGATCAAACCGCGATCAAGGAAGATGCGGCGGGTAAGTTCACGCGGTTCGACGTGCGCCCCGACAACCCGATGTTGGAGGCCAAAAGCTTCTCCGGCGGCAACCAGCAAAAGATCGTCCTGGCGCGCGAAATTGAGCGCAACCCTGAGCTTTTGCTGATCGGCCAGCCAACCCGAGGTGTCGATATCGGCGCGATTGAGTTCATCCACCAGCGCATTGTCGAACTGCGCGACGCCGGCAAAGCCATCTTACTGGTCTCGGTCGAGTTGGAAGAAATCCTGTCGCTTGCCGACCGGATCGCAGTGATTTTCGACGGCCAGATGATGGGCGAGCGTCTGCCATCTGAGACCGACGAGAAAGAGCTTGGCCTGCTGATGGCCGGCATGACGGGGCAAGAAAGGGAGGCCTCCTGATGCAGATCATGCCGAAATGGGCCGATATCTTTTTGATCCCGTTGATCAATCTGTTGCTCGCGTTTTTCATCTCCGGCTTGGTGATCCTGGCCATCGGCGAGGACCCGATTGCGGCGCTGAGCCTTATGGTCGAGGGCGCTTTGGGCTCGAGCTATGGGTGGGGCTTTACGCTGTACTACGCCACCAACTTCATATTTACGGGGCTGGCCGTGGCCGTGGCCTTCCACGCGTCCTTGTTCAACATCGGTGGCGAGGGTCAGGCCACGTTGGGCGGGCTTGGCGTTGCGCTGATCTGCCTGCTCGTGCCCTGGCCGCATTGGACAATTGCCTTGCTTGCGGCCTCAGTTGGGGCGGCTGCGTTTGGCGCGTTTTGGGCGCTGATTCCGGCTTATTTACAGGCCAAACGAGGCAGCCACATCGTGATTACCACGATCATGTTCAACTATATTGCGTTTTCGCTGCTCAACTACGTTCTGGTCGAGGTGTTGCGCCCCGCAGGCACAATGGACCCGGCTTCGGCAAAATTCCCTGAGGCCACGCATCTCCCCACGATCAGCGATATGTTGAACGCGGTCGGCATTCCCTTCGCGGCCCGCACACCCGCCAATGTGACGCTGATCATCGCGCTTGTCGCCTGTGTCGCAGTCTATTACCTGATCTGGCGTACCAAGCTCGGCTATCAAATCCGTGCCTTTGGCAAGTCAGAGCCAGCCGCCAAATATGCCGGCATCTCGTCCGTTAAAATCACCATGATCGCCATGGCCATTTCCGGCGGATTGGCCGGTTTGATGGCCATCAACAACGTGATGGGAGAGGCTGAACGGCTGGTTCTGAACTCGGTCGAAGGGGCCGGGTTCATCGGGATCGCCGTGGCACTGATGGGGCGCAGCCACCCGTTTGGCGTATTGCTGGCTTCGATCCTCTTCGGGTTCCTCTACCAAGGCGGCGCGGAGCTGGCGCTTTGGACCTCGATCCCGCGCGACCTGATCGTGGTGATCCAAGCGCTGGTGATCCTCTTCACCGGGGCGCTGGACGGTATGGTGCGCCGACCGGTCGAGCAGATCTTCTTGATGATGCGAAAGAGCGGGGGCTGAGCAGATGGATTTCATGACGCTTCTGCAAATTCTGGACTCATCGCTGCGGCTCGCCACGCCATTGCTGTTTGCCTGTTTGGCAGGGCTATTCTCGGAACGCGCAGGGATTTTTGACATCGGATTGGAGGGCAAAATGCTCGCCGCCGCCTTTTTGTCAGCGGCCATCGCCGCAGTCTATGGCTCGGTCTGGTTGGGGCTTTTCGCCGGGCTCATGGGCTCGCTGGCGATGGCGGGCTTGCACGGGGTTGCTTCCATCACATTCCGGGGCAATCAACTGATCTCCGGCGTGGCGATCAACTTTCTTGCTTCGGGGCTTACGGTGTTGATTGCCCAAAGCTGGTTCAGTCAAGGTGGGCGCACCCCACCTTTGTCGGGCGGTGGTCGCTTTCAGGAAATCAACCTGCCCTTCGCTGACGCGTTCAGCAACGTTCCGATCATCGGGCCGTTCTATGCTGAGGTTATCTCCGGCCATTCCGCCCTTGTTTATGTCGCGCTGCTGGCCGTGCCCCTTAGCTGGTATGTGCTGTTTCGCACTCGTTTTGGCCTGCGCTTGCGCGCAGTTGGCGAAAACCCAGCGGCCGTGGACACCGCCGGAGTGTCAGTGATTGGACTACGGTTTGCGGCCGTCGCCATCTGTGGCCTTCTGTGCGGGTTTGGTGGCGTGTATCTCTCAACCGGCCTCGACGCAGGGTTCGGGCGGGAGATGACAGCGGGTCGTGGGTTCATCGCGCTTGCCGCGCTGATCTTCGCCAAATGGCGCCCGTGGCACGCGCTCTATGCGACGTTCCTCTTTGGTTTCCTGCAAGCCATCGCCCTGCGACCGGACGTAATCGAGGCGCTGCTGGGCTTCAAAGTTCAGGTCCAATTGCTCAAGGCCCTGCCTTACATTCTGACCGTTGTGATCCTGGCCGGTTTCGTCGGCAAGGCGATCCCACCACGCGCCGGCGGCGAGGCTTACGTCAAAGAACGCTAAATCCGGTCTCAGTTTCGCGCCCGTTTCTGCGTTGCAGCAATAAGTGAAGACTGGACCTATAAATTGCCATTGCCCCCCGCCCCCGCGCGGGTCTAAGGGGGCTTATGCAGATATACCTCCCCATAGCCGAAGTATCGGTCAACGCCTTTCTCCTTTTGGGGCTTGGCGGGTTTGTGGGTATTCTTTCAGGGATGTTCGGGGTAGGCGGCGGTTTCCTGATGACGCCGCTTTTGTTCTTCATCGGCATCCCCCCCGCTGTCGCCGTCGCGACGGAGGCGAACCAGATCGTCGCCTCCTCCTTCTCGGGCGTCTTGGCGCATCTCAAGCGAAAGACGGTAGACTTACGAATGGGCACGGTGCTGCTCATAGGCGGGCTGGTGGGCGCGGCCTTGGGCGTGCAGATCTTTTCAATCCTGCGCGAACAAGGTCAGGTCGATCTGCTCGTCAAGCTCTGTTACGTGGTCTTTCTGGGCATCATCGGGGGGCTGATGTTTTTCGAAAGCCTCAAGGCCATCCGCCGCGCCAAAGGTCCGCATAAGGTGCCAACGCGCAAGAAGCACGGGCTGGTCCACGCGCTGCCGCTCAAAATGAAATTCCGCACGTCTGGGCTTTATATTTCGGTCATCCCGCCAGTGTTGGTCGGCGTTTTCGTGGGTATTCTGGCGGCGATCATGGGCGTTGGCGGGGGCTTCATCATGGTGCCTGCGATGATCTATCTGCTTGGAATGCCCACCAAAGTGGTTGTCGGCACCTCACTTTTTCAGATCATTTTCGTGACCGGCTTTACCACCCTGATGCATGCGACCACCAACTACACGGTCGACATGGCGCTGGCGGTTTTGCTTCTGGTGGGCGGGGTCATCGGCGCACAGGTCGGCACGCGGATAGGCGCCAAAATGCCGGCGGAGCAACTGCGCATTCTGCTCTCAATCATGGTGCTCGCGGTCTGCGCCAAGCTGGCGCTAGATCTGCTGATCATGCCGTCCGAGCTCTATTCGCTGGGCAGCGGGGGCCATTGATGCGCGCGGTTTTGCTCATGCTCGCACTGCTTGCGACACTACCCGCAAAGGCCGAGCAGGTTGTGGCCGACATGTCCTTGCGCGACGTCGAAATCACAGCAAATTTCGATGGGTCCGACATTCTGATCTACGGCGCGATCAAAGGCGCGCGGGAAGAAGAGGGGCTCGCGCCGCTGGAGGTCGTCATTGCCATCACCGGGCCCACGGGCCCAATCACCGTCCGGCGCAAGGAAAAACGCTTCGGTATTTGGGTCAACACAGAGTCGGTTAAGGTTGCCCGTGCGCCCAGCTTTTACGCCGTCGCCTCCTCCGGCGCGCTTCAAGAGACGCTCACCTATACCGAAGACCTGCGCTACCAAATCTCTATTCCCCGCGCGATCTATGCCGTCGGAGCCCCTGCCGAAATCACCGACCCGGAGAACTTTACCGAGGCCCTGATCCGCATCCGCAAAGGGCAAAACCTCTACCAACAACTCGACCACACCGTAGCGTTACAACAGCAATCGCTTTTCTCCACCACGATCGATCTGCCTGCCAATCTGGTCGAGGGCGTCTACCCAACCCGCATTTTCATCACCCGCGAGGGGGTCGTTGTGGGCAAACTCACGACGTTCATCGATGTGCGAAAGGTCGGGCTGGAACGCTGGATTTATGACCTCGCCCATAATCGCCCGCTGGTCTACGGGATTTTGGCTTTGGCGATTGCGATTTCTGCCGGGTGGCTGGCGTCAGCGTTCTTCAGGGTGCTGAGGTTCTAGACTACGAGTGGGGTTGAACCGCTTCGATGAGGGCCGGGATCCCCATTGAAGCGGTCCTATTGGGAGGAAGCTATAATGAAGCCACCCCACCCGCCCCATTTCAGAGTTTTGCCACTAATTCGGCCTCTGAGCCGGGAATTCGATGCCGCACCCTCTGCACTATTTAACCATCACTATTTAACTGACGGCGGGCACCGGCTGGTGATTGCTGGAAGAGATCATCACGAGCCTGATCTCAGCTTGCCCCAAGGGCAGGTTTTTGCCGATCCGCCAGACAGCGTAAAATCGCTACTGCAAATGACCTATATTTGGTACTCTGCCCGATATTGTTTATGAATTTGGTGGTGGGATGTTGATGTTTAGGCCGGAAGACACGTCCACGATGAGCCGGCGCGAGCTGCAAGTGGCCCGCGCCTATACGAGCGGGCAAACATATCGACAGATCGCTGATGACTTGCACATCGCGCCTGCAACCGTGCGGACCCATATCAACAACATCTACCGCAAGCTGGAGGTCTCGAGCAAAATCGAGCTGTTGCAGCGGATGGATGGTGTCGCGGTCAGACCTGCTTCGCCGCGAAGACGCTGGATCGCGCCTCTTGCTGCCCTGCTCATGGCCGCGGGGGTTGCTGCCGTTGTTTTTCTGTCCCTACCCTCGGCGCGCCCGTTGCCGGATATGCGCGGCCTCGCCGTGGTCGTGTTTTCAGATGACGGGGATGCGGCGACCCGGGATCTGCTCTCACGCGATCTGATCGACGGATTGACCAAGCATACGGAGCTGTTCGTCATCCAACCCAGCAAGGCGAGCCGCGCGCTATCGCAAGCCGCCTATGCCCGGCAACTTAGTGAGAGCCTTAACATGCGGTTCATCCTGACCGGCTCTGCCAACACCGAAGGCAACCTATGGGAGGTCTCCGCCAGCTTGTTTGACCGAAACAAAGGGGGCGTGATTTGGTCCGATCTCTTTCGCGGCACCCGGCATGACAGCCTATCGCTGAGGTTGCCTATGTTGGAAAGCCTTGAACAGGTGGTGCACCTGCCATCGCCCGGCCCCGCTGCCGCACGTTGCCTCGAGATGAGCGAACATCTGACCCAAAGCGCCAGCGGCGCGCCGGTCGGTAAGATGTATCAGTTTCAGGCACTGGGGCCACGCTATTGCCCGGTCGATATGTCTGGTCCCAGGTAGTCCGAAGCGCCGACCTAGCCCTCCAACTCTTGCTGCGCCTCGAGCGCCAGGGGCGCGGGCGCAATCGAGCTGAGATCGCTGGTATCAAGTGCTGCCGTTGGGCGGCTCAACCGGTTGCGCGTGATCCAGAGCAGCCGGTTTTCCGCCCGGGTTATGGCAACGTAAGCCAGCCGTTTCCAAACTGGCTGCCCTGCCTCCGACCGGCCTGAGCGCGCTGCGGCATAAAGATCAGGCGCAAACACCTGCACCGTGTCCCATTGCGAGCCTTGCGCCTTGTGGATCGTGACCGCTGCCCCGTGCAAAAACGACGCGCCCATGCGGGCGGCGAAGGGGATGAACGGCTCTTCCTCATTGGGCGCTTCGATCTTGATGATAGAGGCGGCGGAGACTTGCGGCTCTTCAGCGCCCACCACATGAAGCCGCGAAAAGCCGGGCTTCTTGCCGGGACCCATATAGACGACCTGCGCACCTTTCACGAGGCCGCGTGCCTCAAGGTCGATCCGCTTCTTTCGGTGCTTCACCGGCAACTCAATCCCGTCGCAGATAAGCGGCTCACCAGGTAAGAGCGTATCGACTGTCGCGCCAAACGCCCCGCGCCAGGCCTGGATCAGCCGGATACGCGTCGCGTTACGCCACACTAAAACGGGGGATCTGGCCATCAGGTCCGCCTCCACCCGTTCGGCAAAAACCACGCGGTCATCTTTTTGGGCGGCCTCGCGTACGAGGTTCTCAAAAGCGTAGAAATCCACCGATGGGTCGGCCAATGCGTGGGCCAAATCAAGGATCGGATTGCCAGCATCTTGACGGTGCACGCGGCTCAGCTCCAAACGTCGCCCGTCTTTGAGCGTGTCAAAGACCATATCGCCGTTTGAGCCCACCGGCGCCAACTGCGCGGGGTCGCCAAACAATATCAATGTTGGGAAAATCTCACGCAGGTCGTCAAATTGCTTTTCATCCAGCATAGAGCTTTCATCGACGAACCCGATATCAAGCGGGTCCTCGCGCCGTTTCCAACCTTGGATGAAGTCCGATCCGCGCAAGCCGGCGGCGGCCAGCGCTCCCGGAACAGATTTATGTGCGTCGTAAAACATCTTGGCGCGATCCAACGCCCCGTCACCTATGCCGTCAATCTCGGGTCGGTCGCCATGCCCGGCAAGCCAATCGGCGATCAGTTCATAATCGGGGTCATAGAGCGGTGTGTACAAGATGCGGTGGATGGTCGTGGCCGGCACGCCGCGATTGCGCAAAACGCTGGCGGCTTTGTTGGTCGGCGCCAGTACGGCCAGCGTGCGTCGGTCCTTGCGGGCGCGACCTTCATAATCGCCGGAGACCAGATCGACCCCCGCGCTCGTCACCGCTTTCACCAATTCTGATAGCAACAAGGTCTTGCCGGAACCCGCCTTGCCGACGATGGCCATCACCTGTTCTCGCGCCTCTTGCAAAGGCATCGTGTCGCCGGAGGTGAGATCGACCCCTGCCCGTCCCAACAGATCAGCGACCGCGTCATAGGCCTCCGCCTGGTCGTCGGAATAGGTGATCTTGGACAGCGCTGACATGGGCGCGACCCTACCCGCGCAGGGGAAGGGCCGCCAGCGCCAATAGCGCGATCTTAGGCCGGGATTTGCATATATTGCTCAGCCGCAACCGCCTGATAGGGATGGTTGAAGGAGTGGCGGAACCAAGCCTCAGCCTGCGCTTTATCGAATTTGGCGCGTGCCTCGACCCGAGGTCTTGCGGATTGGTCGAACCCCCAAAGGCCCACGCCAATTTCGGCATCGCCTTCACCTGCGCGGCCGATCACCTCGGGCTTGACGCCCAGCAGCGAATAGATGCGCTCCATGCGGGGATCAAAGACGCCCACAAACTGCGTCAGCGCGAAGTTTTCCATCAGCTCAGAGGCACCCAGTACCAAGGCAGCCGTTACGCGGCGATCGGCGTCGGGTGCCAGGCAAAACCGGGTGCATTCCCAGATCAGCGGCGAGCGGATATCGAGCCCGTCAATCAGGTGCGAAAAATGGTCGTTGATCATCGTATCGCCCGTTGAGGGCAAGAACCGCATCGAGCCCCCATGGGTGCCGTCGGCGTTTTCCCAAATCACGTAAAGCGGATTGATGGCGTCATATTCGTCATGCTCATGGCCCTTTTCGTCCACGGTGACGGCCCAGTTCAAACGGTCACGGAACTGCGTGGTCCGGTCGCGGAACATAGTGTCTTTGAGAAGCGGGTATTGATCAAGATCGGTGGCGTAGATGAAACGAAGCATTGGCGATTACCTCTTTGGATGTGCTGCCAACAGGCTGCGCCAAAGCGGTAATCAAAGGCTAAATACGGGTAACGGTGCGCTCAGACTCCGTTAACGATTCGAATCGTTGCGTCGCTGACCCCACGAAAACAAGGGTTCAGACGACGATCTGCCCGGCAGCCAGAGCGCGGGCCACGGCGTGAGTGGTGTTCAGTGCTCCCATTTTGTGACGCGCGGATTCGACGTAAACGCGCAGTGTGTTCTCCGAGATCTCCATCTCTCGTGCCGCCTGCGCCCTGTTTTTGCCCTTCGCCAAAAGGGTCAGTGTCGAGCGTTCTCGCGGCGACAATTGAGCGGCCTCGGCGTTAAAGACACGTTCCTCCAACTCCAGCGCCTTTGTGTTGAAGGCGTGGGACACAAGGATCAGGTCCTTCTTTTTCTCTTCAATAAGCGCCTCCCACTCTATATCGGGGCGGCTGTCAGAGAGGGAAAAGAGCGCGTATTGCCCTTTTGGCCCTCGGATCGGGACAGTGAAACCTTGCGGCCCGACCCCGTAGCTTGCAGCGTCGCGCAACATGTCCCGCGCGCCTTTACTGCTCCAATCCAGTTGTTTCCAGTTCACCGGGTCAAACCGGTGAAAGCACCCTAGAATAACCGGGTCTATATAGAGGTAGTCTTTTTCAAGATATCGATCGACCCAGTCAGAACTGTATGTTCCGCAGCCAAAGCGTTCGCCCACGCTGTTGACCCAGTGATACACCACATGGTCGACCTGGTAGTCGTCCCGTATCGTTTCCGAGGCGCGCTGCAGCTCTTCAAGGGTTGTTGCCTGCGCTAGCGCGGCTTGCATGTCCACAATTTTGTTCAACGTCACTCATCCCTGCTTGCGGCAGCGATTGAGCGATACTGATCTCTCGGGCTGCCACCTGAATAGTGTCGTCTAATCGGTCTACAAGTTTGCCCATCGAATTGGACGCTGAGAACTTTCGCAAATCGGTTAAGACGTCAATAATCCAGTCATTCGTCATGGTGAGTGTCCTTCTGAACGGTTAATCAATCGTTAAAAATAAGATTAGCCGATCCGAACATGTCGCGAAATTCGCGTTTTCTACCTCACTATAAATGGTGAGCCTTGGAAATCTAAGCCACTGTTTTTTCTACAACCGACTGTAAAAACAAGAAAAAACCTCCCAAATCAAACGATTCGAGGGGTCGAGAATCATATTCGTCAAGTGCGGATTACTGTGCTTGACGGCTTGCTTCGAGCGTGTCTTCGAAGGTCGACAGCCCGGTTCGCGGCGCTGTAACCAGCACAGCCATGTTGCCGGGCTTGTGCTCATTGCGCAGCATTTTGGTATGGGCCTGCGGGATTTCGTTCCAAGGAAACACCTCCGACATGCATGGGTCCAGGCGTCGTTCGACCATCAGCTGGTTGGCCGCCGAGGCCTGCTTGAGATGCGCGAAGTGCGATCCCTGCACGCGCTTCTGGTGCATCCAAAGGTAGCGCGCGTCCATCGTCAGGTTGTAGCCCGTGGTGCCCGCGCAGATGACGACCATGCCGCCTTTCTTACACACGAAGACGGATGCAGGCATTGTGCTTTCGCCAGGGTGTTCAAACACCATGTCGACATTCACGCCTTTGCCGGTGATGTCCCAGATGGCTTTGCCGAATTTGCGCACCTCGCCGAACCATTCCTTATATTCGGGCGAGTTCACGACGGGCATCTGCCCCCAACAATTAAAATCCTTGCGGTTCAGCACCCCTTTGGCGCCCAGTCCCATCACGAAGTCGCGCTTACTCTCATCCGAGATCACGCCGATTGCATTCGCGCCGGCCGTATTTGCCAGCTGGATCGCGTAAGACCCAAGGCCGCCTGAGGCACCCCAAACCAGCACATTCTGGCCTGGCTTCAACTCATGAGGGTGATGGCCAAACAGCATCCGATACGCCGTGGCCAGCGTCAGAGTATAGCACGCACTCTCTTCCCAGCTCAGGTGCTGAGGACGCGGCATAAGTTGCTGGCTTTGAACCGTGGTGAACTGCGCAAAGGACCCATCAGGCGTTTCATAGCCCCAAATCCGCTGGCTGTCGGAGAACATTGGGTCGCCGCCATTACAATGCTCGTCATCGCCGTTGTCCTGGTTGCAATGGATTACAACCTCATCGCCAACCTTCCAGCGGGTCACTTTCTCTCCCACGGCCCAAACGATGCCCGACGCGTCTGACCCGGCAATGTGGTAGTCGGCCTTATGAACGTCAAACGGGCTCAAAGGCACGCCGAGGCCGGCCCAAACGCCGTTGTAATTCACACCAGCTGCCATAACGAGCACGACCACTTCATGACTGTCGGGCTGCTTTACGTCGACGACTTCGCTCATAAAGGCCTGCTCAGGCTCACCGTGGCGTTCACGACGAATTGCCCAGGCATACATTTGCTTCGGCACATGGCCTAGCGGCGGGATATCACCAATCTCATAGAGGTCTTTAACGGGGGCGTCGTAGTCCATGACAGTGTCTCTCGTATCTAGGGCCATAACCAATTCCTCACTCATCTCATGCTGTTGCGCAGAATCAAATGCTGCGCTGCCAATAAAGGAGCACTACAGAGGCTAAAGTAACTTTACAACCCTAAATGAGTGTTTTTTGTAATTTTATGTCGTGACGTATTTGGCGTCGCAGTCCGGCACCAAATGGGCGATGGACTTCGCGTAATAAGGGATCAATTCGGCATATTTGCCGGTAACCTGCACCATCTCGCCTTTGCAAACGATCATCCCGCGCGCTTCGAACATGCGCAGGGCCGCATCGAGCCCCTTTTGCGCACCCGAGGCCGGCAGGCAGATATCCGTACCGCGCAGCTGCATGGCCTCCAGCGTCTGCTCGAACCTTTTTGTCAGCTCCGCGCGGTGTATGGCCCCACCCGCATGTTCCAAATGCCAGGCCACAATGGGAACCGGCAACGCGGGGACGCTGCTGGCAACGCGTGACATCAGCGCGTCGCCCAAAGCCTCTGTCATGTCAGGATGCACCTCGCCCAGGAACGCACGTAACGACAATGGGGAGCCGTAGGAAACGGCGGCGAAGCCAAGCCGGTGAAACCGTCCCGTGACACGTTGCAAGACGTGCCGTCCGACATAGCGAAACACCATCGAGATACGGAATTTGAACCGTTTGCGATTGTTCCCCGCCGCCGCCGCAAGCACACGGTCTTCCAGCACCCGATCATAATTCACGCCTACGGGCACGAACACCACGTCACGGCTGCCGCTTGGGTCGAAGCCTTCGAGAATATAGCTGATCAACCCCAACTTGGGCGCGCCCAACCCTCCGTCACGCGATAAGCCACCTTCGGGAAACACCGCCTGTGCTACGCCTTCGCGCGTGGAAAGCTGAACGTAGCGCGCCAGCACACGGCGGTAGAGAAGGTTCAAGGATTTGCGCCGGATAAAATAGCCGCCCATCATCTTGATCAGCGGGCGAAGCGGCCAGCTTTGTGCCCATTCACCGACCGCGTAAGATAGTGAGGTGTCATTCGCAGCGAGATAGGTCACCAGCACGTAATCCATGTTGGAACGGTGATTGATAATATAGACGACCGTGGCGTCCGGATCGATTGCTTCAATCTCAGCGCGGTTCTGGTTGACCACGCGCACGCGGTAAAGACTGCGCGAAATCCACTTCGCCAGCCGCGTCCCCCACCCAAAATAAACCGTGGCGCTAAAGGAAGGCACGATCTCACGGGCGTAGCGCTCCGCCGTTTCAAAGGCCACGTTGTCGGGAATGCCTTCTTTCTCGGCATAGTCGTTGACCGCACGGATCACATCCGGGTCGTAGAGCACGTTCTGTATCATGTCATGGCGCTGCGCCAGCTTGAACGGCTGGATGGGACGGCTCAGCCTTGTGTTGAGCCGGGCGACGACCCGTTCCGCGCGCCTGCGGAAGAACCAGCGCACTGAGGGAAACAACAAATGCGACGCCGCCGTCACCGCCGCCAAAAGCCCCATCAGGATCAACGCCCAGATGGGCAATTCAACGGTTTGAAACATTGCGGCAACCTGTCAGTCTTTGGCCCGCGCGTAAATGCTTCTAGCGCGATGCGCCGATAAGTGTGACTATTTTTTAAGCGTTGAATTGCCTGTATTTTCTGCGCTGCGGCGAATTGACAAAGCCAGATTATTCCGTATACCAAGCTTTGTACGAAATAAAATTACCAAGACGACTCACGCGGAGCGCCCCGATGTCCGACGAAAAACCAGAAGTGAAAAAAGACCGCCCCTGGCTTTTCCGAACCTATGCCGGACACTCCACCGCCCGTGCCTCAAACGCGCTCTACAAAGGCAATCTCGCGAAAGGGCAAACCGGCCTATCCGTGGCTTTCGATTTGCCCACACAAACGGGCTATGACAGCGATCATGAGCTTGCCCGCGGCGAAGTTGGCAAGGTCGGTGTTCCCGTCGCCCACCTCGGTGACATGCGCACGCTGTTTGATGATATCCCGCTCGACCAGATGAACACGTCGATGACGATCAACGCGACAGCGCCGTGGTTGCTCGCGCTTTATATCGCAGTGGCGGAAGAGCAAGGCGCAGATGTATCGGCCCTGCAAGGCACGGTACAAAACGACATCATCAAGGAATACCTCTCGCGCGGCACCTATATATGCCCGCCGCAGCCCAGTTTGCGCATGATCACTGACGTCGCTGCCTACACGCGCGCGCATCTGCCCAAATGGAACCCGATGAACGTCTGTTCCTACCATCTGCAGGAGGCAGGTGCGACGCCGGAACAGGAGCTGGCTTTTGCTTTGGCCACCGCCACGGCTGTGCTTGACGATCTGCAAGGCAAGGTTCCACCAGAGCATTTCCCCGCCATGGTCGGCCGCATCTCCTTCTTTGTGAATGCCGGTATCCGCTTCGTCACCGAGATGTGCAAAATGCGCGCCTTTGTGGACCTGTGGGACGAAATTTGCCGTGACCGCTATGGCGTTGAGGACCCCAAATTCCGCCGCTTCCGCTACGGGGTGCAGGTCAACTCCCTTGGCTTGACGGAACAGCAACCTGAAAACAACGTCTACCGCATCCTGATCGAGATGCTGGCCGTGACGCTGTCCAAGAAAGCACGTGCCCGCGCGGTACAACTGCCCGCATGGAACGAGGCGCTTGGCTTGCCGCGCCCTTGGGACCAGCAATGGTCGCTGCGTATGCAGCAGATCATGGCGTTTGAGACCGACCTTTTGGAATATGAGGACCTTTTTGACGGCAACCCCGCTGTGGATCGCAAGGTTGAAGCCCTGAAAGACGGCGCCCGCGCCGAGCTGGCAACAATCGACGCCATGGGTGGGGCCAATGAGGCCATAGAATACATGAAGTCGCGCTTGGTGGAGAGCAATGCCAACCGCATCACGGGTATCGAGGACGGGGAGACCACCGTCGTCGGCGTTAACAAGTTTCAACAGGCCGAGGAAAGCCCGCTTACGGCGGGTGACGAGGCCATCATGGTCGCGGACGCGGATGCGGAAGCGGACCAAATCGCCCGGCTCGTCGCGTGGAGGGAGGCCCGCGACGGCCAGGCGGTTGAACAAGCTTTGGCCGATCTACGGGAAGCCGCGCTAAGCGGTGCCAATATCATGCCCGCCTCAATTGCAGCCGCGAAAGCGGGCGCAACGACTGGCGAATGGGGCAATATGGTGCGCGCAGCCTTCGGGCAGTATCGCGGCCCCACTGGGGTTTCGCGCAACCCCTCAAACCGCACCGAAGGTTTGGAAGACATCCGGGCGCGCGTCGACGCAGCCTCCGACCGTCTGGGCCGCCGCTTGAAATTCCTGGTGGGCAAGCCGGGGCTTGACGGGCATTCCAACGGGGCCGAGCAGATCGCTGCGCGCGCGCGCGATTGTGGCATGGACATCACCTATGAGGGAATTCGCCTGACACCCGATGAAATCGTCGAAGCCGCCTTGAAAGATGAGGCGCATGTGGTTGGGCTGTCGATCCTGTCGGGTTCCCACATCCCGTTAATCCGCGACTTGATGGCGAAGATGAATGTCGCGGGGCTCGGCCATATTCCGGTCGTTGTTGGCGGCATCATACCCGAAGAGGACGCCAACCGGCTGCGCGCCATGGGTGTCAGCAAGGTCTATACGCCCAAGGATTTTGAGCTTAACCGCATCATGGACGACTTGGTCACTCTGGTCGATCCGCAAGGGATCGCTGCGGAATAAGATCGCCGCCTGACTCGCCCACCCCACCATGCCCATTTGATCCATGTCAACGACACCGCCAGCGGCCAAATGCGATCTAGGATCGCAGATTGGAGGGTCGCATGACACAAGAAGCAAACCAAACCGTTTCAGCCGAAGATCAGGATGCGCGCAGCGCCGAGATTATTGGTTTCGAACAAGGCGAATACCCCTACGCGACCAAGCTTAAACGCGAGGAATACGAGGCCGAGAAGGCCGCCTTGCAGGTCGAGCTGTTGAAAGTCCAACTTTGGGTCAAAGAGACAAACCAGAAATTCGTGATGTTGTTTGAGGGCCGCGACGCCGCCGGAAAGGGCGGCACCATCAAGCGGTTCACCGAACATCTCAACCCACGCGAGGCTCGGGTCGTGGCGCTCAACAAACCCACCGATGAAGAACGCGGCCAGTGGTTCTTCCAGCGCTACGTCAAGCATCTGCCAACGACGGGTGAGATCGTGCTTTATGACCGTTCGTGGTACAATCGTGCTGGCGTTGAGCGGGTGATGGATTTCTGCGCACCCACCGAGTATCTTGAGTTTATGCGCCAAACCCCGGAGTTTGAGCGGATGCTGACGCGCAGCGGCATTCAAATGTTCAAGTACTGGTTTTCCGTCACCCAGGAAGAGCAGAAACGCCGGTTTTCGTCGCGTGAAACAGACCCTTTGAAACGCTGGAAGCTCTCGCCAATTGATCGTGCAAGCCTCGACAAATGGGATGATTACACGGAGGCCAAGGAGGCGATGTTTTTCTACACCGATACGGCGGATGCGCCTTGGACGGTGATCCGCTCCAACGACAAGAAGCGCGCGCGCTTGAACTGCATGCGCCATTTCCTGTCTCAGTTGGACTATCCCGATAAGGACCCGGATGTAGCCATCCCGCCAGACGCCAAGATTGTGCATCAGGCCGGCAGTGTCGTGGGCTCCTCCGATCACATTCTGGCCAATTCTTTGCACCCAAAGGCCCGAAAATCTGCGCGTTAGTTTCAAGCGGGGATTGCGGGACAGCCCAAGGCTCGGTAAGTTCACATCCGGCGTAACTACGCCAAACCAAGTGATATTTTTTGCCTGCCGCCGAAGTTCCGGCCCATTTGAGACCGCGCATGAAACTGACGCAGCCAGAGAGTTTGAAAGACGCGACACCGTTGCCTCAAAAGCAATCGGACTACGCCTATATCAGCGCGGCCGATGCCCGCGCCTTGGCCCGGCGACTGAAAAAGTACAAAGATCCGATCCCGGCGCGCACCTGGTGGGAAATTGCGCAAACCGTTGTCCCTTTCGCGCTTAGCTGGGTCGCAGCCCTTTGGGCGCTGAACGTCAGCTACCTGCTGGCACTGCTTTTTGGGCTGGTCACCGGCGTCTTCACCATCCGCATGTTCCTGTTGCAACACGATGTAGGCCATGGCGCGCTGTTTAAAACCGCGCGCGCCAATGACCTCTTTGGCCGCGTTTTGGGGGTCGTCACGCTGACGCCTTATTACATGTGGCGCAAGATGCATGCCAATCATCACAAGAACCTCGGAAACCTCGATGACCGCGATATAGGCGAGGTGCACACGTTCACTGTGAACGAATACCGCGCCCTGCCCGGCTGGCACCGCTTCGCCTACCAGATTTACCGCAACCCGTTCTTTCTGTTCGTGATCGGCCCGGTCTGGCTGTTTTTCATCCAGCACCGCCTGCCTTTCGGCATGTGGCGAAATGGCTGGATTTTCTGGCGCTCTGCCATGGGAACAAATCTCGCCATCGCCTGCGTACTGACCGGGCTTTATGCCTATGGCGGATGGGCCGCGATTTGGCTCATCTGGTTTCCCTCCGTCTGGGTTGGCGCATCGGCAGGGGTCTGGACCTTCTATGTTCAGCACCAGTTCGAAGAGGCGCAATTTGATTGGCAGCCCGACTGGACCATCCATCAAAAGGCGCTGCATTCATCCTCCCAATACGTGCTGCCAAAACCGCTGATGTGGGTCACCGCCAATATGGGCATCCATCACATCCACCATCTTTATGCCCGTATCCCGTTCTACCGCCTGCCGGAAGTGTTGGAGAATGAGCCGCTTTTGCAGGGTGCGTACAAAATGACCCTGCGCTCTTCGGTGAAATGCATCTGGATGCAGCTTTGGGACGAGGAGAGCCGGAAAATGATCTCCTTCGCGGATGAACGCGCGCAACGCCGCGCCGCCCCTGACTTGCAACCCGCCGAATAATCCGGCCACACTCCCCCAACCCGCATCCCAACGGCAGGAGGCCTCCATGACCATCCACATTGGCGCAAAACCCGGCGAGATTGCCGAAACCGTACTCATGCCCGGCGATCCTTACCGTGCCAAATGGGCCGCGGAGACGTTTCTCGATGATGCGGCACTGGTCAACGAGGTGCGCGGCATGCTGGGCTTCACCGGAACCTGGAAGGGCAACCGCGTCACCATTCATGGCTCAGGCATGGGGATGCCGTCGCTGTCGATCTACGCCAATGAGTTGATCAAGGATTACGGCGTCCAAACCCTGATCCGCATCGGATCCTGCGGCGGCATGCAAGATAAGGTCGGCATCCGTGATGTGATATTGGCGATGACCTCGACCACGCTGAACACGCCGTCATCGGGCATTTTCAAAGAGCTCAACTACGCCCCTTGCGCCGATTGGGACCTGCTACATGCGGCCTATAAAGCGGCACAGGCGAAGGGCACCAAGACCCATGTTGGTGGCATCTATTCCTCGGATGTCTTCTATGATGAGCGCCCAGATCTGAACGAGCAAATGATCCGCCACGGCATCCTCGGGGTCGAAATGGAAGCCGCCGAGCTCTACACGCTCGCCGCACGCCACGGCAGACGCGCCCTGGCCGTCCTAACGGTCTCCGACCATTTGATCACTGGCGAGGCGCTTCCCGCCGAGGACCGGGAAAAATCCTTCGGTGACATGGTTGAAATCGCGCTCGAAGCGGCGTTCGCCTAAACAATTTCCATTTGGTTGTAAATACTCTCTTGAGGAGGCCCTCTCGGCGGGGCGTGAAACGCCCCAAGAGCGAAATAAATAGTGTCGCGCGCAAGCGCGTCCTTTAGATCAAAGCCCGTGCGTCCGGTCATAGCCGTTCGCCGCAGGTGGCACCCAACCTTGCAACGCGCCCGCTTCCGGCGCGAATGTCTCGACCAGCAGCGGGTAACACGCCGCCACGTCGCTCGAATGCGTGGTCGAGCAATCTCCACCTGGGCAGGCGCTGAGCACGCCCAGCAGGCCAATCTCGGCAAAGAACTCGATGTAGTCGCCGGGCCGCACGGGGCTGGCCTTCATGAAATACTGGCCTGTGTCGCGGGTAAAGCCCGTGCACATGAACACATTCAGCACATCATGAACGAGGGGCTCAGCCTCCTGCCGGTGCATGCCGGTCTCTGCCGCAAGCGCCCGCGTCAGGTTCGAGTGACAGCAATGATGATACTGCCCGCCAGACAGCAAATTATGCGTATAGGGGTCACAGCGCGTTCCAATCACATCATGGACGGAGCCGCCATATCCATCAATCCCGTACCAGCCCAACGTGTCATGCGTCACCGTGGCCAAAGGCCTGAGTGTGGGGAAGTTGGACCACATCTGCTGCCCCGTCGTGATATGGGTGCCATGCAGCGCACGGGTCTTGCCTGAGTAAAAACGCTCGTTCAAATCATGAGCGTTGAACAGGTTCAAATCCCCTACTTGCGGCCCCTCAACAGAGGTAATTCGGAAAAAATGACCCGCAGGCACATGAAAGCAGGCGGCTTCGCGCGGGGGAACGATAACCTCCCCGGTTTTGGTCAATCCCTGACGCGCACTGGCGTAAAGCGCCATATTCGGCGCGGGCAACGTGTCGACCGGGTAGCAGATTACAGGCTCTAAGGCGCGGCGCGCGGCGGCATCATCGGGGGCGTCGGTCACTGTCGGAGGTCCTTAAACGTAGCGATGCGCGGCGGGATCCGCGTCGAGCCCCAGCCGCTCCCTCGCATCAGGGGCGGTCTCGTAGTCGAAGTCAATGCCGGTGCCCTCGATGATCCGGTTCATCATGTTGAAAAGCCCGCAAATCTGGGCCGCCTCGCTGACAGCTTGCTCGGACCAGCCAGCCGCCAGTACCGCGTCGATATCGGCCTGCACCATTTGGCTGGGCAGCCGGTTCAGCTTGCCACCATAGGCCAAAAGCGCCTTCAGCTTCGGGTCAAGTACGACGCTGTCCAAGTCGGCAACCAGCCGCGCCAGCACCCCCTCCTCTACGCCGAAAGCTTCCGCGAAAACACGGTGCGAGCCGTAGCAGAACTGGCAGGCGTTGAGCCCGGAGACATAGGCCGCGAGCATCTCCCGGTCGCGCACC
This sequence comes from Pseudomonadota bacterium, assembly GCA_039030615.1. Taxonomy (GTDB): domain Bacteria; phylum Pseudomonadota; class Alphaproteobacteria; order Rhodobacterales; family Rhodobacteraceae; genus Litoreibacter. The sequence continues at coordinate 216,675 of JBCCDV010000005.1, read as the reverse complement.
TCAATTGCACCGGGACCGCGCATCAGGCTATCGACATAGGACAGCAGCGGGCCGACATGGGTCGGAAAGACCGAAAACAAGTCCGCAAGGCGGGCGGGCTGAGGCAAACAGGCGAGGAAGGGCATGGTGGACGGCTCCGGCACAAACGAAAAGACCCACAAACTGTGGGTCTCAATCTGCTTATCTGTCCAGTAAAATCAGGTGGCTAAACCGCGCGTTCGACCATCATCTTCTTGATCTCACCAATCGCCTTGGCCGGATTCAAGCCTTTTGGGCAGGTCTTGGTGCAGTTCATGATCGTGTGGCAGCGGTACAGTTTGAACGGATCTTCCAGCTGGTCGAGCCGTTCCCCGGTCGCCTCATCGCGCGAGTCTATGATCCAGCGATAGGCATGCAGCAACGCCGCTGGCCCAAGGTATTTGTCGCCGTTCCACCAATAACTTGGGCAGGATGTCGAGCAGGAAGCGCACATCACGCATTCATAAAGACCGTCCAGCTTCTTGCGGTCGTCGATCGACTGGCGCCATTCTTTCTGGGGCCGGTTCGTCGCCGTCTCAAGCCACGGCATGATCGAGGCATGCTGCGCGTAAAAATGGGTCAGGTCAGGGATCAGGTCCTTGACCACAGGCATATGCGGCAGCGGGTAGATTTTGACGTCGCCCTTGATCTCATCCATGCCGTAGATGCAGGCCAATGTGTTGATCCCATCGATATTCATCGCACAAGACCCACAAATCCCCTCGCGGCAGGAGCGGCGGAAGGTCAGCGTCGGGTCAATCTCATTTTTGATCTTGATCAGTGCGTCCAAAACCATCGGCCCGCATTTATCCATATCGACGAAATACGTATCGACCTGGGGCGTTTTGCCGTCATCCGGGTTCCAACGGTAGATCTGGAACTTGCGCACATTCTGCGCACCCTCTGGCTTGGGCCAGGTTTTGCCCGTCGTGATGCGGGAGTTTTTGGGCAAGTTAAACTGAACCATGGCGAGGCGCTCCTTACACGTTCAGGAACGGGGACAACCCGTCCTTGACTAGACATTTCAAGGTTTCTTCTCGGGTCGCTATGCGCACGACAAGCTCGGCATCGGTCTGGCTGATGGTCGATGTCGCGCCCGCTTTCGCAAGCTGGAAGATCTCAGACGCCGACGCGTTGTCGATCACGCAATTTGTGGCAGGTTCCAGCGGGACGCCCGGAAAACGTTCCGAGATCACTGGGTTGACCACCTTGCGTGCCTGATCACGGGCGATCTCATCGGCGAAATTGTTTTCGCCGCAAGCCGACAAAAGGGTGCCCGCAAGCAAAATGCCAAAGACGCGCATCAATACACCCGCGCCTTGGGGGCGATCTTCTTCAGGTCAATTCCGCCCTCATTATGGGTCGACAGTGGGTCGAGGTGGACCCCGCGATATCCCAGATCGGCTTGGTTGCCTTTGAACCACGTCAGCGAGTGTTTGCGCCAAGTCTCATCGTCGCGGTCTGGGTAGTCCTCATGCGCATGTGCGCCGCGGCTTTCCTTGCGCGCCTCCGCAGAGACCACGGTGGCAACCGCGTTTGGCATCAGGTTGGCCAGCTCCAGAGTTTCCATCAGGTCGGAATTCCAGACCAGCGAGCGGTCGGAAACTTCCAGATCGTCAAGCTTTTCGGCGACGCCTTCCATCTTCTTGACACCCTCGGCCAGCGTCTTGTCCGTACGGAAGACTGCGGCGTCGGCTTGCATCGTGGTTTGCATCTCGAGGCGCAACTCCGCGGTCGGGACTTGGCCTTTGGCGTAGCGCAGGTTGTCGAACCGATCCAAGGCGCGCTGCAGCGAGATTTGGTTGATGCCCGGGTTTGGCGCCTCCGGATCAACCACTTTGGCTGCACGGATAGCGGCAGCGCGGCCAAAGACCACGAGGTCGATCAGGGAGTTCGACCCCAAACGGTTCGCACCATGCACCGAGGCGCAGCCCGCTTCACCAACAGCCATCAGGCCGGGGGAAACACGGTCAGGGTCATCCTTGGTGGGGCTCAGAACCTCACCCCAATAATTCGTAGGAATGCCGCCCATATTATAGTGCACGGTCGGCAGCACTGGGATCGGCTCTTTCGTCAGGTCAACGCCCGCGAAGATGCGTGCGCTTTCCGAGATACCCGGCAGCCGCAGCGCGAGGGTTTCAGGCGGCAAGTGGTTTAGGTGCAGGTGAATGTGATCCCCCGCCTCGCCCACGCCGCGCCCCTCTCGGATCTCCATCGTCATGCAGCGCGACACTACGTCGCGTGACGCCAAGTCCTTGTAGGTCGGCGCGTAGCGTTCCATGAACCGCTCGCCCTCTGAGTTGGTGAGGTACCCCCCCTCCCCGCGTGCACCCTCGGTGATCAAGCAGCCCGCACCGTAAATGCCCGTAGGGTGGAACTGTACGAACTCCATATCCTGCAAAGGCAGGCCCGCGCGTGCAACCATGCCACCGCCGTCGCCGGTGCAAGTGTGCGCAGAGGTGGCTGAGAAATAGGCCCGGCCATAGCCACCGGTCGCCAGCACCACCATCTTGGCGGAGAACAGATGCAGCGTGCCGTCATCCAGCTTCCAACACAAAACGCCTTGGCAGACGCCGTCGTCAGACATGATCAGGTCGATGGCGAAATATTCGATGTAGAACTCGGCCTTTTCCTTGAGAGATTGGCCGTAAAGCGTGTGCAGGATCGCGTGGCCGGTCCGGTCAGCCGCCGCACAGGTACGCTGCACGGGCGGGCCTTCACCGTATTCGGTTGTATGGCCGCCAAAGGGACGCTGATAAATCTTGCCCTCTTCGGTCCGCGAGAATGGCACGCCGTAATGCTCCAGCTCATAGACCGCCTTGGGCGCTTCGCGAGCTAGATACTCCATCGCATCCGTATCGCCGAGCCAATCGGAGCCCTTGACCGTGTCATACATATGCCATTGCCAGCTGTCGGGGCCCATGTTGCCCAAGCTCGCCGCGATCCCACCTTGCGCCGCCACCGTGTGCGACCGCGTCGGAAATACTTTTGTCACGCAAGCCGTGCGCAGGCCTTGTTCGGCCATCCCGAGTGTGGCTCGCAAGCCCGCTCCGCCAGCGCCTACAACGACGACGTCATATTCATGGGTCTCATATTCGTATTCAGCAGCCATGTGTTTGCTCCGAAATTAAAGGGCGATGCGCGCGATGGCGAAAAGGCCAATGCCGATCAGCGCATAGGCAAAGATTTGCAGCCCGATCAGGGTCAGTTTTTGCGCGGTGCCGTGTACGTAATCCTCAACCGCCTCATTTGCCTCATGGGTGAAGTGGGTCACGGCAACGATCAAGGTCAGCGCGGTGATGATGGCTGGAAACGGACGCCCAAAATAGGCGAGAACCTCTTCATATGAGCCGCCAAGGCCCGCGCCGAACGTGAAAACGAAAATCGGCGCAAGAACGATCAGGGCGACAGAGCTGACCATCATTTGCCAATGATGATGCGTGCCTTGGCGGCCTGACCCGGCGCCCTGCGCGCGTTTGCGATCTGTTAAAAAGCTCATATCCTGCTCCTTCAAACCGCGATAATTGTGATGAGGGTGAAGAGCGTGGCGAGGCCAAACATGCCAATCGCCATCTTTTCGGCTGTATCGATCTCAATGCCGTAGCCGAGGTCCCAGATCACGTGCCGCAAGCGGCCAAGGATGTGGTAAAACAGCGCCCATGTCGCCAAGGTCATGAGCAGATCACCAAACCAGCTTGTCAAAAGCCCATCAACGACCGCGAAATACGCAGATGAGCTTGCCGCCGCGATCAGCCACCACACCACCAAAAACACGGCCCCAAGAAGCGCGATCCCAGTGATCCGCACCATGATCGATGAGATCGAGGTCAATTGCGGGCGGTAAATCATGAGGTGCGGGGAAAGGGGCCGGTCCCCCCGGTTGACGTCTGCCATGAGCGCGTCCTTCGTGTTGGCTACGATATTTGCTGCGCAAGCATTATCTGTTTTGATCGCAGAGTCACGTCTCTCGAGCGCATTTTTGTCAGTTTTTCTGCGGCATTTAGACCTAATCAGCCAGTTTGTGATCACTCAATTTTAACTCGTGATCACAAATTATCTCTTTGGTCACCTTGGTTAAGCTCAGAAAGCTGTTTTGTGATCTCACGCAACAGCTTGCGCCGGATCGTGTCGGGGTATTCCTGAAAGTTGGCGGCGCGCATCGCGAAAGCGCCCGGACCTGTAATCACCTCTTGCCAAAAATATTCCGACAAACCTTTGTCATAGGCCTCAATCGCCAGCGCATTGACGGTGATCCCCGCCGCTTGCATCGTCGCGTGCAATTCCGGCGGGCGCACGCCTTCATTTGAGCGCCCGTCGCCCGACACATCGATCACTCTGCGCGTGCATTCGGGCACTGCATCAAACTGATTGGCCGCGAAACTTAGCGCCTCGCCCAAAGCCGTCGAAAAGTTGCGCCAGATTCGCACATCGGCCTCGATCACATCGGCCAGCTGGTCAGTATCGTCAAAATTGCGAATATGCGTCCATGGCACGGAGACGCGGTGCCGCCCACGACCGGTCCATTGGATGACCTGAACGGCCGCCTCCTTCAACACCAGTGCTTCCGAGATTGATCCGTCGCGCAATGCCTCCGCCAGGCCGCGCATTTGGATGTCATATTCCTTGGTGTCGACCGAGCCTGAGACGTCCACTGCCAAGATCAAAGCCAGCTCACAGGCGCGCGCGGCTTGACTGGCCAATCCCAAAGCCACGCCCAATGCTATGCCGAACACCCGTCTCATTGGGCGAGCCTATCGCGTTACGACAAGATTTCGAGCGTTTTTAGACGCGCCACGCAAGCGTGATCATGTGGCGATCAGTTTGCACACGGTTGGATGAATACCGCGCCGGGTCTGGCCGATCTCAAAAAACGTTGTTCGGAAACCAAGCTCATCAAAACTTTGCAAGGCAAGCCAGGCCTCCCGTGCAGCGGCCCGCATGTCTTGGTTTTCGGCCGTTTCAACGGGCAAAGGATTGAACCCCACAACGACCGTTTTTCGAGCGATCCGGCAGAACTCCCGTATCGTATCGAGCCAGCCCTCCGGCCCAGTATAGGCCTCAATCGCTTGAAAACAGCAAACAAGATCAAAGCTGTCATCCTCAAACGGATATCGCCTGAGCCCGCCGTCAAAAAGGCGCACATCAAGACCAAGAGATTCAGTAATCGTCTGGTAAGGCCAGCCGGGGACCTCCGCATGCGTTTTGCGCCCATGGGGCTTGCCACGCAGCTCCTTGATCAAAGTCTCATGCCAGGGTTTGCGGACGCCTTTGCCTTTGACAGTTTCCTGTCCTTGCACGGTCCAGGCGTAGTCCGTTCCGACGCAGCGATGACCATAGTGCTGCCAAATCTCCAGCATGGCGCCATGCGCCGTCGAGAACTCCAAAATATCAAGCGGCGCGCCGGGCATGAGCGTTTCAGGCATATGATGGTTGATCCGCGCCCAAGCGCGCTGGCAGTTTTGCTCGCGCACAAGGTATTTCCACATCGTCTGCGTGATGCGATTTTCGGAATATTCGCCAAGCCTGTAAGGATCGACAAACTCCGCCGGGATGGCAGGTGTCCACGCTGCGCGCTCGGCCAGCTCAAATACTCTCATTTCAAAACCAAACGGCCCTAAAGCCGCATGCCCCAACCTATTGCGTTGAAGTCACGATGTCGTCGCGAGCTGCCGAATTCGCGACCGGAAGATGGCATTTTAAGGGTATTTTACGCATTATTTAGGCATCAACGCCCAGTAGTCGAGGTCCAGAAAGACGCCGGGATCATACTTCCCCGCCTCTGTTTTCAGCGTAAAGGGCGCAGTTTCCGCCTTTTGGGCGACAAGCCTCAGCCGGATGGCGCCCACGGTCGGGACGGGCGTGTCGGCAATGTCGAGCACTTCGGACCAGGCCTTAATCGTATCTCCGCTAAAACATGGGTTGGCATGCGCGCCTGCGTTCAGCCCGGCGATCATTTGCGCGTTCGCGAGCCCGTTGAAGCTCAGCGCGCGCGCCATTGAAATGACATGCCCACCATAAATCAAACGCTTACCATCCTCGCGCACGGTCGCGTCGAAATGCACCTTTGCGGTGTTCTGCCATGTACGGGTGGCCAGCATATGCTCGGCCTCCTCAACGGTGACACCGTCAACATGGTCGATCTTCTCACCGATCTCATAGTCACCCAACCGGTGCGCCTCGCCCGCTTGGGCAAAGTCATAAGCGCTGAAATCGAGCCCTTCGGGCAGGGTTAAATCCGCGGCCGCGACGGCAGGTGCGAGCGCAGGGATCACAGTTTCGGGCGCCGCCGCATCCAGATCCCGTTTGCGCACCATGACCCACCGGACATAGCTCAGCACAGCCTCGCCGCGCTGGTTTTCGCCCGTCGTGCGCACCCAGACGACCCCAGTTTTGCCGTTTGAGTTTTGCTTCAACCCGATCACTTCCGAGCGCGACATCAGCGTGTCGCCTTCCGCGACAGGCGCTAAAAAGCGCCCCTCCGCATATCCCAGATTGGCCACAGCATTCAGCGAGATATCGGGCACCGTTTTGCCAAACACAATGTGGAACGCGATTAGATCATCCATCGGCGACTTGGCGAGACCGCAATTTTGCGCAAACGCGTCCGAGGAATAGAGCGCGTGTCGTGCGGGATAGAGCGCATGGTAAAGCGCCCGCTCGCCCCCTGACACGGTGCGCGGCACGCCGTGATGAATAACCTGCCCGACGCTGTAATCCTCAAAAAACCAGCCCGTATTCGTCTTGGCTTTAGACATCAATGCGCCCCCAACTTCGTCTCTGGCGTATAGGTGCCTGCAACCTCTTTCACGACCGACTGGCCGCATCGCATGACGCCTGCCTCGTGGTCCCAAGTTTGCGTAGGCGAGCCGTAAAGCTCCCACCCTTTGTTGAGCGCATCCGTCACCTTATGGCAGAAGGCGGACGTGTCCTCCTCGCTCAGAAAGCGGTACAATTTCATCGGCTTACCCTCCGAAGGGCGAGACGCCCAACCACAGGTGGATCATCGCAACCAGGCTGAACAGAACCAGAGTGATGACGACGAGGATGATCTCCGATTTGACCGGCGCGCGCGCCGGCGCGACCCAAACCCCATCGGCACGGTTGATGATCACGACGGAGGCGATGGCCCAAATCAAAAGCCCGCCGAACAAGACGATAGAGGCGAGATCACCATTGACCAATAAATGCGCGACCGCCCAAACCTTGAACGCAGTCAGCTGCGGGTGTCTTAACTTGGTGCCCAGCCACACCCTATCGGTTTTTCGCGCAGACGCCCCGAACGTGTAAAACGCCAGCAGCATCAACAGGTTATTTATGCCTGTCAGGAAGCTCGGCGGCTGCCAAACAGGCGTGAACTCCGCCGCGCGGTACCCCAAAACCATCAGCGCGATGGAGACCACCAAAAACAGCGCGACGACACCTTGTGAGGCATCCCCAAACCGGTCTTGCAATGCTCCGCGCGCGCCAGGTGCAAGCCGTTTCAGCCAATGGGCTGCCACCCAAAGCGCCACTCCAAGGATTAAAACTATCACTGCGCATTCTCCATCTGAGCGATCACCGCCGCCTGCCGCAGCAGGCGCTGTGCTGTCTCAACATGCAGGTTTTCGACAATTTTGCCATCCACAACCGCCACGCCCTGCCCTTCGGCTTTCGCCTGCTCGTAAGCGTCAATCTGTCGTTGCGCGAGGTCAAGCGCGTCTTTTGACGGGCCAAACACTTCGTTTGCTATGGCCAGTTGCGCGGGATGGATCAGCGTTTTGCCGTCAAAACCCATATTGCGCCCTTCGACGCATTCGGCGCGTAGGCCGTCCTCGTCTTTGAAGGCATTATAAACACCGTCGATGCAAACCAGCCCTTCGGCCTTTGCCGCAAGCAAACAGTGCTGCAGGCTCGTCATCAATGCTGGCCGACCGTCGGAGCCAAGCTCCTTGGCCAAGTCATTCGTCCCCATCACGAACCCTTCCATGCCGGGGGCCTGCGCCAGAGCATGGGCATTCAAGATGCCGCGCGGGGTTTCCATCATCGCCCAGATTTTGGCCTGATCGCCCAAAGCCTCGCGCACATGGCCGAGCGTTTGGGTCGTTTCCACTTTTGGCAGCAAAACCGCGTCATACGGGGTGGACGCCAGCATGCTCAAATCATCGGCGCCCCAATCGGTGTCAAACCCGTTGATCCGCACGATGCGTTTGCGCGCGCCAAAATCTGAAACGGTCAGCATCGCCGCCAAAGTTTTGCGCGCGGCGTCCTTTTCGTCGGGTGCAACAGCGTCCTCGAGATCAAAGATGATTGCGTCTGCAGACAGGCTTAGTGCCTTTTCCAGCGCGCGCGGTCTGGAGCCCGGAATGTAAAGAACCGAACGGTAGGGGCCAGAGTAACGTTCCATAAGTTTAACCAGTCGTTTTGTTATTTTGTTATCGATCATATCGACGCTGCGGCTGCAAGCTCAGATGTGCTGCAACGCAGAAGATTGACGGAATAACTCTAATTTTTTGCAGCAATTGCGAAAAACCTTCTGCTGCGTACGCGAAATTAACCGAACATTCGTTCCTCTCTGCGCAGGCTAGCAGGGTCGGACACGCTCAACACAGATCGCGTGCACGGCGCAAAGACGCATTTCACATCACGAGCCGCGCCAAACGCCTCGTGTTTCATAAATGGAGCAGGCCTGACGGCGCTTTCGCGCCCACAAACAAAAGGTAAGAACATGAAAAAGCAGTATCTCGCGCTTTCGCTTGGTTTCGTTGCGGTTTTGGCCGCCTCTCAAGCGACTTTCGCCCAAAACAACAACCGCTGCGCCGAACGCAGCAAGGTGATTGAGCGCCTCGCAGGCAAATTCGGCGAAAGCCGTCAGTCTATTGGCATGGCCGCCAATAACAGCGTCGTCGAAATGTACGCCTCTGAAGAAACCGGTACTTGGACAATTACGGTGACACATGCCAATGGCGTCACATGTATGGTTGCTGCCGGCAACGCCTATGAGGCCGTCGAAGAGCAACTGCCAGCGTCCCTGGGTGACCCGGCCTAACTCAGCCCGTCATAGATCAGCTTTGTGCCTGTGATCAGAAGCAATGCATATGCGATCCGAAAGAAAATGCGCTCCGGCAAGGCCCGGTGCGCGTAGACCCCTGCGGCACAACCCAAAAGGATCGGGATCAGCAGGTAAACGCTGGCTTTGAAGCTTTCGGCGCTGAAGACACCAAGAAATGCATAAGGGACGGCCTTCATCGCGTTTATTGCCCAAAATGCCAAAACAGTCGTGGCCTGATAGGCGGTTTTTCCCAACCCTTTGCTGAGTAGGTACATCGCCGCAGGTGGTCCGCCGGCATGGCTCACAAAACTCGTGAAGCCCGACACCACGCCTGCAAACAGACCCGTCGCGCGGGATAAAGGCTTTTCGCTGGGCGCGAGGTAGCCGCGTGCCCGCGCGAGTTGGAAGCCAACAAAAAGAACCGCAATCAATCCGATCAAGACACGCAAAACATCCGCGTTTGCGAATTGATAGAGTGCGGCTCCCAACAAAACGCCGGGAATACCCCCGATCATCAACGCCTTGCCAGCCTCCCAATCCCATTTGCGCCAAAATGGCTTCAACGTAGCCAGATCCGCAATCATCAGCAGCGGCAGCATCACCCCCAAAGCCATGGCCGGCGGCAGGATCAAAGCGAGAATCGCCGTGCCGACAAAAGCGGGCCCTCCTCCGAAGCCGCCTTTGGCAACGCCCACGATGAAGGCCGCCGGAATGCCAAGCGCGAAAAATGTGAGGTCGAACTCCATAGGCCCGAGCTAGGGGAAAAACGCGCTGTTTTACAACAAGAATTGCCGCTGAGCAGTGACCCACAAGGCCGCCAAGACCACTTTCTGCATCGCAGCGCACTTGCACGGGGGCGGGCAAAGGGCTACCCCTCCGTCCGATATCAACCGACTGGAGACCATTTCACATGGCCAGACCCAAAATTGCTCTCATCGGCGCCGGACAGATTGGCGGCACATTGGCCCATCTTGCAGCTCTGAAGGAACTCGGCGACGTCGTCTTATTCGACATTGCGGACGGCACGCCGCAGGGCAAATCGCTCGACATTGCAGAAGCGGGCCCCGCAGCACCGTTTGACGCCGCGATGAAAGGCACGACGGATTACGCCGATATCGCAGGCGCTGACGTGTGTATCGTCACCGCTGGTGTTCCGCGCAAACCCGGGATGAGCCGCGACGATCTTCTGGGCATCAATCTTAAGGTGATGAAAGCTGTCGGCGAAGGCATCCGTGACAATGCGCCCGACGCCTTTGTTATCTGCATCACCAACCCGCTCGACGCGATGGTCTGGGCGCTGCGCGAGTTTTCCGGCCTGCCCCATAACATGGTCTGCGGCATGGCGGGCGTTTTGGACAGCGCGCGGTTCCGGCATTTTCTGGCCGAGGAATTTGACGTCTCGATGAAGGATGTAACGGCCTTCGTTCTGGGCGGTCATGGTGACACTATGGTCCCGTTGACACGCTATTCGACCGTCGCAGGGATCCCGCTTCCTGATTTGGTGCAGATGGGATGGACCAGCCAGGAAAAGCTCGACGCGATCGTTCAGCGCACCCGCGATGGCGGCGCCGAGATCGTCGGCCTGCTGGGCAACGGCTCCGCGTTCTACGCGCCGGCCACATCTGCCATTCAGATGGCCGAAAGCTTCCTCAAAGATCAAAAGCGCGTCCTGCCATGTGCGGCCTATGTTGACGGCGCCTATGGGTTGGACGGTTTCTACGTTGGGGTGCCGACAGTGATCGGCGAAGGCGGCATTGAACGTGTCGTTGCGATCAACATGAACAAGGACGAGCAGGCAATGTTCGACAAATCTGTTGAAGCGGTTAAAGGCTTGGTCAAAGCGTGCCAGGATATTGACGGCTCGCTCGCCTGATCCCGTTCGGTTTCTGAACACTAAAAGCCCCGCATTTGCGGGGCTTTTCTTTTGATTTCTCCATGAATTTTGCGATTCGCATTTAAGTCCATTAATTTGTGATCACAGCATTTTGCAGTGTGATCACAAATGTCGGGTTTTTCTTCTAAACTTGGATTATTCGCTTTCCCAAAACGAATTTCGCGTGCCACATCGCCCTAACAGCGCATCCCAAGGAGAAGAGCTTTGAACATCCACGAGTATCAGGCGAAGGCGCTCCTTCGCAGCTATGGCGCCCCAGTGTCGGATGGGCGCGTTGTCATGCGCGCCGAAGAGGCGAAAACCGCAGCTGGCGAACTCGACGGCCCGCTCTGGGTTGTGAAAGCTCAAATCCACGCGGGCGGGCGCGGCAAAGGCTCGTTCAAAGAAAGCGATGCGGGCGAAGCCGGCGGCGTTCGTTTGGCGAAATCCGTTGAGGAAGCGGCGTCAGAGGCCAAAAAGATGCTCGGCCGCACGCTGGTCACGCACCAAACCGGCCCCGTCGGCAAACAGGTGAACCGTATCTATATCGAAGATGGCTCAGGCATCGAAACCGAGCTGTATCTCGCGCTCTTGGTCGACCGCCAAACCTCCCAGATTTCCTTTGTCTGCTCAACAGAGGGCGGCATGGATATCGAAGAGGTCGCGGCCTCAACCCCTGAAAAAATTCTTAGCTTTTCCGTCGATCCGGCCACGGGTTACCAGCCTTACCATGGCCGACGCATCGCATTTGCACTCGGGATGAAAGGCGCGCAGATCAAGCAATGCGTCGCCTTGATGGGCACGCTCTACAAACTCTTCCTCGAAAAAGACATGGAGATGTTGGAGATCAACCCATTGATCGTCACAGATGGCGGCGATCTGAAATGCCTTGACGCAAAGATGGGCTTTGATGGCAACGCAGTCTACCGCCACGCCGATATCGCTCAACTGCGCGACGAAACCGAAGAAGACCCCAAAGAACTCGCCGCCTCCAAATATGACCTCAACTATATCGCGCTCGATGGTGAGATCGGTTGCATGGTGAACGGCGCGGGCCTTGCGATGGCCACGATGGACATCATCAAGCTTTACGGGGCAGAGCCCGCCAACTTCCTTGATGTCGGCGGCGGCGCGACCAAAGAAAAGGTCACAGAGGCGTTCAAAATCATCACCTCTGACCCAAATGTCAAAGGTATCCTGGTCAACATTTTCGGCGGCATCATGCGCTGCGACGTGATCGCCGAGGGCGTGGTTTCCGCGGTGAAAGAAGTCGGCCTGCAGGTGCCGCTGGTCGTGCGCCTCGAAGGCACGAACGTGGAAGAAGGCAAAGCCATCATCAACAACTCCGACGTCGACGTGATTGCGGCGGATGATTTGAAGGACGGCGCCCAGAAGATCGTTAAAGCAGTCAAAGGCTAAGTTCGTGTTGGCACGCAGCTATCTAGGGATCGCAGTTCTGGCTCTTTGCATGGCGGGTTGCGGTCCGTCCTCGCAGCAATCAGCTAACCCAGAGTCTTCCAAATCGGGTGCACGCATTTCTTATGAGGCCGAGCTGCCAGTTGTAGCGAGAGCTTGTCTTGCGTTCTTCTCAGGCAACACTCTAGCCTTAGAACCTCTGAAAAACAGAGGTTATATAATTTCCGGTCAGCAGGCGGAGCTCAACGAGCAGGAAAGATTGCTCGGCGAAACCCGCAGGGTGACCGTAAAGTTGGGCCAAACGGACGGCAGCCTAAATTGCAAGTCATCTTACGCGGGGCAGGTTGGCTTCGGTCTATATCGAGACTTTATAAGAATGTTTGAAAAGCTTGGCTTCGAGCAAAAAAAACCGAATGACGGCGCGATTTTTGAACGAGGCGACGTCACAATTCGTGTCAATGGAAAGGGACGCAGTGCGACACAAGCAGCAACATTCACGCTGACTAAGCTCTAAAAATGCTCCAAACCCCCACATATCGCCCCTGCCCCGCCTGCGAAGAACCGCAGGCGCGCGCCATTGCGGAATATTCCCGCGATCAGTGGGTCGTGGCGGCTTGCGATGCATGCGATTTTGTCTACCTGCGCAACCCGCCGGACTATGAGGCGTTGGAGGAAGATTTCGCGTGGGAGAAGACATATGTCGAAAAGAAGAACGCCTCGAAAGGCTCAACATGGTTTTCCCCCGTTGGCCGCTGGCTAAAAGAGACGACCGGACTGCGCGGGCGCAAACGGCAGGACCAATACCGACACTGGTTCAGTGGCGGCAAAGTCATTGATATCGGCTGCGGGACAGGCACGCGGATCCCTGAACCGATGACGCCTTACGGCATCGAGCTGTCCAACGCGTTGCACGCGGCAGCCGACGCCTACATGAAAACACGCGGTGGATATTGCGTGCATGGCCCCGGTGCCGAAGCTATCTGGGAATTTCCGGAAAGTGCGTTCGATGGGGTCATCATGAACTCCTACCTCGAACATGAGACGGACATGATGCGTGTGCTCGAGGGCGCGGCACATGTGCTCAAACCCAGCGGCAAGCTATATGTACGCGTACCCAACTTTGCCTCGCTCAACCGGCGTGTCATCGGCAAAACATGGTGCGGGTTCCGCTACCCAGATCATGTCAATTATTTCACCCCCGATAGCCTACGCCGCGTGGCGAAACAGGCCGGATTCACCGTAAAAATCACAAATCCCGTAACGCTGCCGATTGATGACAACATCAACGCGCTGCTCAGCCCTACAACCGCCTAAGGAGCCAAAACACATGGCCATTCTCATCGACGAAACCACCAAAGTGATCTGCCAGGGCTTCACTGGCTCCCAAGGCACCTTCCACTCCGAGCAGGCGATTGCCTACGGCACGCAGATGGTGGGTGGCGTGACGCCGGGCAAAGGCGGGCAGACCCATCTGGACCTGCCAGTGTTTGACAGCTGCCATGAGGCGGTCGAAAAAACTGGCGCAAATGCCTCCGTCATTTACGTCCCGCCGCCCTTTGCGGCAGACTCGATCCTTGAAGCGCTGGACGCGGAAATCCCCTTCATCTGCTGCATCACGGAGGGCATTCCCGTGCTCGACATGATGCGTGTCAAACGCGCTCTGGAAGGCTCCTCCTCAATGCTCGTCGGCCCCAACTGCCCCGGTGTGATCACGCCCGACGCGTGCAAGATCGGCATTATGCCTGGCCATATCCACAAGCGCGGATCCGTGGGCGTGGTGTCACGCTCGGGCACGCTGACCTATGAGGCCGTGAAGCAGACGACGGACTCTGGCCTTGGCCAATCTACGGCAGTGGGCATCGGCGGCGACCCCATCAAAGGAACCGAGCATATTGACGTGCTGGAGATGTTTTTGGCCGATGACGAGACGCAATCCATCATCATGATTGGTGAGATCGGCGGTTCCGCCGAGGAAGAAGCCGCGCAATTCCTGGCCGATGAGAAAAAGAAAGGTCGCTGGAAGCCGACCGCTGGTTTCATCGCCGGCCGCACCGCCCCCCCCGGCCGCCGCATGGGCCATGCTGGTGCCATCGTGGCAGGCGGCAAAGGCGATGCGGAAAGCAAGATCGAAGCGATGAGGTCGGCCGGCATCGTGGTGGCCGAAAGCCCCGCTGGGCTTGGCGAGGCTGTGCTTGAGGCGATTGGCTGAACCGATGAAACCGACCTTCCGACATAGGGCAGTGCCCGACCTCGGGCGGGTGCAAAGCGCCCTCCCGGGGGGGAGGTCGGGCGCGGCCCGGCAATGCCGGGCGGGAGGCTCGACATGACACGCCAGAAATATTTCAAACGTGCTTTAGTCTATGGTGGCGTTGCCTCGATTGCGTTCTTCGCAATGACCCAAGCTAAGTTTCCGTCTGCTTTGATCGATAGGGCAGCCGTCGTCGTTTATTTTGGCGTGTTTTTCTTCGGTATATTCGATCTCATTTTCGTGGGAAACCGACGCCGTGAGGATGCAGGCCAGTCCACAGCAATCTTAGATGAGAACATATGCCCAATTCCGGGTGTGCCGGTTAGATTTATTAGCTTTCTATCGGCGGCAGTCATTGTAATGGTTGTTCCTTTTTTCTTAGGCCCACTTTTGGCGGGCTGGTTCAATAAAGAACCCTTAGCTCCGTCTTTAGGTCTTGCAATTTGCGCAATCGCTTTGATTCCGATGGCTCAAAAAACCAACGAACAGTTCCAAGAGAGGACACAAAATGACCGACCAGTCCAATAACGACCAGTTCCATGCCTCCTCTTTCATGCAAGGCCACAATGCCGAGTATCTGGAGCAGCTTTACGCGAAGTACGCGCAGGACCCGAATGCGGTCGACGCGGCGTGGCAGAGCTTTTTCAAGGAGTTGGGCGACACGGAACTGGCCCAAGCCGAGGCCGCAGGGCCCAGCTGGGCACGCAAGGACTGGCCACCGCAACCGAGCGATGATCTGACGGCGGCGCTTGACGGACAATGGCCGGCGGATGCGCCCGCCAAGGAAACCAAGGCGATCGCCGAGAAAATCGTGGGCAAGGCGACCGAGATGAAGGTCGAGGTCTCGGAAGCTGCGATCCGAAGCGCGGTGCTGGACAGCATTCGCGCGATTATGATCATTCGCGCCTACCGGATCCGGGGGCATCTGGCGGCTGATCTCGACCCTCTTGGAATGCGCGAGACAGAAAATCACCCGGAATTGGAACCGGCCAATTACGGCTTTTCCGGCGCGGATTTGGATCGTCCGATCTTTATCGACAATGTGCTGGGCCTAGAAACCGCAACGATGCGCGAAATCGTCGCCATCCTGAAACGGACGTATTGCGGCACATTCGCGCTGCAATATATGCATATCTCCAACCCCGAGGAAGCTGGCTGGCTCAAGGAGCGCATCGAAGGGTTCGACAAGGAAATCACCTTCACCAAGGAAGGCCGCAAGGCGATCCTGAACAAGATGGTGGAGGCCGAAGGGTTCGAGAAATTTCTGCATGTCAAATACATGGGCACCAAGCGTTTCGGGCTTGATGGCGGCGAAAGCCTTGTGCCCGCGATGGAGCAGATTATCAAACGTGGCGGCTCGCTCGGCGTCAAAGACATCGTCATCGGGATGCCCCACCGTGGGCGCCTCAGTGTCTTGGCCAACGTCATGCAAAAGCCCTACAAGGCGATTTTCAACGAATTCCAAGGCGGCAGCTTCAAGCCCGAAGATGTCGACGGCTCCGGCGATGTGAAATACCATCTCGGCGCGTCGTCTGACCGCGAATTTGACGGCAACAACGTGCATCTGTCGCTGACGGCGAACCCGTCGCATCTCGAGGCGGTGAACCCGGTCGTCCTGGGCAAAGCGCGTGCCAAGCAAGACCAGAACAACGACGATGACCGCATCACCTGCATGCCCATCCTGCTGCACGGCGACGCGGCTTTTGCAGGCCAAGGGGTGGTGGCCGAAGGCTTCGGCCTGTCGGGCCTAAAGGGTCACAAAACAGGCGGCACGATGCATATCGTCGTCAACAACCAGATCGGGTTCACGACCGCGCCGCATTTCTCGCGCTCCTCGCCCTACCCGACCGATATTGCGTTGATGGTCGAGGCGCCTATTTTCCACGTGAACGGCGACGACCCAGAGGCCGTGGTCCATGCGGCCAAGGTCGCGACCGAATTCCGCCAGAAGTTCCATAAGGATGTTGTCCTCGACATCATCTGCTACCGCCGGTTTGGCCATAACGAGGGCGACGAGCCCATGTTCACCAACCCGTTGATGTATAAGAAGATTAAGGCGCATAAAACGACGCTGACCCTCTATACTGAGCGGCTGATCCGCGACGGGCTGATGCCTGAGGGTGAGATCGAGGATATGAAAAGCTCGTTCCAATCCTACCTCAGTGAAGAGTTTGACGCCGGCAAAGACTACAAGCCCAACAAGGCCGACTGGCTCGACGGGAAATGGTCCCATATCGACAAGCGCGATGAGGCCAATTACCAACGCGGCGCCACTGCAATCTCGGCGCAAACCATGCTGGAGGTTGGCAAATCGCTGACCGAAGCTCCGGACGGCTTTCCAATGCACAAAACGGTCGGACGGCTGCTGGATGCCAAGGCCAAAATGTTTGAAACGGGCGAAGGGTTCGATTGGGCAACCGGCGAGGCGCTGGCGTTTGGATCGCTCCTCACGGAAGGCTATCCGGTGCGCCTTGCCGGTCAGGACTCGACGCGCGGCACGTTCTCGCAACGCCATTCCGGGTTGATCAACCAGGAAACGGAGGAGCGGTATTATCCGCTCAACCACATCCGCGATGGCCAGGCCCATTATGAGGTCATCGACTCGATGCTGTCGGAATATGCGGTGCTCGGGTTCGAATACGGCTACAGCCTTGCCGAGCCGAACGCCCTTGTCCTGTGGGAGGCGCAGTTTGGCGATTTTGCCAATGGCGCGCAGATCATGTTTGACCAGTTCATCAGCTCAGGGGAAAGCAAATGGCTGCGCATGTCCGGTCTGGTCATGCTGTTGCCGCACGGGTTCGAGGGCCAGGGCCCTGAACACTCCTCCGCCCGACTGGAACGCTTCCTGCAGATGTGCGGCGGCGACAACTGGATCGTGGCCAATTGCACGACGCCCGCCAACTACTTCCACATCCTCAGGCGTCAAATTCACCGCGACCACCGAAAACCGCTGGTCATGATGACGCCCAAATCGTTGCTGCGTCACAAGCTGGCGGTCTCAAAGGCGGAAGAGTTCCAAACCGGCAGCTCCTTCCACCGCATCATGTGGGATGACGCACAGCAGGGAAATTCCGCCACAAAACTGGTGGCCGATGACAAGATCAAGCGGGTCGTGATGTGCTCGGGCAAGGTCTATTACGACCTGCTCGAAGAACGCGACAAGCGTGGGATCGACGACATCTATTTGCTGCGGTTTGAGCAATTCTACCCCTTCCCGGCGCAATCTGCGCTGAAGGAGCTCGAGCGCTTCGCAAATGCCGACATGGTCTGGTGCCAGGAAGAGCCTAAGAACCAGGGCGCCTGGACCTTCATGGAGCCCAATATCGAATGGGTGCTGGGCCGGATCGGCGGCAAGTCTCACAGACCGCGCTACGCAGGCCGCGCGGCCTCGGCCTCGCCTGCGACAGGTCTGGCCAGCAAACACAAAGCAGAACAAGCGGCGCTCGTGAATGACGCGCTCACACTGGAAGGGAAATAACCGATGACTGAGATACGTGTCCCAACTTTGGGTGAGTCTGTAACGGAAGCCACCGTCGCCACCTGGTTCAAAAAGCCAGGCGACGCCGTGGCTGCCGATGAGATGCTTTGCGAGCTGGAAACAGACAAAGTGACCGTCGAAGTCCCGTCGCCCGTCGCTGGCACCTTGTCCGAAATCGTGGCCGAAGAAGGTGCGACCGTGGGCGTAGATGCGTTGCTTGCTCAAGTCGCGGAGGGCGATGCGGCCCCTGCGCCCGCCGCCGAGGCCGCGCCTGCTGCGGCACCCGCCCCGGCTGCTGCACCTGTCTCCGAAACCACGCCCGAAGCGACCCCTGTGTCAGGCGGAACGGTTGATATCATGGTGCCGACACTGGGCGAGAGCGTGACGGAAGCGACCGTCTCGACCTGGTTCAAAAAGCCCGGCGAAAATGTCACCGCCGATGAAATGCTCTGCGAGCTGGAAACAGACAAAGTGTCGGTTGAGGTCCCTGCCCCCGCCTCCGGCGTCTTGCAGGAAATTCTGGCTGGCGAAGGCGACACGGTCGAGGCGGGCGGCAAGCTTGCCACAATGACCAGCGGGGCCGGCGCCGCGCCTGCCGCTGCACCTGCGGCGGCCCCGGTAGCTGCTGCACCCGCGGCCAGCACCGGCAAAGATGTCGAAAATGCCCCATCGGCCAACAAGATGATGGCCGAAAACAAGCTGTCAGCGGATCAAGTCACCGGGACCGGCAAGGACGGACGGATCATGAAGGAAGACGTGCAAAAAGCGCTCGCCTCCCCCGCGCCAGCCGCCACCGCACCTGCTGCAGCCGCACCACGAGCGCCGGTTCTGGCCGATGATGCGTCACGCGAAGAGCGGGTGAAGATGACCCGGTTGCGCCAAACCATCGCGCGCCGTCTGAAAGACAGCCAAAACACCGCCGCCATGCTGACCACCTATAATGAGGTCGACATGACCGAGGTTATGGCGCTGCGCAATGAATACAAAGACCTGTTCTTGAAGAAACACGGCGTCAAACTTGGCTTCATGTCCTTCTTCACCAAGGCCTGTGTCCACGCGCTGAAAGAGGTGCCAGAGGTCAACGCCGAGATCGACGGCGACACGATCGTCTACAAAAACTATGTCCATATGGGCATCGCCGCGGGCACGCCAACCGGCCTTGTGGTCCCTGTTATCCGTGACGCCGACGCGATGAGCTTTGCGGCAATCGAGAAAGCCATCGGCGAGAAAGGCGCGAAAGCGCGCGACGGCAAGCTGTCCATGGCGGAGATGCAGGGCGGGTCTTTCACGATCTCAAACGGCGGCGTCTACGGCTCGCTCATGTCGTCGCCCATCCTGAACCCGCCACAATCGGGCATCCTTGGAATGCATAAAATCCAGGACCGCCCCATGGCCATTGGTGGTGAAGTGGTGATCCGCCCGATGATGTATCTGGCTTTGTCTTATGACCACCGCATCGTCGACGGCAAAGGCGCCGTGACCTTCCTTGTGCGCGTGAAAGAAGCGCTGGAAGATCCGCGTCGGTTGTTGATGGACCTTTAAAATCAGAGGGCAGCGCCCGAGCCTGGGTGGGTGCGAAGCGCCCTCCCGTGGGGAGGGTCGGGCGCTGCCCGGTTTCACCGGGCTTAAGACTTCTATCGGAGCAACTAAATGACCCTCGCCCTCAACGCCTTGAAACTGATGCTCGCGGTCTCCGCGATATCATGTGCGATCATGCTCTTTGCGATCTTCGTGCAGGGCAGTGAGGCGGCGTGGTCGGCGCTGTATCTGAACGGCTTCTACTTGATTGTCTGCCTTTTCTTCATGGCGACGCTGAAATCTGGCAACAAATTCATCATGCTCTTGTTTCTGGGCTTCAATATCATCCTGCTGGTCGGCTCCAAAATGGGCGGGCTGACGCTCACGACTTTCCCGGCTTATATCATGGCGATCCTGTCTTTCGGCGGCTTCGCCGGGGCCATGCAATTCTTTTCCGCACAACGCAAAGGGGCCCCTGACTAGGCCCCGCTCTCAAGGAGACACATCATGTCTGCATATGACGTTATCATCATCGGCTCCGGTCCTGGCGGCTATGTCTGCGCCATCCGCTGCGCGCAGCTGGGCATGAAAACCGCCATCGTCGAGGGGCGGGAGACCTTGGGCGGCACCTGCCTGAATGTGGGCTGCATCCCCTCCAAAGCGCTGCTGCACGCGTCGCACATGCTGCATGAGGCGGAGCATAATTTCGCGGCCATGGGGCTGAAGGGCAAAAGCCCCTCGGTCGATTGGGACCAGATGCTGAGCTACAAATCCGACACGATTGGGCAAAACACCAAAGGCGTCGAGTTTCTGATGAAGAAGAACAAGATCGACTGGCTCAAAGGCTGGGGCTCCATCCCGGAAGCCGGCAAGGTCAAGGTCGCCGACGATGTCCATGAGGCCAAACATATCATCATCGCGTCGGGCTCCGAGGTTGCGACGCTGCCGGGCGTCGAGATTGACGAGAAGGTTGTTGTTTCTTCCACCGGCGCGCTGGAATTGGGCAAGGTGCCCGGCAAGCTGGTTGTCATTGGTGCGGGTGTGATTGGGCTTGAGCTTGGCTCGGTCTACAAACGGCTGGGCGCGCAAGTGAAAGTGATCGAGTTCCTCGACGCCATCACGCCGGGCATGGACGCGGAGATCCAAAAGACCTTCCAGCGGACACTGAAAAAGCAAGGGTTGGAGTTCCAGATGGGCGCCGCCGTGCAATCGGTTGACGTCAAAAACGGCAAAGCCAAGGTCAATTATAAGCTGCGCAAAGATGACAGCGACCATGTCGAGGATGCCGATATCGTGCTCGTCGCCACGGGTCGCAAACCCTTCACCGACGGGCTGGGCTTGGACGCTTTGGGCGTGACCCTATCCAAGCGCGGCCAGATCGAGACGGACGCGCATTATGCGACCTCGGTCAAAGGCATTTACGCCATTGGCGACTGCATCGACGGGCCGATGCTGGCGCATAAGGCCGAAGATGAAGGCATGGCCGTGGCCGAAATGCTCGCGGGTCAAAAGCCGCATATCAACTACAACATCATCCCGGGCGTGATCTACACCCACCCCGAGGTCGCCAATGTCGGCGCGACTGAGGAGCAGCTGAAAGAGGCAGGCCACGACTATAAGGTCGGCAAGTTTTCTTTCATGGGCAACGGGCGCGCCAAGGCCAATTTCGCGGGCGACGGGTTCGTGAAAATCCTAGCGGACAAAAATACAGACCGCATCTTGGGCGCGCATATCATCGGGCCAATGGCGGGCGATTTGATCCATGAGATTTGCGTCGCGATGGAGTTCGGCGCGGCGGCAGAGGATCTTGCCCGGACATGCCACGCGCACCCGACCTATTCAGAGGCTGTGCGGGAAGCGGCGCTCGCCTGCAATGATGGGCCGATCCACAGCTAAGGTTTTGGTTTGTAAGGTTTTGCTGGCGGTTTCTTGAAAGACAGCTCCAGTTCGGGGAACAACCCCTCGGACTGCGGCTCTGGCTGGAATTTCTGCATCCAAGGCTTTGGCGGGTCGAGCGCGCCTTCGGCCGCCCACTCGAAATAGCCCAAGGCGCCCGCCGCCGGGATCGGCGTCACCGCGCGCGGGTTTTCAAGGACCAGGCCACACGGGCCGCCAAACCAAGGGCTGTCGCTTTCGGTGATGATGTCGACCACATCGACCATCCCAATAATCGCGCGGCGTGGCAGGTCGGCGGGCATAGGGCAGCTCACCCCGATTTGCCGCAACTTCCAGGCGGCCCAGCGGTACTCCTCCTGTTTCATGCCGGTGGCGGCGTGGATCGCGATTGGCCCCGTCGTCATACGACCCGCACGGATGGACCCTTTGGTGCGGTTCTCAATGATCTTGCCGCAATGCAGGATTGCCCAAGCCCACGGCTGGCGAACGGACAATGCAAGCGGCGGCAGATCGGTCATGGCGAAGGGTTCCCCATGGGGAACCGAAAAACGCCTTTAATCATTGATTTCATTATATTATTTCGCGCAACGTTAATCATCTGTTCAGATGTCGCCACACCTATGTTGCCAACATGCGCAACCCTTGCGTCACGTCCGCTCGAACGGCAACGCGCAGTCCCGGCTCATCGCCCGCTTTCAAAGCCGCTACAATCAGCTTGTGATGTTGCGGCACATTGGTGCGGTTCAGCCGCCCGTAAAGGTCGCTCATCGTGGGGCCAAGCTGCAGCCAGACAGTTTCTGCCATCGCCAGCATCGCGGGGGCCTGCGCGCGGAGGTAAAGTGTGCGGTGGAACTCAAGATTGGTTCGAATATAGGCCGGCGCGTCGTGGCGAGAGATCGCTTGGGCGATTGTGTTGTTGATGGTTTGCAGCCGTTCTATCAGCGCCAAATGCGCGCGCGGCAAGGCGCGCACCGCAAGCTCCGGCTCCAAGAGTGCGCGGATCGCAGCAAGCTCCTCGATCCGGTCATTGTTCAACTCCGGCGTTGAAACCCGCCCCGACGAAGACAGCGACAAAGCCCCTTCCGCCACCAATCGGCGCACGGCCTCTCGCGCGGGAGTCATGGAGACACCGAAGTCTTTGCCAATGCCGCGCAGCGTCATTGAGAGGCCCGGCTTCACTTCGCCATGCATAATTTGACTGCGCAGGCGACGGTAGACGAGATCGTTGGCGGCACCTGTCGGCGCGGAGCCGGTGGCGTCTGACAAGCGGGACTGGATCAACATGGGGCGAATGTGATCACAAATCGAGGTGCCGTCAATGGCGCTCCTCGAGGGCGAGCTCTGAGCCTAAAACTGGAAGCGATGCAAGGAACCACCGTTTTTGCGCAGCCAACTGCGCGGGGCGGCATAGTCCGGTATAAGGGTTCCGACCTGGTTCCAAAAGGCTTGCGAATGGTTCATCTCAACCAGATGGCAGCATTCATGCGCGGCGACATAGTCCAGCACCTCCGAAGGGGCCAGGATGAGGCGCCAAGAGTACATCAAATTGCCCTCAGATGTGCAGGACCCCCAGCGAGAGCGGGTGTCGCGCAGCGTGATCTTTCCGAAATCGCGGCCCAGTTCAGCGGCATAGCGAGTTGAGGCCTCAGCGAGCCTGTCGCGCGCCAGCAATTTCAAAAAAGCACGTAGACGCACGGCTGCCCTATCTGCCCCGCGTGGCAGCTCAATCCAATGCGGGTGCAGCTTGACCGTCTTCGTTGCCGTCTCGACAAGTTTCCGGTCTTGTCCTTCAACGGGAAGGCTGATCCCCGGCGCAATCGGCGCGGACGCTGGCTGCTTTTCGAGATGTTTTCGGATCCATGTCTCTTTCTCGCCCAGAAAACTCCGGGCGTCCGAGGCCTTGGCGAAACGTGGCAAGGTCAACGACACGCGGCCATCGACGCCCGAGATCCGCAACGAGATACGGCGCGCCCGCGCTGAGCGTTTTACGTTCACCTCTATTTCCGGATCGCCCAATCGGATGATCTCTGCCATCTCGTGCCTCACTGCCTGCCCGCACCGCGGGTCTTGTATTTACAAGGCTATCGCCCTATCTGCCCCTTGGAAAGCGCGGTGACGTGACAAAAGCCGGGAAAGGCTTTGACACGCCTTCCCCCATGTGGCAACTGGCGCAAACCGATTTGAACATACCGGATATGAGGACGATTATGGCCAAGGAAGAATGGGGCGTAAAACGCGTTTGCCCGAACTGCTCGACCCGTTTTTACGACTTGCAGAACGACCCTATGACCTGCCCGTCCTGCGGCCATGAAATGACGTTGGAAAGCCTCACCGGCAACAAGTCCCGCACGATGAAGGCTGACAAGCCAGATGCGCAGAACAAAGAGAATGAAGAAGCGGTCGCGGACGATGAGGATGTGATCCTCGACGATGATGACGACGACGCGGATGACGATGTCGATCTGGGCGACGACGTGCTGGAAGAAGAAGATGACGACACAGTAAGCCTCGACGAATTGGCTGATGTTGCGTCTGAAAACGACGACGAATCCTAGTTGGATATTGCGGGCTGCGCCGGGATTTTTTGCTTGAATAGATCCGCAGCGCCGCCTAAACCACCCTCGCAACACACGTTGCATCAGGGCCCTTAGCTCAGCTGGGAGAGCGCCTGCATGGCATGCAGGAGGTCAGCGGTTCGATCCCGCTAGGGTCCACCAAACTTCCTTTTAAATTGACTGTTTTTGGCTGGGCCAGTTTCCTGCGCTAAAGCAACCCGTTGCTTTGTGTTTGCGGCAGCAAGGAGAGAATGAGGTTCTCCCCAAATCCGTTCGCAGCAGCGCTGTTATTCAGCTCATCAAACTGAAGATACCGGTCGCGCAGCTCTTGTAGTTGCTCAGGCGTGGTAAAGTCACTGATCTCTGACGTTCCGAAGGTTTGCTCGGCCCGGGTTTTGAAGTCACCAAGCTGGCGATCAAGATCGAGCGAACCAAAACTCGATGGCAGTTGCAGCACCGTTTCAAACACGGCGCGAAGCGGGGGCGACGCCATTACACTGAACCAGCGCGCATCATTGGAGCTGCTGTTGTTGATCACGTCACCAAGGTCGCGTTCGAGCGCGAGCGAGATGCGCATGGAAGGGTCAAGTTCACCGATTTGCACCTCAAACTGGCGGTCGAGATAATTTCGCACGATGCCGTCGGCGAACCCATCGGGGTAGCTGCGTTCACTTTGCTCAGGCTTAAGATCGAGCGCATCCACCATGGCGCGGTAGCGGGTATCACTCGTAGAATTGATCAAGGAAAATGGGTCCTCCCGATCGGCGTTGAGCATCCGTCCGGCAAGCGCGGTGGCCTCCGATCCTTGCGGCAGTCCAAAGAGATCGAAGGTTTCGATCAACAACCTGAAACTACTTAGAAATTCGGTTGGTGTCTCAGGCTGGGGTGTGGTCGCCTTTGCCTCCGCAACAAAGCTTTCAAAGATGCTCGGCTCCTGTTGCTCCCCCTCCGTTGGTGCGGGTCGACCGAAGCCGAACGCGTTGGAAAAAGCGGCGTAGCGCGGATCATCGAGCGTGTTGGCAAACGACGCCTCGTCGCTGATATCTGAGTTCAGGACATCCGTCAGAAACCCGGTGCGCGACGCGTCGATTCCAAGGCGATAGATGTCCAGAGCAGCGCGCAGAAGGTCCGGCTGGTCAAGCAGGTCCTGCGGTTCTTGTAGCGTCTCGAAAGCGCCCTCGAACTGCGCGGTGACCGCAAAGATACCCGTTTTCGCCGCCGGGGGTTGGGCGAAGCCAAATGCGCTGGCGAGCTCGACATATTTTGGATCGTTCAACTGGTTCGCAAAGGCGTTTGGATCAGAGACATCCGAGTTCAAAACCTCTTTCAGAAAGAAGCTGTTGCGAAGATCTTCTTCGAGACCGAATTGAGACAGCGCGGAGCGTAGCAGAGCAGGTCGAGACAGCAGATCATCGGCAGATTTCAAACTTTGCAATTCTTCTGAGATTTCCTGGCCGGTTTTGGTGCCGGGTATCTGTGGGCCCGCCTCCCCCGCAAAATTGAACGCCTGCGCGAGGCCAAGATAGCGTTTATCGGCGAGCCGGTTTGCCAATGACGTACCGTCGGAAAGATCGGACTCAAGAATTTGGCGGATGAAGGCCGTGTTGTTCAGATCCTCCTCCAGCCCGAACGCGCCGAGCGCAACGCTCAGCAGCTGTCTATCGTCCATCAGTTGATCGACGGTTTTAACGTCCTGAATATCTTGCGTAAATCGCTCGGCATCGCGGGCGACCTGCGGTGTTTGATCGAACAACTCTTGCTGCTGCGCGCGGGTGCGTTGCAGGAAGTTGAAGCCGCTGACACCGGTGCCAATCACGGTCGGGGTGAAGGTCATGAGGCCTCCCTCAAGGTCGGTTTGAACTCGCATCCACGGGTAGTGCGCCTTTGTTAATCGAGCCTTGCCACGACCGCGAAAAATGCTGCGATTTTGAGACAAACCGTTGCTTGCATCCGCCAGCACTCTGCCCAACTATACGCGAAACCAGCGAGGGAAATCAAAATGGGACAAGCGCAGAACGTGGCCGTTTTCGGCCTTGGTTCAATGGGTTACGGGATTGCTCAGTCTTTGCTGCGCGCCGGCCATGTTGTCTATGGCAGCGACGTTAACACGGCACAAGTGCACAGGTTTCGGTCTGAAGGGGCGGCCGGTGAGACGCCTTTGGCCGTGGCGGAGCGGTTGGACGCCGTCGTCGTCGTGGTTTTGAACGCGGCGCAGACGGAAGAAGTGTTGTTTGGGCCGGAGGGCATTGTGCCAAAGCTGCGCGCGGGCGCGGTAGTGATGGCCTGCGCGACGGTGCCGCCGGATTTCGCGCGGGACATGGAGGCGCGCTGCGCAGAGAGGGACGTGTTTTACCTGGATGCGCCTATCTCGGGCGGGTCGGTCAAAGCAGCTCAAGGCGCGCTTTCGATCATGGCGAGCGGAACGCCGGAGGCATTCGCGGCAGCCAAGCAAGTCCTTGATGCAACGTCACAAACCGTGTTCGAGCTGGGTGACGCCGCAGGCGCTGGATCGGCGATGAAAGCGGTCAATCAGCTGCTTGCGGGGGTGCATATTGCGACGATGGCGGAGGCGTTGACGTTTGGGATGACGCAAGGGGTTGCGCCCGAGAAATTTGTTGAGGTCATAACAAAATGCGCGGGGTCTAGCTGGATGTTGGAGAACCGCGCGCCGCATATCGCGGCGGGGGACTACACGCCGCATAGCTCGGTCAACATATGGCCGAAGGACCTTGGCATCGTGCTGGATATTGCGAAATCAGCGCAATTCTCGGCCCCGATCACTGCTGTTGCCTTGCAGCAATTTGTGACGGCTGCGGGGATGGGTTTGGGCGGTGAAGACGATGCCGCCGTGGCGAAAGTCTATGCACGCAACGCGGGTCTGACATTGCCGGGTGAGGACAGCTAGACGGCGTTTTGTACAGAATTTTCGGGCGTGATTTCTGAACGATGCTTGAAGTTCAGAGCCGGATCAGTCCTGCTGCCATTTGCCGGTGTGCTTCTGTTTGATCGTGCGGCGGACCATCTTGCCGAAGGCTTTGTCTTTGGAGCGGCGCTCAGACAGGCTGGCGGTGTTGAAGGCTTCTTCCGCCATCAGTTTGCGCCAGCGGTTCAGGCGCGCTTCGTCAATTTGCCCGACTTCCAAAGCTTTCAAGACGGCGCATCCGGGTTCCGATTCATGCTTGCAATCATTGAAACGGCATTGGGTCGCGAGCTCTTGCAGATCAGAGAACAGCTCCCCTATCCCCGCGGCGGCCTCGGTCATTTGCAGTTCCCGCATGCCGGGGGTGTCGAGGACGAGGCAGCCGCTGGGCATGGGGTGCAATTGGCGTTTCGTGGTGGTGTGCCGCCCGCGCGCGTCGTCTTCGCGGATGGCTTGCGTGGCGATGGCATCGCTGCCGGCAAGCGCGTTGGTCAGGGTCGATTTGCCGACGCCGGAGGAGCCGAGGAAGGCAATGGTTTGACCCGGCTTGCACCAGGGCCCAAGTTTTTCGCGCGGATCGCTGCCGCGGGCATCCAAGGCGATGACGTCGACCAAATCAGAGATCGCGCGCGCTTGATCCAGATAATCGCTGGCATCTTCAACCATATCGAGCTTGGTCAAAATGATCACCGGCGTGATCTCGGCCTCTAACGCGAGGGCGATGTAGCGCTCCAACCGCGCGACGTTGAAGTCGGCATTGCAGGAGGTGACGATAAAGGCCGTGTCGATATTGGCGGCGATCAGTTGCAGCTGGCGGTCATGGCCTGGCGCGCGGCGTTTCACGAGGCTTTTGCGGTCCAGCACGCGGGATTGGGCGGGCTGTTCCGCATTGACCAGTACCCAGTCGCCGACGGTGACATCAGCCACGGGCGGGATCATTTCATCAAGCGTTTCGCCCACGACATGCAGCGTGTTGCGGTTGACCTCGATCACACGGGCGGGCGGGGTTTGCTCCAGCTCGTCGATGCTGATCTGCTGCGCAAAGAAAGGCTGCCAGCCGTAGGTTTGAAGTTTGGTCGGTTTGGATGGCGTGGCGGTGGTGCCGCCGAGAGAGAATTTGGAGTAGTCGCGTGTCATTTCAGAACACTTTCATGGCTTACCGGGCGCGTGCGGCCACGGCGGGTCATTTGTCATTTGTGAAGGTTGCAAACAGCTTTGTGCCAACGATGCATTGGCGCGTCTTTGTGAGCTGAATTTGCATTGGGTGGTTTTCCCCTACCCGCACCTGACTAGGCCATAAAATCTCCGTTGTTATGAACGTAGGGTAGCGCGCAAGGCACAATTTCTCAAGCGCGACGAAAAAAGGCGGCCCTGGAGGACCGCCTTTTTCTTTTGAGTGGATGGCGGGTTATCCCCCGCCCATGACCCTCGGCAGCCAAAGCACGAGCTGCGGGAAGGCCAGAAGCAGGATGAGGCCAAGGAGCTGCACCAGCATGAATTGCATCATGCCAAGATAGATGTCCTTGAGGTCCCAATTGGGCACAACGCCCTTCAAGAAGTAGGCCGACAGTGCCACGGGCGGACTGAGCCAAGCGGTTTGCAGGTTCACCGCCACGAGGATGCCGAACCAGACCATCAGGTCGTAGCGGTCGAGCCCGTGGATATCGAGCGATTGCACCGTCGGCAGCAAGATCGGAACAACGATCAGCACGATCGGCACCCATTCCAGCGGCCAGCCCAGAAGGAAGATCAGCGCCATCACGACGAGCAGCACCAGGAAGGGTGCCATATCGAGGCCCAGCAAAATCTCCGTCATCATGCGCGGCGTGCCCAAAGCGCTGAATTGCGCGCCGAAGAAGTTGGAGGCGGCTACAAGGAACATGATCAGCACGGTGATTTCGAGCGCTTTGATCAAGCTGTCGAAGAAGCCCGGGAAGGTGAACTTGCGGTAAGCAATCGACAAAACGATGGCACCAAAGGCGCCCATTGCTGCGGCCTCAGCGGGTGTTGCGAAGCCCAGCAGGATCGAGCCGAGAGCGAAGGAGATCAGGATCGTTGGCGGCATGAGCCCCGCGAAGAACTCGGTCCACAGGTCAGAGAAGTAGAAGCCGCCCTCTGCCTCTTTGCTGTAGATCGGACGCCCGAGGATTGCGAGCAGCACGATGAAGGCGCTGAAGACCATGCCCCAGACCGAGAAGCCACCGGCGACCAGCGACAGGTAGAGATGGAAGAGCACCGCAATCGGCACCATGATCCGCAAAACGCCAAGGCTGCGGAACGCGGCGTAGGCCAGCCCCATGGCCACTATCAACCCCAGCAGTCCGCCAAACGGGATCACCGTGCCAAGCGCGCCGCCCATACCCAGACCGAAGACGCGGCAGACCGTCAGGATGCCCAGACAGATCAGCGCCACTTCCGCGCCGTAGAACCGGGAGGTGTCGGGCTGGTCCTCTTCCGACAGGATTGGGCCCAGCTCCGGGTTCAGCCAACACCGACCCAGTGTGTAGATCAGGTAGAGGGAGGCCAGCAGGGCGCCGGGGATGAATGCGCCCCGGAACAGATCAAGCGTGGAGACCTCAAGCACCGGGCCCATGACGATCAGCATGATCGAGGGTGGGATCAGGATGCCCAACGTGCCGCCTGCGGTGATGGTGCCGGCGGCGAGTTTTACGTCATAGCCAGAGCGGCTCATCGTGGCACCGGCCATGATGCCCAGAAGCGTCACGGATGCGCCCACGATGCCTGTTGCCGCCGCGAAGATCGTGGACACGATCAGCACGGCAATGAACAGCGCACCGCGCACGCGGGCCATGATCATCTGGATGGAGGCAAAGAGGCGTTCCATCAGCCCCGCGCTTTCCATCACGATGCCCATCAGCACGAAGAGCGGCACCGCCATCAGCTGGTCGTTCAGCATGGTGGAGTTGGTGTTGAGCGTCATCAAAAGCGTGGTGAGCTTGAAGTTCGACCCCCAGATGCCGAAGACGAAGGCCAAAAAGATCAGCGTGAAGGAGATCGGGAAGCCGATGAAGATCACGAAGAGCATCGCGCCGAGCATGATCAGCCCGATGATTGGCTTATCAAGGTTCGGACGTGCGCTCATCAGCTCGGTGAACCAGGCGCCACCGGGGATAACATCAGGCAGGAAGATTGCCAGCGAAAGCCATAAAATGAAAGCCACATAGATCGGCAGGAAGCGGACGAACCATTTCTCCCGCTCCTTGCCCATCTTGTGGAAGGCGCGGAAAATCTCTGGCAGGCCTTGGAGCAGCAGAAGCACGCCGCCGATGGGCATGGCCAAGCGCGCGGGCCATAGGATCGGCTGCCATGCGCTGTCGAGCGCGAGGCGTTCGCCGGTCTCGTAGGACAGGAACCAGTATTGCGATGCGACAACCGTGAAGAAGATCATCGACGGGATGAAGAACAACAGATAGGCGACCGCATCCACCGTCGCCTGCGTTTTGTCTGACCAGAAGCGGTAGATGAAGTCGGCGCGGATATGGACGCCGCGCATCAGGCCGTAGCCCGCGCCTGCCATCCACAAGACGCCCGCGATCATCCGGCTGAGGTCATAGGCCTGCAGCGTCGGGCCAAGGCCCCATGAGCGCGCGATTTCCTCGTAGCCTGCGTTTTGCAAGATGATGAAGGAGTTGCGGGAAAAGACCTCCCACACGACGATGGCGATCAGCGGGACCATCATCAGCGCGATGATTTGACCAGCGCGGTAGTTGATCACATCGATCGCAGCCGTGATTGGCTTTTGCCACGGCGTCATATCGTCAGGGGTTTCACCGGGCGCTTCTGCGCGCCGCTCCGCGATCAATTCATCCGCGATTTCCAGGTCTTCTGGATTCGGTTCGTCTGCCATACGGTGGTCCCTCCCGTGGACATGGAATTGACTTCCACGTTCTTAATTTCGAAGCGTCCCACGAAGAGGACGCTTGGAAAAGAAGAACGAGCGGGCCTCTTTAAGAAGGCCCGCTCTGAACTGAATTACTTCAGAGTGTCGGCAAACGCGCGGCCAAGGCTCGCGTTCGAAGTCTGAGCACCGGCCCAGAATGGAACAGCGATCTTGGCGAACTCTGTTTGAGACGCCCATACTTCTGCGAAGAACTCGTTCTCGTCCGCGGCGGCTTGAAGCGCTTTGGTCGCAGCAGCGGAGTACTCGGTGAAGTAGTCAGCTGGAGTGTCTTCTAGGATAACACCGTGGTTTTCAGTCAGATCCTTCAGCGCCTTACCATTTTCAAAGATACGGTAGGAGAGCGACTTCGACAGCGACGCGGTCGAGGCAACTTCGAGCGCTTTCTGCTCAAGCTCGGACAGGCTGTCGTAGAAGTCACGGTTCACATACATGTCCGCGTTGACAGTGACCTGGTGCAGGCCTTGCAGGTAGTAGTGCTTCAGAACTTTCTGGAAGCCGAACACAGAGTCAGGCTTCGGGCAGCACCATTCAGCCGCGTCGATTGTGCCTTTTTCCAGAGCTGGCAGAATGTCACCGCCGCCCATGGCAACCGCTGGAACGCCGATGTCAGCATAAGCCGCACCAACCATACCTGGAGGGGCACGGAACCGCATCTGACGGAAGTCATCCATGGAAGTGATCGGCTCTGGGAACCAACCGAGGGCCTCTGGGCCAACTGGCTGCAGCATGAAGCCTTTGACGTTTACGCCCATTTCATCCCACAGACGGTCATAGAGCTCTTTGCCGCCGCCGAACTGGAACCAGCTCAGGAACGCGATGTTGTCGAGGCCAACACCAGCACCGGCAACAGGTGCGCCAAACAGGTTGGCTGCGACGTGCTTACCGCCCCAATAGTGTGTCCATGCAAATCCACCTTCGACGAGGCCCGCGTCAACCGCGTCCATGATGTCGCGTGGGCCAACAACGGCGCCCGCTGGCAGCACTTCGATCTTCAACGATCCGCCGGTCAGCGCAGCAACATCATCGCCGAACGCATTGAGCATTACCACTTCGTCAGCCGTGTTTGGCAGAACTGACTGGATGCGCAGAACTTTTTCGGCCATGGCGCTCGACGCCATCAAAGCCAGGCCAACTGCACTCACAGTTAGAGTTTTCAAGTTAATCATAAGGTCCTCCCTTAAGGTCCAAGCCTTCCGTTTGTCGTTTTGGCCGGGTGATGAAGGCATCTCCCCCAGCCGTTTCTTCAACCCCGCTAGCCTCCCAGCTCACGGGGCGAATTCTCTCCCTAATGTCCCTTGCTTAGGTCCCACCCTTCGATCAGCCCAAGATAAGGCCCGACCCCAAGGTTTATGTCAAACACACCGCGATAGAACATTTCACCCGCGACGTAGAGCAATACGATCAGCCCGAGCCATGAAATCCAAGGATATTTTGTCAAAAGCTTCATGATCATCGTGGCAAAGAAGGCCATGAGCACGATTGCAAGGCCCAGCCCGAAGACCAGTTTGGTTGTGTCCCCATCAGCAATTGCGGCCACGGCCAGCACATTATCGAGCGACATCGACACATCGGCGATTGTGATCGAGACCAGCGCTGAGGCCATGGTTCGTCGGGGCGGCCCGGTATAGCCACCCTCGGGGTCATCGGCCGTTTCCATCGCGTGTTCGGCCTGCTCGTCCATCCCCTCCCGGATTTCGATGAACAGGCGGTAACAGACGTAAAACAGCAAGAGCGAGCCCACAAACAAGATGCCGGGAATGCCCAAAAGCTTGGTGGCCACGATTGCGAAGACGATGCGCAGCACCGCAGCAATGATCATGCCATAGAGAATGGCCTTCTTGCGCAGCTCGGGCGACAGACCTGCTGCCGCCATACCAATGATCAATGCATTGTCGCCTGATAGGATAAGGTCGGCAATCACAATTTTGCCGAAGTCGAGTACTGTGTCCATCATAAGGCTTATGCGTCTTCCATAGTCTTAGTGGCTGACGCCACGCCCGCCGCGTCCTCAAGAATGAGGTCTGAGGCTTTTTCGCCGATCATAATTGTCGGTGCATTGGTATTGGCCGAAACGATGATCGGCATGATAGACGCATCCGCGACACGCAGCCCTTCCATCCCGATGACCTTGAGCCGTGGGTCAACCACAGCCATCGGATCGACGCCCATTTTGCAGGTGCCGGTCGGGTGATAGATCGTGGTCGCCGTGTTGCGGACCCATTCCAGTATTTCGTCATAGTCGTCGCCGACGGATGGCCCGGGCTGATGTTCGTCGGTGATGTGTTGCTTGACCGGGTCGGTGTCGCAGATGCGGCGCGTGATGCGCACGCCTTCAACAATTGTGTCGCGGTCGGTCTGGGTCGCCAGGTAGTTGGGGAAGAATTTCGGGTAGTCGCGCATATCAGCTGATGACAGCTCCATATGGCCCGCGCTTTCGGGGCGCAGCTGCAAGACCGACGCCGTGAAGGCGGAGAATTTATGCGCGCCCTCGTCGATCTTATCGGCTGAGAAGGGCTGGATATGGAACTGAATATCTGGCGTTTCCAAATCTTCGCGGGTCTTCAGGAAGCCCGTTCCTAGGCTGGCCGCCATCGCCATCGGGCCCTTGCGGGTCGCGGCGTATTGCAGCGCGATCAGGCCCTGTTTGAAGATGTTGGAGACCTCGGTGTTGATCGTGGGCAGCGTCGTTTTGTAGACCGGGCGGGCCTGCAAGTGGTCTTGCAGGTTCTTACCTATCCCCTTCAGCTCATGGATCACCTCGATGCCATGTGGCTTGAGATCATCGGCGTCACCAACCCCTGAGACCATCAACAGCTGCGGGCTGGCGAGCGCGCCTGCGGCGAGGACGACCTCCCGCTTGGCCGTTATTGTGACTCGTTTGCCATTATGATTGGCGATCAGCCCGGTGCAGCGTTTTCCTTGAAATGTAAGGCGCTCCACCGGGCATTTCGTCAGCACCGTGAGATTTTGGCGTTGCTTGGCAGGGTTAAGGTAGGCCACGGCGGAAGAACACCGCCGCCCGTTGCGGGTGGTCAGCTGGAACAGCGACACGCCCTCCTGATCGTCACCGTTATAGTCTTTCGCGCGTTTGTAACCGGCGTTGACGGCGGAGGTCAGCCAGTCATCAACAATTTCGCGTGTCACCGTGGTGTCGGAGACAGAAAGCGGACCATCATCGCCGCGAAACTCGTCGGCTTTGTCGCCGTTCTCATAGGTTTCTGAGCGGCGGAACAGCGGGGCCACATCGTCCCAGCTCCAACCGGTGCAGCCAAGCTGACGCCAGCCGTCATAATCCTGCTTTTGGCCGCGCACGTAGAGCAGGCCATTGATCGAGGAGGACCCACCCAGCACCTTGCCACGCGGCCACTTGATCGAGCGACCGTTGAGACCCGGATCAGGTTCCGTCGCATACATCCAATCCGTATTGGGATTTCCCATGGTTTTGAAGTAACCAACGGGGATGTGGATCCACGGATACGTGTCTTTTCCGCCCGCTTCCAGCACCGCAACTTTATATTTGCCATTGGCCGACAAACGGTTTGCAAGAACGCAACCGGCAGACCCTGCCCCGACGATGATGAAGTCAAATTCCACTCACTTCCTCCCAAAAGTGTTGAAATTATAAAAATTGAGACTTAAAGTCTCGTTTTTATAGTGCAACACGGTTCAAAGAGTCGCACAAGCAAAAAATGTCACGAGCTGATTTGGGAGGATCACGATGGACGACAAGAGCAGGATACCCACCAATCTTCGCACACTTCTTATACTGGAGGCCATCGGGCGCCAAACCGACCCGATGACCCCGGCAGAGATTGGGCGCAAAATTGGCCTGCCGAAGCAAACCACGCATCGGCTGTGCAACACGCTGTTGGAGGAAGGGTTCCTCGCGCGCGACGAGCGTGGCCGGGGCCTGCGCCCGGGGCGACGCGCGCGACTGATGGCGGCGGGCGTGATGCACAGCTCTTCCAGCCACGTCACCCGACACCAAGTGCTGCAGGACCTCGCTGCCGAAATTGGCGAGACCGTCAATTTTGTGGTGCCTGAGGATCGCGGCATGGCCTATCAGGACAGGGTTGAGACCGATTGGCCGTTCCGCATTCAGCTGCCTGTGGGAACCAATGTGCCGTTTCACTGCACCGCGTCGGGCAAGACCTATCTGGCCTCCCTGCCCAAGGCGGAACGGCGGCGGTTGGTCAATGTCATGCATCTGGAGAAATACACACCCGCCACAATCACCGACCCTGACGCCCTGCTGACAGAACTTCTCGACATATCGCGCCAGGGATACGCCGTCGACCGCTGCGAGTATTTTGAAGGAATGGTCGCGGTCGCCGTGCCGATCACTGACCCCAACGGTCGCTATTGCGCGGCCGTCGCGTTTCATGCGCCCGAACAGCGGATTTCGGTTGATGTGGCCCTGACCAAGGTGGAGATTTTGCAGCGTACGTCGCGGCAGCTCGCCTCCACCATCTTTGGCGACTAGCGATGTCGATCACGCTGCTGCGCTCCCTGATTGCTGTGGCCGAGACCGGCAGCTTCATGGAGGCCGCCGCCCGCGTGCATGTCAGCCAAGCCGCCGTGGGCCAGCAGATGCGGCGGCTCGAGGAGGTTTTGGGCGTCACTCTCTTTGACCGCGACCGCAAATCGCCGCGCCTGAACCCGCTGGGCCAATCGCTTGTGCCCAAGGCGCGGGCGGTTGTTGCGGCTTATGATGGGATGCTCGACGATCTGACCGGCGAGGCGCAGCTGATAGGGGAGATGACGCTCGGCGCCGTGCCCTCTACCCTGCGCGGGCTGGTACCGCGCGCGGTCAAACAGCTGGTGGCCGCCTACCCTGCCCTGAAAATCCGCGTTGTGCCCGGCCTGTCAGATGATCTGTCCGAACAGGTCGAACGCGGGGCGCTGGACGCGGCCCTTTTAGGGCCGTTCCCGAACGTGCGCGACACGATGGTCTGGCAGCCGATTGCGCAGGAGGCTTTGGTACTGATCGCGGCGGGCGATGTTGCGGGGGATGACCCGCGCACGCTTCTGGCCGCACATCCCTATATTCGCCACACCCGCCGCGCCGCCGCCGGGCGGTTGGCAGATGACTGGCTGGTGCGTGAAAAACTATCGGTCTCAACGGCCATGGAAATGGAAACGTTGGAGGCGGTAACCTCGATGGTCGCCCACGGGCTGGGCGTCTCCGTCGTGCCCGACATGTGCGTCCCTGAGGCGGAGTTCTCAACGCTGCGCCGCCTGCCGCTGCAAGGTGCTCCCGTGCGAGAGCTGGGCCTGCTCAGCCGCGCCGACAGCCCGAAACGGCGGCTGACAGAGCGGCTGATCGGTGAGGTTTTGGGGATTATTGGTAAGACCTGAGCCGGGCCAGCGGCTGCCTGCGGGATGACGCCGCAACCATAGTTCTACTGAACTTTATATCTGCCAGACACATCTTCCATATTTGTGGCGTGCACAGATGGCAAAAGCGTCAGCCCGTCCCGGCGGGCAGCCGCTGGCCCGGCGCGCTACGCGCTTGATTCCGGGCTCTTTGGGAAGCTGAATGTCTGCTTTGAGCCCAAGTTGCATAAAGCTGCGCCGCGAGCGAATGTCCGGATATAGGCATCCTTTGTATCAGTGGTGCTCGGTCAGTTGAACAGGGAGCGGATACTTGAGACTTTTGCATGTTAGCCTCACTGCCCGTGACGCGGATCAGTTGTCGGCATTCTACAAAGGAGCATTTGGTTTTGTCGACCGGCGCGCTCCTCTGCGGCTGTCTGGAGAAATCGTATCTCGGGGGAACGGATTGCCAGACAACGACATCTACTCGATCTGGTTAAACCTACCCTCTGAAAAAGGGCCGTTTCTGGAGATAATGGAGTACGACAAAACCGCCCATAGGGACATCCCTGCGGTGAACGAACCCGGTTTCGGTCATTTGGCATTCGAGGTCAGCGATCTGAAGCAGACCATCGAGAAGCTGCTGAGGTTTGGTGGCGCGCTACAAGGTGAAATCACCAACTTTGGTTCAGAGGAACGAACGCACCTAATCGTTTACGCTCGTGACAGTGAAGGCAACATTTTGGAATTGGAACAGCGTCCTGTATTTGAAAGCGGTCATTGATCCCACAAAAACAAACGGCTGCTTTGTCCCGCAATGCGGTCATCCCAGCCGGCAAAGCGAACTGAGCGTTATGCAAAGCTACCCTTTACCAAACCTAAAACTTCTTTGATTTGCTATTCCAAAATTTTTGCACGATACCTGCCACAAATTCACACTGAAGGAGTCCCCAATGGACATCAGCGGCAAGATCGTGGACGGCTTCGCCCGCCACAATGTCGAGTTCATCACCACCGTGCCCTGCAAACAGCTGGGCGGCGTGATCGAGCAATGCGAAGCGCATCCTGACATTCACCACATCCCATCGAACAAAGAAGATGAGGGCATGGGGCTGTGTGCCGGCGCTTATATGGGCGGCAAACGCTCGGCCATCATCATGCAAAACACCGCCATCGGGGTGACGATCAACACGCTGGTGACGCTGACGCAATATTACCGCATGCCGCTGCCAATGCTGATTTCTTATCGCGGTGAGTTGGGGGAGCCGGTGGCCTGTCAGGCCGAGATGGCGGTGCACACCAAAGCGCTGCTGGCGCAGCTCAACATCCCGACCTACCACTTTCACAAGCAGGCTGACGCAGACGAGTTCGACAAGATCCTTGCCTATACCTTCATGTGCAACAAGCCGGTCGCCATCCTGACCGACGCATCCTTCTGGGGAGGCTACTGATATGATCCGTTCCGACATTCTGCGCGAGCTTGCGCCGACCATCAAAGACACGCTGACCGTCATAAATATTGGCCTGCCAAGCCAGGAAATGCACATGATCGACGACCAGCCGTCGAATTTCTATATGCTGGGCACTATGGGGCTGGCCTCCTCCATCGGGCTGGGCCTTGCGCTGGCGCAGAAGGAGAAGGTTTTGGTTGTGGACGGCGACGGTTCGGTCCTGACCAACATGGGCACCCTGCCGACCATCGCGAATAACGTGGCGGACAACTATGTGCTGTTGATCATCGACAACGGCTCTTACGGGTCCACCGGCGACCAGCCGACCTATGCGGGTGCGAAGACCAAGCTTGAAAAAGTGGCCGAGGCCTGCGGTTGCGAAAACGTCGTTGTGGCCCAAGCCGAGGACACGGTTCAGGCCGTCAAAGACGCGCTGGCGGGCGACAAGATGACCATCATTGTGGCCAAATGCGAAAGCGGCAACATCAAGGTGCCTGTCATCACCATGGACCCGGTCGTGATCCGTCACCGCTTTATGGAAACCGTTAAAGAGCGGAACGCTTAAGATGAAGAAAGTCGTCATCTCCGAGTTCATGGACGAGGCCGCAGTGGAGGATCTGCGCCGCGATCACACCGTGGTCTATGACCCCGGGCTCGTGGATGACGACGCCCGCCTTTTGGCGGAATTGGCCGACGCGGACGCGATCATCGTGCGCAATCGCACTCAGGTGCGCGGGGAGCTGTTGGGAGGCAGCCCCAATCTGCGCTGCGTCGGGCGCCTTGGCGTCGGCCTAGATAATATTGACCTTGAGGCCTGCAAAGCACGGGGCATCTCGGTGCATCCGGCCTCGGGTGCAAATGACCTGTCTGTGGCGGAATACGTGATCACCAACGCTGCGATCCTGCTGCGCAACGCCTATCTGGGATTTGACCGGATGATTGCTGGCGAATGGCCGCGCCAGGACATGTCCGGGCGGGAGCTGTCGGGCAAGGTTCTGGGACTGGCAGGCTTTGGCTCCATCGCGCGGGAAACGGCCGGTCTGGCGCGCGGATTGGGCATGAACATCGCGGCAATGGACCCGTTTGTGCCCGAAGATGACCCGATCTGGGAGGGCGTTGACCGCCACACGGATTTCGCGTCGCTGGCCGCGGTGGCGGACGTGGTGTCACTGCATGTCCCGTTGACCGACGGCACGCGGGACATGGCGGGGATGGCCATCTTCAAATCGATGAAACCCGGCGCGGTGCTGATCAATGCCGCGCGTGGGGGTGTCGTGGATGAGGCCGCTTTGGCCGAGGCGTTGCGCCGCGGGGAGATCGCGGGCGCAGCGCTGGACGTGTTCGCAGATGAGCCTTTGACCGCAGAGGGCGCGTTCAAGTTCCGCCACCTCAAGAACCTGATCCTGACGCCGCATATTGCGGGCGTCACACAGGAATCGAACATTCGCGTGTCGGCTTTGACGGCAACAAACGTGCGCAACGCACTGTCTTAAAACCGGGCTTAAAACCGGATCAGGCCCCAATCGGGCCCCTGATCAGGCCATTGGACAAACCCGGCGGGATTGCGCGTTACTTCACACAGCTCACGAATTGATCTGCAAGGGCTTGCAACACCTCACCATAAAGCGCCGGACCCGGCGTTGACGCGGCACCAAGCGGGTCGATGGTGGCAACGGTGATATCGTCAGTTGTTGCCAGCGCGTCCATGGCCTTAGTGCCGTATTGCACCTCGGTCATCAGGCATGTTGTGTCGCCATGTTCCAAGAATTCTTCGGCCCGGCGCATGTCGGCAGCGCTCGGCGGCGCACCTTCATTGGAGGCGAGCGATCCAAGCGACACCATCCCGAAACGGGCGCCGAAATAGCTATAGGCGTCGTGATAGGCAAGGAAGGCAAGCCCGTCAGCCGGGGCAAGCTGTTCCGTAAGCGCGACTTGTTGCGCGGCGAGTTTGGATTGGGCGGCCACGGCGTTGGCGTTGTAGGCCTCCGCATTTGCAGGGTCCGCATCGGCGAGTGTCTGCGCTATGTAGCCCAGCCAAGCCTGCGCGTTGACCGGATCAAGCCAGGCATGCGGGTCATCGCCGCCTGAATGATCATGGCCTTCATGGCCGTGGTCATCATGCTCGGCATGCTCTTCATGGTCATGCTCGTCATGCTCGTCTTTGTGCTCGGCATGCTCTTCGTGGTCGTGATCATCATGCTCGTCTTTGTGCTCAGCATGTTCTTCGTGGTCGTGATCATCATGCTCGTCTTTGTGCTCGGCATGATCATCATGGTCATGTTCATCTTTATGCTCAGCATGATCGTCATGATCGTGCTCGCCCTCGGAATGCTCCTCATGGCCATGCTCGTCATGCTCATCCTTGTGCTCCGCATGCTCTTCATCGCCGTGCTCGTCGTGCTCGTCGTGGTCATCGCCCTCTTCGCCGTAGACGCGGATCACTGGGGCCTGCTCAATAAGCCAGTAGGTGCTGGCCGCTGGCGCAAGATTTTCGACGACGTCATCAAGCCAAGGGGTGAGCGCACTGCCAATCCCAAAAATGATCTCGGCCTCCTGCAAGGCGCGCGCTTCGGAGGGCCGCATCGTGTTCACATGCGGGTTTGTGGTCGGGTCGATCAACAAGCTCGGCTCACCCACGCCCTCCATCACCTGCGCGACGAGCGAATGGACCGGCGCGATGTCTGTTGCCACCTGCGGAGCAGCATAGGCGGGTGTGGCTAAGATGAGGCAAAGGGCGGTATGCTTTAACATGGGAATCCTACGCTGTCGGGTTGTCAATTCTTAAAACGTTATGATATAACATCTCATCGGCGCGCAAGGGAAAAAAATGAGCGACTTCTCTCCCCATGATCACGGCCAATGCGTCGAAACCGGGCTGAGCGCGGCAGAGGCGCATTGCGCGAAAGTGCGGGCGCGACTGACCCCGGTGCGCCGACGTACGCTCGAGATTTTGCTGCGTGAACATAAAGCCATGGGCGCCTATGAGGTGCTGGCGCATTTGGACAAAGACGGCCTGGGCTCCGCCCCGCCGGTAGCTTACCGGGCGCTGGATTTTCTGGTCACGCATGGGCTGGTCCATAAGGTCGAAAAGTTGAACGCATATGTCGCCTGCGCCCATCCGGGCGAGCAACATGACCCGGCCTTTATGATCTGCCGCAGCTGCGATGCGGTGGCTGAGGCCACCAGCGATCCGCAGGCAGGCCATCTCGGCAAGGCCGCGCAGGATGCGGGCTTCGAGATCGAGCGCACCATCGTTGAAGCGGAGGGAATTTGCCCCTCCTGCCAAGCCGAATGAGCCTTATCGCCGCGCGCGGTGTCAGCGTGAAATTGGGCGGTCATCAGGCCCTGAGCCATGTCGATATGAGCGTCACGTCGGGTGAGATCATCACCATCGTGGGTCCGAACGGCTCCGGCAAGACGACCCTGCTGCGCGCGCTGATCGGGGCAATTCCATTAAGCGGGGGCGAAATTACCCGCGCCAAGGACCTGCGCATTGGCTATGTGCCGCAATCGCTGAGCATCGACCCGACCTTGCCGATGAATGTGGCCCGTTTCATGTCGCTGCCGGTCAAACGTCAAAAGAAAATGGTCCACGAGGCGCTGCACCAAGCAGGTGCCGGCGGGCTGGAAGGCCGGCAAATGTCGATGCTGTCGGGCGGCCAGTTTCAGCGCGTATTGCTGGCGCGCGCTTTGTTGGATGCGCCGCAGCTTTTGATCCTTGATGAGCCGACGACCGGGCTCGACCAGCCGGGCTCTGCAGGGTTTTACCGCCGGATCGAGCAGGTGCGCGCGGAGACGGGCTGCGCGGTTTTGATGGTCAGCCATGAATTGCATGTGGTGATGAGCGCGAGCGACAGGGTGATTTGCCTCAATGGGCATGTGTGCTGTCACGGCACGC
This sequence comes from Pseudomonadota bacterium, assembly GCA_039030615.1. Classification (GTDB taxonomy): domain Bacteria; phylum Pseudomonadota; class Alphaproteobacteria; order Rhodobacterales; family Rhodobacteraceae; genus Litoreibacter. Next base: position 175,138 of record JBCCDV010000005.1, on the reverse strand, counting down.
CCGATACTGTGGCCTCCGCGCCCGAATACAGGGCCTTGTTCGGCTCAGGCACCGGCGGCGCGCTGGCGTTGTACCGCCATGATCATGACCACCACCACCATGATCATGCCCACGACCACAGCAACAAAGAACACGCGCATGGCGATGCTTGATGACTTTCTTGTCCGCGCCACCCTCGCGGGGCTGGGCGTAGCATTGGCGGCCGCCCCTTTGGGCTGTTTCGTGGTCTGGCGGCGCATGGCGTATTTCGGCGACGCGACGGCGCATGCGGCCGTTTTGGGCGTCGCGATGTCATTTGCCTTTGCGACCTCGCTCTTTGCGGGGGTTTTGGCCTCGGCGCTTGCGATGGCCTTGCTGGTCGGGGCGTTGAACCGGCGCCAGATCGCGCTGGATACGATGTTGGGGGTTCTGTCGCACGGGGCCTTGGCGCTCGGGCTGGTGGCGGTGTCGCTGATCCAGGGCGCGCGGCTGGACCTGATGTCTTACCTGTTTGGCGATATTCTGGCCGTCGGCCGCGCCGATTTGGCCGTGATCTGGACGGGGGCGGCTTTGGTCGTCGGGCTGGTGTTGTGGCGTTGGCAGGCGTTGCTGACCGCAACCTTGAGCCCCGATCTGGCCCATGCCCACGGGATTGAGCCGCGCCGCGAGCAATTGGTCATGACCGTCGCGCTGGCGCTGGTTGTGGCCGTCGCCATCAAGGTCGTCGGCGTGTTGCTGATCGCTGCCATGTTGATCATCCCCGCCGCTGCCGCGCGCCCGCTCGCCCGCACGCCTGAGGCCATGGCAATCGGGGCCGCCCTGATTGGGGCGGGATCTGCGGTGTTCGGGCTGCAGGCCTCAGCGCAGTTTGACACCCCGGCGGGACCCTCGATTGTGTGCGGCGCGGTTTTGGTCTTTGCGGTGACGCAGGTTCTGTCAGGGCTGCGCCGCGCCTAAGAGCGCGCCCGCACGCTGCCTGTTTTTTCAGCAAAATCTTGGATGTTGGCCGGAAAAAACCGGCAAAGGCTTGAAGCCCCGACCCATGTTGGGCTTTGATCGCGGCGCGAGGAGCCTGCCATCAACACCCAGACGACCATAGGACCACCCCAAACCCAGCCGCGCGCGCGCGGGCAGCTGCGGGTGAGCGCGAAGCGGCGTGATGGGCGCTCGGTCATTGACGGGCTTCATCAGTCGGGCTCGCTGCGCATGATGTTTCCGCGCGCGACCGGGACGTCCCTGATGGGCGTTGTGGTCAATTGCGCCGGCGGCATGACCGGTGGCGACCGGTTCGAAATCGAAGGTACCGCGGGCGAAGGCGCTGCGCTGACCCTGACCACGCAAGCGGCTGAGCGGCTGTATCGCGCGACCGGCGAGACCCCTGCCAGGCTGCGTACGCGTTTGATCGTGGCGGATGGGGCGACGCTGCATTGGCTGCCGCAAGAGACGATCCTGTTTGACGGCTGCAGGGTGGAGCGGCGGCTGGATGTGACGCTGGCCGAAGACGCGCGCGCGCTGATCGTTGAGCCATTGATTTTTGGCCGCACGGCCATGGGCGAGGTGCTGAACGGCGCCTTTTTCCGCGACCGGGTGCGGGTCACCCGGGCCGGCCGTTTGGACCATGCCGAGGCGGCGCTTTTGGACGGCAATGTCGCCGCGCAATTGGCCGGTGCCGCTTTGACCGGCGGCGCTCTGGCGACGGCATCCGTGACCTACGCCGCCCCTGACGCCGAGCGGTATTTGGAGCACGCCCGCACCTTGATAGGCCCATCGAGCGGCGCGAGCCTGAAGGCGCCCGACCTTCTGGTGATCCGGCTCATCGCCCCGGATGCGATGCTGCTCAGACGCCAAGCCATCCCTCTGATTGCCGCGCTCAGCGGCGCTGACATTCCCAAAACCTGGACGCTATAAGATGCAACTGACCCCGAGAGAAAAAGACAAACTTCTGATCTCAATGGCTGCAGAGGTGGCCCGCAAAAGGCTCGCACGCGGCGTGAAGCTGAACCACCCTGAGGCCATCGCGCTGATCACCGATGAGGTGGTTGAGGGCGCACGCGACGGGCGGAGCGTGGCGGAGATGATGGAGGCAGGCGCCCAAGTCATCACCCGCGATCAATGCATGGATGGCATCGCAGAGATGATCCATGACGTGCAGGTCGAGGCAACATTCCCGGACGGCACCAAACTGGTGACAGTTCACAACCCGATCCGGTGAGCCATGAGTATTTTTGCCAAAACGAAGCCGAAATTTTTTGCAGAAGGAGTGGCGCGATGATCCCAGGTGAGGTTTTTCCCGCAGACGGTGAGCTGCAGCTGAATGTGGGCGCAGAGGCGATCACGCTGGAAGTGGCCAATACCGGCGACAGGCCGGTGCAGGTCGGCTCCCACTATCATTTCGGGGAGGCCAACGCCGCCCTTGAGTTTGACCGAGACGCCGGTCGCGGCATGCGGCTTGATATTGCCGCCGGCACCGCTGTGCGGTTCGAACCGGGGCAGCGGCGCGAGGTGCAGCTGATCCCGATCTCCGGCGCGCGGGTTGTGTATGGGTTCAATCAGAAGGTTATGGGGGGGCTCGACTGATGCCATCAACAATCTCCAGAGCCGACTACGCCGCCATGTTTGGCCCCACTGTGGGCGACAAGGTGCGGCTCGCAGATACCGATCTGATCATTGAGGTGGAGCGCGATTTGATTGCGGAGCGGGCGGGGGCGGCCTCGGGTGGCGGCTCGGGCGCGAACGCTTTGGCTTACGGCGAGGAGGTCAAGTTTGGCGGCGGCAAGGTGATCCGCGACGGGATGGGGCAGTCTCAGGTCACACGCGCCGACGGCGCTGTGGACACGGTCATCACCAACGCTCTGATCATGGATTACACCGGCATCTATAAGGCCGATATTGGCCTTAAGGACGGGCGCATTCACAAGATCGGCAAGGCGGGCAACCCCGACACGCAGCCGGGCGTCGACATAATCGTGGGGCCGGGCACGGAGGCGATTGCGGGCGAGGGCAGGATCGTCACGGCAGGCGGGTTTGACAGCCATATCCACTTTATTTGCCCACAGCAGATCGAGGATGCATTGCAATCGGGGCTGACGACCATGCTCGGCGGGGGCACCGGCCCTGCGCATGGGACGCTCGCCACCACATGCACGCCCGGTCCCTGGCATATCGGGCGGATGATGCAGGCTGTTGACGGGGTTCCCATGAACATTGGCTTTGCGGGCAAGGGCAACGCGTCGCGGCCAGAAGCGCTGGTCGAACAGGTTAAAGGCGGGGCCTGCGCGATGAAGCTGCATGAGGATTGGGGCACCACGCCGGGCGCGATTGATTGCTGCCTGTCGGTAGCCGATGAGATGGATGTGCAGGTGATGATCCATACCGATACGCTGAACGAGAGCGGCTTTGTGGAGAACACTGTGGCGGCGATGAAAGGCCGGACGATCCACGCATTCCACACGGAGGGCGCGGGTGGCGGCCATGCGCCGGACATCATCAAAATCTGCGGCGACGCGAATGTGTTGCCATCATCGACCAACCCGACGCGGCCCTTCACAGTGAACACGCTGGAGGAGCATCTGGATATGCTGATGGTGTGCCACCACCTGGACAAATCCATCCCGGAAGATGTGGCCTTTGCGGAATCTCGCATTAGGCGCGAAACCATCGCCGCCGAGGATATCCTGCATGATATGGGTGCGTTTTCCATTATCGCGTCCGACAGCCAGGCCATGGGCCGCGTGGGGGAGGTGATCATCCGCACCTGGCAGACGGCCGACAAGATGAAGAAGCAACGCGGCAGGCTGTCGGAAGAGCAAGGCGAGAACGACAATATGCGTGTCCGCCGCTACATCGCGAAATACACGATCAACCCGGCGATTGCGCATGGGGTGTCGCGCGAAATCGGCTCCCTTGAGGAAGGCAAACGCGCCGATATCTGCCTGTGGAGCCCTGCGTTTTTTGGCGTGAAGCCGGAGATGGTGCTCATGGGCGGCTCGATTGTCTGCGCGCAGATGGGCGACCCGAACGCGTCGATCCCGACGCCGCAGCCGGTCTATACACGGCCCATGTTCGGCGCCATGGGCCGCGCGGTGGAGCATTCGGCGGTGGTCTTCACCTCCGCCGCCGGGATGGAAGAAGACGTGCGTGGCAAACTGGGTCTGGCCAAGGAGTGCATCGCGGTCGAAAACACGCGTGGCATCGGCAAGAAGGACCTCAAGCTCAATGACGCGCTGCCTGAGGTCGAGGTGAACCCTGAAACCTATGAGGTGCGCGCCGATGGCGAGTTGTTGACCTGCGAACCGGCGGCAGAATTGCCAATGGCACAACGCTATTTCATGTTCTGATGGGGGAAGGGTTGCATCAGACGCAGAGCGGGGTTTCGGCATCAGCAGTGGTTTTTCTGCGCCGCAGCGCCCATGTTCAATGTCAAGGAAACACAGAGTATTTTTTGACGAAAGGCCGCTCAAATGGCACAAGTAGCAACTCAATCCGCATCCGTTTTTCAATCCGTCGCAAACGCGGTCACCAGTTTTCTGACGATCTCAACCAATGCGTCGAAGATCGCCGAAGACGTGCGCAAACTGAACGCATTGTCCGACGAGGAACTGTCCGGTCTGGGCACATCGCGCAGCGAAGAGATCGACCGCATCTTCAGCGCACACGCCTACCAGTAAGCGTTTTGGCGGCGTCCGGCATCCGGGCGCTGCACAGAAGTAACGGGCGTGATAGGCTCTCCCAAAAGGGAGGGCGCTGAACATGCCGGTCAAAAATCGTTTCGCGGAGCTGCATCCGGAGATCACCGCCTGGCGGCGAGACTTCCACGCGCATCCGGAACTTCTCTACGACACGCATCGGACCTCGGGCATTGTGGCCGAAAAGCTAGAGAGCTTTGGCTGCGACGAGGTTGTGACCGGGCTGGGTCGCACAGGCGTGGTGGGGCTGATCCATGGGCGCAACGGCGCAGGTGGCAAGGTGATTGGCTTACGCGCCGACATGGACGCATTGCCGATTATTGAGGCGACGGGGGCCGCACATGCCTCCACCATTCCCGGGAAAATGCATGCCTGCGGGCATGACGGCCACACGGCAATGCTGCTGGGGGCCGCACAATATCTGGCAGAGACCCGAAATTTTGCGGGCACCGTGGCGGTCGTGTTCCAACCCGCAGAAGAGGGCGGCGCAGGCGCGGAGGAAATGGTGCAGGACGGGTTGATTGACCGCTTCGGCATCTCCGAGATCTACGGCATGCACAACTCCCCGATGGTGCCGTTTGGCGAATTTGCGATCCGCTCGGGGCCGTTTTACGCGGCCTGCGACAGCTTTGTGATCAAACTGCGCGGCAAAGGCGGCCATGCGGCGCGGCCCAACAACACGGTCGACACGACGCTTGCCGGATCAGCCGTGGTGATGGCGCTGCAATCGATTGTGTCGCGCAACGCGGACCCGCAGCAGCCGCTGGTCGTCTCGGTCACCAGCTTTCGCACAGAAAGCGACGCTTTCAACGTGATCCCCGAGCATGTCGAGCTGCGTGGCACCCTGCGCAGCTTTGATGAGGATTTACGCGCTGAGGCTTTGACCCGGATCAAGCAGCTCGCCACGTTAACCGCGCAGGCCTATGGCGCACAGGCGGATGTGGTGATGGATGAGATCCCCTACCCCTCGATGGTCAACCATGATCTGGAAACGGCGCATTGCGTGGCGGCGGCAAAAACCGTCAGCGACGCGGTTAACCCAGAGGCCCCGCGCGTCACCGGCGGCGAGGATTTCGCCTATATGCTGCAGGCCTGCCCGGGGGCCTATATCCAGATCGGCAACGGGCCATCCGCCGGGCTGCATCATCCGGAATATGATTTCAACGATGAGATTATCCCGATGGGCTGTTCTTATTGGGTCAGCCTCGCCGAACAGCGGCTTGCGGAGTGAGACGATGCTGACGGCGCACAAGATTGTCGATCACGGGCATGATGAAAGCTGCACACTGACCTATGAGGACCGGTTTTTGCGCCGCAAAGTGCTCAAAACCGATAAGGGCGAGGCGTTTCTGGCCGATTTGGCGCGCACCACATCATTGGATGAGGGGGCCGCGTTTCTGCTCAGCGACGGGCGGCATGTGGCTGTGAAAGCGGCGGCGGAGCCGTTGATGGAGATAACCTCGGAGGCGCTTTTGCCGCTGGTTTGGCATATCGGCAACCGGCATTGCCCCGCACAGATAGAGCCCGCGCGCGTTTTGGTGCAACCCGATCACGTGATCCGCGACCTGATGGAAAAACTGGGCGCGACCGTGCGCGATGTGGTTGAGCCCTTTACGCCCGAAGGCGGCGCTTACGGCCATGGCCGCACGCACGGGCACGACCATTCGCATGTGCACAGCCATGAGCACTGAAATGTCGCCAGCGCAGTTGATGCTGCTGACGCAGTGGCTGTCGCCCTCCTTTCCGGTCGGCGCGTTTAGCTACAGCCACGGGCTGGAACTGGCTTTGTCTGAGCAGCCTGAGTTGGATGTTGAGGCTTGGTTGGGCGATGTTTTGCGACATGGGGCCGGGCGGAATGACGCGATTTTCCTGCGTGTGGCTTATGACGGGGATGTTGAGGGCGCTGATGCCATGGGCCGCGCGCTTGCCCCCTCCTCCGAGCGGCTACTTGAGGCCGACGCGCAGGGACGCGCCTTTTGCAAAGCGCTGAGCGGCGCGTTCGGCATCGAACTTGGGACGTTGATTTACCCCGTCGCGCTTGGCGCGGCCGCGCGGGCCAAGACCCTTCCGCTGGAACCCCTTGTCGAGATTTACCTGCATAGTTTTATCAGCAATCTCATTGCTGCCGCGCAACGCCTCTCACCTTTGGGGCAGACCCGCGCGCAGGCAGCGGTCGCGCGACTTGCACCGGTTTGCGCCGAGATGGCGGAGGCGACACGCGGGCTGGGTCTGGACGATCTGGGCGGCTGCGCATGGGCCGCAGACGCGGCGGCCATGCGCCACGAGACACAAGAGACGAGGATTTTTCGAACATGATCTTTCGAACATGATGGATGCAAGCTCCCCGCATGGGCCGCTCCGCATTGGTATTGGCGGGCCAGTTGGCGCGGGCAAGACCTCTTTGACGGCGGCCCTATGTGTCGCGCTGCGTGACACGCATTCAATTGCGGTTGTGACCAATGATATCTACACGCGCGAAGACGCGGATGCGTTGATGCGGATGCAGGCCCTGCCGTCAGAGCGCATTCGCGGCGTGGAAACCGGCGGTTGCCCGCATACAGCAATCCGTGAAGACGCCTCCATCAATCTCGAGGCGATTGACCAGCTCAATCGCGATTTTCCGGACCTCGACGTGGTGCTTGTCGAAAGCGGCGGTGACAATCTCAGCGCGACTTTCTCGCCTGAATTGGCGGATCTGACGGTTTATGTGATCGATGTGGCCGCTGGCGAAGAAATCCCGCGCAAAGGTGGCCCGGCCATCACCCGCTCAGACATATTGGTGATCAACAAGACCGACCTCGCGCCGCATGTCGGCGCCTCGCTGGAGGTGATGGAACGCGACGCGGCCAAAATGCGCGGGGCACGGCCATTCGTCTTTGCGCAGGTGCGCCATGGCACCGGCGTGGGCGAAGTTTTGGATCATATCCGCGCGATTGGCGGGCTAGGCTAAAACGGGCCGGCCTCGCTTTCTGCGGCGCTGCTCAAACTCCCGTTGCCAGCTCACGGCTAATCTGTGAGCATGCGCCGAAATCGACGGGGCTTGGAGGGCGCAGTGGAGCATATACAGAACCCATATCGTCGCGCGACGGCGCAGATCGATGTGGGCACAGACATCCCTTTTCCCAGCGACGATATCGACCGCCCGCGTGCGCTTTTGGCCCGCTGCCCTGAGGCGCAGCCGACGCCGCTGGTGACGGTTGATTTGCCTGAAACCGGCGCCACGCTTTTTGTGAAAGATGAACGCCAGCGGATGGGGTTGGGCAGCTTCAAAGCGCTCGGCGCGGCCTATGTCATAGCCTCTGACCCTGATGCCAAAAGCAATACCTATGTCACCGCCAGCGCCGGCAATCACGGTCTGTCTGTCGCTGCGGGCGCGCGGGTTTTTGGCGCGAAGGCAATCATCTATATCGCCGAAACCGTGCCCGAAAGCTTCGCCAAGCGGCTGCGCGCGGAAGGTGCAGAGGTGCGTCGCGAAGGGGCCGTTTATGAAGATAGCATGGCCGCCGCCGAACGCGCCGCAGCGGCGGAAGACCTGATCTTGTTGTCAGACAGCTCATGGCCCGGCTACCTCACCGCCCCGCGCAAGGTCATGGAAGGCTATCTCGCGTTGATGGGCGAGGTGTTTGAGCAGATGACGGAGCCCGCGACGCATGTTTTCCTGCAAGCCGGGGTTGGCGGGTTGGCGGGTGCCTGCGCCGCTGCCGTGCGCAAAGTCTGGGGCGACGCGCCAAAGGTCATCGTCGTCGAACCGACGGCGGCCCCTGCCCTTGCGGGCTCAATCCAGAATGGCCGATGCGTGACCAGCGACGGCCCGGTCTCCAACATGGGAAGGCTCGATTGCAAAACGCCCTCGCTTGTTGCGTTGAAAGGCCTCGCGCGCGACGCGGATTGGTTCTGCACGCTCTCGGATGCGGAGGTCGCAGGCACATTGGGCACCCTTGCCGATTGGGGCCTTGCGACCTCCCCGTCGGGCGGGGCGGCTCTGGCCGCCTGCCTGTTGGATGAGGGCCGGCTCGGGATCGACGCAAGCGCCCGCGTGCTGTGTATTCTTAGCGAGGGGCCCGCGTGACACGCGGCTTTGCGGAGGCCGAGTTTGCAGCGCGATGCGCGCGCGCGCAGGCTGAGATGGCCGCCGCAGGCCTTGGCGCGCTGCTGCTCACGACCGAGCCGGAAATTCGCTACTATACCGGCTTTCTGACTCGGTTTTGGGAAAGCCCGACGCGCCCGTGGTTTCTTGTCTTGCCGCCCGACGGCAAACCGGTTGCGGTCATTCCGGCCATTGGCGAGGCCCTGATGGCGCAGGCCTATGTGGGCCAGATCAAGACCTGGCGCGCGCCCAATCTCGATGATGACGGCGTGTCTTTGTTGATCAACACCCTGAACGCGTTGCGCGGCGATGCGCCCGTCGGCATGGCGCGCGGGATAGAAAGCCATGCGCGCATGCCGGTGGCCAGCCTCATGGCGGTTCAAAACCATGTGCCCATCACCGGCGACGGCCATCTGACGCGGCGTCTGCGGCTGATCAAATCCGACGCTGAGATCACCAAAATCGAAACCGCCTGCCAGATCGCAAATCGCGCCTTCGACCGCATGGCCGAGATCGCGCAGCCTGGGGTTGCGCTGGAGCGGGTGTTTCGCGATTTTCAACGGCTGTGTCTGGAGGAGGGCGCGGATTGGGTGCCCTATCTGGCGGGCGCGTCTGGGCCGGAGGGCTATGCAGACGTGATCTCGCCCGCGACCGCGACGCCCTTGGCCGCAGGCGATGTACTGATGCTGGACACGGGGCTGGTCTGGGACGGGTATTTCTGTGATTTCGACCGAAATTTCAGCTTGGGCAAGCCGTCGGGCGGGGTGGCGGATGCGCATGCGCAGCTTGTTGAGGCCACGCAAGCCGGTTTCGAGGCCGCAAAACCCGGGGCCACCGGGGCCGATTTGTTCAAGGCCATGGACCGCATTTGCACGGGCGGCTCGGGCGGCAGCGACGCCGGGCGGCTGGGCCATGGGCTGGGGATGCAACTGACGGAATGGCCTTCGCTTATCGCGGAGGACGAGACCGTTTTGCAGCCCGGTATGGTGCTGACGCTGGAACCCGGCGTCGAGGTCATGCCCGGTAAATTGATGGTACATGAGGAGGATATCGTGATCACTCAAACGGGTGCGCGCTATCTGAGCCGGCCGGCCCCACCCGAAATTGTGGTGCTAGGGTGAGCCGGTTTTCCTACAGTGAAGCCGCGCAAAACTGGCCCCGGCTGGGCCTGATCGTGCTGCAATCGGATGAGACGATTGAACAAGAGTTTCGCACGATGTTTCCGCCTGAGGCGGCGCTTTTCACCTCACGCATCGAAAGCGGGATGGAGGTCAGCGCCGATAGCCTCGCGGCGATGGAGGCGCGGCTCTCAGGCGCGGCGGGCCTGTTTCCGCGCGGCATGGGGTTCGACGTCATAGGCTATGGCTGCACCTCCGGAACTGCGCAAATCGGGGCGGACCGGATCGCCGAGTTGATCCGCGCAGGCGCGCCCGCAACCCATGTGACGGAGCCCATCTCGGCCCTGACGGCGGCGTGCTACTCACTCGGGCTCAAACGGTTGGCGGTGTTGTCTCCCTATGTTGAGGAGGTCTCCGACCGATTGCGCGAGGTGCTGGCTGGACGCGGCGTTGAAACCCCCGTTTTTGGCAGTTTTGCAGAGCCGGAAGAGGCCAAAGTCGCGCGTATCGACACGCGCTCCATCGTGGAAGCAGGCCAGTCTTTGGTGGAGGGCGAAAGCCTGGACGGGCTGTTCTTGTCCTGCACCAACCTGCGCAGCCTGCCCGCCATTGCGCAGCTTGAAGCGGCCACTGGGCTGCCCGTACTCAGCAGCAATCAGGTGCTCGCATGGCATATCGCGACGCTGTCAGGCAACGCCCTTTCCGGGGATGGTTTGGGGTGTTTGGGGCGCTAGCGGCACCTTCGCGTGATCTGGCGCTGAGTTGTCCACAGAAAGTGATTTGCATCTCCCAGACGCAACCCTCATCACCAAAACATGCGTATCCGCCCTGCCCTTTCAATTGGATTTAAAAGAGCGGCATCAACCCTATGCGCATTGTGCCTGTGCGCCACACCACTGGCTGCGTTTGAGCTGAAGATATCTTCCAGCACTGCCGACAAGGCGCTCAACACAGCGCTCGAAAATGCCTCGCTCTTGGTGCCGCTTTCCAATGAAGACACACCGCGCGCGCAGGACGTTCTCGCCGCAGCACAGGCGGATTACGCCCGCCTCATCGGCGCGCTCTATGACCAGGGTTTCTTTGGACCCGTCATCACCATCAAGGTCGACGGACAGGAAGCCGCAACGATTTCCCCGCTCACCACATTGTCGCGCGTCGGGCGCGTCGATATTCGGGTCACAGCGGGGCGCAAATTTACCTTTGGAACAGCCGCGCTCACGCCTTTGCCAAGCGGCGCACAGACCCCCGATGCCTACCGGCGCGGCCAACCCGCCAGCACTGGCGCGATACAGGAGGCCGTCGAAAGTGCGGTCACGGATTGGCGCGCCGCGGGCTTTGCCAAGGCCGCGCTCGGGGACCAGCAGATCACGGCACGGCACCGCGAAAGCCAGCTCGACAGCAGGTTGCAGATCGACACTGGCCCCCGGTTGCGCTTTGGCCCGCTGCGCATCAGCGGCAACAAAGACGTGCGAAGTGAACGGATCCGCGACATTGCCGGGCTGCCGACAGGTCAGGTTTTTGATCCAGATGAGATCGCCCGCGTTACCACGCGGCTTAGGCGAACAGGCGCTTTCAAGGTCGCGGCCCTCAGCGAAGCCGAGGAGATCGGGCCCGGCAATACCCTTCCGATTGACCTGCAAATCACCGAAGAAAAGCCGCGTCGATTTGGCTTTGGCGCAGAGCTGTCCACCAGCGAGGGCGTCGCGCTGTCAGGCTTCTGGCTACACCGCAACCTGCTTGGCGGGGCGGAACGGCTGCGATTTGACGCCGCGATTGAAGGCCTTGGCGGGCAAACCGGCGGCGTTGATTTTCTGCTGGGGACGAAATTCACCCGACCCGCGACCTTTAACGAGGACACCGACTTCTTTGCGCTGGCAGAGCTGGAGCGTCTGGATGAGGAAGAATTTACCGTTGATCGGTTCAACATCGAGGCCGGTATCACACGATACGCCACGCCCAAGCGGCAATACACTTTTGGGCTCGGGCTACAGCATGCGCGCACGCAAGACGCATTTGGCGACCGGGATTACACGATTTTCACCTTGCCCGCCTCGGTCGAGTTTGACTACCGCGACAATCAGCTGGACGCGACGGATGGCTATTACGCGCTTTTGAGCCTGACACCTTTCGTGGCCATCGAAGGGACCAAAAGCGGGCTGCGCAGCTATGCCGATCTGCGCGGCTACAAAAGCCTTGGCGAGCGGTTGGTGTTTGCGGCGCGCGCACAGCTGGGCTCCGTCTTTGGGCCAAGCCTGGCGGAGGCCCCGACCGACTTTCTGTTCTATTCGGGCGGCGGCGGCACCGTGCGCGGCCAGGACTACCAATCGCTCGGCGTGACGCTTGCCTCCGGCCGTGAGGTCGGCGGGCGTTCCTTTCTTGGCTTGTCGGGCGAGCTGCGCGTGAAAACGACCGACAGTCTCAGCGTCGTGGGCTTTTACGACGCGGGCTATATCGGGCAGGAGACATTTCCCGACGGCAGCAGCGGAGACTGGCAAACCGGCGCGGGGCTGGGCGTGCGCTACGACACCGGCATCGGCCCGCTGCGTGTCGATCTTGGCCTGCCGATCAGCGGTCCCGGCGACAACTCAGGCTTTGAGCTTTATATCGGCATTGGGCAGGCGTTCTGATGCTGTGGGTTCTTGCCATATGCGCCTTGCTTTGGCCCTGTGCCGCCCTCGCGCAGGAGGACAAAGGCTACCTGACCGAGCTGCTCGAAAGCAGCCTCGGCGGGGAGGGTCGCGTGGTCTCCATCGACGGGTTCCAAGGCGCGCTCAGCAGCCGTGCGACAGTCGACCGGATCACCATGTCTGACGCGCAGGGCGTCTGGCTGGAAATGACCGATCTGGTCTTGGGCTGGAACCGCGGCGCGCTGCTCAGGGGCCGCGTCGAAATCGAGGAGCTTTCGGCTGAAACCATCGCGCTCTCCCGCCTGCCTAGCGCGCCCGAGGACACGCTGCCACCGGCCGAGGCGCAAGGGTTCTCGCTGCCCGACCTGCCGGTTGCGATCAGCGTGGGCAAGCTAGCCTCTCCCCGCATCACCATCGGCGCGCCGGTTTTGGGGCAGGCGCTGGTCTTGCGGCTCGACGCGTCCGGAACACTGGCGGATGGCGCGGCAGATGTCAGCTTGCTGGGCGAGCGGATCGACACAAAGACGGGCCGGTTCGACATTGTGACCCGGTTTGACGGCGAAACCCTGGAGCTGGGCCTCGACGTGAGCGAGGGCGCAGGCGGGATCGCGGCCAGCCTGATCGGCCTCCCCGATGAGCCGCCTTTGACCATCGCTGTGACCGGGGCCGGACCCTTGGGCAATTTCGACGCAACGCTGCGTCTGACCACTGATGGGCAGGAGCGGCTCGCAGGCACTGTCGGGCTGCGCGACCGCGACGGCGGGCGTGGGTTTGAGGTGGAGCTCGGCGGCGACGTGACCGCGCTCTTTGCCCCGCAATATCAGGATTTTTTCGGCAATAATGTGCAACTTACGGCCAGGGGTGTCAGTGGCGGTGACGGCGCGCTGTCGCTCGATCAGTTCGCGCTGCGCGCCGATGCGCTGCGGCTTGACGGCAAGGCGGCGCTTGATGCGCAAAGCTGGCCCACCATGTTGGATATCACGGGCGAGATCGGCACGCAGGCGGGCACCCCGGTGCTTCTGCCCCTTTCCGGCGCACCTACGCGGGTCCAAAGCGCCGCTTTGGCGGTCCAGTTTGACGCCGCCGACAATGACCGGTTTGAGGCCAGTTTTGACGTCACAAATCTTGCCACGCCCGACATTGCGCTTGGCCAAATTGACCTGACCGCCGACGGCACGCTTCGCAGCGCTGACGCGGTGCAAGCCGATTTGCGGCTTTCCGCAACGGCAATGGTATTTGGCGATATGAGCGTCCAAAGCGCGGTCGGCGACAGCCTGCAGGGCGCGCTTTCTGTCGGCTATGTCGACGGTGACCGGCTCACCCTGCGCGACCTGCAACTGACGGGCAGCGACTACGCCCTGACCGGGCAGGCCGAGATGTCGGGCCTCGATGATGCGTTGCAAACGCGGTTCGATCTGGGCCTGAAGGCGGAGCAGTTGGCGCGGTTTTCCGAGCTCGCCGGCCAAAGCCTTGCCGGCGCGGCGGAGCTGGGCTTGCGCGGCACCGCCGATCTGGGCGGCGCGTTTGATGTGGAGATTGACGGCGCAACGGACGGGCTCGGCCTCGGGATCGCGCAAGCCGACGCGGCGCTGGCCGGGCGCACCGATCTGTCGTTGCGGGCCATGCGCGATGCGACGGGGACTCGGGTCGAGGACTTGGTGCTGAGCAATAACCAGCTCTCCGCAACCGGCGCGGCGGTTCTGGCGACAGAGGCCTCACGCGTCACGTTGCAAGCGCGACTGAACGATGCCGCGCTCTTGGCCGCGCAGCTCGAAGGGTCGCTCACCTTGGGCGGCGAGGCCACGCAAGGTGCGCGCGGTTGGAGCGTTGATCTGGACGCGGCAGGCCCGTTTGAGGCGCGCGCGGCGGTGGACGGTTTGGCCACCGGTCCGCAGGCCGCGCTGAATTTTACGCTGGGATTGCCCGACATTGCGCCGCTGGTGCCGCAATATAGCGGCGCGCTCGATCTGGACGGGACGCTGCGCCAATCGCCGGACGGTTGGCTGCTCGACACGGCACTGATCGGACCGTTTTCCCTAGGCGCCGATGTTGCCGGACGGGTCACCGGAACACAGGCGCCCGATGTGGCCTTCTCAGCCAAACTTCCAGATATCAAACCGCTCGTGCCGCAATTTAGCGGCGCGGTCGCAGTGGCAGGGCGCGCGCAAATGCTGGCCGACGGTCTGCGCGTAGAGACAACGCTGGACGGCCCCTACGACTTGGACGCGACGGTCGCCGGTCGGGTCACCGGCGCGGACGCGCCTGACATCACGTTTGAAGCGCGCTTGCCCGATGTGAACCCGCTGGTGCCGCAATATCGCGGCACGCTGAGCGTTTCAGGCACCGCTTTACAACAGGGTGAGGCGCTGACCTTAGACACCGACATCGCCGGGCCCTACGGGTTGACCGCAACGCTCAGCGGCGCGGCCACCGGTCCTTCGCCACGGTTTGACTATGCGCTTTCGCTGCCAAATCTTGCGCCGATTGTCCCCAATCTGAACGGCCCGCTCAGCGCACGCGGCAGTGCCGCCCAAGACGGTCCCAACTGGCAGGTGGAAAGCGATATTGACGGACCAGCGGGCACGCAAGCCCAGGTCGCCGGACGTGTTGGCGCGGACGGACAAGTGAACCTGACTGCCGACGGATCGGCCGCACTTGCCTTGGCCAATCCGTTTATCGCGCCGCGCAGCGTGTTGGGTCAGGCGCGATTTAATCTGGCGGTAAATGGAACGCCATCGCTTGGCGCGGTTTCGGGCCAGATCACAGCCAACGATATCCGCCTCGCAGCGCCCGGCCTGCCTGTGACGATGACAGATATAGACGCGCAGATTGATCTTAATGGCGGAAGGGCGGATCTGAACGTCCGGGCTGGCGCAGCGCAGGGCGGTGCCGTCACGATA
Source organism: Pseudomonadota bacterium (assembly GCA_039030615.1). GTDB lineage: Bacteria > Pseudomonadota > Alphaproteobacteria > Rhodobacterales > Rhodobacteraceae > Litoreibacter. Next base: position 159,742 of record JBCCDV010000005.1, on the reverse strand, counting down.
AGCGGGCCGGTCACGCTAAGCGGCGCGTTTCCAGCACAGCTTGCGATTGCCTTGCAGAACCTGGGCATTGAAGACCCCGCGCTCTACAAAACCACGCTGAACGGCGCTGTGACAGTGACCGGGAACCTGACAGGTGGCGCGCGCATATCGGGGCAGATTGACGTGGGCGAGACGCAGGTAAGTGTCCCCTCCTCCGGGCTGGGCGGGTTTGCGATCATCCCCCAAATCACCCATATCGGCGCGTCGCGCGCGGTGCGTGTGACGCAAAATCGCGCGGGGCTTAACAAACCCGTCGAAGCCTCCGGCGGAAGCGGTCCGGCCTACCCGCTCGATCTGCGTATTGCGGCGCCAGCGCGTGTTTTTGTGCGCGGGCGCGGGCTTGATGCGGAGCTCGGCGGCACGTTGCGGCTGACCGGCGACACGGCCAATATCATCTCCGCCGGTCGGTTTGAGCTGATCCGCGGACGGCTCGACATTCTTGAAAAGCGGTTTGATCTCGATGAGGGCAGCGTGCAGTTGCAGGGCTCATTCGATCCCTTCCTGCGCTTTGTGGCCACGACGCGGACCTCGACCGGCACGGCCAGTGTGATCATTGAAGGCCCCGCCTCCGCGCCCGAAGTGAGTTTCACCGCCAGCCCGGAAGCCCCGCAGGATGAGGTTTTGGCGCAGATTTTCTTTGGGCGCAGCGCGGCGGATTTGTCCGCCTTTCAGGCGTTGCAATTGGCCAATGCGGTAGCAACGCTGGCCGGGCAAGGCGGCGAAAGCATCATCTCGAAATTGCGGCGCGGCTTTGATCTCGATGATCTCGACATCAACACCGACGCTGAAGGAAATACCGCGCTTCGGGCCGGGAAATACATCTCGGACAATGTCTATACCGATGTCGAGGTCGGCGGCGCGGATGGGCCGGAGGTCTCGATCAATATCGATCTGACACCAAGTCTGACGGCGCGCGGAACCACCAGCGCGCAAGGCGACAGCTCCATCGGTATCTTCTTCGAGCGCGACTATTAAGCGCGCATCCGCCAACGTCTGCTTTCCCTTACTTTACTTCGTATCCGCTGCGCGCGACCCTCTGGACATTCGTTAGTGCATTTTTTAATGTATACATTAACGAATGACTGAAAGGGGAGCCGCAATGGCACAGAGTTTTGACATCGCGGTGTTTGAGGGCGACGGAATCGGCCCGGAAATCACCGCACCAACCGTAGCGCTTCTGGACAAGCTTTCTGCGCGCTCGGGCGCCTATGGCTTGAATTTCACCAGCCACCCGGCCGGTGCCGCGCATTACGCCAAAACCGGGGACAGCCTGCCCAAACCCTCCCTCGATGCGGCGGCAAAGGCGGATGCGATCTTGCTGTCGGCCATGGGCCTGCCCGATGTGCGCTACCCCGATGGCACCGAAATCTCGCCGCAGATCGACCTGCGCAAGGCGTTAAAGCTTTTCGCGGGCGTCCGGCCCGTACGGGTGTCCGAAGGTGGCGAAACACCGTTGAAACTGCCCGCCGGCAAAAGCATCGATTTCGTGCTGATCCGCGAAAGCACCGAGGGCCTCTTTCACACCCAAGGCTGCGGCGAGGTTTCCAAGAACGAGGCGCGCGAAACCTTGCTGATCACGCGCGACATCTCCGAGAAGTTGTTCGCCTTCGCATTCGGCATGGCGGCCGAACGCAAGGCGCAAGGGCGTGGGCCCGGCCGCGTCACCTGCGTCGACAAGGCCAATGTGTTCCGCGCCTTTGCCTTTTTCCGCGAAATGTTCGACGCCGAGGCCGCAAAACACCCCGCGCTTAAAGCCGATCACGCCTATGTCGACGCGACCGCGCTCTGGATGGTACAAAAGCCGTGGGAGTTTGACGTAATGGTGACAGAAAACATGTTTGGCGACATCCTGAGCGATCTGGGCGCCGGGCTGATGGGCGGGCTCGGCCTGGCCCCGTCGGCAGATATCGGGCTAGAGCAGGCAGTGTTCCAACCCTGCCATGGCTCCGCGCCAGACATTGCGGGCCGTGGGGTGGCGAACCCGTTTGCGATGATCCTGTCGGGCGCGATAATGCTGGACTGGCTGGGGCTCAAACATGGGATCCCCGCCATGTGCGAAGATGCAGCTGCGCTGCGCGAGGCAGTCGACGGCCAGGTCGCAGCGCGCGCGGATGTGACGCCCGATCTGGGTGGCACGGCCAATACGGCGGGCGCCGCAGCCGCGGTCGGACAGCGCCTGCGATGCTGAAAATTGCCTGTATCGGGGCCGGCTATTTCAGCCAGTTCCACTTTGACGGCTGGGCCCGAACGGGGCTGAGCAAGGTCGTGGGCGTCACCAACCGCGACCGCAGCAAGGCGGAGGCAACGGGCCTGCCGGTCTTTGACACTCTGGCGGCGATGCTGACGGAAACCGACCCCGATATCCTCGACATTATCGTGGCGCCCGAGGCGCATGCCGATGCCATTCGCGCAGGGCTCGAACACGGCGTGCGCGCGATCGTGTGCCAAAAGCCGTTCTGCCGCGATCTGGCCGAGGCGGAAGAGATGACCGCCCTGGCCGAGCAAACCGGCATCCCCTTGATCGTGCATGAAAATATCCGGTTCCAGCCTTGGTATCGCGTGATCAAAATGGCGATTGACGATGGCGCCATTGGCGTGCCCCTGCAGGCCAGTTTCCGGCTGCGCCCGGGCGATGGTCAGGGGCCCGAAGCGTATCTCGCACGCCAGCCCTATTTTCAGGACATGGAGCGGTTCCTGATCCACGAGACCGGCGTGCATTGGATCGACACGTTCCGCTTCCTCTTTGGCGACCCGGAGGCGGTATATGCCGATCTGCGCCGCGTAAACCCGGTGATCGCGGGCGAGGATGCGGGATTTGTGCTCTTTGATCACCCAAGCGGCGTGCGGGTGATGTTTGACGGCAACCGGTGCCTCGATCATGCCACGCAGAACACCCGCTGCACGATGGGTGAAGGCCTCTTTGAAGGCACAGAGGGAAGTTTGCGTCTGCTGGGCGACGGCTCCGTCATGCAGCGCAGCTTCGGGGCGCAAGATGAGACCCAAATCTGCCCGCCCAATGACAGCCCCAATTTCGGCGGCGATTGCACGTTCCATCTGATCGACCATGTTGCGCGGGCTTTCGCCGATGGGGGCCCGATTGAGAACACGGCGCGGGAATACCTGACTGTTATGCGGATTGAGCACGCGGTATATATCTCTGCAGCACAACAACAAAAACAGCTTCTTAGCGACATATGACGGCACAAGATACACGCACCAGATCCAGTTCCAGCCAAGCTCTCGAGCGGCTGCGGGAGCTCATTTTTTCCGGCCAGTTGGGTGCGGGCAGTGACCACTTGGAAAGCGAGTTGGCCGAAAGTCTGGGCATGTCGCGCACGCCGGTGCGCGAGGCGTTGCTGGTGCTGGAGGGCCAAGGCCTTGTCGATGTGCGTCCGCGAAAAGGCGTGCGGATCCGGCCGCTTTCGCCGACGGATATGGCCGAAATCTACGATATTCTGACTGAACTGGAGAGTCTGGCCGCCGCGAATGCGGCTGAGGCGGGGTATGACCGCGCGGCGCTTGAGCCGCTCGAGCAGATCATCAACCAGATGGAAATGGCGCTCGAACAGAACGACCGGGGCGCATGGGCGCGCGCCGATGACGCGTTTCATGCAGAGCTTGTCCGTCTGGGCGGAAATTCCCGGATCGAAGGGATCGCGCAAATGATGTCCGATCAGGTGCGCCGCGCTCGGCTCGTGACGCTGCATATGCGACCTGTTCCCACCCGCTCCAACGAAGATCACCGCGCCGTGCTGACGGCCATACGCAAGGGCGATGCGGACACCGCGGCGCGTGTTCACCACGCCCATCGCAGCGCCGCGAAAAAGGTGATTGTCGAGCTGCTCGAGACCCATCATCTAAACAGCCTTTAAGCCGCGCTTTCGCGTCGCGCTCAGCTGTGCCACTCTGCTCGCCAAAGCAATGTGAGGCGGGCTGATGGGCATCCCTTATCTTTCAAGTTCTGATCTCGACCGGCTGGGCCTCGGCACCGCGCAAATTGTCGACAGCATCAAAGGCGTGATCGAAGGCAGCGCCAAAGGCACGGTCTGGGCCGCGCCGAAGGCGGCGCTGATGCCGCCCGATGACAATCGCTACATGATGGCCGCCCTTGCGGCGATGGATGGCCCATCGCTGTTGGCCGTGAAAACCGTGGTGCTGAACCCGGAAAACACCGCCCATGGCCTGCCGCAAATCAACGGGCTGGTGACAATGCTCGACAGCGAAACGGGTCTTCCCGTGGCCATTCTCGATGGCAACTGGATCACGGCCGTGCGGACCGCCGGTCTGAGCGCGACGGCTGCGACCTATCTGGCCCGAAAGGAGGCCAGCGTCATAGGTTTTGTGGGCTGCGGCGTTCAGGCGCGCAGCCACCTGGACGCTTTTGGCGATCTCTTTCCGCTGCGCCATATGAAGATGTTCGGGCGTGGGCAGACCAATATGGATTTGCTGGCAGAACAGGCGCAGGCAACGGGTTTGACGGTTGAAACCTGCGCCAGCGGACAAGAGGTCGCTGACAGCGTCGATCTGCTGGTCACGACCGTGACCCATACAGGTGGCGCGGCACCCTTTCTGGATGCCTCGACGATGAAACCCGGCAGCTTTGCCGCCGTTGTTGATCTGGCAGCGCCTTGGATACGCGACAGCTTTGGCGCGCTTGATGTGGTTTGCGTAGATGATTTGGCACAGGAGAAAGCCCTGCCAAACAAGCTGTGTGACCCTGACCATATAACGGGCGATTTATCTGGGCTGGTTTTGGGCCACGCGCAGGCACGCGGTGACGATGCACAGCGAACAGCGTTTGTGTTCCGAGGGCACGCTTTGGGCGATCTCGCACTTTCGGCACTGGCGTGGCAGGCGCATCAAAATGGTTGAGCTGGCGGCGATCGAACAGGAGGCCTGGGCACAGCTCAGCAAGGTTGAGGGCGCGCCAGACCATCCGTTTCGCACTGTCTCTTTGGCAAGCATTGACCAGCAGGGCCACCCGCAAACGCGCAGCTTGATCCTGCGCGCGGCCGACCCTGAGACGAAACGGATCATCCTTCATACAGATATTCGCAGCGCAAAATGGGCGGAGCTTCAAGCCAATCCAAAAGTGAGCCTGTTGGGCTACGACCCGACGGCACGGTTGCAGCTGCGCTTTGCCGGTCAGGCGGCACTTTTCGCCCCGGGCAGCTCAGAGCAGGAAGACGCCTGGCTTGCGCTGTCGGACTGGACCAAATCGACCTATTGCGGCGGCCCGCCGGGACATGATGTGACGCAAGGCTACGCGCCAGCACCTCGTGATGCGCCGCCCTCTGAGGAAGAAAGCGCCTTTGGCCAAATGCGGTTTGGCGTGATCGAGATCCGGGCGCAGGTCATGGATTGGTACCGCCACCAGCGCGGCGAAAACCTGCGCGCCCAGTTCCGCTATGACGGCGCGGACAGCACCGGGGTCTGGGTGAACCCCTAAAGCTTGTAGTCCGGCAGCAGCTCAAACGCGGATTTCAGCGCGTCGCCCCATTTCGACGCGATCTCATTGTAGACCGGGTCATCCTGCTCAATCCGGTGGCTGCGGTCGCAATGAAAGCTGTGATCTTCGTAGACCTGCACGTCAAACGGCAGGCCAACCGAAAGGTTCGATTTTACCGTCGAGTCAAACGACACCAGCAGCAGTTTCAGCACGTGCTCAAACGGCATATCGGCGTCATAGGCGCGCACCAGAATGGGCTTGCCGTATTTGGTCTCCCCGATCTGGAAGAACGGCGTCTCATCCGAAATCTCAATGAAATTGCCCTCCGGGTAGACCAAGAAGATCGTGGGCTGCCCGCCTTTTATTTGCCCGCCAACAATCACGGACGCGCTAAACTGGTCGCCGGCGTCGGGGCCCGCGGGCGCGGAGTAGGCGATGACCTCCTTCAAGGTCGCCCCCACCAAACGCGCCACCTGGAACATGGTCGGCTGCGTCAGGATCGACGGGTCGCGGTCTTTGGCGGCTTTCAAACGCTCTTCAAGCAGGCTGATCATCGCCTGCGTCGTGGCCAGGTTGCCGGCCGTCATCACGGTGATCGCCCGTTCGCCCGGCACCGTCCAATGAAACATCTTCTTGGTCGAGGCGAAATTGTCGACCCCGGCATTGGTGCGGGTGTCGGACATGAACACAAGGCCGCGGTTGAGGCGCATTCCCACGCAATAAGTCATTCGGAGGCTCCCCGCGCTCGCTCAGTCACTGCGTCAGACCTACTGCTGAACCTGTAAAGATACAATCAACGACTCGTCGCTGGCGCCCATGCGGAAGCCCGAAATCGGCGCCGCGTCGCTGGCGTCGCGCCCGGTGGCGATGCGCACGTAGCGTTCATCCGGGCTGACGCCGTTGGAGATGTCAAAACCGACCCAGCCCAGCCCGTCGAGATGCACCTCCGCCCAGGCGTGGCTGGCATCCTGATCGACCCGGTCATCCATCATCAAATAGCCGCTAACATAGCGCGCGGGGATCGAGCTGGCGCGCGCCGCCGCAATAAAGATATTCGCGTGGTCCTGGCACACGCCCTTCCCCACAACAACAGCCTGCGCCGCGGTGGTGTTTGCATCCGTCTGCCCGATCTCATAGGGCACCGCGCGCAAAATCGCGGAGGATAGGGCGTGCATGCCGTTGAGCAGCGTGTCGCTTTCGCCGATGATCGTGGCCAGCTTCTTAATGGCGGCGTCAGCCGTCGTCAGCTGCGTCGGCTGCACAAAATGCCACAGCGGCGCGCAGCCATAGACCTGGCCCAGCACGCCAGCCGCGTCATGGGTCTTGACGGTACCTTTGGCGTTAATCACCAGATGCTGCACGCCAATCTCCGCACTGACCAGGTCGACATGGTTGCCGTAATGGTCGCGATAGCTGGCCTCAATCCGGCCACCCTCGACGCTCAGGTCCCAATCCACGACCTCCTGCATGATGGAGCGGAGCGGGCGCAGTCGTACTTTTTGCAATGTGTAGCCGACCGGCGCGTCATAGTCGTATTGCGTCTTATGGTTGATCGCGAGCTTCATCTATTCGTTGAACCTGTAATCTGTCTCGATCTGGCGCGACAGCTGGCCGGTGTCGTTCAGGATCGCGTTGAGAAATTCGTGCAACCCCTCATCAAAAATCGAGGCAATGTCGCGGTCTCTTAGGCGCGCGCGCAATGCGCGGGCTTGGGCAAGGCTATCGGTCGGTTCGCCGTATTCCTCCGACAGGTATTCAAGGTTGTCACAAATCTGCCCGGCGCAAAACGCCAGCGAGCGCGGCATGCGGCGGTCGAGGATCAGGAAATCCGCAATATTGGCAGGCGAATAATCCCCATCCGTGGCCCAGCGAAAAGACCGATGCGCCGAGACCGACCTCAGCAGCGTTTCCCATTGCACGTTGTCCATCCGGCTGCCGACAAATGACGGCGAGGGCAGCAGCGCGTAATATTTCACATCAATGATCCGCGCCGTACTGTCGGCGCGCTCGATGAAGCTGCCGAGCCTGCAAAAATCGTAGATGTCATTGCGCAGCATGGTGCCATGCAATGCCCCGCGCACCAGTGCCGATTGCTGACGAATGATCGACAATATTTCCGGCAAATCCGTCTCGGGAACGGGCTCTTTCAACACATCGCAGAGCAGCATCCAGGTTTCATTCACCGCACCCCACACCTCCGTCGTGAGCGCCGTACGGACCAGCCGTGCATTGTCACGCGCCAGCTTGATCACCGACAAGACAGAGCTTGGATTGTCCGGGTCACGCAGCAGGTAATCGGTCACGCTCGCGCTGTCGAAGGTGGAATGCTTCTTGCGATAGCCATCTTGCACCGCCGAGGTGACGATGACGGATTTCCATTCCGAGTTCGGATCGGTCGACCGGGTCAGCGCGATGCGAAACCCCGCTTCGATCAGGCGCGCCGTGTTTTCGGCCCGCTCCAGCGAGCGGAACATCCAGTAAAGGCCGCCTGCGGTTTTGCCTAGCATCGCCCTACTCCTCCAGCACCCAAGTGTCCTTGGTGCCGCCCCCTTGGGACGAATTCACCACCAGACTGCCTTCGGTCAACGCAACACGGGTCAAGCCGCCGGGCGTGATCTCAACCCCGTTGGGCGAGACAAGCGCGAAGGGGCGCAGATCGACATGGCGCGGCGCGAGGCCTGCTTCGGTAAAGATGGGCACAGTCGACAGTGACAGCGTCGGCTGCGCGATATAGCCCGATGGGTTGGCGCGCAGCTTTTCGGCGAACGCGGCAAGCTCCTTTTTTGTGGCGGCGGGGCCCACCAGCATGCCGTAGCCGCCTGAGCCATGCACCTCTTTCACGACGAGATCGGCCAGATTGTCGAGCACATATTTCAGCGTATCTTGCTCAGAGCATCGGTGCGTCTCAACGTTTTTCAGGATTGCTTTTTCGCCTGTGTAGAACTCAACAATCTCCGGCATGTAGCTGTAGATCGCCTTGTCGTCAGAGACGCCCGTGCCCGGTGCATTGGTGATCGTGATATTGCCCGCGCGGTAGACATCCATAATGCCCGGCACGCCCAACATGCTGTCAGGGTTGAAGGTAAGCGGGTCCAAAAACTCGTCATCGACGCGGCGGTAAATGACGTCGATTTTGCGGTAGCCCCGCGTGGTGCGCATCGCGATATGGCCGTCGACGACGCGCAGGTCATGGCCCTCAACCAGTTCGACACCCATCTGGTCGGCGAGAAAGCTGTGCTCATAATAGGCCGAATTGTGAATGCCCGGTGTCAACACCACGACGAAAGGCCGCCCATCGCAGTTTCGCGGGGCGGAGGCTTCGAGCGATTTGCGCAAGGCTTTGGGATAGTCGCTAACGCGTTGCACTTTAATTTTGGAAAACAGCTCCGGGAACATCTGCAACATCGTCTCGCGGTTTTCGAGCATGTAGCTGACGCCTGAAGGCGTCCGGGCGTTATCCTCCAGCACGAAGAATTCATCTTCGCCGGTGCGCACGATGTCGGTCCCGACAATGTGGGTGTAGACGCTGCCGGGCGGTGAGAAGTCGATCATCTGCGGCAGGAACGCTTCATTCTGCGCAATCAAGTCCACCGGGATGACGCCCGCGCGCAGAATTTCCTGACGGTTGTAGATGTCATGCAGGAACGCATTGATCGCACGCACGCGCTGATCGATGCCCTTGGCCAGCTTGTCCCATTCTCGCCCGGAAATGATGCGCGGGACCAGATCGAAGGGGATCAGCCGCTCCTCCGCGTCATCGGCACCATAGACATTGAAAGTTATGCCGGTCCGGCGGAAAAAAGCTTCCGCCTCTTCCGCCTTCTTGGCGAGCCTCGCATTGTCTTGCTTGGCGAACCAGGCTTCATAGCCGGTGTAAGGGGGGCGGACGCCGGACGGGGACGCCATTTCACTGAAATGGGTTTGGTTCTTTGTCATCCGTCCATGTTAACCGGTTGTTCCGAGAGGGCAATGCGGTTTCCATTTGGGTTTGGAAGCGGATCAAATCCTTGGGTTAACAACCCGTTAAAAAATTTTGTTTGTGTATTGATTTCAGCTGCTTGCCAGATTCCCCGCATGCGGGGGACCTGCGGGGCGGCCGGAACGGGCACGGCGAAGGCATTGCCGAGGCAGTCTGCCTCAAAATTCAGCAGCCCATTAATCGTAACCCGTCATCTCCAGATACCCGCGCCCCGCATGGCTACCCGAAATTGTGACAGGCCCCTCCCAATAGGGCACCGAAAGCGGCATCCATGCGTTCGGATTGATGGCCTCAACGGTCACGTCGACCCCTTTTTCTGCCAGCCTCACCCGCCACCGCGTCGGCACCTCCCGAGGCCCGATCTCAGTCCAAGCGAGCGGCTCCGCCGCAAAGACCCCGTCCTCATAGGCTGTGCTCACCCCATCCGGCGCGATCCATGTGGCCGAGCTGTAAAAACTTCCATCCGTTTGCCTGAGAAGAAACCCCATCAGCTTGTCGCCATTGTCAAACGAAAGCGAAAACCAATCCCATCCTGATTGGTCATCCGACAAAGGTTGCGACGACCACTCCCGATCAAGCCAAGCCTGCCCCGTCACCGGCACCTCGCCTTGATCCGTCATGATCGTCCCGCTCAGCGCGTAGAATGGCTGGGAATAATAGTAGCTCGCCTGCCCTTCGGCAGATTTGACCGAATAGCCCGCATCCCCATGAAAAACCAACGGCCCCTGTGCCGTGAGTTGAACATCATAGGCGAAGTCCGGGCCAGATGCCTCGAGCGTCACGGTGTCAAAATTCGGCCCCACCATGCGCCACTCATCAATCCAGGCCTCAAACGGAGCGGTCGTAACCCCCGCCTGCCCGACACCGCCCCGCGCGAACCGCTCTGCGGTGAAATGATGCTCCGGCGTCGTCAGCGCGGCATGGCCCAACCAAAGCTGCGGGCTCGACCAGCCTTCACGTTCCTCCGGCGCCATCGCAGAACGAAACAGCGTCCATTGCAGCCCATAAGGCGTGCCGTCCGGTCCGGTCATATTGGCGGTGATGTACCACCATTCGATCCGGAAATCGGGGTGCGGGCCATGATCAGATGGAAAGTCGAAAACTTTGCCCCGCTCAGGAACCGAAAACCCCTCCGCATCCGTGCCAAGGCCCGCAAAGCCCTGTGCCAGCACCAACCCCGGCCAGAGGAGCGCGATCAATAGCAGCCTAACGTTCATTGGAGAACACTTTCAAAAGGTCGGCCGGTGGCAAGCGCGAGAGTTTCAGCGCGGGCCAGCTGGCGGCCAGGATCGCGGCGACCGTCGCAAAAAGACCGAGCTTGAGATAGTCGGCGGGGAACAGATACATCGGCAACCGCCAGCCGAACGCCTCGACATTCACGATAGCCAGCAGGACCCAAGCAAGCGCGAGGCCTAAAGGCAGCGCAAAAAGCGCGGTCAGAGCGGCAAGGACCAGCGCGCGGATCAGCTCCAGCTGGCCTAGCTTCCGGCGGGTCAGGCCAAGCGCCCAAACCGGCGCAAGCTGCGGCACACGCATGGCGGCGAGCGTCAGCAGGCTCATGAGAATGGCAAACCCGGCCACGGCCAGCGTCAGGATGTTGAGCGCGCCTGTAACCGTGAAAGTCCGTTCAAAAATGCTGAGCGATAGTGCCTTGATCGTGTCCTGATCAACGATCTGACTGTCGCGCAGCCCAAAGTCATCAATAAGCGCCTGCCGAAGCGCCCGGGCATCATCGCTGCGAACGCCAAAATTCAACGGCACCGCGTCCGGAACCAACGTGTTGAACAAGGATTGGGATATCACCACCTGCCCGATTGGGTTGCCGTAATCACCGAACACGCCCGCGATTGGCAAGCTGAGCTGATCTGACAGCGTGATTTGATCCCCGACCCAAAGACCTGCGCGACGCGCGAGCTGCTCATTGACCAAAACCGCCTGCCCGCGGGCTGCGTCCTGCCATGGGGTCTCAGCAGCGGCCAAAAAATCCCAGTTGTCGCTATAGCTGGGGCCGATCTTGGCGCCGTAAAGCTCGCTGGGCAGGCCCGCAATCTGGCGGCGTTCTTCGACAATGGGCAGAACCGCGCGACTGCGGGGCGTGAGAAATCGCTGCAATGCGGCGCTTTGATCGGCGTCGTCTGCGCGGACGTAGAGCTCCGAAAACAGGCGCTGATCGAGAAATCCCACGAAGGTCAGGCGAAAGCTTGAGACCATGGTCGAGACGCCGACATTGGCCGCCATCGCCAAAAGAAGCGCCATGAGCGCGAGGCTGAGGCCGGGCAATTGCTGCCGTGTGTCGGCCCAGAACCACTGCGGCAACGCCTGTTTGCTGAAGCTTCGAAATCCCGCAAGCACCACAGAGAGAAGGAGCGGCAGCGCTAGTGCCGCGCCCAAAAGCAAACATCCAAGCAAAGCAAAACCCGCGATCAGGCCTTGCCCGACGCCGGCGAGGACGACCGTGATCGCAAGCAGAGCGAGGGCCACCACAGCTTGGATCACGCTTGCCTTGCCCGAGAGCGTGCGCCACGTTTGCGCGCGGCCCGTTTCTATGACTGACACGCGGGACAAACGCCAAAGCGCGCCGCTGCTGGCCAGGGCAGTTCCGCCGATGCAAATGGCGAGGCCCGACATCCACCAAGAGGCGCGGAATTGCAGCGTCCCAGCTACTTGCGCGCCGTAGAGCCCTTCGAGCGTAGCAGCCACATCGGGAAGCAAAAGTGCGGCAATCGCATAGCCGCACAAAACACCAATGCCTCCACCGATGAGCGCGAAGACCAAGAGTTCGGTCGCCATCAGTATGACTAAAACCGCAAGGGGAACACCCATAGCCCGCAACGTGCGGATCATGGCGCGACGCTGCTCGAACGCCAGACCGATTGCACCATGGACGATGAAAATACCGACCGCGAAACTAAGCAGCCCAAAGGCGGTCAGATTCAGGTGAAAACTGTCTGTGAGCCTCCCCACATCGGCGTCAGCTTGCGCCGGTTCGAGGCGCAGCTCGGGCGCCACAACGGCGAGAGTGGGCAGACCCATAGGTTGGGTCGGCGCAACGATCAGACGGGTCAATTTCCCCTCGGCGCGCAGCAGAGTTTGCGCCACACCAATATCGGCCACGACCGTGTCGAGTGCGAGGTCGGCGACGATGCGCAAAGGCCGCTCTGTCAGATCGCGGAGCTTTTCCGCGGTATCGGCGCTGACGCTCAGCGGGCCGTCGCGAAGGTAATCGGCGAAATCAAACCCCTCCTCCGGCTGGACGGAAGACAGGGTAGCTGGTGCGGTTAGCGGATCGAGACCGATCAGGCGAAACCCGTTCCAGCGCCCCTCGATGACCGGCGCAACCTGCCAACCTGCGCGGCGCAGCGCAATGTAGCTGGCCTGGGTGATGTCGTCGCCTTGTCGTGGGATGATTTGGTCAAATTGGCCTTCGCCCAGCGTCGCTGCTGCTGCATCATAGCTGGCACGCGCTTCGGCATTGACGGCCTGGACACCGCTCCACAAGGCGGTGGCGAGGATGAGGCCTGCGAGCAGGGTGAAGAGTTGCAGCGGACTACGCCGCCAATGTGACCAAAGGGCTCGGGCGATCGTTGCGCTCATGCAAGCTGACCATGACTGAGGCGCAATGTTTGGCCCATCTGGGCGGCCACCTGCGGAGAATGGGTCACTGTTATCAGGGCTGCGCCGGTGGCAGCTACGAGGGCCAGCATCTCCGCCAGAACCTGCGCGGCGGTGTCTTCATCAAGGTTCCCGGTCGGCTCATCGGCCAGCACCAGTTTGGGACGCGCCGCGAGCGTGCGGGCGATGGCCACGCGCTGTTGCTGCCCACCAGAAAGCTGCTCTGGGTATTTGGATAGTTGGCCTTCGAGACCCAGTTTCGTGGCCAAAGCGCGCGCGGCCTGTGCGTCGTAGCGTCTGGCAAGGCGGGCTTGAAAGGCAATGTTGGCCCCGACATCGAGGGACGGGATCAGGTTGAATTGTTGGAAGATGACGCCGATCTCAGAGCGGCGAAGGGCCGCGCGCTCTGCGTCGCCCAAGTGCGTGATGTCGCGCCCGTCAAAGCTAATCTGCCCGCCCTCTGCCTGATCCAACCCCCCGATGAGATGCAGCAAAGTGCTTTTGCCCGACCCGCTTTCGCCCGTCAGCGCAAGGGTGTCGCCGGTGTTTACCTCAAAGGACACTCCACGCAGGACCTCGATAGGCCCGTCCGCGCCCGCGTAGGACTTTGTTACGTCAGTGAGTTTGAGCACGTCCGACCTGCCTGCTTGTGAGGGCTTTAACTTAGCGCGGGGGCGCGTGTGTCAACTCAACTCGCCTCGGGTTCAGGAATATCTTCGAGCTCTTCATGATGTCGATCAATATCGGGCACATCGAGGGTCGACCATGTATCATCGCGCGGCGGCATCGGCGGCGTGGCGCAGCTGTCTTTGTGCAGGTGGACCTTGGCGATGAAATTGGCCGAGATTGGCGCGGTGACGAAGAGGAAGCCCATGATCAAAAGCTCATGGTAGCTTTCCTGCCCAATGACAAAGGAGTGGATGATAGAGGCCAGCAGCATCGCGCCCACGCCGACCGTGCCCACTTTTGTTGGCGCGTGAAGGCGGGTCATGCTGTCATTGAGTTTGAGCAGGCCGATGGCGGCAACCAAGGTAAACCCTGCCCCAACAAGCAGGAAGATAGCGACAAGAGTGGGTCCAACAGTTTCCATCATTCGATGATGTCCCCCCTAAGCACGAAACGCGCATATGCCACTGTCGAGACGAAGCCCAACATGGCGATGATGAGCGAGACCTCGAAATAGATCTGGATGCCTTGGGCGATGCCTAAGAGCACAATCAACCCGATTGCGTTCACGACCATCGTGTCTAGCGCAAGGATGCGGTCACCGGTGTCCGGCCCGATCACCAACCGTATCATCGCCATGATTTGCGACAATGCGACCACGACGAATGTGATGACCAGCGCCCAGTCGAGGAAGAAGGAAAGTCCCGTCATTTGAAGATCTCCAATAGACGCGCCTCGTAGCGGCTTTTGATCTCGTCGCGCACCGCATCGGGGTCGTCGGCATCTAGTGCGTGGACCAGAAGACTATGCCCCTCATTTGACAAATCCGCCGAGACAGTGCCGGGGGTCAGCGTGATAGTGCCCGCAAGGATCGTGATCGCCTCCGGCTGACGCAATTCCAGCGGCACGATCACCCATGCGGGTTTGAGCTTACTGTTTGGCTTGGTGAGCACGATCCACGCCACCTGCACATTGGCCACGAGAATGTCCCAAAGTACGATAAGTGCGTAAGAGATGAACTTGCCTACATGCAGGCCGCGCGGCCGGTCGGGCCACCAAATTGATGTCAGCAACGGGATGATTATCCCGAGGATGATGGCAAAGACGACCATCCCGGCGGAAACGTTATTTTGCAACAGCACCCAGACCACCGCCAGGAGCAGCGTCAGAAACGGGTGCGGCAGGAGCCAGCGGACGGCTTTACTCAGCATCTTTGGCCTCCTTGTCTTTTGGTTTGCTCAACTTACCCGGCGTGTCGACGACAGTCGATATATAGGGCTCAGGGGCGAAAAGCTGTTTCGACGTGGCGGTCATGTAGTCGTGGGCATAGCCCGCAAAGGCGGTGTAGAGCGCAAGAAGCGCGAGCAGTCCGCCGACGGCCACGTATGACAGCGCTGATGGTGGAGCTGGCGGCGCGGTCCCCTCCTCCAAGGGCTCCGGCTCGATGCTTTTGGCTTTCCAGAACAGCACGCTGCCCGCGCGGGCGAAGCCGACGACCGAGACGAGGCTAGACAGCAAGATCACCGCCCAGGTCCAAGCCATACCACGTGTTTCAAAGGCGGCGCTGAGCACCATCAGTTTGCCGAGAAACCCTGACAGCGGCGGCAGGCCTGCCATTGCGATTGCGGCCGCAAAGAACATGGCTGAGGTCAGCACAGCACCAGCAATCGGCGGCGCTGCTGTCAGGTTCAAATGGGCCCGACCCGCACGTGTGAGATCCGAGATCAAAAACAGCGACGCGCCAGCCAATGTAGAGTGCACGATGTAGTAAAGCGCCGCAGAGATCGAAACCTCCGTGAAAAGTGAGATCGCGATCATCACCATGCCCATGGAGCCAATCACCGAATAAGCCACCAGACGATCAAGTTTCTTGGCCCCAAGCACACCGATCATACCGATGGCGAGGGAGACCAATGCCGCAGGCAAAAGCCAGGTGCCATGTAGACCAGCCGTGACCTCCAACTCGGGCGAGAAGACCAGCGTATAGACGCGAATGATCGCGTAGGCGCCCACCTTAGTCATAATGGCAAAGAGCGCAGCGACCGGCGCAGGGGCCTCCGCGTAGCTGGACGGCAACCAGAAATGCAGCGGCACAAGGGCGGCCTTGATTGCGAAGACCAGCAGCAGCAGCGTCGCAGCAATGCGGATGCCGACGGTTTCACTGGCATCGATCAGGTTCACACGTTGCGCAAGATCAGCCATATTCAGCGTGCCCGTTTCAGCATAAAGCGCGCCAAGGGCGAAGAGGAACAGGGTCGACCCAAGCAGGTTGAACAGCACATATTGTACACCCGCTTTCAGCCGTGCCTTGCCGCCCGCGTGGATCATCAACCCGTAAGAGGCGATGAGCAAGACCTCGAAGAACACGAACAGGTTGAACAAATCACCCGTCAGGAATGCGCCCATGATCCCCATCAGTTGGAACTGATAAAGCGCGTGGAAATGCCGCCCGCGATTGTCCCAGCCCGACCCTATTGCATACAGCAGCACGAAGAGCGCCAGCACCGACGTGAGTAGCACCATCAACGTCGAAAGCCGGTCGGCCACCAAGACAATGCCAAAAGGCGCGGCCCAGTCACCAAGTTGGTAGAGCGTGACAGTGCCATCAGAGGCCTGCCAAGCCAGCCCTGCGGCTATCGCGATAAGTGCTGCAACACCTGCAACAGAAAAGACCCGTTGGATACCGATATGGTACCGCGCGGCCAGTACGATGAACGGCGCCAAGATGGCGGGCAGGATGACGGGGGCGATGATCCAATGGGTCATGTCGCGCCCTCCGTCTCGTCTTCCGCGTCGTCGGCACCCTCGGGCAGGTCATCTACGTGATCGTCGCTCGACCCAAGGTAGGACCCAAGCGCGATCATCACGATCACCGCCGTCATCCCGAAAGAAATCACGATGGCCGTAAGCACAAGGGCCTGCGGAAGCGGGTCAGCATAGATCTCGACGCCGTCGCGCAGAATAGGCGGCGCGCCGACAGACAGCCTGCCCGAAGCGAAGAGAAACACGTTCACCGCATAGGTCAAAAGCGAGATGCCCATGATCACCGGGAAGGTGCGCAGGCGCATAACCAGATACAGGCCCGCTGCTGTCAGAATGCCGATGGCGGAGGCGACGAGAAGCTCCATGCTACGCGCCCTCCGAGCTTACACGGCCCGCTTTGGGCGGCATCGGCGGCGGGTCATCGCGGGACGGGTCGATGTCCATCGGGAACTCGCTCGCGTCGGTGCCATGTCGGTATGCCAGTCGCGAAAAGCTCTCCAGCGAAAGCATCACCGCCCCGACCACGGCCAGAAACACACCAAGATCGAAAAGCGCGGCAGTGGCCAGCTCAAACTCCTGGAAAGGCGGGATGCGGACATAGGTGAAATCGGATGTCAGAAATGGCTTGGCCACAAACCATGACCCGATGCCCGTGAGCCCTGCGATCAAAACGCCCGCACCGATGACACCGTGATAGGGGTAGCGCAGCCGCGATGTCGTCCAGGAAAAGCCGCTGGCCATGTATTGCATCACAACAGCGATCGAGACGACGAGGCCCGCGATGAAGCCGCCGCCCGGCTCGTTGTGACCCCGCAGAAAGATATAGAAGCCGACCATCAGCACAACCGGCATCATCACGCGGGTGAGCACCACCATCATGGTAGGATGCATGTCGCCCGCGCGCGGCTGATCGGGTTTGCGGTTGAGAAGCTTGGCACGCACGGGGCTGTCCAAAAGCGTTTCCGTCAGCGCGTAGATCAGCAAGGCCGCGATACCCAAAACGATGATCTCGCCGAACGTGTCGAATCCGCGGAAATCAACGAGGATAACGTTGACCACATTGGTCCCGCCACCGCCTTTGTAGGAATTGGCGAGGTGGAATTCGGAGATGGGCGTCGTGACCGCCTCGCGCAGCAGGAAATGATAGGCCATGGCCGTTGCGGCCAAACCGCCGATGACTGCGACCAGCGCGTCGCGCGTGCGCAAAAGAACCGTGCTTTCAATAGGTGTTCGGTTGGGAAGGAAATTAAGTGCCAGAAGCAACAAGATGATCGTGACCACCTCAACAGTGATCTGCGTCATTGCCAGATCAGGCGCGCTCAGGAACACGAACCCTACGGAGACCATCAACCCGACGATACCGATCAGCACCAGCGCGAGCAAACGGTTGCGATGCAAGAACACAAGGCCACCCGTGGCCGCGACAAGCATCAACCAACCGGCCCACATCACGGGGCCTGCGGGCTGTAGCTCCCGCGTTGGCGCGGCGAGGGTGCCCGTGGTCCAAGCGTAATAGCCAGCGCCGATGACCGCGACCGCAAAGATCGCCGCGTATCGGGTGAAAGCGCCAGTGTGGAGGCCATGGGTGAAGGCACGGGCGGCGGCGGCGATGGCCTCGACCAACCCTTCGAAAATGGTTTTCGCTTCGGGGCGCGGGGTGGTCTCCCATATCTTCGAGAGCGGCTTGAACACCATCAACAGAAGGAAGCCGCCGACGACCGCAATGACCGACATAAAGAGCGCGGGCACAAGCCCATGCCAGATTTTGAAATAGTATTTCGGCATCTTTTCGACACCGGCCAAAACCGCCTCTGTCACCCGGAATACCGCAGGCTCAGCGAGGAACGGCGCACACCCGATGAGGACCACGAGTGAGACCAAGATAGCCGGTGGCAGCCACATGCCGACCGGCGGGTCATGCGGTTTGGCAGGATAGTCCTCGCGCACAGGTCCAAGGAAGGTATGCACGATGAGACGGAAGCAATAGGCGGCCGAAAAGAGCGATCCGACGGTCGCGAGGATTGTGACCAGATAGGGCGCGTCGAAAAGAACCGTATGCGTGGCCTCCTCCAGCATCATCTCTTTCGACAGGAAACCGTTGAGGAACGGGATCCCCGCCATTGATAGCGCAGCCAGCGTCGCGATAGTGAAGGTGATCGGCATCAGCTTGCGCAGACCGCCCAGCCGGCGAATATCGCGGGTATGCGCCTCATGATCGACAATGCCCGCCGACATAAATAGGGCCGCTTTGAAGGTCGCGTGGTTGAGAATGTGAAACATCGCCGCGAGAACGCCAAAGGCCGTGCCGGTGCCCAAGAGCATCGTAATCAAGCCCAGATGGCTGACCGTGGAGAAGGCCAACAGCGCCTTTAGGTCGTGTTTGAACAGCGCAATCACCGCTCCGAGCACCATCGTAATCAGCCCTGCGCCGGTCACAATGACGAACCATTCGGGCGTGCCTGACAGCACGGGCCAGAGCCGCGCCATCAAGAAAATACCCGCTTTGACCATGGTGGCGGAGTGCAGATACGCGGAGACCGGCGTTGGCGCCGCCATGGCGTGGGGCAACCAGAAATGGAACGGAAATTGCGCGGATTTGGTGAAACAGCCCAAGAGAATTAGAATGAGCGCCGGCAGATACAGCGGGCTTTCCTGGATCAGTTCGCGGTTTTGCAGGATCACGCTGAGGTCGTAGCTGCCTACGATTTGCCCCAGGATCAGCATACCACCAATCATCGCCAGCCCGCCCATGCCGGTGACAGTTAGCGCCATCCGCGCACCTTGGCGGCCTTCGGGCAAGTGCTTCCAATAGCCGATGAGCAGGAAAGAGGAGAGCGACGTTAATTCCCAGAATACCAGTAAAAGCAGTATGTTGTCGCTGAGTACGATGCCAACCATCGCGCCTTGGAACAGCAGTAGATAGGTGAAGAATTCGCCCATATTGTCGTCGCGCGACAGGTACGCACGACCGTAGGCGATGATAAGTAGCCCGATACCGAGGATCAGGAACGCAAAGAAGAAACCAAGCCCATCCAGCATCAAAGTAAAGTTAAGGCCCAAAGCTGGAAGCCAGTCAGCGCGCGCAGTTACGATCTCACCCGCCCAGACAGCTGGCAGATTGGTCAACAGCCCGATGAATGCGGCCAGTGTCACCGTGAAGGTCACGCCAGCACAGGCCTGCCGCCCTGCCTCATTCATTAGCCCGGGAAGTAGCGCTCCCAAAAAGGGCAAGGCTGCGAGAAGGAAAAGAGACACGCGCGCTCCTAATCAATGGACCGATGGTTTTCACGGTTGTCCCCCAAAATGAGAGCACCCTCAAGCGAAACCGGTTTTTGCTCTCCCAGAAATAGGAATGCCTCCGGGGAATTCCAGCCAGATGCGGCGGTTTTCAGGTCCCCCGCCTCATCTTTCTGGAGATGCTATAAAGAAGTGCGGCCTATTAAAAAATACATATTGTATTCAATCAAAATTTCTTTATTTTCGCGCTCTAGATCGGAGAGTCGCATGGCTGATAGCCCCAAAATTCGCAAAATACGGCTGCATGAGCAGCTGAAACGGGACATATTGTGCCTCGACCTGCCACCCGGCCATGATCTGGACGAGGCGGCGCTATCGGAGAAATTTGGCCTGTCGCGCACGCCCTTGCGGGAGGTTTTGTTGCAGCTCGTGGGCGAAGGCTATGCCGAGCAGCACCCGAACCGCGGATGTCGCGTCTCGGAGATGTCGCACACCTCCTTGCGCAACTTTTTCCTTGCCGCTCCCATGGTCTACGGCGCGGTGTTGCAGCTTGCCGCTCAAAACGCGCAACCCCTTCAAATCGCACGCCTGAAGGAGGCGCAACAACGGTTCCGCGACGCGCTGAAATCCGGCTCCGCCGCCGCGCGCAGCTTGGCCAACAATGAATTTCACATGATCACCGGCGAGATGGCCGACAACGCCTATCTGCAACCCAGCTTCCAGCGCTTACTGATTGATCATGCGCGCATCGGCGTCACGTTCTACCGCCCGCAAACTCCTGAAATGACTGAAAACCTGTCGAAAGCCAGTGAACAACATGACGCGATCATTGCTAGCATTGAGGCGCATGATGCGGCCGCCGCCGCGCAGCTTTCAACCGATCATTGGAACCTGTCGCGCGGCCAGATTGAGATGTTTGTGATGCCTGTGGGCCTTGATGGCGGTCTTGAACTGCCCCGCGCGACGGAAGGATAACGGATGGAACCGCGCTACCGCCTTGAGGGCATTTATACGCCGATTGTGACGCCCCTTTTGGCCGATGGAAGTTTTGATCTCGATGGGCTGGGCCAAGTGATTGACCATCTGGTCGCCTCGGGTGTGCATGGCGTCATCTCCGGCGGCTCTACCGGAGAAAATTACACCCAAACCGTCGAAGAACGCGTTTCGCTGGCAAAATTCACCCATGCGCGCCTGAATGGCCGCCTGCCCTTGGTGGTCGGAACCGGCACCATGCGGACGGAGGATTCCATCGCCCTCGCCACCGCCGCGCGCGACATGAATGCCGATGCAATCCTGCTGGGCACGCCGCCCTACGCCGTGCCGACGGAGCGGGAAAATGCCTTGAACGCCCTCGCCATCGAACGCGCCGCCGACCTTCCCGTTATTCTATACAATTACCCCGGCCGGATGGGCGTCGAGATGGGGGAAGACTTCCTCAACCGCGTCGGTCGGTCGCGCAATTTCATCGGCATCAAGGAAAGCTCGGGCGACATCAACCGTGTGCACCTGTTGGCGCGCGACTACCCGCATATCCAAATGTCATGCGGCATGGACGACCAAGCGCTCGAATTCTTCGCATGGGGCGCGCGTAGCTGGATTTGCGCGGGCTCCAACTTCCTGCCCGAAGAACACGTGCTGCTTTATGAGACCTGCGTTTTGCAAGGCGATTTCACCAAAGGCCGCCGGATCATGTCTGCAATGATGCCTTTGATGAGGGTGTTGGAGCAGGGCGGCAAATTCATCCAATGCGTCAAACACGGGACCGAATTCGCGGGGCTGCGCACTGGCGGCGTCAGGCCACCGCTAAAAGGCCTCAACAAGGACGAAAAACGCGAGCTGGAGCAGGTGATCCGCGTCCTCAAAACCACCATTGCAGCGATCAAGGCGGAGAATTGAGCCATGTCTGAGCTTTTGACCAAAGAAGAGTATGAGGCAATCGCGGCAAGCCTGATCCTGCCCACCAACGCCTTCATCGATGGCGGCTACCGACAGGCAGTCACCGGCAAAACTTTTGAGACCGTGAACCCCGCGACAGGCGTGAAGCTGGCCGATGTTGCAGCGTGCGGCGCGGAAGACGTGAATTTCGCCGTCACCAAAGCGCGCGAGTCTTTCGACGACGGGCGCTGGTCCAAAATGCACCCGTCGGAGCGCAAGGACGTGCTGATCCGCCTGTGCAAGCTCATGACCCGCAACGCGCGGGAACTGGCGGTGATGGAGAGCCTGGACAGCGGCAAGACCATTTATGATTGCGAAACGGTCGATATCCCCGAAAGCATCCATTGCATCAAATGGCATGCCGAGCTGATCGACAAGATTTACGATCAGGTCTCCCCCGCCTCCGATGACCATATCGCGATGGTGGTGCGGGAGCCTGTGGGCGTCGTGGGCCTTGTCCTGCCTTGGAATTTTCCGCTGCTGATGCTGGCCTGGAAGATCGGCCCTGCCTTGGCGGCAGGGTGCTCCGTGATCGTGAAGCCGGCGGAGGAGACGTCGTTGAGCGCTTTGCGACTGGCCGAACTGGCGGCGGAAGCTGGCGTGCCCGCTGGCGTTTTGAACATCTTGCCGGGTATGGGCCCCGATGTGGGCGAGCCATTGGGCAGTCACGCCGATGTCGACATGGTCTCTTTCACTGGCTCGACTGAGACGGGCCGCCGGTTCCTGCGCTACGCAGCCGACAGCAATCTTAAGGAAGTCGTGCTGGAAATGGGCGGCAAAAACCCCTGCGTGGTCATGGAAGACGCTGAGAACCTGGACATGGTTGCCTCACATGTCGTCAATGGCGCGTTCTGGAACATGGGGGAAAACTGCTCCGCTGCGTCCCGCCTGATTGTGCATGAGGATGTGAAAGTCTCGCTTTTGGAGCGGGTGAAAGCCCATGCACGCGAATGGGTGATGGGCGATCCGCTTGATCCACAGGTGCGCGTCGGAGCGTTGGTGAGCAAAGCCCATTTCGACAAAGTGTCCGGCTATCTCAAAGCCGTGAAAAACCCCGTGATCGGCGGCACAAGCTCAGGCGGGGCTTTTGTTGAGCCGACCGTGGTGGAAACGACCGCCGAAACCCCGCTCGCCAAGGAAGAAATTTTCGGCCCGATCTTGTCGGTCATGACAGTCAAAAGCTTCGACGAGGCGATCGCGCTGGCCAATGACACGGAATACGGGCTCGCAGCCTCCCTGTTCACGGCCAACACCAAACGTGCGATCCGTGGCGCGCGCGCGATCAAGGCGGGCACGGTCACTGTGAACAGCTTTGGCGAGGGCGACATCGCGACGCCATTCGGCGGATACAAGCAATCGGGCTTCGGCGGGAGGGACAACTCGGTCCATGCACATGACCAATACACCCAACTGAAAACCATATGGATCGACCTCAGCGATGACGCGCCGGATAGCGTGGATTGATGCGGCTGGCGGCCAAAAGACTGCCGGTTCAACCCGGTCCTGCGGCTTGGAACGCCCTGCTCGGCGCGCGCGATCCGCGGCCAGCGCTTATGGGCAAAGTCACCGCCGATGTGGCCGTGATCGGCGCGGGGTTTGCCGGCCTGTCGGCCGCACGCCGTCTGGCGCAGAATGACCCGACACTAAAGGTTGCCGTTTTAGAAGCCAGCGAGATCGCCGATGGCCCTGCCGGACGCAACTCCGGCTTCATGATCGACCTGCCGCATGATCTGGCCTCCGACAGTTACCTGCATGACGACGCGGATGAGACGCATCTCAACCGCCGCGCGATCAGCTTCGCGAAGGAGGTCGCTGCCGAGGTCGGGATGGGGCGCGACGTGTTCGACCCGTGCGGCAAGGTCAACGCTGCAGCAAGCACACGCAGCGATCAATACAACCGCGACTATGCAGAGCATCTGGCCACGCGCAACGAACCCTACCGCCTGCTTGATGCCAGCCAAATGCAAGAGCTCACGGGGAGCGAATTCTACAGCTCTGGCCTGTTTACGCCGGGCACGGTGATGATCCAGCCCGCCGCCTATATTCGCGGTTTGGCGTCCGCACTGCCTTCGAACGTTACACTCTATGAAAACAGCCCCGTCACCTCGCTTGAGCGTAACGGAACCTGGCGGCTAAACACGCCTGAAGGCACCATAACAGCGCCGAAGGTAATCCTTGCCAATAACGGGCATGCGCAAAGCTTTGGTTTGTTCAAACGCCAGTTGATGCATGTGTTCACCTACGCCTCGATGACGGAGCCTCTGTCGGAGGGGGTGCTTGGTGGGGCGCCTGTTTGGGGCGTGACCCCGTCGGAGCCGATGGGAACGACCGTGCGGCGCATAAATGGTGTGGGCGGCGACAGGATCGTGATCCGCTCCCGGTTCACCTACAACCCTTCAATGAAAGTCAGCGACGCTGCCGTGGCAGATGCGGGCGCGGCACATGCCCGCAAGTTTGCCGACCGTTTCCCGATGCTCAGCGGTGTTGCGATGGAATACCGTTGGGCCGGGCATCTTTGCCTGACACGCAACAATGTCGCCGTGCACGGCGAGATCGAGCCAGGGCTTTTCTCCGCAATTTGCCAAAACGGGCTCGGGACTGTGAAGGGCACTTTGGCGGGCATCTCCGCCGCCGACCTTGCGGTCGGTCGCGAAACAGACATCACGCACGCGCTCACCAGCGCCGCGGCGCCGCAAAAATTACCGCCAGAGCCCATTGCAAGCATTGGGGCCAACGCGGTGCTGAAATGGAAAGAAATGCGCGCTGGACATGAGTAGGCGCATGGATTTGGGAGACCTGAGATGAATGTAGAGGCTGTTGGGACCACCCGTCGCGGACGCGGCGCACGAAAAGCCGCACGGCAACTGCGCGACGTCAAGATGCTGCCCGCTCTGAAGCGCGGCATCCCGTTGACCGAGCCGATGTCAGCGGACCGCATCGCGCAAATCGACGACGCGTCCATGTCGATCCTTGAGGAGGTTGGCGTCGTCTTCCGCGACGACATCGCCCTTGAGCACTGGCGCAAAGCGGGGGCGGATGTGCGCGGTGAGCGGGTGCATCTGGACCGGGGTCTGGTGCGGGAGCTGATCGCCACCATCCCGTCGTCATTCACCTACCACGCCCGCAATCCGGCAAATAATCTGCCCTTCGGCCATGATCATTCGATCTTTGTGCCGATGACCGGCGCGCCATATCTACGTGATCTCGATGATGTGCGGCGCAACCCGACGCTGGATGATCTGGCCAACTTTCACAAGCTCAGCCACATGCTGCCCGCGATCCATTCCTCCGCGCATCACATCGTGGAGCCTTACGATCACCCGATCAGCCAGCGGCATCTGCGGATCACCTATTCGTCGATGAAGCATTCCGACAAGACCTTCATGGGGATGACGACCAGCCCCAAAAACGCCGAAGATGTTATGGAGATGTGCGCGATCCTGTTCGGCCGCGACTTCATGATGACCCACCCGGTGGTGACGGGCAATTGCAACGGGAACTCCCCGTTGGTGTGGGACGAAACCATGCTGGGCGCAATGCGGGCGTTTTGCCGGTATAACCAGCCGGTTCTGTGCTCCCCCTTTGTTTTGGGCGGCGCTAACACGCCCGCCAGCGTCGCGCCAACCGTCGCGCAATTGAACGCGGAGGCCCTGTCGGCCCTCGCCTATATGCAGGTGATCAACAAAGGCTGCCCCGCGATTTATGGTCACTACCTATCGACGGTGTCGATGAAATCAGGCGCGCCGATGGCCGGCACGCCGGAGATCAGCCTGATGAACATGATGATCGGGCAGATGGCGCGGTTTTACGACATCCCGTGGCGCACCTCGAACACGCTGGGAGGCGCGAAAACCTTTGATGCACAATCGGGGTATGAAAGCGCCTCGACTATGATGGCCGTTCTGATGTCAGGCGCGAACTACATATGGCACTCCGCCGGGTGGAACGAAGCGGGCATGCATTGCTCAATGGCGAAATTCGTCGTCGATGCGGAACAATGCGCCATGGGCTACCGCATGGCCCAAGGCATCAATTGGGACGATTTTGGCGAAGCGATGCAAGCCGTGCGCGATGTGGGCCCGGGCGGGCATTACCTGGGTCATCCGCACACGTTGGAGAAGTTTCAAAGCGCCTTCTTTATGCCGGAGCTGTTTAACAACGATTCAATCGAGCAATGGCAAGCCGATGGCGCGATCGAGATCAATGAACGTGCACTTGCATACACAAAGACGCTGCTTGGTGAGTATCAAGAACCCAAGCTCGACGCAGGCGTGGATGAGCATCTGCGCGATTATATCGCCCGGCGCGAACGCGAGATCCCGGCAGCCGATGCCCTCAATCAGGACAAGTAGACATTAAGGCATTGATAACGCGAGATGAAAGACGGAACTGACATAGATCAAACGGTCCCGAGCCATGTTACCTTTTTGCTGGTTGAAGGGTTCACCCATGTCGCGCTGTCCTGCGCGGTCGAGGTGCTGCGCGTGTCTAATTTGCTGGCCGGAGAGACGGTCTTTACGTGGAGCATGATGTCGCCGGATGGCGCGCCACAAGTAAGCTCTAACGGGATGCTGACCGTGGTCGAGATAGGGCTCGAAGATTTGCGGGCCGGTTCTACGCTGGTCGTTGTATCAGGCATCGCTGTGCAGGAGCGTGCTGATCGTACCTTGTTGAACTACTTGCGACGACAACGTCGCCATGGGGTGCAGCTTTCGGCTTTTTGTTCAGGTGCCTATCTTCTGGCGAAAGCTGGGTTGCTGGAAGAAAAGGCCTGCGCCGTGCACTGGGAATATCATCCATTGTTTCGCGAGATGTTTCCGGATGTGGAACTGACGGAATATGCATTTTGCGCCCGAGCGATGCCTTATACCGCGTCGGGCGGCACGGCGGGCGCTGAGCTGTTGCTGCATCTGATTGGCGAGGATTTCGGCCGCGGATTTGCCACGGAGATCGCAGATCAATTGGTCCTGCCACTGGTCCGCCGAGAAGGGGACGTCCAGCGGCTGCCGGACCACATTCGATTTGCATCGCGCAACCCGATTTTGCTTACCGCGGTCAACCTGATGAAGGCCAATATTGAGGACCCTCTCAGCACGGGATCAATTGCAAAAGAGGTCGGTGTCTCAGTACGCCAGATTGAGCGGATTTTTCAAAGGCATGTCATGTTGTCGCCGCGGAGATACTACAAATCGCTCCAGCTCGACTATGCGAAATCCTTGCTGTCGACGACCAATATGTCAGTTTCCGAAGTCACCAATGCAAGCGGATTCAATTCCTGCGCAGCCTTTTCAAAAGCTTTTCGACGGCGCTTTGGGGTTTCTCCAAGCAAACGTCAGGTCGGCGCTTATTGAGGCTAAACGCATTCGAAACAGGCCATGCGATTCGTGGATGGCGCATCGTCACCGACTACGTATCAGCATTTTCTGAATGAGATTTCTTGAGATTCCAAACTCGATACAAGCTATTGATTTAATTTTATTATTTACGTTCAATTCGACTAAGGAATGTTCGGTTCCCTTCCCTTTGCTAGCGGTGGTTTAACTTACCTTTCTCGCCTATTGACTTCCGAAACCGGTTTCGGCAGGCTTGTCTCGAAACCGGTTTCGGAAATTCAATTCGAGCGGTTTTCGATCTGGGAGGATCTCTATTTTGGCAAAGGGACCGGTCAGCCTAAAGGCGATCGCAGCGCATCTCGGGCTTACGGTGGGAACCGTCAGCCGGGCGATGAACGGCTATCCCGACATTGCCAAATCCACGCGTGACCGTGTGATGGAAGCGGCCCGCGAGCTTGGTTACCGCCCCAACAATGCCGCTCGCAGCTTGTCAACCGGCGTGACCGAAGTTGTCGCTTACATCATGCCCGAACAAACATCGTCTTTGTCCGAGCCGTTCATCGCGGAATTGCTCAAAGGCTTAGGCGAAACGCTGCGCAAACGCGGGTGGGACCTGATGGTGACCCATACGACCTCCGTTCAGGATGAACTGGAGCAAATCGACCGACTTTGGAACACCGGCGTGGTCGGGGCCATAGTGATCTCGCGACCGCTGAAAAAAGACCCACGCATCCCGCTCATGCAAAAACTTGGATGTCCCTTTGTGGTTCACGGTCGTAGTGAAGCTGATGCGCCTTTCGCTTGGTACGATGTGGACGGGTATGAGGCTTTTATGGCCGCTGTTGGCCATTTGACTGGGCTTGGCCACCGACACATCGCCTTCGTCGGATCGCCGCTGCAATACGAGTTCGCGCAGAGCCGTTTGGACGGGTATTTGCAGGGCCTCAAAGTCAACGGGCTGACCCACGACCCGGACCTGATCCAGATTGCTGATATCTCGGATGCGGGCGGCGAACGCGCAACGCGACAGCTTTTGGACTTGCCGAAGCCGCCGACCGCGATCCTTGCGGTCACCGACACAGTTGCCTTGGGCGTGCTGGCCGCCATTCGAACGGCGGGCCTGACGCCGGGCCCCGATATTTCGGTTATTGGTTATGACGGGTTGCACTTTGGGGTGCATACGAACCCGCCTCTGACCAGTATGGAGCAGCCACGTGCCCATGCCGGCCGCCGCATAGCAGAGATGATTTTTAACCTGCTCGATGGCGCTGATCCCAAGGACGTGCAGGAACTACAACGCGCTCACCTCGTCTCACGATCGACGGATGCGCCAATAAAATCAACCAATACCAAACAAGACAACAGTGTAAGGGAGAAAACACAATGACACTGATCAAATCCTTGTCGACAGGGCTTTTGCTGTCGACGGCCTTGGTGGCATCGGCACATGCTGACAGCATCCGATTCTGGACCATGGAAATCCAGCCAGAGCGGATGGCGGTGCAAGAAGACATGGCCGCGAAATTCGAAGCGATGACGGGCCACTCGGTCGAGATCATCCCTGTCGAAGAAAGCGACATTCAGACCCGCGCCACCGCGGCGTTTGCAGCTGGCGATCTGCCCGACGTTCTGAACCACACCGTCCAGCACCTGCTGCCTTACGCCGACGCGGGTATCCTTGATACGGCTGCGGCAACCGAAGTTGTTGAAAACCTGGGTATCGATACATTTGCGAGCGGCCCAGTCCGCATGGCGATGGCCGACGGTGAAATCGTTTCCGTACCTTCTGACGGTTGGACCCAGTTGGTCGTTTACCGCAAGGACCTGTTTGAGGCCAACGGCCTTGAAGCACCGACTTCCTTCGCAAACATCTCGGCTGCGATCGACAAGCTGCATAACCCTTCTGAGCAGTATGGCTTCGTCGCTGCGACCAAGATCGACGAAGGCTATATGATGCAGCTGATCGAGCACCTGTCGCTTGCGGCGGGCTACTCGCCTATCAATGCCGACGGTTCGATCAACGAAGATACGACGCAGCTGGTTGACTTGCTTAACATGTACAAGAAGCTGGTTGATGCCTCTCCTGAGGGCGATCTCTACTGGTCGCAGTCGCGCGAGCTGTACTTGGACGGCAAGGCTGCGATGATCATCTGGTCGCCTTCGATCCTCGACGAGTTGGGTGGTCTGCGCGACAGCGCACCGGTCACAATCAATGATGACCCAACCTCGAAAGAGTTGGCAGCAAACACTGGTTTCGCTACCGTCATTTCTGGCCCCGGCAACCCTGACGGCGCCGCTTACGCCGACGTGCGTTATCTGGGCATTACCAATGACGCCAACACCGAAGTGGCGCAGGAGTTTGTCGAATTCGTCGTTTCCCAAGGTTACGGCCAGTGGCTAAGCCAGGCGCCTGAAGGCAAGTTCCCAGTGCGCAAAGGCCCAGAAGCTGGTTCGACTGAGTATGAGCAAACATGGGCTGGCCTCGATGTAGGCGTCGACCGCAAAGCACCTTTGGCCGACATTTACCCGCAGCAAGTGATCGACGATATCGTCGCAGGCTTGTCTGTTGGTGACCGTTGGGGCGTGTCTTCGGGTCAGCTGGCTACAGCGTCGAAGCTCGTAAACTCCCAGATCATGAGCCGTGTCATCCGTGAGATGACAGATGGCGATCTGTCGGTCGAAGAAGCTGCACAGAAAATCGTGGATGAGCACAAAGCGCTCTAAATTTTGAACATCGGCGCGCGCCCCGGTTGCGGGGCGCGCGTTCCACCTTAGCCAACAGGTCCGATATGTCGAAACCAACGCCACCTAAAGGGTTAGGCCCGCTCGCGAAACGCGAGATGCGCTTCGCCTACTCACTCCTGCTTCCGACTTTCCTGGTTGTTTTGTCGGTTGTGCTGTTCCCCTTGCTGGCCAATTTCTGGATCAGCTTCAAACCGATCCAACTGGGCGACCTGCGTACGCCATCGGTGCTGGTAAATGAACGGTTGATGGACAAGTTGGAGACTGTCGGCGCTGAGGGCGACATCCGCTACCGGGTACGAAACTCCTCAAAGAAGAGCGACATCGCTGACATTGTGATGACCGATGCGGTGCCGGCTAGCTTGAGCATCGTCAGCTTTGACGACCGCTGCACCCTTGCTGGACAAAACCTGACCTGCGATCTGGGCGACTATGAGGGTGGCAAGCGCGAGGACATCATCGTCCGTGTCGCGGCGACGCAAGCCTTTATCGACACGCCCGACAATATAAAAGATACGAAACCCGCCTTTGAGTTCGTGCCGGAAAACGCATTGCTGTCTGGCGACTTCAGCCTCGAAAACTTTTCAAAACTTTTCAATTCCGCCGACTTTTGGCCGGTGCTTTGGGCCTCCTTGTATTACACCATCTTTGGCACGCTTGGCGCGCTGGTGATGGGGCTGTTCGCGGCGCAGTTGCTGAACCTGTCCTTCCGAGGTCGCTCTGTGCTGCGAGGCCTCTTCCTGTCGCCTTACGTCGCCCCCGTGATCGCTGTGGCCTTTGCCTGGGTATTGCTGCTTGATGCAGGCCCCGGCGGCACCCTGAACGCGTTGCTGCAACAGCTCGGCGTCATCGACGCCCCGATCAACTTCCTTGGAACACGCGCGGTGACGCTCGATTTTGGGCTCTTCACATTTGACTTCCCTGTCGCATTGACGGTCGTGATCCTGTTCGAGGTCTGGCGGTATTTCCCGCTGGCGTTCTTGTTCATCTTGGCCCGGATGCAATCGATGTCGACCGACATTTATGAGGCAGCTGAGATCGACGGCGCGACGCCAATCCAACAGTTCTGGTACATCTCGTTGCCACAGCTGATGGGCATTTTGGCGGTGCTGTTCCTGCTGCGCTTCATCTGGACGTTCAACAAGTTCGACGACATCTTCCTGCTGACAGGGGGTGCCGCCGGCACCCGGACCCTTACAGTGAATGTTTACGAACAGGCTTTTGCGGTTTCGAACCTTGGCGCAGGTGCTGCGGTCGCGGTGGTGGTCTTCGTGGTGCTGCTGTTCTTCGCCCTGATCTTCTTCAAACTTTCGCCGGAGGATGACGCATGAGCCGGATCGGAAACATATTCATCCTGTGCCTGTTGTCAGGCGCATTCTGGGGCGCAATTTACGGCGTGCTGGTGACACTACTTGCACTATTGATCTCGGGGTTTGAGTTTCAACCCCAGGTCATTGCGGGCACATTGGCCGGTATTGCGTCGGCGGGTGTGATGACCGTTCGGCCAGCTGGCGAGCGTGACCGAAAAACCTTCTTTGCGGCAATCGGTGTCTTTATCGCTGTGCTTGTCATAGTCAGCGGGTTCAAGCCCTTGGGGCTTGGTATGGGCACCTATGCCCTTGGGCAAATCATCTTTGTGGTGCTGCTGGCCTGGCTCGTGACCACCACGGTCGAGATGATCGGACGCGGCTACGGGCCCTCACATGAGAAACGCTACAATGTTGAGGTCGTAATACTACGCTTTCTGAAGAGCTTTGGGCTGGTGTTCTTCACGATCGCCGTCGCGTTGCCCTTCTTTGTAATGGTTATGATGAGCCTAAAGAACCAGCAGTTCTTACTGGCTAACCCGCTCGACTTCTCGCTTGATCTGAGCGTCGGGGCGGCGACGATCTTCCGCTCTTATATCGAGCTTTTCACAGAGTATAATTTTGGAACGTTCTTGCTGAACTCTACTATGATTTCGATTGCGACGGTCGTGTTGACACTGGTGTTCGCGGTGCCGGGCGCCTATGCGGTGGCGCGGTTGAAATTTCCGGGCCAAGACTTTCTGAGCCGCTCAATCCTGTTGATCTACATGGTGCCGATGATCGTTTTGGTGATCCCGCTCTATGCGGTGTTTTCTCAGATGGGCATCCGCAACACGCTTTGGGGATTGTTGTTCGTCTACCCGGCCACGACGATCCCAGTCGCGCTTTACATGTTGCAAGGCTATTTCCGCGGCATTCCTGCGGAGCTGGAGGAAGCGGGCTTGATGGACGGTTTGGGCCGCATGCAAGTCATCATGAAAATTACCTTGCCGCTGGCGCTTCCCGCGCTCGCCTCGGTCTCTCTTTACATCTTCATGATCGCCTGGAACGAGTTCCTGTTCGCCTTCATGTTCCTCGATAGCGTCAACCTATTCACGCTGTCGCGCGGGATTGCGGAGTTGAACACCTCCGAGGTGCCACGGCAGCACCTGATGGCGGGCGCGGTTATCGCGACAGTACCAGTGCTGGTCCTGTTCTTGTGGTTTGAGCGGTTCCTTGTGGCCGGGCTAACCGCTGGTTCAGTCAAAGGATAAAATGATATGTCGATGAACGACCAAGCTATCGAGATCCTTGTTGGCAACGACCGTGGTGGCTACACAATACCGACAAAAGGGCTCTACCCCTACCAGTGGAACTGGGACTCCGCGTTTATTGCGCTTGGGATCGCGAGCTACGATGCTGAGCGTGCATGGTCCGAGGTCACCGCATTGATTGACGGTCAATGGCCCGATGGAATGATCCCTTCGATCATCTTCCGAAGCGATGACCCGGACTATTTCCCAGGGCCTGCACGCTGGGGAAAAACCCCGGGGGCAATGCCATCGACCGGAGTTTCGCAACCCCCAGTGCTGGCAACGATCGTACGTCAGCTTTGCGCGGGCGGCAGCGCCAAGGACCGCATGCGCATCCGAGAGGTTTATGCGCCGATCTTGGAATGGCATCGCTGGTTTAATGCCAACCGCGTCGTCGATGGCGCAACGGTCACCACACATCCGTGGGAAACCGGGCGCGACAATTGCCCGGAATGGAATATTGGCCTCGACCTGATGGAGGTGGCCGACAATCTCCAGCCCTATATCCGCATGGACAACAAGCATGTGAACCCACGCTTCAGGCCGAGCCAGGCGCAATATGACAAGTACCTCACCATTGTGCAGCGCGGCGCCGAGTTGGGTTGGGATCAAAACCGCCTTCTGCACGAAGGTCCGTTCCTGATGGCCGACCCGAACCTGCATTTTGTGCTGCTTCGCGGAAATCGTGATCTGTTGGCCTTGGCCGAGATCCTCGGCGAGGAGACCACTGAAATTGAGGCATGGGTCGCAGACGGCGAACGCGGATGTGACTTTATGTGGAACGACACACTCGGCGCGTTTACGGCGCGCGACGTACGTAGCGGTATTTTCTCCAGCGGCTTTTCGAATGCCAGCCCGCTTTGCTTTTACGCTGAAGCGGGCACAGCGGAGCAGCGTGGTCGCGTTATGGAAAACATGACCCGCATTGCGAAAGACGTGAAGTATATGCTGCCCAGCTGGGATCCCGCTGACAGTGCATTCGAGCCGCAACGGTATTGGTGCGGACCGCTTTGGCCGCAAATGAATTACATGGTTGCCGAGGGGCTGGCGCAGGCTGGTGAGACCGAAATGGCAGGCCGGGTACGTGATGATTTGACAAAGGTCATCGAGAAATCTGGCTTTTGGGAATGCTTCAACCCGCTTACCGGCGAAGGGTGTGTCGGCAACAACTTTTCATGGACTGCAGCGATTTGGTTGAGCTGGCATATGCCACAACCGCTTCGTGGCGCGGCTTAAGGAGACTGAGACATGGGCTCAATTCAACTTCAATCGGTCGAAAAATGGTTCGGCCCGGTGCAAGTCATCAAGGGTATCGATCTTGATATCCTCGATGGGGAGCTGATCATCTTCGTCGGCCCCTCGGGCTGCGGGAAATCCACGCTTTTACGGATGATTGCGGGGCTGGAAGAAACCAGCCGTGGCAAGATCATGCTCGACGGCAATGATGTGACCGACAAGGTCCCCTCCGAGCGCGAGTTGTCGATGGTGTTCCAAAGCTACGCTCTTTACCCCCACCTCTCAGTTGAAGAAAACGTGGGCTTTGCGTTGAAAACCGCAGGGCGCCCGAAGGCTGAAATCAACCAGAAGGTTTCCGACGCAGCCGACGTTTTGAAACTGACCGACTACATGGACCGCCGCCCAAAGGACCTCTCTGGCGGGCAGCGCCAACGCGTCGCAATAGGCCGTGCGATTGTGCGCGAGCCAAAAGGCTTCCTGTTTGACGAGCCGTTGTCGAACCTAGACGCAGCACTGCGTGTCGAGATGCGATTTGAGGTGGCACGCCTGCACAAGACGCTGGAAAGCACGATGATCTACGTCACGCATGACCAGGTCGAGGCGATGACCCTTGCCGACCGAATTGTCGTGTTGAAGGACGGAATGATCATGCAGGTCGGCAGTCCCCGCGAGCTCTATGAAAGCCCCGACAACCTTTTTGTGGCGCAGTTTATTGGCAGCCCAAAAATGAATGTGATTTCGCGCGCTGACCAGAAATGGGACGGCCCGGTGGAAGCACAGCATCTGGGCATCCGGCCGGAACATATCTCACTGTCCGCCCCTACCCCGGACGCCCGTATGGAAGGCACAATTGAAATCGCTGAATACCTGGGCGCAGATTATTTCTACTATGTAGATTGTGGCGCGGCTGGCCGGATCACGGTCCGGGCCTTGGGGTCGTCAACGCTGAACGAGGGTGACAAGGTGGGCCTTCATTTTGACGACGCGCAACGGCACTTCTTCGATACCGAAGGGCAGGCGATGCGGGGCGCATAACCTGGCCTCAGCGGATTAATCGGGCGTCGCATCCTGAAGTTCCGCGACCTCGATCTGAAGTTTTCGGATGAAGGCGCGAGCGAGCCCAATGAAAGGCTGGTTGGGGTTGGTAAAAACCCAAAGGTCCTCGATACGGTCGTCGATGTCGTCGGCCAAATCTGCCTTCCGACCGGGATCATCCGTATCCAGCCATTTTTGCATCCTCTCGATGATCCGGTTGCGTTGCATCTGCATCAAAGCGATCTTTGCCCGGCGTTCCTCTTCTAGCCAGCGGCGGTTCAGGCCAAGTATTTTGCGCGTCGCCTCCCCAGCTTCGCTGCCATTTTTCGGCCTCACGGTGGAGGCGCCTTCGAAAATGACCCAATCGAGATGGTCTTCCGGATCGATCGTCGCGTTGCTGGGGTCCAGGATCAGGGGCTTTTCCGGTGACACGTCACCGCGTGTTGTCACCCAGACATTGTCTTGCGTCGGGAAGGAGTTTTGCTTGCCCGAGCCTGTGGCGCGCGGGTCATTGAGAAAGAATGCCTCGAGCTGCTCAATCGTGATCACGTCGTCAGGAATCTCGACCTGTTTGGACCGCCATTGGTTGCAATGTTTGCAAGACAGCACAAGGTTGAGCCAATCCATAGCGAGCCACCAATACCCCTCATGCACAACGCCGACATCATCGGCCTCGCTGACGCCTTTTTTGGGGCGATAATGCTCGATATCACCGTCTTCCCCGCCTGAGGCAAGGCGTTCACAATAGGCGCATTTTCCGTTGAACATGTCGCGCAGCGCTGCGCGGACATTGTCGTGACCATAGGCCCGGAAATCGTCGGATGTGAGCACCTCACCATTGGCGAGCTTGCTCTCTAGCCGGTTAAGTTCGCGCTGCCCTAGGCTGTTGGGTTTGTTGGGGTCAAGCTCGGCGGGGGTTGGGTCGCGTTCGATCTGGATCATGAGGAACCCGGGCGTTCAAACAGCGAGCCGAACCTCGATTTTAGGGCCTCCCGCTGCGGTTTTGTGGCTTGGAGCGGCGCGACTTTTGTTTTCTCTGCCTGTTCTTGCACGGCCGCCGCATAGGCCTGTTCGGCCAGGGTTGAGCCAATCACCATATTCTCATTCAACGCTTTGCTGAGCTCTCCCATCTCGGCCCGCTCAGTCGCGTCGAGATCTTCAAGCCGGGCCGCAAGGCGGTTGTAGCGTTCGAGCTTGGCATCGGTTTCAGGGTCGGTTGAACCCAGTCCGAAAAACTCGGACGTCAGGATCTGTTCTGCCCGCATGCCCCGGATAGACGGTAGGTCTTTGACCGTCTCGACACGTGCGTCTTCCGCGCTGCGCTGCAAGACGAACACCTCGCCGTTATACATGCCTTGCAAACAGAGCGGGTCGTGGGTGGTGACGATGAACTGCACCTGCGGGAAGGCGCGGCGCAAAAGCTGCATGATTTGCATTTTCCAGCGGGGATGCAGGTGGGTTTCGATCTCGTCGATGAACACGACGGCCTGTGCGCGTTCGAGATTGTCGTAGTAGTGCAAAAGCTCACGGATCACGTCGCACGCCATGGCAAGCACGGATTTGTAGCCCACCGAAAGGTATTTGAGCGCCGTGCGCTGCCCGAACCGGGTGATGAAGATTTGCCCGCGATCAAGATCGCTGTCGTCGCGTTCAAACTCGTCCTCTTCGTCGAGCATCAATACGAAACGCAGGGTGCGGGCCGCTGTTTCAAATTCCGCCCTGTTGAGCCGCGACAACCAGTGAATGGGGTTGGCGATCACGTCCATCGGGTCGAACATCGATTTGACCCGGTGCGCAGGCGCCCGCAGGCTGCGGCTTCGCTTGGACGTGAAGAAGCGACGTGGGCCATAGGCGAGGATCACTTTGGCGGAACTGTCCGTTCCCGAAAAGGTCTTGTCCCCGCGCGCCGCGAACAGCTCAACGTGATCCGGACTATCGAGGAAATCGAGGCGGACGTTCATGCCGGGCGCCGTTGCGTCCCAGTTCGACGGATCTGGACGGTGGATCAGATCGGCGGGCGTCAACTCCTCATCCTTGAGCAGGCGATCGAGTTTTTCGGACTGCTCAGTCCCGATCATGGCGAGGATCATCGCCTCAAGGACGGAGGACTTGCCGGTGGCGTTTTCACCCAAAAGCAGCATACAGGGGGCCTGCTCGATATCTTCGACCACATCGGGCAGCTTGAAATTTATCTCCTTTAGCGCCTTGAAATTCTCGATTGAAACGCGCGAGAGCGCTTGGCTTTGAAACGGGCGTTCCATGTCGGGCGCGGCCGATGATTTGGCTTTGGGGCGTGTCGCTTTCTGGGCCGGCGCAGGTGGAACAGGGGTCAAAGGCGACGGGTCGGGGGCTGCCTCGAGGCGCTGACCTTCAGCTTCGGCAAAGGCCTGATTTACGAAGTTATCGCGTCGAACAGGGTCAAATTCGAACAACAACTCAAACAGCATTTTGATATCGAACACGTTCGATCCGTTGCGGCGGGTATATTCAAGCAAAGCGCTGGTGACAGCGCCGGCATGCGTAATATCCAATTCGTAAGATGGTCTGTTCAAACTGTTGAGATTGAAGGGGGTGTCATCAGCCTTCTTCGTCGAAATGATGAACCGATCGTCAGGCACGGCGGCGCCCGTATCTATGACCCTTACTCCGGCGCTTTTTGCACCACCGCGGTTGTTGAGATGAGCCAGCACCGCCTCGACATCCCACCGGCGCGCCTCAATCAGGTCGCGTTCGTTTAGCCCCAAGACCTCAATAGTCGCCTGGCCTTGCGGGGTTTTCCAATGCGCTTGCCCGTCAAGCGTGAAGTAGAGATGCTCGCTGGCGTTGTGCCAACACGGGTCCATGATGAGCTCGCGCTCTTGTTCGCGCAGCTTATTGATGGGTTCGGACGGCGTGCCGCGTTTTCCCTCGATGTAAAACCGGTTGCCCTTCCGGCGGATGCAATTGGTGCAGACCCAAAGCGTGTTTTCCCAAGTATACATGTGCCAGACGTAAGACAGGAAATCAGTGTTACCCTCTTCATCCTGCGCCAGAGAGTCCGGCCGGTGGCGCGAAACAACCCCGACATCAACATCCGCCCAACTGTCGGTGGCAGAACGTTCGCAATACGCGCAGCTATGGACAAAATTCTTTGCCATTTGTTCGCGACAGCTTGGGTCGCGCGCAAGCCATTCGGAAGACGGGACGCGGCGCGTCTGACCCTTTTCCTCGGTTTGCAAAAGGAAATCGCGAACTCGCTGTTGTGCGTCCTCCATCTGTTTGGAGGCGAATATATCTGGCACCCGCATCGCATTGCGGTCGAAAAAACGCATTTCCGTACCCCAGTCGTCTTAAAACAAACTTTTCAAATACTGGGGCAATATCGTGCGCAATTGCGCGTGTTTGTCAAATTAAAGCGCGAGGTCCTCAACCAGCTCTGACTTAGTGTAGTCGGCCTTCTCGACACGGCGCTTGACGCGCCCGCCTTCCATCAGCACAAATGTGTCGCCCAAAGCGAAGGCAAAATCGGCGTTTTGTTCAACCAGAATGATCGCCATATCGCCCTGTTCGCGCAGGTGGCGCAATGCGTCGCCGATCATTTCAATGACATTGGGCTGGATGCCCTCGGTCGGCTCATCCAGCAGCAGAGCCTTGGGCCGGGTGATCAGCGCGCGGGCGATGGCAAGCTGCTGTTGCTGGCCGCCCGACAGGTCACCGCCGCGGCGCGTTTTCATGTCGCGCAGCACCGGGAAGAGGTCGAAAATCTCGTTTGGGATGCTGTGCTGATCTTTTGGCAAGCAAGCAAAACCGGTTTCCAGATTTTCGAGCACGCTCATCATCGGGAAGACCTCCCGGCCCTGCGGCACGTAGGCGATGCCCGCGCGGGCGGCTGAAACTGCGGTGTTTTGCCCCAGCAATGCGCCGGAAAGCTGCATGCTGCCGCCAGATGCCGGATGACGGCCCGCAATCGCTTTGAGCAGGCTGGTCTTGCCGACCCCGTTGTTGCCCATCACCGCCGTGATTGCGCCCTGCTGGGCGCTAAACGTGATGTCGTACAGGATTTGGCTCTGCCCGTAATGCAGCGTCAGGTCTTGCACATCAAACATGGCCGCGCCCCAGATAGACGTCGATGACGGTTTGGTCGCTGGTCACGTGATCGAGGCTGCCCTCTGCCAGCACCGATCCTTCATGCAGCACAGTGACCTTGCAATCGAGCCGGCGGACGAATTCCATGTCATGTTCCACCACCACCACGGCGCGGGTTTCCGCCGCGCGTTTCAGAATATCGGTGGTCTTTTCGCGTTCTTCGACTGTCATGCCCGCGGCGGGCTCATCGACGAGCAACAGGCGCGGGTCTTGGGCCAGAAGCATCCCTATCTCCAGCCATTGTTTTTGGCCGTGGCTCAGCTCGCCTGCGGTGCGGGTGAGACTGTCGAGCAGGCCAATTTCTGCGGCGATGGTTTCGATCCGCTCGGCGTTCGATTTGGTTTTCTTGTGCATCAACACCGTGAACGGCCCGCGCGGGTTTTTCAGAGCCATGGCGAGGTTTTGACGCACGGTCTGCGCCTCAAACACGGTGGGCTTTTGGAATTTGCGCCCGATGCCTTCCATGGCGATCTGGCTTTCGGACATGCCCAAGAGGGACATGTTTTTCTCCCCCCAGATCACGCTGCCCTCATCCGGTTTGGTCTTGCCGGTGACGATATCCATAAAGGTGGTCTTGCCCGCGCCGTTAGGGCCGATGATGGCGCGCAGCTCTGCCTCCGCGAAGTTGATCGACAGGTTGTTTATCGCGCGGAACCCGTCGAAGCTGACGGTCACGCCGGAGACCTCCAAGAGCATGCTCATGACGGCTTCCTCACCAGATAGTCAAACAGCCCGCCGATGCCTTTGGGGAAGAACAGCGTGACCGCGACGAAGGAGAAGCCCAACAGCACCAGCCACCAATCGGTCCACTGGATCGTGTAGAAGCCCAAGTTGATGTCTGGCGCGCCGCCGCCGGTGAACCAGCTCGAAACAAGCGACACAAAAGCCGCGCCAATGACCGCGCCGTAGAGCCTGCCGCGCCCACCAATGGCAACCCAGACCGCGAGATAGATCGAGGCGATTGGCGCGATTTCACCGGGGTTGATGATGCCCGCCTGAGGGTAGTAAAGCGCGCCGGCGATGCCGGAGACGATGGCGGTGACCGTAAAGATGAACAGCTTATAGCTTTCGACATGGTAGCCCAGGAACCGCACGCGGGCTTCGTTGTCACGAATGCCCTGCACCACGCTGCCCATCTTGCCGGAGATCACCCAGGCGAAGAACAAATAGCCCAAGGCGAGCGCCATGGCCGAGGCGATGAAGAACAGGATGGAGATCGTGGCCTGCGGCGTGGCCTCGAACCCGGGGATGTTTTGCAGGCCGGACAGGCCGTTGTTGCCGCGCAATCCGCTGTCGTTCTGGAACAGGTACAACGACAGGGCCAGCGTCATGGCCTGCGTCAGGATCGACAGGTAGACGCCGGTGACACGGGACCGGAAGGCGAGCCAGCCGAAGACCAACGCGAGCAGACCGGGGACGAGGACGACCATCAAAAGCTGGATATAGAGGTTGTCGGCAAAGGCCCAAAGCAGCGGGAATTCGGACGAGCCGACGACGCCGAAGATTTGGTTGCCGATGGCGTCAGACACCTCTTGCGGCGTGGGCGGGATGGTCTGGGCCGCAAGGTTGGGCAGGATGATCGCTTCGGTTCGCGCATACATTAGCCACATCCCAATGGCATAGCCGCCAATGCCAAAGAAGGCGAAATGGCCGAGGCTCAGGATGCCGCAATAGCCCCAGACCACATCCATGGCGAGCGCGATCAGGCAGAGGCACAGCGTCTTGCCCAGCGTTTTGACAAAGGAGGTGGAGATCAGGCCAACGCCCGTGGCCTCCGACATCAGTGTGACCATGATGGTGAACAGGGCCAAGGCAGCCATGAACCACAAGACAGACGGGTTTTGGGCGAGGAATGTTTTTCTCATGAGATCAATCCGCCGCCGCGCGGCCTTTGAGGGCGACGATGCCCTTGGGCCGGAATTGAATGAAGAGGATGATGAAGAGGATCATATAGGTTTGCGCCGCCAGCGTGTTGGACGGGTTCAGCCATTCGATCCCCTTTTGCAGGAAGCCGATCATCGACGCGCCTGCGAGCGTACCCCAAACGTTGCCGACGCCGCCGACGACCACAGTCATGAAGCTTTGCACGATGTAGTCTGACCCCATTTCCGAGGTCACTTTCGCATAAAGCCCAATGGCCACGCCCGCGATGCCCGCAATGCCGGAACCCAGCCCGAAGGTCATCATGTTGATACGGTCAGGGTTGATCCCCATGGAGGCCGCCATGCCAGGGTTTTGCGTCACCGCACGCACCTCAAGACCCAGCCTAGTGCGTTTCAGCACGAACAGGATCAGGGCCAAAAACAGAAGCGCCAGCACGAAGATCGCGATGCGGATGTAACTGATCTGGATCACATCGGAGAAGACCAGCGCCCCGTCGAGCCATTCGGGCGATGTCAGCGGGCGGGCCTGCGTGCCGAAGATGTTTTTAGCCAGCTGCTGCAGCGCGATGGAGATGCCGAACGTGGCCAGCAAGGTTTCCAACGGGCGGTGGTAGAGGTGCCGGATCACCAGCCGCTCCATCGTGACCCCTGCCCCGAAGGTGATGGCGAAGGCCAGCGGAAGCGCCACGAGGATCGAGATCGTGTAATCTGGGATGAAGAGCTGCACGACGTAGCCGGTATAGGCGCCCATCATGATAAACTCGCCATGCGCCATGTTGATGACCCCCATGACGCCAAAGGTGATGGCAAGGCCGATGGCCGCTAGGAAGTAGATGGAGGCAAGCGAAAGGCCATCAAGCGCCAGATCGACTGTTTGGGCGTAGCCGACGCGCGTTTCGACGGAGGCGAGCGCGGTCTCGGCGGCGGCAGTAATATCAGCGTCGGTCTCGTCATAGACCTCGTAAAAAACATGTTCTGACAGGGCCGCGTCGCGGTAAACCTGCGTCACCAGTTGCGGGACCTGCCCGTCTTTTGCGAGGCGGGCGTAAGCGCGGTTGCGTTCGTCTTGCGTACTGAGCTGCGCCACGGGAATGTCAGCGACACGGCCGTCCGCGATATTTTGTTCCAACGCTGCGCGGATTGCTGCGGGCGGGGTCACAGGCGGCGCAAGCTCTGCCTCGACCAATTGCGCGTAGAAGACGTTCGGTGTTTCGGTTGGGTCGATCGTGCGGGCGATGTTGACGTCGGGCAGCTCTTTGGCCACGCCGGACTTTACCGTCAGGATTTGGTTCAACACGCTGCGCGCTTCGACGGAGGTGTCTTTCGATAGGCTTTCGATAGCCGCGATGCGATCATCGGGTGCCTCTGCGAAACGGGCGGAAAGGAAATTGGCCAGCTGTATCTTGCGGGCCTTGAGGTCCGGGTCTGGGTCACCCTCGATGGAGGCAAGAAGCGGGGTAAGCTGGGATGCCTCTGGCTTGCGCGAAATAGACGTTAGCGCATCGGCACGGCGTGCGGGGTCAGGGTCGGAGAGCTGGAATTGCACAAGAGCGGTACCGATGACGCGGCGCACGCCCCCATTGGGTTTGAGCTGCTTGAACCCATCATCCGGCGCGCTGCTTTCGGCGCCCGTATCGATATCGCTCAGCGCGAGCGTGTCGCCAGATTTGTTGGCAAAGAAGAAGGTGCCCTCGGGACTTTGCCAGATGTTTTTCGCGCTCCAGGCTTCTAGAAAGACCGGTACTTGCGGCAAGCCGGATGCGATCAAGTCTTCAAGAACGACACCGACGGATTTGCGGGACGGTTTTGCGACTTCATCCGCGTGGGTCTGAAGGATTTCCTGCACAGTCTGCGCGGGCGCGGCGAGAGCGGTGCCAAGCAGAATGGCAACGGCAAGGAAGATGCGGCGCATGAGATCGGACTTTCGGGCAGAGGCAGAAATTGGATGCGCGGAGCCGCCGGGAGGAGCGGCTCCGCGCGAGGAAGCTTGCGCTTAGTAGTTCGAGGTCAACTGAACGCAGGTCTTGGTCTCGGTGTTGTACATTCCGCAGCCGAGCTCTTTCCAGTCGGAGACGAGCACTTTGGAGGCTGGCAGGAAGTCGGTCCATGCATCGCCCGGCACTTCAGTGGTTTGGGAGATGATGTCGAACTGGCCTTCGGCTGTGATTTCACCAATCAGCACCGGCTTAGCGAGGTGGTGGTTTGGCAACATAACCGAGGTACCACCTGTCAGGTTCGGGAACTCCTGGCCGTACATCGCGGTGCGAACCGCATCCACGTCTGTGGTGCCTGCCGCTTCAACCGCGTTCACCCACATGTTGAAACCGATATAGTGGGCTTCCATTGGGTCGTTGGTCACACGCTCTTCACCCGCGAAGGCTTTCCAAGCGGCGATAAACTCGGCGTTTGCAGGGGTGTCTGCGGATTGGAAGTAGTTCCAAGCTGCGAGGTGGCCAACGAGGTTCGACGTGTCGAGGCCGGAAAGCTCTTCCTCGCCTACAGAGAATGCCACAACCGGGATATCGTCGGCGGAGATGTCAGCCGCTGCGAGCTCTTTGTAGAAGCCGATGTTGGCGTCGCCGTTGATGGTCGAGATCACGCCGACCTGCTTGCCGTCTTCGCCCAAGGCAACGACGTCGCCCACGATTGTCGCCCAGTCAGAATGACCAAACGGCGTGTAGTTGACGAAGATGTCTTCCTTGGCGATGCCTTTGTCTTGCAGGTACTGCTCCAGGATGTTGTTCGTGGTGCGCGGGTAGACGTAGTCAGTGCCCAAGAGCGCGAATTTCTCGACGCCTAGTTCTTCAAGGAAGTAATCTACGGCAGGGATGGCCTGCTGGTTGGGGGCAGCGCCCGTGTAGAACACGTTTTTAGAGCTTTCTTCGCCCTCATACTGGACAGGGTAGAACATCAGGCCGTTGAGTTCTTCCAAGACGGGCAGCGCGGATTTGCGCGACACAGAAGTCCAGGAGCCGAAGATCACGTCAACTTCGGACACGGTCAGCAGCTCGCGTGCTTTCTCAGCAAAGAGCGGCCAGTCGGAGGCTGGATCGACGACGACAGCTTCGATTTCGCAGCCCAAAACGCCACCTTTGGCATTTTGCTGCTCGACGAGCATCAGCATCGTGTCTTTCAGCGTTGTTTCAGAGATCGCCATTGTGCCCGACAGCGAGTGCAGGACGCCGATTTTAACCGGGTCAGCGCATTGAGCCGCGGCCAGCGCGGTGCTTGCAAGTAGAGCAGAGGCAGCAAGGGAAGTCAGTTTTGTTGTATGAGCCATGTTTTGGTCCCCGTTGACGTCGCGACCCCGGGCAAAAAAGCAGCGCTTTTGCCCGCGCCCATTCATATGTATGCAGGGCTCGCAACTAAGTTGTTGTGGTCGCGCGGCGGGAAAAATCTGCCAGGATACTCCGTCGCGCGGCGTTTGGTACCTCGAAACGCTCGGACACTACGACCGACCGAGCTGCTTATTTCCAGCGTGAGAGAGCGATTCATTGCCGGGATGCAGCGCTTTGCTCAGCGCATTGCCTAAAAAATCAATTAATGATCAAAATTTAGGCAACTCGTGTCGCACAGTTTTGAGGCAGGTTGCGAAAATCTTGCAAACTCTTCCAGAACGATAGGATTGCGACAAAACGGCCAGATTTCAAAATTTGGCCATGGTTTTGTGGAATGATTGCACACGCTGTGATTAGTTGAGCCTATGAGTGACGCAGAAAATTTTACCAAAGCAACGACGTTTGAGCGAGCCGTTAGGCGGCTTCTCAAGCCGCTGTTGCGCGCGTTAATTTCAAGGGGAGTGACCGCCCCCACCTTCTACCGGATCGTGAAGCAGTCTTATGTCGACGTTGCTATTTCTGAACTTGGAAGCGAGGCAACAGACAGTCGGATCAGTATTTTGACGGGGGTGCACCGGCGCGACGTAAAGACATTTCGTGAGATGGACCCGCAAGAAGGTCCAGATCCCGGAAAGCGCGTGTCGATCCTGAGCACCGTTATCGGCCGATGGATGTCGCATGACGACTATCGCGACGAAGCCGGTGCCCTACGTACGCTGCCACGACAAAGCTCTAGCAATGCGATTCCAAGTTTCGATGCTTTGGTTCAATCCGTGAGCCGCGACATACGCCCGCGTGCGGTGCTTGATGAGTTGACGCGACAGGGCGCGGTATCGGTATCGGACGGGGAGGTGACGCTATTGGCAGACGGCTTGATCGGCTCAGATGATGCAGATCAAAAGCTGCATTTCTTCG
Organism: Pseudomonadota bacterium; assembly: GCA_039030615.1. Classification (GTDB taxonomy): domain Bacteria; phylum Pseudomonadota; class Alphaproteobacteria; order Rhodobacterales; family Rhodobacteraceae; genus Litoreibacter. The sequence goes on along the minus strand of JBCCDV010000005.1, from coordinate 114,856 downwards.
CCGCCAATCTGGGCGATCATATGAATGCCGCCGTTGAGAACCTGATTGACCCCGACCCGACCCATTTGGAGCGCGCTGTCTTCTATAATAATTTGAGCGAAGAATCGATTGCCCAGATCGAGGAGCGCGCACGCGAAATCGGACTTGACGCTCTGAGCGAGATCAACGCTCTAGCAAGTCAACGGCAAGACACTGACAAGACATCGCCCGCCGCGACCCAACGGTTCAGATATGGTCTGTTCTTTTACAAAGAGGACGAACGTGAAGAAAGCTAGAACACCACGCGCTTCAAGCGACACATTGGGCCGGCGCGGCTTTCTGACCTTCTGCGCCTCGGGTCTTGTTTTGCCTCATCTGGGCTATGCCCAGTCAAGCAAACCGGACGCAGAGGGCGGCATTGGTGGCACGGGCATTGTTGGCCTTGTAACCGAATTGAATGCGCTTTCTGTCGGCGGAAGCCAGTTCCGCTTTGATGCGAACACCGTCTATTCGGATGCATCCGGCGTTCTGAGCAAAGACAGCCTCGCTCTAGGAGATAGCGTTACGATTGAGGCCGCTGGACCGGCGGAGGCGCGAGTCGCCCGCCGCGTACACATAACGCACCCGCTCGTTGGTCGCATAGCCGATCTGTCAAAAGATGGGCGCCGCTTCTCGGTGAATGGCGTCGAAGTCCGCCTTCAGACGAAAGGCGCGCGATACCCGACCGGAACACGCGTGGCCGTATCGGGCCTATGGCAAGGCACGCGCGTGATTGCGACCCGGTTAAGCCCGGCGCGCGACACACGCGATCTGATTTCGGGCGATGTTTCGCGAGAGATCCGCGCGAGCTATGTCGGGCCTACTCGAGTGACCGGACAAAATATTGGTCGTGTGGCCGATGGCTCATTTGTTAGCGCGCTTGGTCGGTTTGATCCGGGCGCAGGCAGGTTTGTTGCAACCAGCTTTGAGAACGCGCGCTTCACAGGCGCCGCTGGTCCGCTCAAGCGGCTATTGATCGAAGGGTATCTGGAACCTTCCGATGCAGCACCTGGGTTCAGAGTCTCTGGGTTGGGTCACAGCTTCGCGCGCAATCTCGATCTTAGTGCCTTTGCAAATAAGAAAGCGCTCTTTAGCGGTTCTTACACTGGCCGCTTCGACGCCCGGCGCGGCGTGGTTTTGCCGGAACAGTTTGAACAGCAACGGCGCTTTCTTCGTACACTGACACTTTAGGACTTATCGCGGCGATCTCACCAAAGCCTGTATTGCGCACCCAAACGTGATTGACTGGTTTATCTACCTACTGGTAGGTAGTTCTAAGTGATGCTCAAGGAACAAAAAAACGATGGAACTAAACGCAGATTTTTCGAAACCCGTTCTTATCGATTCAGAAACGCTCAATTGGCAACCCTCCCCAATGAAGGGCGTGGACCGACGTATGTTGGATCGCATCGGGGGTGAAGTGGCGCGCGCCACATCGATCGTTCGTTATGCGCCGGGCAGCCATTTCTCAGCACATACGCATACCGGGGGGGAGGAGTTCATTGTTTTGGACGGCGTCTTTCAGGACGAGCATGGCGACTTTCCGAAAGGAACCTATGTGCGCAACCCGCCGACCTCATCGCATACACCGGGCTCAGATCAAGGGTGTACGATCTTCGTCAAGCTCTGGCAGTTCGACATGGAGGATCGCACGCAGTTCAGAAAGAGCATGGCGGACGAGCTTGCAGCGCCCGTGGATGGCGTCGCAACAGCGACGTTGCATGAAGATGCACGCGAACGGGTGAGCTATAGCCATTTGGACGCGGGAGCGGTTCTCAAAATTGGCGAACGAGCGGGACTTGAAGTTTTGGTCATTGATGGGGCGATCGAAGTTGGGGCCGACCGGCTGAGCAAAGGCGCATGGATGCGTTTGCCGGAGGGGTCCGGGTTGCACGCAACAGGCGCTGCGGGAGGGGCCAAAATCTGGATCAAATCAGGCCACCTGCCCTTCGCAAAAGCGCCAAAGGTATAAGGCGCTGGCGTTAAGAGCATGTCAGATACAGATGTATTGATCATAGGCGCCGGGCTGGCCGGGTTGAGCCTGGCCGAACAACTTGTACGCGACGGCCGCGACATTGCGCTTTTGGACGCCCGTTTGAGACCGGGTGGCCGGGTCTTGAGTGAAGAGATCGACGGCGCATGTTTTGACTTGGGACCGGCCTGGTTTTGGCCGGGACAACCTCGGATGGCGAAGCTGACCGACCGGTTGGGGCTGGAGGTTTTTGGGCAATACGCGCAGGGCGATTTGGTTTTTGAGGATGAGCGCGGTCAAGTCCAACGCGGTCGTGGAATTGCATCGATGCAAGGCTCTTATCGGTTAGAAGGCGGGATTAGCAGCTTGACCCGAACCCTGTTCGATAAACTGCCTCAGGGCATCACACGGCTCTCTTCCCAAGTTGAAGCGCTCAACTTTGGTACGACTTCGATCTCGGCGCGTCTGGTTGATAGTGAGCAGATCAAAGCAAATCAAGTCGTTCTCGCCCTGCCCCCGCGCCTTGCCGCCCAGATTGAGTTCACCCCAGCGCTGCCCGACAATGCGTTACAAGCACTTGAGGCGATACCGACCTGGATGGCCGGGCAAGCCAAAATTATTGCTGTCTATGACACCCCGTTTTGGCGCACCGACGGCCTATCAGGGGACGCAATGAGCCGTACTGGCCCGATGGTTGAGATACATGACGCGAGCCCATTTCGGGGACCACCTTACGCCTTGTTTGGGTTTGTCGGTGTGCCGCCAGAGTATCGTCTAGACGCAGATGACTTGCGCGCGCAGACGACCAGGCAATTGGAGCGGCTTTTCGGACCTAAAGCGGCCAACCCCTTGACCATCCATCTCAAGGACTGGGCGCGCGACCCATTCACGGCATGTAACGCCGATCAAAAACCACTCTTGTCGCACCCGCGCTATGGCATGCCGCCTAGCTTAGAAGGCCTATGGCGCGGACGCCTCCATTTCGCTGGAAGTGAGTTTGCGCCCGAATTTGGCGGCTTTTTGGAAGGGGCGCTCGAAGCGGCTGAGCATGCACGAGCACGACTTACTTCCGTGTCTCAACCGGGAGTTCATGATGCCTAAAGACACCAGAACCGAGTTGCTTGATCTGGCGGAGCGCGCGGTGCGGAGCCGTGGTTTCGACGCGTTCAGCTATGCGGATCTGGCATCCGCGATTGGTATCCGCAAAGCTTCGATACACTATCATTTTCCGACTAAGGCCGATCTGTCAGACGCACTTATGACGCGCTACCGGGCACGGTTTAGTACTTTATTAGCAGACATTAACGCGGAGCATCCGACAGGCGCCGCGCGGATACGCGCGCTTACGACATTGTACCGCACGGCGTTGCACGATGGCAGCACGCTCTGTCTGTGCGTTTCTTTCACCTCGAGCGTCGAGAGCTTAACCCCTGCTGTACGCACGCAGATAAAAATGTTCCGCGAAATGATGGCGAGTTGGATCGAAACGAGCGTGGTATTGGGCGCGAAAGACGGAACGGTGGTTTTGAACACACCCGCAGCAAACGAGGCACGCGCCGTCTTGGCTTTGTTGGAAGGCGCGCACTTGGCAGCCCGCGCCGATGGAGATTTGAGCCGTTTTGACGACGCCGTCGTAGGGCTTCTGGAACGTCTTAAAGAGTAATCTTCAAACCATCAGATCCAAGATAAAAATCGCCGTCCCAATGGGGATTGACTGCTTCCGCCCAATCCTTGGGCGTAAAAGTCGGGTCGTCGGAGGGTAGCAAATGATGGAGCGCAAGCGCTCCAACTTGGGCTTGAGTTGCCAGGCGCGCGGCATCGGATGCCAATGTATGGGATCGTTTCAGGTGTTTCATCAAGCGATCATCGCCGTTGGCGGCGCGTTTGACCAAGGCTTCGAGAGCTTCACCCAACATCGCCTCGTGGATCAGCAAATCCGCGCCTTTTGCAAAATCTGCCAGCGGCGGGAAAAAAGCTGTATCTGCCGAGAACACTACGCGTTTTTCTTCTGTAGCGAAGGACAACGCGAAGCAATCGGTGAGCGGCGGATGGTCTACACGCAAAGCTTTGACATCGACCTGACCAATACGTGTCACTTCGCCCTCATCCAAAACGCGCAAGGTTATCAAGTTGCGAAAATCAACGCGTCCTTCGTCTGCAATCCTCAGTTCGATATCGTCCTGCATTGAGAGCAGAAAATTGTCCCAGTAACGCGCGAGCCCGCGAGGACCCCAAATCTCGACTTCGGAGCTTAAACCGGCAGTCCAAGCCGTATGAAGGAGCGGGCCCAGTTCTAAATAATGGTCTGAATGCAAATGCGTAATGAAGATGACCGAAAGGTTCTCAAGCGCAAATCCTTGATCTGTGAGCGCACGCGTCACACCTAGCCCGCAATCTACGACAATGGGCTCATCAGCGAGCAGCACAAAACTGGATGTCGGCATAGTCGATCCGGGCCGGATTGCCGGGCCGCCCTTTGTGCCAAGCAGGATAACGTGGTCGCTCATATTGCCTCCCAAAGCACTCTTAGGTCCTGTCAGTGGGACTTATCACACCCGAGAAGTGCCATGTCATCGTGAAATGCGTCCCAATCAGAGACCAACGCAAAGAAAGCCTAGTGAAGTTTTGGCGAAAAAACATGAAATTCTGGCGAAAAAAGTACAACCCCTGCGAAGGGCACGCTTATGGTATGGCAAGGTTGGGAGGATTGCCATGACGGATTCTGCGAGCATTGCGGCAGGCTATCACGCCAATCCGGCGCGTTCAAAATCGCTAAAGGCTGACGCCTACACGGAGCCACACTGGTTCGATGCCGATGCAAAGAAGATTTTGTCGCGCAGCTGGCAATGGGTGTGTCATGTCGAAAAGACGCGCGACCCCGGCTCATTTGTAACGGTCGAGATTGCGGGGCAACCGATTGCTGTCGTGCGGGATCAGACCGGCGTTTTGCGCGCTTTTTACAATGTCTGCAAACATCGGGCCCATGAACTTTTGTCAGGCGAGGGCATCACGACGCGGATAATGTGCCCCTATCATGCCTGGGTCTACAAGCTCGACGGCCAATTGGCGCGCGCCCCGCATACTGAGCACCTGGAAGACTTTGCGCTGGGAGATATCTGCTTGGACGAGGTTCAGGTCGAGGAGTTTTGCGGCTTTGTGTTCGTTAACCTTGCCCGCGAAGCCCCGTCGCTGGCCCAGCAATCTGGCAATTTGGAAACTGAACTTCGGCATTGGGCGCCAGATGTAGACAGCCTGACTTTTGGGCACCGGCTGACCTATGACATCAAGTCGAATTGGAAGAACATCGTCGACAACTTTCTGGAATGCTACCATTGCCCAACCGCGCATAAGGACTTCTGTGACCTTGTGGATATGGACACCTACAAGGTGACGACACATGGGATGTACTCCAGCCATATGGCTGACGCGGGCGGATCCGCGAACTCGGCGTATGACGTTTCAAACGCCACAGTCAAAACGCATGCGGTGTGGTGGCTTTGGCCCACGACATGCCTCATGCGCTATCCCGGACGGTCCTCGATGATCGTGCTCAATGTCATCCCCATAGGGCCTGACCGGACTTTGGAAACCTACGACTTTTTCCTCGAAACTCCCGAACCCGACGCAATGGAGCAGGACGCGATCCGCTACCTCGATGAGGTCTTGCAGGTCGAGGACATAGGCCTCGTGGAAAGCGTACAGCGCGGCATGAACACGCCCGCCTTCAGCCAAGGCCGGATCGTGCATGACCCGGACGGCTCCGGCAAATCGGAACATGCTGTGCATCATTTTCATGGACTTGTGCTCGATGCCTATGCTCAGACTGGTGAATGATCCCAGGCCACCACAAAGTGATGCATTACCAGCCGCCACCCCGGCCCCTTTGAAGCCCGCACTCTACGCTCTTCAAAGGATAAAGACATGACCCAACCAAATATCGTCGTCATCATGGCTGACCAACTTGCCCCGCATTTCACCGGGGCTTATGGCCATAAAACCGTCAAAACCCCGCATATGGACGCGTTGGGCGCGCGCGGGATGCGCTTTGACGCGGCCTATTGCAATTCACCGCTCTGCGCGCCGTCCCGCTTTGCGTTCATGTCGGGGCAGCATATCAGCCGGATCGCGGCTTACGACAACGCCTCTGAATTCAAAGCCTCGATCCCGACATTCGCGCATTATTTAAAGGCACTCGGCTATCGAACCTGTCTGTCAGGCAAGATGCATTTCGTGGGCCCCGACCAGAAACACGGATTTCAGGACCGTGTCACCACTGACATTTACCCTGCCGATTTCGCCTGGACCCCCGATTGGGAAGCCGCGGATGAGCGGATCGACAAGTGGTATCACAACATGCAGACCGTCAAAGACAGCGGCGAAGCGATTGCGACCTATCAGATCGACTACGACGATGAGGTCGGATTTGCCGCGCGGCGCTGGCTGATCGACAGGGCACGCAACCGCTCCGGCGGCGACGAGACGCCCTTCGCTTTGGTTGCGAGTTTTATACATCCGCATGACCCCTACGTCGCGCGACCAGAATGGTGGAACCTCTATACCGATGACGATGTGGACATGCCGGCCTATGTGCCGGCCCTGGAGGATCAGGACCCGTTTGCGCGCCGCGTGATGGACGGGATCGAGGCCTCCTACATTCCTCTGACCGACGAGGAAGTCCGCCGCGCGCGACGCGCCTATCTGGCCAACGTCAGCTATTTCGACAGCAAAATCGGGGAGCTGGTCGCGACATTGGAAGAGACGGGCGAGATCGATAACACGATCATCATCATCACAGCCGACCACGGCGACATGCTGGGGGAACGGGGCCTCTGGTTTAAGATGAACTTCTTCGAGCACTCCGCCCGCATTCCGTTGGTTATGGCCGGGCCCGGCGTCGCGCAAGGCAGCGTTCCAAACGCTTGCTCGCTTGTTGATATGCTCCCAACCTTGATCGAATTCGCAGGCGGGAATGAGACCATGTTCGGCGAGCCTGTGGACGGGCGTAGCCTCGCTCCACTGGCGTTTGGGCAGACCAGCGAGGAGGATGTCGCGGTCGGGGAGTACTGCGCGGAGATGACCCCCTACCCGGTTTATATGATCCGGCGCGGGCCGCTGAAATACATCCATTGCGACATCGACCCGCCGCAGCTTTATGACCTGTCGGTTGACCCGCTCGAAAAGGTCAATCAGTCAGAAAACCCTGACTACGTCGAGGCCGCTCGCGCCTTTGCTTCGGAAGTGGCGGATCGCTGGGACAGCGATAAGCTGCGCCGAGATGTGATCAAAACCCAAAAGTCCCGCCGCGCGCTTCATGCCGCGATGGAAGCCGGCGCGGGCGAGCATTGGGATTACAACCCACCCTCGGATGCGTCTCAGCAATATGTGCGCAACCATATGGATTGGGCGGAAGCCGACGGGCATTACCGGCTCGACCCGAAAGGAGGTGATGCATGATGCTTGAGGGCAAAACAGCGCTTGTCACAGGCGGGCGCGGCGGGATCGGGCGCGCGATTGTCGCCCGTTTCCGGCGCGAAGGCGCGACGGTCTATGCCGCAGATTTGACGCCAGAAGGCTCGCTCTCCGCCCATGACGCGGATGGCAGCCTTTTCGTGAAGCTTGACGTCACGTCCGAGGCCGATGCCATCGCCGCGATGGAGCGGGTCAAAGCGGATCAAGGCAAGCTCGACATTCTGGTCAACGCTGCGGGCATCGAGATCGAGAAAACCATCGAGGCGACCAGCCTCGAGGAATGGAACCAAAGCTTCGCGGTCAACGCAACAGGCACTTTTCTGACCTCAAAATACGCGCTGCCCCTGATGCGCGAAGCGGCCAAATCGGGCAGCTCTGCCAGTTTGATCAATTTCGGCTCCTATGACGGGTTCATCGCGGATCCGGGCCTCGCTGCCTATTGCGCCACAAAAGGCGCGGTGCATGCGCTGACCCGCGCGATGGCCTGCGATCACGGCCCAGAGGGCATCCGCGTCAACGCTATTTGCCCCGGCTATATAGACACGCCGATGCTGCAGAGTTTTTTCAACGGTGACGGCTCTGGCGGCGCTGGCGGCAATATCGAAACGCTGCAACAGGCCGTGCGCGATGTGCACCCAATGCGCACCTATGGCACGCCCGAAGACATCGCAAACCTTGTCAACTGGCTCGCCAGCGACGAGGCGCGTTATGCATCGGGGCAATTATGGGTTTTGGACGGAGGGTTGAGCGCACAAGTTCAACAAATGAAGCTATGAAACCAGTCATTATCACATGCGCGCCTACGGGCGGCATCCACACGCCCACCATGTCGGAGCATTTGCCGATCACTCCGGCGGAGATCGCAACCGCCAGCATCGAGGCCGCTGAAGCGGGCGCGTCCATCGTCCATCTGCACGCGCGCGACCCGGAAACCGGTAAGCCCGACCCGCGATCAGAGACGTTTCAGCAGTTCTTGCCCGTCATCAAGCAAGCGACAGACGTGGTAATCAACGTCTCCACCGGCGCGGGGCTTGGCATGTCGATGGAGGAACGATTGCGCGCCGCCACGGATGCAGCGCCCGAAATGGCGTCCCTCAACATGGGCTCGATGAATTTCGGCATTTTCCCGTTGTTGGAGAAATACAACGACTGGAAATTCGATTGGGAGCCCGAATTTTTGGGCATGACCAAGGATTTCATCTTTCCAAACACCTTTGAGACCATCGAATACGCGCTGGTCAATCTGGGTCAGAAACATGGCACCAAGTTTGAGTTCGAATGCTACGATCTGGGCCACCTCTACAACGTCAAATATTTCCTCGACAAAGGCCTGATTAAGCCGCCTTTCTTTATCCAATTTATCTTGGGCATCCTTGGCGGCGCGGGGGCGGAGCTGGAGAATTTACAGCACCTCAACCGCATGGCCGACAAGCTTTTTGGGCCGGAAAACTACGAATGGTCCGTGCTGGGTGCTGGCCGCCACCAGATGCCGATGGCCACGCAATCAGCGCTTCTGGGCGGCAACCTGCGCGTGGGGCTGGAGGACAGCCTTTACATCAGCGCGGGCGAGCTGGCCGTATCCAACGCCCAGCAGGTCGAGAAGGTCCGCGGCATCGTGGAGGCTTTGGGCCGCACCGTCGCCACGCCGGATGAAGCGCGGGAGCGGCTGGCGCTCAAGGGCGGCGACCGGGTGAATTTCTAGGGGAGGATCGGGCATGCTGATCAACGGAGAGATCGTAGAAGGCGCAGGCGAAAAGCTGGCCGTCATGGACCCCTCAACAGGGGCGGAGATCAAACAACTGGCTGAGGCCAGCGCGGAGCAACTGAGCGCCGCCACAGCCGCCGCCAGCGAAGCGTTTGAAAGCTTTTCGCGCAGCACGCCGGGCGAACGCGCCGCGATGCTTCTGGCAATTGCCAACACAATTGAGGCCAATCAGGACGAGCTTGCAGAGCTTGAAAGCCTCGACGTGGGCAAGCCCTGGCCCTCCGCCCGCGATGACGAGATGCCTTTGACCATCGACACCTACCGTTTCATGGCGGGCGCTGCGCGCACCATGACGGGCTCGGCCACCGGTGAATATGTCGAAGGCCACACCTCGATGATCCGCAAGGACCCCGTTGGCCCTGTGGCGTCGATCGCGCCGTGGAACTACCCGTTGATGATGGCCGCATGGAAGATCGCGGCGCCCTTGGCGGCTGGCTGCACCATGGTGTTGAAACCCTCAGAAATCACGCCGCTTTCAACGCTTCGGCTTGCGGAACTGATAAACGACATCTTGCCCAAAGGCGTGTTCAACGTCGTCCACGGGCGCGGGGCATCCATCGGCGACGCGCTGATCAACGACCCAGCTATGGAAGCGATCTCGATCACCGGCTCCCCCGCCACCGGCATGGCCGCGATGCGCGCGGCGTCGAACCAAATCCGCCATGTGCATTTGGAGCTGGGCGGCAAGGCGCCGGTCATCGTGTTCGACGACGCGGATGTGGACGCGGTGGCGGAAACCATCCGCTACGGCTCCTACTTCAACGCGGGGCAAGACTGCGCGCAGCCGACGCGGGTGATGGTGCAGGCCGGGCTCTATGACAAGCTGGTTGCCGCTGTGTCCAACCAAGTAGGCCAGATAAAAATTGGCGGACCCAAGGACGACGGGACCGAGATGGGCCCGATTGTCAGCGCAGCGCAGCGCGACCGTGTCGCAGGTTTTGTCGAGCGCGCCCGCGCGGCGGCCGAGATCACCGTGGGCGGCGCGCAAGGTGCGGGCGACGGGTTCTTCTACCAGCCGACCGTTGTGGCTAACGTCGACAACAATGCCGAGATCGCAACGTCGGAGATTTTCGGCCCTGTCGTCACGCTGTCCCGCTTCACCGACGCGGAGGAAGCGCTGCAGCTCGCCAACGCCTCGCGCTATGGGCTGGCCTCCTCGGTCTGGACCGAGGACTTGTCGACCGCGATGCGAATGACCTCCCGCCTGCGCTACGGCATGACCTGGGTCAACACCCACGGAATGCCCACGGCGGAAATGCCATGGGCTGCGATGAAGGGTTCTGGAACGGGCTCGGACATGTCGGTCTACGCGCTCGACGCCTATACGTCCGTGCGCCATGTGATGATCGCGCATTGAGACGCTTGGCTGAAAAGAACGCATTCGTTACCGGAGGCGGGTCAGGGATTGGGCGCGGCATCGTTGACGCCTTTGTGGCCGAAGGGGCCAACGTCACGACCTGCGGCCGCGGCGAACGGCCGGACGATCTTCCAGGCGAAGTGATTTGGTACACGCTTGATGTCACCAATACGCAGGCAGTGGCCGAGATTGCGGCGATCAAGACCAACCTGCATATCCTTGTAAACAATGCAGGTGTTCAGGTTGAGAAGACGGTTACCGATAGTACCGACGCAGATTGGGATCTGGTGATGGGGACCAACGCGAAGGGCGTCTTCAACATGTGTCGGGCGTTTATTCCAGTGATGAAACCCGGCGGCTCGATCATCAATATTGGTTCTATTTCCGGCACGCTCGCGGATCCGTCCATGGCACTTTACAATGCATCAAAAGCTTTTGTGCATGGGCTGACACGTTCGATTGCCATCGATCACGGACCAGATATACGCTGCAACGCGATTTGCCCCGGCTGGATCGAGACGGGGATGTTGGAGGCCGGCTTTGATCTGGCTAAAGACCCTGAAGCTGCCAGAGCCGACGCGCGCGCGCGCCACGCAGTGCGCCGCTTTGGCAAACCACGAGACATCGCCGCCATGGCCGTCTGGCTCGCCTCCGACGAGGCGGCGTTCGCGACAGGTCAGCTTTTCACAGTGGATGGCGGGATGACGGCCGCCTCCCCTATCAATCCAGGGCTTATGTAATGGACAAGACTGCAATCGTCGGCGCGGGCGTGATCGGCGCGAGCTGGGCGTCACTCTTTTTGGCAGCAGGCAAAGATGTCGCTGTTTATGACAAATCGCCAACTGTAGAGGATGATGTCACGCGCTATGTCGAGGCGGCTTGGCCCGTGCTCGACAAAATCGGGCTCACCGCGCCCGGGCGGCGCGGGGCGCTGAGCTTTCATTCGAGCGCTGCCGATGCCGTCGCAGACGCTGATTTCGTACAAGAAAGCGTGCCCGAGCGCCTCGATATCAAGCATGCAATTTTTTCGGAGATGGAGCCAGCCTTGAAGGCCGGCTCCATCGTGTCGACCTCCGCGTCGGGCTTAATGGTATCTGAGATGCAAGAAGGTTGGCGCGACCCGTCGCGCTTCATTTTGGGCCATCCGTTTAACCCGCCGCATCTGATCCCGCTGGTCGAAGTGTTGGGAAATGAAAAGACTGCAGACGGCGTTCTTGATGCCGCTGATGCGTTTTACAAGAGCGTCGGCAAGGTCACAATCCGAGTGCAAAAAGAGGTCGCCGGCCATGTATCGAACAGGCTGCAAGCGGCGCTTTGGCGCGAGGCAATCCACCTGGTTCAATCGGGCGTCGTGAGCGTTGAGGATGTCGACAAAGCAGTCTGGGCCGGGCCGGGTCTGAGATGGGCTGCCATGGGCCCTAATATGATCTGGAACCTCGCCGCAGGCCCGGGTGGGCTGGGCGAATATTGTGAGCGGTATCGAGATAGTTTCCATCGTTGGTGGGACGATTTAGGGGACCCGCGATTGGACGCAGATGCAACTGAAAAGCTGGTCTCAGGTGTCACTGAGGCCGCTGGCGGGCGCTCTCTTGATGAACTTAACGCCGCGCGCGACGCAATGATTGCTGATATGCAGGCGGCCTTGGCCAAACATCGTTAAGAGCTTGGTGCATGCATGGGCCAGGCGCGAAACTCGAACGGGACGCGGCCTTCGACGCGATCGGTGCTGGGTGATTTGCCAAAACGCTGCGTATAGGCGCGGCTGAAATGAACCTGACTGTTGAAGCCCGAAGCTGTAGCGACCTCGCTCAGCTTCAGTTCCGTCTGGGTGACGAGGCCGCGTGCTCGATCCAGGCGAATGTCGCGGTAATACTCCACCGGCGACTTATGCACATATTGTCCAAACAGGCGGGCGAGCTGGCGCTGAGATTTACCCAACTGGTCTGCGATCTCAGGAATGGTAAGCGGTGTTTCAAGATTTGCCTCCATCAGATCAATGGCTTGTCGCACAATTCCAGGCGTAAGGTAGCCTGATGGCTCAAGGCTTTTTGGGTTTTGCGACTGCCCCTCGCCGCGCAATTTGTGATGGAACAGGTAGCGCGCGCAGGCATTGGCAGCACTTTCGCCCGCTGCAATATGGACAAGTCGCAAGCCTAAGTCCGTCGAAGCCGTGCCGCCGGAACAGGTGAAATTGCCGTCATCAAAAACCAGCATGTCTTCGGAGACATGCGTGTCAGAAGCGAGTTCTATGAAGGCGTCGATATGTTCGTAATGCACAGTCGCGGACTTGCCCACCAAAAGGCCAGCATCTGCCAAAACGATAGCGCCGGTGTCGAGCCCGCCGATCAAAGCGCCCTGTCTTTTCCATGTCGTCAAAGCCGACTTTAGGGCGCGCGAACTGTGACGCTCCGGCGTCCAACTCGTGCTGATCAGTACGAGCCAAGGCCGGGTTTTGGTGACCGCTGAGAGCGGTTCAGTCTCTATGGTAAGCCCGCTGCTCGATTCGACTTTTCCGCCCGCTTCGGAGACATAGCGCCACGTAAAACTGGCCGTGCCAGAAAGATAGTTGGCCACCCGAAACGGGTCCGCGAAAGATGTAGTGGCAGAGATATTGAAATACGGCGCCACCAGAATAACGAGGTCATACGGCGCAACAAGGAGCGAGGTCATGTCCAATTGTCTAAAGATATGGCGAGAAAGCTCAAGACTGGCGTCGTGTTAGTCGTGGCCGACAGGTCGAGTAACGACCGAATCCTCCGTTAAAATGCGTGCCGCATGGCCTTCTGGGTCATCATATTGGCGCGACCTTAGGGACCAAACGAACGCAAGAAGACCGAGGCCCCCAAGAGTGAGAGATACCGGAATAAGAAAGACCAATACATTCATGATATCCGCCCCACCCGCATAGCGTTCAGCAACACGGTGATCGAAGAGAGAGACATTGCCAAAGCGGCGGCCAGCGGTGTCGCATGGCCTGAAATAGCAATTGGAATGGCGATAGCGTTGTAAATCAGCGCAATGCCAAAATTTTGGCGTGACAGGTAGACAGCCTTCCGCGCGATAGCGAAAAGCTTGGGCACATCGGCCATGGTCTCGCGAATGACAACGACATCAGCCGCGTTGCGCGCCGCATCCAAGGCCGTTCCGGGCGCTATAGAGGCATGTGCCGCAGCCAGCGCCACCGTGTCATTTAGACCGTCGCCTATCATGCAAGGGGCCGTGCGTTCGGCCTCCATCTGCGCAATCCGCTCACTTTTTTCTTCTGGCGATATGGAGGCCGCAAAGTGTTCGACGCCTGCCAGGGCTGCTATACGCGCTGTTTTCTCGGGCGTATCACCGGACATGATCTGCAGCTCCAGGTCGATTTTGGACAGCCCGCGCGTCATTTCCTCTACGCCGGGTTTCAACACCTCTTGATAAGGCATCGAATGGAGTGCGTCGGAAATTTTTAGCACCAGTGCATCACCGTGACCGCCGAGCCAGGACGCGCGTCCAAGAGCAACGAGACTGCCATTGAACGCGGCTGATACGCCACCGCCCTTTGTCTCTGAAATCTGGGACAGCTCAGCTGGCGTGATCTCACCTAAATAAAGGTCGAGCGCTTTCGACAGAGGGTGCGCGCTGTTTTGCGCCAGTGCCTTCGCCACGCTCAGATCAGCGGGGGAAAACCCATCCAAATCGAATGTGAAACCCGGCGTCGTCAAAGTACCTGTCTTGTCGAGCACTACACTACGGCTTTCGGCCAAACGCTCTAAAGCGGTGCCAGATTTGACGAGAAATCCCAGCCGGTAGAGCTTACTAATCGCAGCTGTCGATACGGCCGGAACTGCAAGGCCCAAAGCGCAGGGGCACGTAATGATCAGCACCGCGATGGCGATGTTGAGCGCGTGCCGCAGGTCTTGCGTGATCAAGAACCAGCCCAGAAATGTCGCCAGCGCCAGCAGGTGTACGGCAGGTGCGTAGATGCGGGCGGCCCGATCAGCAAGTGAGGTATAGGTGTTGCGCGCGTTCTCAGCGGTTTCAACGAGACGCGCGATTCGATGAAGGCGGGTGTCTTGGCCAACTGCGGTGGCCCGAAGCTCAAACGGGGCACCGATATTGATTTCGCCGGCGTTCAAATCGGCATCCGCCAAGTGGCAAACAGGATCACTTTCACCGGTCAGAAAAGCGCGATCTGTATGCGCCTCCTGACTGATCAGCATGCCATCGACCGGGACACGCACCCCGGTCGGCACAAGGGCTATATCACCAACCCGGACACGGTCGAGCGGGACAGTCTTCACGCCATGCGCAGTCTTGAGGGTGACAGTATGGGTCTCTAATGCCGCAAGCTCTTTCGCGGCGGAACGCGCGGCGGAGCGGGTGTGGTGCTCAAGATACCGGCCGATGAGCAAAAAGAAGGTGAGCGACAACGCCGCATCGAAATAGGCATGTTCACCGCCGTTGAGCGCTTCAAAGAGCGACATGGCGCCCGCAAGCAGGATCGCCAGCGAAATGGGCACATCCATATTGAGCCGACCCACTTTGAGCGCTTGCATGGCGTGTTTGAAGAAGGGCTGCGCAGAATAGAGCACCACCGGCAACGCAATTGCGGCCGAGATGAGGTGGAACAGATCGCGCGTGGCACCCTCCGCCCCGGACCAAACCGCTACCGACAAGAGCATGACATTCATCATTGCAAAGCCCGCAACACCGAGGCGCATCAAAAGGTCTTGTCCGGTGCGGTCTTTGTCACCCGACAAAGCATTAGGGTCGAGTGGAAAAGCTTCATATCCGATGTCGTTGAGCGCTGCTGCCAGTTCGGACGCAGGGCGCTCGGAAGCGATGCGAACGCGCTTTTGGCTAAGATTGACGCGGGCATCGGCCACTCCGCGCAGACCTTGTAGATGCGTTTCAACGGCCCCTATGCAAGCGGCGCACCGCATGGACGGCACAGAGAGCTGCACCGCACTCGACAATTCCGTGAGCGCAATCTCAGTGGGGGCCGCGACGCAGGCAGGGCAGGCAGCGCTCATGCTCCAACCTCGACTATGACGCGTTGTTGGAAGCGTGTCCCATCGGCGGCGCGCAAGGTCAGGCGCAGGTTCCAGTTGCCCTCCGCCGCCGAAACGGGGGCGACGAATTCCGTGCCATTGAAGGTGAAGTCTGGGTCTTGGTCCGCGACCACCGACGTCGCCCGCCCAAACACGGCGTCGGTGATTTCAGGTTGCACCGGCGTACCGTCCTCTGTGATGCTGAGGATTAAGGACGAACCGTCTAGCCGCGCGCGGACTTGCCACCCGAGCGCCTCTTGCGCCGCACGGTTTTGATCAAATGCTTGGCTTGCGACATAGGAATTTTTGACCTCAAGCCCTGGAAAGGTCTGTACTGCATTCCAAGCAAGCGTGAGGTTGACAGCTATTATTGTTCCAAAGCCAAGCGTAAAGACGGCGAAGACGTGACGCCCTGTCAATTCCTTCATCGTGCGACCCCTGTCCCATTGAAGATTGTGTTTTTGTAAGCGCGCTCGCCGTTGAGCTGGTCTTCGACCCAAAATCGAATTGGGGCTTCCGCCTGCTGTGACGCCGTGCCCCCGGCGGCGGCAGTCACATAGACGCGCAGCTTAAGTGTTTCGTTCGCGGGCACCCCGATCGAGTGGTAGGGCGTGCCCTCCAAACTAAGCCGCATCGCAAGATCGCCATTGAGATGAACCCCGAATTGGCGCGGCTCCCCATGCTTGTTTCGCAGGCGCAGCTCATAGGTGTTGCGCACGGCACCGTCGGAGAGAACCACATGGGTCGGGTTTCGCACCGGGGCGACGGTCATTTCAATATCGGGCCGGACGAAAAGAGCGTAGGTCATGGCGAGCCCGATCGAGGCCCAGATCATCGTGTATAGGATCGTGCGCGGACGCAGGATATGGCGCAAGGCTGCGGCGGGCTTTTCGCCCGCTTCCTCGCGAGGCGTGTCAGAGAGGGCCAAATAGTCGATCAGTCCACGGTCGCGGCCAATCTTTTCCATCACCTCATCGCACGCATCAATGCACAGCGCGCAGGTAATACATTCCAACTGCTGCCCATCTCGTATGTCGATGCCCATTGGACAAACGGCAACGCACGCATTGCAATCAATGCAATCACCGGCTGTTGCGATACGCTTTTTACCGCGCGGCTCCCCCCGCCAATCGCGGTAGCCGACCGTCAACGTGTCATTGTCCATCATCGCACCCTGAATGCGCGGCCAAGGGCACATGTAGATGCAGACCTGCTCGCGCATAAAGCCGCCAAAAATAAAGGTGGTCGCTGTCAGAATGGCAACCGTAACCCAGGCCACCGAAGGCGCAGAGAGCGTCAGAAATTGTTCAGCCAGCGTTGGAGCATCGGCAAAGTAGAAAACCCATGCGCCGCCCGTTGCGACCCCAATCAGCGCCCATGCAAACCATTTGGTAACCCTGAGCCGCGCCTTGCGGATCGACCAATTCGCGTGGTGCAATTTGATGCGCGCGTTGCGGTCGCCTTCGATCCAGCGCTCCACCAGAATAAAGAGGTCGGTCCAAACCGTTTGCGGACATGTATAGCCGCACCAGACGCGCCCTAACGCCGACGTAAACAGAAAGAGGCCAAGCCCCGCCATAATCAATAGGCCCGCCACGAAGTAGAATTCATGCGGCCAAATTTCGATCCAGAAGAAGTAGAACCGTCGCCCCGCCAGATCGATCAGCACCGCTTGATCAGGCAGGTTCGGACCGCGGTCCCAGCGGATCCACGGGGTGAGGTAGTAAATCCCAAGCGTTACGACCATAACCGCCCATTTTAGGTTGCGGAATTTTCCGTAAACCCGTCTCGGGAATATAGGCTCGCGCGCGGCGTAAAGGTTAGGTGTAGCGTCGGTCATTTGGGCGGTGTCCCTTAGGTTGATCCAAGCTCTACCCAGGGAAGCCAAAGGGGTCATTGACCCAGATCAAGTTTCAAAATGACAGCGCGTTGTGGTAGGGACCTTGGACTATGGCAATGTCAGGATTGAAACGGATCAAACTGGCCTCGGCGAATGAGCTATCCAACTGGTTGGCAAAGGCTCCGGCGAGCCTGAGCAATGCCATGCTGGTCACCCCCGTTTCACCTTCCAAGGGCAACGATACCAGCCGCGACCAAGTCCAATCCCTTTTGTCAGCGCATGGCTGGGTCAGTGACCAGCGCTATACTTTGGGTGCGGGCGGTCTCGGTCATGTAATCCGCCGAAGCGGCACCTAGCGAGACCGCCGCAGGCGCGCGATTTTCATTCGCCGCCGCCAAGTGCATGCACATATACCGCGACGGCACGCACAGCTTGCTCATTCAACCGTTGACCCCAAGCTGGCATCACGCCGAAACGGGCATTGGTGATCGTCTCCATCAGGCTGTCATGATCGCCGCCATAGAGCCAGATTGCATCCGCAAGGTTCGGTGCGCCCTGATCACGGTCCCCAAGACCCGCGTCGCCATGGCAGGAAGAGCAGTTCTCCGCAAACAATACACCGCCCGGGCTATCCATATCTGCATCGGGCAATTGCGGGATAAACTCCGCCAGCGTAACAATCTCTTCGGGCTCAAGAATGTCGCCGAAGGCGGGCATCGCGGACCAGCGAGCATCATCATCCGTCTCGTTGCGGATCCCATGACGGATGGAGAACGCGATGTTTTCCAGATCACCGCCCCAGAGCCAGTCATTGTCCAACAAGTTGGGGTAGCCAGGCCCGCCAGCGGCCCCTGCCCCGTGGCATTGGCTGCATTGTGCCCGGAACACCGCGCCGCCGCGCGCAACTGCGTAGCGGTGCAGGTCAGATTGCGGGTCGAAGCTTGCAAGGTCCACTGCCAGAAGGTCCTGAACAAGGGCGGCGTTTGCCTCCTCATGCTGTTCGATTTGTGCGACCACTTCACCGCGGGTGGAGTATCCCAGAAAACCCGCGGTTGCCCCAGAGATCATCGGCCAGGCCGGGAAGGCAATAGTGTAGCCAACGCCCCATACAATCAGAGCGTAGAATGTGAATAGCCACCAACGCGGCATGGGGGTGTTAAGCTCTTCGATCCCATCGAAGTCATGGCCCATGGTTTCGCGGCCGGTTAGCTCATCGACGCGTGGCTCATCCATTTTGAACCCCTTTCAGAAAGTCAGTTTTGCAAACACAACTTACACACTCCTTTGTGCAGCCAGTGTCTTCATCGCGCAGCGGGATGGACGCCGCGTCTTCGCGCGCGTGCCGTAAGGATGGCCAGAAGGCAAAGACCAAGGTGCCCACGAAAAAAGCAAACATGGCCATCAAAAACCAACTATCGGCGAATTCTCGAAGCAAAGTGTAGGTTTCCATTCTTATCCCTCCTTTATCGGCTCGCATCCGGAACGAAAGTCGAAAAGTCGACCAAAGTGCCCAGCATTTGCATATATGCGATCAGCGCATCCATCTCGGTCAGCTCTGGCTGGCCGTCAAAATTGCCAATGGCGGCTCCAGGGTAGCGCTCTAACATCGCCTCCCAATCCGCATCCGGGTCGGCTTGAACCTGAAAATCCGTGTAGGCATTGCCGATCTGATCGTCGTTATAGGGCACACCGACGAGGCGATGCGTGCTCATGAGATCGTCCATGTCCTCGCCATCGAGCCCGGCGTTGAGCAAGAAAGCGTAGCTAGGCATGATGCTCTCGGGGACGACCGATTGCGGGTCTATCAAGTGGTCGAGATGCCAATCATCGGAGTATCTCCCGCCGACCCGTGCCAAATCCGGCCCGGTACGTTTGGACCCCCATTGAAACGGGTGATCATACATCGACTCAGCTGCAAGCGAGTAGTGTCCGTAGCGCTCAACCTCGTCGCGCATTGGCCGGATCATTTGGGAGTGGCAAACGTAGCAGCCCTCCCGGATATAGATGTCGCGACCAGCAAGCTCCAGCGGGGAATAGGGGCGCATACCCTCCACCTCTTCGATGGTATTCTCTAGCCAGAAGAGCGGTGCGATTTCCACGATCCCGCCGATGGTAACAACCGCGAGGGAGAAGCCGAGCAGTAAGGTCGGGCTACGCTCCAGAATGACGTGTTTGTCGATCAAAGCCATGAGAGCTCTCCTTATTCAGCCGGGGCGGCGGAGGTGCCGGCCGGAGGGGTCATTTGTGCGACGGGCTGGGTGACCGGGGCGTAGCCTTTGATGGTCTTCCACATGTTCCAGCACATGATGCCAGCCCCCGCGAGGTACAGAACACCACCAATCGCGCGCACCAGATACATCGGGTACTTGGCACTGACCGTGTCGGCGAAGCTGTTGACGAGGAAACCTTGGTCGTCGACCTCGCGCCACATCAGGCCTTCCATGATGCCCGAGACCCACATCGAGGACGCGTAGAGCACGATCCCCACCATGGCGAGCCAGAAGTGCCAGTTCATGGCGGCGTTGGAATACATTGCGCCACGGTTCCACAAGCGGGGTGTCAGGAAGTAGATCATCGCGAAGATGATCATGCCGTTCCATCCAAGCGCGCCAGAATGCACGTGGCCCACGGTCCAGTCGGTGTAGTGGCTCAGCGAATTCACCGCACGGATCGACATCATCGGACCCTCAAACGTGGACATGCCGTAGAAGGCAAGGCTGGCCACTAGGAAGCGAATGATTGGGTCAGTGCGGATCTTGTCCCAGGCGCCGTTCAGCGTCATGAGCCCGTTCATCATCCCCGCCCAGCTGGGCATCCACAGCACGACGGAGAACACCATGCCAAGTGTGGACGCCCAGTCAGGGAGAGCCGTGTAATGCAAGTGGTGCGGACCTGCCCAGATATAAAGGAAGATCAGCGCCCAAAAGTGCACGATGGACAGTTTGTAGGAATAGACGGGGCGATTGGCCTGCTTAGGAACGTAGTAGTACATCATCCCCAGAAAGCCCGCCGTCAGGAAGAAACCCACGGCGTTATGCCCGTACCACCACTGCGTCATGGCGTCCTGCACCCCGCCAAAAAGCTGCACGGATTTGGAGCCCCAGATACTGACAGGGATGGCCAGATTGTTGACAACATGCAGCATGGCCACGGTGATGATGAAGGCCAGGAAGAACCAGTTGGCGACATAGATGTGGCGCTCTTTACGCTTGATGATCGTGCCCAGGAACACCACCAGGTAACAGACCCAAACCACGGTGAGCCAGATGTCGATATACCATTCAGGCTCCGCGTATTCTTTGGATTGAGTCGCCCCCAGCAGGTAGCCTGTGGCGGCCAGAACGATGAACAGCTGGTAGCCCCAAAAGACGAACCAAACGAGGTTGCCGCCAAAAAGCCGCGTGCGGCTTGTGCGTTGCACGATGTAGATAGAGGAGGCGATCAGCGCGTTGCCCCCGAAAGCAAAAATCACTGCCGAGGTATGCAGCGGACGCAGTCGCCCGAAATTGCCGAATGGTTGTGCCCACTCAAAATTGAGCGCTGGGAATGTGAGTTGGAAGGCGATTAGGACGCCGACGGCCAGGCCGGCAATGCCCCAAAAGGCCGTCGCCAAAACACCTGCGCGCACGATATCGTCCTTGTAATCTGCGGGCGAAGCTGCGGCCAGTTTGTGCTCACCGGTGCGGCGCAATTCCCAAACAAACAGACCCGCCGCGATCAACAAGATTAGAAGCCCGTGAATACGGAATGCGAGGTCCTTGCCTTGATCCGCTGCATAGGCCGCGATCAGCGCAATAAGCGCTAGTGCCCCTAGTTTGACTATCTGCATCGCCCTTTACCTTTCCCGAAGCATCGACTTGCCGCGGGAATCGAACATACCAAGCCCCGCATTTACGGTAGAGCTAGAATGGTCTGAGGTTTCGAACCTTGATCTAGGTCAAGTCGCCTAGACGATCACGCCGCCATCAGCGTCGTCGCCCGAGGCTTCATGCAAAGCTTCAAGATCAAGGATGGAGAATTGGCGGCGATCCGAGAATGACAAAATCCCGCCTTTCTTCATGGCCGACAGCTGACGGCTGACCGTTTCCAGGGTGAGGCCCAGGAAATTCGCGATCTCCTCCCGCGTGAGGGGAAGCATGTGCTTGCCTGTGGAATGCAGCGGTGTGGTGTCACGACGGATAACCATCTCAAGGAAGGTTGCGATTTTTTCGCGTGCGGTTTTCCGTCCCAAAAGGACCATCCACTCGCGCGCAGCATTTAGTTCGTCCAGTGCCATCTCCATCATCCTTTGGGAGATATGCGGCACCTCGACAACAAGCTTCTCGAACGGTTTGCGTTGGAACCGGCACAGCGTGACATCTGTGACAGCGGTAACATCGAATTCAACTGTCTCACGTCCGGGTCGCCCAATGAAATCAGACGGCAAAAGCAGACCCACCATCTGCGTGCGACCGTCTTCCAAGGTCCTGGAAAGCGACGCAATGCCAGCGACGACGGATGAGAAATGGGTCAACTCGTCGCCACGCCAGATGATCGACTGCCCGGCGGGGATAGTTGAATATGATTTCATGCCATCAAGAATTGTTAGCTCATCATCATCGCATCGCGCACAGACGGCACGGTGACGAATTGGACAAGAGCTGCAGTTATCGCGCTCATTAAAAATGAATGTCATCTTGTTGATCTGCATCAAGGTTGTTGGCTGATCAACAGTTTAATCGACATGAATGGATCAAGTAAACATTCTCAAAGGCTACGGGCTCTTTGACGCAAAGGTCCCGCGCTACACAAGCTTCCCTCCGGCCAACAGGTTTGAGCCTGGGATTGGGGCACGCTATCGCAACAAATGGCTAGAGGCAGTCCCAGCGGATGAGCCGATTTCGATCTACATACACATCCCGTTTTGCAAACGTCTATGCTGGTTTTGCACCTGTCGAACGCAAGGAACAAAAAGCTTAGGCCACGTTGCCGCCTATATCGAGACGCTCCTGCGTGAGATAGACACAGTCGCCAGCGCGCTTCTGCCGAAACGCCCGAAGATGAAGCGCCTGCACCTCGGCGGGGGCACCCCAACCCTATTGAGCGCAGCTCTGATGGACCGGCTCTTGGGCTATGTCCATGCGCGGTTTGAAGCCTCTAAAGGGTTTGAGTTTTCGGTCGAAATCGACCCAACGGACGCCGCGCCAGATGTT
This sequence comes from Pseudomonadota bacterium, assembly GCA_039030615.1. Taxonomy (GTDB): domain Bacteria; phylum Pseudomonadota; class Alphaproteobacteria; order Rhodobacterales; family Rhodobacteraceae; genus Litoreibacter. The sequence goes on along the minus strand of JBCCDV010000005.1, from coordinate 92,210 downwards.
TTAAAAGTTCTGTCCGATTGGAATATGATGCGTGCCAGCATCGGGGTGCAGGATTTCGATCCAAGGGTTCAGGAAGCCATTGGGCGGCAGCAAAGCGTTGCTCTGACACGCGATGTTGTGGACCGTCTGCGCAGAAACGGCGTCAAAAGTGTAAATCTCGACCTGCTCTATGGGCTGCCATATCAGACCGAAGAAAGCCTGACGCGCACGCTGGATGATGTTGTGGCCCTCTCGCCTGATAGGCTTGCGCTTTATGGATACGCGCATGTGCCACATGTCTCCAAACGCCAGGTCATGATCCCAAGCGAGGCGTTGCCGAGCCCAGAGCAAAGATTTCTAATGGCCGAGCGGGCGAAATGGCAATTCGTGGAGAAGGGGTTTGTGGCGCTCGGCATTGACCACTTTGCGCGCAAGAGTGACGGCCTGGCACTCGCAGCAAAATCCGGCTCCATGCGTCGCAATTTTCAAGGCTATACGGATGACCCTTGTGTGACACTGCTCGGGTTCGGTGCGTCGGCGATCTCAAAATTCTCTCAGGGCTATGTTCAAAACGCTGTCGCTACATCCGCTTACAACGCGCGCATCGCAGCAACCGGCAACGCCGGGCATAAAGGGGTGGCTTTGAGTGCGCACGACCAATTCGTAGCCCATCTGATCGAGGCAATTTTGTGCCGGGGGGAAATCAAATTTGAAACGGTCGCCCAACAGTTTCCAGAGCACATGGAAGAGCTTTCAGGGATCGTTCAGGATATCATTACGACCTACCCAAAGGCGATCAGCCTCAGTCCGGACAGGCTTCAATTGCGTCAAGATCTGATTATTCTTGCACGATGTATCGCCGCGCGGATCGACCACCAAAGGAACGCTGCGCATATCTACAGCTTGGCCGTTTGAAAGTATCGTGACCGAAGCATCTTAGCCGCATAAAACCACAACACGGCAGAATAGATGTTCATGTTGGACATACAGATAGTAAATTTTCCTCCCACCATTTCCAACATACCGCAAGGCATGGCAGTGTCGCGTTCGATGACAACGCTCCATTCGTGAAGGCCGCAATGCACCTGTCCATCAGTATTGGTCCCAACGTTAGAAAATCAGCGTATTTCGACGCGACGCTTCGCGATGGGGTCGCGAGTTTTTCTGTCTACAATCACATGCTCATTCCCGGGCATTTCGGTGACCCGGATGCGGAATATAACCGTCTATTGGAGGGTGTCGCGCAATGGGATGTGGCGGCTCAACGGCAGGTTCAGCTTGAAGGACCTGACGCCGCTAAGCTGGTGCAGTATTTGACACCGAGGAACCTCTCGAACACAAAGATTGGCCAGGGGCGATATGTCCCTATTTGCGACCATGATGGCTGGATAATCAATGATCCGGTGCTTCTGAAACTTTCGGAAGACAAGTTTTGGCTGTCGGTTGCTGACAGCGACATCCACCTTTGGGCTGCTGCGATCGGACGCGAACGCGGGTGGGAAGTAGATGTCTCAGAACCCGATGTTTCGCCAATGGCAATCCAAGGGCCCAAGGCAATCGACGTCGCCGAAGTCTTGTTTGGCTCGCAAGCCCGCACGCTTCCCTTTTTTGGCTTCATTGAGACCGAATTGAAAGGCATTCCGCTGGTTCTGGCGCGCTCCGGTTGGTCCAAGCAAGGCGGCTTTGAGCTCTATCTGCGTGACCGCACCAAAGGGACCGAGCTCTGGGATATTGTCAAAGAAGCCGGCCAGCCTTTTGGAATTGGTCCCGGAGCACCAAACGACGTGGAGCGCCTTGAAAGCGGACTTGTGTCATATGGTGCCGATATTCGGTGGCAGGACTTTCCGGCGACGCCATTTGAAATTGGTTTGGGTGATTTGGTCGATTTGGAGTCTGAGCATGAATTTGTTGGGCGCGCGGCCTTGGCAACTTTTTCCGAAAACGGCCCTAAAAGGCAGCGCGTCGGTCTCGTTCTGGACGGAAACCCGGTAGCCCCAAGCAACCCTGTCCCCCTGTATCAAGCGGGCAAGGAGGTCGGCTATGTGAGTGAAATCGCCTTTTCAAAGCGCGTCGGAAAAACGATCGGCGTGGGGCTTATGAATTCCGCCGCTGCGCAAGATCCCGGGACCGCGCTATCAGTCGCCTTGCCCGAAGGCGCGTGCCGCGTTCGCCTATCGAAGATCCCGTTTGTCTAGACCTGCTGCGGCGCGCCCAAGAGCCAAAAGAACAAATCGACGCTGCTTGATCGCCGTTGTTGAATAACGCCAATCGGTTCACGACTATCGGTCGCTTTGCAGCCAACAAGCGACTAGGCTGAAAGCGACTCATGGTCGGGTCATCGCTATATTTGGAGAACTCTATGCTGCGCATCTTGCTCTACGTCATTGCGGTTTTAGTCACACAATCGGCGCTTGCTCAGGAAACTCCAGTCAAACTGGCTAAAATCGTGACAGTTTCAGGCGATGAACCCGAGCTGACACGGCAGTTTTTTGGCCATGTCGCTGCAAAAGAAACCGTAGACCTCGCCTTTCAGGTTGGTGGACAAATCGTTGACATTCCCATCGTCGAAGGTGAGCCCGTTGCGAGCGGTGCGTTGATTGCCGCATTGGATCTGGAGCCGTTTCAGCTGGCGCTCGATCAAGCGGAAGTGCAAAGAGAACAGGCAGAACGCACGCTTGAGCGTTTGCAGAAGCTTCAAGGCAACACCGTCAGTCAAGTGACAGTCGACGACGCGGAAACCCAACTAAAACTGGCCGATATATCTGTCCGAAACGCCACAAGGTCTTTGAATGACGCGCAGCTTTTGGCGCCGTTTGATGCTTTGGTTGCGTCTCGAAATGTCGCAAATTTCTCAACGATTGCGGCTGGGACACCGGTGACACGCCTCCATGACATGTCCGAGTTGCGCGTCGAGATCGACGTGCCCGAAGTCCTTTTTCAGCAAGCTGGCGAAAACCCAGATGTCTCACTTTTTGCAAAGTTTCCGGCAAGCGAAGAACGTTTCCCACTGGAAGTGCGGGAATTTAATGCGGAGACATCACAAGTCGGGCAAACCTTTCAGATCACCCTTGGCATGCCTCCACCAGCAAATCTGGTTGTCTTGCCGGGGTCCTCAGTCACAGTGTTTGCAACGTTGCGGGGCGGCGCCACTGTCCTGCGTATTCCAGCGTCGGCCGTCATCGCACGCAACGACGGCGCTACCCAAGTGATGGTGTTCTCGCCGCCCGGTGCGGACGAAGGTAGAGTGTCTTTGGTCCCGGTCACAATCGTGCCCGGCACGCGCGGCGAGGTCCTTGTCCAAGACGGCTTGGAAGCTGGACAAGAAATCATTGCAAGTGGCGCGAACCTGCTCAGTGACGGCGAAAACGTTCGCCGTTTCAGCGGTTTCTCAAACTGAGGCTGGACCGATGAACATTGCACGCGCGTCTATCGAGAAGCCCATTCTGACATGGCTTGTGATCTTGGGCTGCCTTTTAGGTGGTATTTGGGGCTTTTTCTCATTGGGTCGGCTCGAAGACCCGGCCTTCACCATTAAAACAGCCGTTGTGGTGACCGACTACCCCGGCGCTGATGCCTTGCAAGTCGCTCGCGAAGTATCCGAACCGCTCGAATCAGAGATCCAAAAAATGTCGGAGGTGAAGGAGGTTCGCTCAATGAACCAACCTGGGCTTTCTTGGATCACTGTGGACATGAAAGACCAGTATGACGGGAGCGAGCTGCCACAAATCTGGACCAAGCTGCGCAACCGTGTGAACTCTGCGCGCCTGCCAAGTGCTGCAGAACGGCCCTTCGTAAATGACGGGTTCGGTGATGTATTTGGTATTTATTATGCCGTGACCGCGCCGGGGTATAGTGACGGGGAGATCTACGATTTAGCGACGTTTCTCAGGCGGGAGCTTCTGACAGTCGAAGGCGTCGCGGATGTTAACCTTTCCGCTGTCCCCAATGAGGTGATCTATGTCGAACCCGACTTGGTCATCAGCACAAACCAAAATGTTCCACCCGCTGCTATCGCAAACGCAATTGCGACAGCCAATTCCGTGGTAGATGGCGGGTCATTGCAATCGGTCTCGGGGCGCACGCTTATTCAAGGGGCAGATGGCAACGACACAGTTCAAGAAATTGCCGGGCTGACCGTCGGTGTCGGCGGCGAGGTCTTGAATCTCTTTGACTTTTCCAGCGTTTCACGCGGGCGGGAACAAAACCCGAGCCTCATAATCCGCCACAACGGCGCTGACGCCTTCACGATTGGGGTCGCCGGGTTGGCCAGCGAAAACATCGTCGACGTCGGCAAACGCACAGATGCCAAGCTCGCCGAGCTCGCCCCTCAAATCCCGCTTGGGGTTGAACTGAACCCGATATACCAACAGCATGTGGTTGTTGAGGAAGCCTCGAACGCCTTCCTCGTGAACCTCGCAATGTCTGTCAGCATCGTGGTCGTTGTTCTTGCGATTTTCATGGGACCGCGCGCGGCGATAGTTGTGGGAACGACGCTGTTGCTCACAGTCGTCGGCACACTTCTTTTTATGGCAATATTCGCGATTGAGATGGAACGCATTTCGCTTGGTGCCTTGATCATCGCTATGGGGATGCTCGTCGACAACGCAATCGTTGTTGCTGAGAGCATGCAGATCACGATGCAGCGCGGGCGCAACTCACGCGACGCAGCGGAGGATGCCGCCAAGAAAACTCAAATTCCGTTGCTTGGCGCGACTGTAATCGGGATCATGGCTTTCGCGGGAATTGGTCTCAGCCCGGATTCGACCGGGGAATTCTTGTTCTCGCTCTTTGCGGTGATTGGCCTCTCGCTGATGCTGTCATGGATACTTGCCCTTACGGTTACTCCGTTGCTGGGGCACTACTTCTTCAAGCAAGGCACTGGTGGTGACGTGGATGCATATGGCGGCGCTTTGTTCCGGCTTTACGCCGGTCTTTTGCGACTGTGCCTGAAGCTTTGGTGGCTCGTCATCCCCGGCCTGCTTGCCGTAACCGTCATTTGTTTCATGCTCTTTGGTCAAATCAAGCAGCAGTTCTTCCCAGACAGCAATACGCCGCTTTTCTTCGCCCATTACAAACTGGCGCAAGGGGCATCGATCCACGAGACGTCCCGTGACCTCGCGGCAATCGAAGCTTGGTTGGCGGAGCAAGAGGATGTGGTCGACGCAACCGCATATGTGGGGCAAGGGGCCGCGCGCTTCATGCTGACCTATCAGGCTGAGGACCCAAATCCGAGCTATGGCCACATCATTATTCGCACCGAAAGTATCGAAGAGATCGCCCCTCTGATTTCGGAGATGGAAGACTTCGTAGCGACAAACCTGCCCCAGGGCGAATTTCGCGCCAAGCGTTTGGCCTTTGGCCCGGGTGGCGGCGATCCAATTCAGGCGCGGTTCTCCGGCCCCGATCCGTCGGTGCTTCGCGAGCTTGCGAGCGAGGCGATGGAACGCTTAAAGGCAGCGTCAGACAATATCGTCGCGCCCCGTATCGACTGGCGAGAAATGGAACAAGTCTTGCGGCCTGTTTATGCCACAGAACGCGCTCAGGAGGCAGGCATCACGCGCGACAACATTGCTGAGACGATGCGCTTTGCGACTGTCGGGATTGAGGCCGGTGTTTACCGCGAAGGCGAGCGTCAAATCCCGATTGTTTTGCGGGCCGACCCAGCCGCTGATCTCGCGCTGACGGACCATGTGATTTACTCTGATACGGGAAACAGCTTCGTTCCGTTCGAGCAAGTGACAAACGGGCTTGTTTTTGAATCGCAGAACACCTTGGTGATGCGTCGCGACCGGGTTTTCACGATAACCGTCGGGGCCGATATCGTGGAAAGCCTCACCGCGGCGCAGGTCCAGGCCGAAATCCAAGAGAGTATCGAAACGATGCCGCTACCAAGCGGCTACAAAATGGAATGGGGTGGGGAGTTTGAAAGCTCCAGCGACGCTCAAGCAAGCCTGGCCGGACAACTTCCGTTGAGTATCATTATTATGGTCCTGATCTCAGTGTTGCTATTTAACGCGCTGCGACAGCCGCTGATCATTTGGCTGTTGGTACCAATGTCGGTCAACGGCGTAAGCCTCGCGCTGCTTGGAACGGGGCTACCGTTCACTTTTACAGCGCTTCTGGGCCTGCTGTCTCTATCAGGCATGTTGATAAAAAACGGGATCGTTCTTGTCGAAGAGATCGACATCGTGCGCGCCGAACAGCCCGAGAGCACCCTGAGTGACTCTATAGTGTCCGCGGCGACCTCGCGCCTGCGCCCGGTGATCCTTGCGGCTGCCACGACGATTTTGGGGATGTTGCCATTGATCTGGGATGCGTTCTTTCAATCAATGGCAATCACCATTATGGGCGGGCTCGCCTTTGCATCGATCTTGACGCTCATAGCGGCGCCCGTCTTCTACTTTGCCTTTTTTGGGAGGGACCGCGTGGCCACCAGCTGAGCGCCCATTACTGCGCAATTTTGCCGAAGGAACAAAGCAAGCGGGTGGCTAAGAAAATGCGTCGGAGAACCGGTCCCGGAGCGCTTTCTTTTGAACTTTACCCATGGCATTTCGTGGCAGCTCAGGCAGAACAACCAGTCTGCGTGGGTGCTTAAACCGCGCGAGCGATTTGCGAATATTCTCATCGACGCGATCTAGGTCGAGCATTGTATTGGGAAGAGCGACGAGGATACCGACGACGCTTTCCCCAAAGTCTGGATGGGGCACGCCGATAACCGCACTTTCAAGAACCCCGTCTTGATCATCAAGGACCAGTTCGATCTCTTTTGGGTAGATGTTGTAGCCACCCGAAATAATCAGGTCCTTCTGTCTGCCAACTATCGACACCCGTCCGTCATCCGTCATGACGCCAAGGTCGCCGGTGATGAAGTAGCCGGTTTCTCGCAGCTCTTCAGCGGTTTTTTCAGGCATGTTCCAATAGCCCTGAAACACGTTGTCACCACGCACTTCGATCATTCCTATTTGGCCAGCATCGACCGGCTCTCCTTCCTCCGTGATGACAACCTCGGTGCCCGGCAGCGCGTAGCCGACCGTTGCCGCAAGGCGCTCGCCATCATAGGGATTTGAGGTGATCATGTTTGTTTCGGTCATCCCGTATCGCTCAAGAATGCGGTGCCCAGTACGGTTTTCAAACTCGGTATGCGTCTCGGCAAGTAAGGGTGCCGACCCAGATATGAAAAGGCGCATGGTTTTGACCATCTCGCTGTCCAGCCGTCGATCGCCCAGCAGACGCGTGTAGAATGTGGGAACCCCCATCATGAGCGTCGATTTTGGAAGCTCAGAGAAAACTGTTTCAATGTTAAAACCCGCCATGAAACGGACCTCAGCGCCAGCCAAAAGAGCTGTGTTCATGGCGACGAACAAACCGTGTGTGTGGAAAATTGGAAGCGCGTGGATCAGCCTGTCCCGGTCCGTGATCTTCCACAGTTCCGTCAGGCTTTCCGCGTTCGAAAGCAGGTTTTTGTGCGACAACATCGCGCCTTTGGACCGACCGGTTGTGCCCGATGTATAGAGGAGCGCCGCCAAATTATCAGGCCCGCGCGGCACAGTTGCGAAATGGGTGTCGGCCATATCCGCACGAATTGAGAGCGACCCGGTGCCATCCGCGGCCAAGGTCATTAGCTTGGTTTCGTCGTCACAAATTTGGAGCAGTTCTTTTTCATCTTTTTTATCACAGACGACTAGGCTGGGAGCCGCGTCTTCTATGAAATAACTCAGCTCGCTTTGCGTATATGCGGTGTTGAGCGGCAAATAGACCGCGCCAGCCTGTATCGCGGCCCCATAAAGCGCGATGGTATCCATCATCTTTGCGGCTTGGACCACCACTCTGTCGCCCGGCGCAACCCCCGCGCCCGTCAACACATTTGCCAGTTGGGCTACGCGCTTTACAAAGCTTGAGTAGCTGACATGGCTCCCATCATCGAGGGTCAAAAACACCGCGCTATTCGCGGCATGTGGTGCAACGAGCGCGTCATAAAGGGTGTTGGTCACGATGAATGGTCCTTGAGTTTTGTCGTTATCGCCGCAGTCGAGAGGGCCAGCGCCGGTTTCGCGGCGGAAACCTCAGATCTGAGGGCGAAGGCCTCATGGCGGTCTTGTGTTTGAGAGAGATCGTAAAGGTAATTGACCATCGCCCCGCTGGATTGCGCGCGTCCATTCGGCGAGATGTCGGCGTCCGCATGAATGTCATAGACCTGCGCGCCATTGCCAAGGTGAAAACGGGCGACAGGATCAAGCGGCAAGCCATCGTCGCGCTTGGCCAAAAGCAAGAACCGAGCGGCCATCGCACGGACGTCTGCGGGGTTGGCCCTACGCTCCAAAACGGCTTGGGCAACATGTCCGTGCTCTGTGTTTTCGGTTTGTGTCTCAAGCCATCTGTTTAGCCCAGGGATCGGCGACAAAGTGACGAATTGGCGTAGATGTGGGAGCGCGAGCGAGAGCTCTGCCACGACCTGCTTGATCAACTGGTTGCCGAAACTGATGCCCGACAGACCCTTCTGGCAATTGGAAATCGAATAGAATGCGGCGGTTTTTGCATCCTCTGCCTCAAGCGGCGCACGTCCTTCAGACAGTAGCTCTGTCACAGACCCGGGGATCTCTTCTGTCAACGCGACCTCAACAAAAATGAGCGGTTCGTCAGGCATCGCGGGGTGAAAAAAGGCGAAGCAGCGCCGGTCCGGCGGGTAAAGGCGGCGGCGCAAGTCATCGAGGTCTTCAATCTGGTGCACTGCCTCATAGGCCACAACCTTGTCGAGGATGCGCGCCGGCGTATCCCAGTCGATGGCTTTGAGCACCAGAAAGCCTCTGTTAAACCAGCTGCGCAGAAGGTGCGTGAAATCGTGGTTGGTGCGCTCAAGCTGCGGGTGATTCTTGAGAAGTCGCAGCAAATCTACCCGCATCGCCACAAGGCCAGCGGTGGCACCCATAGGTTGGTTCAATCGCCGCAAGAGTTCCTGTCGTTTGGGTTCAGCCGCCCTAGAAAGCGCCGCAAAAATCTCCGGGTCGGGAGCTTCGGCATAGGCCGCCGCGAGGTCCGCCAAAGCGTGCGCATCTAGGTCGAGATGGTCATTCAGAAAGCTGAAAAAGTCATATTTTTCGTCACCAGACAGCAATTGATACTGCTCAAAAATAGTTGCCGCGAGGGCCTGACCGGAAATCACTCCTTCGGTGGAAAGCAGAGCGAGGCAGAGGTCCTTGATGTCACGGTCATCGCTTTTGCCGCGAAGCCGGTCGCTTCGATCGAAAAGCGTGGACAGCATGTCGGATAGAAATCGATTGCGCTGAACCGTCATTTCAATGCCTTTCAAACAGCCCGCGCATAGATGGGCCTACAAGCCGCCGAGCTGCGTCTTAAGATAGGCGCCTGTCAATCGATAGTGGCTAAGCAAGGCCGCTGATGCCGCCTCCGCGTCGCCCCGCACGGCGGCATCAAAAATGTCCTCATGCTCCGCTGCAATGTCGCGACTTTGATAGCCTTCGCCGCCCGCCGCCAAATACCTGTACCGAATATTGAGATCGTAGAGCTGGCTACAATATCTCTCCAACATGGGCGCGTCTGAATTGCTTAGCAGCGTCATATGAAAAGACTTGTGGGCGTCTTCAAACGTATCCGAGCCAGCGAGACGCTTCATCTTGTGATGCGACAAAACCAGCCGTTCTTCCCATTCGGGCGTGGCCCGCGCCATGGATTTTCGCAATGCCATATCTTCAAGCGTCGTCCGCAGCATCAGGATTTCTTCAAAATTTGCGAGACTGGCAGGCGCGGCCTTGAACCCACGCTGGTCGATCCTTTCGACAAGCATATCAGATGTAAGGAGGCTGAGCGCCTCACGCACAGGCGACGCCCCCATATTGAGCCTCGCACGCAGCTGTTCGATTTTGAGTTTTTGGCCAGCGGGAAGCTCGCCCACGAGGATCATTTCACGCAAGGAAAGATAGGCCGCGCGCGTTGCAGAGGTTTCCCTGCCGCCAGTCTCGTCCATCATATTCATGCTGGAAATCCTTCCTAGGTAAGCGTCACATGTTTGGTTGATAGACCCACAGACAGGTTCAACGTTCCTTCATTGATCATCCATCGCCGCAAAACGTAGCTCCGTGCGCCGGCTTTGTGCATCGGGTCGCCATCAGCCAACGCACGCGCCGCTTCGAGGCCTTCAGCTCGGTAAACAATCATGCCGACACCTTGCATATGGTCGCCACTTTCGTCCGACATTGGCCCAGCAAATGCAAGCGACCCGGCGCGCTCCAACTCGGCTTGGTAGGCCAAGTGGTCGGGCAAAGTCGCTTTGACGTCTTCAGGCGCCTTAGCTGGCGTCGAGATAGCAACATAAAGCTCCAACGCGAGAGCCCCGCGCGACTTGGCTTCTGCCTTGTAATCTGCCCATACGACCATACAGGTTTTCTCCAGATTTGAAAATATCGATATTTATTGACATATGATAATATTATGGGCAGAAAATAGGGAAACTTACAAGGACACAAAGCATGAAATATCTGGTCGGGGCGATAAAGGGCAGTACTGCGGTCTTCGCAGTGCAAGGCGATCAGGCCATTAACCTGACCGAACTGGATAGCGCTGTGGGGCATGACCTAATGGCTTTGATCGCCTCCCCTTCTCTGGCGGAATCTGTCGCTGCGAAAATGGACGGCGCGGAAAAGGTGAGTGTCCAATCCATCACGCCAGGGTTGCCGGTGACCATGCCTGGAACAATCATTTGTGTGGGTCTGAACTACACCGACCACATCAAAGAGGGTGGCTACGACATCCCCGAATATCCGGCGCTCTTTATGCGCGGCAAAAACTCTATAATGGCGGCAGGCGCGCCGCTTGTGCGTCCTTCATGTTCCGAAAAGCTCGATTACGAGGCGGAGCTGATGTTCATCGTCGGAAAGGGCGGGCGCCACATTTCCAAAGCAGACGCGCTGGACCATGTTTTCGGCTACACCGTATTCAACGACGGCTCTGTTCGTGATTATCAGCGCAAGACGCACCAATGGACACCGGGTAAGAACTTTGATGACACAGGCGCGATTGGCCCGTTTGTAGTTACCCCGGATGAGGTGCCCAAAGGTGCGGCAGGCCTCAAGATCCAAAGCCGCGTTGGCTCAGAGGTTCTTCAAAGCTCCAACACGGGCAACATGATTTGGGATGTGCGCACGATGATTTCGATCATCTCGGAATATACAACGCTTGCGCCAGGCGACTTGATCGCAATGGGCACGCCGCCCGGTGTTGGACATGCAAAGAAACCAAACCCCCGGTGGCTCGTTCCTGGAGAGGTTGTCGACATCGAGATCGAAGGGATTGGCATCTGCTCAAACCCGATTGTGGATGAGGCGGATATGGCAAAGGCAGCGGCTGAATGAACGCTCCTAATGGTACCGAGTTGGATGCATTGCGCGCCAAAGCGCAGGCAGATCATCGCGCGCTGCGGCAGCGTATTGACCGTCTGTCCGACGACGCGATTGATCTGATCCTGCGCGATGCGCGGTCGCACTATGCATGGGGTGACACCCCTATTCCCGATGGGTTGCTAGAAGAGATTTTCGAGATCACGATAAATGGCCCGACGTCGATGAATACACTGCCCGCGCGATTCATCTTCGTTAAATCGCAAGACGGCAAAGAGCGTTTGGCGAAATCGCTCAAACCGCAAAACGTGCCAAAAATGATGGGGGCGCCAGTCACAGCAATCATAGCCCAGGAGATGACCTTTTGGCAGGAGCTACCGTTTCTTTTTCCGCATGAGGATCGGCGACATCTGTTTGAGGGCAAAGAGGCCTATTGCAAAGATACGGCAGACCGAAATGCGACCCTTCAAGGCGCTTATTTCATGATCGCCGCGCGTGCTGTCGGCCTTGATGTCGGCGCGATGTCTGGCTTTTCAAACGCGATTGTAGATGAGGAATTCTTTGCGGGCACGACCCTCAAGTCGAACTTTCTATGCAACATCGGCTACGCGGACGAAACGGCGCTGTTTCAAAAACTGCCCCGCTTTACGTTCGACCAAGCCTGCAGCGTAATTTGAGGAGGCATTGATGACAGTAAAAATGAAAACCGTGGTCACATACCGCGCGACTGCCTCCTGCCCAACCCATGCACGGACGGAGATCCCGGTGCGCGACCTCGCGGTGGTAATTGACGAGCCGACGGAACGTGGTGGTACAAATTTAGGCCCCACACCGACCGAGGCTGCAATGACGGCCCTCATCGCCTGTACCAATGTCATTGGTCACAAAAACGCGCATCGCTTGGGCATTGATCTCGGCGAGGTTACGATTGATGCGGACTGCAAATTCGACCGGCGCGGCGTTCTTATGCAGGAAGAAATAGACACGCCGTTTCCTGAAATCACCCTCACTGTGAATTGTGTAACACCCGCCAACCAAGGGGAGTTGGATTTAGTGGGCACCGAGACCGCGAAATACTGCGCTATCGCCAAACTCTTTGAGGCCGCTGGGACAAATCTCACGGTGAATTGGCGAAAGGCTGAATGACTTAAACCGGGCAAGACTTGCCTTATTTTCTGGGAGGAAGACCACATGATGAAATGGACAAGACGCACGCTACTAAGCGCCGCCGTTGCGGCGGTGACAGCGATCCCCGCTGCAGCGCAAGAAACGATTTCGGCCGTTGTAATTGACGGCTATCCCGACCGCGCGCTCTGGGTGAAGGAGTTCACAAACTTCTTTATTCCCGAGGTTGACCGCCGCCTCGCCGAAAACGGCAACTACAAGATGAATTGGCAGGAGAATTACGGCGGTTCTATTGTGAAGCCAAAAGGCGTTCTGGAAGGGATCGAACTGGGTCTGGGCGATATCGGCATCGTGACGACAATCTTCCATTCGTCGAAATTGCCGAGCCAAGCTTTGTCTGCAGTGACGCCATTCGTGTCCTCGGACGCCCGCGCCGTCGCCAAGGCCGTCGATGAGATCGCGCGCGAGTTTCCCGCGATGCAGAACGAATTCGCCGCTCAAAACCAAGTCTATCTGGCGACAGGCGTCGTGCTAAACAGCTATCAGATGTTTTCTACCAAAGAGGTGGCGAGTGTCTCAGATCTGGTGGGCTTCAAGGTCGCCGGCGCGGGCATGAACCTACGCTATCTTGAAGGTATTCAAGATGCCGCTGGCGTACGTGGTGGCCTGACAGACTTCTATAACATGCTGCAAACCGGCCTGGCCGACGCGGGCATGCTGTGGCCCGAGGCCGCTGCGACCTTCAAGATTTCGGAAGTTGCACCCTATATGCTGCGCGCCGATCTTGGTGCCGTAAATTCAAAAACCATCACCGTGAATCAGGACTATTGGGACGGCCTTCCAGACGAGGTCAAAGGGGTGCTGCAAGCAGTCGCCATCGACTATCGTGACCATCTCGCAAGCATTGCGATGGACCGCGCTACAGCTGCTGAAGAGGCCTATGTCGCTGCCGGTGGGACAATTGTCGATGTCTCCGACGCCGACCGCATGGCATGGGCAAGCGCAATGCCCAATATCGCGCAGGAATGGGCTGCGACACTGAACGGCAACGGGGAGCCCGGCTCGGAGATGCTTTCGGCATATCTAGACAAGCTGGAAGCCGCGGGATTTGTCGGCGTCCGCGACTGGACGCAGCAGTAAACACGAAGACGACCCGAGAAGGGGCCACTCTATGCTCAAACCTGCTATCAGCGGTCTCTCTCGGGTCGCCAACTCTTTCGCCATTGCCGCAAACGTAGCAGGGACACTGGCGGTCCTGATGTTGGTGGTCATCCTAAACGTCGATGTCATCGCACGTGGGGTGTTCAATGCACCGCTCAAGGGCACCTATGAGATCGTACAACTTGCGGTCGTGTTCATCGTTTTCTTACAACTTCCCGACGTCGTAAGGGTCGACCGGCTGACCCGGTCAGATGGTTTTTTGAACCTTTTGCATGCTACGCGACCCGGCCTAACGGCCAACCTGCGCCGCATCATCAATGCTATGTCGGCGATCTTTATGGGTTTGATTGCCTACATCATGTTCCCGGAATTTCTCAAGATGTGGAGCACGCAAGATTTCTTCGGCATTCCCGGCGTGTTTACGGTGCCATGGTGGCCAATCAAACTGGTCATCGCGGTCGGAAGCGCTTTGGCGAGCCTCATTTTTCTTCTCAAAGTGATCACGGCGCAAGACAGACCACGGCTTGTCCGAGTGCCTGAGCATGATGATGACGCACCAGGCGGATCGAATTCATGACACCTATCGAGATTGGCCTAATCTCGGTCATAGCTATCGTCATTCTGATCTATGCGGGCGTCTATATCCCCGTTGCTCTGGGCATGGTATCGCTTGTCTCGATTTGGCTGATGCGGGACAATTTCACGCTTTCGCTGAACTTGCTAAAGATCGCTGTGGGCGACAGCGCGATGGTCTACAGCTTTGCAACGATCCCACTTTTCACTTTCATGGGGCTCATCGTGTCCAAAGCCGGTTTGGGCAGGGACATTTATGAGGTCATGACGATGCGCTTTCGCAAAGTAAAGGGTGGCATCGGCATGGCCACAGTTGGCGCAAACGCAGTGTTTGCGGCTGTAACCGGGTCCTCTATCGCGTCCGCATCCGTATTCACAAAAGTCTCAGTGCCGCAGATGATCGCACAAGATTACAACCCGCGTTTTGCGGTTGGCGTGGTCGCCGGATCATCTGTTTTAGGGATGATCATTCCACCTTCGGCCATGCTGATCATATACAGTTTCGTGGCCGAGCAATCAGTCGGCGACATGTTCCTCGCCGGTGTGATCCCCGGCATCATGCTGGCAATCGCTTATGTGGCCGCGATTTGGGTCATGGGGCGCTACACCCCCGGTTTTGTCGGCGGCCGCATTGTTGAGGACACCGAATGGATGTCGCGGCGCGAGATTGCGTCCAAAACCCTGCCAACCTTGGGACTGATCACCATCGTCCTTGGTGGCATCTACACCGGTTGGATGACTGCGGTGGAGGCCGGGGCAACCGGATCACTGGTGGCGCTGATTATCGCTTTGACGCGTAGGTCCATGTCGCCCAAGGCTTTTTGGGAGGCTCTTCTAGAAACTGGGCATATTACAGCAGCCATCTTGTTTCTGATCACCGCAGCCTCGATTTACAGCCGCATGCTTGGGCTCGCCGGGCTTCCCAATCAGCTTCAAGACATGTTGGCCGGAAGTTCTGCCTCGTTCTGGACAATTATGCTGCTCTACGTTTTGCTGATGATTTTTCTGGGCACCATCCTCGACACGGCGTCGATCATTCTGATTGTCGTTCCGCTGTTCCTGCCCTTGGTTGAGGCGCTGGATATGTCGCTGATCTGGTTCGGCATCATAACCGTCGTCGGCGCCGAGATCGGGTTGCTGACCCCGCCATTGGGCATTTCATGTTTTGTGATAAAGTCAACGCTTAATGACGACCGCATATCGTTGAAGGACGTGTTCATGGGCGCATTGCCTTTCGCCTTCGTGATGTTGCTTGTCCTCTTCATTCTGATCGAATTCCCAATCCTGAGTCTCGCTCTTTTGTAAGGAAACTCCCCATGCGTACCGTGACCAAAGACAATGTAACCGAGGTCTTCAAAAGCTACATGGCAGATGACATGCCGCCACGCACCCGCGAGATCATGAGCGCGTTAGTCCAGCACTTGCACGACTTCGCCCGCGAAACGAATTTGACCCATGGAGAATGGCAGCAAGGCATCGCTTTTTTGGAAGGCTGCGCCGCGATCGAAACGGAGGACCGGCACGAGTTTGTTCTCGCATCAGATGTTCTGGGCCTGTCTTCGCTTGTCGATATGTTGCATTCCAGCCCCGAGGCGACCTCATCGTCCGTGCTGGGTCCTTTTCACGTCTCGGGCGCGCCGCCTTTGGCGGTTGGTGGCGATATGAAGCGGGATTTTGGCGGGCCGGTCTTGCTGGCAGAAGGCGTCATTCGCGATACCGATGGCAAGCCTATTGCAGGCGCCGAGATAGATATTTGGCAGACCGCCCCCAACGGGCTCTATGCGAGCCAAGATGACGCGCAGGACACTTTTTCCTTCCATGGTTTGATGACGGTGGGCGATGATGGGCGATATGCGTTCACAACGGTGAAGCCTGTCGAATATACTGTGCCGACCGATGGTCCTGTCGGTGGTATCCTGCGTGCATGCGGGCGCCACCCTTGGCGGCCATCCCACTTGCACTTCATCGTCAAGGCCCCGGGGTACCGTCCGCTCGTGACCGAGATTTTCCCGGATGATGACCCTTATCTCGAACAAGACACGGTGTTTGGTGTGCGCGACGATTTGGTTATGACTTACGTCGAAAAACCTGCGAGCGCGTTTCCGGACGGAATGGCCTTATCGGGCCAGATAGACAAACCGTTCCTCGCGGTGGATTTTGACGTGATACTCGCAAATGAATAAGTTTGCGGCGCTTTGAAAGGTGTCGTGCTTTTCCGTAGGACTTCATTCCAACGCCGCCATCAATCGCGATGTAAACTCTGAGCGTGGCGATGATCTGCGGTCATTATTAAATCAAAGGCTTTTCTTCCATACCACCGCGCGGAATGTCCCATCCGCACCCTGATTTTGAGAGCTCCCCGCACGGCCCCGCATGCGGGGAATCCTGCAAGCTTCTGAATTAAAACGTTAAAACCATTCTCGTTAAGGACTTGGAAACCAATCGCCCCTTCATTGTTTTAAATATATTCCGGGGGAGGCTCTGCCGGGGGCGGAGCCCCAAAAAATCAAAAAAAGATGGGCGGCGCAGCCGCTCAATTGGGTCAGTCTCACCGATCCCGTGCAGCATCGAGATAGATGCGCAGCTCTTCCAAAACCGGGAGGATTGCACCGATCCGGTCGGGCGGAATTGTATGTGACACTTCAAGAAACTTTGGCCCAAGCCTTGCAATTGTGTCATCGCGGACCCCGCGCCCAGACGCGGTCAGCCAAACTTGTTTGGAGCGCGCGTCTTTGGGATTAGGCCGCATCTCAACGAGCCCACGTTTTTCCAGACCGCCCAGCGTATGTGTCATGGTTGTCTTCGGCACCTGAAACGCCCGCGCCAGATCAAGCGGGGTTTGGCCGTCTTTCACCCGGATCAAGTGGTTCAAGACAACGAAATGCGGGGCGATCAACCCGTCAGGCAGTTGCGCTTCCAAGAAGTTGCGACTGAGCTGTTCAATGATACCAATCTCATTGAACAGCTTGAAGTAATTTGGAAGCACAGTCGGGTCCATATGGCCGATCATGGCTCAGACGAGCTTGGCTTCCAAGGGCCAACGCGGGCTTTGCGGCACGGGAGCGCAATATCCAAGCCGCGCAAACATCTGCAAAGTGCCACCTTCCGGCGCAAGCATCTGATGAATGTCACCATAAAGCTGCGTCATTTCGGGATATTCCTGCAGGGCCTGGCTCAGCGGTTGCATGGCGACGCCTTCGCGGGTCGTGGCAAGGTTCATCCGTACCCAGTCACGCCCTGCATTGATCTGGTCGGTCCGGGTGTTGCCGTCCGTTTTCATCCAGATGAAGCCCATGGCGGTTTCGGCGTTTTCCAAAACGGCTGCCATCCCTTCCTTATAGGCAGTGGTGCTGGTGTCCATCGCGGCCTCCCGGGTGAACATTCCGAATGTGCTCATGGTTTCAAAGATCGGGCCCGAAAAATCGATCCCGTCCGGGTTGGCATCGATTTCCTTATGACCGATGCGAAAGAGATCCACGCTTTCCTTGAACGTGTGCGGCGTTTCGACCTCGATCACCAGCGCCGCACGGGCGAGATCGCGCAAGGTTTGAACGACGCTTGTCTCTACGGTGCTGCCGGTGCGTGTTCCGTTCACGCAAGCCGCCTCGAGACGCGGCAAAATGTCGGGCGAGACGCGTCGCGTCAGATCGAACGGCTCTTTCTGGGTGCGGCGCTCCATGATCTGGGCAAAAAACGGATCCGGCATGCCGCCTTTTTTGAACCTGATATGGGCGACCGGGCGCTGGTCGAGCGCTTGGGTCATCTCGCCTTGGGGAAACAGATCAAACTGCGCGTCATACCCGTCTTGGCTGGCGGCAATCCGAAGGGTTTCGAGAAAACAGCCCAGCCCAATGACAATCTGTCTGGAAAACGGGTCGGTATGGGGCAGCAACCGGTCCGTGTCGACATAAAGCGTGATCTGGTCGGGCATGCTCAGGTCTACCTTCCAAGGCTGCCTGTTATGCGGGTTTGGCGACAAGATCGCGTAGGACAAAGCCCGCATGCGCGGGCTGTCATATTGCCCGGCTTGTGCCCAAGGCTTCATAGCATCTTGCGGCGTCCGGGTGATGCGATAACCCAATCCGCCGGCTGCGACGACAACACCGCCGCCCAGAATTGCCAAAGTTTTTCTACGTGTCAGTTCCATTTCGACTCTCCTATTAGTACGATTTCGTATTAGTTAGTACGATATTGTACTATATGCAAGAGGCGAGAGATGCATTGCCCTCAAAATGATAAATTGGTAAAAAAGCCTAACCAATTTAGACAAAAAGAGTCGCGCTATGCCTGTCATCACCGAAATTGCCGATTTGAAGCGCCTCTATAAGCGGCGGGTGCCGAAGATGTTTTACGACTACTGCGAAAGCGGCAGTTGGACGGAGCAGACGTTTCGCGAGAATATCTCAGACTTTGATCTGATCCGGCTCCGCCAGCGTGTGGCCGTTGACATGACCAACCGTACCACCAAAGGGCAAATGATCGGGCGTGACGTGGCCATGCCGGTGGCGCTTGCGCCTGTCGGCATGACGGGCATGCAGCACGCGGACGGGGAAATCCTGGCCGCTAAGGCGGCGGAGAAATTCGGCGTGCCCTTTACGCTCAGCACCATGTCCATCTGCTCCATCGAGGACATTGCCGAGAACACCTCCGCCCCGTTCTGGTTCCAGCTTTACGTGATGCGCGACGCGCAGTTTATCGACAACCTTCTGGGACGCGCCAAGGATGCGGGCTGCGATGCCATGGTTTTGACGCTGGATTTGCAACTGCTCGGCCAGAGGCACAAAGACATCAAGAACGGGCTTTCGGCGCCGCCCAAGTTGACGCCCTTGGTGATTGCAGATCTGGCGACAAAATGGGGCTGGGGGCTGCGGATGCTTCAGACGCATCGCCGCACCTTCCGCAACATTGTTGGCCACGCGCAATCAGTTGACGATATTTCCCAATTGCACAGCTGGACCGCCCAGCAATTTGATCCGCGGCTCAACTGGGACACCGTCAAGGAGTACCGAAAGAAGTGGGATCGCAAGATGATCCTGAAAGGCATTCTGGATGTAGAGGACGCCAAGAAGGCGTTGGACGTCGGCGCCGACGCGATCATCGTATCGAACCATGGCGGAAGACAGCTGGACGGCGCCCTGAGCTCGATCAAGATGCTGCGGCCCATTCTCGACGCCGTTGGAGACAAGATCGAAGTGCATATGGATGGCGGCATACGCTCCGGCCAAGACGTGCTGAAAGCCCTCGCGATGGGGGCGCATGGCACCTATATTGGCCGCGCGTTTATTTACGGGCTGGGCGCCATGGGCGAGCAAGGCGTGACCGAAGCTTTGAACGTGATCCACAAGGAGCTCGACACCACCATGGCGCTCTGCGGCGAGCGGGACGTGTCCAATCTAGGCACGCATAACCTGCTGATCCCGAAAACCTTTGAAGGCGAATGGCACTAGGCTTAGCCTTTACGCCCCACGCTTGCGCAGCATCGCCAGCAACGGAAACAACGCCAAAACCAGCAGCGCGACACCTGCAAAGGCCATGCGCAACCCGAACCCTTGGGAGACGATCCCCATTGCCGCCGGCGCGATGAAGAAGCCTGTGAAGCCAATGACCGCCGCGCGCGAAATGGCTTTGGTGCGCACCGCCGGGTCCACCATGCGGCCGACCATGGCCAGACCGATCGGCCCGATCGCCGAGACCCCGAGCCCGAGCGTGCCAAAGCCCAGATAAGCGATGAACGGGGTCGGCGCCGCAGCGGCAATGAGCGCCCCCGCGATGGACAGGACCGCGCCGCCGGTGATGACGACCAGATCGCTCCACTTTTCGGCGACGGCCTGCCCCCCGAACCGCCCAACCGCCATGGTCAGCCCCAGCATCGTTGGGCCCAGCGCGCCTTGCGCCGCGCGCCCCCCCAGCGTGCGTTCGACATGCAACGCGGACCAGCTTTCGACCGCAGCCTCAGTCATGAAGGCGATCAACACCACGCCCCCACAAATGCCGACAATACCCCAAGGGAAGCGGGCGGCCTTGCGTTCTTCGTCGGTAATGTGGGCGACCTCCATGCGGGTCCAGGTCGCGAGGATCATTGAAACGATACCGACGGATGCGAAGATCGTGAAAGGCTCGAGGCCCGCCTCCCGCCCAAGCCCGGTGCCGAACGCACCAACGGCGTAAGCCACTGAGAACATGCCGTGATTGGCGTTCATGAGGGAGCGATTGTGGCGCGCCTCCAGCTCTGAGACGCGGGCGTTCATCGTCACGTCAAGCAGCCCTGAGCCAAGGCCGGCCGCGCACATAGCCAGGAAGAAGGCCAGATGTGTGGTGGCCAGGCCCGGCAGCAAGAAGGCGGCGGCGAGACCGCCCGCCGCGACCGGCAACCCCCATTGCCCCAAGGCGCGATCAAACAGCGGGGCGAGGATCATTGTCGTCAAAAGGCCCAGCGACGTGCCCAACAGCAGCATCCCGAAACGCGCGTCATCGGCACCGATCTGCGCTTTGAGCTGCGGCGCAAGCGCTGCCATTGACCCCCAGAACAACCCCACGATGCAGAAGGCCGTAGCGGGCCGATGCGAGAGGCGGAGGGCGGAGAGCACAGACATGTCTCAAACCGTTAGAAGCAAGGGGACGGGCGCGCAATCGGGAAAGTGAAATAACCCTTTCCAACTCCGCGATTCCCGCCTATACGCAGCGCTTCACAGCGGCCCGACACCCTTGGAGGCAGCCGCATCTATATTGGAGAATTCAAATGGCAAAAGAGATCCCTGATCTTGTAGTTGAGCCACGCGCGGGGACAGGCAAGGGGGCCGCCCGCTCAGCACGTCGTGCAGGCATGGTCCCTGGTGTGGTCTACGGGGGCGGTGCAGACCCGCTTTCGATCCAGATCCCCTTCAACATCCTGTTCAAAAAGTTGAAAGACGGCCGGTTCCTCGCGACACTGTTCAACCTGAAAATGGAAGGCCAGGACGATGTCCGCGTGATCTGCCGGAACGTGCAGCGCGACGTAGTCAAAGACCTGCCGACGCATATCGACCTGCTGCGCCTGAAGCGCACAACAAAGATCGCTTTGTTCATCCCGGTTGAAGTTGTTGGCGAAGAAAACTCGCCAGGCATCACTCAGGGCGGCGTTCTGTCGATGATCCGCCCAGAGGTCGAACTGACTGTGACCGCGGCTGACATTCCTGAAAGCATCACAATCGACATCTCCGAGCTGGAGATTGGCGACAATATCTCGATTTCTTCGGTGGAGCTGCCAGCAGGCGCAAAACCGACCATCGACCGCGACTTTGTTATTGCCAACTTGGCCGCACCATCTGGCCTGAAATCGGCTTCCGATGACGATGAGCAAGAGGTCGAAGAAGGTGGTGAAGAAGAAGCACCAACAGAAGAGGCCGCTGCGGAAGAATAAGCCCGCAGGCTTTACTGAAATTGAAAAGGTGAGCCCCGATCCCGGGGCTCACCTTTTTTCTTTCTAGCGTGCGCCGATCCGCACAGCTTTGCCGTCATACGTCTGCACAGACATGACGACCGGATCAGTTGGATAACACAGCGCCTGTTCCTCCAGCATGCCAATGGCGATCTCCTCGCCCATCCGCAGGCTGTCGTAATAGTCAGAGAAGTAATGCACCCCGGCCATGTTGCGCCCGATGGAGATGTTCGCCGCGAGCTTGTTGAGCTCGCCTTCCAGCGTAAGCGGGCATTTCAGCTTGGCGTCCTTGACCAGCTTGCTGCCCGTGGCGTTTGGCGCGTATTGGACGAAGGTGTCCTCGTAGCTTGTTTTAACACCGTCGATTTCGTCACCGCTCGGCGTGGGACCAAAAAAACCGATCTTGGGGTCGCCTACCGCCTGTTTCGATTGGCCGTTGGCTTGTTCAAACTTTTGACGGCTGACCAACTTGGCGCCCGTGTCGAAGAACGCCTTGAGCACGGTCACGCAGGCGCCCGCAACTGTCGCATGGCCTGCCGCGTAGGCCGGGTGCATGGGCGAGCCTTCCGCGAAGGCCATCGGCAGGAGCGCGGTTTTGGTGCCGCCGGGCAGCGCGTCATTGTGCTCCTTGATCTCCTTGATCGTATGATCGAGGTCTCCGGCCATGTCGGACAGGACCCCGCACAGCTCGGGATGCGCGGCTTCAACAGCGGATGCTTTTTCGAGACGCGCGGCCAACACTTCGGGGCGGGCCCGGATATGCAGGTTGAATTTTTGGTAGCGCGCCGCCTTCAATGCACGGGTTGCGACCTCGGTCACCAAGGATAGGATATGCGGCCCACCATAAAGCGCAAAGCCGCCAGCATTTGGATCAAGCGCACCCGTCGTTGGAAAGCTTTTGCGCATTCCGGAGAGATGGCTGAAGCCGCTATCGAACGGCGCGCCCTGCCCCAGCAAAATCAGGCAAGCGTTCAGATAGGCCTGATAAAGCTGATCGACATGCACATAGGTGGCCAAATCGCGCGGCGTACAGATGAAGCGGCGGGTCGCCGTGAATTTCTGACCCCCTGACGTGCCATTGGTCGCGTTGACGTCACAGCCCTGCTGCACTTTGTGCCATGGGGCCCATTCGGTCATGTAGTCGTCTTTCTTCGCCGCCGCCGCAACCTGCTGGGGGATGAGCTGCGGGCCGTAGGCGATTTCGCCTTTGGCCGGGTCAGCGCCGTTGCCAATCCACATGAATTGCGAGACGTAATGCCCGACCGTCACCCCGGGCGAGGAGCCGCGGAAGGCTGTTTGCGCATCGATGGTTTTGGGCGCTTTCTTGGCGCGAGGGCGCACCGGGAAATCAGCCTTGGCATAGGCCAGCTTGTTCAGCCGGTCCACGGATTCTTTGACCTTGCCGGTGGTTGTGCCCTCGAAATTTGCGAGCGGCTCGTCGCGCAAGAGCGCGAGCTCGTAGACCTCCGCCATCTCGAAATCGAGCTCATCGGAGCCCAATGCGGGCGCGGGCGCCATGGTCACGGCCTGGCAATCGGGCCCTTGCAGATCAAAGGCGGTGCCTGCGGTTGGGGCCTCCCATTTGCGGCGGCCTTCTTCACAATCGGGAACCGGCACGCGATTTGTGAAAGCGTCAATGAAGCCGTCATCTACGGCCTGGCGGAAGGCCATATAGGATTGGGGGTTGTCCACCAACCCGGTGGCGGTGTCGTGATCGAGCCCTTTGGTGAAGCTCATCAGGTAATGGCTGTTGGCGAATTTTTGCTCATCGCCATTGGATTGATGTTTGGGATGGTCGCGGTCTTTTGCGTTTTGGGCGGCAGACACACGGGCTTGGAACGCGGATTCGCGTCGGTAAATTGACATTAAAAACTCCAATAAATACTTAAAAATATCAAACAGTCCCCCGGCCAAAATAGACCGGGACGCCAACGGTTAACATGAAACTGCAGTTAGTCCAAATCGACCGGCAGCCCATCGAGGCCAAGACCCTCCCGGCAGAACCCAACGAGCGCCCCGCGTGAGACTTCGGGCGCGTAGATCAGACCTGAAGCGGACATGCAGTCAAAGATGCGTTTGAGGGTGCCGCCCGTGTAGCGTTTCGGGTGAAGCTCCAGCGTGAGCGCGCGCACGGTGTCAGGCCAAGGCGCGTCGAACATCGTTTCCTCAGCGCCTTCGATATCCATCATGACAATGGACGGGTCATACTGCGCCATCAGATCGGCGAGCTGGAGCACGGCGACCTCAGCGGTTGCATGCACCTGACCCGGCACACCTGTGACTGAAGCCGCCCAAAACGCGTGACCAATGCTGAGGGTGACTTTGTCGCCGGGCGCGCCCTTCCCCATGACCGCGCCTTGAAGACTGACCGTCTTTTTGCAGCCATTGGCGTCGAGATTGGTGCGGATCACTTCCTGCAACGCCGGGTTCGCCTCCACCGTGACCACGTTTTCTGGGCCCGCGCGACGTGCGGCGAGGGCCGCAATATAGCCAACGCCTGAGCCCAGATCGAGCACCGTGTCGCCCGGGCGCACCATGGCCTTGACGGCGCGCGCCTCGGACGTCTCATACCGGCCGTCTGTCAGCCGTTCGCGAATGCGCTTTGTCATGAGGGGGGCCGGCACCCGCAGGTTGACCCCGTTCAGTTCGAATTGTGCCACCGGTCCAAACCCTGATAAGACTACTCCAACTCTAGGCGGGGCGCGGGACGCCCACAACATGGCAATGCGGCATGAAACTCTTTGTGGGGCTGGGCAATCCCGGCGCGAAATATGCCGGCAACCGGCACAATATCGGCTTTATGGCGTTGGACCGGATCGCGGGCGACCATGGTTTTGGCCCGTGGAAGCCCAAGTTTCAGGGCGAGATCGCCGACGGGCGGCTTGGGGCGGAAAAGGTCATTTTGCTCAAACCGACCACATTCATGAACAATTCGGGCCAGTCCGTGGGCGAGGCGATGCGGTTCTACAAAATCGACAGCACCGATGTGACGGTTTTCCATGACGAAATTGACCTGGCGCCGGGCAAGCTGCGGTGCAAGGCGGGTGGCGGGCATGCCGGGCATAACGGGCTGCGTTCGATCCACCAGCATATCGGGCCGCATTACGACCGGGTGAGAATGGGTGTGGGCCATCCGGGGCATAAGGACAAAGTGCCCGGATATGTGCTGCATGACTTCGCCAAGGCGGAACAAGACTGGCTCGATGATGTTTTGCGCGGCGCGTCGGACGGCGCGGGATATTTGGCCGATGGCGATGCGGCGCGGTTTCTGAACGCGGTGGCACTGCGCGTGGCGCCGCCGCGCTCGTCAACCAGCACACCGAAGCCGAAACCAGCCGCGGCCCCCGCCCCAAAGATCGAAGCCGAGCCCGAAGACACCCGAAGCGCGATGCAAAAGCTGATGGACAAGTTTAAGTGACGCCGCTCGACGCGGTTTTCCGCGATCAGGCCAAAAGCTGCGCGGCCTTGGGATCACCCTTCATGGCGCGGCTTCTGGGGCTGATCGCAGACAATCTGCGCCCCGGCAACGCGGTGATGGACCATATTCTGGACTGGGAGGGCGACACCAGCAGTCGCGGCCATTCGGTGCCGTTGCGTCTTGCCGGCGGGCTGCACGCTTTGGTGCTAGATGGCCGGGACCCGCAACTGGCGGAGGCCTACCCGCCCGCGACGGTCAGCGACGCGCAGCTTTGGGCGGCGGTAAACGGCGCGCTGGCCAGTCATTCGGCCCGATTGATCGACTGGATGGCGACCCCGCCGCAAACCAACGAGGTGCGCCGCGCCGCCGCCCTGATCCCGACCGGGACGCTTCTGTCCGACATGTTTGGGCTGCCGTTGACGCTTACAGAAATCGGCGCGAGCGGAGGGTTGAACCTCAATTTTGAACGCTTCGCGGTGCAAGCCCGCGCGATGACGCTTGGCCCAACAGACCCGGCCCTGACGCTGACCCCCGTTTGGGAGGGCGAAGCGCCCGTTCAGGCGGCGGTGCAGGTGGCAGGGCGGCGCGGCGTCGATCTGAACCCGCTCACGCGGCCCCAAGATGCGCTGGCGCTGCGGGCTTACCTTTGGCCCGACCAGCCCGAGCGACGCGCCCTAACAGACGCAGCCCTTGCCCTGCCCCGCGCGCAAGTGGATCGCGGCGATGTCGCGGACTGGCTGCCCGCCCGGCTGGCTGAGCCAACCGATGGCACCACCCATCTGATCTATCACACGATTGCATGGCAGTATTTGCCCCCCGCGACCCAAGAAAAGTGCACCGCCCTGATCGAGGCCGCAGGCGCAGCCGCAACCGAGCACGCCCCTCTTGCTTGGATGGGCTTGGAGGCTGATGATCACGCGGATGGTGCCGCGCTGAGCTTGCGGCTTTGGCCCGGAAACCGCCAGATCACGCTGGGCCGCGCAGATTTTCACGGACGCTGGGTGCGTTGGACCCCAAAGGAGCTTGAATGATGAATATGGACCCCTCTTTGAACGTTTTGGGCGCCCCGTTGGAGAGCTGCTCGACCGATCCTGTCACCGGTTTTTTTCGCAATGGCTGTTGCGACACCGGACCGATGGATGAGGGCAGCCATACGGTTTGCGCGGTGATGACGGCAGAATTTCTTGCCCTGTCAAAATACCTGGGCAATGACCTATCCACACCGCGACCTGAGTTTGGATTTGCGGGCCTCAATCCGGGCGACCAATGGTGCCTTTGCGCGAGCCGTTTCTTGCAAGCGCATGATGAAGGCGCTGCGCCGCGTGTGAAGCTAAGCGCCACGCATCAGCGTGCGCTAGAGATTGTCTCGTTGGAAACCCTGGCCCAATATGCGCTGGACGAGGAAGGCTAAACCGTCCCTGCCCTTGCCATGTTCCAATGCAGCCGCAAGGTCGGAATGAAAAACAGCACCAGCCCGAAGTTAAAAAAGACCCAAAGCATCCCCGGGATCCAAAAAAGCGTGAGCACGACGCCGACCCAACCTGCCATTGCCGTCGCGCGTTCAGGGGGAAAGAAGCGCATTAGCAAAAGGCGAAACAGCTTCCCGCCATCAAGTGGCATCACCGGGAGCAAATTGAACACCGCCAAAAACAGATTGATCTGCGCCAGCCAGAAGATGGCCCAGCCCCAGGTTGGATCGCTCAGAACAGGCGCAATTAAAGAGCCAACGGCCCATATGAGCAGGTTCACAATCGGCCCCATGGCAACGATCAGCTCTTCCTGATGGGCCGTCGCGGGCCCCGCGCGTTCGCAAAACCCGCCACCACCATGCAACATGATCCGACGCACGGGGATGCCTTGGATCATCGCACCCCAGGCGTGCCCCAACTCATGCAGCAAAATGGAGCCAATGAGCATCGCAACGAAGAGCATGTCATAAAACAACACCTCTGGCCCGCCGCTGAGCGCCAGAAACAGTGCCGGTAGCAAGATAAGCGAGCCACCGATCTGTATCGGAACGCCCCAAGGGCCACGGAATTGAAAGATTGGGGTATCAGATTGAAACATGATTTGGTGCCAGCACGTTGATTAGACGAGCAATCGCAGCACTTTGTGGCGGTTTTGCGGATGCGGCAGAAAAAGTCGTGCGGGTCTCATTTGTGATCCGCTGGGAGATGCGCATCGCGCGCGTTCACGCCACCGCCTTGCTTGACGAGCGTGGGATCAGCTTGGGCTCACAATGTACGCCAAGTGAGACAGAGGCCGGGTCGATGATTGCCGAGGACAGCGCGGCGCCCGCTTCGCGGCCGATCCGCTTCGCGGGGATGCGCACGGTCGTGAGTGGCGGCTCGATGTCAGCTGACCCTTTGAAATCCCCGATGCCCGTGATCGACATTTCCTCGGACACGCGAACCCCCGCCGCGGTCGCGCCATACATAGCCCCGGTGGCCAGAACATCATTGCCGCAAATCAGGGCCGTCGGGCGTGTTTTGCGTTGTAGCAGTTCAATCGTATCGCGCTTGGATGCAGCGACGCTATAGACCGTCGTGAGCTGCCATTCTGGGCGCACCGAGACACCTGCCGCCTGCAAAGTTTGCATAATCGCGACCTGACGCGCGTTGGCGCGGTCGTTTCCAGCGACGGGCGGCAACATGCAGGCAATGTCGCGGTGGCCAAGGTCAAGGATATGCTCAGCAATCAGTTGCCCCGCGCGCCAATTGTCGGTCCCGATGGAGGGGTACCTTGCGTTCTCGGCGTAGTTCCACATCAAAATTGCGGGGATGGATTGGCTGTCGATCAACTGAAACACGGCCTCATCATGGTCGAGCCCCGTCAGAACAATGCCGTCGACGCGGTGTTCCAACATCTTTCGCAAGATCGCGTATTCGCGCTGCGCGTCATAGCCATGCGAGGCCAGCAAGATCGTAAAGCCTTGCGCGTCCACCTCATCGGAGAAGGCCTGAACCACTTCCGCGAAGATCGCGTGATCCAAAGTGGGCACCAAGACGCCAATCGTGCCGCTGCGAATTCCATGGATCGTTTGCGCCGCCCGGTTGCGAATATAGCCTGTCTTGCGCACGGCCTTGTCGATCCGGCTTCGGGTCGCAGGTTTCAACAGCCCGGGGTGATTGAAGTAGCGCGACACAGTCGAGGCGGAGACGCGCGCGACCTTTGCGACAGCTACGATATCGACCTTTTTATTATTTTTATCTGACACTTAAGACGCCTATTAGGCCGATTTATGAAAACATTTGCAAAACTATTTTCATCACTTAATCTGACCAGTCAACTGCGAAACTGGGAGGCTTTGGCATTTGGATTTTCTGTTCTACATGGGCGATGTGTTTACCCCGATTAATTTCGGGCTGCTCTTGTTGGGAACAATTGGCGGGCTGATCCTGGGCGCAACGCCGGGCTTGTCGCCCACGATGACCGTGGCATTGATGATCCCGTTCACCTTCAAGCTTGAACCGCAGCAAGGGCTGATCCTGTTGGGCGCGGCTTACACATCAACCGTTGCAGGCGGTGCAGTAAGCGCGATTTTGTTGAAGATACCCGGTGCGCCGGCAAACATCGCGACGACGCTGGACGGGCATACGATGGCGCAAAAAGGTCAGGGCGCGAAGGCTTTGCAAGTGTCGTTTATTGCCTCTGCGATTGGAGGTTTGTTTGGGGTTTTTCTGCTGATCTTTCTCACGCCCGTTTTGGCAAACTGGGCGCTGGCCTTTGGTCCGTCAGAGCTGTTCTGGCTCGCGATCCTTGGCGTCACCGTCATCGGAACACTCGATTCAAGCTCGGTCGTGAAGGGATTGCTTGCGGGATGTATTGGGCTTTGGCTCGCGACGATCGGGTTCGACGACATCATGGGCGCGCAGCGGTTTATCTTTCACCCCGCTGTCAGCGGCGGCATCAACGTGATCCCCGCCCTAATCGGTTTGTTTGCCATTCCGCAGGTGATCACGATGTTTGCGAAAGGGCGCAAAGGCACAGATGCCGAGATCATCACCGTCAAGCGCCATCCCATTGGCGCCGCGTTTCGCGAAGTCCTTGGCCGCAAACGTGCATTGTCAATCGGGACGGCAATTGGGGCCATCATTGGCCTGATACCGGGCGTCGGCGGGCAGATCGCGGGGCTTGTGGCCTATGACCAATCGAAGAAAATCAGCCCTGAAAGCGAAAAGTTTGGAACCGGGCATCCAGAAGGTGTGATCGCTGCCGAAAGCGCCAATAACGCTATGGTCGGTCCCTCGCTTGTGCCGCTTTTGACATTGTCTATTCCCGGCTCGCCGACAGCGGCGGTGTTGCTTGGCGGCCTGCTGATCCACGGCATCTTTCCGGGGCCTACGTTGTTTACCCAATACCCGCAAGTTGTTTGGCCTTTCATCAACTCCATGCTGATCGGGCAAATTTTAATGTGCGTGTTTGGCCTGTTGATCGCTGGTTGGGCGGCCAATGTTGCCCGTGTTCCTCCTGCCGTTATGGCGGCGGTCGTTTTGGGGCTGGCCGTGTTTGGCAGCTACTCGGTCCAGCATTCTATGGGCGACGTCTACGTGATGATGGCGCTGGGATTGGCGATGTTCTTTTTGGAGCGCTTCGGCTTTTCGGCTGCGCCGCTCGTCTTGGGACTGATCCTCGGACCGATAGCGGAGGCGAACTTTATGCAAGGATCAATGATCGCGAACGCGACGGTTGGAAAACTGGCCTATTTCTTCACAGGCTGGCTGAATTGGCTGCTGATCGCGATTGTGGTATCCTCGATCGGCTATTCGATATGGATGGAGTTGCGCCAACGCCGAACCCCCCAAGAGGAGGGCGCGACGACATGAGCGACCTGCCCCGCACCCAGCATATAGCAGCCTCTGGCCTGATTGCGGCGATTGGCATTTCGGTGGCCTATATCAGCTTCACGCAAGAGCCGGCCGGCGCCTTTGTCTTTCCGCGTCTGATCTCGTCGGTTTTTGCTGTGCTCGCGATCTGGACCTTTGCCAAGGCGGTCCTCGGTCGCACGAAGGTCGGCGCGGGGATCAGCGGGTCGGAAATGCGCAATCTGTTGCCCGGCCTCATGATTGCGCTGATCTATGCGTTCTGGGCCGCCAAAGAGCTGGGCTTCTACACGGCCACGACGATTGCCTTTTTCATATTACTGACGCTTTACGACCCGGCCCCGCATGGCCAGGCGCAGACATGGATCAAACGGGTGCTTATCACGGCCGGGTTTATGGCGGTGATGTACGGCCTGTTTGCCGGGCTTTTGAACGTCTTCACACCACGAGAATTTTTTTCCTGACGCTGCGGGAGGCAGTCTCAGGGTCTAACCAAGGGAGAGAAAAAATGAAAAATTGGATTGCTGGGGCGGCTATGGCCCTGACGGCACTGACGGGGACAGCGATGGCTGAGGGCCATGGCAGCTATCCCGAACGCCCGATCATGATGATGGTCAGCTACGGCGCTGGTGGCGCGACAGATTTTCAGGCACGCATTGTCACCATGACCGCTGGCAATGAGGACGCGCTGCAAATGCCGATTGCCATCCTGAACAAATCTGGTGCGGGCGGCCGCGTCGGCTGGAACTGGTTTGCAACGCAAGCTGAGGCGGATGGATATACCTTAGGCGCTTACAATGTGCCGCATTTCATCGCGCAGTCCATCGAGGGCGGCGTCGAGTACTCCGTCGATAGTTTTGAGCCGATTGCCAATTGGGGCGCTGACCCTGCCGTTTTCGTGGTTGGCGCGGACAGCGCGTTCAACTCCATGGCGGATGTGATTGCCTATGCGAAGGATAACCCGGGCGGGCTGACCTTCTCTGGCGCGGGCTTGTTTGTGGGCCACCATATTGCCGCGCTGCAGCTGGAAAAAGCGGCAGGCGTCAAACTGGCCTATATTCCAAACAATGCAGGCGGCGCCGGTGCAATGCGTGCGGTGATCGCGGGCGAAGTTCTGGGCGGTGTGAACAACCTGTCCGATGCGTTCCGCGCGCGTGAGGCGGGCACCGTCAAAATTCTTGGCGTTTTCGATCTTGAGCGCAATTCCTTCCTGGAAGACGTGCCGACCATGAAGGAACAGGGCTACGACATCGACAATGCCTCAGTGAACTTCCGTGGTGTGATGGTGCCAAAGGGCACGGATCCGGCAATCATTGACCACCTCGCCGCGATTGTTCCGACGATGTTTGAAAACGGGCGCGTCGAACGTCGTATGACGGCAGGCGGATCGCCGATGCACATCATGACCCGCGACGAAGTGATCGAGATGTGGGCAAAGCGCCAAGAGACGCTTGAGGCGCTTCTCGCGGGCCTTTAAGTCGCAACCTAACCTGACAGGCAGGGCGCGCACCAAGACGCGCCCTGCCATTTCTACCCAAAAAGGACTTTTCATGAGCGCCCCTGATCCGATTTCCGAGGTCGAAGCGACCGTCGCCCGCGCGCGCAAAGCACAGGCGGCGTTTGAGGCGGGCGGCTCTCAGGCAGCGTATGACCGCGCGGCCCAAGCTGCCGCATGGGCGATCATGGAGCCAAGCCGAAACCGCCATTTGGCGGAGTTGGCTGTCGAGACAACAGGCCTTGGCAATGTGGCCGACAAGGTCACCAAAAATCACCGCAAAACGCTTGGTCTGATGCGCGATATTGCTTCGGCCAAAACCTTTGGCGTGATCAGCGACGATAAAGAGACAGGCCTCACCGAAATCGCCCGCCCTATTGGCGTGATTGGTGCGGTCGTGCCCTCCACGAACCCGGGTGCTACGCCTGCCAACAACATCATCAACGCGCTGAAATGCGGCAACGCCATTGTTGTGTCGCCTTCGCCCAAAGGCGTGCCGACCTGCGAAGCGCTGCTGGGCTATATTCACGCAGAATTCGACAAGCTGGGCGTCGACAGAGACCTTGTTCAAATGATCCCTGGGCGCGGATCGAAAGAGAAAACCCAAAGACTGCTGGAGATCTCGGACCTGATTCTCGTGACGGGCAGCCAGAACAACGTCAAACGCGCTTATACGTCTGGGACACCTGCTTTGGCCGTGGGTGCCGGCAATGTCTGCGTTATCGTCGACGAAACTGCCGATCTTGGGGCCGCCGCGCGGAAAATCGCGGCCTCCAAGACCTTCGACAACGCGACATCATGCTCGTCAGAAAACGCTATCGTGGTCGTCGACGCGGTCTATGGCGCCTTTGCGAGCGCACTTGAGGCAGCGGGAGGAGCCTATGTTCGCGACGACCAGAAGGTGGTCGGCAGGCTCTGGGTCAATGGGCATTTGAACCCGCGTGTGATTGCTCAGGATGCCGATGTTATGCTCGATGCCTTGGGTCTGAGGGATGAGGTCCCGGAGGGCACGCAATTTGTCGCCGTAGAAACCGATGGGATCGGGCAGGAGTTTCCGCTGTCCGGCGAAAAGTTGAGCCGCGTTCTGACGGTCTATCGTGCGAGTGACTTTGAAGAGGCCGTGGCCATCACGCGACAGGTGCAGCGGCATCAAGGCGCAGGTCATTCCGTGGGCATCCATACCAACGAAGACGACCGCGCGATGGTTCTGGCCAACGCGGTCCCAACCAGTCGGGTGATCGTCAACCAGGCGCACACTTTCGCCACCGGCGGCGCGTTCAACAACGGGATGCCGTTCTCGCTGTCTATGGGGTGCGGGTCCTGGGGCGGCAATTCGATCGACACCAACCTCCACTGGGTCCATTTCATGCAAACCACAAAGATTGTGCGTGAGATCCCGGCGCGTGAGCCTACGGTTGACGAGATCTTCGGCGACTATTGGCAACAGGTCGGCAAGTGATATTTGACCCCGCAGCTCCGCCAACCGGCACGGTCCGTGATTGGCTGGACGCGCGTGCGGCGGGCGACGACGTAGCGGCTGTTTTTCCTGACACTGGCGAAGTGCTTTTCTGGCGCACTTTGCGCGATGAAGCCTGCTACATAGCGAAAGGGCTTACGGGTATCGGCATTGAAGCGTCCGAAAGCATCGCACTGCTCCAACCAAACGGACGTGAGGGTCTGGTCGCGCTATACGCGACCCTCTACGGGGGGTTTCGGGCCACAATGATCAACCTGGCCGCTGGACCGGACGCGATTGCCTATGCATTGGAGCACTCTCAGGCGCGGTTTGCTTTCGTTCATGCCTCGCAACGTGACGCTTTTGATGGTCTGGCGGAAGGCATTGAGGCCTTGCAGCCGGGACATCTTGAACTTCATGCGCCTTTGCACGATGTCGCGCCGCAGGATCATGCCTTGTTGATGTATACATCTGGCACGACAGGCAAGCCGAAAGGTGTGGTTCACACCCACGCAAGTCTGCTAGCAGGCGGCTGGACGGCCACCATGGCCCATGCATTGGGCCCCGGAGATCGCGGATTTTGCGTCTTGCCGATCTACCACATCAATGGGCTTTGCGTGTCGGTCATGGGCGCACTTGTGTCAGGTGGCTCACTGGCGATGGTGTCACGGTTTTCGGCGAGCAAGTTCTGGGGCCAAGTCGAACAGGGCGATGCGACATGGTTTTCCGTCGTCCCAACGATAATCAGCCATTTGCTGCACGGCGCGTCGGCGCCCAGTGAGGCGGCGCGCGGACGGCTCAGGTTTGGCCGCTCCGCGTCTTCGGCGCTGGCGATTGAGACGCAATCCGCGTTTGAGACCCGGTTCGGCGTGCCAATCATCGAAACGATGGGCCTAACAGAAACCGCTGCTCAAATCCTGTCAAACCCGCTGCCACCCGCGACGCGCAAAATTGGATCGCCAGGGTGCGGCTATGGCAACGAGGTGCGGATTATGGGCCGTGATCTGTCCGAAGCGCCCCGTGGGACTGAGGGTGAAATCGCCGTGCGCGGGCCTAACGTGATGCGAGAATATTTGCACAACACGGAGGCCACGGCAGCTACATTTGCGGGAGATTGGCTGCGTACGGGCGATCTTGGGCGGATGGATGAGGATGGCTATGTCTTCGTGACTGGCCGGCTGAAAGAGCTGATCATTAAAGGCGGGGAGAACATTGCCCCGCGTGAAATCGATGAGGTGCTCTATAGCCATAACGATATTGTTGAGGCTGCGGCCTTTGCCCGGCCCTGCGCGCAATACGGCGAACGGGTCGAGGCGGCTGTCGCCGTTCGCGACGGCTCACAACTGGTAGAATCCGATCTGCTGCTGCTTTGCAACGAACGCCTTGGCCCGTTCAAATCCCCGGAACGGGTACATTTCCTGAAAGAATTGCCGAAGGGCCCCTCTGGGAAAATTCAAAGGCTGAAACTCTCGAGCATGCTTTGAAGCCAAGGCCGGCGGGTGGCCTTGCGCTACCCGGCGCTGCGGCCCTCAGTGTCACTCATGTCAAAGCCGAGATGGTTTGCGACGGTGAAAATGTCCTTGTCGCCGCGACCACACATATTCATGCAGATGATATGATCCGACGGGAGCTCAGGCGCGATCTTGGCGACATGGGCGAGCGCATGGGATGGCTCCAGCGCGGGAATGATGCCTTCGGTCTCGCAACAAAGCTGGAATGCCTCAAGCGCCTCCATATCTGTGATCGAGACATACTCGGCCCGGCCGATTTCGTGCAGCCAGGAATGTTCAGGCCCGATACCAGGGTAGTCGAGCCCGGCAGAGATTGAATAACCCTCGAGGATTTGCCCATCATCATCCTGCAAGAGATAGGTGCGGTTGCCGTGCAGCACTCCGGGGCGGCCGCCAGTTAAGGATGCGCAATGCTCCATCTTGGCGTTGACACCTTTGCCGCCCGCCTCAACCCCGATGATGTTGACCTCTTTGTCGTCGAGAAATGGGAAGAACAATCCCATCGCGTTCGATCCGCCGCCGATTGCCGCGATGATCGTGTCGGGGAGACGCCCCTCAGCCTCGTGCATTTGTTCCTTGGCTTCCTTGCCGATGATGGCTTGGAAATCACGTACCATGGCAGGATAGGGGTGCGGGCCCGCAACGGTGCCGATGCAGTAAAATGTGTCGCGGACATTCGTGACCCAATCACGCAACGCGTCATTCATTGCGTCTTTCAGCGTGCCGCGACCCGAGGTGACGGGCACGACCTCGGCGCCCAAAAGGCGCATGCGGAACACGTTCGGGGCCTGACGTTGGACGTCATGGGCACCCATATAGACCACGCATTTCAGACCGAACTTGGCGCAAACAGTCGCGGTGGCCACACCGTGCTGCCCCGCACCGGTCTCAGCGATGATGCGGGTTTTGCCCATGCGGCGGGCCAAAATGATCTGCCCCAGCACGTTGTTGATTTTATGCGCGCCGGTGTGGTTCAGCTCATCACGCTTCATGTAGATTTTTGCACCACCAAGACGCTCTGTCAGGCGTTCGGCGTGATAGAGCGGCGATGGACGGCCAACGTAGTGCTTCCACAGAAAATCCATCTCGTCCCAGAAGCTCTGGTCGGTTTTGGCATGCTCATACTGCGCCTCAAGCTCGAGGATCAGCGGCATCAACGTTTCCGACACAAACCGCCCGCCGAACTTGCCGAAACGGCCCTGTTCATCGGGTCCGGTCATGAAGCTGTTGAATAGATCGTTGGCCATGATGCGCTCCTCACATTAGAGCGCCATGTTCATAAAAAATGGGCCGAGCGCAAGCCCGACCCATCTCTTTTCATTGCGGCATTTGGCCTTAACGGCGGCGGCG
Source organism: Pseudomonadota bacterium (assembly GCA_039030615.1). Classification (GTDB taxonomy): domain Bacteria; phylum Pseudomonadota; class Alphaproteobacteria; order Rhodobacterales; family Rhodobacteraceae; genus Litoreibacter. The sequence goes on along the minus strand of JBCCDV010000005.1, from coordinate 56,551 downwards.
CAAGACACCGAAGACGGCAAGCGCGCCGAGCATCAGCGGCAAACCTGCAGGCAGCGGTACAGCGGCAACCTGAGGCGCGCGGCGCACAGCGAAGCGATCTGCCGTTTCAACAGGCGCGCCGGTCAAGGATACGGCCGTGCCATCGGCAAGCGTGTCTTCCAGGTCAAACGTCCCTTTCGCCTTCTTGGCGTCCCAACCGAGCAGGTAGAATGTCGCGGAGGTCACACCGGTGAAGGAGGACAGATCGAGTCCAAGCGCCAGACCACCAACATGCGACAAGCCGCTTGCTGCGAATATGTTGCGGTACCAAGTGCCATCGATGTTTGCGTCAAGCGCGATGGATTTAGGACCGTTATGGGAAGAGTCGTAGCCAAAAGACAGTGTACCAAGGTCATACCCGGTCGAGGATTCAAATCCCCATTGAAGGTAGGAGCCGTTGATAAACGCCATGTCGCGGTCGCCGTTGCGAAGCCAGTTTTTCGAATTGAACGTCAGACTTGCCTGTTCATCAAGCATCGAGCCGCGTTCCAGTTTTGACGCCGTCACGCCCAGTCCGGTTGCAGTGGCCTCGATCCCATCGGGCGCGGTCGTGGAATTGTAAGCAAAGACAACGTCGGCTTGTGTCGGCGCGACGCATGCCAGAATGGCAGCAGTGGCATAGGATAAAATGCGCATCGTTTAACCCTCATTTTTCCATGCGCAGCACATGGGTTCTCAAAAATCTTGGTTAAGAGATACGGGCGCATTGGGGCGCATTTAAGAAAAATGCAGTGGTTTAATGTTGCTGGTTTTCGGACAATAAAGACGACCGTCGGCAACTGGATCACTGTATTGCTCAATGCCCGTGAGACACGCCCAAATATGTCAAAATTCGGTCACAGGGTGGCGGTCATACCTGCGCGGACGCGATAAATTCAGAAATCAGATTCGCCGACTTCTGGCCGGGCACGGACTCAACGCCTGAGGAAACATCTACCTGCTGCGCGCCGGTCAACTGGATCGCTTGCGCCACATTGGCCGGTGTCAGCCCACCGGCCAGCATCCAAGGACACGCCCAATTGCGACCCGCGATCAAGCGCCAATCAAAGCTGAGCCCATTGCCCCCCGGCAAGGTTGCATCACGCGGCGGTTTCGCGTCGATGAGCAGTTGATCAACGATTTCGGCATACTCGGCGATCTTTGCCAAATCGCTTTCGTCGGCGATGCCTAGTGCCTTCATCACAGGCAATCCGTAACGCGCGCGGAGCGTTGCGGCGCGATCGGGCGATTCCGTTCCATGAAGCTGCAACATGTCGAGCGGCACTTGATCCATCAGAGCATCGAGTGCGTCATCATCGGCATTCACGGTCAAAGCAACTTTTGCAATTCCAGCGGGCACCTGCAACGCCAAAGCGTGCGCCTCATCAAGCGCGAGGTGACGGGGCGATTTGGGAAAGAACACAAACCCCACATAGCGCGCGCCTGCCGCCACGCATGCCGCAACATCATGAGTGGTCCGCAGACCGCAGATTTTGACCTGAACCTCAGACATGTGCGGGATTTAGGTGGCGTTTTCCAGAAGCGCAAGCACCTCGTCCTGGCCTTGGTCACGCGCTTTTTCAGCTTTCATGCCCTTGACCTGGCGTTGCAGTTTTTCTTTCTCGCGTTTCTGCGTCCGCGCATCGGAGCGATGCTTGTGCTCGCGCAGCCATTCCCAGACAAAGCCGATGAGCAAACCCACCACGATCCCAGCAAAGATAATGATGAAAAGCGGAAGCTCATAGCTGAATGGTTGGCCAAGATAGGCGGCAAGCTCTTCGGGGAGCAGTTTGATCTGAACCGTGCCGCGATTGGCGAGCGCAAGGATCAGCAGACAGAAAGCGACGGCTGCGAGAAACACATATTTTATATAACGCATGGCGACCTAGCTCTCTCTGCCATTGAGACGGTCACGCAGCAATTTGCCGGTCTTAAAAAAGGGCACATGCTTCTCTTCAACCTGCACGGCCTCGCCTGTGCGCGGGTTGCGGCCAGTGCGGGGCTCGCGTTTTTTCACCGAAAACGCGCCGAAACCGCGCAGCTCTACCCTGTTACCCTCGGAGATGGCGTCGATCACTTCTTCAAAAACGGTGTTTACGATGCGCTCTACGTCGCGCTGAAACAAATGCGGATTGTCGTCGGCGATCTTCTGGATCAGCTCGGAACGTATCATGGAAATCCTCCCCAGGATCAAAAACAATGCGCGGGTCTACCCTTTATAGACTGTGACTATAGGCCGAATAAACGTGATGAGGGAAGGGATTAGGTGGCTTGAGGCCGTAATTTAACCCACCGAACGCACCTTCCGAAACCTTTCATGCGAGGATTATGCGGATATGCGGCAGCATATGTCGTTTGCGGGCCATATGCGCGTTTTGTCGCGTTGCGCCTATATCGGATGATTCGCGACGGCTGCTTTCGGACCCAACCAAATGCAAACAGCCCCACCTATCGGGCGGGGCTGCTTGGTCGTTTCTGACGCCTGTGGCGTTATTTACTCGTCGTCGCTTTTCAGCGCTGCGCCGAGGATATCGCCCAAAGACGCACCGCTGTCGGAAGAGCCATACTGTTCGACGGCTTCTTTCTCTTCTGCGATCTCACGCGCTTTGATCGACAGACCCAGCTTGCGGGTCTTGGCGTCCACGTTGGTGACACGCACGTCTACCTTGTTGCCGACGCCGAAACGCTCTGGGCGTTGCTCGGCACGGTCGCGCGACAGGTCGGAGCGGCGGATGAAGGACTTCATGCCTTCATACTCGACCTCGATGCCGCCATCCTCAATGGAGGTGACCTCAACGGTGATGATCGAGCCGCGCTTGACGCCATCGGTTGCCGTGTCGAAGGAGCCGTCCAGCGCCTTGATCGACAGGGAGATACGCTCTTTCTCGACATCGACCTCGGTGACAACGGCCTTGACCATGTCGCCTTTGCGGAAATCGCCAAGCGCATCTTCGCCGCGACCTTCCCAAGTGATGTCGGACAGGTGCACCATGCCGTCGATGTCGTTGTCGAGGCCAACAAACAGACCGAACTCGGTGATATTTTTGACTTCGCCTTCGATCTCTTTGCCGACCGGGTTGTTCTCTGCGAACACTTCCCATGGGTTGCGCATGGTCTGCTTGAGACCAAGAGAGACGCGACGCTTCGTGCTGTCAATTTCCAGAACCATGACCTCAACCTCTTGCGAGGTGGACACGATTTTGCCCGGATGGACGTTCTTCTTGGTCCAGGACATCTCGGAGACGTGGACCAGACCTTCAACGCCAGGTTCCAGCTCAACAAACGCACCATAATCGGTGATGTTGGTGACGCGACCTGTATGCGTGGATTCCAGCGCATATTTGGCGGCGACAGCTTCCCATGGGTCTTCCTGCAGCTGCTTCATGCCGAGGGAGATGCGGTGCGTCTCTTTGTTGATCTTGATGACTTGCACCTTGATCGTCTCGCCGATTGTCAGGATTTCGCGCGGGTCGTTTACACGACGCCATGCCATATCCGTGACGTGCAGCAGGCCGTCTACGCCACCCAGATCGACGAATGCGCCGTACTCGGTGATGTTTTTGACCACGCCGTCGACCGCTTGACCTTCAGACAGATTGCCGATGACTTCCGCACGCTGTTCGGCGCGGGACTCTTCCAAGATCGCACGACGGGACACAACGATGTTGCCACGGCGGCGGTCCATTTTCAGGATTTGGAACGGCTGCTTGAGACCCATCAAAGGGCCCGCGTCGCGCACAGGGCGCACGTCGACTTGGGAGCCGGGAAGGAACGCAACTGCGCCACCCAGATCCACAGTGAAGCCGCCTTTGACGCGGCCAAAGATGGCGCCTTCGACACGCTCTTCGTCTGCATATGCTTTTTCGAGACGGTCCCAGGCTTCCTCACGGCGCGCTTTGTCGCGGCTGATGGAGGCTTCGCCGCGTGCGTTTTCGACGCGGTCCAAGAAGACTTCGACCTCGTCGCCAACCGACAGGTCAGGTGCTTCGCCTGGGTTTGCAAATTCTTTCAGCTCGACGCGGCCTTCCATTTTGTAGCCGATGTCGATGATGGCTTGGCCCGCTTCAATTGCGATGACTTTGCCTTTGACAACCGAACCCTCGTCCGGTGTGTCCATTTCGAAGCTTTCGTTAAGGAGGGCTTCGAATTCCTCCATAGATGCGTTTGTAGCCATGTGGCGTAGGTTTCCTAATCTATGTTTTATGCGGGCCGAGCGGTTGTCTCCGCCGGTCTTTGGGTTTCGGTTGGTCGCATGGGCCAGTCAGGCTTTTCAAAACAAAGAGGGCCGGAAAACCGACCCTGCCCGCTTGAATTATGCCTGAGACTGTTCTCGCCCCTTCGACAGGCGCGCGTATAGCGAAGCTGAACCAGAAGAGCAAGCCTGAACCGCGGGGCTTCGTCGCAATGCCCCGACCCCGTAGGCTGAAAGCGATACCGCCCGACGCCGCCCGAAGCCGCCAAGCGCTGTTAGCCGGCCATTCGCTGCGCAACAAGATCAATGGCACGGGCAACAGCTTGCTCGATCGACATTGTTGAGGTGTCCAAGATCACGGCATCATCAGCCGGGACCATAGGTGCCGCAGCCCGCTGGCTGTCACGCTGATCGCGTTCCACGAGGTCCTTAAGCACGCCCTCCCGCGTGACCGAATGCCCTTTGGCGGAAAGCTCGAGGTAGCGCCGCTCCGCCCGTACCGTGTCAGAGGCGGTGACGAAGAGTTTCACCTCGGCCTCAGGACAAATCACCGTCCCGATGTCGCGCCCGTCGAGAATGGCGCCGCCATCACGCCGTGCGAAGCTTTTCTGGAAGGTGATCAGTGCAGCACGCACCTCAGACAAGGCGGCGACTTTGGATGCGGCTTGCGCAATCTCTGCGCTGCGCAAATCGTCGCGCTCAAGGTCTTCGGGGCGAAGGCTTTGCGCGGCAAACAGTGGCTCTTCGCCGGCCAAGACCCGCGCGCCGGTCGCGCGGTAAATGAGCCCTGTGTCCAGATAGGCAAAGCCGAAATGCGTAGAAAGGCGCGCCGAGATAGTGCCTTTGCCCGCAGCTGCCGGACCATCAATGGCCACTGTAAACATCATTCTACCTTCGTCGTCAGGTTTGGGTCGTCTTGGGGGGCACTCGGGAGAGCGCCGTCAATCTCATAGTAATCGCCTTTGTCGGCGCAAAAAATATGTCCCTTGAGGGTTAGCCCGGTCGTCCCGTCCAAGACGCCCGCATGTATCGAGATATTGTCGCCCGCCCCGTCCCAAAAGAGGCTGGAGCCGCATATACCGCAAAAGCCACGTCGCGCCGTATCTGAAGAGCTGTACCATGTCGGCGTGCCTTTAATTTGGATCTGATCGCGCGCGACGCTGGTCGCGGCCACGTAGTGCCCGCTGGTCTTGCGGCACTGCACGCAATGGCAAGCCACGATGGGGCGCAACGGGCCGTTCGCCCGAAATGTGATCGCACCGCAGAGGCAGCTGCCAGTATGTGTCATTCGAACCGCCCTTTGCGCCAAGACATGACCACCAGTGCCGCAGCGATACCGAGTGCTGCGAATTTCAGCTGCGTCGCGAGCGATGCCCATTTGGCAAGCTCGAAATCACCGTCGATGATTTGGGGCACCAGTGTGTTTTCGCTCAGGTCCATAGCTGCAAAAACCACGGTCGCGACGAGAAGTCCCCTGCGAATGCGACATGAGGTGATGGCCTGCGACAAGGCATAAAGCAGCGCGCATAGAAACCCGATAAAGACAAAATCAAGGATGAGGTAGACCTCGCGGTAGGCCGTCTTCTCTTCAAAACTCAGCCCACGCGCAAACATTTCCGCTTCGGGCACGGTGTAGCCCATGACCCTGAGATCGAGCAGCTTCCGCGCGAATGAGCCGCCTTGAAGATCGAAAAACGCCACCCAGTTCACAGCAAGAAGCAGCACAAATGTGACCACTGCAATCCGCTTTATTATGCCCCAACGGGTCACCCAGCCCCGCGCGACAAACTGGCGCCAAGGTTGCCCATCAAACCCTCAAATATCGGGAAGGAGGTCGCAATCGCGCCGCCATCGTCAATTCGAACTGATGACTGCGCGCCCATACCAAGGCACATGAAAGACATCGCGATGCGATGGTCCAGATGGGTCGCGCAGGTGCCGCCGCCCGGCACGCCCTTCGGCCCCAAGCCATGGACCGTCCAGCTGTCTTTGGTTTCATCGACCGTGACGCCGTTGGCGCGCAGGCCCACGGCCATCGCGTCGATCCGGTCGCTTTCTTTCACGCGCAGCTCTTTGACGCCTGCCATGTAGGTTTTGCCTTCAGCGAACGCGGCGACTACCGAAAGGATGGGGTATTCATCAATCATCGAGGCTGCGCGTTCCGGCGGCACATCAATGCCCTTCATATTGGGCGAGAACCTGGCGCGAAGATCGGCGACGGGCTCGCCCCCCTCTTCGCGTTCGTTTTCATAAACCAGTTCCGCCCCCATCTCACGCAACGTGGTAAACAGCCCCGCACGTGTCGGGTTCAGCCCAATGTTGGGCACCAACACGTCTGAGCCGTCCGTGATCAACGCCGCACAAACGGGAAAAGCCGCCGAACTTGGATCGCGCGGCACGGTGATGGTTTGCGGCTTCAGCTCCGGTTGGCCTTTGAGCGTGATCACGCGGCCTTCGTTGGTCGCCTCGGTCGAGATTTTTGCGCCAAAGCCTGCCAGCATGCGCTCTGAATGGTCGCGGGTCGCTTCTTGCTCGATCAGCACCGTCTCACCTGGCGCATTGAGCCCGGCCAGCAAAACGGCAGACTTCACCTGAGCCGACGGAACAGGTGAGGCGTAGCGCGCGGGCGTCGGGTCGCTGGCGCCGATGATCGTCATAGGCAAGCGGCCCTGCGCCCTGCCGTAAGCCTGCGCGCCAAACAGCGCCAATGGGTCTGTTATGCGGCCCATCGGGCGGCCATTGAGCGAAGCATCGCCCGTAAACGTGGCCGCAATCGGCGTGGTTGCCATCGCCCCCATGATTAACCGAACTCCAGTCCCGGAATTTCCGCAATCGATCACCTGATCCGGCTCGGCAAAGCCTCCGACGCCAACGCCGTGGACCGACCAGTTTCCGCCGCCGTTATTGATAACCTCCGCGCCAAAGGCCCGCATCGCCTTACCGGTATCGAGGACGTCTTGCCCCTCCAAAAGCCCCGAGATCTTCGTTTCCCCAACGCTCAGCGCGCCCAGAATCAAGGACCGATGGGAAATGGATTTGTCGCCCGGCACATGTGCCTCGCCAGTCAGGGGACCACAGGGCGCGGAAGTCATTGGTATTGGATCACCATGGCTGGACATAAGGGGAGGCCTTCATCTGACGTCTTTGGACCGCGTGATAAACCAGCGGCCAAGCGACGTCCATGCACGTTGAGCGCCTCATCGGCATCCCCGCGCGACTGGGCGGCAGCGCCGTTCAGTCCAAATTTGGTGGGCGCCGTAGGCGCGCCTTTGGATCAAGTGCGCGTGAAGGTCATGTAATGCGGCACGCGCCCCTCGCGCAGCGCCTTTTGTTCATAGCGGGTTGAAAGCCAGTCTTCCCAAGGGGTGCGCCAATCCTCGGGGCTTTCACCGCGCCATTCAAAACCCGCGCGCGGCACTTCTTCCATGGTCTGGCGGACGTAATCGGGAATATCGGTGGCGACGCGAAACTCGGTGCCGGGCTTCATCGCTTTGTGCAATGGGACGAGATGCTCGGGCGTCACGAAGCGGCGGCGATGGTGGCGCGCTTTTGGCCACGGGTCCGGGTACAGCAAGAACGCCTTGTCGAGGCTCGCGTCCGGCAAAACGTCGAACAAATCCCGCGCGTCGCCCGCGTGAATGGCGATATTGGGGCGCGGATCGCGACGCAACTTGCCAAGAAGCATTGCGACACCGTTCAGATAAGGCTCGCATCCGATAAAGGCGACATCGGGGTTAAGCGCCGCCATATGGTACATATGCTCGCCCGCGCCAAACCCCACTTCCAGCCAAACAGGTCTGCTTCCAAAACGCGCCAACAGGTCCAGCGGTGCGCGATCGGGGTTTTCGTCCCATGACACGGGTCCGGGGCTCAGGCCTTCCAAATCCTCGTCAAGCCAAGCCTGCTGATGCGGCTTGAGATTATGCCCTTTGAGCCTGCCATAAAAGTTGCGCCATGGCGCGCCGGATGGGTGGTTCTGTGTCATAAATGCCGAAAGGCGAGGTCACCCCCGCCCTTCCCTTGTCGCGTTGATCCCAACCGGGCGTTTAGACGGCTTTTTTCAACCCGTCCACCAGATCGACACGCTCCCATGAAAACCCACCGTCAGCCGCAGGCGTGCGCCCAAAGTGACCGTAGGCAGCCGTGCGCTCATAGACCGGGCGGCGCAGGCCAAGATGCTCGATGATGCCGCGCGGCGTCAGGTCCATACACTCAGCGACCGCGGCCTCGATGGCGGCCTCGCCAACTTTGCCAGTGCCATGGGTGTTGCAATAGATCGAAAGCGGCTTGGCCACGCCAATGGCATAGCTCAACTGGATGGTGCAGCGCTCAGCCAGACCGGCCGCCACAACGTTCTTGGCCAGATAGCGCGCCGCATATGCGGCAGAGCGGTCCACTTTTGTCGGGTCTTTGCCCGAAAACGCACCGCCACCATGCGGCGCCGCGCCTCCATAGGTGTCGACGATGATCTTGCGGCCCGTGAGACCAGCGTCGCCATCAGGGCCGCCGATTACAAACTTGCCAGTCGGGTTCACGTGCCACTCTGTGTCGGATGAAATCCAACCATCGGGCAGCGTTTTGCGAATATAGGGCTCCACTACGTCGCGCACATCTTCAGAGCTCATGTCTTCGTCGAGGTGCTGGGTCGAAAGCACGATAGAGCTTACGCCGACGGGCTTGCCGCCTTCATATTGCACCGAAAGCTGCGACTTTGCGTCTGGGCCCAGCTGCGGCACTTCGCCTGCATGCCGCGCCTCGGCCAAGTTGCGCAGGATCGCGTGGGAATACTGAATAGGGGCCGGCATCATTTCCGGCGTCTCAGAACAGGCATACCCAAACATGATGCCCTGATCGCCCGCACCGTCATTGTCGACGCCTTGCGCAATATGCGCCGATTGCGGATGTAGGAAATTGTCGAATTTCAGGTTTTTCCAGTGAAACCCCTCTTGCTCGTAGCCGATGGCTTTCACGCAGCCGCGCACAATTTCTTCGACCCCGCCCATAAATCCGTCGAGCTTGTCGCGGGTCGACAGACCCACCTCACCGCCAACCACAACGCGGTCCGTGGTTGCAAATGTTTCACAAGCAACCCGCGCCATTTCTTCTTCTGCAAGAAAAGCGTCGAGGATAGCATCCGAAATACGGTCACAAATTTTGTCAGGATGTCCTTCGGAAACCGATTCCGAGGTAAATAGATAGCTGTCGCGTGCCATGAAAAGCGCTCCGGTAAGATGAAACCTGCCCCGTCAGGAAGCCGTTGGGGCGCTAAGATGTCCCGCCCTATCGGGCGAAATTGATTGCGTCAATCGGCAATTGGGGCGCGCGCGCGCAGCAATGCTCCAAGGAGCAACACCAAAACAGCCGCGACGGGCCAATCGCCCTCGCGCGCATAAAACGTTGGCGATAGCGCCTGCGGCACGGATTCATCAAAAAAGCCCGCCTTGTTCAGGGGCGCTTGGGCCAAGATTTTCCCTAAGGGATCAATTACCGCGCTGACGCCCGTGTTGGCCGACCGGACAACGCCCAAGCCTTGCTCAATCGCGCGCAAACGCGCCTGTGCCAAATGCTGGTAGGGTCCAGAAATATTGCCAAACCACGCGTCATTGGTGATTTGCAAAATGAAGTCTGGCCGCTCGCTCCCGCGCAGATGACGCGGGAAGATCAGCTCATAGCAGATCAGGGGCAGCGCAGTTCCCAAGCCTTCGATCTCGATCATCGCGGGACCGGGCCCGGCTGCGAAGCCGCCCCCGTCGCGCGCGGCCAGCCCGCGAACGCCAAACCGTGCGGCCATCTCCCCCAGCGGGATATATTCCCCAAACGGGACAAGGTGGTGTTTGTGGTAGCGCTGAGCGATCTGGCCTTCGCCATCCAAAAGAACCAAAGCGTTACGGTAGCTTCCGTCCACCAAGTCATTTGCGCCGAAGACCAGCGGCACGCCGTCTGCCGATTGAGCGGCCGCGTCGAGAACGACACCCGCCTGATCGAGCCGCGTCGTCACCGATGTTTCTGGCCAAATGATTGCCGACAAGGGCGCGTCGGCCGTCGCTTCGGTCATGGCCAGCTGACGCAGCAGAAATTTCTGCGCATGCGCCGGGTCCCATTTAAGATGTTGGGCCGCGTTCGGTTGTATAACGCGCACAATTTTGTCACTGACCTGCGGCTCTATGCTGTTCAAACGAAGCGCGCCCGCCCCCCAAACCAGGCCCAATAGAAGCGCGGTCGCGGCCAAGCCAATGATCTTTCGCGGCACAAGTACCGGAAGCGCTGCGAGTGCCAAAAGCAGCACAGTCAAAAGCCCAGCTCCGCCATATGCGGCAAGCTGCGCGACCGGATGTCCGATCCAGACATGCCCGATCGTGGCCCAGGGAAACCCGGTCAAAACGACGCCGCGCGCAAGCTCGGCCAAGGTCAGAATGACCACTGCGGCCCCAACCTGCAGCGCGGTACCGCCAAGCTTATGCGCCAAACCGAGCGCCAGCGCCCAGAAAAGTGCGAAGCCTGTTGCCATCAAAAAAAGCGCAAAGGGCGCCATCCAACCGTGGCGCGCGATATCTACCAAAAAGGGCTCGACAATCCAAAACAATGCCACCGCAAAATAGCCCGTGCCGCCGGTCCAACCGATCCAAGCCGCACCTTTTGTATTTCGCGCGGCTTGTAGGAGCCAAAACAGCCCGCAAAAACCAATCAGGGAGAGCGGCCAGAGCGACCAGGGCGCTTGTCCGAGCGCAGCAACCGCGCCCAGGAGCCCTGCCAGTGCCGCGATGCCCCATTTGGTCTGGGGCCTTTCGAAACTCATTCGGCAGCGTGGCCCGGCATACGGACGCGGATACGTTTGATGCGGCGCGGATCTGCGTCGACGATCTCAAATTCGGCGCCGTTGGGGTGTTTGACGACCTCCCCGCGCGCAGGCACGCGGCCCGTCAGCAAGAAAACAAGACCCCCGAGCGTGTCAATTTCCTCGTCCTCGTCAGATTCGGACAAGCGCAGTCCGATCTCCGTCTCAAACACGTCAAGCGGCGTGCGGCTTTGCGCCAAGTAGATGCCCGGCTTTTCTTCCCGCCAAGTGTCGGCTTCGTCTATGTCGTGCTCGTCTTCAATCTCTCCGATCACCTGCTCGATCAGGTCTTCGATTGTGACAAGCCCGTCGACCCCGCCATATTCGTCAATCACAAGCGCCATATGCTTGCGATCGGTCTGCATCTTTTGAAGCAAAACGCCAATCGGCATCGAGGGCGGCACGAACAGCACCTCGCGCACCAGACGTTTGAGGCTGAACTTGGCGCGGCTGCTGCCCTTACCACCAAACCCGTGTTTGAGCGCCAAGTCTTTGAGATGGACGAGGCCGATTGGGGTATCGAGCGTTTCTTGATAGACTGGCAGCCGGGTCAGCCCGCTTTCGCGGAAGACCTTGATCAAGCCTTCCAGCTCAATGTCGACGGGCACCGAGACCATATCTGCGCGCGGGATGGCGACATCTTCCACCCGTTTGGCGTGCAGATTGCCCAAACCCACACCAAGGTCGACCGCGCGCGGCGCGGCGCCTGTTTCAGTCCCTTTGCTTGAAGAGAGCGCACCCGTCAGCCGTTCAAAAAGCCCTGGCCTGCGGGTCATCGCGTCGGAGGTGTCTTTCAGCGCGCCATGCGCTGCGCTAGACGATGCGTCGTTATCTGGCCCCATTGGTCCTTTTCCGTAAGCGGCCCAAATAAATGGGCCTTCATAGATTAATATGGGTCTGGAATGCCCAGTTTTGCAAGTATCCGACGTTCGGTACCCTCCATAAGGGCGGCGTCAGGGTCATTTTCGTGGTCATAGCCCAAAAGATGCAGCAAACCGTGAACAAGTAGATGCGATATATGGTTGCCGAAGGGTTTGTCTTGATCAACTGCTTCGCGCTGACAGGTTTCGAACGCAATAGCTATATCGCCAAGCTCTAGTTCGTCTTGGTCAGGTGTGGACGGAAAGGCACCGGGGCTCTCGGCAGAAAGGTCGACCGCAGGCCAGCTGAGCACGTTTGTTGGGCGTGCTTTGCCACGAAAATCAGCGTTCAGGGCGGACATACGAGAGTCGTCACAGGCCAACAGGCTTACTTCCAAGTTTGGGTCCAATTCGAGCGCGTCGAAGGCCGCATCCAAGGCGCGCTGCGCGAGCGTTTCTAGCCCGGTATCGCTCCAACGGCTGTCTTCTGTGATGATATCAATCTGCACCATGATGCCCGCTGTGACGCGGCTGGCTTGAATGGTCAAGCGGCTAGTCCTGCCCACCGCTGGCTGTGCCGCGACGGCGCATCGTGCGGATCATCACCAAATAGAACACGCTCACGCCCCCGGTGAAGGAGGCGCCGATAAACATCGGCACGGCATTGGCAAGAATATAGTCGAACATGTCTTCTGGGGTCCTTTGAGGCTGTCGCAACGCAAGGTTTTACCCGAGAATTGAGGCAAATTTTCGACGTTTTACTCTGAAAACAGCCGATCAGCGGGATTTTCGACCGGTGCCCGCGCGGTCCTGCTGCGCCTCGAAGCTTTCATAGGCCTCAATGATGCGGGCAACGAGCGGATGGCGCACGACGTCTTTTGAGGTGAAGTAATTGAACCCCACGCCTTCGACGCCTTTCAGCAGGTCTTCTGCGTCGCGCAAACCGGATTTGACGCCGCGCGGCAGGTCAACCTGGCTGCGATCGCCCGTGATCACCATGCGCGAGCCTTGCCCGAGCCGGGTCAGAAACATCTTCATCTGCATAGTCGTGGCGTTTTGCGCCTCATCGAGCACGATGAAGGCATTCGACAACGTGCGCCCGCGCATAAAGGCCAGCGGCGCGATTTCGATGCGCTTTTCTTCGATCAGCTTCGCCGATTGTTTGCCGGGCAGAAAGTCGTTCAGCGCGTCATAGAGCGGCTGCATGTAGGGATCGACCTTGTCCTTCATATCGCCCGGCAGGTAGCCCAGCTTCTCACCAGCTTCGACGGCCGGGCGCGACAGTATGATGCGGTCGACTTCGCCGCTGAGGAATTTCGACACACCAACGGCGACAGCGAGGTAGGTTTTGCCCGTGCCCGCAGGGCCTATTCCAAAGCCAAGCTCATTGTTCATCAAGGACAAAACATAAGCTTTCTGGGCCTCGGTGCGCGGCTCAATGGTCTTTTTGCGGGTTTTGATTTCGACCGCGCCCGCCTTGAACATTTCGATTTGGTCGCCGTCTCGGGTGCCGGTGCCTTGTTCCGAGCCTCCCATACGAATCTCTGCAGTGATTTCGGCCGGTGACACCTGTTTGGCGTTCTCCAACCGAACATAGAGCGCGTTGAGGACCCGCGCGGCCTCTTCCCGCGCCTCGCCCATGACGGCAAGCTGATTGCCGCGCCGCACGATTTGCACGCCGAGTGTGGATTCGATTTGGGTCAGGTGGCTGTCAAATTCCCCACAAAGATCAATCAGCAGCCGGTTGTCTGGATATTCGAGCAGAAGTTCGTGATCCGGGGCATCCGCTTCAGGCGGAGTCAGGGCGCTGAAAGTCAATCGGGTCTCCTTTTGTTGGCTAATTTAATGCTGCCAAGTCCAGCCGCAAGGCGCAAGCGCTTTGGCGCAGGTTTCATCAAATTGACATGAAAAACAGGCCCGCAAGCGCTAGCTCGCCTAGCGTGACACCGTCCCAAAGAGGGAGTTTCGCCCTGCGCGCGTGATCTGCACCGGCTGCACCGTTCCGATCATGTCAGTCGGTGCATCGGCGTGAACCGCGTGCAGATATTCCGATTTGCCCACGAGCTGGCCCGGATCGCGGCCCGATTTCTCAAACAAGACATGTACCTTGCGCCCGATCATGCTGTCCTGAGTTTGGTATTGCTGTTCGCTGAGCAAAGCCTGCAATCGGTGAAGCCGTTCCAGCGCGATATCCTCGGGCACGTCCTCCTTTTCCGCCGCAGGCGTTCCGGGACGGGCGGAGTATTTGAAGGAATAGGCTTGCCCATAATGCACATCGCGCACGAGTTGCATTGTTGCCTCAAAATCTTCGTCGGTCTCGCCGGGGAAGCCCACAATGAAATCGCCTGACAAAAGCAGGTCCGGCCGCGCGCCGCGAATGCGGGCGATGAGGGCGCGGTATTCATCAGCAGTGTGTTTACGGTTCATGGCTTTGAGAATTCGGTCGGAGCCGCTTTGGACCGGCAGGTGCAAATAGGGCATCAGCTTTTCGCAAGTGCCATGAGCCTCGATCAACGCGTCATCCATGTCATTGGGGTGCGATGTCGTGAAACGGATGCGCTTGAGATCAGAGATCTCCGACATCTGCCAGATAAGACCAGCAAGCCCGCCTTTGTGCCCATGATAGGCGTTCACATTTTGGCCCAGCAGCGTGATTTCACGCACGCCGCGATCCACCAACGCCTGAGCCTCTTTCAAAAGCCGTTTGGCAGGGCGGGAAACCTCTGCCCCGCGCGTATATGGCACGACGCAGAAGGCGCAAAACTTGTCGCAGCCCTCCTGCACGGTCAAAAAGGCAGACGGGTTGCGCGCGGGCAGGTCCCGCCTTGGCAGATGGTCGAATTTATCCTCTTCCGGGAAGTCAGTGTCGAGCGCTTGCCGACCGGCATTCACCTGCTTCATCAAATCCGGGAGGCGATGATACGTTTGCGGACCGACGACCAGATCAACCATCGGTTGGCGGCGCATAATCTCCTGCCCCTCAGCCTGCGCCACGCAGCCCGCGACGCCGATTTTGAGGTCTGGCTTTTCGTCATGCAAATGCTTGAGCCGTCCAAGATCGGAATAGACCTTTTCAGCCGCCTTTTCGCGAATATGGCAGGTGTTGAGCAAGATCATATCAGCCTCGCCCATGTCTTGGGTCTGCTCATACCCGTCGGTTTCCAGCGCCTCGGCCATCCGCTCGCTGTCATAGACGTTCATCTGACATCCATAGGTTTTGATGTAGAGCTTCTTCGCGTCGGCCATGATGCCACCTGTCACGTCGGGGTTGAGGGGCCGTGTACAACAGCGCCGGGGCGCTTGCAATTGAGAGCGTGTTGCAAGATCCTGTGCAAAACTAGGGCCGAGCCGTCACGCATGCACCATGCCAACTTAGCAAATTTTCTGGCCAATGCCGGGCGGGTTCTCAAACCTGCCGGGCCCTATGCGATTGTGCTGCTCGAAGATGGGCGCGAAGTCGAAAGCACCATCACCCATTGCCGCAAAGCCGGATTTTCCGAGGTTTTGGTTTTTGGCCATCCTGACCTTTTCCCGGACGACGCTGATGGGCTGCATCTGGTGCCCCATGACATGCATGAGACGGGCGCAATGCTCGACATCGTCAACAGCGTCATCGTAGCCTGCCCCGGCATCTGGCTGCATTATTGCTTCAATGCCGAGTATCTTTTCTTCCCGTTTTGCGAAACGCGCACGGTGCGCGAGCTGACCCAGTTTGCAACCGAAGAGCGGCGCGACACAGTGCTTACCTTCGTGATCGACCTGTATTCCAACGATCTTGGTACAGATCCTGACGCCGTTTCTCGCCCGCATGCCCATTTTGATCGCGCGGGTTACTATGC
Organism: Pseudomonadota bacterium; assembly: GCA_039030615.1. Classification (GTDB taxonomy): domain Bacteria; phylum Pseudomonadota; class Alphaproteobacteria; order Rhodobacterales; family Rhodobacteraceae; genus Litoreibacter. Next base: position 40,807 of record JBCCDV010000005.1, on the reverse strand, counting down.
GTTGCAGCGCTATAAAGATGGGCTGCCACTGGAGCGGCAACTCGATTTCTTTGGCGGATTGCGCTGGCGGTTTGAAGAACATGTTCCCTATGAAAAACGGCGCATCGACCGCGTCGGGCTGTTTCGCGCGCAAAAAGGGCTCACGTTAAGCGCCGATCACAGGTTCAATCTGGCAGAGTACAACACCTATGCTTGCGAATGGCATCATAACATCTCTGCCACGATCTGTTCGTTCCGCACGGCGAAGGCCCTGATGAACAACCCCGGCTCGAAATTCGAGATTTCGTATTTCTGGTGGCAGAATTCTGAAGCGTTTGAGTGGAACTCCCAGCAGCTGATGGAACTTGGCCTCATGGAACCGGGGCAATGGTTCTAGACGGCTAAAACGCAAAACGCGGCCCCCGAGGGAGCCGCGCCGCACTACTGTCTCTGACCTAGGGGAGGGTTAGGCTGCGACAGCTTTTTTCTTCGCTCTTTTGCCTTCGATTACCTTGGTGGCATCGTTGGCAATTTCGATGGTCCGCGGCTTGAGGGCTTCGGGCACCTCGCGCACCAGATCGATGTGCAGCATCCCATCTGTGTGGGACGCGCCGGTCACGCGGACATGGTCTGCAAGGTGGAAGCGCTTTTCAAAGGCACGCGTTGCAATGCCGCGATGCAGGTAGCTGCGCTCGGCTTGATCCTCGGCCTTTTTGGCGGACACGATGAGCGCGTTTTCACGCTGCTCCACGTTCAGATCAGCATCTGAGAAGCCCGCGACTGCGACCGAGATACGGTAAGCGTCTTCGTCGGTTTTCTCAATGTTATAGGGGGGATAGGTCGTGTGATTGACCTCTGAGGTCAAAACCCGATCCATCAGATCAGCAACGCGGTCGAAGCCAACAGTGGCACGGTAAAGGGGGGCGAAATCATAAGCTCGCATTTGGTCATCCTTTCGAAAAAGCAATGTTATGTGGCGCGGCCTTCCGCTCTGGACAGACCGCATTTGATGTCATTGTCGGACCCAAGTTTGGCATCCGATGATGTAGATGTGGGGAGGTGGAAGAAGGCGTTCAAGACCGCCCGGCAAAAATTTTATGGCTTAAGGAAACGCGCGCCCGAAGGCTGCAAACCGCTTTTGAACGTAAGTCGTTTTGTGTCGGCTGAGGCCGGCAGAACCTCACGACTGCGGTTCTTAAGCTGCACCATCATTTCGTCGATACGCGTTTCGACGCCTTCGGCAAGGGAGACTTTTTGAGCGTTCCACTCCGCCTTTGCGGAGACGACCGACATCACCGCCGGCTGTCCGGCCGTCATCACCAAAACAGGCGCCCCGGAAGAGCCGAAATCGACATCGCAAGAGGTCACGTAGAGATCATCTTCCTTGGCCAGCACATGACAAGCCTTTTGCAGGGACGGCGCATTGGCACGGTCATGCGCATAGGACACCACCGCAAGCTCTTGGCCACGTGGCGCGCGCGGCCCGGCGGAAAGTGGCTTTATGGATGGGTGGCGAATAGGTTGGTCAAGCTCCAACAACGCCAAATCAGCACCGACGCGGTCTTGATCTTCGCGCATCCGGAAGGCGTAGCTGAAATGCGCCACGCTTTGACGCACGCCGCGATAGGCGGAAGCGCGACCGTTGCGCCAACCGGCCAGAAACTCAATCTCGCTATCGGCAACGCGCAAACCCGTTTCGAGATCAAAGAGGCAATGCGCAGCCGTGAGCACCAGATCAGGGGCGATGAGCGTGCCTGTGCAGAAGCCCGACTGGCCAATATTCAAGCGACCAACGGCTTGCCAACCTTTGTTCTGGTCAAGCGTATTCAAGCTTTGAAGACTAGAACCCTGCTGTGCCTGTGCAGGAAGGGCGAGGCAAAGGCTCGCAAGAAACGCTTGAACAAGACGCATGATAACTCCGGTCGAAAAGGTCGGAACAGCAGTCTTACGCAAGCTTGCGGCGAAAATGGGGCTTTGATTTAGCGAAGTAACGGAATGTCGAGGATATGTGGCTCATCGGTCATAGCTTTGGGCTTTGGCCCGCCCGTCGCCCAATCCAATAGCTCCACCGTGTGCACGATGGGCATTTTCGCAGCAGAGCCGATTTGCATCATGCACCCGATATTGCCGGCCGCGATCACATCAGGGTTCTTGGCCTCTAGTGTTCGGACTTTGCGCTCTTTCAGCTGCGCCGATATTTCGGGCTGCATCAGGTTGTAGGTCCCCGCACTGCCACAGCACAGATGGGGATCGGATGGCTCAACGACGGTGAAGCCGGCTTGCTTTAACAGGTCCTTGGGGAAGGTTTTGATCTGCTGGCCATGTTGCAAGGAGCACGCGGCATGGTAGGCGACCGTCATCTCCGGCGCGCCGCCTTTGGGCAGGTCGAGTTGCATCAACACCTCGGAGACGTCCTTCGCGATTCCAGCAACCGCCGCCGCCTTTTCTGCCAGCTTTGTGCCACGGAACATATGGCCGTAATCCTTGACGGTGGTGCCGCACCCAGATGTGTTTATCACGATGGCGTCCAAGCCGCCTGCTTCCATTTCCCTATGCCAAGCCTCAATGTTTTTTGCGGCAGTGGCATGGCTCTCATCCGTTTTGCCCATGTGATGGGTCAGCGCGCCGCAACACCCTTGCCCTTCGGCGATCACGACCTCGGCCCCGTGTCGCTGCAACAGCCGGATCGTGGCATCGTTGATATCAGTGTTAAGCGCCCGTTGCGCGCAACCTGTCATCAATGCCACGCGCATTTTTTTGTCCTGCGCGGGGAAGGTTTGCGGATCATCATTGCGCGACACTGGCGGTATGGTTTTCGGTGCCATCTCCAGCATCGCCTTGAGCCGCGCATCGGGCATCAGAAAGGCAAAAGGCCGCCCGATTTTTGCGCCCAGAAGCGCAAGGCGGAACCGCCCTGGATAAGGCAAGATTTTTGACAGGACCCAACGCAGCGCCCGGTCAGACCAAGGCCGGTCGTAGTTCTGCTCAATATATTCGCGCGCGTGATCGACAAGGTGCATGTAGTGCACGCCCGACGGGCAAGTTGTCATGCAGGCAAGGCAGCTCAGGCAGCGATCGATATGTTTGACCGTTTTCTCGTCGGGCGTGCGCTCATTCTCCAGCATGTCCTTGATCAGGTAAATTCGTCCGCGCGGGCTGTCTAGTTCATCGCCCAGAATTTGATAGGTCGGGCAGGTCGCGGTGCAAAACCCGCAATGCACACATGAGCGCAGAATGTCATTCGAGTGCTGGATCGCTGGGTCTTTCAGCTGCTCAGGGGTAAACGTCGTTTGCATGGATTATCCCATCAAGCCGGGGTTCAGGATGCCGCGCGGGTCGAATTTCGCGCGCAAGCCTTGGTTGATTGCTTCAATCGGCGCGGGCTCCCTCTGGAAGGTGCCCAATGCTTGTTTGGTCGCGTCGGCAGCTCGGATCAATGTTCGATGGCCCTGAATTTCGGGAACGGCCGCGCGTATGTCTGTGCCCGGCGCGCAGGCAACCCAGACCAGTCCGCCACCCCAATCAAGCATGATCTGCGCCTCTGGCAAGGCTGCAACAAATGCCGGAGCGTCCGAGGGTTTGAGCGAGACCCGCCACACATCTTGGCCGTCATCGGCAAGCCCCTCAAGCTGGCCTATTTCGGCCCAGGTCGATTTGACCGCCTCCGGGTCAGTTTCCACCGCAACACTGCCGCCGAGCAGAGAGTTCAATTGTTCCGTGCGGTAAGCGACCGAGTCCGCAAACCCTTCGATCCGAAGCAACGTTTCGCCCGACCGGTGCGCCGCGCCGGACACTTCAAACGGGGAGCCGAGCGCCGTCGACAGAGTCGCCACAGCTTGCGCAACCGATTGACCGGGCAGCGTCAGCGTCGCGCTGGCGGCAATGCCGGGCAGCAGCTTGAACGACACTTCCGAGATCACTCCAAGTGTTCCGTAAGACCCTGCCATCAGCTTCACCAAGTCATAGCCAGTGACGTTCTTCATCACCCGGCCACCGTTTTTGAGCGCTTGGCCCGTTCCATCGACAAAGCGCACCCCGATCAAGCTGTCGCGGCAGGCCCCGGCCTGAATACGGCGCGGACCGGACACGTTCGTCGCAACAACGCCGCCGATTGTAGGCGTGCCGTCGGTTCCGAACACACCGCGATGATCTACAGGCTCAAACGGCAAGCGCTGGTTTTCCTTGGCCAGCGCCGCTTCGATCTCAGCCAACGGCGTGCCAGCCTGCGCGACAATGGTTAGCGCGCCAGGCTCATAAAGGGTAATGCCACTCAGCCCGCTTGTTGTCAGGGCCTCCCCTGTCACAGGGTTGCCCATAGGACGCGTGCCGCCGCCGATGACTTTCAGTGGGCCTTTTGCCGCGCGTACGGCATCGCACAGCTGCTCTTCTGTCGCAGGTGTTATCATCTTCATTATGTCCCAAATAGTCTCGCCGAGGGCATCCGCGTCTTCAAGCCGCGCGTCGGGTTTCGCTGGAGGCGAGCGGGAAGACCTTGGCAGGGTTCAACAGCCAGGACGGGTCAAAAACGTCCTTGATCTTCATCTGAATTTCCAAATCCTCGGGCGTGAACTGCGCCACCATGAGGTCGCGCTTTTCAATACCCACACCATGCTCGCCGGTCAGACATCCGCCCGCCTCAACGCATAGCTTCAAGATATCTGCACCCATCGCCTCGCACAGTTCCAAATCGCCTTCCTTATTGGCGTCAAACAGGATCAGCGGATGCATGTTGCCATCGCCTGCATGAAACACGTTGCCGACATCGAGCCCATATTGCTGGGACAATTCGCCAATGCGGCGCAGCACCATGGGAAGGGAAGAGACAGGAATTGTGCCGTCGAGGCACATATAGTCGTTGATCTGCCCCATGGCGCCGAAGGCCGATTTGCGACCCAGCCAGATACGCGCGCTTTCCTCAGGCGAGGTGCTTTCGCGCAGCTCCACAGGGTTATGGCGGCGCGCGATTTGCAGGATCAGCCCAAGCTGTTCGTCGATTTCGGCCGCAGAGCCTTCGACCTCAACGATCAAAAGGGCCTCACAATCGGGGTAGCCCGCCCCCGCAAACGCCTCGGTGGCACGTATCACAGGGCGATCCATAAACTCGATGGCGACAGGTAGAACACCCGCCTTGATAATGTCGGAGACGCAGGCGCCCGCCACCTCGTTGCTGTCAAAGCCCATAAGCACGGGCCGCGCGCCTTCGGGTTTGCGCAAGATGCGAAGTGTGGCTTCTGTAACGACGCCAAGCTGGCCCTCCGAGCCGCATATCAGGCCGAGCAAGTCATACCCGGCGGCATCAAGATGCGCGCCTCCGATCTCGGTGATAGTGCCGTCCATCATCACCATTTTGACGCCCATCAGGTTGTTGGTCGTAACGCCGTATTTCAGACAATGCGCGCCGCCCGAATTCATCGCGATATTGCCCGCTATGGCGCAGGCCAATTGTGAGGACGGGTCCGGGGCGTAGAAGAAATCATGCTCTTCCACCGCGCCGGTGACGCTGAGGTTGGTGCGCCCGGTTTGGACGCGAATGTAGCGGTCGTCATAGTTGGTTTCGAGCACGTCGTTCATGCGCGCGATCCCGAGAATGACGCTGTCGGCCGTCGGCAGCGCGCCGCCTGCCAATGACGTCCCCGATCCGCGCGGTACCACCGGCACCTCCAGCTCGTGGCAGATTTTCAGGACGGCGGCGACCTCCTCGGTCGTGCTTGGCAGAACCGCGCAGAGCGGCGGGCATTTGTAGGCGGTGAGCGCATCGCATTCATAGGCTTTGATCTCGCGCGCATCATGGATCACGGCGTCTTTTGCCAAGACCTCGGACAGGCGCGAAACCAGAAGGGATTTTTTGGAGAGGACTTCCGTATTTGGGCTGGGCATTTCCATAGGATCGACTCTCTTTTGTCTGAATTGGTAAAATCTTATTACCAATTTCGCGCTATTGCAAGACCTGCCCGCGTTGTACGGTCCGCCAATGATGATGCCGGCCTCGCTCCTTATTCTTTCACCGCTCGATTGGGCGGCACTTTTATTGCTGTTCGGCAGCTGGTTCTTGCTGGGCTGGCGGATCGAGCACCCAGGAAAGTCGACGCCGTCCGTCTCCATCATAATGGCAGAGTATCGGCGTGAATGGATGCGGCAATTGATCACTCGGCAGCCGCGCATTTTTGACGCCACTCTGTTGAACGCGTTGCGGCAGGGTACCTCTTTCTTTGCCTCGACATGCATGATCGCCATTGGCGGGCTGTTGGCAGTGGTCGGTAACACGGAGAGGCTGCAAAACGTGGCCGACGAGTTCGAGCTGACGCAAGACGCGCTCCTATTGTGGCAGCTCAAACTGCTGGTCGTGATCCTGTTCATCACGCATGCGTTTTTGAAGTTCGTTTGGTCGAACCGGCTTTTTGGCTATTGCGCGGTGGTGATGGCGGCCGTTCCCAACGAGGTTGAGCATAAACATGCCCAGTCCCGCGCCCAACAAGCCGCAGAGATAAACATTCGTGCCGCGCTTAACTTTAATCGTGGCCTGAGATCCATATATTATGGGTTGGGCGCGCTGGCATGGCTCTTGGGGTCCATAGCGCTTCTAGGGGCGACCGCGCTGGTGGCCTATCTGATTTGGCAGCGGGAGTTTTCCTCTCTGCCGCGCAAAATTCTGTCGGAGAATATCCCCGGCGAGGAGGTGTGATTTGAAACTGAAACTTGCGGGCTTTGCCCTTGCTTTGATGACGACAGCAGCGTTCGCCGATCAAGCGAAAGTCGAAAACGCGACCGCTCAAAATTCGGGCGCGACCTGGACGTTTGAGGTCACGATCAGCCATCCAGATACCGGGTGGGATCACTACGCTGACGGCTGGGCCGTTTTGGCGCCTGATGGGACCGAGCTTGGCTACCGCACCCTTCATCACCCGCATGAGAATGAACAGCCTTTCACCCGCTCCCTGTCAGGGGTGTCCGTGCCGAGCACCCTGTCCGAGGTGAAAATCCGCGCCCATGACAGCGTGCATGGTTGGTCTGACCAGCTTTACACGCTGCGCCTAAAATAGCCGCTTAGCGGCGCCCTTCGCGGAGCCATGCCGCGACGCTGAGCAGGGCTGCGAGCGCGAGAAACAACCACGACGAGACCAACGGCGTGATCGTGATATTGGTGGTCACATAGGCATCGCGCGGGGTAAGCCCGATCCAGTTTCGACCCGCGGCGTTACGGCCTTCACCGACAAGTCGCAAACTTGGCTGCCCGTCTTCAAGCCGCAAGATACCGCCGCGCGTCGCATCCACCAGACCTGCGAGCTTTTCGCCGGACGCAACGGTTTCTATGAACTCCCGCGGAGCGGCAGGTCCGAGGCCGAACACCGTTTCAACATCATCTTGCGCCGCGCGGTACAGACCTTGCTGCGCGCCTTCAAAACTTGTGGCGAACCGCCCCGGGCTGACCTCTTCAAGCGTGACCACACGCGCACTGCCATCGGGTGAGGTCAGTGTAAGCTCGCCGACCTCTTCGTTCAGTGTCCGGCGCAAGAGCGTCACCGTCTGCCCCTCGACTAGGGCGGTCAGCGCCTCTTCCTCGAGGTCGGGCTCCTTCATCATCCAATGCCCCAGACGACGCAGCAATTCCAGTTGCGGCCCCCCGCCTTCAAACCCACGATTCCACAGCCATGCGTGATCAGAGGCCAAAAGCGCCACGCGCCCCTCCCCGACCCTGTCGAGCGTCAGCAAGGGTTTGTCCTCAATGCCCGACATCACAGTATTGCCAGAGGTTTCGACCACCTCGATCTGACGCATCCAGCGGCCCCAAGCGGGCGAGCCATCTTCGGTCTCGGGGCCGGTCGCGAACTGCTCAAGACCTTCGGTCACAGGATGCCGCTCACCCAGCTCGGACAGGGTCGGCTTGAACCCCTCCTCGAACACCCGCGCCGTCGGCTCGGCCGGGATGATGTTGCTAAGTGACGACCGGAAGATCGAATCCGCGGATGCGAAATCCGGGCCTGCTGCGATCAGCACTGCGCCGCCATTCTCGACATATTGCTGGATCGAGTCGAAATAGAGCGACGGCAAAATCCCGCGGCGCTTGTAGCGATCAAAGATGATCAGATCGAACTCGTCGACCTTCTCCAAAAACAGCTCACGCGTCGGGAAGGCGATAAGTGACAGCTCGGATACGGGGACCCCGTCCTGCTTTTCGGGTGGACGCAGAATGGTGAAATGGACCAGATCGACAGCGGCGTCGGATTTCAACAAGTTGCGCCAGGTCCGCTCACCGGCATGCGGCTCGCCGGACACAAGAAGCACCCGCAGCCGGTCGCGCACGCCGTTGATCTGAACCATCGCGGAATTGTTGCGGTCGGTCAGCTCGCCCTCAGCCATCTCGACGGAGAACTGCAAAACGTTGCGCCCGCCATGGGTAAGCGTCAACGGGAACTCCAAATCCTCGCCAACCGGGACCGGGAACATATCGGGTTCCGCCCCATCAATGGCGATCGAGATCATGGCGTTGCCAGCTATTTCGCTGGGAACCGCGCCTTGATCCTCGATCCTAAGCGTGAGGGTGATTTCCTCGTCCAGAATCGCAAACGCTGGCGCGTTTTTGACGATGAGACGGCGGTCCCAATCCTCTTCGCGCCCAGTGAGCAGCGTGTGCAGCGGGAATTGAAGCTCTGGCGCGCGCTCAACATCGTGAAGCTGGCCATCGCTGAGAAGAATTGCGCCCGCGATGCGGCTGCCTGGTTCTTCGGTCAATGCTTCTGACAATCTGGTCATCAGCTCAGAGCCCGCGTCGCCGACACCGTCCGGCACCGACACCTCACGCAGCTCCATCCCGCGCGCGGTGATGTCTTGCGTCAATGCTTCAACGGCTTCCGCCGTCTGGCTTTCGCGGTCGGACAGCCTTTGGCTGGCCGTTTCATCAACAACCAACATCACAATATCGTCGAGCGGGTCGCGATCCTCATCCTGCAATGCGGGATTTGCCAAAGCAGCCAAAACAACCGCGCCAGCTAGGGCGCGCAGCCACCACCCCGGAAGGCCGCGCCAAGAGGCAAACCCCAGCAAACCCAGCAACAGCGCGCCAAGAAAGGCGAGCAGCGCAATTGGTATAAGCGGGTCGAGGATGACGTTCATCTCAGTTCCCCAACCTGTCCAGCAGCGCAGGCACATGGACCTGGTCGGATTTATAATTGCCCGTCAGCACATGCATCATCAGGTTGATGCCGAAGCGCACGGCCATCTCACGCTGGCGTTCCCCGCCATAGCCGCGGCCCACTGGGTAAAGCGGGCGCCCGTCGTCGCTGCGCGCCCAAGCCGAAGCCCAGTCGTTCCCGCCAATCAGCACCGGTGTCACCCCGTCATTGAGGTTACGAAACGGGATACCTTCAACCTGTTCGGCATCCGCGGGCGCAGCCTCGACCCAAACATCATTGCCAACATGGCGGCCGGGAAAATCTTGCAAAAGGTAAAACGCGCGCGTCAGAACGTGGTCGGTCGGGATCGGCTCAAGCGCGGGGATATCAAGCGGGCGGGCCATCACCTGAAGCTTCTTGCCCGCACCGGTGGAGCTGCCAAACCCCGCCAAATTGCCGTCACGTGTGTCGAAAACAATCATGCCCCCGCTGCGAAGGTAGCGGTTCAGTTTGGCATAGGCCCGGTCGCTGGGCAGGCGCTGCGTTTCGGAAATAGGCCAATAGAGCATAGGGAAAAATGCCAAGTCATCGGTTTCCAGATCAACTTCGATCGGGTCTGCAGGCTCAATGGACGTGCGCCGAAACAGGCTTTGCGACAAACCGGTCAGCCCTTCGCGCGACACCCGGTCGATGCGCCCGTCACCGGTTTTGACATAGGCGAGTACAACCTCAGACGTGGCAGTAATCGCGCGGCTTTCCGCTTCATTTGATTGCGCTTGCCCCATTTGCGGGAGCGCAAGCGCAAGCACCACAACGGCAGCACTGGCGGAGGTTTTGAGGTTCAGCCGCCCTGCAAGCCAGAGTGACGCCAGTACGTCAGCGATAAGCAATAGCAATGCGCCAGTCAGAAAATACCAAGCCAACGGGGTCTCCCCTTCTACAGCCATGCCTTCGACGGGGATGTCGCTGTCCCAGCTTGCTGGCTCCAAAACAGTATCCGTGGCAATCACGTTCAATGCAATGCGGCGTTCATCATTGCTGTAAAGACCTGGGCGCAGGTCGGGACCGGCATTGGCTTCGGCTAAAGATTCGCCCGGCACACCTGCCAAAGCGTCCGCGCGCCTTGTCTGGCCAAACCCGTCGAGCACCTCCTCGGGGATCCATGTTGTCCCAGCAAGTTGCTCGGCCGACAATTCAACGGGGCGGGTTGAAATCGCCAGACGCTCAAGCATCTGCACAAAGAGACCTGATAAAGGCAGTGTTGACCATTCCGCGTTGGCCGTGACGTGGAACAGAACAATCTGGCCCTGCCCAAATGTGCGGCGCGTGACCAGCGGGGTGCCGTCAGCCAGTGACGCGATTGTGCGTTCGGCGAGATTTGGGTCAGGCTGCGCCATGACCTGGCTTGTTACCGTCACATCCTCTGGCAAGGGCAGCCCAAAAAACGGGCTATCACGGGTAAAATCACGCAGGGTTTTCGGCTCCCCCCATGACATCGCGCCACCGACCGAGCGGCCACCGGCGCGCAGGCGGACCGGCATCAACGGATCGGCTGTTTCAAACTCGCCCGACGCGGTCCGGGGTCCAGCGAAACGCACGAGCATGCCGCCCTTATCCACCCAATCGGTCAAAAGTTCGGTTTCAAAATCGCCAAGCGCCGCAATATCGGCGAGGACAAGAACGTCTGGGCTCGCGATGAGCATCTCTTCAAGATCACCGTCGATCAGATCCGCCGTCGGCACCAAAGCGCGGCGCAGGTAATACAACGGCGACAGCAAGTCTTGCGCCTCTTGGCCTTCCGAGCTGGCGAGCAACCCGACTTCGCGGCGCTTTAAAGCATCGTCGGTCAAGGACACGGCTCCGGCGGACCGGCTGGCTTGCAGCTCAAACCGGCGGATGCGGTTGCGCAGCTCCGTCGGCAGGCTGAGAACGACATCCGATTCCGACGCGCCCGCGCCAAAACTGGCAATCGCGCGGGCGAGCTCTTGTTCTATTCCGTTCGGGTCGGGCCCGAAGGCCACAAGCGTCGCGTCGCGCGGTGCCTCGGCCGGGCTGCGCAGCGCGGTTATCGCGATATCGCTGCCCTCAAAACGTGCGGGCCGCAGGGCAAAAACGGGCCGCGCCGATTGAATGACGCGCAAATTGCCTTTCCCTTCCAGCAAAGCCGCGACATCCGGGCGTGCAGGATAGGCCAACCCGTCGGAGAACCAGATCGCATCAAAACTTTGACCTTCGGTCAGCTCGGCCAAAACGGAAGCGCTGTCATCGGCTGGCGCCCAGGCACTTGGGGCCATGCCCGACAAGCTTGGCAACAGCGCATCGGCGGCAACAAATTGGCTGGCATCAGCTTTCAGATCGCTGAGCGACACAAGGGCTGTTGGCCGCCCCTCGCGCGCGGCTTCAGCCAAGACCGCCTCAGCTCTTTTGATCCGTGCGGGCCAGTCGCGGGCGGAGGCCCAGCTGCCATCCATCACAACCATCAATGGACCGTTGCCCGGCTGGCGTTCCTCGGGGTTTAGAATTGGGCCCGCAAAGCCAATGATCAGCCCCGCCACTGCCAGCATCCGCAGCAAAAGCAGCCACCAAGGTGTGGTGTCAGTCTGGCTTTCGTCGTCTTTGAGGCCCAGCAACAACGCGATGCCCGGAAAACGGCGCTTGATAGGTGCGGGCGGCACCGCGCGCAGCAACCACCACAGGATGGGCAGCGCAAAGAGGGCTGCCAGCAAAAGCGGCGTTGTAAAGGCGATGGCCCCGATCATTGCGCGTGATCCAAGGCACGGTAGGCCCACATGAGCGCTTTGAGTGCCGGTTGATCAGTATGGTGGCAGTGGTAGCGCCAGCCCGTGGCGCGGCAGAGATCTTGCAGCTCAGCCTTGCGCGCGGCGAGACGGGCAAGGTAGTCGTCCTTCAGGCTACCGGCTTTGAGCGTTTCAAACCGAACCGCGCCCGACATGCTTTCAAAAACGGTGCGCCCGTCATAGGGAAAGGCTTCCTCATCAGGATCAAGCACCTGCAAAAGCACACCCTTGACCCCACGATCTGTCGCTGCGGTCAGGGACTGGGCAACGGGCGCCATATCACCAAAAAAGTCGGACACGAACATCGCACGCGCGCCGCCCGGTAAGACCCGCGCATTGGGGCTGCCGAAATCGATGTCATTGTCGCCATTGAAGGCCGCGTCCATCAGATGGCCAGCAATGCGCGCAAGCTGCGCCTCACCGCGCCGGGGCGGTGTGCCGCGATTGGCAAGGCCAAAACGCTCGCCACCGCGGTTCAAAAGCACACAAATTGCGAGCGCCAGAACCCGCGCCCGATGGCCTTTTGTTGGGCGATCTTTACCGCCCGTGAAATTCATCGACAGCGCGTCATCAACCCAAAGCATGACCGATTGTGCGGCCTGCCATTCTTTCTGGCGTACGAAATGCGCATCGCCGCGCGCAGACCTGCGCCAATCGATGACGCGCAGCTCATCGCCGTTTTCGGCCGGGCGGTACTGCCAGAACTCGTCGCCAACGCCCGCGCGACGGCGACCGTGGTCCCCAAGCAGCACGGTCGCAGCCAGATGCTCCGCCTCCGCCAAAAGCGGAGGCAGCGCGCTGGCGTGGGTTTCCGCGCGGTGGCGGAGCCCGGCAGGCGTGGTGGCGGGGTCTTGGTTCAAGCCGCGGCTTTCCGATCAGAAACAAAGGACAAAGTATCAGCGATCACGTTGTTCAACTCATGGCCTTCCGCGCGCGCCGCGAAACTGAGCGCCATGCGGTGGGTCAGGACTGGTTCGGCCAGCGCAGCAACATCATCAAGCGAAGGCGCAAGCCGCCCATCCAGCAGTGCCCGGGCGCGCACTGTCAGCATCAAGGCCTGCGCAGCGCGCGGACCGGGGCCCCACGCGACGGTCTGGCGGACCAGATCGGAAGCGTCCTCTTCGCTCGGACGACAGGCGCGTACGAGATCAAGGATATGTTCGACGACCGCGTCACCAACCGGCAGGCGACGCACCAAAGCCTGCGCGGCGATAAGTTCTTCGGCAGAGAAAACCTTTCCAGCCTCGGCGCTGATGCTACCGGTCGTGGCCATCAAGATGTCACGCTCGGTGGATCGATCAGGGTAGCGAACGTTGATTTGTATGAGGAACCGGTCAAGCTGCGCTTCTGGCAGCGGGTAAGTTCCTTCCTGCTCCAGCGGGTTTTGCGTCGCGAGAACAAGAAACGGCGCCGGCAAAGCGCGGTCCTGGCCCGCGACTGCGACCGAACGCTCCTGCATGGCCTGCAAAAGCGCTGATTGCGTACGCGGCGAGGCGCGGTTGATCTCGTCAGCCATCAAAAGCTGCGCGAAAATTGGGCCTTCGATATAGCGGAAGCTGCGCGCGCCATCCGAGGCTGTTTCCAACACCTCCGAGCCCAAAATATCCGCGGGCATCAGATCGGGCGTGAACTGTACGCGATTTGTCGACAAGCCCATGACTGTCGAAAGCGTGTCGACCAAAAGCGTTTTCCCAAGTCCCGGCAGCCCCATCAAAAGCGCGTGCCCGTTAGACAGCATCGCGGTCAAAGCGAGGTCGACAACCTCCTCCTGGCCGATGATTTTTGTGGCGATACTTTTGCGTGCTTCACCAAGCTTCGCGCCGAGCGCCTCGATATCGTTTAACATTTCGTCGGCATCGGCCATGACAGAGCTCCGTGATCGGCTATATAGAATCTTGACTATAGAGTTATGGCGGGATGAAGAAATGGCAAAAGGCACCAGCGCACAAAAGCTTGAAATGCCGTCAGCGGAAAGTATCGCGGCGAGCGCGCAAGAGGTCGCCAAGCGCGGATTACCGCCGGTCGAGAAATGGAACCCGCCCTTTTGCGGCGACTTGGACATGCGTATCGCGCGCGATGGCACCTGGTTTTACCTGGGAACCCCGATTGGACGCCCCGGACTGGTGAAGCTTTTTTCATCAATCCTGCGCAAGGACGGCGACGACTACTTTCTTGTAACACCCGTCGAAAAGGTCGGAATCACGGTCGAGGACGCGCCCTTCGTTGCGCTTGATTTTGAGCTCGAGGGCGAAGGGGATGAAAAATCTCTGCGGTTTGAGACGCATGTTGGCGATTTCGTGATTGCCGATGCGGATCATCCGATACGTGTCGACTATTCTGACGATGGGGAGCCGAGCCCCTACATTCTGGTGCGCCGCAACCTAGAGGCCCTGATTGATCGGAAGAGCTTCTACCGCTTGGTTGAACTGGGTATTCATGAGGAATATCAAGATGATACGTGGTTCGGCGTGCGGTCATGCAGCACTTTCTTTCCCATCATTCCAAGCGCGGATTTGGAAGACTAAGGCCCCGGGCGAAAGCCAATCAAAAGCACGAAGCTTCTCCTATTTGTGCACAGACGACGTTCGCGCATAGGGTTTTTCTATCAAATGTTTGCCCGTAGACACGCCGAGCACCAATGAAATGGATCGACCTGTGTTACGAAGCCTGTTTGCCCTTACGCTGTTCAGCGCCATCACATCTGCCGTGATGTCCGCAATCGTTTGCGGGGTGATGACGTATAAGATGTCCGGACTGAGTGCAGCATTTATGCACATTTGGTTGGGCGGTTGGGTAACCGCTTGGCCGGTCGCCTTCATCGTGATTCTGCTCGCGGGCCCGATCATTCGCAAGTCTGTTTACAAGGCCTGCCGGTGTCCAATGGCCACACAAAGCGCCGAAACTACGCAATCCGTGAACAATTGACTCGCTAGGGTCGCTTTGTTTCCGATACGGTCCTTTACGTGGCGTAAATTTGTATTTCCCAGTTAACTAGCTTAAATACCTATACAAATACGGTTGTGGGGTTAACCGAATGAAAAAATGGGTTCTTGCCAGCATCTACAGCGCGCCGCTTGCGGCCATTGCATTTGCGACATCTCTTTCTTCACCAACGCTCGACGAAGCGCCGTTTTTTGGTGCTCCGGTCAAAAAAGTCTCGCTCGACCTGAGTTCGTTCGACGATGGGCTGAACGATCGCACCAAAGCACAGACGGACCTTTTGGTGAGCAATCGTTCTGCCATCAAGATGCCTGAACGCGTGCGGGTGATCGAAGCCGAGGCGCTGCCCGAAATTTCCGAAGAGCTGATCAAACCACTGGATCTGGCCCAAGTCAGCGACACGCTGCCGAACGGTTCAGCGCCACAGCTCGAGTTTGCTAAGCAAAGCACTGCCTTTGACGACACCGCAGAAGCTATAGCGCCGTCGGCCTATCGCTTGGGCAACACGGCTTTTGCGCAAACATCTTCAAGCCTCCCACAAATCGCAGGCTTCGCGCTGCCGTCTTCGCCATCCTCGGGCGGGCTAGATGTCGCCGATGTCGAGCCGACTTTGCTTGAGAAGACGTTTGAAGACCCTGCGGAACAGATTTCCAACGCAGTCTCCAGCGTGCCACTGCCTGCCGGCATCCCGCTTATGGCGAGCGGCCTGGTCTTGCTCGGTCTGTTGCGCCGCAAGGCAAAGACGCAATAGCGGATTTCGCATAATCTGAAAGTTTCAAGCCCCGCCAAACCAGCGGGGCTTTTTCATGTCAGTGCGCTTCAGCCCAGTTTTGGCCTTTGCCCGCATCGACCACCAACGGCACGTCAAATTTAACTGCCGGGTCTGAGGCGTTCTCCATCACATCCCGGACAGTGTCTACGACCTGGTCAACATCACCTTCCGGTACCTCGAAAATCAATTCGTCATGGACTTGGAGCAGCATGCGACACGGCAAATCCTTGATCGCATCGGGCATACGGATCATCGCACGTCGAATGACATCGGCCGCCGTGCCTTGTATCGGGGCATTGATCGCCGCCCGTTTGGCAAACCCTGCACCCGGCCCTTTGGCGTTGATTTCGGGCGTGTTGATTTTGCGGCCAAATAGGGTTTGCACATAGCCATGCTCTTTGGCGAATTTGACGGTTTCATCCATATAGGTGCGAATGCCAGGGAACCGCTCGAAATAGCGGTCAATGAACCCCTGCGCCTCGCTGCGCGGGATGCGCAGGTTGCGCGCCAGCCCGAAACCGGAGATGCCGTAAATTACGCCAAAGTTGATGGCCTTGGCCTGCCTGCGAATGTCCGGCGTCATTTCGTCAAGCGGGACGTCAAACATCTCGGACGCGGTCATCGCGTGAATGTCATGACCATCCTTGAAAGCCTGTTTCAGCGCGTCGATGCCAGCGATATGTGCCAGAATACGCAGCTCGATCTGGCTATAGTCGAGCGAGACGAGCAGATTGCCGCCCTCCGCAACAAAGGCTTGGCGTATGCGGCGACCTTCCTCGGTTCGGACGGGAATGTTCTGCAAATTCGGATCCGTTGACGCCAGCCTGCCCGTATTGGCACCCGCAATGGAGTAGGACGTATGCACCCGGCCAGTGTCCGCATTGATATGGGTTTGCAGCGCGTCGGTGTAGGTCGATTTCAGCTTTGACAGCTGGCGCCAGTCCAGCACCCGGCCCGGCAGTTCATGTTCAGTCGCAAGGTCTTCGAGGATATCAACGCCCGTGGAATAGGCCCCAGTCTTGCCCTTTTTGCCACCGGGTAGCGCCAGCTTGTCAAACAGGATTTCGCCCAGCTGCTTGGGCGAGCCGACATTAAAATCCTGCCCCGCCAACTCGTGAATTTCGGCCTCAAGCGCGGCCATTTTCTGCGCAAAGGCATTCGACATGCGGCTCAGCGTGTCGCGGTCGACCTTGATGCCGTTCATTTCCATCTTGGCCAGCACCGGGATCAGCGGGCGTTCCAACGTTTCATAAACGGTCGTGACCTGCTTGGCGTGCAGCATCGGCTTGAAAGTCTTCCACAAGCGCAGCGTGATATCAGCGTCCTCGGCGGCGTAATGTGACGCCTTGTCGATGGCAACTTTGTCAAAAGTAATGGCGGATTTTCCGGTGCCGATCAGCTCCTTGATGGGCACTGGTGTGTGGCCCAGATACCTCTCGCTCAGCGCATCCATACCATGATTGTGCAAACCAGCGTGGAGCGCATAGCTCAGCAGCATCGTGTCATCAACAGGCGCAATAGCGATGTCGTTGCGCGCCAATATCTTGGCGTCATATTTCATGTTCTGGCCGATTTTTAGGACGCTCTCATCCTCAAAAACCGGTTTCAAAAGCGCCAAAGCCTCAGCGAGCGGCATCTGCCCTTCGGCCAGCTCGTCAGAACCGAACAACCCTTCGCCCTCGCCCGCCTTATGGGTCAGGGGCACGTAGCACGCCTCCCCCGGCTCTACGCAAAGGCAAATGCCGACCAAATCGGCGGTCATTTCATTCAGGCCGGTGGTTTCCGTATCGACGGCCACGTAGCCGCGTCGGTAAATTGCATCGATCCAGGGCTGAAGCTCTTCGGCGCTGCGCAAGGTCGTGTATGTCGCGGCTTTCAGGTCTGGCATTTCCGGCGCGTCGGCCACTGCGGCGGGCGCGTCTTCGATAACAGGCGCTTCAACGTCGAGCTTGTCGGCCACACGTTTCGTGAGCGTGCGGAATTCCATCTCAGCCAAAAAGGCCATGAGCTTTTCGGGGTCGGGGTCGCGCGCCTCCAAATCATCGATGCTGAAATCCAGCGGCGTCGCGACATCCAGCGTCACAAGTTTCTTCGACAGCTCGATCTGCGCGCGGTGCTCAATGAGCGTTTCGCGCCGCTTGGGCTGTTTGATCTCATCTGCACGGTCAAGCAGCTCCTCCAAGGAGCCATACTCATTGATCAAAAGCGCGGCAGTCTTGATCCCGATCCCCGGTGCGCCCGGTACATTGTCAACGCTGTCGCCAGCGAGCGCTTGGACATCTATGACCCGCTCCGGGCCGACCCCGAACTTGGCCTCCACGCCCTCACTGTCGATACGGTTGTTCTTCATGGCGTCAAACATCTCGACGCCGCCGCCCACCAGTTGCATCAGGTCTTTGTCGGAAGAGATAATGGTGCAGCGCCCGCCAAGTTCGCGCGCTTGGACTGCGAGGGTTGCGATAATGTCATCAGCCTCAAACCCCTCTTTTTCCTCACAAGCGATATTGAAGGCGCGTGTGGCCTCTCGCGTCAGCGGGATCTGTGGGCGCAGGTCTTCTGGCATTGCCTCGCGGTTCGCTTTGTATTGGTCATACATGTCATTGCGAAACGTGTGGGAGCCTTTGTCGAAAATCACCGCCAGATGGGTGACGTCACTGCCCAAATTGCCTTCGACATAGCGCTGCAGCATGTTGCAAAAGCCCGACACCGCGCCAATCGGCAACCCGTCGGACTTCCGCGTCAGCGGTGGCAGGGCATGGTACGCCCGAAAAACAAAGGCAGAGCCGTCAATCAGGTGAAGATGACATCCTTTGCCGAACGCCACTACACTTTGCCCTCAAAGGAGCGATGGATGTATTTCTTGTCACAATAAGGGCAAATCACATAGCCCACGTCTTTGGGGATTTGCAGCCAGACGCGTGGATGGCCCAACGCCCCCTCACCGCCGTCGCAGGCGACACGCCACGCATCCACAATTTCGGTTTCAGGTGCGTCGTTGGAGGTGGATTGCGACATGTTTCTTCCTCATCAAAGCTGCCCGCATAATAGCTGCGCCACGTCTGCCCACAAGAGGGCTCAGCGCAGCAAAACGCGCCAAATATCACGCGCCGCCCGGCAGGGCGGCACAATGGGATCAAGCTTCTTTTGCCAACATCCGTCCCAGATTGCGCCCGCCCAGGATATGGACGTGCAAATGCGGGACTTCCTGCACGCCGTTAACGCCGGCATTGGAGATCGCGCGAAACCCGTCAGCGCTTACGCCCTCAAGCTTGCAGACTTCCCCGATGGCGCGCATGAAGCCCACAATCTCAGCCTCCGTGGCCTCCTGCGTGAAATGATCCATCGAGACATAGGGCCCTTTCGGGATCACCAGGACATGGGTCGGCGCCTGCGGGTAAAGGTCACGAAAGGCCAAAGCATGGTCACTTTCATACACCGTGGAATTGGGGATCTCTCCTCTCAGAATTTTGGCAAATATGTTGTTCTCGTCATAGTCAAATGCCATCTCGGGCTCCGTCAGTCCTTAAAGAGGTAGTCGACATCAAGGATATCGCGCGCAGCGTCGGCTGGCACGTCCAAAAATGCCGCAAGCGCCTGAATATTGGCCTCGGGCGTCTCGTACTCACTGACACGGCTATAGCCCAGGAACTCAGCGTCGCGAATTTGGTCCGTCTCAAAGGCGAAATTCTGCCGTACCGTCGGCAACAGGCGATCAATCGTGTCTTGCGGCGTTGTCTCACCGGCCAACCCGACCCTGATTGCATGGCCCAGCAGGTATTCGTCGCCAAAACTACACTCAATCTCCAAGAGCTTTGTAGTGCTGCTATCGGCAAAGAGGTCCCGCAACAGGTCCAAGTTGGACGGATCGAGGCAAATGGTCATGTGATCGGTCCCGTAAGCCTCAAAAAGGAGCCGCATGAGAGAGCGCCGGTGTCGGGTACGTTTGTCGAGCGAGGTTTGTATTCCGCCTAGATCGGGCAGCCCGGCGCCTTCTTCGTCAAAAAGGTATTCGACCCCGCGCAGGCCCGTTTTTTCCGATATCCGCGCGCGCAGCCGTTTGGCGACATGCCACTTCTTGCACGCGATCACGTAAAGGGTGCGGTCACGACCGAGGCTCGCCGCTTGTTCCCAAAATCTCGGCGCGAAGCGTCTGCCGATCCGCCCTTGGCCCGTGAGGAATTTGAACAGCGTGCGCCCCTCGTTCGAGGTTTGAAAGTCCATTTGCTCAGACGCGTAGAGATCGCCGAGCCTTGCCTTGAGATCCAACGCATCGGGCGAGACTTTGCGCGCGAACAGAAAGTCCTGGCTCAACAGCAGATCGTAATGATCATTGTAGAACGTCGCCGGCATCCCATAGTCGGTAAACATCAGGAAGGTCAGCGAGCGCGTTGTGATCTCGTCGGAGGGCACCAAGTGCCGCACCATCGTTTGAAAGAAGGTTTCGTCCGGGATCCAAGTCGTGCGAAAGAACCGCAGCACATCTTTGCGTGACTTGATGAAATCAAGAACCCATTCCACCGTCCGGCGACGCAAGCACCACCATTGCGACCCGATCATCATCTGCAAATCATCGGGCACTTTGCGCGCCCAACCCATCGATTTCTGCAGCTCGTAGCTTGTATAGAACAGGCGTTTCTGCGTGCGCTCATTGAACCAGTGCCGGTAGATCAGCCGCTCATCACGCATCCCTGTCTGGATCCAGTCGGACGCAAAAAAATCGAAACTTTCGATGAAGTCAGCATCGCTGGCATCCAGAAATTCATGGGCAAACTGCGCCGATTTGATCGCCATGCAATCGCCCGACAGCATATAGAAATGCGTGGCGCGCGGGAATTCGTCCAGCGCCGCCTCAATCGCATGGAGCGTGGCCTGAACCAAAGACCACTCCCCCCAGCCGCATCGGACCCGCTTTTTGGCAAAGGTGACATTGGGATTGTCGCTCAGCGCCGTTTTGATTTGCTTGAAAGCCGTGCTTTCCGCAGAGGCGTCAAAATGGATCGACATGCAATCGCCGGCGGCGGTTAAGCGCTCTGCCTGATCAATGATTGCCTCGGGATCTTTATGGCAGAGCAATATGAATGCAATTTTTGCCATTTCGAATGCAGACCTGTGCTTCTCATCAGGGGTGTTTTAGGTTGTCACAGATAACCTGAGTGCTTGTTGAATAAATAGCCCCTGTTTGGTTATGTGACTTAAATTGTGGCCAAATCGTAAACAATGGCCCGTGTGGAAGGAGTGATCGAGCAATGGGGTTTCCAGGCACTTGGATGACGCAGTCGCAAAGCATGGTGTACCGGGTGGTGCCAAAATGCGCCTGCTCGTCGATTGGTCAGATCATGTACTACTCCGACCATGGCGATTATTTCGATGGCGATATTCATGACGCCAAAGACGGCATCCACAAATGGGCCCTTGAAGACAGCCAACCGCTGATTGAAGCCAATGCCACCGCCCATCAAAGCTACGCCTTTACCTGCGTGCGCAATCCCTATGGGAGGATCTTAAGCTCCTTTTTCGACAAAATTTGCGGCATTCAACGCAACGGCAAACGGTATCGTGGCAACCTCGTTCCGCTTCTTGTTCAGAAATACGGAATTGAGGTGGGCGCCCCTGAAACCGGGTTCGAGTTTGACCAGATCAAAAGCTTTCGCCGTTTCCTGCTATTTGCACGCGACACAATCCGTTGGCGCCGCCCGATGGACCCGGACATTCACTGGTCCGCCATGTCAGGCCATATATCAACCTTCATCGCGAACGGTGGGCGCTATAATAAGATTTTTTTCACAGAACAGTTCAACGAGGGCATGAAAGAGATTTTGCAGGCCGTTGATACCCCGGTGCCGGTCAATATCGAAGACGTGCCACGTTTCAACGAAAGCGAGGGCCATGGCCCGAAACGCGCGCATCCGATTGAGGATTATTTCGACGACTTGTCGATGCATCTGGTCTTTGAAATCTACAAGCGCGACTTTCAATTGTTCAAATATGACTTTGAGAACCCCGGAAACAAAATGCCCATTGGCGAGATTGACCTCGACGAGGTCCACGCCAAACTTGGCGATTAACACGAAAAAGGCGGGGTCGCCCCCGCCTCCAATTCCGACTAAGGCGTCACGCCTGTTTACGCGTCACCGCCCATGAACTTGGCGAGCAGGTCGTCGATGTTCAGGCCAAGCCCGTCAAGCATAGACATGTCGAACCCTTTTTCTTCGATAAAGGATTTGGCCGCCTCAATGTCGAGCCCCTCGAGCATGGAGGCATCAACGCCCAGCTCTTCCAGTTTCGCTGCGATGTCAAAATCGCCGCCAAGCGCGCCAGTGGCCGCGCCAATCATGTCACCTAATCCCATGTCGTTTTCCTTGATGTTTGAATTGTCTCTGCGCGAACCATGTCGGCCCAACGGCGATACGGCAAGTAAAATGCTGGAGCTGCAAAGCGGCTAGGCGAGGCCTTGCTCTTTGAACAATGCCTGCAAATCAACCTCAGGGCGCGGCCCAATGTGAGAGATCACCTCCGCTGCCGCAGCGCATCCCATTTTGCCAGACTTTTCCAAGCCCGCTCCAGTGATCATGCCAAAGATGAAGCCCGCCGCAAACTGGTCGCCTGCGCCAGTCGCATCCACAGGCGTCACGGTCTGAACGGCAACATCGACACGTGTTTGGCCCTGCCGGATTGCGACACCGTCGCCGGAGCGCGTGCACACAACAAGCCCGCATTCGGCGGCCGCCGCATCAAGCGCGGCATCCACGTCCGAGACCTCGTAAAGCGATAAAAGCTCCGCCTCATTCCCAATGACAAAACTCAGGTTGTCGCGGATCAGGCCCCGGAAGTCGGCGCGGTGGCGGTCCACGCAAAACGGGTCAGACAGCGAGATACCCGCCTGTGCGCCCGCAGCTACTGCAGCGTCGGCTGCGGTGCGAAACGCCTCTTTGCCCGGGTCCTTGTCGAACAAGTAGCCCTCCAGAAACAAAACGTCGCAATCACCGGCCACTTCGAGCGGCACGTCGCGCGCGCTGACTTCGGACGAAATCCCAAGATAGGTGTTCATCGACCGCTCCCCGTCTGGCGACACGAAGATCATCGAGCGCGAGGTCGGCAGGTCAGCCTCTGCGACGGGCGGGTTTGGAAAGGCGGTGCCCTCATCACCCAAAGTGGAGGCGTATTTGCGGCCCAAGGCGTCGTCGGCGACGCGCCCGATAAAGGCCGTCTTCGCGCCTAGCACCCCAAGCCCGGCCAGTGTGTTTGCAACCGATCCGCCCGGCGTCTCGACCCGGCCTTCCATCGCCGCATAAAGGACCTCCGCGCGGTCACGCTCAACCAGCTGCATGATCCCTTTCTCGATGCCCATATGGTCGAGAAACGTATCCTCCGCCTGGGAAATCACATCCGACACGGCATTGCCGATGCCCACGACTTGGTAGGTTTTGCTCATAGGGTTTTGTCCTCATAGGGGCAGAGATCGCGGATCAAACAGTTTCCGCACATGGGTTTTCTGGCTTTGCACACGTAGCGGCCATGCAAGATCAGCCAGTGATGGGCGTGGTGTTGGTAGGCAACTGGAATATGATCCTCAATCGCGCGTTCAACAGCGTCGACGTCTTTACCGGGGCAGATGCCCGTGCGGTTGCCGATGCGAAAAATATGCGTGTCCACCGCTTGTGACGGGTGGCCCCACCACATGTTCAGAACGACATTGGCGGTCTTGCGGCCCACCCCCGGCAGGGAGACCAGCGCGGCGCGCGAACTGGGCACTTCAGAATTGTAGTCATCCACCAAAATCTGGCTCAGCTTGATGACGTTCTTTGCCTTGTTGCGGTAAAGCCCGATGGTCTTGATATGCTCGATCACACCGTCCAAACCCAAGGCCAACATCTTTTCTGGCGTATCAGCGATCTTGAACAGCTTTTCGGTGGCCTTGTTGACGCCAACATCTGTGGATTGCGCGGACAGGGCCACAGCCACGACCAGCGTGTAGGCGTTCGTATGGTTCAGCTCGCCCTTCGGCTCCGCCTCCGCCGCTTGAAAGCGGGCGAAAATCTCGTTGATCTCGTTGTAGCCAAGTTGCTTTGCCATCCCGCCCCTATGCCAAACCGCCCCGCGCCGGGCAAGCGGGTTCGCGCATTGGGCATGTTTCGGGTCGATTGGCCGCGCAGGGCCGCATAGGTTGAAAACATGCAAGCAGGACAAATGCCATGACTGATGAGACCCTTTCCTACCATTACGGCGTAATCAAACGCGCCATTGACGTGATTGACGCAGGCGGCAGCACCTTGTCGCTCGATGATCTGGCCGGACAAATGAATATGAGCCCCGCCCATTTCCAACGTGTCTTCAGCAAATGGGCCGGCGTGTCACCCAAGCGCTACCAGCAATATCTGACGCTGGGCCACGCGAAGGGGCTTTTGACGTCGAATTTCACCACACTTGGTACCGCGGACGCGGTCGGGCTGTCTGGCTCTGGCCGGTTGCACGACCTGTTTTTGCGTTGGGAAGCCATGAGCCCCGGCGATTTCGCCCTCAAAGGCGCGGGCCTGACGATCTATTGGGGCTGGTTTGAAAGCCCGTTCGGCCCGGCCTTGGTGATGGGCACGGACAAGGGCATTTGCGGGATCGGTTTCGCTTCCGAAACGGGCGAGGAAGAGGCAATGATCGACCTGACCTCTCGCTGGCCCAAGGCAAATTTCGTAGAAGACCCGATGATGCTGCGCCCGTGGGTTATGGCCGCTTTTGGCGAGCCGGACCCGTCAAACCCGACACCGCTCTATCTGATCGGTGCGCCGTTTCAGATCAAAGTCTGGGAGGCCTTGCTGGCGATCCCGTCAGGAAATATCACCACCTATTCAGAAATTGCGGGCCATGTCGGCACCCCAAAAGCCGTGCGCGCCGTTGGCACCGCCGTGGGCCGCAACCCGATCAGCTGGCTCGTGCCGTGCCACCGGGCCTTGCGCAAATCGGGCGGGCTTGGCGGCTACCATTGGGGCTTGCCAGTGAAGCGCGCCTTGCTGGCCTACGAATCCGCCCGTGCCGATAGCATGGCGGAGGCTGCGAGCTAAAAACCGCTTATTTCCTTAGTGTTTCAGAGATTTGACCGCGTCGGCGGATCGCTTCCTATCGCCACGAATTCGTGAGTTGAAGGTGAGCGCGTCCTCCCGACATGTCTAGGCATCCGCCGCACCTAATGCGGCAAAGGAAAGGATAGCCTGCCATGAAACGTATCATTTTGACCCTGCCAGTCGCGGCCTTGTTGCTGACCGCCTGCGACGCCAGCACCTCGAACCAGCGCACCAAGAACGGCGCTTTGATCGGGGCGGCCATAGGTGGCGCGCTCGGCGCAAATTCCACCAGCGACAACAAGTTGGAGCGCGGTTTGATCGGGGCAGCCCTCGGCGGCGCTGTTGGCGGGGCCATCGGCAATGAGCTGGACAAGCAAGCCGGTGAGCTGCGCCGCGATCTGGGCCGCGAGGTTGGCGTCGTGAACACGGGCTCAGAGCTGCGCGTCACCATGCCACAAGACCTACTCTTTGCCACTGACAGCGCGCAGTTGCGCGGCGATCTGGTCGCCGACCTGCGCACTGTGGCACGCAGCCTGAACGACTACCCCAACTCTACGATCATCGTGATCGGGCATACCGACAGCACCGGCGCCCCGGGCTACAACCAAGCTCTGTCCGAGCGGCGCGCGATCACGGTGTCCAACGTCTTGCGCAGCGAGGGGGTCTCGTCGGCCCGTTTGCGCAGCATTGGCCAAGGCGAAGCGCAGCCCGTTGCGTCTAACGGCACCGCCGCTGGCCGCGCGCAAAACCGGCGTGTTGAGATCATCATTCGACCCAATGCTGCCTAAAGCGGCTTAGGGCCGGGCCTTTTTGTGATGAGTTTCCCCCTTAACAAACTGGCCCGGCCCGCTTAAACTTGTTCTATAAACCACGCCAAAATGGCGGGACACATAACCGAGGCAGGTAACTATGACCCTAAAAGCAATGGGGATTTGCGCTGTGGCGATGCTTTCGCTTGCTGCGTGCGACACTTCCGAATTTGACACACGCAATGCCAACAAAGCGCAAACGGGCGCGGCGATTGGTGGCGTTTTGGGCGGGCTTTTGGGCGCGTCTAGCTCCGACAACAAGCTCCTGAAAGGCGTCGTTGGCACAGGTATTGGCGCGGCGGCAGGCGGCGTGATTGGCCAGCAGCTTGACAAACAAGCGCAAGATTTGCGCCGTGATGTGCCAAACAAGGACATCGCCATTGAAAACACCGGCTCAGAGCTGAAGGTCACCTTACCGCAAGGACTGCTCTTCGCCTCTGATAGCGCCGTTCTCTCTCCCGCGCTCGAAAATGACCTGCGCGCCATCGCGGGAAATCTCAACAGCTATCCAAACAGCACCATTCGCGTTGTGGGCCATACAGACGATACCGGGACGGATGCCCATAATTACGCGCTGTCAGACCGTCGTGCGGCGGCTGTAAGCTGGGTCTTGCAAGGCTCCGGCGTCGCAAGCGCGCGCCTGCTGTCCGTCGGCATGGGGGAAACCCAGCCCGTCGCCTCAAACCTCTCGGAAGAGGGCAAAGCCCAGAACCGCCGGGTTGAGATCGTCATCCGACCGAACGCCGCCTGATCGGGCCTCAACGGCTCCCTGATTGCGGGGGGCCGTTTTCGTTTGCCGCCTGGCGCTATTGGTCATATAATTTGACCAATTCCGCCCGGAGGCCCTATGCCATTTCAAAAAGTCACGTCTGAGAAACTGTCTGACGCTGTCGCCAAACAGATCGAGCTGTTGATCCTGCGCGGCATCTTGCGCCCCGGCGACAGGCTGCCCTCTGAGCGTGACCTCGCGGACAAGCTCGGCGTTTCCCGCCCTTCCCTGCGCGAAGCTATTGCCACGTTGCAAACCCGCGGGCTTTTGGAGGCACGCGCCGGCGCAGGTATTTTTGTCGCCAATGTCATGGGAGCGGAGTTTTCCGACACGCTCGTGCGCCTCTTTGCCGATCACAGCGAAGCGGTTTTCGACTACATCTCTTTCCGCCGCGATATGGAGGGCATGGCCGCCGAACGCGCCGCGCGCGTCGGGTCAGACACTGATCTCAAGGTGATCGATACGGTGTTTGGCAAGATGGAAGCCGCGCATTCAAAACGAAATCCGGCAGAGGAAGCGCAACTCGACGCGGAGTTCCACCTCTCGATTATCGAGGCCAGCCATAACGTCGTGATGCTGCATATGATGCGCGCCATGTTTCAGCTTCTGCGCGAGGGCGTTTTTTACAACCGCCAGGTGATGTTCAAACAACGAACCACGCGCGACATGCTTCTCGACCAGCACCGCGCCATCAACGACGCGCTACAGGCACGTGACCCAGAGGGCGCGCGCGCCGCGGTCGCTGCACATCTGTCCTATGTTGAAAACAGTTTGGCCGATCAGCAACGCAGCGACCAACATGAAGAAATTGCGCTCCAGCGGCTCAGCCAGGAAGCGGCGCGTTAGTCTTCCAGTGGCGGGGCACCGCCCGCAAAACTGTTCCCGCCCTGATAATTGCATGGCGCCTCTTGCATCTGCAGGTGCAAGTCCTGGCCCGTATAGGGGTGCGCAAGCGCCAAGTCCTCGTTGAACTCTATGCCCAGACCCGGTGCCTCGGGCGGAGTAATAAACCCGTTCTCCACCCGGATCGTGCCGCCGATTAATTGATCATGAAACGGTGTCTCAATGCTCTCGCACATCAAAAGGTTCGGGATTGAAGTGCCCAGATGGATGTTGGCGGCCCATTCCACAGGCCCCGCGTAAAGATGCGGCGCCATTTCGGCATTGAACACCTCCGCAATCGCGGCGAGCTTTTTCATCTCCCAGATACCGCCTGCACGGCCCAGAGCGGGCTGCAGGATCTTCGCCCCGCCACTTCGCAGAACGGTCGCAAACTCCGCTTTGGTCGTCATCCGCTCGCCCGTCGCAATCGGAATGCGCACCGCATCCGCAACGGCCTTGAACTCCAGCAGATTGTCCGGCGGGATCGGCTCTTCAAACCACAGCGGGCTATAGGGTTCCAGCGCTTGACCCAGCCGGATCGCGCCATGGGTGTTGAACTGGCCATGCGTGCCAAAGAGCAGATCAGCCTTGTCGCCGACCGCCTCCCGGATCGCTTTGCAAAACGCCACGGACAGGGAAATGTCGCTCATCGCCGGCTGATGCCCGCCGCGCATGGTGTAGGGTCCGGCGGGGTCAAACTTCACCGCTGTATAGCCTTCGGCCACCCGCGCCAAAGCCGCCTCGGCCGCCATCTCGGGCGACGTCCAAAACGCCCCCATATCATGCTCGGGCAATGGGTAAAGATAGGTATAGGCGCGCAGGCGTTCGTTCATCTTTCCGCCCAAAAGCGCCCAAACAGGCCGGTCGCGGGCCTTGCCCAAAATATCCCAGCAAGCGATCTCAAGCCCCGAAAACGCGCCCATAACGGTCGGATCAGGCCGCTGCGTGAAGCCAGATGAATAGGCGCGGCGAAACATCAGCTCAATATTTTCGGGGCTTTCACCCTTCATATGCCGTTCAAACAGGTCGCGCACCACCGCCACCTGCACCTCCGGCGCCACGGCGGAGGCATAGACTTCGCCGTAACCCACAATCCCGTCATCGGTCGTCAGCTTGGTAAATATCCAATAGCGCCCACCCCATCCGGGCGCGGGCGGGGCCACAATAAAGCACTCCAAATCAACAAGACGCATCAGGCCCACCCTTCATTGTTTCATAAATATTCCGGAGGGGTCCGGGGAGGCAGCGCCTCCCCGCCGTCGCGGGGCCGGAGGCCACGCAAAACTTCATGCGCGCGTCAGCGCTCATTTAAACACAATCACATTGCGCCGCGCAGCCCCGGTCCGCGTGTCGGCAATCGCGTCGTTGATCTGGTCCAACGACCACCGTCCTGAGATCAGCTCATCCAGTTTCAGACGCCCCTGCTGGTACAGATCCACCATCCAAGGGATGTCGCGCCGCAACACCGTGTCCCCCATCTTGGTCCCTTTCATGCCCTGCCCCAACGCGCCCAAAATCACCGGCTCATATTCCGCTTTGGCACCCGAATGCGGCATGCCCACGATGTAGACATTTCCGGCGGGGGCCAGGTAGCGCAGCGCTTGCTCAAACGCCGGGATCGCGCCGACCGTGACGAAAACCGCATCCGCCATCCGCCCGCCGGTGATCTTGGCGATCTCCTTCCATGGCTTCTCAGCAGTTGCCAAAACACCGTCGGTCGCGCCGAACTCCCGCGCCACGTCCAATTTCTCTTCCAACACATCCATCGCAATTATGCGCGCGGCGCCCGCAATCGCAGCGCCCTGGATTGCGTTCAAGCCAACGCCACCCGCGCCGATCACCACCACGTTCTGGCCTGGTCGCACGCCGGCGGTGTTGACGACCGCGCCAACCCCGGTGATCACGCCACAAGACAACAGGCTCGCCGCATCCATCGGCATGTCATCGGGAATTTTGGCAAGCTGCGATTGGTCGACAACGGCTTTCTCCGCGAACGCCCCGCACGCCAGCCCGTGCTGCATCACCCCGCCATCTGCCGTTTTCAAAGGCCCGTTGTCGCGGTCGTAATCTGTGCCGCATTGCACTGGCTGACCGCTCGCGCAGGAGGCGCAGGCGCCGCAAGATCGGATCAACGTCACAAGCACCGCGTCGCCCAAATCGTAGCCTTGCACCCCGTCACCCAAGGCAGTGATCCGGCCCGCAGCTTCATGGCCAAACACCGCAGGCAAGGTCGAGGACCAGCCGCCATCAATAAAGGAAAGGTCCGAATGGCAAATTGCGCATGCTTCCAAAGTCACCTCGACCTCGCCTGTCTTTGGGGCGGCCAGCTCCACCTCCTCAATTACAAGCGGTTCTTTCAGCGCATGGCACACTGCGGCTTTTACCAGAGGCATAGTCACGTCCTTCACTTCATCACGTCGCAGCAGAGTGCGACCGCCCCACCCGAGGCGCAAGCCGTTTTGCGACACGCCTGCCGCGATTGCGCCTGACTTCGCGGAAAGCTAGCGTAGCGGAAAGAGACAAAGGAAAAACACCATGCCCATGCTCACGCTCGACGATATTGACCTGCATTACCTCGACGAAGGCGATCCAAACGGCCCGCCCGTCGTGTTTGCCAACTCGCTGGGCACAACACTGGGGCTTTGGGATCCGATCCTGCCGCTATTGCCCGATGGCCTGCGCATCATCCGCTACGATATGCGGGGCCACGGCCAAACCACGGTCCCGGCCCCGCCCTACACAATGGGCGCGCTGGTGCGCGATGTTGAGACATTGATGGACAAGCTCAACGTGCAAGACGCGTTCTTCGTCGGCCTCTCGATTGGCGGGCTGGTCGCGCAGGGTTTGGCCACCAAACGGCGCGACCTGATGCGTGGCATGGTCTTGTCAAACACAGCTGCCAAAATCGGAACCAAAGAGATTTGGCAAGGACGGTTCGATCTGATCGAGGCTGGCGGTATGGAGGCTGTCGCCGATGCCACAATGGAGCGCTGGTTCTCCAAGGCCTGGCACGGCGCGCCGCAAATCGAGCCATGGCGTGACATGCTGACGGCAACCGAATCTGACGGCTATATCGGCTGCGGCACAGCCATTGTGGGCACGGATTTTTACACCACCACCGCCGCGCTCACGCTGCCAACCCTGGCCATCGCGGGCAGCGAGGATGGTGCGACCCCGCCCGATCTGCTGCGTGAAACGCAAGAGCTGATCGCGGGCAGCAAGTTTCATCTGATCCGCAGCGCGGGCCACCTGCCTTGTGTCGAACAGCCCGTGGAATACGCACAGGTCCTGACCGCATTCATGAAAGAGATCGGCCATATCTGACACGGTCGCGCGACCAATCGCTTGCCCCCGGCACCAATTCGCGGTCTGTCTGCGTTACGTATGAAAAACAACGCCGTCACCTTCATTTTGATAACGGTCATGCTGGACGCCATGAGCATCGGGCTGATCCTGCCTGTGATGCCAGAGCTGATATTGCAGGTCCGCGCCGCTGATATCGGGCAAGCCGCGATCTGGGGCGGTATCCTGTCGGCGGTCTTTGCCGTCATGCAGTTTCTCTTCTCGCCGCTGCTTGGCAGCCTGTCGGACCGGTTCGGCCGCAGGCCGGTGCTGCTGGTCTCCCTCGCGGTCATGGCGCTGGACTATGTCTTTATGGCGGTCGCGGGCACGATCTGGCTGCTGTTGTTTGGCCGCATGATCGGTGGGATTACGGCGGCGACACATGCGACCGCCTCCGCGTTCATGGCCGATATTTCCCCGCGTGAGAAAAAGGCGCAGAATTTTGGGCTGATCTCGGCCGCCTTCGGGGCGGGCTTTGTGCTGGGCCCCGTTATTGGTGGACTTCTGGCTGAGCTGGGGCCGCGTGCTCCCTTCTGGGCCGCCGCCCTTCTGACCATGGCAAATTTTGCGTTCGGCTATTTTGTGCTTCCAGAAACCGTGACGCCCGAGACGCAGCGCACATTTACCTGGGAGCGTGCCAACCCGGTCGGCGCCTTTCGCTATATTGGCACCCTTCCGGGTCTTACGGCATTGATGGCGGTCTATTTTTTCTACCAAATCTCCAACATGGTTTACCCTGCGGTCTGGGCTTATTACACAAGCGCCCAATTCGGCTGGTCCCCGGGCTTGATCGGAGCCTCTTTAGCCATCTACGGCATTTCTATCGCGATCACCCAAAGCCTCGTTATCGGGCGTATCATCGCCGTGCTGGGCGAACGCAAAACCGTGTATTTCGGGCTTCTTTACAACGCGGTGACGCTCAGCTTCATGGGGTTCGTCACGCAAGGCTGGATGCTTTTGGCACTCACGCCATTTGCTGCACTTGGCGCGGTGGTGGCACCGGCCCTAACGGCGGTGATGTCCGGGCGCGCCGATGACAATCAGCAAGGCGAACTGCAAGGCGTCCTGGCCTCGATCAATTCCATCGGAATGATTGTGGCCCCCGTCGTGATGACGCAAGTGTTCTGGCTCTTCACATCGGACGCCACCTCGATCCGTCTGGCCGGCGCGCCATTTTTACTGGCAATGCTGCTTATGCTGATATCCTGGATGGTCTATTCCGCCAGCCTGCGCCACCCAACAGGCAAGCCGGGCTGACCGCGCCGCTTCACCGTTTCAAAAATTTTCTGCGGGAGGCCGCGGAGCGCATAGCGCAGCGCGATAGCCTCAAGACCAAAGTTTGAAATGCCCCATGATCTGCCCATGATCGGAGGCCAGCTTGTTATACGGCGCCTCCGGGTGGGACCCGTCGGTCAGATGGTCATTGAACACGGAGAAATATTCCATCTCGCCGATCTGCGCATCGCTGCCTCTAAAATGGCGCGAGATCAGGATCTGATCGATGCTCTCGTAAACCCCGCCAAAGGCCGATGTATACACCATGTCGCGTAGCGATTTTTGCACGAACAGCTTCTCGCAGCTCTCAAGCCGCACCTTCTCCACCGCCTCCTGGATCGCGTCGTTCTCGGCGCTGGTGTAGCGGTCGGCGGCATGTTTCGCGTCATGGCGCAGCATCCAGGAATAGTTTTTGAACGGCTTCTCGCCCGAGATAATCTCCGAACTCACCGCATTTTCGCTGTCGTTGAAATCGCCCAGCACCATGACGGGGTTGCCTGCCTCCAACTCCTCGACAATCAACCGGCGCAACACCCAGGCTTCGGCCATCCGCCGGGTGGCGGCCCGCAACGCTCCCAATGCCCGGCCCACGGGATCATAATTCGTCACATCCGCCTCAGGCGCAAAATCGGCGCCCTCAGGCCGGTCAAACTCGCCCAGTTTCGATTTAAGGTGGCAGTTGAAGACGGTGATGTTTGTGTCGCCGACCGGGATGCGCGCTTTCAGGATGGGCCGCGACACCCGGGTCAGCTTGAAATGCCCGGCCTCCCCATTGCTAAAATCCACCTGCAGCTCAGGCGCCAAGTCTTGAATGATCTCGGGTTCGCCAACAAAGCCAAACCGGGACAATATCGCGAGGCCCGGACGCCGCTCACCCGGCGCACCATCATTGGCATTGGGGGCAAACGCAATTTTGGCGTCGCGGTAATCGCTATAGGCCAGCTTGCGAAAAATCGCGCGCTTGCGGTAACGCTTGGAGACATCCGGCACCACCAGCTCGTTTGACGCCAGCCCAATCGTGTCCGCCGCGTCAACCACAGATTGCAGCGCATCCAGTTCGAAAATCTCCTGAAAACCGATGATATCGGCATTCATCGTGACCAGCATTTCCGCCAGCCAATCTTCTTTCCAGGCGTGCTCCTCAACGGTGTATTTCTGGAACCGGTAATACTCCGACTCCGCTGCGATCAGGTTCTTGACGTTGAAACTGGCGATTGTGAAATCGGTCATTGCAGGCTCCCATATTTTGCCAGGGCGTCTTGAAACAGCTCCGGGTCGACATTGCCGCCGGAGGCGACCGCAACAACGTCACCCCCTTCAACCTGATCGCCGTGAAACAGCGCCGCCGCCAAGGCAATCGCGCCGCCGGGCTCCAACACGATCTTGAGCCGCGCGAAGGCCAGAGCCATGGCGCGCAAACAGTCTTCGTCAGGGACAACAATGCCGGGGCCGCAAAGCCTTTGCATGATCGGGAAGGTCAGCTCACCGGGGGTGGGCGTGACAATCGCGTCGCAGATCGATCCCGACAGGCTGTCATTGCGCCGAAATGCACCCTCCGCCAGCGATCGCGTGACATCGTCGAACCCTTCGGGCTCCACCGGGCGCGCGCGCAAACCGGGCGCGTGTTTTTCCAACGCCAACGCAATGCCCGACGTCAGCCCGCCGCCGCCGCAACACACCAGAACCTCCCGTGCATCTACGCCCAGCGCCTCCGTTTGCGCAGCAATCTCCAGCCCGCATGTTCCTTGGCCAGCGATCACCTCCGGCTGGTCATAGGGACGGATAAGCGTCAGGCCGCGCGTCTCGGCAAGGTCTTTGCCGATCTGTTCGCGATCCTCATTGGCGCGGTCATACAGGACAACCTCAGCGCCCAACGCCCGCGTATTTTCGATCTTCATTTGCGGGGCGTCTTCGGGCATTACGATCACCGCCGCGACCCCATGTTCGCGCGCAGCCAATGCCACGCCCTGCGCATGATTGCCACTGGAATAGGCGATAACGCCGGCTTTCAGCGCATTGTCCGTCAGGCTCGAGACCGCCGACCAGCCACCGCGAAATTTGAAAGACCCGGTGTGCTGCAAAGCCTCCGGTTTGACGAAAACCCGCCGCCCCGCGATCTCGTCAAGGAAAGGCGAGGACAGCAATGGCGTCACGCGCGCATGGCCTTTCAGCCTTTTGGCAGCGGCCTCAATCATGTCGATATTCATCGGCATTCCTCCAACCATGCTTTGATGGTCAGCACGCAGGCAGGCTCGTCAAGAAACGGGACATGACCCCGGTCGGGGACATCGGTAAACAGCATATCGGGCCGCCGGTCTTGCATTTTTGCCGCGGTTTCCGCGGTCAAAAGGTCCGAGTTTGCGCCGCGTATCAAGGCAAGCGGCAAGCCCTGCAACGCATCAAAGAACGGCCAAAGATCGGGGGTAAGGTTTTGCGCGGCACTTTCAAGAACCGCCTCTCGCAAGGCCGGGTCATAATTGAACGTCAGACCGCGGTCGTCCTCGATATAATGCTTGTCCGCCTCCGCGCGCCAACGCTCCGTCGGCACATTCTCAAATCCAGCCATCCGTGTCGCCATCGCCGCCACCGCCGCCTCACGCGTTTTGAAGGCGGGGCGGCGGCCCAAGTAATCCTTGATCGCGTCTAGCCCGCCCGAGGCCAGCTCCGGCCCGATATCATTGAGACAAACGCCGATCAGCCGCTGCTTCACCGTCGCCGCCAAACCCATTGCGATGAT
Source organism: Pseudomonadota bacterium (assembly GCA_039030615.1). GTDB lineage: Bacteria > Pseudomonadota > Alphaproteobacteria > Rhodobacterales > Rhodobacteraceae > Litoreibacter. Next base: position 6,341 of record JBCCDV010000005.1, on the reverse strand, counting down.
CCCGCCGCGCGAGGTGCCGAGGATCGCGGCCTTCTCCAGCGCCAAATGGTCGAGCAGTTCAACCGCATCCATGCCCTCACGTTGCAATGTGTAGGTCTCGGGCCCCGACCAATCTGATTGGCCGCGACCGCGATAATCCAGACGTATCAGGCGGATCCCTTCAAGATGCGGCGCGATGTAGTCAAAATCTGTACCGTTGCGCGTCAGCCCTGCGAGGCACAGGACCGGCAGGCCGGCGCCTTCATCGGTGAAGTATAACTCAGCGCCATCAGACGCTTTGAAGCTGGTCATAGCTTTGCCGCCAGAGCCGGAATTGTGGTCAGGTCTTTGAGCACATTTGACGGCGTCCAGGGCAGCCTGTCCATGGGCTCGCCCGCGCGGTTGACCCAGACCGTCTGGAACCCATACCCGGAGGAGGCAGCAGCATCCCAGCCATTGGACGAGACAAAAAGAACCTCATCGTTTGTGCAGCCAAAGCGCTTTCCGACAAGGTCATAGACGGATTTGTGCGGCTTAAACACACCAACGCTTTCAACGCTCAGCACATCATCCAACAGCTCAGACAACCCCGCCGATTGGACCGCGCCGTCGAGCATGGGCGGCGAGCCATTCGAGAGGATCGCGGTGTTCAAACCAGCCCCTTTCAGCGTGGCCAGCATGTCAGGCACTTCCGGGTAGGCCTGCAATTCCCAATACAGCTGCAGCAGCCGTTCGCGCAGCTCCCTATCGGCGAGGTTGTTGTTCTCCATCGCCCAATCAAGGCCGTCTTGCGTGACGTCCCAAAAATCGCCATGTGCATCGGCCACCGCGCGCAGCCAGGTGTATTGCAGCTGCTTCAATCGCCAGTCATTTGCCAGCTTCTGCCAGCAGGCGGCCAGATCATCGCGCCCGGGCTCAGCCGCAGCGATCCGCGCAGCGGCGGCCACGTCAAATAGGGTGCCATAGGCGTCGAACACACAGGTGGTGATGGTCATGGTCTTCTCCTTTGAGCAGAGGGTCGCACAAGCCCGCGCCAAGGAAAACGCCGAATCGTGCTATAGTCCGATCAGCCAGCATGGAGGATAAGATGAGTGAGATGCACGGAACGGTCCATTGGACGGAGCTGAATACCCACAATATCAAGGCCGCCAAAGCCTATTACGCAGATGTCTGCGGATGGAGCTTTGACACGATGCCGATGGAGGGCGAGGGCGAATACACCGTCGGAAGGCTCGGCGAACAAATGGTGGCGGGTTTGTTTGACATATCAGCCATACCTGAAATGAAGGATATCCCCTCGCATTGGTTGACCTATTTGGCCGTGGATGATGTCGACGCGGCGGTTTCGGCCACAAAAGCCATGGGCGGCCAAGTTTACCGGGAGCCTTGGGATATCAGTGGCGTAGGCCGGATCGCGATCGTCGCAGACCCATCCGGCGCGTCTTTTGGATTGATGACGCCCTCTGATTGAGGCTGACTGTTTGAGGCCGGCTGATTGCGCCTGACCAATTGAACGTCGCTGAAAAAACCTGGATTTGCGCCCGCTGACGCGGTCGCCGTAGCGGGGGCTCTGCCCCCCGTCGCTGGCGCGCCTCCCCCCGAAAAATTTTTAAAACAATGAAGCCTTAAAGGTTCTCGCTCTGCGGCATGCCAAGCACATGATAGCCACCATCGACGCGGATGATTTCTCCGGTCGTGCACGCACCTGCATCCGAAGCCAGATAAACGGCTGTTCCGCCAACGGCCTCAAGGGTCGCGTTGGCGCGCAATGGCGCGTTTTGATCGGTGTGTTTGTAAGTTTTGCGCGCTCCGCCAATCGCCGCCCCCGCCAGCGTTTTCATGGGACCGGGCGAAATTGCATTCACACGAATGCCGTCCGGCCCGAGATCATTGGCGAGGTAGCGCACAGAGGCCTCCAAACCGGCCTTGGCCACACCCATTACGTTGTAGAACGGCGTGACGCGGTTTGAGCCCTGATAGGTCAGCGTCAAAAGCGTGCCGCCGTCGCGCATCATTGGAGCTGCGCGTTTGGCCACATCGATCAAGGAATAACAGCTGATCACCATCGAGTTCTTGAAATTCTCGCGCGAGGTGTCGACAAACCTGCCGGTCAGCTCCGACTTGTCGGAAAACGCGATAGCGTGGACCACGAAATCAAGGCTGTCCCATTTCTCACCCAGTAGGTTGAAGCAGGCATCAAGGGAGGCGTCATCGGTCACGTCCACATCAACCAGAATGTCGGAACCCACAGAGGCCGCGAGCGGCTCCACCCGCTTGCCGAACGCTTCCCCCTGATAGGAAAAAGCCAGCTCCGCGCCCTCGTCGGACATCGCCTTGGCGATCCCCCAGGCGATCGAGCGTTCATTGGCCACGCCCATGATCAGGCCGCGCTTGCCCTTCATTAAATCCGCCATGATCCTACCCTTTAAACTTGGACAACAACATCGACCCGTTGGTGCCACCAAACCCGAAGGAGTTGGTCATCACGGTGTCGAGCCCGGCGTTTTCAACCAGCGACGTGGCGATCTCGGACGGGTCCAGCGCCGGGTCCAGCTCTTCGACGTTGATGGAGGGCGCGATGAAGTCATGCTCCAGCATCAGCAGGCAGTAGATCGCCTCCTGCGCGCCGGTCGCGCCTTGGCTGTGGCCTGTCATTGATTTGGTCGAGCTGATCGGCGGGGTCGACCCTTGGCCAAACACGCGGCGCACGGCTTCTACCTCGCCGACATCGCCGACAGGTGTCGAGGTGCCATGCGCGTTGATGTAGCTTACCTTGCGCCCCTCCGGGATGCCGTCCAAAGCGATCCGCATCGCGCGTTCGCCGCCTTCGCCCGAAGGCGCGACCATGTCGGCCCCGTCTGAGGTGGCGCCGAAGCCTGTGACTTCGGCATAGATTTTGGCGCCCCGCGCCTGCGCGTGCTCGAGGCTTTCCAGCACCACGATGCCGCCACCACCGGCAATCACGAACCCGTCGCGGTTGGCGTCAAAGGCGCGGCTGGCGCGTTCGGGCGTGTCGTTATACTTGCTGCTCATCGCGCCCATGGCGTCGAACAGGCAAGAGAGGGTCCAATCCAGCTCCTCGCCGCCGCCGGCGAACATCACGTCTTGTTTGCCCATCATGATTTGTTCGGACGCGGCCCCGATGCAATGCAATGAAGTCGAGCAGGCCGACGTGATCGAATAGTTGATCCCTTTGATTTGGTAGGCCGTCGCCAGATTGGCCGAGATCGTGGACGACATACATTTTGGCACCGCAAAAGGCCCGATCCGTTTGGTGGCCTCGGTTGCCAGCACCGATTGATGCGCGGTGAGCATCGCGGAGGTGGACGGCCCGCCTGAGCCTGCGATCAGCCCCGTGCGCGGGTTGACGACGTCGCTTTCCTCCAGCCCCGCATCGGCAATCGCCTGCTCCATCGCGATATGGGCATATGCCGCCCCGGGCCCCATGAAGCGCAGGCGGCGTTTGTCGACATGCTCTTTGATATCAATTTTCAGGGTGCCCGCAATTTGCGACCGGAAGCCGTGTTCTGCCATCTCGGGGCTCGCCTCGATGCCCGATTGGCCAGCCTTCAACGCGGAAGCGACCTCGGCGGCGGAGTTACCGATGGGGCTGACAATTCCCAGTCCTGTGACAACGACACGGCGCATGCGCACTCCTCCTGTAAAGCGCGCTCTGTGTAAGCCAGCCGCAATGGATCGCGCAAGCCGAAAGGGGTCAACGCTCAAACAGGTGCAACAGCAGACGCGCCTTGGATTGCGTCAGCGCGCGGAGCGCTGTCTTGATCCCTCCTGCGTCAATTGCCCCTCCGGCGTTAGCGCCATTGGTTTGGAAAGGCTGCCGCGCCGCCGCATCACCGCATGCAGGATCAGAAAGCCGCCTGAGGCCCCGAAGACGATCACCACAAATTCGGCCGCGAAGAAACTGCCCAAGGTTGCCCAACCTGCGGTTTTGAAGGTCACGCTTGCCCCCAAAACCAAGCCGCTCAGCCAGCAAAACAGCGAGGCGGATGCCGACATCGTCATCGGCAGCACCTCGCGGAGCGGCAAATCAAGCGCGGCCTTGCCAACCGCCCGGCCCACGCGGGGAAGCACAAAGGTTCCGATGACGGCGGCATTCAGGCTCAGTGCGGAAACGATGATGAGCTTTAGCTGGAGTTTTGGCGTGAACGCGTTCAGATCAAACCCCGTGCGTATGTAGAGCAGCATAAACCCCGTGACCCACAACCCCAGCAGGGCGCCAAAGACGATGTGGTGCACGCGGGTGAACTCTGCCAGATCATTGTTGGTGAAGGGCGTATTGATCCGGCGCAACGATCGAAGATCAAAGTAAAGTCCGGCCCCCATACCAAGCGCGAAAAACACCAAATGTCCGATACGGATGAGATCGATAACTTCCTGCGACATACTAACTACCCGCCCCCACGGTTGAATTGCAAATTCAAAAGTCAAAAGGCCAAAACGAGGCGTTCGTCCTCGACCTTGTTAGTGAAGGGTATTTTTGGGCTCTAGAAAGTGCGAGTAAGGAATAGTGTAGTTTTTGAAGGTCCCAGCCGCGCCAATTTAGCGGGCCTGCACGCCGCAAGAGCAATCAGGCGAAAACGAGCCTCAAATTGAGGCAGTTGTTGCCTTGCGTAGAACCTGAATGGGAATCAGCGCAGCCCGGTTGGATCAGCTATCGGACAGCGCGACTTTCATATCTTTGACCTCGTAGATGACTTCGCCATCGGCCTCGACGATGCCATCGGCCACACCCATCGTAAGCCTGCGTGTTTGAATGGCCTTGGTGAAATCAATTTTGTAGGTCAGCATTTTGCGATCTGGGCGCACCATACCTTTGAGCTTCACCTCACCGACGCCAAGGGCGTAACCGCGGCCAAGCCATCCGCGCCACCCAAGGTTGAATCCGGTCAGCTGCCACAGCCCATCCAATCCGAGGCATCCCGGCATGATCGGGTTGCCCGGAAAGTGGCAATCGAAGAACCAAAGGTCGGGTTTGATATCAAATTCTGCCAGCACATGGCCTTTGCCATGGGCCCCGCCATCGCCAGAAATATCGGTGATCCGGTCCATCATCAGCATGGGTGGCTCGGGCAGCTGGGCGTTGCCAGGTCCAAACAGCTCACCCCGTGCGCATTGCAACAATCCTTCGCGGTCGAAGCTCGTTGGATAGTCTGACATGCGGCCCTGCCCCCAGATATAGGTGTTTGCGTCCCCGAGGCTCTAGCATTGGCGCTTTGGCGTGTGCAAGGCCGGGCCAATGGTCGCATTTGCGAATTTCGTTTGAAACAGGGGGTCTATCCGCTATATATATAAGGCAGGAACGTGAGGATCGGACCCATAATGACGACCGAAACGCTAAAACGCAGTACCGAATGGCTGGCGGGCGCAGGCTTGCGGCCAACCCGTCAACGGCTGACTCTAGCTGAGCTCTTGGTTGGTGACGGGCAAAATCGGCATGTCACGGCGGAAAGCCTGCATGCGGCCTCCGCGGGCTGCGACAAAACAGTGTCATTGGCCACCGTTTACAACACGCTCCGTGCGTTTTGCGACGCTGGGCTGATCCGGGAAGTCATGGTCGATGGCACGAAATCCTATTTCGACACGCGCGTAGACGATCACCCCCATTATTTCTGGGAAGACGACCGCGTTCTGACCGATGCACCCAAGGAAGAGCTGGAAATCAGCGGGCTCCCAGGCGCACCGGAAGGGACCGAGATAGCCTCCGTCGATGTGGTGATCCGCCTGCGCAAAACCTGATCCAGCCGCGAGGCACTCTGTGAAATTAATAGTGTCTTCCGCCAAATGTGGATTCGAAGATTGGAACACAATTTGGGGCGACCCCCTTTATAGCGGCTCGGCGAAAGTCATGGGCTATATGCTAGCAAGTATCTTGTTGCTGCGCGGGCAAGATGGACAAGGTTCCCGGGAAAAGCTCCTATAGCCCATCTGCGGTGTGGTTATGATGGTTCAGGCAATAAATACCCCGCTGGATTTACATGCGTTCGGATGGACATTTGGCAGGTGCTTGGCACGTGAACTGGATGTGTATAGCGCCAAGCGCGAAATTCAGTTTTACGCCTTGACGATCTTGGCTGGTGTATTTGCCTGTATTGCTATCATTCTCGCTGTGTTGTTTCGACATGTGCTCGCACGAAATGTTCTTCTAATTGTCGGGATCTCAATGACCGGTGGGATAATCGCGGTTGAAGCCATAAGTCACCACTGTCTTAGCCCCGTAAAACTGTGCCACTATTTTGGTGTCACAGAAGGGATGGCAGATGGCTCGGAAGCGGTATTCTGATGAAGATGCGTTAAAGCTGATGCGCGAGATCGACGTGCATTTGCATGATGGATTGGACGTT
>JBCCDV010000004.1:0-442066 GCA_039030615.1 Pseudomonadota bacterium | reverse complement strand
CAACGTCCAATCCATCATGCAAATGCACGTCGATCTCGCGCATCAGCTTTAACGCATCTTCATCAGAATACCGCTTCCGAGCCATCTGCCATCCCTTCTGTGACACCAAAATAGTGGCACAGTTTTACGGGGCTAAGACAAGTGCCGAAAGATAATATTGAGTTTGTATGACTATGATCTATTAAGTCGATCATGTAGGCCTACGCAGTTGGATATAGCGCGTTGGTTAGGCTTCTTATCTGCTTGCATTTTACCCACTTCAATGTGCTCGCGATTAGGGATCATGCTACGAGCGTCTAAGCGCAATGAACAAGAACGCGGGCAGTGCCGTCCCCAACCAGACTACGCTGTAAAGCGCTGCGGGAATGGCATACGCGTTGAACGTCGGGCCGCTGGCACCCAGCAGTCCCGCGATGGCAAGGGCCAACGCCCCATTTTGAACGCCGGTCTCAATCGCTATCGTCTTGGCCTCGGAGCCGGATAGTCCAAGCGACCGCGAAACAACAAGTCCAATCACCGACAACGCGGCAACCAGTGCAAACAGCGCCAATCCAAGCTGGGCAAAGTTGTCGGTCACGACCTGCCAATTGGTCGCGATCGCACCCACGATGACCCCGGCAAACAAAACCAATGCGACTTTGGAAAGGATCGGGGCGACTACGGCCGTCATTTTTGGAAACGCGGCGCGCATCGCCAAGCCGAGAGCGATCGGGAGAGCCGTGAGTAGAAAGGCGGTAATTGCCGTCGAAGCCACATTCACATCTGGCGCAGTGGCGTCCATGAAATGGGCAACTGCGAAGCCAAGAACGACAGGTATTGTCGCGACACAGGTCAGACTGAACGTCGCTGTCAGCGTTACCGAAAGGGCTACATCCCAGTTCGCCAGCTTCGTGATGACGTTACTAGCAGCACCCCCAGGGCACGCCGCCAGGATCATGATCCCAACCGCCGTTTCGGCCGTAAAGCCAAAGATCAGGATGACGATATAGGCAATGACCGGCAACAGAACGACTTGGTTCAGAGCACCAATGCAAAAGGCTCGCGGGCGTTCGACAATCCGCCGGAAGTCCTGAGGCGTAAGCCCTAACCCAAGGCTGAACATGATGGTGACAACGGCCGCGGGCAGTAGAGTTGCGACAAACACATCCATAGATTGCGCCCCTCGTCGCTCCCCGGAGTTCTCAGTCCCAGATGTAGTTTATGCGATTGAGGCACATTTGACGAGGCTGGCTTCGGGCACCGGCAACGCGCCATTAGATTTCTTAAGCAGGGACGGCGAAAGGCTTTTGTGCGCTCGCAGTATCGATGATTGCTGCATCATGAAACCGGGTGCGCAGCTGGCGGACGCTGCGCTTTGGCTTGGTTTCCCGCCGAAGCTCCGCAACAAAGCGCGGTTGCATACCGATCGACCGAGCTGCCTGAAAATCTCGCTCGTGGGCCACCAGAACCTCAACACCCGCATGAGTAACGTTGAGAGACTTGGCGCAGGCCAGCAAACTCTCTTCAACACGAGCCATCTTCAAAGGATCAGAAAGCGCGGTGAGCGCACCAAGCTTAGTCGCATTGGTCAACAAGGCAGATGCCCGAACAAGATTGGTTGTCAGCATTGGATAGTCCGAAACAAAACCAGTGGGTCTGGCATATCCTTTCGGACACAGCAGCGTGGCGAACACGCTTTGATGTGCCGAGACAGACGCAGCCCAGATGCCGTCGTTTAACGCATCAAGATAAGACGTCACGAGTGCTTCGCGCTGTTCAACAGACCCGGGCAGATGACCGATGAGGTCAAGCATCGTTGTCGTCGTTAGGAATTTCGCGTGGTCTTGCGGCGTCAGAACGGAGGGGATCCCATGCATCCCGCAGGCGCGGTTAAAGGCTTTCCGCTCGAGCTCTGCTATGTCGCACAAGGCGTGGACGGAACAAACGATTATAGGTTTCATAGTGATCTCCATTTGGTCGAGAATTTGAAGAACCGCATCAAAGGGCGGATTTCTGTGAGAGGTTCAAAGAAAGAGCGCGGCGTTCCAGCCAGCGACAAGAGACATGGATAGAAATGAGAAGTAGAAGAGATAAAACTGCATGACGGTCGTCCCTGATTAGTGTTGCTGAGGAACGAATACGCTATGCTGGTATGGAGGGATTGACCGGCGGGGCCACCGTTTTGACCGTTGCGGCCAATGTGACATTCGCCCAATTGCCAGCGGTTCTGCGCTCCAATTGGGGGACTGAACTGAATGACAGCAGCGGCCAAATGTCAGACTAGAAAGATGCCAGAAAATGACTTTACAAAAACCGACCTTACATTTGTTGTGCGGCAAGGTTGCTGCTGGCAAATCAACTCTGGCAGCTCAGCTAGCTTCAGCGGACCGTACCGTTCTGATCACCGAAGATGAGTGGCTTGCAGCACTTTTTGCCAATGAACTGCAGAAGCCAAAAGACTACCTTCATTGCATGACAAAGCTGCGAGCCGCGATGGAACCACATATCGTGGCTCTGCTCAAAATTGGGACATCGGTCGTCCTCGACTTCCAAGCCAATACCGTTGAAAGCCGAGCGTGGTTGCGGGGTTTGCTTGATCAAACCGATGCGGATCATCAACTCCACGTTCTGATGCCTTCGGATGATGTGTGTCTAGAACGGTTGAGAGTGCGAAACGCGAGTGGTCTACATCCATTCGCTGTAACAGAAGAGCAATTTCACCAGATCGCTGCGCATTTCAATCCACCGTCAGAGGAAGAAGGCTTCAACCTGGTTATTCATCAATAACCTTAGATGAAGACGAGGCCTACTAAGGCCCCGTCTGTCTCGTTCAAACCGCCTGCGTTTGGTGTTGTGTCATCCACAGCAATCCAAACAACAGGAGTGACGCTGATATTGTTGACGCTGCGGTCCTGACGGTATTCCAGAAAGTCCAGCCCGGCAGATACGTTCCGGTCCAATAGTCCCGAGCAGTAGAAGACGATGCATCCATACCGGCAAGCGCTTCATTCATCGGCACGTTGCAAAAGACCGTCACGCCAAAGCAGCCAATGAAGTAGATCAATCCTGCAAGTACGAACAAGGTCCCTGCCCCGTTTCCAACGACGAAGCCACCGTAGGCAGCTATCGCCAGTGAGAGAGGTGCCATCCCGATAAACAGGGCCATAAAGACCCAGCGAAAAACCTCGCGGTTGATGACTTGCATGGCATCAACACCGCCGATCCCACCCGTGTGGGCGAGCGAGCGCATGATGAAGTCAGAAAATGCCAAGAAGACGCCGCTGACAACCGCGTAAGCAATGATGGCGAATTGAAGGGCGAAAAAGACGAAGGGTGACATGATAGTTTCTCCATATTTGGCGAAGGAAACAGCGGCACCCTTTGTCTGTGTGCCGCTGTTTACTCAGGATCAGATCGGGCTGCCCGACAAACGTTTGCGAAACGCAAAAACGCAAAGCGCGGCAATGGCGATCTCAAGGACCAACGCGCCGACAATGCCCACGGACGGCATGCCATCCAAAGCGAGGCCGATGAGCCGACCAGCGGGAAAGGCCAGGAAGACGATCAGTGTCGCGGCGACTGCCAGCTGAGCCAAAGCAGAGCGCCAAATGCCAAGCAACATCATGATGCCTAACGTCGCAAGACCGGCACCGGGTGCCCGCAATTCGCTTAGCAGACTTGGGTCTTCTCCTATGACGATCCCATAGCCGGCGTAGAAGCTATGCGGTGCAAATGTGATCATCCCACCTATGCCCACGGCCGTAAGGCCTGAGATCCATAGGGTAATTTTTTCAAGTTTTGTCAATATCATGAGTTACTTCTTTCGTTTTCGGGGATTGGATTCGTCGATCGAGTCCATGCAACGTCTTGACTTAGTTCAGGTCGATTTGATCTAGGTCCAGACGGCAGGTGTCGGATGGTTGGTTGCGTTCCAGTTGGAGCACATTGGAACGGAACGGCGCGATGCGGATCCTGAGAGAGTCGGAATGCGCATGTTCATACGCGTCGTTCAGTTCAACGTCTGGCATGTGCCTATGATCTAGATGGCAATGCCGGTTCGAACCGCGATCATCCGCAAAGCTTGTCTGCACAAAGTGCTCCGGATAAGCAGCAGCTGTATCAGACAACAGCGCGCCGAATGGAATGAGCAGCGCAAGTGTCGTGAGTTTGAAGGTTTCCATTGAAACGCTCCTCAAATGAAATGTGAGATCGTGTTTGGCGGCCCTATGCGGCACTCTCCCAAACACCGCGAGATGCGACTGCTTTCGCAAATTGTGCGAAGTCACGCGGCTTCCGTCCGAGCGCCCGTTCGACGCCATCCGTGACATAGGCATTGCGACCGTCCAGCGTTTCACGCGCAATCTGCGTGAAGACATCTGCGACAAAGTCATCGCCCGATGCCGCCACATTGGCATGGAAGTCTTCGAATCTGATCGGAATGTGCTGGATGGGACGCCCGAGTGTCTGGGTCAGCACCTTTGCCATCTCGGCAAAGGTCATCAGGCGTGGCCCCGTGACTTCATAGCGTTCGCCCACATGGCCGTCTTCGGTGAGAGCTGCGACAACAACATCAGCGATGTCATCAATATCGATGATGGGCTCCACAATGTCACCGCCCGGCATCGGCAGCACGCCGCCCAGAATGGGATCGCGCAGGTATCCTTCGCTGAAGTTTTGCGCGAACCAAGCAGCCCGCACGATAGTGAACGGCAGGCCAGAGTTGCGCACAATTTCTTCACCCATGGAGGCGAAGTGTTCACCGCGACCAGACAGCAGCACGATCTGCTCCAGCCCGGTGTCTTTGGCGACCTTCGTCAAAGCTTCCAGCTTTTCCACCGCACCTGGGAAGGCCAGATCGGGGAAGTACGTAACATAGGCTTTTTTGATGCCGGTGAGTGCAGGTGCCCAGGTTTCCGGGGTTTCCCAATCAAAGGGAATGTCTGCATTGCGTGAACCGCGGCGAACGGCGATGCCTTTGTCTTCAAGGCGGGCCACAACGCGAGAGCCGGTTTTACCGTTGGCACCGACGACGAGAATGGGTTGAGATTGCATGAGCGATACTCCTTGGCTGAATGTGATGCTCAAGGGATATGCTTTCGCGCCGCCGGATTATTGACTGTGCCTGCCAGCTCTTTTACCGATGCGGCCAAAGAGGCTGTTAAATCACGAGAGACTTTCGGTAGCTTGCTGGCGTCTCATTGGTCCAGCGTTTGAAAGCGCGATTTAACGCGCTTTGCTCCGAAAACCCTGTCAAAAACGCTACTTCTGCGAGGGGACAGCTTTCATCGCGCAACATGCTTAGCGCGATATCGCGGCGCGTTTCCTCTGCCAGTGTCTGGAAATTGACACCATGATCCGCAAGGCGACGATGGAAGGACCGTACGCTGTACCCGAGCTCCCGGGCGACATCAGCCATTTTGGGCAAGCCTTCACTTAATACACGCGCAATTTCTTCCTTCGTGGTGCGCACAAGTGATGGCTCGACGTTGATCTGTTCCAGCTCTGCATCAAGGTGTCTTGTTAGAAATTCCGACAACGCCTGATCGCCAAGCGTGTTCTCTATCGCAAGAGTTTCCCGCGAGAAAAGAAGCCCGTCATCACTTGCTCCAAATTGAACCTCGCATCCAAAGAACTCATCGAATACATGGGCATCTTGGGGCGGTGTATGCTGGAAAGTGACCATTGCTGGTGTAACTTTTTTTGCGGCCACCTGGTCTATGGCTTGATACATGGCGGACAACCCCGCTTCCGGGGAAAACACCAGTCCCGGGCCGGAGCCCACAAGGATGTCTTGACGCAGAAAGACTCCGTTGTCCTGCACGTCCAGATGATACTTGATGCTGTCGGACAAGAGCGAATGATACCGCGACAGCCGCTGCAAAACGCTCTCGACATTCGGAGCGGCTTTGCAGGCCAGAGCAATCGTACCAATCTTGTCGATATCAATCGATTTCGCATAGCGGACGGATAGCGTAGCTCGTTCAGGCACCTTCTCTGCCGCAAGGCCCAATATCTCATAGTGGGCTTGCGTTGCGATCCGTCCACCCTCAACCTTAGAACGCAATAGCACGTTGTCGCCGTCCATAAGCGTGCCGTCATCTGTCAGCGAGAAACCTGCGGCGCCCGCGAAGTACTGAGTTATGACAATCGACACGGACGGCATCTGCTTCGCGGCTCTCCCTAATTAATCAGAACAGTTCTTCGTCGTGTGAATAGCACGCAATACCTAGCTTTGAAAAACATACGCGCATCACAGCGAAGCGCGTATGATATTTGCACCGCAAAATGCGGACGGGACCCAAACGCTGGACGCTTAAAGCGCGCGGATAAAATGGACACGTCTCTGATTTAGGCGTTGGATAAAGCAGCGCTTTCACGGACTTGACCCACCAGGATTGACCAATCCATACCAAGCGCCTGATACACTTCGCCGGCTTCTGAACTGGCATTGTCCGCAAGAATTTCGATCATGAGGCTTGCCCCGTCGGCAACGACGACACCAGCCTGCGTCAAACGCATCAGGGCGGTTTCGCGCTTGGTCATGTTGAATGTGCCGCTGGCATCGACAGCGACATAGGCCTCGAACCCCTCTCGCACTGCCCGCATGGCAGGGAAAGCAGCGCAGACCTCGACCGAAAGCCCCGCGAAGATCAGTTTGCTGCGGCCCGTGGCGCGGATTGCCTCAGCGACGCGCGGATCGTCCCAAGCGTTCACCGTGGTGCGGTCGATGAACGTCTGCCCCGGAAGCGCCGCGGTCAGCTCCGGAATCGCGGGGCCCCAAAGCGTCTCGGACGAGGTGGTGGTCGTCACAATCGGCAAGCCCAAGGCCCTGGCAGCCTTGGCCATCCCAACGATGTTGGCCTTAAGCTCGGCGATAGAGTGATCGCGTACGCCGGTCATCAGGCCAACCTGATTGTCAACAAAGACCATGGCGGCGTTATCACGGGTCAGTGGTTCTGGATTGAATGCGTTCGTCATTATTTTCTCCTGTTTTGGGGGGTGCCGTCAGTCAAGGAATCCGAGCAAGCCGTCGCGATAGGCGGCCTCGACAGCGTCAATTTCCGCGGCGTTACCCATCACGAACGGGCCCCTTTGGACAAAGGCCTGGCGCAATGGGTTGCCTCGAAACAACACGACATGCGCCGCATCGTCCGAGGAAATCGAGATATCCGAGGAGCTGTCAAAGGCGATGGCCGTCCCAGCCTTCATCTCAACACGCTCGGTTTTCCAGGTCACAATCGGCGCGCCGTCAACCGCGAGAAGCCACGCATGCGCGCCGTCTGCGCTGTGCTGTATAAAGCGTCCGGCAGCCTGAAGCGTGATATCAAGCAACGAAAGAGGATTGTCCGGCGCAGTCGCACCAGCAAGGCCGTTACTTTCGCCCAATAGCAGCCGTGCAGTCGCGCGTTCGCCGTGTAGTCTGGGAACATCCTGTGCCCGCAGATGAAACGCAGAGGGTGCGTCCCGGCGCCTGTCTGCGGGCAAACCAACAAAGACCTGCAACGCATGGGCTCTGGAACCGGGTCGCGGCTGTTCGTTGTGGATGGCCCCGCGCGCAGCCTTGAACCAATAGAGATCTCCTGGTCCCAGATCGATGTCGTTGCCCAGGGAGTCGCGATTACGAAAGACGCCCTCGCTGTCCTCAAACATCACAGTGATGGCGGACAGACCAGCGTGAGGATGGGTGCCGAATGTCGGCGCGGTCATCGTAAAGTGATCGACCATGATGAGCGGGTCCATCAGCCCGCGGAAGACCGCGTGTTGATAGCTGGTGGCCGAGAATCCGTCGCCTCGAGCGATCCGCTGGCCGGCACTCTGGGCGTAAGTTTCGCAAGGTACGCCCGCGAGTTTATCGATGAGTTGCGTGGTCATAGTTTCTATCCGTTGTTGTCGCTACTAAAGATATGGGCAGGACAATCAGCAGAAAATCTGGCAATTTCAGAACCCAACGTTCTATTTGTGGAACAATAAAAGGACCGACATGGATTTGAACGACGCGTTCTACTTCGCCCAAGTGGTTGAAAAAGGGGGCTACTCTGCCGCTGCCCGCGCGCTCGGCGTTCCGAAATCGAAGCTTAGCCGCCGAGTAAAACAGCTTGAAGAACAACTTGGCGTGCGTCTGCTTCAGCGCACATCTCGCGTCGTGACACCGACAGATGCCGGGGCCGAGTTCTACCAGTTGACTGCGGACGCTTTGGGGCGGTTCGAAGCTGCCGAGACAGCGATGCGCCGCAAAACCAACGCCATCGAAGGCTCGGTCACGGTGTCATGCTCGGTCGGCATGGCTCAATTCGCGCTGGATCGCATTTTACCCCAGTTCCTGCAGGACAACCCCAAGGTAACCGTGGTGCAGAGAGCTTCCAACCAGATGGAGGATTTGATCTCGGGAGGTATCGATGTGGCCATCCGTGGGCACATGGAGACTTTACCCGATTCAAGCCTGATCCAAGTGAAGGTTGCGAGGCTTGAATGGCATCTTTTCTGTTCGCCAGACATCCAGACGACCCTCTCCGGACCAGATGATCCCAGCACTCTTGCCGGCCAGCCAGCTTTGGTGCTGGGGCGCCCAAGAGACACACATCAATGGCTACTTACAGATCGCAATGAACAAACAGCCGCAGTACCCTGCCCCGTTCGTTTGGCGAGCGATGATATGACGACGTTAAAGCGTGCTGCTGTGTCTTCTCTGGGGATCACTGCCTTGCCGCACTACGTCTGCTTGCCAGAAGTTGAAGCCGGTGCACTGGTTCGGATACTGCCGAGCTGGACGGCGGGATGCCCGCAGATCAGCCTGCTGATGCCGTCCCGCCAAGGGTTGCTGCCCGCCTTTGAAGCGTTCATTGCTTGCCTCAAACGCGACTTGCCGCCAGTACTTGCGGGCAAGCAACAAATGTAGAAGCATTCTGATCCTTGGGTTGCGAGCCCTCGGTCAGTCCTTTGTCGCGACTACCTTGAACGAAGCATTTTCTTTGTCTTCTGGTATGGCGGCAACGAAGAATAATTGCTGCCATACGCTCCTCGTCGTCGATCCTGAGTCCAAGACTTTGGACAACGCCGAACGTGCCTAAAGACCCGAGATATCCACGAAGACCCGATAGTCTGCGATCTTGCCATCACGAATTCCAAGATGCGCGGCGAATGGCACGTCATGCTCTGACTGGTCATGCCGCGTGTAATGAACCGTGCCGTCACAGATCGCGGTATCGCCGCTGGACCAAACACCGCTGATGGTGTGGTCCATGGCCTTGATCGTCGCAAAGAATGCGGCATTGCTGTCTTTGACAGCGTCGTGGCCACTGATCGGTTCGAAATTCCCGAGCTGAAACTGCACATCGTCCGTCACGTGATCGACGACACCTTGGGCGTCCAACGCGTCAACGGCTGTGTAGAGCGAGGTGATCAGCGGCGTGTATTCGGATGTGACTTGGGCTGAGAGTTCGATGGTGTTGCCTTCCTTTGAGTTAGTGAGATGTCAGATGCAATCCGGACAGTGACGTTCGCGGGCAGCAAACCAGGCACGCGGAATGGACAAATGACCGTTGGTGATGGCTAGCCCGGCGAAGATCAGGACGAGTGCGGCGACGAAGGCTGGCGAGATGGCTTCCCCAAACGCGATCGCGCCAAAAAAGATACCAGATAGGGTCGCGAAGTACGCGACCTGAGAGAACCCTATCCCGTCCGTCCGTCTTTGAACTTCGAAGGTCAGCGCGTAACTGATTGCAGTGATGAAGCCTACCCCACCTATCGCGGCAAGGGCCTTGGGTTCAATTTGTGAGCTCTCAGCCAGTTGCCCCGCAGCCAGAAGTCCCGCACCGATCAGAACCAGTTGGAGAAAGAGCGTTCCGGCCGCGAGCGTCATAGGGTCTGCGCCGTTCGGGTACGCCCGGCTGCGGAATACATTTCCCGATGCAAGGACCAGAGGTCCGGCCAGGGCAAGAATGATCCAAACCGGCTCGATGTCGGAGGTATCCAAGCCGCGCAGTGTGGCAAGACTGATCCCTGCAAGGCCGATCAGGATTCCCAAAAGTCGGTGAAGAGGTAGCATCCGCTGCTCGACCACAGCCGTTATGGCGAAGGTGAACATGGGCGAAAGTGTCACCAGCGCCGAATAGAACCCGGTCGTGATATGCCCTAGCACGGTATATCCAATCAATGCGGGAAGGCTGACACCAAGCAGCCCTGCCCCGAAGTAGTAGACCATGTAACGGGGCGCAGTTTGCGGTGCAGATCGTTTGGCAAGTAGCACCCCAAACAAGACCCCGCTGGCAACGGCAACCTGCCAGAACAATGCGATATGAGGCGGCACCTCTGCCAAGGCGACGAATTTGGACAGCGTGAAACTCACACCAACAAGGAGCCCAATGGCAATGATCAAGACAGTGGGCGGGGCGGATCGAACGAAACCCGGCATCACGCGGCTCCTTTCACGGGAGAGGCAAGCGCATAAAGCGACATTGGTCCGATCGGGACGATCCCGCTAGGGTTGAGGTGCCGATGGCTCTTGAAATAGTGCGCGCGAATGTGCGGCAGATCGATGGTGTCCGTCACGCCTGGGAGTGAAGCGATCTCAGCCAGGTAGCGCGAGAGTGCTGGATAATCAGCAATGCGGGCGCGATCGATCTTGAAATGGGTCACATAGACCGGATCGAAGCGCAGCAGGGTCGGGAACAGCTTGAGGTCGATCTCGGTCAGCTGATTGCCCGCCAGAAACGTGCGATCCGCAAGTTGGCGTTCCAGAACGTCCAGCGTTTCGAATATCCGTGTAACGGCATCGCAATAGGCATCCTGGCGTGTCGCGAAACCGGCGCGATACACGCCGTTCCGAATAGGCTCTTGGATCAGATCGGTCAGATAGTCGATTTCTGAACGAAGTCCGTCGGGGTAAAGGTCAGGTCCTTCCGTGCCCGGGAACGCTTGGTTGAGCATTCGCATGATATCAGCGGACTCAGTGCTAACGATCTTGGCGCTTTCGCGGTCGAGCAAAACAGGCACTGTGACCGCGCCTGTGTAATCGGGGGCAGCGTGTTGATAGACCTCAAAGAGATATCGATCGCGTGGCACGCCATGCGCCGGATCAAAGTCGTGCTGATCGATCACCCAGCCGTTCTCTGACATGATCGGGTCCATCCAGGTGATGCTGACGGCATCCCGCAAGCCTTTAAGAGACAAAACGAGATCGACGCCATGACACCAAGGGCAGGCCTTGGACAGGTAGAGGTGATAGCGACCCTGCTCTGCTGGAAACTCCGCATTCTCGTCGTTCTCGATCCAGCTACGGAACCGGCTCGGCTGTCGCTCGAAACGTCCGCCTGTTTGAGTTGGCTTGTCGCGTAGAATTCCGTTGATCAGCATTTTGGCCATTGGTCTCTCCGATCTCTGCCGTGTTGAACGAGATATATGAGGTTTCCAGAAGTGTGATAATTGGCTATCTGGAATACGCATAGGTGAGAAAAAGTTGACCAAAGGGGCCAACCATGACCGAGATTGGCGCTATTCCCGTGTTTGTCGCCGTGGCGGATAACGGTAGCTTTGCTGCCGCTGCGCGAAAGTTGGGCATCACAAAGTCCGCAGTGAGCAAACGCATCGGCGGGCTTGAGGCGCATCTTGGCGCACAGCTCTTTCACCGTTCGACACGCAGCATCTCTCTGACGGAAGCCGGAGAGATTTATCTGGCGCACGCCGTCCAAGCGTTAGGGTCAGCGCAAGAGGCGGAAGATGCGGTTGCTGCGTTGCAAGGCGACCCGGTCGGGCACCTCAAAGTCAGCGTTCCGATGTCATTCGGTCAACTGCATGTGGCCCCGGCGATACCGGAGTTTCTTCGCCTGCACCCTGGTATCACCTTGGAATTGTCGATGGATGACCGATTTGTTGACCTGGTAGACTCGGGCATGGACCTGGCTCTGCGCGCGGGCTCTCTGCCTGACTCCGCACTTATTGCGCGCAAACTTGCTCCTATTTACAGCGTGATTGTAGCCGCTCCCTCGTATCTGGATCGCGCCGGTGCACCTCTTCATCCCCAGGACCTCATGGATCATGACTGCTTGCACTACGCCTATTCCCGCGATCCCCTGGAATGGAAGTTCATCGGCGATGATGGGGAGATCGCGGTCCGGACCAAGGGCCGGTTTCGAGTTAACAACAGTGAGGCGCTCTGCACGACACTGATCGCCGGTCTTGGAATAGGCCGTCTTCCAACATTCATCGCCGGCGCCCACTTGGCCGCCGGACGGCTTCAACGCGTGCTGCCTAATTTCTTGATGCCGGAACAGGCGCTTTACGCAGTGTTTCCTGAGCGCCAGCACGTCCCGGCAAAGGTGAGGGCCTTTGTCGATTTCTTTGCCAATTATGTGGGAAAAAAAACGCCTTACTGGGACAATGAGGCCGGGGTTACTTCTGAGAGCTAACCAACCCGCGGACGAACATGTCGATCGCTTCGTTTCGCATGGCATTGTGACGCTTTGCAGGAATGCTGAACAACCCTTTGTGCAAGATCATTCCGTCGGTCAGAGCGGCGATAGCACGACCGAGCTGCTTGGCGTCCGCGTCTCCGCGAATTTGCTGAAGATCTTGCAGGTGCTTAATTTGACCGGTGTAGTGCTCACCCAGTCTGTCAAAGAAACTGGCGACCTTTGCACTGAACGCATCAGACGCGAAACTTGGTCCAAACACCTCAAAGAACACGCGGACAAACTTCGCATGATCGTCGGGGATGTTCATGGTTTGAGAAAGACCGTTCGCAAAGTCCTGTAGCGTGTCCGGCATCGCTTGCCCAAAGAATCGATCTTCCAGGCCCTTGAAATGTCGCTCCACCATCGACATCGCGATGGCTTCCTTGTTCTTGAAATAGAGGTACAGCGTCCCCTTCCCGAGCCCGGCGGCCTCGGCCACATCGGCGATGGTCGCGGCGTGGTATCCCTTTTTCACATAGACTTGCATCGCTGCATCAAGAATTCCGTGCCGCATTGCGTCTCGGTCGACGATCTTTGCCATTTCCTACCTCAATTTCGGTTTTCTGTGAGTCTGACATATTTATGACTGGACGTCCAGTCATTCAAGATATACATGACTGACCATCCAGTCATGAACGATTCGAGGAAGCACCATGGAACTCACAGCTGAACGAGACGCCAAACAGGCCATGAAAAGAGGCTTCAAAAGAACCTGCCCGCGATGTGGACAAGGCCATGTATTCGATGGCTACCTGTCGGTGGCAAGGACGTGTGACTCTTGCGGGCTAGACCTCACGCCACAACGCGCAGATGACGGGCCGGCCTACCTCACAATTGTTGTCGTCGGCCACTTACTCGTCCCTCTGCTTGTGCCCGCCTACAAGGCTTGGGAATTGCATCCGGCTGTCATGGCAACGGTCTTCTCAGCGCTCGCAGTCGGCCTTTCGCTGTTCCTCCTCCCCCGTATCAAAGGTGCGTTGATTGGCTTTCAATGGGCCAAGCAAATGCACGGCTTTTAAACACTCATTTTTGACCGAACGTCCAGTCATCAACGGAGATCGACATGACCTATTTTGACCAAACGCAACCAACAACCCCATCCGACAAAATCTCATGGGAGTATTCTGGTTCAACGGACCCACTCGTTGGCAGCGGCGCGACATCTGCTGAACGCCTTATGGGCTACGGCGGTGCCGGAGTTGTGACAGCGCTCCTCATCTGGCTCTCCTACACAACCGGTGTCCCGGCGATCTCGGCCTGGCAGTGGGCCGTCCTACTCTTCTTTGCCTATGACATCGGCGGCGGTGCTGTCGCGAACATGCTGAACTCTTGCAAGCGCTTTTACCACACAACCGCCAAGCCAGGTGAAGGTACCTTCATCCGCGCAGCCAAGAATGTCCGGGTATTCACTGCCATCCACGTGCATCCGATCATTGCTGCCGCAGTGCTTGGCGGATCGGTCAGCAATGCCCTTGTTTGGTATGTGTTGCTGCAGGTCTCTGTATGGCTCGTTCTCGCGGCACCACTTTATCTAAGAAGACCGCTTGCAACGTTGCTGACTGTCTTGGCCGTGATCGCAGCTTCGTCTCTGCTTACCCTTGGTTCAGGCCTCGAATGGTTCATCCCCTGCCTCTTCATCAAAATGGTGATGGGTCACGCCGTTCAGGAAGAACCCTACGCTCCCGCACAATCCTGATGAATTCACTGACCTGAGGAGAGGTCTCATGACCAAACGCATCTATGTACTAAACGGCCATCCCGGCGAAACGTCACTTTCCCGCAGCCTGTCAATGGCCTATGCCGAAGCAGCTCAAAGCGCAGGCCACGAGGTTCGCATCACGCATCTGCATGACCTCGCTTTCGACAGCGATTTTGGCAATGGCGGTTACCAAAACACGAAGCCCTTGGAACCCGCCCTCGGCCAGGTGCTCGAAGACCTTGTATGGAGCGAACATGTCGTGATGGCCACGCCTATGTGGTGGGGCGGAATACCGGCAAAACTCAAAGGTCTTTTTGATCGCGTGCTGTTACCTGGGCGCACATTCGACACCCGCAAGAAGAGCTTTGGTCTGCCGACACCAATGCTCAGCGGACGCACAGCGCGCATCATCCTGACGTCCGACACCAAAAGCTGGCTCCTTCGGTTCGTCTATCACAACGCAATCCTGAACCAGTTGAGGTGCCAAATCTTCAGTTTTGTTGGCATCAAACCCACCCGTTTCACCCAATTCGCAGACGCCAGTCACCCAAGCGAGCAAACCGTCACGCGTTGGCTTTCTGACGTGCGCCTGCTCGGCACCAAGGCTGCTTAACCAATACACATTTTGAAAGGAAATAAAGATGAAAACCACGACCGTTCTTATTGCAGGGGCCACCGGATACCTCGGTCGCCATATCGTAAAGCAATACATGTCCATGGGCTGGCACGTTCGTGCCCTCGTTCGAAATGCAGACGCCGCGCGCAAATCCGGGCTTGAAGCGACAGAGCTGTTCGAAGGCGAGGCAACAAATCCCCTCACGCTCTGTGGAGCGATGGACGACGTCGACTTGGTGATCTCTACCCTCGGCATCACGCGACAGCGCGATGGCTTGTCCTATTGGGATGTCGACTATCAAGCCAATGCGAACCTTTTGGTCAACGCGCTTGCAGCGGGCGTTGATCGTTTTGCCTATGTCCACGTGCTGAATGCACACAAGATGCAAGATATTCCGCTTGTCGCAGCCAAGCAGGCCTTTGCAGACCGGCTGCAAGCGTCGCCAATCAAATCAACCGTGATCGCACCATCTGGCTTCTTCTCAGATATGGGGGATTTCCTGAACATGGCTGAATCAGGCCGCGTCTTTCTGTTCGGTTCGGGTGAACTCAAACTCAATCCGATTGATGGTGCCGATCTGGCAGAGGTGATCGCGAGCGCCATCTGGGATGGCCGTGACTACGTGCCGGTGGGCGGTCCGGATGCTTTGACTCAAAACGAGCTGGCAGAGGCTGCATTCAAGGCATTGGGGAAGCCCGCGAAGATCATCCATCTCCCAGACCTTCTTCGGCGCGGCGCTCTAAAACTCCTGCCCTATGTAACCCCGGCGGCTGTGCATGGCCCTGCCCTCTTCTTCCTGTCAGCCCTCGGCATGAACATGGTCGGCAAAACCTTTGGCAAGAAGCGCATAGCGGATCACTTCGCAGAGCTGGTCCACTCGCAATCCACCAAGGTTGAACGTAAAGGCACTTCGAAACTCAAAACACGGAGCGTCTCATGACATATGCGCAGCCAAGAGACTTTGAGTTTCAAAACGCCCTGCGCGGAGCCGAGTCGCGCTTTGTTTCGTTGCCGTTCCTTACCAGTTCTGAACTCACTCAGAGACGCCTCAACAAAGAGATGTCAATCCGACATTTTGAAGCCGGGCAAACGCTGCAGATACGCGGTCGTTGTCACCATCACGTCCACGTCATCCTTCAAGGCACAGCGACGCTCAGCACGTCGCTTCCCGACGGCCGCACGCAAATCTTGCGATTGCTCATGCCCAACGACTTGGTTGGGCGGCTCGGGTCTGAGACGACCCGATATGATGTGACGGCAATTTCAGATGTGACGGCCGGTAGCCTTTCCCGGCACGAGTTTGAATCTCTGATGCGGATATCGCCTGAGATGACCCGTCGCGTTCTACACTCTACGCTCAAAGAGCTCGATGAAGCGCGCGAGTGGTTGCTCTTGTTGGGGCGCAAAACCGCCGCTGAAAAGCTCGCAAGCTTTCTTCTGGTGATTCAAAACCGGTCATCGATCCGCCATCCGAGCCATATCAGACTGCCCCTGTGTCAGTTTGAAATCGCTGACCTCCTGGGCCTGACACATGAAACCGTCAGCCGTCAGCTGGCGCATCTGCGAGATCAGGGAATCATCGGATATCGTGGCACGCGGCAGGTCGAAATTCGGGACTTAGCCGCTTTGGTCAGCGCCAGCGGCAACAACACTGACCCACACGACATGCCCTACGTGATGCAATAATTCAAAATCGGAAAGCTATTCCCATGCTAAACGCGTATACACTTTGGAAGATCGCCCATTTGATCTCGATGACCGCGATGATCGGTGCAACGATCATCAACGGCATTTTGCATCTTCAAGCGAGGGCGTCGACCCCAAGCCAGGCCGAAACGCTTCTGCGTGTTATCCTCCGCATAAACCGCCTGATCATGCTGCCCTCACTTCTGGCCATTCCGGTGACAGGATACTATCTTGCCAAAACAGTCGGATACGCATTCACAGACACGTGGCTTTTGGCATCGGCGACTCTGACCTTTGCACTAATTGCTGCGTTTTGGGTCGGCGCGATTGCGGAAAAGAAACTACATAGTATTGCCGCAGCCTCCAAGACTGCAGCTCTTGGCGAACCCTACACTCAGGTCTTCAACAGAGTTGCGCCGATTGGTACCGGTGCCCTTCTTCTGAGCCTTGTCGCAATCGCCCTCATGGTTGTGAAGCCAGTCCTATGAAAGCCCTCACCTATACACACTACGGACCGCCCGGAGTGGTTCATATCCCAGAGGTTCCGCGCCCTGAACCGCAACCCGACGACATTCTAATCCGCGTACATGCAAGTGCCGTGAACACCAGCGACTGGCGCATCCGCGCCGCCGCGTTTCCCGGTATTACGGCGCTCCCCGCACGTCTGATTTTTGGGCTTTGTAGACCACACAACCAGCGGCTTGGAAGTGAGTTCGCTGGCCTCATTGAGGCTGTTGGCCTAGACGTGAAGAATTTCGTCCCCGGCCAGCGGGTCTTTGGGATTACTTCCAAGGGTGGCGCATCTGCCGAGTACCTGGCGTTGCCAGAGACTGCGGCGGTTGCAGAAATGCCTGATAATCTATCGTTCGAAGAAGCAGCCGCCCTGCCCTTCGGAGGATTGACCGCTTTGGTCTTCCTCGATCAATTCGCAAGATTGAAAGCCAATCAGCGCGTTCTGATTGTTGGGGCCTCAGGCGGTGTCGGCATCTATGCCGTGCAAATTGCCAAGGCTCTCAGAGCACAGGTCACCGGGCTTTCTGGTCCCAACAGCCAGATGCTCGTAGGCTCTCTCGGGGCTGATATCACCTTGAACTATGAGACTGTCAAACTCTCAGAGATCAAGGACCGCTTCGACATCATCCTCGATACGGTTGGGGTCGTGTCCCAAAAACAAGCGCGCGGGCTCCTCCGGCGTAACGGCCTATTTCTTCCTTTGAACGTCGGTATGCGCGAGCTGCTGGCAGCCGCCCTAAACCCGTTTTTCGACCGAAAGATACGCTTGGCCGTGAACCCAAATACCGCGCGGGATCTAGGCCAACTTGCGGGACTTGTGCGCGACGGGAAAGTTCAACCGGTCATCGACACCATCTATCCACTTAAGGAAGCGTCGGCGGCCCACGCCCACGTCGAAACGCGGCACAGAAAGGGCGCAATTATCCTGTCGATACTGGCCCAAGAGACCGATTCAGCCGCCGTGGCAGCGTTTGGCAGATAACGTGGGGAAATTGTCCTAACCGACGGCACAGGAAATCACCTAGGCGCTGACGTCACGCGCTGAATAGCGAACTTAACATATGCGCGCTTATGCGATTTCCGCGCTAGTCAGCGCTATTTGGCAACATTTGAATGTCTGCTGTTGTGGTTACCACCTGCAGCATTCGCACCCGCAGCGAACGACCGGTTCCCGCCCGTTCTGCAGAAACCCCCATCAAATGAGCGCGGAGTTTTGCACGAACTTCTCTCTCTTTGTGACTGGACTTCGTTTGCACAGGAAGCGGTAGTGACGTTGACAGCTCCATTTAGATCTGTTGCCCGCTTGTCGGGCCTTTGTCGGTAGGGTGGGTCATTCCGATCTGACCCGTTGAAGGAGATCGATATGACCAAGGATGCCCACGAGACCACCCAAAACCTCACAGAGATACCCCGTTTTGTAAAACTGAAGCAGCGCGGGCCAACCAAAGCAGACCAGCTGCTAAAGTTGCTTGCGCGCTCAAAAGGCGCGACGATTACGGAGATTGAGGCGCAGCTGGCATGGCAGCCGTATACGATCCGGGCGGTGATCTCGCGGCTGCGCGCCGCTGGTCGTGACATCAAGCCGGATAGGTCCGGCAAGACTGCGCGCTACTTTACCGCTCATGAGGTTACCCAGTGATTGGCGCAAATCATCGGGACGGTTTAAGCCTTATCGAAGGCATGGGTGCAGCGGAGCTTCGTGTTCATTTGACGCAACGCAACGGAATGCCCCCTGCCCCGACTCTGACGGCTCGGTTGATGCGGCATGCTTTGGCGTGGGACCTTCAGAGCAAAGCATGTGAGTCTGTTCCAAAGTTGGAACAGCGGGCTTGGTCCAAACTCATGTCGCAGCGGGCGCAGGGTGAGACGACCCTGCTCAGTGCCTTGCCCCCAGCAGTTGCCTCGTCGGGCACACGACTGCTTAAAGACTGGGGCGGCATTACGCATGAGGTTGTGGTCAGTGATGACGCCGTCATTTGGAATGATCAGCCTTACAACTCTTTGTCGGCTGTCGCGACCGCCATAACCGGTACGAAGCGCAATGGACCACGATTCTTTGGGTTGCGCGGATGATCAAGCAGCGTTGCGCCATCTACACCCGTAAGTCGACCGAGGAAGGTCTTGAGCAGAACTTCAACTCGCTAGATGCGCAGCGTGAGGCCTGCGCGGCTTACGTCCTCAGCCAAAAGCACGAAGGGTGGTCGGGATTGGCTGACCGGTACGATGATGGCGGCTTCTCGGGCGGATCAATGGAGCGGCCTGGACTGAAGCAACTATTGGCCGATGTCCGCGCGGGCCGGGTCGATGTAATCGTGGTTTATAAAGTCGACAGGCTGACACGCTCCCTCACGGACTTCGCGAAGATGGTCGAGGCCTTCGATGAGGCAGGCGTCTCCTTCGTCTCGGTCACACAGGCCTTCAACACGACCAACTCGATGGGAAGGCTGACATTGAACGTCCTGTTATCCTTCGCGCAGTTCGAACGCGAGGTCACGGCGGAACGGATCAGAGACAAGGTGGCCGCATCAAAACGTAAGGGGATGTGGATGGGTGGTGCCGTGCCCATGGGCTATGAAGTGCGGGACAAGGCATTGGTCGTAAATCCAGATGAAGCCCACTCCATCAGAACTATCTACAACGAGTATTTGGCAACAGGCTCCGTTCGCTCACTTGCTCGAACCTTGTCTGAGCGAGGCATCGTCAGCAAACGTCGCACGGACCGTCATGGGCGGATCACCGGCGGCAAAGCCCTCTCGCGTGGCGCGCTGTACAATATCCTGCGCAACCCAACTTATGTCGGCAAAGTCCGACACAAAGACGCGCTTTATGATGGGCTACATCAGGCCATTGTGGATTCAGACATCTGGCGGCAGGTGCAAACCCAGTTGGCGGGCCATGGTGGAAAGAAGATCAGCGGCAATCGCAAACCTGCTAAGCGCCTCCTAGATGGACGTCTATTCGATGAACATGGACGCGCGATGGGTACGACTTATGCCAGTAAGGGCCATGCCACAAACGGCTCACATCATACAAAACGATATTGGTACTACGCATCCAAAAAAGTTGACACGGATGATACCAAAGGGGTTCGAAGGCTCCCGGCAAGTGAACTTGAGGACACCGTGCAGAGTAACGTGTGGGATAAGCTAAGGGATCATGATTGGCTGGCCGATCAATTTAGACAACAGGACGCCACAACATCGCTCATCGCCAAGGTTTTAGCCGCAACACACTCTCTTCCCACCGGGTCGCCCCAGGCCTGTGGCTCTGAAAAATCCGACAAATCCCTGCCACTGATCCAACGCATTGATCTGGTTCCAGGTGCCCTTCGGATCACACTCGATCTCGCGCCTCTCACGCAACCTGTGAATGCAGATGACACCGTCACCATTCGCTTTGATGTGCCGTTCATCCTGCATCAAAAAGGCCGTGCTAAGCCCATCATTATTACAACCGAAGAAGCGCCAGTCCGCCAAGACGTCGACCTCATTGGTCTGATCACCGACGCAAAGCGATGGATGGAAGAGCTTCTCAACAACGAGGTCGCATCTGTTCAAGAGATCACGGAGCGTGAGCATCTGCGCAGCGGGTCCGTCAGCCGCATTTTGCCGCTCGCCTTCCTTGCGCCTGACATCACAAGTGCCATCGTGAACGGAACGCAGCCCGCATCCCTGAGCGCCAAATCTCTACGTGATCTGAAAGACCTACCGCTTGATTGGTCTCAGCAGCGCCGGACTTTGGGCTTTCCAGTCCTCTGACTTGTTGCAATAGCGGCTCAAGACCTCGCGCGAAATCACCCCACAGAGACTTCTGACAGGAATGGCGCATTATGCTCCAAATCAGAGCACGATTGTGAGGTCTCATGCACCTCACATGCTCCTAACCCACAGATAAGTTTGAATAACTTTGAGCAAAGGTTAATCACAGGTTTTGAAGAGGACTGAGTGGTGGGCGACCCTGGAATCGAACCAGGCGTGCGTCTCCGCGAGGGAGTTACAGTCCCCTGCCACACCTTGCGGCCTGTCGCCCACTAGGCGGCTGATCTATAAGCCTCATCGCCATGCGTCAACACGAAAACACGCCAATGCTTGCGCTTTTGAAATGAAACTGATCAACCTCCGGCCATGAAACAGCAAAAACCTAAATGGGTGATCCAAAAAGAGCGGGATCGCCGCGCCGCCGCCGCAGAAACAGTATGGCTCTTTGGCATCCATGCGGTGCGTGACGCGCTTGAAAATCCGATGCGCGAGCGGCTCAAACTGGTGGTGACAAAAAACGCCGCCGACAGGCTGGCCGAGGAGATCGCGGCGTCAGGCATTACGCCAGAAATATCAGACCCACGCAAGTTTGCGGCCCCTATCGATCCACAATCTGTGCATCAGGGTGCGGCGCTTGAGGTAAGGCCACTCGATTGGGGCAATCTCAGCGATATTTGCGCGCCGCGTGGGACGGCAGCGCGGGTGATCCTGCTCGACCGCGTGACCGATCCGCATAATGTTGGTGCGATTTTGCGCTCGGCTGAGGTGTTTGGCGCGCGCGCCGTGATCGGTGTTCAGCGACATTCCGCTCCAGAAACCGGCGCATTGGCGAAAACCGCGTCGGGGGCTTTAGAGCGACAACCCTATCTGCGCGTTAGAAACCTCGCGACGTCGATGGAAGCGCTCAAGGAGATGGGATACTTGCTTTTGGGTCTCGACGGCGAGGCAAGCGCGACGCTTCGCGAAACCGTTGCGGGGCACGCCGGACCTGTTGGGCTGGTCTTGGGGGCGGAGGGGCCCGGATTGCGCGACAAGACAAAAGAAACCTGTGATCACCTCGTGCAAATCGAGGCCTCAGGCGCATTTGGGTCGCTCAACGTCTCGAATGCGGCGGCAGTCTCCCTATATGAGGTTCAGCCCCGCAACTGAAAGGACCCCGCGTGCCACACCCGACTAAGCTCGCAACCTGTTCTTACTGCGGGTCCCGCACCCTATTAAAACCCACGGCCCGGGCGGGTCATGAACTCGCTTGTGGCTCATGTGGGGCCCCGCTGCATGAAATGAAATGGCTCAAAGCGCCAGAGGCAGCGGTCACAAAAAGTAAGCCGAAAAAAACCAAGAGACCAAAGCAGGCAAAGCTCGTCGATTGGTCAAAGCCCTCCCGTAAAAAACCCAAGAAGCGGCGCGGGTTGTTTTCAACGCTTCTCGACGAGGCATGGGACGTGGTCGAAGACATAATCGACTAGTTGGGCGCGGGCTGGCGATATGCGTTGATCGATGCCTTTTCTCTAATTGCCTCCGCGTACGGTGCGTTCACACTTTCGTAAGCTTTGTGGCACAGGCTCATGGCAGTGCCTATTTTATTCATCGTGAGGGCTGCGCAACGGAACTGCGCGCCCATCAAAAGCACTGTCCCTCGTTCCGTAACTCGCGCCTGCGCAGTCCCCCGCGCAGGCGCTTTTTTGTCTGGCGCTTCGTCGCTGCGGGAAACGTTCCGACCTCAAGATTGGAAAACGGCTGATAGGTCTTTGAAGCCTTTGATCTCAATGGGGTTGCCAGACGGGTCGCGGAAAAACATTGTCCATTGCTCCCCCGGCTCCCCCTCGAACCGCACTGACGGAGGCAACACCCAATCGGTGCCCGCACCATCCAACCGGTCCGCCAAAACGCGCCAGTTGTCATATCCTAGCACCAAGCCCAAATGCGGCATTGGCACCATGTGCTCGCCGACCTTCCCGGTATTGCTGGTAGCGAATGGCTGGCCCAGATGCAGCGAAATCTGATGCCCAAAGAAGTCGAAATCGACCCAGGTCTCGGTTGAGCGCCCTTCCGTACAGCCCAATACCCCGCCGTAGAAGCTGCGGGCCGCGTCGAGATCAGTGACGTGATAAGCAATATGGAACGGGGTGAGCATTGTTCTGGAAACTCCTGCATGAAAAAGGTGAATTTAAACCACCTTGATGGACAGGATAGGTCATTGTCGCCCCACTGCCCAGCGACTAGGGTGCGCCCAAATCCAATCAGAAGGGGGACCAATTCATGTCCGACACGGAAAGCTACGGCTTCGACACACTCCAGGTTCATGCAGGCGCAGCACCCGACCCGGCCACGGGTGCGCGAAATACGCCGATCTACCAATCGACAGCCTATGTTTTTCGTGACGCCGAACATGCGGCCGCCCTCTTTAACCTGCAGGAAGTCGGATATATTTACTCGCGCCTGACGAACCCGACGGTCGCCGTTTTGCAGGAGCGTATCGCAACGCTCGAAGGCGGCGTTGGCGCAATCTGCTGTTCGTCAGGTCACGCGGCGCAGATCATGGCGCTTTTCCCACTTTTGCAGCCGGGAAAAAACATCGTTGCCTCGACACGGCTCTATGGCGGCACCGTCACGCAGTTTTCACAAACCATCAAACGCTTCGGCTGGTCCGCAAAGTTTGTCGATTTTGACGATCTGGACGCGGTCAAAGCCGCGATTGACGACGATACGCAAGCCATATTTGGCGAGGCTATTGCCAATCCGGGCGGCTACATAATGGATGTGCGCGCTGTAGCAGACGTCGCGGATGCGGCGGCAATTCCGCTGATCATCGACAACACATCCGCGACGCCGTATCTGTGCCGCCCGATCGAGCATGGAGCGACGCTCGTCGTCCATTCCACGACGAAATACCTGACCGGCAATGGCACGGTAACCGGGGGATGCGTGGTCGATTCCGGCAAGTTCGATTGGGCCGCTTCAGGCAAGTTCCCATCCCTCAGCGAACCCGAGCCCGCCTATCATGGGCTGAAATTCGCCGAGACCTTTGGCCCACTCGCGTTCACCTTTCATGGCATCGCGATTGGGTTGCGTGACCTTGGTATGACGATGAACCCGCAGGGCGCGCACTATACCTTGATGGGAATCGAGACACTGTCTTTGCGCATGGAACGCCATGTCGAGAACGCCGAAAAGGTCGCATCCTGGCTCGAAAAAGACGACCGGATCGACTTCGTCACCTATGCTGGCTTGAAAAGCTCGCCCTATTTCAAACGCGTCAAATCAGTTTGCCCCAAGGGCGCGGGCGCATTGTTTACCTTTGCGGTGAAAGGCGGCTACGAGGCTTGCGTAAAACTCGTCGATAGCTTGGAGATCTTTTCGCACGTCGCAAATTTGGGCGACACGCGGTCACTAATCATTCATTCCGCTTCAACGACGCACCGCCAACTCACCGCCGAGCAGCAAGAAGCCGCCGGAGCAGCAGCAAGTGTCGTACGCGTTTCCATCGGCATCGAAGATGCTGATGATCTGATCAGTGACCTCGATCAGGCGCTGTCCAAGGCAACAAGCTAAATCACCTATACCCGGGCGCGCATCCTCGGCGCGCCCTTGGTTTTTCTTTTATGACCGGTGCTTTGTGCTATATTTAACAAAACAGGGGGCTGGTTGGCTGTGCTCGACCGCCTCTCAACTCGTGTTTAAAGCTTCGGACGACTATGACGCCTAAGATCGCTCTCAACCTGTCACAAGATGGTATCGCACTTTTACATCGGGCCGAAGACGGTTCCGGCTGGTATGAGGAAGGCCGCGTTGACTTCGAGAAAGACGATATTGAGACCGGACTGAAAGCCCTGCAGGAGCAAGCCGCCAAACTGGAAGGCGAGGGTTTTGAAACAAAGCTTGTCTTGCCTCATTCGCAGCTTCTTTTCGCAACCCTCGACCTCGGCGATGATGTTGGGGCAGCCCTAGAAGAACGCACCCCTTACCGCGCGGATCAGCTCAGCTTTGACGTGAACGCCAATGGCGAGAAAGTCCAAGTGGTCGCCGTTGCGATGGAAACGCTCGGAGAGGCCGAAGGGTTCATCAATAAATACGGGTTCAACCCTGTCGGATTCACCGCGATCCCGCGCGCCGGACAGTTCGAGGGCGAGCCGATGCTGGGCGGGACCTTGATGGGCCCTGATCGTTTCGAGACAGATAAGCAAGCCGTGAAACTGCTGGGATCGCGACCACCCAAGCCTAAAGCGAAGCAAAAACCAAAAGCGCCGGCGCCCAAACCCAAACCTGCGGAGCAAAGCGCCGCTCCAAGCTCCGCGGCATTTACAAGCCGCCGCAAAACGGACGACGTTGACGCGCCAGCGGCTGATACAAAACGCTTGTCGGCTGTACCGCCACGCATTGCCGTCCCTGATACGGCCCCAAGACTTGGCGCCGCGACAGCGAGCACAAGAGCTGCACCAAAAAAACCAGCAAAGTCCGCACCGACGGTCCCGCCCGCGCCGCCAATGCGCGAGGTGCCTAAGCCCGTTCTAAGCAGCGGGGCGCCGCTGAAACCAGAAGCAACTGAAAGTACGACCGAGAAGGCCGATCCAATTGCAGAGTTAGCTGCGAAAGATGCGCGGGGCAAACCGCGATTTCTCGGCCTTATTCTGACTATGATCCTGCTTGCCTGCCTCGGGCTCGCAGCACTGCTTTCCTCCTACCTTTTGCCGCCTGACAGCGTGAGCAACTGGTTTGGCCCGAACAATGACTTGTATGAAGAGCTGATCGCCGAAGAGCTGGGCGAGACAGGCCCGACCACAACCGGAAATGGCGCGGCGACAGGCGCTTTGGTCGAGGTCGATCCAAGCCTCGATCCCAGCAATGCCTTACCGCTCGAGACAGAAAGCGCACTGTCATTGCCAGAAGAGCTTGATATTGCGAGCCTTCCAATCGGGCAAACCCTGCCCGAGCCTACGCTCGACGATCCTGAATTGCGTCCGGAACCCGAACCCGTGGCAGAACCCATTGTCGAGGCGATCCCGGTTCCACCGGCCCCGTTGACCGAAGATGATGTACTCGCCGCCTATGCCGCCACGGGCATTTGGCAACGGATGGAGCCATTCGCTGCACAGGGCGAAGCGATTTCCACGCTCGACAACCTCTACATCACTTCGCTCGCACCGGAATTGAAGCTAGAGGACCCGCCTGCCCTGTTCGCCCCATCCGATGGGGGCAGCATTTTGGACTTGGCAAGCGTCTTGCGACCTCCACCGCCAGGCGTTCTATTTGACCTGAATGCGCAAGGTCTCGTACGACCGACGCCCGACGGTGCGCTCAGCCCGCAGGGGCACCTTGTTTTCCTTGGCCAGCCTCCCTTGCAAGCGCTGCCACGCCCAACAGAAGACGCACCTGAAATCACCGCTCCTGAGGTTGCCTCTGAGGGTGTTGATCAAGAGCAGCTTCGCCTAGCGGCTCTTCGACCTCGCGCCCGGCCTAGCGATCTCGCCGATCAAATCGAACGCGATCAATTGGGCGGCAATACTATCTCCGAACTTGCTCAAATTCGCCCGGCACAACGCCCTGCATCGGCGCAAGCTCAGGCTGAGGCGATTGCACGTGCGCTCGCCGAAGCGGAGGCCGAAAGCACCGGAACCGCTGTCGTCAATGCAACTGAGCTTGCCGTCGCATCGTCCTTGCGCGCCCGCCAACGCCCTGCAAACTTCGCTACGCTCGTCGCGCGGGCCATGCCCGCACCTCAAACTCAGACGCAAACAGCATCCGCTGCAGGCATTGCCGCTGCACCCCAACGCGCAGCTGGCCCCGCTGTGGCGCGGGCCTCGCGTGTGCAACCGACCGGGCCCGTCAGCCGCACCGTGGCACGCGCGGCAACGGAAACGAACGCGATCTCACTTGGCCGGGTATCCTTGATTGGCGTCTTCGGCACATCCTCAAATCGCCGGGCATTGGTACGCATGCCCAATGGGCGGTTTGTGAAAGTATCGGTCGGCGACCGTGTTGATGGCGGTCGCGTTGCGGCCATTGATGGAAGCTCCCTGCGCTACGTAAAGGGCGGTCGCAATTTGACGCTGAAAATGCCTCAAGGCTAAATCAGCACAACTGCGGCCAGCCCCAAAAACGCAAAGAAACCAACAACATCCGTTACTGTCGTGACGAAGGCGCCTGACGCCAGAGCAGGGTCCACACCGATTTTATCCAAGGCAATTGGGATCAAGATCCCGGCCAAAGCAGCCACCAGCATGTTCAACACCATGGCGGCGGCTATGACGAGCCCCAAAGCCGGCGTACCAAACCAAAGCACGCCAATCACCCCCATAACCACCGCGAAAATCAATCCGTTCAAAAGTCCGGCGAGCGCCTCCCGCCGGACGACACGGAACAGGTTCGACCCCGTCAAGTCGCGAGTAGCGATCGCGCGCACGGCGACGGTCAAGGACTGGGTTCCAGCATTCCCCCCCATCGAGGCGACAATCGGCATCAGGACTGCAAGCGCCACGATTTGGGTCAGAATTTCCTCGAACTGGGCGATCACAACGGACGCCAGCACCGCCGTGACCAGATTGACGGCCAACCAAGGAAAACGCTGTTTGACCGTCTCAAACGTACGGTCAGAAACGCTTTCATCCGCACCAACACCTGCAAGGCGCAAGATGTCCTCCTCCGCCTCCTCATCCAGAACGGCCATCGCGTCATCTATTGTAATCACGCCAACAAGCCGCTCGTCATCGTCGATGACCGGCGCAGAGATAAGGTGGTACTGATTGAACGCATAGGCCACGTCGGCCTCAGGCTGTGTCACCGGAATGGTCCGAAAACTGTCTTCGCCCATTGGCCGTAATTTTGCGTCACGCGGCGCACCAAGAATACGCCCAAGTGTCACATAACCCACGGGATGATAGGCCGGATCGACCAAGATAACGTGGTAAAACTGCTCTGGAAGATCGTCGGATTGGCGCATAAAATCAATCGCTTGCCCTACATTCCAGTCCTCAGGCACCACGACCATCTCTCGCTGCATCAGGCGGCCTGCGGAAAACTCAGGATAGCTTAGCGCGTCTTCAACCACAGCGCGATCCGCGACATCCAATGCGTCTAGGATCAGCTCTTGCTGGTCTTCCTCAAGGTCCTCAATCAGGTCAACGACATCATCGGACTCAAGTTCGCGCACGGCGCCAGCCAACACATGGTTCGGCAGGTATTCGATCACCTCTTCTCGCAGCGATTCCTCAAGCTCGGACAGAACCTCTCCATCCAGCCCCGTTGACCAAAGTGACAGAAACGCACGTCGCTCGGCGCCGCTGATCTGTTCCAAAAGATCGGCGATATCAGCTGGGTGCAAGGAGTCGAGCAGCGCATCGAGTGCGGTCGCGTCCACTGCCTCAATTGCGTCCAATACATCGCTGACCAAACTCTTTTCGAGCTGATACTCGTCTTCCTTGGCCTCGTCTTTGCTGTGCGAGTTCGGATCAAGGTTTTCGCTGTTCGGATCGGTCATCACGGCTGCCCTCCGTCGGATGCTTGGCAAAAGCTTAGACAATCACAACAGCGACAGGTAGGCCCGATTTCGGGAATTTCCTTTTTCGCGCGCGCGGGTTAGGACGGGATATGCCCCATATACTTTTAGGCCAAACCCTGTCTTTTGACGCAGACCCTTTTGTCGAAGGTGTCAGTGCGGCGCGGCACGAAAGCAACGGTGCCGTGATACTAGAAAACGGACGGATCAGTTGGGTCGGGCCTGCGTCGCAGCGGCCAAAAACCGAAGGCGACACCGTTACGGATTATGGCGACAAGCTTATCTGCGCGGGCTTTATCGACGCACATCTTCACCATCCACAAACCGCTATGATCGCCAGTTGGGGGAAGCGGCTCATTGATTGGTTGAACGACTACACCTTCCCTGAGGAGGCCAAGCTCGCCGACGCCGCCTATGCACGCGCCATCGCCAGCACCTACTTTGACCTTGCGCTGTCGCATGGCACGACAAGCATGTGCAGCTTCGCCACAGTTCACCCTACCAGCGTCGACAGCTTTTTTGAGGAAGCTCAAAAACGTGGGTTGCGGGCCATCACCGGCAAGACATGTATGGATTATGAGGTGCCCGAGAACCTGTCTGACAGCGCACAGTCGGCTTATGATGACAGCAAAGCTTTGCTCGAAAAATGGCACGGCGTGGATAGGCTGGAATATGCGATCACGCCGCGGTTCTCGCCCACTTCAACGCAGGCGCAGCTTCGGGCGCTTGGCGCACTCTGGACGGAACATCCTGAGTGTTTGATGCAAACCCATCTCTCTGAGCAGGTGGAGGAGATTAAGTGGATGCGCAGTCTCTATCCCGACGCGCGTGACTACCTCGACACCTATGAAATGCATGGGCTGCTGGGCGCGCGCGGGCTTTACGGCCACGCCATCCATCTTGAGCCGCGCGAGCAAGACCGTTTGGCCGAAATCGGTGCCAGCGTGGCCCATTGCCCGACCTCCAATACATTTATCGGCTCCGGGTTGTTTGATATGGGCGCGCTCAAATCAGCGGGCTTATCTGTGGGCCTGGCCACAGATACAGGCGGCGGGTCGTCTTTTTCAATGCTGCACACGATGGCCGCCGCTTATGAGATCGCCCAGCTGAGAGGCCGCGCGCTTCACCCGGCGGAGCTAATGTGGCTCGCCACTTGCGGCTCCGCGCGCGCGCTCCATATGCAGGATAAGACTGGCAACTTGGCTCCCGGGATTGAGGCTGATCTGGTTGTGCTCAATCTCGCCTCAACACAGGCGATTGCACAGCGCCATGCGCATGCCGAAACATTTTGGGAGGCTTTGTTCCCTACCATCATGATGGGCGACGACCGCGCCATCGTCGATGTTTGGATTGCGGGCACCCGGCAAACTGGGCTTCATTAACCCAGCTTTAACATATCCTTACGGCGCACGCTAAAAATTAAGGCGACGATGATCAGCAGCACAGCTGAGGGCACGCCAGCGCTGACGGGCGGGAATGTGATGTGGTAGTACAGCGCGCCGAGCATGATGCAGGCCAGACCGAGTGCGGCCAAGCCGCTAAGCGGCCGAATGAAAAGCCCAATACCACCCGCGACCTCACAGGCCCCAATAAAATACCCAAACCAGCTGGGCAGCCCCATATCTGCAAAGCTCTGATGCATCATTTCGACACCAGACAATTTAGCACTCCCGGCGGCGATAAACGCGGCGCCGGCAAGGACAATTGCTACCCAGATCCCGTATTTTTTGATCGCATGCATGGTTTTAGGCTCCCTCAAAAATCCTACTAACTCTCTGAAAAACAACAGAGGCTCGCAAGTGATTTCTGGCCTGGTCTCAAAAGCGTAGCGGGGCTGACGGGCACAATGTCACTCGATCAGGTCTTGAACCATCTGGTTTTGCGCGCGTACCGCTTTTTGGAGATCGAAACTTACCACGTGCCCACCCGAAACGATGCGCCGACCCTCAACAATCAGATCTCGCACGCTCGTCGGCCCCGCCAGAAGCAGTGCCGCCGGATCCCAACTGCCCGCGCTTTGGGCGCCGCTGACGTCCCAAATCGCGATGTCGGCGCGGAAGCCAACAGCCAATTGCCCGCACTCATGCCCGCGCCCCAAGACCTGTGCTCCGCCCCGTGTCGCGATCTCCAAAGCCTCGCGCGCGCCGAAGCCCGCACCACCATTGACGACCCTTTGCAGCAACATCGCCTGGCGCGCCTCGGCCACAAGATTGCCTGCGTCATTTGAGGCCGAGCCATCAACGCCCAAACCTACCGGTACACCGGCGTCGCGCATCGCGCGCACAGGCGCAATGCCCGAGCCGAGCCTACAATTCGAACAAGGACAATGCGCAACGCCCGTGCGTGTCCTTGCAAACAAGTCAATCTCTTCACCATCCAGCTTGACGCAATGAGCATGCCAGACGTCGTCGCCGACCCAGCCCAAATCCTCGGCGTACTGGCCGGGACGGCAGCCGAAATTGGCCTCGCTATAGGCGATATCTTCATCGTTTTCAGCAAGGTGTGTGTGCAGCATAACGCCTTTGTCGCGTGCCAATAGCGCTGTATCTCGCATCAAATCTTGGCTTACCGAGAAGGGCGAACACGGCGCAAGCCCAACCCGGATCATTGCGCCGTCGCTGTCGTCATGGAAGCGGTCGACGACGCGGATGCTATCTTCCAGAATCGCGCTTTCCTGCTCAACCAATGCGTCAGGCGGAAGCCCGCCCTTGCTTTCGCCGATACTCATGGAGCCGCGGGTCGCGTGAAAGCGCAAACCGACCTCTTTTGCCGCTTCAATCGTGTCGTCCAGCCGACCGCCGCCGGGGTAAAGGTAAAGGTGGTCCGACGTCATCGTACACCCCGACAGCGCTAGCTCCGCAAGCCCGACCTGCGCGGACGTGAACAAATGCTCAGGCCCCATCCGGCCCCAGATCGGGTATAACGTTTGCAGCCAGCCAAAAAGATCCGCGTCCTGAGCGCTCGGCACCGCGCGGGTCAACGTTTGGTAAAGGTGATGGTGCGTGTTCACCAAGCCAGGCGTTACGACGCAGCCTTGCGCCAAAAGAACGTCGCCTTTTGTTTGCAAGCCAACACCAATGTCGACGATCACGCCGTCACGGATGAGCAAATCAGCGCCCGCAATCTCACGCCGCGCGTCATCCATAGTAACCAGGAAGTCAGCCCCGCGTATCAGGGTCTCGCTCATGATGGGTCCAGTACTTGCAGTGCAGCGGCGTGCAGCTCTGGCGTGGCCGATGCCACCACCTGTCCGCCGCCATCTGCGGGGCCGCCATTCCAATTGGTCACGATGCCGCCCGCTGCCTCAATCACTGCGATCGGCGCTTGGATGTCGTAGGGCTGCAATCCAGCTTCCACAACCAGCTCCACCTGCCCGAGTGCAAGCAGCGCGTAACCGTAGCAATCCATTCCGTAGCGGGTCAGCTTGCACTGTCTCGCCAGCGCATGAAACGCGGCCCCCTCATCCTCCGTCCCGACCTCGGGGTAGGTGGTCACGATCGTCGCGTCTGACAATTCGGTAACGTTCGAGACGCGCAAAGGCGCTTTGCCCATCGGCCCCTCGACCCATGCTTTTCCAAATCCGCCCAAAAACCGCTCGCCAATATATGGCTGGTCAATCACGCCCAAAACAGGTTTTGCGCTATCGTGCAGCGCTATCAACGTCCCCCAGGTCGGCGTGCCCGAAATATAGCCCCGCGTCCCGTCAATCGGGTCAAGCACCCAGGTCAGTCCCGATGTCGACGTCTTGCGGCCAAACTCCTCGCCCAAAATCCCATCTGAGGGGCGGCGCGTCTCGATCAGAGTGCGCATCGCGGCTTCGGCGGCACGGTCGCCCTCCGTTACAGGGTCAAAGCCATCGCTGAGCTTGTTGTCGGCTACAACGTCGCGTCGGCGAAAATGGGCAAGCGTTTCAACCCGTGCCACATCTGCGAGTTGCTCGGCCAAGCCGAGGCAAGTATGTGCGGTCTGCCGATCCATAAGGGCTCCCTTTTTGCCAACGCTATCGGTGACACAGCTCAGGGCGCAAACGCAAGGGCAAGCCGCGCGTTTCTGGCTGGCGGCGCGCAATAGCGGTGGCTAAGCTCTGGCAAATCAGAATGAGGAAGCCCGCCCATGCGCGCATTGCAGGTCATCGCAGAAAACCAAACCCAATTTGTGGAAGACGCCCCATGCCCCGAACCCGGCCCGGGCATGGTGCTGATCCGCATCCACGCATGTGCGTTGAACTTTGCAGATCTCTTAATGATCAAAGGCACCTATCAAGAAAAGCCACCAAAACCTTTCAGCCCTGGCATGGAGGTCGCTGGAGAGGTCGTGGCTCTTGGCGAAGGCGTCACCAACCCAGCCATTGGCACGCGCGTTGCGGTTTATGGCGGTTATGGCGGGCTGGCCGAATACGGTGTCTTTCCAGCCAACCTTTGTGCCGCTCTGCCCGATGCCATGGATTTTGAAACAGCGGCCGCGTTTCAGGTCGCCTATTCAACCTCACATGTTGCGCTCGATTACCGCGCTCAGCTGCAAAAGGGAGAAACGCTTCTTGTGACGGGCGCTGCAGGCGGCGTCGGGCTCACGGCGGTCGAGCTTGGCCATAAGATGGGCGCCACTGTAGTTGCCGCAGCGCGCGGGGCAGACAAGCTGGCAGTCGCAAAAGCACATGGTGCGGATCATCTGATCGACACAGACACAGATGACCTGCGCGACGTCGTCAAAGCTTTGGGCGGTGCAGATGTCGTCTATGACGTGATCGGCGATCCGCTCTTCACGGCTGCATTGCGCTCCTGCAAACCTGAGGCGCGTGTGCTTACAATTGGCTTTGCCGCCGGGGAGGTCCCGAAGATCGCCGCCAACCATATCTTGGTCAAAAACATCAATGTGATGGGCTTTTATTGGGGCGGCTATCTCGCCTTCAAACCCGAGGTCCTAACCGACAGCCTTGCCGCGCTCTTTGAGATGTACATACAGGGCGAGCTGGCACCGCATGTATCACACCGCTTCGAGCTCGCTCAGGCAGAGGAGGCGCTTGAGGTCCTTCGAACCCGCAAATCAACCGGCAAGGTTGTGGTCACACTTTAGCGGCTTAAGCGCTCATCCGCTCGCTGACACGCATATGATCGGCCCCGTGAACATAGGCGTCACGAATCATTTCGCTCAGAGCGTCATGAACAAGCCCCCGGTTGGGTTGGGTGTAGAGAATAATCTGCGTGCTGCCCGGCGCAGGCAGTGCGGATTGATCAGGGATCGGCGCGCTTTGCGGTCCTTGGAAGCCTTTAATCGCCGCATGCACCGCCAAATCGGCGCTGACGACTGCCTCGACCGCGTTGTCGAGCTCGGATTCGATGACCATGGTCCAGTCAAACTCGGCCTCCTCCATCCGTCGCAACACGCCTGAACGGAAAATGCAGCGGCTGCAAAAGGCCACCGGCAGCGGGCGTTGTTTGTAGGCATTGCCGCCCTCGGCGCCGACCCAGACCAGCGGCAATTCGACCAGCACTTCGCCCCCTGGCCCCGGCTGATCCTCCGTGGTGAGGATCGCGTCGCAGGCGCCGCGGCCAAATAGGTCTCGCAACTCAGTGGTAGGTGCGGATAGCAGTTTGATCTTCATGCGCGGAAAGTCTTGCGCAAACTTACGTAGGATGGGTGGAACATAGGGATAGATAATGTCATGCGGAACGCCGAGCGTGATCTCCCCCTCAAATTCTTGCGCCGTCAACCGCCCCCAGACCTCGTCGTTCAAGGCCAGCATCTTGCGCGCGTAGCTCAGAAGCTGCTCGCCTTCGGCTGTTGGCGTAACAGACCGATTGGCGCGATCCAGAAGCTGCACATCAAGCGCCTCCTCCAGCCGTTTGAGCTGCATTGAGACGGCCGACTGTGTTAGATGCAAAACGCCCGCTGCTTTGGTGACGCCGCCCATATCGGCTACCGCCACAAAAGAGCGCAGAGCGGTCAGGTCCAAATTTCTAATCATATCAACATCCGTGATGGTAGCGATGAAAAACATTCGTTTCACAAATCAATCACAGTCTAACATATACATCAACAGAAATGATGCAAACACGCATCTCAATCATCAAACGCAAAGGATATGACCATGACTGATTGGATTATTGCCCGCCCCGCGTCGCGCTTTGCAGCTCCCCGCAATGGCTTGATGCGCTACGTAGATCTTTACCGGCAGCGCCGCGCGCTTGCCGCGATGGACAAGGCTCAACTTATGGATCTTGGCCTCACCCGCGAGGAGGCCGATATCGAAGCAGCACGCCCCGTCTGGGACGCGCCGCAACACTGGCTGCGCTAAATCGGCACCAATTGTACACTGAGTTCTGTGAGCGATCTCTCCCCCGCTCGCACGGCAAGCAAATGATTTGGTGGCACGCTTTGCCACCCCGCCGTTTTGCCTTCCAGCGGCTCTGACGCCAAAGCTGTCCCCCAGTCAGCGCCGTCATCAGAGCCCTCCCCAGCCCGACGTTCATAGAGCGTCGGGCATTTCCCGTCAGACGCGTATCGAAACGCCAAAAGCCGCGTT
Organism: Pseudomonadota bacterium; assembly: GCA_039030615.1. Taxonomy (GTDB): domain Bacteria; phylum Pseudomonadota; class Alphaproteobacteria; order Rhodobacterales; family Rhodobacteraceae; genus Litoreibacter. The sequence goes on along the minus strand of JBCCDV010000004.1, from coordinate 407,351 downwards.
CCATCTGACAGGACACATGTCATTCGATCCGGTGCGTCGCCGGGCCGGCGCATCCTGGCCATTAGCAACAAGACGCTTTCAACAGCGACATGAGCATCACGCTCCAACCCATTGGCTAGCAGAAGCAAAAAGAGAAGTTCCGAATCCGTGGTCCCTGCCCGAACCGCATATAGGTCATCGGGCAGAAGGCCTTCTAATTGCCGCCTAAGCCGCGCAAAACCACCAATCTGCCCATTGTGCATGAACGACCAGCGCCCATGCGTGAACGGATGGCAATTGACCCGCGACGTGCCCCCATCCGTTGCCGCGCGCACATGCGCTAGAAACAGGCCTGAGCGGATCATCCGACACAAGCTGGGCAAATTTCCATCTGACCAAGCTGGCAGCACATCGCGATAGAGTCCGGGACCCCGAGCGCCATCATACCAAGCGATACCAAAACCGTCGCCATTGACCGCAAGCTTGGCCTCATTGGCCTCTTGGCTTTGCTCTAGAAGGGAATGGCTGGGGCGTGAAACGATGTCCTCTAATGGGCACGGCGCACCCATCCAGGCGGCAAGCCTGCACATCAGTCTGCGGCTGAGCGATGATGGCACATCTCAGACAGTTCCTTCACCGCTCGGCTTGCGCTTGTCTCACACAGGGGCGGAATAAACGCATGCAGGAGGGCCGCCCCAGCCGCCAAAAACAGCTTGCCTGCGAAGCCAAGGGCAAACCGCAAATGTCCGAAATAGCTTTCTCCGACACTCGCAGGGTGCGCGCGGAAACTGGCGAAAAAACCCGGTTTCTGCTCTGTCGGATCGGTCATGCTGCTCATCTCAGGCTCCTTTTGGTTAGCTACGGCAAACTAACCGGTGGAGCCTTAGTAGCAGTCCCAAAATTCCTTGATTAACTCTGGAATTTTGGGATAAAATCCCAACTATGTTATCAAATATAGACACTATAGATCGTAGTATCTTAGCTGAGCTACAAAAAGATGCCAGCCTCAGCGTGGATTCGATCGCCGAGCGCGTTTCCCTTTCGCGCAACGCTTGTTGGCGCCGGATCAAGCAGATGGAGGAAGCAGGTATCATCAAAGCACGTGTGGCCTTGATTGACGCCAGCAAGATCGGCCTCGGCCTGCCAGTCTTCGTGCTTGTTCGCGCCGCTGACCACTCCCCCGGTTGGTTGGAGCAATTCCACCGCGCCGTCAGACTGCTTCCGGAGATCGTCGGCGCGCATCGCATGTCCGGAGATCTGGACTATGTGTTGCGGGTGCAGGTAGCCGATGTGGCGGACTATGACAGGTTTTACAAACGCCTCATCGAACTCGTTCCCTTGGGAGATATTTCAGCAAGTTTCGTGATGGAAAACATAAAAGACACAACGGCTTTGCCCGTTTGAGGTAAAATTTAAGCAATTCTTACCGAAAAGCTCATATTTGCACCCGGATTTCCTTGAAATACGGTGCCCCCTGCCCCATCTTTACTTCGAAATCCCGGATCTTCCGGGGCAGCCAATTTCTTAACGTAAGGGAGTCACTCCATGCAAGACTACGTAGGCGCACGCTCCACAGCCGGCATTTCCGCCGAGCAGCTGGACACGGGGCTCCGCGCGCACATGAATAAGGTCTACGGCACAATGTCCGTAGGCATGCTGATCACAGCGCTTGCCGCCTGGGCAATATCAGGTTTGGCGACGACAGCGGATGGCGGCCTGACACCATTGGGCAGCGCGCTCTACAGCTCGCCCCTGCGTTGGGTCATTATGTTTGCGCCGCTGATCTTCGTATTTGGCTTTGGCGCTATGATTAACCGCATGTCAGCCGCCACGGCGCAGCTGGTGTTCTACGCCTTTGCTGCGACGATGGGCGTTTCGATCAGCTGGATTTTCTTGGTCTTCACCGGGTTCTCGATTATCCAGGTCTTCCTCGTCACAGCGATCGCTTTCGCGGGCCTCAGCATGTACGGCTACACCACCAAGAAAGATATCTCTGGCTGGGGATCATTCCTCATCATGGGTGTTATTGGTCTAATCGTAGCTTCGATCATCAACATCTTCATCGGGTCACCAGCGATCATGTTCGCTGTGTCGATCCTCGGTGTGCTGATCTTTGCTGGCCTGACCGCGTATGACACGCAGAAGATCAAGAATGACTACATCCAGATGGCCCATATGGGCGACACAGAATGGTTGGGCAAATCCGCCATCATGGGGGCTCTGAGCCTTTATCTGGACTTCATCAACATGTTTATGTTCCTGCTGCAGCTCATGGGTAACCGCGAGTAATCAAGCGAAACGAACTGCAAAATCAGGCCCCGTCGGAGCGATCCGGCGGGGCTTTTTCTTTGACCTAGTGTGAGACGCTGTGATGCATAAGCGTGAAGCCTTCCTCTAACTTTGGCGGAATGAAATGCTTGGCTAGTTGCGCAAACTGCGCTTTGGTCAGCGCAAATGGATGTTCCCCCGCCGCGTACCTGGCTTGGACACGGGCGAAGCATGTATCGTCAGACACATCGAAGACGTGCATCACATGCGGCACGTTTGAAGCTGCAACAAGGTCACGCATCCAACCCCGCATATCGGGCGTGTTTGCAGGATAGTCGAGAACGACTGTGACATCCGCTTCGAGCAGTTCCTCGATATGAGGCTGCATGATAGCGCGAAGCTTTGCCGAACAGCGAAGGTAATCCTGCAAATCATGCAACTCCTCCTTGAACAGCGCGTTGAGCCACGCATCTTCTGAGATCAAGACCGCATCAGACGCCTTGCCCAACTCCCGCGCCAAGGTCGACTTCCCGGATCCGGCCTTGCCGCAAAACAGGTGCAGCTTCGCGTTGTTCATCTCAGGGTCCATGTCCAGTCCCTCACATTGCGCGTCGCATCATAACCGCCGGGAACCCGATCCCCGGCTGCAGCGGCACCTCGATCTGCCGGTCGCCCTCAAACCCCATGGCACGGTAATATGGCACGGCTGTAAAGGTCGCCTGGCAGCGCATCTCCTTTACGCCACCTGCGCGGGCTGTCTCAAAGATGTGCTCCATAAGCGCGCGCCCGATCCCCTGCCTGACCCTTGTATGATCTGTCACGACATGTCGGATGGAGGCCACCGGTCCGCGCCGCTTGCTGTCATAAGTCCAGCCGCCTGCACCCACGAGCTCAGACCCTTCAAAAACGCCAAAATACGTCCCGCAGGTCACCAAGCGCGGTTGCGCCCGCGAAATCAGCGGCAGCGCTGTCACCAGTACGGATGGCGCGTAATCTGCTTTCAGCAAGGCCGGGTAACTGCGCGCCAAAAGCGCGTCGACCGCAGTGATATCTTGTTTGGTGGTAGGCCTAATATCCATTGAACCGTTCCAAAAGAAAAAGCCGCGCTCGAAGGCGCGGCTTGGTCTGTCTCAAAGTGAGGGAAGATTACTTGATCTTGCCTTCTTTGTATTCGACATGCTTGCGCGCGACGGGGTCGTATTTGCGCACCACCATCTTCTCGGTCATGGTGCGGGCGTTTTTCTTGGTCACGTAGAAGTGGCCCGTGCCTTCGGTCGAGTTCAGGCGGATTTTAATCGTGGTTGGCTTCGCCATGTCACATCTCCTGCACGAGGGGCGCACCCTCGGAAAATCGTTTGAAGCTGCCTTTTACGCCAGCACGCGCGCGAGTCAACCGGCAAAACCGCAAATACCCCACTTGCATTCACCGCATCTGCGCTCAACCATGGGAGCATTCATTCAAAAGGAGATTTCACGATGCGCCTGCCTCTATCCATGCAGCTTTCAGCCGCCCTACTTTTCGCATTCTCCACGCCGCTCGTAAGTCAAGAGGCCGCCGACGCAATCGCGCCCGAAGCCGCCAGCGCACAAGCCGCAAAAAGCGCGGGCACCCCTGTTGAGGCCAAGGATTGGATGGTGGCGGCCGCCAATCCATTGGCTGTGCAAGCGGGGGCAAAAGTGCTGCGCGCCGGCGGATCGGCAGCAGACGCGATGGTCGCGGTGCAAGCCGTCTTGGGCTTGGTTGAGCCGCAAAGCTCCGGGCTCGGGGGCGGTGCATTCCTTGTCTGGTATGACGCAGGCACAGGCGAGGTCACGACACTCGACGGGCGCGAAACCGCGCCGCTGGCCGCGACCCCGCGCCTCTTTCAAGACGCCAATGGCGAGCCGCTCAAGTTTTTTGATGCGGTTGTCGGAGGCCTGTCCGTGGGAACGCCGGGCACACCTGCGCTGATGGAGGCTGCACATCGCCGCTGGGGCCGCACCGACTGGGCCGGTCTGTTTGACGACGCAATCTTGCTCGCCGATCAAGGCTTTGCGGTCTCCCCCCGGCTCGCAAGCCTGATCGAAAATGATCAGGAACGCCTTTCCCGATTTCCGCGTACCGCGGCCTACTTTCTGCCCGGCGGCCTGCCCTTGAAAGAGGGTGATCTGCTTAAAAACCCAGCCTATGCCGACACGCTGTCGCGCATTGCTGGCGAAGGCGCGGCAACGTTTTATGCCGGCGAGATTGCACAAGGCATCATCGACACGGTGCAAAATGCAGATGGCAATCCCGGCGTGCTCGCCCTGCGCGATCTGAGCAATTACGAGGTCAAACAACGCCCTGCTGTTTGTGCCACCTACCGCGCGCATGATGTTTGCGGAATGGGACCGCCCTCCTCCGGCGCTTTGACCGTCGGCCAAATTCTCGGTCAGCTTGATAGCTATGATTTGGCCGCCTTGGGCGCTGAGAACCCTGAGAGCTGGCGCCTCATCGGCGACGCCTCCCGCCTCGCCTTCGCAGATCGTGGCCGCTATATGGCCGATAGCGATTTCGTGCCGGTGCCCGCCGAGGGCCTTGTCGACCCCGCTTATCTGGCCGAGCGTGCCAAGCTTCTCGACACAGATGTGGCTTTGACGGAAGTCGCCCCAGGCACCCCGGCTTTTGACCACGCGCTCCTTTGGGCTGATGATGACAGTATCGAGCTGCCGTCGACCTCCCACATTTCAATTGTCGATAAAATGGGCAACGCCCTGTCGATGACCACAACCATCGAAAACGGGTTCGGGTCGCGGCTGATGGCGCCTGGTGGGTTTCTTTTGAACAACGAGCTTACCGACTTCTCCTTCCGTACGCATCGCGACGGCGTCCCTATTGCCAACCGGGTTGAGCCTGGCAAACGCCCCCGGTCTTCGATGGCGCCAACGATTGTGCTGAAAGACGGAGAACCCAGCCTCGTTGTAGGCTCTCCAGGTGGCTCGCGTATCATCGGCTATGTCGCCAAGACCATCATCGCGCACATTGATTGGGGCATGAACGTGCAAGCGGCCATCGATATGCCGCACCTCGTCAACCGTTTCGGCACCTATGACGTCGAGGAAGGCACGACCGCCACAAATTTAAGTGACCCGTTGACAGGCCTCGGGTTTGAGGTAAATGCCCGCGCCCTGACGTCCGGCCTGCACGCTATCTCAATCGGCGCTTCGGGTCTCAAAGGCGGCGCCGACCCGCGCCGCGAAGGCATCGCATTGGGTGAATAGGGCCGAAGACGTTTAGAAAAAGTTCCGGGCGGAGTGGCTAAAACAACTCTGCTCGCAGCACCTTGGCATCGGTTATATTCACCACGCCAATATGGCGATCCAGGACCGGGAATATTGCCTCTAACAGCCCTGTCAAACGCTCGGGTTTGATCAAGCACACGACGGCTGACATGCCCTCGGCCCGGCTGATTTGGCCCTGTCTGCTCCATTGGCCAGACCGGCCGGAGCCGCCGCGCACTGGCAGCACCGAAAAGCCTTTAACGCCGTTATCGACCAGCAAGTCGGTCAATCGCCGCTCCATGATCTGTTCGATCATGATTTCAATGCGTTTTGCGTCATGCATTTCCATGTCAGCCTCCGATCACGGCACTTGATACCGCCACATATAAGGGGATGCCCAAGGTCAGGTTGAAGGGGAAGGTCACGCCAAGGGAAAGGGTCAGGTAAATGGCAGGGTTGGCCTCAGGCAACGCGACCCGCATGGCTGCTGGCACTGCGATGTAAGAGGCCGACGCGGACAAAACCATCATCAATGCAACGCCACCTACTGACAGTCCCAGCACCCAGCCCGCGGCGAGCCCGAGCGTGGCACCCACAAGGGGCATAATTACACCAAAGGCAATCGCGCGGCCTGAAACCGCACCACCCGCGCGCGCCAGCCCACGCCCTGCGACAAGCCCCATATCGAGTAGAAACAGGCAAAGCACGCCTTTGAACGGGTCGGTAATGAAGGGCGAGATTTCAGCCAGTCCGTCCTTGCCCGTCACCCAGCCAATAAAGAAAGACCCGATTAGCAGGACTATTGAGCCATTCAGCAGGATTTCCCGCATCAATGCGGCGTCCATACCCCGGCTTTCCCCGTCGCCTTTGGCTGAGATCAGCCAAAGGGCCGAAATAATCGCGGGCGCTTCCATCGCGGCCGCAACCGCAACCATATACCCTTCATAGCCGATGCCCTGCGCTTCAAGGATGGAGCTGCCGGCCACAAAGGTCACAATCGAGATCGACCCGTAATGCGCAGCCACCGCCGCTGCATCCAAGACGCTCATTTTGGTGATCGCGCGCAGCAATGCAAAGGCAATGATTGGCAGCAAGAAAGAAAGCACGACACCAAATAGAAGCGAGCCTACCAGTTGGCCATCCACCCCATGATCGGCAATCGCCGCACCGCCCTTGAACCCAATAGCAAAGAGCAAATAAAGCGACATGCCCTTGGCCACGGCTTCCGGGAAATTCAGGTCAGATTTCGCAAGAGCCGCTGCAACCCCCAATGCGAAGCACAGGATGATCGGCGACAAAAGGTTCTGCACTGCCAATGACAGGATAGAATCCACGCTTAGCCCCCAAATTAAAGACACTTACACCGGTATATCTGGCAGGTCTTCATGCGCAACCCAAACCGGACCAGCGCCCGCTTATCGCAACAAATAACCAAAAGGTTTGAACGCGCGGATGGCCTGTAAGCCGGATTCTGTCCAAGGCGCATGCGCCTATGGATGGCCATTCATCTCGACGCATGGTTGCCCATGCGCCTCTAGCTGCCAACCCGGACCGTCTCGGGCCAAAGATGCCCTGGCTTGCGCCGCGAGGTCCCTATTTGGCATTGCTCCCGGTGGGGCTTGCCTTGCCGCTTCCATTACTGGTCGCGCGGTGCGCTCTTACCGCACCGTTTCACCATAACCCCCGCACGCGAAGGCCGACTGTTCTCTGTGGCGCTGTCCCTGGGGTTGCCCCCGCCGGGCGTTACCCGGCACCGTCTCTTCATGGAGTCCGGACTTTCCTGAACCCCTTTCGGGGTTCCGACCATCCAGCCATCCGCGCACTCGCGTCTTTAAGCCAGGCGCGGAGCCCCAGCAACTCCAAAGACTGCAGCCGTATTGGGATGGTCTGCTCTGAGCCCGAGCTTGTCAGCAAAGCCACTCAAATGAATATCTCGCGCTACGATGAAGAGTCCTCAGACCAGCCTATAACATATTGAACAACCACAACCGTATCGGCCCCACTTTCATGTCCGCGATTGCTTTACTCCAAAACCGAAATTTTGTGGGCCTGTTGCTGGCCAATACGATCCTCGGAGCAGCCTTTCCGATCCAGCTCATTTTGGGAGGCTTGGCTGGGTTGATGTTGGCACCAAGTCCATCGCTGGCAACACTGCCATCTTCGGTCCAAACCTTGGCGGGTTTGGTTGCCGCCGCGCCGATATCGCTGTTGATGGGAAGACTGGGTCGGCGGGCAGGCTTTGTCCTTGGGGGTGCGATGACCCTGCTCGGAGCGGTCGCAGCGACGATCGCTCTATTTTCTCAGAGTTTTGCCCTGCTTTGTGCGGCGCATTTCTTAATGGGAGCGGGTTGGGCCTCATTTCAGTATTTTCGCTTTGCAGCCGGAGAGGTCGTCGATCCGAGCTGGCGGCCGGTGGCAATCTCGCTGATGCTGAGTTCTCTGCTCGTTGCGGCAATCCTGGGGCCACAGATATTTATCGCCGCTCGAGACGTGCTTACGCCCATTCCCTTCGCAGGCGCGTATGCCGCGACCGGCTTGATCGCTTTGTTCGGCCTTTTCCCGCTTGCTGCCGTGAAAACACCTTTGCCTCAACGAACGGTGACCGCCAGACCGACCAAAAAATTTGCCGTTTTAGAAGCACTTCGCCGCCGTCCGATCAGGCGTGCCGTGGCGATTGCGGCTGTGTCACAGGGCGTCATGGTGTTCTTGATGATCCCGACGCCGATTGCGATGGTCGGATGCGGCTTCAGCGAAGACACGGCCAGTGATGTTGTCCGCTGGCACATCGTTGCGATGTTCGCTCCGAGCTTTTTTACAGGTTTTCTGATCAAGCGCTTCGGGGCACAGACCATTGCAGTATGTGGCCTTGTCATAATTACCGGCGCTGCGATCGCAGCCTCGCTTGGTCTTTCCGCAACGCACTTCTATGGATCGTTGATCATTCTCGGCATTGGTTGGAATTTCGGCTTCATTGGCGGGACGGCGATGCTGGACGCCGCCGTGTCGGAAACTGAGAAAGCGGCAGTTCAAGGGAGCAATGACACGATCATCGCGCTTGTTTCGACGCTTTGTGCCTTCTCGGCTGGGTTCGTTGTTTCGAATGTCGGTTGGGCCGCTCTCGCCATGATCTCAGGCGGCGTTGTTCTTCTTGCGCTTGCTGCCCTCTGGTTTGATCGGGTCGCCGCTCACGAGGCCTAGATAATTGGTGTTTGTGGCGCGTTGCGACAATGAAACCCGACATGTACCGTGAAGGCGACGACTTCACACAGCTATGTCTCTATGCCAAACCGCTCCGCCAGATCGACTGCCATTCCTGCGTCTACCGCATCTAGTGGCCCGTCATATCCAAACCTGAACCGAAGCCGGAACGCCGCCAGACGTGTCGCGTCATCAACGTCCGGGCTATAGCCAAAGGCACAGGCCGCTTTGTGAAAAGCTTTGGGTTCGGCTTGCGCCACTTCCGGCCAAACAGCCATGCCTCTACGCACCAAGCGTTGCCAGTCAAAGCGCGGGCCGGGATCGATCTTGCGCCCCGGCGCGAGGTCAGAATGCCCAATTACCCGGTGTCGCGAGATGTTCCAGCGCGCGCAAACGCCCTCGATCAAATATTCCAGCGCGTCCATTTGTTTGTGTGAAAAGGGCGAAAAACCGTCATTGGCCAACTCGATCCCAATAGAGTGGGAATTTACATCTGACACATCGCCCCAGCGGCCAGCCCCCGCGTGCCACGCCCTCATCTTTTCAGCCACCAGCGACATCACCCGACCGTCTTCAGCAATCAGGTAATGCGACGACACTTCAGTATCGGGGTTGCACAGCGTTCTGCAAGCAGCGTCGGCGGAGCGCATCGCTGTGTAATGGATCACCACCATGCCGGGCGTCACACCACCCTTCCGCTCCCCAAAGTTCGGCGAGGGATTGCTGAGCCCATCCACCTCAGCGTTGAACGAGTGCGCGGTACTTGGCGGGGTTCCAACCGCAGGCATAGCCATCCCCGTCTGGGTCGAGCTTCAACTTGTCCTTGTCCGGGCCACCTGCCTTCAAAAACGCGTCCTGTGCCAGCTCGCCTGACCCATAGCGCGCGCAATTGGCCGCCACTTTCGCGCGCCCAAAAGGTGAGCGGCTGTAGGTTTTTTGGCCAACCGGGTGGCTGACAAGCAATGCAAACTCAATCGGCGTGGGCACAGTCGAGCCGGGGCGCGATGGCACGGCTTCGGGCGTCACGACCTGATATTGCCCTTGCTGCTGCCGCCTGCGCGCCGCGTCTGAGGCAATCGTCTGTCTTTGGGAGACCGCATTGAAATCTTGTTCATCGGAAATGCCGGGGTTGCTTTGGGGCGCACCCGTTTGGCCATCTTGTCCGATAGCGGTCACGGCAGCGGCGGCCAGCTGTTGCGCGTCACTCGCGCCTTCAGAAGCAGGGGCATTTATACCCGAGAGTTCCTGCTCACGAGCCTGCTGCTGATCAATATAATTGTTGTAGTCGCCAAACCCCACGCCCGCATCAGGACCGCTATCGGGGATGGGGGGGGCGCAGGCGGCCAACCCTGCCACAGCCAAACTTGCCAAAATCGCACGCATCGGGTTTCTCTCGCTCGAATAAGGCGCTCTTAGCGGCGCCGCTATGCCGTCTTTACCACCATTTCGCGGGCTTTTCCACAAATCCTGCCGCACGCTCCAAGACAAAGGCGTGGTTCAGCAAATCGCCCTCTTCCCAAGGCCGCCCAATCAGTTGCAGTCCCAGCGGAAGGCCCGATTTATCAACCCCGGCTGGCACCGCTACTCCCGGCAAGCCGGCAAGGTTCACGGTGACGGTAAATACATCGTTGAGATACATCTGCACCGGGTCGGCATCTTTCATCTCGCCCAATCCGAAAGCCGCCGATGGCGTGGCAGGCGTCAGGATCGCGTCCACACCTTGCGCAAACACATCCTCAAAGTCCTTTTTGATCAGCGTCCGCACTTTGCGCGCGCGGTTGTAATATGCATCGTAGAAGCCAGCGCTCAGGACGTAGGTTCCGATCATTATGCGGCGCTGTACCTCGGGTCCAAACCCTTCGGAGCGGGTTTTCTCGTACATCTCGGTGATCCCGTCGCCTTGGCCCAGGCTCGCCCGATGGCCAAACCGCACCCCGTCATAGCGCGCCAGGTTCGACGACGCTTCCGCGGGTGCAACCACGTAATATGCCGGCAAGGCGTATTTCGTGTGCGGCAACGAGATATCGACCACCTCTGCGCCCGCATCTTTCATCATCGCAATGCCGTTGCTCCAAAGATCTTCAATCTCCTGCGGCATGCCGTCGAGCCGATATTCTTTCGGTATGCCAATCTTTTTGCCACGAATGTCGCCAGTCAACGCCGCCTCAAAATTCGGCACCGCCAGCTCGGAACTGGTTGAATCCTTCGGGTCATGGCCAGACATAGCCTCTAACATGATCGCGGCGTCCCGCACCGTTTTGGTCATCGGCCCCGCTTGGTCCAAGGACGACGCAAACGCTACGACACCCCAGCGCGAACAGCGGCCATAGGTAGGCTTCAATCCCGTAATGCCGACAAAGGCAGCTGGTTGACGGATTGAGCCGCCGGTATCCGTTCCGGTCGCCGCCAAGCAAAGATCAGCTGCCACTGCAGAGGCCGAGCCGCCCGAGGAGCCGCCCGGCGTCAGGTTGCGGTCATCGATCTTCCAGGGATTCACCACGTCCCCATAGCACGAGGTTTCATTCGATGAGCCCATTGCAAACTGGTCCATATTCAGTTTGCCCAACATGACTGAGCCTGAATCCCACAGTTGCTGCGTGATCGTGCTTTCATATTCGGGTTTGAAGCCCTTCAAAATGTCTGACGCCGCCTGCGTGTCGACACCCTTGGTGCAGAACAAGTCTTTGATGCCCAGCGGTATACCGCACATGTCCGGCGCGTCGCCGCTCTTGATCCGCGCATCGGCCGCATCTGCCTGCGCCAAAGCAATTTCAGGTGTATCGTGCACAAAGGCGTTCAGCACTTTCGCGCCCTCAATTTCAGCCAAACAATCCTTGGTTATTTCGACCGCAGAAAATTCGCCCGCGCGCATCCCGTCGCGCGCTTTCGCTATGCTCAGTTTCGATAGCTCGCTCATTACTCAACCACCTTCGGCACCGCAAAAAAACCTTCGCGCGCGTCGGGCGCATTGGCCAAAACCGCATCTTGCTGCGCCCCGTCAGTCACCACGTCCTCGCGTCGTTTCAGGCGCTGTGGCGTCACAGAAGTCATCGGCTCAACACCTTCTACATCGACCTCGTTCAGCTGCTCCATAAAGTCCAGAATCCCATTCAACTCATCAGCAAGCTTCGGCAGGTCGCTTTCGGGAACGGCGATGCGGGCAAGCTTTGCCACGCGGCCAGCGGTTTTGGTGTCAATGGACATGCGTGCTCTCCGTAAATCTCATGCCCACATACCGTCCCGCCGACGCCGCTTCAAGCGCTACTGCCCCTAGGCTATTGGCGCAAAGTCGGGGGCGCGGCTAAGCTCTTTGCAAATTCACATCACGGGAGCATCAAAATGCAGATCACATGGCTTGGTCATGCCGGGTTTCGGCTAGAGATTGGCGGCAAGGTTTTACTGATCGACCCCTGGGTCGAGGGCAATCCAATGTTCCCAAAAGATGCGCGCGCGGCCGCACTTTCCGGAGCGACGCATATCCTTTTGACACATGGACATTTCGACCATGCAGCAGGTGTGGCAGAGATCGCCAAGGAAACGAACGCGCCGGTTCTTGCCATGGTCGAGCTGGCCGGGCTGATGGAGTATCATGGCATCGAGACCGTCGGTTTCAACTATGGTGGAACCGTTATGGCAGGCGATGTGGCCGTCACGATGGTGCGTGCCGCTCATTCCTCATCAATGACGATCAATGACAAACTGGTCTATGCCGGCAACCCCGCCGGGTTCATGATCACCCATGCGGGCCGCACGATCTATATTTCCGGCGACACAGATATCATGGCCGATATGGAATGGATGGGGGATCTGCACAAACCTGAAGTTGGTATCCTTTGCGCCGGCGGACATTTCACCATGGACATGGCGCGCGCCGGATACGCGGCAAAGCGTTATTTCAATTTCAAAACCGTGATCCCGTGCCACTACAAGACCTTCCCGCTTCTCGAGCAATCGGCCGACACGTTGGTCGCGGCACTGCCGGGCGTCGATGTCCTGACGCCCGGCGTGATGGAGGCAATCACCCTCTAGAGGTGAAAAATGTCTCGATGTTTGACATGCGCCAGCAAGTGATGCGGGTCGGGTGGACCTTTTGGATCAAGCCCGATATCGGCCCTGAGCCGGTCATCAAGACCATCGACGTGAGGCTGACCAAGCAAAGCCCGGCCAGCGGTGGTATCTGGTGGCCGCGTGCGCTTGACGAGTTTCGATGCCAGCGCCAGCACAACTGTCCGGGCGCCGTGATTGGCGATCAGTTCGTCGAGAATATCAGCCGGGCTTTTTCCAGGCTTAAGTGGAAGTGCATTCATATCGGTCACTTTTCCGATGCGCAAAGGCAACGGTCCTTTCGTTTTGGTAAAAGAGCCCCTCAGACGAAGTCGAAAACGCGTGGCGCGGAGACCAATGTCGGGTGGGCGGTTCAGGTTGGATTGGAATCAGCCGTTAGGGGCTGGAGGCGACGGGTTGGCTTAGGAGCCGGGTACAAAGCCCGGCACAAGCACAGGCGATTGCTCACCGGCTCGGCCAAATTTGAGGCGTTGGATGTTTTGATATGTCATCATGCTACGCCTCCTTTCTGGCCAAAATGTCGCACTAAGGACTTGTTACCCGATCTTGCGATTTTGTCAAAGATCTTTCCGTTGCGGCAGGCGTGGCTTCGCTTGTCGCGCAGTTTTCGAACTTTACTCTTTGGCGATAGGACGCCCTACGCCCTGATGTGTTCAGCTTGCGAACGCTAGATTTAGGCTAACGGGCCCGCCTCGTGGCGAAAAAGTCGCGCAACAGCTGGGCGCATTCTGCCTCGCATATCCCATCGTAAACCTCAGGCTTGTGATGCGTTTGCGCCTGCTCAAACACCCGGGCTCCTTGTACGACGCCGCCCGATTTGGGATCGCTCGCACCGTAGTAAACCCGGGCAACACGCGCCTGTGCGATAAGGCTCGCACACATCGCACAGGGCTCGAGCGTCACGTATAAAGAGCAATGCGTAAGACGCTCGGATTGCAGTGCTTTGCAAGCTTCGCGAATAGCCAAAACTTCGGCATGGCCGGAAGGATCAAAGGAGGCGATGACTTGGTTTCCAGCACGCCCCAATATGGCGCCGTCCGGCCCAATAACAACGGCACCCACCGGAACCTCGCCGCGCATCGCCGCAAAGCGCGCCTCCTCGAGCGCTATAGACATATAAGACGTGAATTCCATCTACTTTCCTAAACATATCAACGGCTTGCACACAAGCCTTTCCCTTTCGGCGAAGGGCGGTTAAACCGCTGATATGACAGAAAAAACTCCACCTAAGACGCCCCCCGGGGACCGAATAGCCAAAGTGCTTGCCCGCGCGGGGATCGCATCTCGTCGCGGCGCTGAAGCGCTGACTGCGGCGGGGCGCATTGCGGTCAACGGAAAAACAATCGACAGCCCGGCATTAAATGTCACATCAAAGGACAAAATAACTTTTGATGGCAAAGAGATAGCGGAACCCGATCAGGCCCGCCTTTGGCTCTACCATAAGCCCATTGGGTTGGTGACAACCGAAAAAGATGAAAAAGGCCGCGAGACTGTTTTTGCCGCCTTGCCCGACACGCTGCCGCGCGTGGTAAGCGTGGGTCGGCTGGACATTAACTCTGAGGGTTTGCTTCTATTGACCAATGATGGCGGCCTCAAACGCCGTCTTGAGTTGCCCTCCACCGGTTGGCTGAGAAAATATCGCGTCCGCGTCAATGGCCGCCCCGACGACAGCACGCTTGAGCCTTTGCGCAAGGGCGTGACGGCCGAAGGCGAGCGCTTCCAGCCGATGGAGGTCACCCTCGATCGCCAGCAAGGGGCAAATGCTTGGATCACCGTCGGTCTGAGAGAGGGAAAAAACCGCGAAATTAGGCGGGCCATGGCGGAGGTCGACCTGAAGGTAAATCGTTTGATCCGCGTGAGCTACGGACCGTTTCGGTTGAACGACCTCAAAGCTGGCGAGGTTGAGGAGGTGAAACAACGAGTTTTGCGCGACCAGTTGGGTATTGCACCAGAAGATGCAAAGCCGCGTCCCAAGAAACGCACACCGCAAAAGCGCTGCGATACGGCGGGCCCACGAAAACGCTAGCCCCCCGCAAAGACACCGATGCAAATCGCACCAGCGCCCGATCTTCTGGTAAGACGCGTCCCAAGGCCTTATATATACTCGAAGTGGTGCAAATCAGGGGCTTGCATGTCTTTCTCTGCGATACAGAAAATTGCGTATGGCATGCTCATATTGCTCGTGTTGATGGCTGGCGTCGGGCTCGTTTGATGGCGCAGCGTTATGGTGGGGAATTCAGCCCGGATACAAAGCCTAAGGCTCAATCAAGTTTGCGCCATGCGAAGCCGCAACGAGGACGCGCGCGGGCTGCGGTTTTGGCCGTTGCTGCGCTGCCCATGTTGGCCACAGCTTTCGGGGGTGGGCCAACAAAACTGGCGCTCCACATAGCAGGTTTCGGCCTTATCGCGCTTGCGGCTTGGCTCACGAAAGAGGGCTTGGAAGCCGAGGAAGCCTATGAGGCGCGCCTGATCTCGCGCCGCCCCGCAATTCCGCGAAAACTGTTTGGCGCCATTCTTACTGGGCTTGGCATCGGCGTTGTGACATTTGACACAAGCTTTCTCAACGGCCTGCTTTACGGCATTATTGCTGCCGGTCTGCACCTAGCAGCTTTCGGGTTAGACCCTACCAAAAACAAAGTCGCGGAGGGCGTTGATGATTTCCAAAATGCCCGCGTTGCGAAGGCGGTTGATGCAGGTGAGGCGCATCTCAAAAACATGCGCGAATTGATTGCAGAAAGCCGCGATCGCGTGCTCATCGCGCGCGTCGACGCGTTTCAGACCACAGCACGCGAGATGTTTCGCACGGTTGAGAATGACCCACGCGACCTGAGCTCAGCCCGCCGCTACCTTGGCCTTTATTTGCAAGGCGCAAGCGACGCAACGAAGCAATATGTTGACCTGACCCGTCGCTCAGAGAACGCTGACGGCAAAGCGGCCTACCTTGAACTGCTGGACGATTTAGAGGCAAATTTCACCTCAAAAACTCAGATGCTTCTCAATAATAATAAAGACGCTTTAACCATTGAAATTGACGTGCTGCGCGAACGGTTGCAGCGTGAAGGGATTGAGCCCCGCTAGGAGGAAACTATGACCGAGACTGTCCGCGAAAAGGCGCAAGCCGCTTTGGCCCAAGTGGAGGAGGTCAATGCCGTGATCCTGCCCGAACCCAGCACCGAGCTTATCCCGCTCGACAAGGCCGACGCGCCGATCGCTGCTGAAATTCGCAAGCGGATGGATGAGGTTGACATCACCGACACCAACTCAATCGTCTCTTTTGGGTCCAAGGCGCAGTCTGGACTGCAAGAAATCAGCCAGTCGATGCTGGCGGATGTGAAAAACAAAGATGTGGGTCCAGCGGGCAATTCGTTGCGCGATATTGTGTCGACCATTCGGGGCTTTTCTGTTTCCGAGCTGAACCCGAACCGGAAAAGGTCCTGGTGGGAAAAGCTCTTGGGCAAAGCCAAGCCCGCCGCGATGTTTATGGCAAAGTATGAAGATGTGCAGGGCCAGATTGACAAAATTACGGGCGATCTTGAGAGCCATGAAATGACGCTCTTGAAAGATATTAAATCACTCGATTTGCTTTATGCGCGTACGCTGGAGTTTTACGAAGAACTCGCGCTCTACATTACCGCCGGCGAGGAAAAAGTGGCCGAGCTGGACATGAACGATATCCCCGAAATGGAAACGGATCTTGAGGCCACGCCAGAGGAGCAAAAGGTCATGAAGGCGCAGGAATTGCGCGACCTACGCGCTGCCCGCGACGATCTGGAACGCCGGGTGCATGATATGAAACTAACGCGGCAGGTCACAATGCAATCCTTGCCCTCAATCCGGTTGGTGCAGGAAAACGACAAGTCTCTCGTGACGAAGATCAACTCGACGCTCGTCAACACCGTACCCCTTTGGGAAACTCAACTGGCTCAGGCACTGACGATTCAACGCTCCGCCGAAGCCGCAGAGGCCGTACGCGACGCCAACGATCTAACCAATGAGTTGTTGAAATCGAACGCGGAGAATCTGCGCATGGCCAACAAAGCCATACGCGAAGAAATGGAGCGCGGTGTCTTCGACATCGATGCTGTTCAACAGGCCAATGACGATCTGGTTGCGACGATTAATGAAAGCCTTGAGATCGCAGATGAGGGCAAACGCAAGCGCGCCGAAGCCGAAGAAACGCTTGGCAAAATGGAAGCAGAGCTGCGCGAAACGCTCGCCTCCGCATCCGCGCGCGGCACTGCACACGGCCATGCCGTTGGGGAAAGCGCGGGCTAAATTTGTCCTTAGGCTGGAGACATTTAGGATTCTGGTTGGCGGGTGTTTCAGCCCTTGCAGGATGTGACACACTGCCCACGAGTCCGCGACCAGAGGTGCGTGCGCCAATAGTCGCGCCTGCGCCGGTGCAGCCTTCCCCTGAAAGCCTGGAACTTGCAAACTACTATGCGTCTGTGCAGCAAAACCTCCAGAGCCAAGGCTTGCTACGTATCGACGGGGGCGGGCCGGACACCCCGTTCTCAAAGCGCGACTTAGTCAACAATTTCATTAAGATAGGTGTGTTCAGCGAGTTTGGGTTTATTGATGGCGCCTTTCAGGGCCAAGGGCGCGAAAGCATTGTACGGCGCTTTTCGTCCCCTGTGCTCGTCCAGTTGGATTTCGCTGAGACGGTGACCGAGACCACCCGCGACGAAATTGAGGCAACGACCATTGCATACCTTTCACGCCTCGCTCGCACCACGGGCCATCCTATTCGATTGACTCAAGAGGGCGGCAATTTCCTCGTCGCAGTTCTGGATGTTGACGCGTTGGCCAGCTATGGCCCAATGCTGCAGGCTTTTGCGCCGGGCCTTGAAGCTGATTTTGCCGAACGAATGCTCGAATTGGACCGCCCAGATCACTGCGTCGTTTACACGTTCGACGATCCAAACTCGCCCAACACAATCGATAAATCTGTCGCCATCATCCGCGCTGAGCACCCAAAGCTTCTGCGCGAAAAGTGCTTGCATGAAGAGATTGCGCAGGGGCTTGGCCTCGTCAATGACAGTCCACGCGCGCGGCCGTCTATCTTCAATGATGACGACGAATTTGCCTATCTGACCTATCATGATGAGCAACTTTTGCGCATTCTCTACGATCCGCGCCTGCCGCTTGGCGCAACACCGAAAAAAGCCCGCCCTGTCGTCGAGGTCATTGCCTCGGAAGTCTTAGGCGGGGCAAGTTGATCCCAAAGACCAAGTGAGGACCCAATGGGCATTCTAGATTTTCTGACAGGCGAATTTATCGACGTCATCCACTGGACCGATGACACCCGCGACACGATGGTCTGGCGGTTTGAACGGGAGGGGCACGCAATCAAATACGGCGCCAAGCTGACCGTGCGGGAAGGCCAAGCGGCCGTGTTCATCCATGAAGGTCAGCTGGCAGATGTGTTCACGCCTGGGCTTTATATGCTCGAGACGAACAATATGCCGATCCTAACGACGCTGAACCATTGGGACCACATGTTCCAAAGCCCGTTCAAATCGGAGATCTATTTCGTCAACACGACGCGGTTCAATGATCTAAAATGGGGCACCAAAAACCCGATCATGCTGCGCGACCCGGAATTCGGACCGCTGCGACTGCGCGCCTTCGGCACCTATTCGACTCGTGTTTCCGACCCAGCCAAATTCTTGACTGAGATTGTCGGTACCGATGGTGAATTCACGATGGATGAGATCAGCTATCAGATCCGCAACATCATTGTGCAAGAGTTCTCCCGCGTGATCGCGCAATCAGGGATCCCCGCTTTGGACATGGCCGCAAACACTGGCGATCTGGGCAAATTAATTGCCACGGCCATTTCGCCTATCGTCGCAGAATACGGGCTGACGATCCCAGAATTCTACATTGAAAACATATCGCTACCACCCGCGGTTGAGGAAGCCCTGGATAAACGCTCTTCCATGGGGATCGCAGGCGATTTGGGTAAATTTACGCAATACTCAGCGGCCGAGGCCATGACAGCCGCCGCGCGCAACCCGTCGGGCGGTGGAGAAATGGGCGCGGGTTTGGGCGCCGGCATGGGCATGGCGATGGCCACGCAGATGGCCAATCAAATGCAAGGCGGAGGCGGACAAGGCCCATGGGGCGCAAGCCCTGCCGCACCGCCCCCCCCGCCGCCGGTCGAACATATCTGGCATATCGCCGAGAACGGGCAGACCAAAGGGCCATTCTCGAAAGCCGCCATGGGACAAATGGCCAGCGAAGGCGGCTTGACGCGCGAAACCCATGTTTGGACGCCCGGCCAAGACGGCTGGAAGACGGCAGGTGAAGTCATGGAACTGGCCCAGCTCTTCACGGTCTTGCCGCCACCCCCGCCACCTGCTTGAGGCAGCGCCATGTCGACAGCCAATGATCAGGCACGTCACCAACCCGCGCAAGAGTATCGGTTTCCATGCGACAATTGCGGCTCTGATCTTGAATATGATCCGGGGTCCGGTCTTCTGACATGCGGCCATTGCGGAAACACGCAGGCCGTCGTCGAAGGACACGCCAATTCCATTGAGGAGCTGAATTTCAACGCAGCCGTGCGCGGCAGTCTGGCTGATGCCGAGATGGAAGAAACCCGCGTTACCCAGTGCCCTAATTGTGCCGCCCAAGTCGCTTTCGACGCCGATATTCACGCCACCGAGTGCCCGTTTTGCGCCACACCGGTGGTCGCCGACACAGGCACGCACCGCCATATCAAGCCACGCGGCGCCCTGCCTTTTGCACTGGATGAGCGTCAGGCGCGCAGCGCTATGACGGACTGGCTGGGCAGTCTTTGGTTTGCCCCAAACGGGCTTAAAGATTACGCCCGGAAGGGTCGTAAACTCGACGGGATATACGTCCCCTATTGGACGTATGACGCCGCGACCCGAACGGGCTATTCCGGCGAGCGTGGGATCGATTACCAAGAACGGCGCACGGTAATGCGCGACGGCAAAAAAAAGACGATCATGGTAACGAAGACCCGTTGGCACCGCGTCTCGGGACGGGTGGCGCGGGACTTTGATGACGTGTTGGTGCTTGGCTCAACGTCACTACCAAAGAAATACACCGATGCCTTGCAGCCCTGGGACTTGACCCATTTGAGACCTTATAGCCCCGAATATCTGGCTGGTTTCCGGGCCGAGGCCTACACCGTCGAGCTGGACCTGGGTTTCGTTGAAGCGCGCGAAATAATGGACAGACGGATCACCCGCGACATTCGCTTCGACATTGGCGGTGATCGACAACGCATCCACAGCTCCGATACGCAAGTCTCTGATATCACGTTCAAACATGTGCTCTTGCCGGTTTGGATGGCGGCCTATAAATATCGTGGTCGAACGTTCCGGTTTGTCGTCAATGGCCAAACTGGTGCTGTCCGTGGGGAAAGGCCCTTCTCCGCCATCAAAATTGCAATTGCGGTCGTCTTCGGGCTCATCCTCGCGGCGGCCATCGGATATGGAATGGCGTTACAACAATGATCCTATGCTGCGGCGAAGCCCTCATCGACATGCTCCCACGCGAAACGACACAAGGCGAACAGGCCTTTGCCCCATATGCAGGTGGCGCGGTCTTCAACACTGCTATTGCGCTCGGGCGTTTGGAAGCGAAGCCAGGGTTCTTTTGCGGGCTTTCGCAAGACCTGTTTGGCCAGTTGCTTGTTGACACGCTGGCGGCTTCCGATGTGTCGACCGATTTGGCGCCCCGTCCCGACCTGCCAACCACCTTGGCATTTGTCCGACTTCAAGATGGCCACGCAACCTACACATTTTACGACGAAAACACGGCTCTCACTTCGTTGCGTGAAGAGGCCATTCCACCGTTATCGGAAAACGTCACCGCCCTGTTTTTTGGCGGCATTTCCCTAGCCGAGGGCCCAAGCGCAAACGCTTTCGCAGCCCTTATGGCACGCGAGGCGGGCGAGCATGTGACGATGATCGATCCCAATATCCGGCCAACTTTTATCAAAGACCGCGCGGCCTATATTGCACGCATCCAAGCCATGATGGCGCAGGCTGATATTGTAAAGCTGAGCGACGAAGATTTGGCTTGGCTCGAAGGCGAGGGCGAAATTGCGGCGTTAGCGTCGGAAATCATCGCACGCGGAACAAAGCTGGTGTTGATCACGGAGGGTTCAAAAGGGGCAACGGGTTACACCGCGACGCAGCGTGTTTTTGTGCCGTCAGAAAAGGTCGAAGTCGTCGACACTGTTGGCGCTGGCGATACGTTTAACGCGGGCGTGCTTTATGCATTGCAAAAGAGCGGCCACCTGAGCAAATCCGCAATTGCCACTCTCGACGACGCTACAATCAAATCGGCGCTTGAAATGGGCGCGCGCTGCGCGGCTGTCACGGTCTCGCGTGCAGGTGCCAACCCGCCGCGCCTGTCTGAGCTTTGAGAGCGCTCGTCCAGCGCGTTTCTGAGGCATCCGTCACGGTCGACGGCGCAGTTATTGCGGAGATCGGTTCCGGCCTGTTGATCCTGATCTGCGCGATGAAAGGCGACAAGGATATACAAACCGAAAAGCTCGCTCAGAAAATCTCAAAACTGCGCATCTTCAAGGATGATGAGGGCAAAATGAACCGATCTTTGGTTGATACTTTCGGTGCGGCGCTGGTCGTTAGCCAATTTACTCTCGCCGCCGACACACGTAGTGGCAATCGGCCTGGTTTTTCGCAAGCCGCACCGCCTGATGAGGGGCGCAACTTGTATGAAAAGTTCGCGCAAGACCTCGCGGCGCTTGGACCGACTGTTAAGACAGGTCAATTCGGTGCCGACATGAAAGTTGCACTGATAAACGATGGCCCGGTCACAATTTGGCTGGATGACGCTGCGCCATAAGCAAAAACTGAACCATCCATATCATCCGCTTTAACCGCAGCCGGTATAGCGCGATGAGGCATTTCAGTTTTTCGCCCGATCCTTGGAGGCGCGAGGATTTCAACACTTTAAATGTATCGCGCAATGGACTGATTCCAGTAAGAAATGCGCGCGCCAACCAGATAATTGCTCCCTCGTCGCGAATGGCGAAACGTTCGATCTCCACGCGCCGGTATTTCCGACAAAGTGCTGCCCAGTCTTGCCGCGTAGGGTGTTTGACGCAAAGCTTTTCATCATAAACAACGCGGAAGCTGGCAATACGCGCACGCGCGCACCAGTCCATGTCTTCCGGCACACCTGTCCTGAAGGGGCCGACCGCGTCGAAGACAGCGCGGGTCGTTACCAGATTGGCCGTAACGCTAAACCCAAGGTCGGCGATATAGCGGGCATTGTCGAAAGCAAAAACGCGCTCGAAGAGCTGCGCTGATGTAAAGGCGGCATCACCTTCGTCAAAGGTGGCAACGCGCCCTCCTGTAACCCGGTCCTGACCGCTCATCGACAAGACATAGGAAACCCAATCGGCGTCGGGAACACAGTCACAATCGAGAAAGGCCAAGCGCTGCCCTTTCGACGCTGCAACGCCCGCATTGCGCGCGGCCCCTGCCCCGCGCTCCGCAGCCGTGAGGAAGAACGCCCAAGTGAAGTCGCGCGCAACTGGGCCGAGGTCCATTTCTGATCCGTTATCGACAACAATCGTTTCAACCGCCGCGCTCATTTGCGAGCCAAGCGCTTCCAAGCAACGACGCAAACGTACAACGTCGTTGAAATGCGGGATTATGATAGAAAGCTCGATCATCTTTCGCCCAGCTAGAACCGTTCTGGTTAACAACCGGTGAAGCCTCACCAAAAATCGCTAGGTCATTCACGCGAATTCGCGCGATGGCAAATTGGGCGGAAAACGCCGCTGGCCTTGGCCCCGAATCCCAGTATCTTAGGACGCGGTAACGGAGAGGCGTATGACGCGTAGCATTGATCTAAATTCTGACCTTGGGGAAAGCTTTGGGCCCTGGTCTATGGGCGAGGACGCAACCATGTTGTCGATTGTAGCCTCGGCCAATGTTGCTTGCGGCGGACATGCCAGCGATCCCGAGACAATGGTTCAGACCCTGCGCCTCGCGAAAGAAAATGGGGTCATGGTGGGTGCGCACCCCGGATATGCCGATAAAGAAGGCTTCGGGCGGCGCATTATTCCGATGGCACTTGACGAAATTGGCCATATGGTCGCCGCGCAAATCGGTGCGCTTCAGGCCCTTGCAAAGCTCGTAGGGCACCCTGTTGGCTATGTGAAACCGCATGGCGCCTTGGGAAATCTGTGCGCGGCAGATCGTGACGTTGCAGATGTCGTTGCTGATACCGTTCTCCGCCTTGATCCTGATCTCGCGATCCTCGCCATTTCGGGAATGCAGCTCGAACTCGCCGCGCGCGACAAAGGGCTTGCGGTCTATTCGGAGATTTTCGCCGATCGCGGCTACCTGTCGAGCGGCCAACTTGTACCGCGCGGGCAAGATGGCGCGATGATCCACGACGCGGACGAGGCCGCCACCCGGTTGCTGTCTTACCTGGAAACAGGGCTGATGCCCGTTATTGATGGCGATCCGATCAGATTGGAAGCCGCGTCGATTTGTGTGCATGGCGACGGACCAGCGGCAGTCGCAATGGCACGTGAAATTCACATGAGAATTAACGCTGAAGGCATTGAAATTAAGCCATTTCTTTCCTCGAGATGAACGCTGTCAACTTTAAACCCGTCGCCGGGCACGCGGTATTGGTGGAGTTTGCCAGCGAAATCAGTGACGCCGTTGCGGAACAAGTCGTCCAACTCGATCGCGCAATTCAGGATGCAGGCATCACAGGCCTTCGCGAAACAACGCCGGCACTGGTAAATTTGCTGGTTCTGTTTGACCCGCTCAAGACCGATCACCGCACCGTCATCACGTCGATTGAAGCCCTTCTTCCCCTTCCCGAAGCCGCTAAAACCACGCCGCGAACGCATGAAATAGAGGTATGTTACGACGAAACGCTTGCGCCCGATCTTCACGCGGTGTCGGCGGCAACAGGGTTGGACGATGAGACCCTGATCGCGACCCATTTGGCAGGTACATACCGTGTTGGGATGTACGGGTTTGCCCCCGGTTTCGCCTATCTAGCAGGCGTGCCACCTATGGCACAGGTGCCGCGCAAACCCACACCAGTTCGCGACGTGCCTGCCGGCAGCGTTATGATCGCGGGCCCGCAATGCATTGTCACAACGGTGAAAATGCCGACGGGTTGGTCGATCATAGGGCGCAGCCCGACGCAGATCATGACCGGCAAAACAGATCGTCCATTCCTATTTGATGTCGGTGACCGGGTCAGTTTCAAGCGTATCACCCGCGCCGCCTATGAACGGGCCCTGGTATGAGCACGGCGAAGCTGCGCGTAGCCCAGGCGGGACCTTTGGTCAGCATCCAAGACGCGGGCCGGTTCGGTGCATTGCGGTTTGGCGTTTCGGCGGCTGGGCCGATGGACCGATTGAGCTTCAGTTCCGCAAACGCAGCACTTGGGCGGGAGCTTGGCGCGACCAGCATAGAAGTTTCCCTCGGTGGCGTGTCGTTGGACTGTATCCAAGGCGCGGCGACGCTTGCTGTTGCAGGTGGCGATTTTACTTCAAAGCTGGACACTCAAAACCTTTCGCGTTGGCAAGTGGTCACGCTTGAGCAAGGCCAATCACTGAGCATCCGTGGCGGAAGTTGGGGCAGCTGGTGCTACGTCGCAGTCGCGGGCGCCCTGCAGGCCAATGAATGGCTGGGCTCCACCGCAACGGCGTCCATGACAAATTTTGGTGGCGGGGCGCTTTTTGCAGGGCAGATTCTTACGATCAGCGATGCGCAGGTCTTGCCGTCGCGCGAAGGCGAAATCAGCCGCCCCGCCACGGCCGCGCCGCCAACGAGCATTCGTGTCAATCTCGGCCCACAAGACCGTCATTTCGCAGACGAAAAAATTGAGATGCTTCAGAGCGAGCCTTTTTGCGTCAGCGGTGCATATGACCGGATGGGAATGCGGCTAGACGGCCCACCTCTTTCGCCGGACGGTGCCTTGTCGATCCCCTCGGAGCCAATTCTACGAGGCTCGGTTCAAGTCTCGGGAGACGGTGTCGCGACCGTTTTACTTGCCGATCACGGGACCACGGGCGGGTATCCAAAAATCGCAACTGTTTTGTTGGAAGATCAGGACCGCTTGGTTCAATTGCGCAGTGGTTCATCGTTCCGCTTTGTTGCCGTGTCCTCCGAAGAAGCCTTGCAAGTAGCGCGTGAAGAAGCACGAATGCGCAGCACTTATCTAAGCGGTCTCGCCCAGCCGAAACCCTCCCTCCAAGAACGTTTGATGCAAGAAAACCTTGTAGGTGGCGTCGTATCCGAAACGCCCGATTAGGCGCGGGTAACGGTCGGCGTAAGCTTCCTGGCCACTTGAGAACGCATCTCTTCGCTTTGCGACGCGAGACGTGCTGCTCTTCGTTCAATCAATGAATTCTGCCCAGCTTCTGTGGCCTCATAAAGGGCGGAGAGCTGTTCAGCCAAGGTTTCAAACCCAAGAAGCTGTGCCGCGCCTTTGACCCTATGCGTCGTTCCGGAAAGTGCGTCTGAATTGCCGGAATACTTATCGTTTAATATGTCGCCGCAAAGCTGATCTAGCTCGTCGAAAAACTGTTGGCTTGTTGCAGCCAGCTTATCTGGTCCGAGCACCTGCCTGAGTTCCTCGAACCCATCATGAGGGTGGATCGTAGGCGTCACAGATTTGGTGTCGCGCAAGATATGACGCAAAAGATCAAGACGTATCGGCTTGGTGTAGAAACTGTTCATCCCGCTGGCTTCGGCACGCGCGCGGTATTCCTCTTCGCCATGAGCCGTAAGCCCGACAATATGGGTTTTGGCATTCGGTCCCGCCCCGGACCGCAACCGCTGTGTCGTTTCGATGCCATCCATTTCAGGCATCGAAATATCCATGAAAATCATGTCAAACATCCGCATTTCGGCTTTTCGCAACGCCTCGACGCCGTCAGCCGCCTCGCATGGTTTTGCGCCAAGCCCCAGCAGCATATCTTTGAGTATTTTGCGGTTGATGCTGTTGTCTTCAACGATCAGTACGCTGAGCTGACTGGGCAAAGCGCTGCCCGTTTCGGGATCGGAGTGAGATGCCGTATGACCTGCCGACGTCCGCACGCGGGAAACCGGAAGATCAAAAGTGAATGTCGTGCCGCGGCCCAGAGTGCTTTCTACTTTAAGATCTCCGCCCATTTGTCGCGCAATCCGGCTTGAGATTGAAAGCCCCAAGCCGTCACCCCGGAATTGACGCTCGTCACCGCTCCCAAGCGCCACAAAATCATTAAATATCTGTTCCTGGTTTTCCGGATCTATGCCGCGTCCGGTATCGCTGATAGCAAACCTCAGTTGCGTTTGACCGGGTGCATTGATGCCCGTGACCGCAACCTTGATCGAGCCTACATCCGTAAACTTGATTGCGTTGCCGATCAGGTTTGTCAGGATTTGCCGGATGCGGCCGCTGTCGCCCCAAAACAGGCCGTGAGCACCCTCTTTGATCTCTAGCGTCAGCGAAAGTCCTTTTTCTTGCGCCAGCGGCGTCAGCACACCCGTAATTTGGGCGCATAAAGGCTCTAGCTCAAACTCCTGCGGAGAAAGGAGCAAGCTTCCTGTCTCAACACGCGTGATGTCGAGCGCTTCATTGACGTGCTGTAGCAAAATTTCACTCGACGCCGCGGCCAGCTCCGCGTATCGCCCTTGCCGCTTTGTAAGTCTGGTAGTTTTCAAAAGGTCTAAAACGCCCAACACGCCATTAAGAGGCGTGCGCATTTCGTGGCTCATAACGGTGAGAAATTGCGACTTGGCCCTATCGGTGCGCTGTGCCCTGTCCCGCGCGTCGATGAGGCTCTGTTCTGCAATTTTTCGCGCGCTGATGTCACGGATATAGGCAATGAACCTTTGGCCGTCGTCATGATCGACCGATGTTATGTTCAACTCAACGGGGAATTCCTCGCCGTTTTTGCGCAATGCGGGCATTTCAACTCGGCCACCATCGACAATTTTTGGGGCCTCTTCATTGAGGTAGCGCTCCATACCAGCCAAGTGAGCCGCACGCATGCGATCGGGAACAAGTGTCTCCTGCATCGTTTTGCCGATGATCTCAGATTTGGACCAGCCGAACACTTTCTCTGCCGCGGCATTGAAGCCTACGATTTGTCCAGATTGGTCTGCCGTCACAATGGCGTCGAGGGAGGCCGAGACGGTCGATGCCAGCTCACGGGTTGAAGCTTGCAGCTTCTTGTCGCGCTCCGTGGCGCGTCGGTATAGCTGATCCAAAATCAACAGCAAGCCGGCCATAAAGACCACGGCCCCAACCGCCAGCCATCCGGTGAGCGAAACTTGTTGAAAGAACTCCTGACGTCGTTGCTGGGTGCGCGCGCCCGTCAGCTCAGCCCCAAGCACCGCCATACGGCGCACGGTCGGACGCAGCTCCTCGGTCAAAGCGAGCAACGCTCGCAGGTCATCGGGTGAAAGTTCTTGGGCGGCATCAAGCCTGCTAGCAAGTTCTTGATAATAGGCCATGATTGGCAATTTGAGCCGTTCTGCCTCTTCATTGCCCGCGTAAACTTGGCCGACCCGGCCCGAGTGCAGCATGGACAAACGACTGAGCGCGATATCGGCGCGCAAACGGACCAGATCAGAATCATACTCGCTGCCCCGCAGAAGCTTTTGCGCAATGGTTGAGGAAAGATTGGCCAATTCGGTGTCGACCTGCGAGATGGTCCACTGCATGTTGTCCGTGCTGGCGGTGGACAACTGGCGCAGTTGCCCCACCAATGATGTCACGGTTGTAAACAGCGCAATGATCGCCGCGACGACGCAGACCAAGACGGTCGTTCTGAATATCGATTGCTTAGACATCACGTTGTGCTTTCCCGGGTCGTGCGACGATACCCCGGCGCGCGCTTTCAATCGAGTAACTTGATCCGATTGAGTTGCCAGATGCTGCGCGCGTAGACAAGCTCGGTGCGGTAGCGAGGATCACTATCATAAGGGTAGACGAGCCAATACGGCCCTTTGTCGCGTACTGCGATCTTTTTGCCGTCTATGCGCGTGGCCACAATTGGGACGCCATCTTCCAACTCATCTATCGGTATCGCGACTGAATAATCGTTGAGCGCCGTTAGCTGGATATTGGTTCCGCCATCCAACACCTTGTTGATGATTGTCTTGAGCGGCACTCCGGAAAAGGTCACCTTTCCATCTGTCCAAATCGTGGACGTGGTAAAGGTGACCTGATCCAGCTCGTCGAGCTCTCCCAGCGTCCACTCGACTTGCTTCGTTGGCGTCGCAGCGATCTTTAACGCCAAGAGGTCCTGCGCTTGCGCAGGAAATATGTGCAACAGGACGGCCGCGGCAAAGGTAACCATTTTCCGTGAGTGGGTTTTGGCCTTCAAGATTGCCGCCTCCAGTCGTGCACTTGCAGAATTGTATACAGTTGTACCTAGCATAATTCTTGTGTCATTGGGGGTATCACCCTATCCTCAGGTATAGGTTTTCTGCCGTTAGTAAAATCATCTTATCTTCGAAAGCACTTTGAGCAAGAGACGCCAGACCATGAAGAACATCTTGATTGCCGATGACCATGATCTGGTCCGCGACACGCTCGCCGCCTATCTCGACGCGACAGGCGGGTTTAAGACGTTTACGGCACCGGATTTCGATCAGGCTATGTCGATCATGGCCGGCATTGACCCGATAGACTTGGTAATCCTCGACTACAACATGCCCGGAATGAACGGGCTGGCAGGTTTGGGCTATGCCAAGACCCGTTTCCCATCTGCGAAACTGGCATTGATGTCCGGGGTCGCAAGTAAAGATGTCGCGAACGCGGCCATGTCCGTAGGCGCAGACAGCTTTCTGCCCAAGTCGCTCAACGCCAGCAGCATGGTGAATGCAATCAACCTTGTCTTGTCGGGCGAACGGTACTTCCCCTTCGCGTTTGACGGTACCAGTCGATCCCTTAAAGACAATGAAGTGTTTGCCGCTTTATCTCCGCGCGAAATCGAGACGCTCGAACATATCTCATCTGGGCTTTCAAACAAGGAAATCGCGCGCAAACTCAATATCGCGGAGGTGACCGTTAAGCTCCATGTCAAAAACCTGCTCGCAAAGCTTGGCGTATCAAACCGGACGCAAGCGGCCATTTTGGCCAAAGAGCATCAGGTGTTCTGAACAATATCCGCCCGGTGCGGAATCGGATCGACCGCACCAAAACCGCTCACTGTTCCAGCGGCCACCGACATAGCCCGCCGCGTGGCCACAGCCGCGTCGCCTGTTTCCAGGAAGTAGGCCAAGAACCCGCCAGCAAAACTATCGCCCGCCCCGGTAGAATCTACCGCCTCGACCGTTGGGACAGAAAAGCTTTGATCGCCCTGTTTGGTGCGCAGCAAAGGGCCTTTTGCCCCGCGCTTCAGCACCAAGACCTGTGGGTCATACGCGCCGAAATAGTCCAGGAGCGCGGCTTCATTTGTCTGACCGGTTATTGCCTCGGCTTCATCGTCGCTTGGCAGCACAATATCGGCCAGGGGCATAAACGCTGCGATCGTCTCACGTGCGTCCTCTAACGTCCAAAGGTTGAGGCGCAGATTGGTGTCGTAGCTGACCAATGTGCCATTTTCTTTGGCAACTTCTGCGGCGCGTGTGACCGCCGCGCGCATGCTTGGGCTGATCGCTTGGCTCAAGGCGGAGACATGCAGAATTTTGGCCTCAGCGATGGCTGCCTCATCCAAGTCTTTGGGACCAAACAAGCTGGCGGCCGACCCGCGCCGGGCATAGGAAAACTGTCGGCCAGCAGGATCGGGTATCACAAAGTAGGAGCCGGTTGGGTCCTGCGGCTTGACCCGGACTGACGCAGAGGAAACTCCCTCCCGCTCCCAAAGTTCAAGCAGTGCCTTACCGAAAGGATCGCCGCCGACAGCGCTAAGATACCCAGTGCAAGCCCCTTGCCGCGCGGCGGCGATTATAGCGTTTGAGGTATCGCCGCCAAACCCCTGCCGGTAAAGCGGCCGACCTTCCTCATCAGTGTCGGTTCTGACGAATTCCATCATCGCTTCGCCAAGCGCAAGTATGTCTGGTGTCTGTTTCATGGCTTTCGTCTTTGGTCACTCCGGCGGCTCGGGCCGAACCTGCTAGCAGTCTTTTGGCCATAAAATGCCCAACATTCAACACGCGTCATAATATGGGCGTCACACGGCCCGTTCGCGGTAGCCAAGAAAACAATTTGGTCAATCCGGCACAGTGGGCTACCCTTAAATATGACTGGGTGTTGACGTTTGGGAGGGCGCATCATCTCTGCCTCAGAAGCGCATATCGATAAAATCATTGCGACGGTTAATTCCGGCAACGCAGCCGCACGCTCGCGCATCGCAGCGTCATGGCGTCGGTCGCTAGTGAGCCACGGGCTAGACCCCGCAGACCGCGGGGCGCAAAACCATCGCGACGCACCAGAGGTTGCGGGTCGAAAAGAGCGGCTTGGGCGCGTTATGCGCGTGGCTGCACCAATGCTGGACAAGCTCTACGAGCTCGTTGGAAATTCCGGCTGCGGCATCGTTTTGACGGATGCGGATGGTGTGGTACTTGATCACCGCTTTGCCGACGCCGACCGCGACGCGTTTTATGGCTGGGGGCTTGGGTTGGGGTCGGATTGGTCGGAATCCTCTGAAGGTACGAACGGCATCGGAACCTGCCTGGCTGAGAACCGGCCCGTTATCATCCATCGTGCAGAACACTTCATGGCCCGAAACACCGAAATGAGCTGCATCGACGCGCCGATTTATGGCGCCGATGGTCAAATTATTGCGGCACTAGATGTATCTTCGGCGCGGGCCGACCAGACACATGCCATCAACGGCCTCATCTCCGAAATGGTTCTTCAGACCGCGCGCAAGATCGAAGCTGACAACTTCCGCGACAAGTTCAAATTCGAACGTATCGTGGTCGCAGATCGCGACGACACGGGCAGTATGATGTTGCTCGCGGTTGATCGCGACGACATCGTTGTTGGCGCGACCCGCGGCGCGCGCAAAGCTTATGGCATGTCGCTGGAAGGAGACGTGGCCCCAGTACCGGCCAGAGACCTGTTTGGACGCGACGCCGGAATGACGGGGCTTCAAAACGCCGAACGCGCCGCTGTGGTGCGCGCATTGGTACGCGCAGATCAAAACGTCTCAAAAGCGGCACGAAACCTCGGGATTTCGCGCGCGACCTTGTACCGCCGCATGCGGCAGCTGGGCCTCAGCGAAAAGGCCTCATAACTGTCTCAGCAGTGAGACAGGCAGCACAAAGAACGCGTTCGCTGCACTTCCCACA
This sequence comes from Pseudomonadota bacterium, assembly GCA_039030615.1. Taxonomy (GTDB): domain Bacteria; phylum Pseudomonadota; class Alphaproteobacteria; order Rhodobacterales; family Rhodobacteraceae; genus Litoreibacter. The sequence goes on along the minus strand of JBCCDV010000004.1, from coordinate 376,323 downwards.
AAGGCCTCGGGCGCGTCTGCTGGCAACATGTGCTTGGGAGAACACATGCGTTTATCACAACCCAAAGCGTTTTTTGGGCGGGCCCACCACCGCAAGGCACGCCAAAGGCCGAATTTTTAAGACAAGAAACACCTAGCCAAAGCCAGGGAGGATCAAATGCCAAACATTACAATGACCATCAACGGGCGCGAGATGTCCGCGGAGGTCGAAAACCGGACGCTGCTATCATCGGCGCTGCGAGAGACGCTCAACATGACCGGCACGCATGTCGGCTGCGACACCAGCCAATGCGGCGCCTGCGTTGTCCATGTGAACGGCAAGCCCGTCAAATCCTGCACGATGTTCGCCGTTGAGGCCTCGGGCGCGGAGGTTGACACAATCGAAGGTCAGGCCCTGTCAGACGGCTCGCTCACCGTTTTGCAACAGGCCTTCCAAGACCATCACGGGCTGCAATGCGGCTTTTGCACACCGGGCATGATCATGTCCGCAGCCGCACTTTTGAAAGAGAACCCAACCCCCTCAGAGGCCGAAATCCGGGACTACCTGGAAGGCAATATTTGCCGCTGCACCGGCTATCAGGGGATCGTAAACGCAATCTTGGCAGCCAGCGGACAAACCGCGGCCATTGCCGCAGAATAAGGGAGGCTTGAGATATGGCTGACGGAGGAATAGGCGCCGCAACGAAACGCCGGGAAGATGTACGCTTCCTGACAGGGCGCGGCAATTACACAGACGATTACGCACCAACGGGCACGACTTATGCGGTCTTTGCCCGCTCACAGGTCGCCAATGGCACGATCAAAAGCATCGACACCAGCGCGGCTGCGGCCATGCCCGGCGTGCTTGCCATCTTTACAGGCGAGGATTTCGTCGAGGTGGGCGGCAACCCCGCCGGCTGGCTGATCAATAACCGCGACGGCACGCCGATGAAAGAGCCGAAACGCCCAGTGCTGGCACATGGCAAAGTGCGCCATGTCGGCGACGCGTTTGCGGCTGTGATTGCCGAGACAGCAGAACAAGCGATGGACGCGGCCGAGGCAATCGAGGCCGATATCGATGAACATGACGCGGTTGTGGATATGAAAGCCGCCGTCGCCAATGCCGACACCCGCGTTCATGACGAGCTGACCGATAATGTCTGCTTCGACTGGGGCTGGATCGAGGATAACCGGGAGGCAACGGACGCCGCGATCAAGGCAGCACCTCATGTGACCACGCTTGAGCTGGTCAACAACCGCCTTGTGCCAAACGCGCTTGAGCCGCGCTGCTCCATCGGGGAGTTCAACCCCGGCACGGGCGATTACAAGCTGACGACGACCTCGCAAAACCCGCACCTGACGCGGCTTTTGATCTCCGCCTTTGTGCTGGGCATCCCGGAAAACAAACTCACGGTGCATGCGCCAGATGTGGGCGGCGGGTTTGGCTCCAAAATCTATCACTACGGCGAAGAGGCGCTGGTTCTGTCAGCCGCCAAAAAGCTGGGTCGCCCCGTCAAATGGACTGCCAGCCGGTCTGAGGCGTTTTTGACCGACGCGCATGGCCGCGACCATGTCACCAAGATCGAGCTGGCCACGGAAGCCGATGGCACTTTCATCGCCTTTCGCACGGAAACCTACGCCAATGTTGGCGCGTATCTGTCGAACTTCTCGACCGCGACGCCGACCTTCCTGCATGGCACGCTGATGGCGGGCAACTACACGGTGCCCAATGTCTATGTGAACGTGAAGGCGGTCTTCACCAACACCGCACCGGTTGACGCCTATCGCGGCGCCGGGCGGCCAGAAGCGACTTATTCGCTCGAACGTGTCATCGACAAATGCGCGCGCGAGCTCGGGATGGACCCAATCGCGATCCGCCGCATGAATTTCGTAAAGCCCGACCAGTACCCGTTCGCTTCGGCGGCAGGGCTGGAATATGACAGCGGCAATTATGACGCGCTGGTGGACGGGCTCGAAGGGCTTGCTGACCTCAAAGGGTTTGAGGCGCGTCGTGCCGACAGCGAAAGCCGCGGCATGCTGCGCGGGCTTGGCATCAACACCTATATCGAGGCTTGCGGTATCGCGCCGTCAAACCTCGTTGGTGTCCTTGGCAGCCGCGTCGGCCTTTATGACGCGGCCACCGTGAGGGTGAATGCCACCGGTAATATCTCGGTCATGGTGGGCGCGCATAGCCACGGGCAAGGTCACGAAACGGCCTTCCCACAAGTGGTGGCGGACCTGCTGGGCGTTGACCCTGAATCCGTCGAGATTGTGCATGGCGACACGTCCAAAATTCCGTTCGGAATGGGCACCTATGGCTCGCGTTCGCTGGCTGTTTGCGGCTCCGCCGTTTACCGCGCCACGGAGAAAATCATCAAAAAGGCAACGCTGATCGCCGCCCATATGATGGAAAGCGATGCCGAGTCGGTGGATTTCGAGGACGGTGTTTTCTCGGTCCGGGGCTCCAACAAAACCGTGGGCTTCGGGGATGTGGCACTGAAGGCCTATATCCCGCATGACTTCCCGCTCGAAGAGATCGAGCCAGGGCTGGAGGAGACCGCGTTCTACGACCCGGCTAACTTCACCTACCCGTCGGGGGCCTACGCCTGCGAGGTGGAGGTTGATCCGGACACTGGCAAAGTCAAAATCTGCTCCATGGTCGCGGTCGATGATTTTGGCACAGTCGTGAACCCAATGATCGTGACGGGCCAAGTCCAAGGCGGGCTGGCCCAAGGTATCGGCCAAGCGCTGCTGGAAAACGCGGTCTATGACGAGAACGGCCAGCTCACATCGGGCAGCCTGATGGATTACGCGATGCCGCGCGCCGACGATTTGCCAAATCTGGTGGTTGATCACTCGCACATGACGCGCTGCACCCATAACCCGCTAGGCGTCAAAGGCTGCGGGGAGGCTGGGGCGATTGGCTCGCCGCCCACCGTGGTGAATGCCGTGATCGACGCGCTGAACCGCGCAGGCCATGACGTGGCGCATATTGATATGCCCGTGTCGCCGTCCCGCGTTTGGGACGCCATGAACAAATGATCTGAGGCGGGCTGTCACAGTCACGGCCCGCCCACCACATAACAGGAGAAGATCATGCATAATTTTGATTTTGTGAAACCAGATAGCTTGGCCGATGCCACAGCTGCGATGCAGGCCGAAGGCGCGCAAGCCCTGGGCGGCGGACAAACCCTGATGCCCGCCATGAAACAGCGCCTTGCCGCGCCCGATAGCTTGGTCAGCCTCGCAGGCGTGGCCGAGATGATCGGCGTTTGTGAGAAAGACGGCGCATTGGTTATTGGCGGGGCGACCACTCATGCACAAGTGGCTGCTGATGCGGCGGCGCTCTTTCCGGGGCTCGCGGGTTTAGCCGGAATGATTGGCGATCCGGCAGTGCGGAGCCGGGGCACGGTCGGCGGCAGCTTGGCCAACAACGACCCCGCCGCCTGCTACCCGGCGGGCGCTTTGGGCACGGGCGCTACGATCACGACAAACACGCGCGACATCGCAGGCGACGACTTTTCGACCGGCATGTTCGACACGGCCTTGAGCGAGGGTGAAATCATCACCTCGGTCACTTTCCCGATCCCGGAAAAGTCCAACTACCAAAAGTTCGAACAGCCGGCTTCCCGCTTTGCCTTGGTCGGCGTGTTTGTCGCCAAATATGCGGATGGTGTACGCGTTGCAGTAACGGGCGCGTCCAATGGTGGCGTGTTCCGCTGGACAGAGGCCGAGGCTGCGTTAACGAGCAATTTTAGCGCTGACGTGGTGAACGGGATGAGCCCCGATGCAAGTGATATGATCAACGATCTGCACGGCAGTGCCGCCTACCGCGCCCATCTTGTAGGCGTCATGACCAAACGGGCGGTCGCTGCCTGTCTTTAGAAAGTCCGCAATAAAAAATGCGCCGTTCCCATGGGGGCGGCGCATTTTTTGTTTTGACCGACGGTCTTGGCTCAGAGTTGCTCCATCACCTCGTCGGAGGCCTCAAAATTGGCCGTGACCGATTGGATGTCGTCGTCATCCTCTAGCGCGTCGACCAGCTTCATGAGCTTCTGCATGCCCTCAAGATCAAGTTCGGTTGTTGTTGTGGGTTGCCAGATGAGTTTGGTGGAGTCGGACTCGCCCAGTTCACCCTCGAGCGCAGAAGAAACGGAACCGAGATCGGTGCCGTCGCAGATGATGACATGGCCATCTTCGGAGCTTTCGCAATCTTCGGCGCCAGCTTCAATTGCGGCCATCATCACGGTATCGGCGTCGCCCGCGTCGGCGGGGTAAAGCACCTGCCCTTTGCGGTCGAACATGAAACCGACCGAGCCGGTTTCGCCGAGGTTTCCGCCGTTCTTTGAAAAAGTCGAGCGGACGGTGGACGCGGTGCGGTTCTTGTTGTCGGTCATCGCCTCAACGATCACTGCGACGCCGCCGGGGCCGTAGCCTTCGTAGCGGATCTCGTCGTAATTCTCAGCATCCCCGCCTTGGGACTTCTTGATCGCGCGGTCGATCACATCCTTGGGGACTGACTGGCTTTTGGCTTCCTTCACGGCGAGGCGCAGGCGGGGGTTTTTATCGGGGTCGGGGTCGCCCATTTTGGCGGCGACGGTGATTTCCTTGGCGAGCTTTGAAAACAGCTTCGAGCGCAGTTTGTCCTGACGCCCTTTTCGGTGCTGAATATTTGCCCATTTTGAGTGGCCGGCCATTGGGCGCTCCATTTCTTCTTTGGTATCAGCCCTTTCTTTATCCAAGCTTCAAAGAATGGGCAATATCAGCCTTGAGCGCCGCCCCGCATGCGGGGAATCTTGCAAGCCACTGACATCATTATGTTTTCAAAATTTTTTTACCACTTATTAACCCGGCAAAAACCCCGAAAAACGAAACCTGTAAGCGACATTATTGGACGGCACGCGCCCCGGCACTCACATCTGCGCCAGTTTTTCACCGGATTTCGTTGCACCTGCCGCTTGGACAATGCGTTTTGCGCGGGTGGGTTCGGTTTTGGCGAGTTTGATCCAGCGCAGCACATTGCGCCGATAGGAGGGCGCGAGCGCGTCCCATGAGGAGCGCGACGCACCGAGCGCCGTTCCAAGATCATCCGGTACGATCAGCGCGTCGACATCGTCCATGAAATCCCAGAGCCCGTTGCGTTTGCCGTCTTCGACACTGGCGCGCCCCGGCGGTCGCATACGACCGTCTTTTTCGAGATTTTCAGCGCGGGTTTTGTAGCTGGCCGCCCAATGCTGCACTTTGCGCCGCGCGATCAATTGCCCCGAGTGGTCATCATCGACGGTGTAGCGGCGGCCATCGATCCAGCCATAGGCCACAAGCGCGTCCAACACGGCGTCCCGGTCAACATACTGCGCGGGATGGTGCTTTTTCCATGTGATCAGGATGACGCTGTCTGAGACGGCGTGATTTGCGCCGAGCCAAGCCCAGAGCGCCTCGGTTGATTTTACCTCTATCGTTTCAAAGCCGTCGGGTAGCGGCATCGGGCTTTCTCCCCTTGCGATCCTGCGTGATATCACAACATGGTGCTGCCATGACGACGGACCAGATCATTCTTTTCTCGCTGTTTGGCGGGGTCTTTGTCTTCCTTTTGTGGGGCAAGTGGCGCTACGATCTTGTGGCTTTCGCGGCACTGATGTTGGGCGTGGTCCTGGGCGTGGTCGAAACCAAGGATGCCTTTGCGGGCTTTGGGCATTCGGCGACGCTGGTGGTGGCGCTGGTCTTGGTTGTTTCGGCCGGGTTGGTCAGATCAGGCGCGGTGTTTTTGATCACCCGCACATTGGTCGACGCGTCGCGCAAACTGGGTGCGCATATTGCGTTGATGGGGGTCGTGGGCGGTGTGCTATCAGCATTCATGAACAACGTCGCGGCTTTGGCGTTGCTGATGCCTGTGGACATTCAGACCGCGCGAAAGGCGGGCCGGGCCCCTGCCCTGTCGCTGATGCCATTGAGCTTTGCGACGATTTTGGGCGGCATGGTGACGCTGATCGGGACGCCGCCTAACATCATCATCGCCTCCATCAGGCAGGACAGTCTCGGTGAGCCGTTCAAGATGTTTGATTTCGCGCCCGTGGGCGGTGTGACAGCCATTGCCGGTCTGGCTTTTGTGGCGCTGATCGGCTGGCGGCTGATCCCGCAACGCACCGGCGCGCACCAGTCGGGCGACCCGATGGAGGATTACGCCGAATATATCGCCGAACTGGTGGTGCCTGAAGGCTCCAAGCTGATCGGGGAGCGGTTGAGCACGTTGAATACGGAGGCCGAGAAGGCCGATGTGGCCGTGATCGGCATCATTCAGGACGGCAAGCGGCGCTATGGCTCTGGCCAGAACCGGGTGATCAGCGCCGGCGATATCGTGGTGTTGGAGGCGACGCCAGATGCGCTGGATGAGTTCCGCGCCGCCGTGTCACTGCAATTTGCCGATGACAAGCGGGAAGGCATTTTGCGGGCCGAAAATGACGGGCTGACGGTGATTGAGGTCGTCGTGACGGACCAATCTCGCATCAGCGGCAAGACCGCGCAGGCCATCGGGCTGACATGGCGGCAACAAGCGGTGTTGATGGGGATTTCGCGTCAGGGCAAGACGATCAAATCGCAGATCCGAAAGACCAAAGTGCAGACGGGCGATATTTTGCTGCTGCTGGTGGCGCCTGAAAACGCGAGCTCGGTGACAGAATGGCTGGGCTGTTTGCCTTTGGCCAACCGCGGCCTCGTGGTGACTGATGATGCGAAAGTATGGCTCGCGATTGGGATGTTTGGCGCGGCGGTCTTGGCGGCCTCCGTCGGGTTGGTCTATTTGCCCGTTGCCCTAGGCATTGTCGTGGTGGGTTTTGTGCTGACCAAGATCATCCCCATTTCCGAGATTTATGACCATATCGAATGGCCGGTGGTGGTACTTCTCGGCTCAATGATCCCGCTAGGACAGGCGTTGGAGCAATCGGGCGGCACGGAACTGATCGCAGGCTCGCTGGTGTCGCTGACGGCGGGCATGCCGCCTTGGGCGATCCTGACGATCCTGATGGTCGTGACGATGAGCCTGTCAGATGTGCTGAACAACACCGCAACGGCAATCGTCGCAGCCCCTATTGGCATTCAGATGGCGCAAACGCTTGGGGTAAACCCGGACCCGTTTTTAATGGCCGTGGCGGTGGCGGCAAGCTGCGCCTTCCTGACGCCGATTGGGCACAAGAACAACACACTGATCCTGGGCCCCGGCGGGTACAGCTTTGGCGACTACTGGCGCATGGGGCTGCCACTGGAGATCTTGGTGGTCGCCGTGTCGATCCCCGCGATCTTGGTGTTCTGGCCGCTTTAGAGGGTCAGGGGACGGCGGCGTTGATGGGACCAGCAAACCAACCAGGGAGCCCTGAGGCCTAGGCGAGGTAGCTCTGCAATGTCGCGCGGGTGCCGTCGCGCCAGAGGCATGTGAGGGCCTGCGCGAACCGGTCGGCGAACCGGGCATCATCAGCCAAGGGGCCGTAAAACGCTTCGAGCCAAAGCTGCGGGTTGTTGCGCGCCTCGCCTGCGGTTTTGATGAGTTGGTCCCATTCGGGGTCATTTGCGTCAATCTGCGTCCCGTCATCTCGGGTGCCTGCGCACATGCGGGCCCAGAGCGCCTCCGCCAGCGCGAGCCCGTCAACGCGCTTTTCGCTTGCCACCGCGTCGGCGATGATCGGATGCAAAAAGCCTTGATGGCGCGACAACCCGTCAAAGGCCACGCGGCGCGTCGTGTCGCGGATCTTGGGGTTGGCGAAGCGGGCTGAGATAAGCGTGACATATTGCTCAGCGCTCATACCCGGCACGGCATGGACATGCGGCGCGATCTCGGAGCGTTCCACCTTGGCGAAGAACGCGGCGATGTCTGGATCAGCCATGCAATCGGCGATGGTCTCTCGCCCCAACAGCTCACCGGCATTGGCGAGCAGCTGGTGGCCCGCATTCAGCAGCCGGATTTTCATGGACTCGTAGGCGTGCACGTCGTCGGTGAACGTGGCCCCAGCCGCGTCCCAATTGGGACGGCCCGCGCAAAACGCATCCTCGATGACCCATTGGCGAAAGTTTTCATGCGTCACGGGAGCTGCATCATCAAGCCCAAGCGCCCGGACCTTTGCCAGCTCCTCGGGCCCGGTGGCGGGCACGATGCAATCGACCATAGCGTTCGGGAAGGCCCCGTTCTGGTCGATCCAAGTGGCCAGCTCAGGATCGGTTTCGCGCGCCAGCCCGACCACCACGGAGCGCGTCACCGCGCCATTGCCCTGAAGGTTGTCGCAGCTTTGCACTGTGAAAGGCAGCTCACCGGCCGCCTTGCGCGCCTTGAGCGCCGCGACAATCGCGCCGAAGGCCGATTTGGGCGTGTCAGGATTGGCAATATCGTGTTGCAGCTCCGGATCTGAGAGGTTGAGCGCGCCGGTTGCCGGGTCGATAAAGTAGCCGCCCTCCGTGACGGTCAACGAGCAGATGCGGATATCCGGGCGCGATAGGCAGGCGATGAGCGCGCCATTGTGGGGCTCGATGGGCAAAAAGTCGATCATGGCACCCGTGACCTCGATCGCGGTGCCATCTGGATCAAGCTCGACCAATGTGGTGAGGTGGTCTTGCGCCGCAAGCCGGTCGCGCATGACAGCATCCCCCGGTCGCACGCCCGCGCCGATTATGGCCCAATCGAGCGCCTGCCCGTCCTGCATCAGACGGTGCAAATACCATGCCTGGTGGGCGCGGTGAAAGTTGCCAAGCCCAATATGAACGATGCCAGGCGTGAGCGCGCTGCGGTCATAGGTTGGGCGCAGAACGCCGTCCGGCAGGTCCGAAAGAGTCGCGTTTGACAAGACGACCGGCGTGTGAGGCTTTGCGAGTTTGTTCATCAGCTCATCCAATTCCCGCCATCGACATTGTAAGTTTGCGCCACAACATAATCGGCCTCGGGTGAGGCCAAAAACACGGCCATGCCGGTCAGATCCTCAGCCCGGCCCATGCGGCCAAAGGGCACGGCGGCGCCCACTTCGGCCTTTTTCTGGCCGGGCGCCTTTTTCTCATATTTGGCAAAGAAGGCATCGACCCCGTCCCAATGCACACCGTCAACGACGCCGGGCGCGATGGCGTTCACGTTGATGCCGTGTTCGATCAGGTTGAGGCCGGCCGATTGGGTCAGCGAAATCACGGCCGCCTTGGAGGCGCAATAAACGGCAACGAGCGGCTCGCCGCGGCGACCAGCCTGGCTGGCCATGTTGATGATTTTGCCGCCCTGTCGGCGCGCGATCATGTGCTGCGCGACAGCTTGCATCGTGAACAGGCAGCCCGCGACATTGATGTCGAACACGCGGGCGTAGTCATCGCGGGTGATCTCGGCCAAAGGGGCGGCTGTGAAAATGGCAGCGTTGTTGATCAGAATGTCGATCTGACCAAGTTCAGAGACCGTTTGTGCCACCGCAGCGTCGATACTGGCTTGGTTTGAGACATCCATCTCAACAGCAATTGTGCCCGCACCGAGCTCTTGCGCGACCTGCTTTGCCAAAGGCAGGTTGATATCGCCAATCGCCACGCGCGCGCCCTCGGCAGCGTAGGCCTTCGCGAACGCAAGACCGATGCCTTGGGCGGCGCCGGTGATCAGCGCTGTCTTTCCGCTTAGCCTCATTCGATGCGCAAACCCTTATCGTCGAATTTGTGGATTTGAGAAGCGTCTGGGGTCAGATACACGGCGTCGCCATGTTTAAATGACACGTCACCCGCGGCGCGTACAGTCATTGGGTCGCACCCTTCAACGCCGTGGATGTGGATGAACGTGTCCGAACCCAAGTGCTCAGCGACGCCCACGGTACCTTTCCACAGGCCGTCCGTTGTTGAAACGTCGACATGCTCAGGCCGAATGCCGATGGTTGCGGCGTCGTGTTTCTTGGCCTCTCCCCCTTCGATCAGGTTCATCTTCGGGCTGCCGATAAACCCGGCCACAAACTTGTTGCGGGGGCGGTGATACAGCTCAAGTGGGCTGCCCACTTGTTCGATCACGCCCGCTTGCAGCACAACGATTTTGTTGGCCATGGTCATGGCTTCGACCTGGTCGTGGGTCACGTAGATCATGGTCGTTTTCATGCGCTCGTGCATCTCGGTGATCTCAAGGCGCATACCGACGCGCAATGCGGCGTCGAGGTTCGAGAGCGGCTCATCAAACAAAAACGCGGACGGGTCGCGGACAATGGCGCGGCCGATGGCGACACGCTGGCGCTGACCACCTGAAAGCTGGCCCGGTTTGCGGTCCAGATAGTCGGTCAGGTTGAGCGATTGGGCGGCGGCTTCAATGCGCTTGTTCTGCTCATCTTCGCTCATGCCTGCCATGCGCATCGGGAAGGCGATGTTTTTGCGCACAGTCATATGCGGGTAAAGCGCATAGGTCTGAAACACCATCGACAACCCACGTTTGGAAGGCGAAACCTCGGTCACATCTTCGTCGTCGATGAGCACTGTGCCGGATGTGCAATCCTCCAGCCCCGCGATCAGGCGCAACAAGGTCGATTTACCACAGCCCGAGGGGCCGACGAAGACCGCAAATTCGCCGTCTTCAATTGTCAGGTCCAAAGGCGGGATCACTTGTGTCTCGCCGAAGCTCTTGGTCACTTTTTCAAGTACGATACGTCCCATAATGTTTTCCTATTCCTGGAATTACTTGACGGCGCCGAAGGTGAGACCTTGGACCAATTGTTTTTGACAGAACCAGCCCAAGACGATGATCGGGCCGACAGCGGCGGCGGACACCGCAGAGAGGCGCCCAAAGAAGAGCCCTTCCGGTGCGCGGTTGCCTTCGATGAGTTTTGACAGCGTTGCGGCTTCGGTCGTGGTCAGCCGGACAGTCCAATAGGCCTCGTTCCAGCAGAAGATGAAGCAAAGCAGCGCGGTGGAGGCAATGCCGCCCCAAGCCAGCGGGATGAGGATTTCGCGGATCTCACCCCATGTGTTCACTCCGTCCATTTGGCCTGCTTCAATGATCTCCTTTGGGATTTCCTTGAAGTAAGTGAACAGCATCCAGACCACGATCGGCAGGTTGATCAAGCACAGCACCACGATGACCATGAAGTGGGTGTCAAAGAGGCCAAGGCTCTTGGTCAGGAAGGTCATCGGGTAGAGCACGGCGGCTGCTGGCAGCATTTTGGTCGACAGCATCCACATCAACACGTCCTTGGTTGCCCGCGTCGGGTTGAAGGCCATGGCATATGCGCATGGGACGCCAACCACGAGGGCAAAGATCGTCGCGAAGACCGAGGTGATGACCGAGTTGGTCGCGAAGCGCCAATAATCATAGTTCTCGGTCATGTTGAGGTAGTTATCGAGCGTTGGCGTGAACCAGATCAGGTATTCCGGTTTCACCGCGTCGGCGTCAGTTTTGAAGCTTGTGAGAATGAGCCAGAAGATTGGGAAGAAGAAGAGAAGCCCAACTGCCCAAGCCAGAACGGTCCGGCCGGCTTTCCCGTATTTTGAGGTTTGTGCGACAATAGCCATTGTTGTTCCCCCTATTCCATCAGTGTCTTGCCAACCATGCGCAGCAAGAAGATGGCTACGATGTTGGCGAGGATGACGGCAAAGATGCCGGTGGCGCTTGCTGCACCGATGTTGTTGTTGGCAAACTCACCGATCAGGTACGGCAGGTTCTTGTTGCCGTTCCCACGGCTGACAATCTCGATCTCGGCGTAAAGCGAGAGGTGGAAAATCGCCTGAATCATCACAACAATTGCCATTGGCCGGCCTAGGTGCGGAAGCGTCAGGAAGCGGAACTGCGACCACGCACTTGCGCCATCCAGAATAGCAGCCTCTTTTTGCTGCTGATCCTCGGATTGCAACGAGGTCATGAAGATCAGGACCGCAAAGGGCGTCCACTGCCATGTCACCATCATGATGACGGCGTAGGCGGAGGTTTGCGTCGCGCGGAACGAGATCGGGTTAAACTCCGGCCAGAGCGAGAAGAAGCTGCCTATGATCGGGGCGTTTCTAAGCCCGTCGATTGTCTCGTTGATACCAGCGACCGCGATGCCTTGAAGGCCCAAGACGGGGTCGAGGATCATGTTGATCCACAAAACCGCGTTCACCGCGGGCATCACAAAGAAGGGTGAGATCAGAAGCACGCGTACGATGCCTTGGCCCGGGAATGATTTGTTGATCAGCACGGCGATCAAAACGCCAAGGATCACAGTCAGGAAAAGGATACTGCACACAATCAACAGGCTGTTCTGGATCGCAAACAGGAAGTCTTTAGATTTGAGAACGAACTCGTAATTCCCGAAGCCGCGCCAGTTGCTCAATGAGGGTGATGTCCACTCAGGGCGACGCAGGCTGTTCAAGACATAGCGAATGAATGAAAAGTAAAGCGTCATCGATAGCGGCACAATCATCCATATCAGCAGTAAGATAACCGCCGGTGATTGAAGCATGCGTGGAAGCGTTCTGTTAGACATGACGAGAGACCCCCCTTGCGAAGCATAATGCTCGCAGTGTTTCTGTTCATATTACTAAATTGTCGATTTTTGGCCGCTTACGGTTTCGCGATAATAGTAACCGGATCAGCGGTAAAGGTCGTTTGGTGGGAAGGCCCGATTTTCTCGGGCCTTCCAAACTTTGAAGCGGGGCTTTAGTAGCCTGCTTCTTCCATGATCGCGGCTGCGGCGGCTTGCGACGCAGCAAGCGCATCGTCAACCGATTTCGCGCCGGACAGAGCCGCAGCGATTTCCTGTGCAACAGCCGAGCCCACTTCTGGGAACTCTGGGATAGCTGCGAACTGAACGCCAACGTAAGGCTTCAGGTCAGTTGCCGCAGGAGCAGCGGAGTCGATGGCTGCTTTTTCAGCAGCTGCGAAACCAGCAACCGCTTGGAACTCAGCGAGCTCATAAGTGGACGCACGCTGACCAGTTGGAACTTTGGACCAGCCGAACTCTGGGTGGTTGCCAACAGCCTGAACGTATTCTTTAGACGTTGCCCACTCGATGAATGCTTTTGCTTCATCAGCGTTCTCTGTGCCGGCTGGCACAGCCATGGCCCAAGCCCACAGCCAGTTCGCACCTACTGGGTTACCAGCGTTTGGCGACTGAGCGTATGCAACACCGTCAACTTCAAGGAAAGAAGCCGCGATAGTGGCGTCGATCCACATGCCGCATTTGCCTTCGTTATAAAGCGCCAGGATTTCGTTGAAGGAGTTACCTTCGGAGCCTGGAGGGCCGTAAGAACCCAGCAGATCAACATAGAAGTTGATGGCTGCTTTCCACTCGTCGCTATCGATGGTTGGTTTGAAATCTGCGTCAAACCATGCGCCGCCGAAGGAGTTCACCATAGTTGTGACGAACGCCATGTTGTCGCCCCAGCCTGGCTTGCCGCGCAGACATGCACCGTAAACGCCGTTGTCTGGGTCGTGCATCGCAGCGGCTGCTGCTTTCACGTTGTCCCAGCTGTCGTTGTCAGCGATGGTCACGCCAGCCGCGTCAGTCAGGTCCTTGCGGTACATAACCATGGAGCTTTCACCGTAGAAAGGTGCGGCATACATGGTGCCTTCATGCGACAGGCCTGCCTTGATGGCTGGCAGAATGTCGTCTGCATCGTAGGCAGCGCCGAAGTTCAGTGGCTCGATCCAGCCAGCAGCGCCCCAGATAGGTGCTTCCTGCATGCCGATGTTGATGATGTCGTACTGGCCGCCACCGGTTGCTGTGTCGGACGTAACCTGCTCACGCAGAACGCCTTCTTCCAGCGAAACCCAGTTCAGCTTCACACCGGTTTCTTCGGTGTACGCTTCAGCAACTTTTTGCATGTTGATCATGTGACCGTTGTTCACGATCGCAATTGTAAGCTCTTTCGCGTGTCCGTCTGCAAAAGCAGCACCGGAAACAAGCGACATAGCTGTCGCGGCGAAGAATGCATTCTTCATAGACATCCGAATCCTCCCTAGTTGGATGTGGTGAACTCAGTAAACCCTAGGCTCAGTCGGGCGTCAACATAAAACTTTACGCGCGCAAAATTTAAGTTAGGCGGACTGCCGCATCACCAGCTGCCCATCAAACAGCGACCGGCGCTCAACCACAGACCCGCCTTCGATCACATTAACCAAAGTTTCCAAAGACTTGGCCGAGATCGCGTCATAGTCCTGCGCCACGGTGGTCAAAGGCGGACAGGTAAAACGTGAGAACGGATGGTCATCTTGCCCTGCGATACGGATCTGGCAATCAGGGCCGATCCCCACGCGAATCCCCTGCTCATAGCAGGCCGATAGCAGCCCAATTGCCAGCCGGTCATTGCTGCAAAGCACGGTGTTGGTCGCAAAGCCACCATGTGCGACGATCTTACCGCCATAGCGATACCCGATTTCCTCAAAATTCCAGCCAGTGCCCGCAACCTGTACGATCTGCGGCTTATGTCCGAACCGCTCCATCGCGGCGACATAAGCGTCGCGACGCCTGTTCGCGTTTGGGTTGGCGGGCGTGCGCATCTCCATGAAACACGGAGGCTCGCCGCTGCGGCACAGGTAGTCGACAATCTGACGCGACATTTGCGGGTTGTCGCTGCCTATGAACGCGAGGCCGAGCTCGGCGAGCGCGCTGTCAAAAAACACGGTCGGCACGTCGCTGCAAAATTTTTCGATCTCAGTCTTGTTGGAGGCCCGGCCCAGCGGTGCAAGCAACACGCCTGCCGGTTTCAAGCGCCGCAGGTCGCTGAGCACCTCGACCTCGTGATCGGCCTGCCCGTGGGAAGAGTAAAGCGTCGGTTGAAACCCCGCCTCGATGCAGCGTTGTTCAAGATTGCGCGCGATCTCGGCAAAGAACGGATCAACTAGATAGGGAACCACGATCCCGATATTCTTGGTCAGCTTTCGGTTTTGGTTGATGGCAAAAATATTGGGTTGGTAGTCGTATTTCTCGAGGGCGAGCTCGATGCGTTCGCGGGTCTTGGTCCGCACGGAGTTCGGGTCATTGAAGAATTTCGAAACTGTCGGGCGCGAGATACCGCTCAGCGCCGCGAATTCCTCCATGTTTCGAATTTTTTGCATCTTCTGTCCTAACTCGGCTGTCACATTTACATGACAGTTTGACAGAGTGAAGCATTTATTTTGCGCGCGGTAAGTTTTGAGAA
Source organism: Pseudomonadota bacterium (assembly GCA_039030615.1). Classification (GTDB taxonomy): domain Bacteria; phylum Pseudomonadota; class Alphaproteobacteria; order Rhodobacterales; family Rhodobacteraceae; genus Litoreibacter. Next base: position 361,252 of record JBCCDV010000004.1, on the reverse strand, counting down.
GGCGCGGTTTTAGAAGCCTTCGGCGGACTCAAACCGGTAGACCTGGCCCGCGCTATCCGTGATGCGCACGTCGGCCACAGGGCGGAAGGGCACCGCGCCATCCTCCGCGGGCAGGAGCGGACCGAAGGCTTCGCGTAGCGCGATTGCGCCGGTCGGCGCGCCCGCCGCGAGGGCCACGGCATAGGTATAAGGATAGGCGCATTCGCGCAGGGTGCCGGTCCAACCCGCGCCGGGCCGTGCTTGACCTGAGAGCCCTACACATTGGGCGCCGTCAGCCATCTCGGCGATGATGCGGTTGCCATCAACCACCACAAAGACGGGGGCCACCAGCCGCTCCGGCGGAGGCGGCGGCAGGGTTATGGTGCTGTCGGGCCGGTTGAGCGCGCGGTCCAAAAACCAGTCACAACTTGGCAGCGTGACCACCAGCAGAAGCAGCGGAATGACTCGGCGCATAAGGTCCTCTTACAATGGCCACAGGAACGGGATGACCGCCGATGCGAGGATCCCGATGCTGAGGTTAAGCGGGATACCGACCTTCATGAAATCTGTAAACTTATAACCTCCGGGCCCGTAGACCAGCATATTGGTCTGATACCCTATTGGCGTGGCAAAACTGGCAGAGGCCGCGACCATAACGGCCACGACCAGCGGGCGCGGATCGATGCCAACCGCGCTAGCGAGCCCGATTGCAATCGGGGTGACAACGACGGCGACCGCGTTGTTTGACACAAGCTCCGTCAGAACGGAGGTCAGCAGATAGACGGCCCAGATGATCAGGAACGGCGGCAGCCCCATCATATAGGGCGCGAGCGCCTCAACGATGAGCGCGACCGCGCCGGACGCCTCCAGCGCCGCGCCCACTGCGAGCATCGCGAAGATAAGCGACAGGAGCCTGCCGTCGACGAAGCCGAATGCCTCCTCAGCGTCGATGCAGCGGGTCAACAGGACAAGTGCCACGGCCAATATCGAGAGCAAAAAGATCGGGGCGACGCCCAGACCCGCCAGCCCCACCAGCCCAAAAAGCGCCAGGATCGCGATCGGGGCATGGGTGCGGCGGAAGGCACGCGCGGTCGGATGCGCCACGTCGACGAGGCCCATATCCGCGGCGAGCCGAGCAATGTCTTCGGGCGCGCCCTCCAGAAGCAGCGTGTCGCCGACGCGGACGACCAGATCATCAAGCTGCTGGCCGATGTTTTGATTGCTGCGATGCACGGCCAAAGTGTAGACGCCGTAGCGGCGGCGCAGCCGGAGCGCGCCAAGTGCACGCCCGACCATCCGCGCGCCGGGGGTGATCAGAACCTCGACGGTCGCGGTTTCCACGGCGGAAAGCTGGTCGACGCGTTTGAGCTGCTTGTTGGCTTGCAGCGACAGCAGCTCAGACATTTCCGTGCGCAGGATTACTCGGTCTCCGACCTCGAGTGTCACGTCTTTCAGGCTGCGGCGGAGGGAGAGATCGCCGCGCACCACGTCGATCAGGCGGACCCCGGGGCGCTTGAAGAGTTGGACATCCGTGGCCTCCCTTCCGACGAGATTGCTGTCGGGGGGGATCGCGGCCTCGGTAAAAAACTTTTTCTTGCTGCTGTCGGACAGGAGCGAGGCCATGCTTGCACGTTCCGGCAGCAATCTCGGGCCGATGAACCGCAGGTAGATCATGCCCCACACGACCAGGATCAACCCCAATGGGGTGACCTCGAATATGGTGAACGGCTCCAACCCGCCCTCGCGCGCGACGCCGTCGACGAGCAGGTTGGTGGAGGTGCCGATCAAGGTCAGCGTGCCACCCAGGATCGCGCCATAGCTGAGCGGGATCAACAGCTTGGAGGACGACATGCCCATGGTTTTGGCCAGCTGAACAAAGACCGGGATCATAACGACCACGACGGGGGTATTGGACACGATCGCGGAGGCCACAACCACGAAGGCCATGAGCGCTCCGATGGCCAAGGCGGGCCGGGTCGCCGCATTGCGGTCGGCAATTTGGGTGAACCAGTCAAGCGCGCCGGTGCGCACCAGCGCGCCCATGACAATGAACATCGCGGCAATTGTCCAGGGCGCGGGGTTTGACAGGACGCTCAGGCCCGCCTGATAGGGCAAGACCCCCGTGACCAGCAAAACCGCCACCCCGCCCAAAGCGACCACCTCGGTCGGGTAAGCCTCGCGCAGAAACAGCACGAACATGCCAGCGACAACGCAGAGCGCGATGATCGCTTGTGTGGTTTGGTCAAAGGCGAACAGATCCATTGGACGTGTTTGAACTCAGTGGGTTGCGTCATCACGGGCGCGCGGCTGGACAAGCGCCATTCCGAGGATCATGACAGCAAATGCGCCCCAAACCCAGAGCGAATAGCGCTCGCCCAAAAGCAGCATCGCCCATAGCACCCCGAAGCCCGTAACGAGGTACGCCACTTGCGCCGCGAACACGGCCCCAGCGCGCCCGACGATCCAAACATATCCAGTATAAACAAGCCCATGGATGACAGAACTGGCCATAAGCGCATAGTCGGGCAGTGCCCAAGGTGGGCGCGGGTCGATCCAATGCCCACTGAAGACCGCCAAAGGCAGCGCTATGACCAACCCGGTGAGTGAGGCGCCGAGCATGACTTGTACTGCGTCCAGACCAGCCGTGCCCCATCGGGCGACGTAATTGCCCTCAAACGCGTAAAAAAATGGGGCAACCAACGCAAGCGGCAAGAAGGCAAGCATGGCCCGGTCTGGCAAGCTCGTTTCCGGCAAAGCAATCATCAGCACGGCGACAAGGCCAAGCGCCAGACCAATGAGGCGGCCCGGCTCGTACCGGTCATTGCCGAGGACAAGTGCGACCGGCAGGGCGAGCATCGGCACGAGCGACAGCAAAATGGACAAGATGCCTGAGGGCAAATGGACGGCCGCCTGATAGCTCGCCGCATTTGGCAGAACCGTGCCGATGAGCGCTATGATCAGATAGACCCGAAACGCAGGCGCGCTGAGAACCAGCTTGCGCCGCGTGGCCAAGGCGATTGCGGCCATGAGAATGCTGGCAAGCGCCAGCTGCCAAAAGATCAAACCGAAATGGCGATAGCCCTCGCTGACGGCGATTTTGCTCAGAGGCTGGGTGATGCCCCACCCTGCCCCGAAGACGATGAGTGCCGAAAATAGAAACAGCTTTTCGCGCATGGTTTAAACCAAAGTCATACCGGTCCGGGGCCCGACGGCTGCAGCCGCCCGCCTTGGCGCACTGGCAGGGCTTTTGTGGCCTTGCCGGTGCGATCATCGGTTTCGATGTAGAGCCCGCTCAACGTGGCCTCCTCCCCCGCCGGCACGAAGCGGCCTTTGACCATGCCAGTCACGAAACGACGCATCGGCTCCGCCTTCTCCATGCCGATGACAGAGTTATAATCGCCGCACATACCAGCGTCGGTCAGGTAGGCCGTGCCTCCCGGCAGCACCATCGCATCAGCGGTTGCGACATGGGTATGCGTGCCAATCACAGCAGAGGCGCGCCCGTCGCACCAATGGCCCATGGCCATTTTCTCTGACGTAGCTTCGCAATGTATATCGACGATGGAGGCTTGCACCGCGCCGCCCAGAATGTGGGTTTTCAGCGCTGTTTCAATCTGGCCGAACGGGTCCTCATAGGCGCGTTTCATAAAGACCTGGCCCAGAACCTGGCTGACCAGAACTTTGCGCCCGCGGGTTGCCTCAAATACGCGCGCGCCCGCACCCGGAGCGCCCTTGGCAAAGTTGAGCGGGCGCAGGATGCGTGGCTCCTCCGTTATGAAGCTGAGCATCTCTTTTTGATCAAAGGCGTGATCGCCCAAGGTAACGCAATCAGCGCCCGCAGCCAGCAAAGCCTGCGCATGCGCGGCTGACAGCCCCGCGCCATTGGTGGCGTTCTCGCCATTGACCACGACGAAATCCAACCCCCACGCTGCGCGCAGTTTTGGCAATTGATCGGTGATCGCGGCGCGGCCAGACCGGCCCATAACATCGCCTAAAAAGAGCAGTTTCATACGTTGTGCCTACGCCTTGTACCGCCTGCACGCAATGAAATTAGGGGGTGATGATGCCCTGATTAGTCACAATCAGATCGAGCGGTTGATCCGTTGGCTCCATCGGAAGCGCTCCGGCTTCCTGCCCGGCATAGGCGTAGCCGATGGCCGTCACCGGCCCGCTTGCGCGCAGACCTTCGAGGGTCCGGTCGTAGAACCCCCCGCCATAGCCCAAACGGTGCCCGTCGCGGGTGAAAGCCACCAAGGGCACGATGACGACTTGCGGTGTGACCCAGGCGCCTTCGGCAGGAATTTTTGCACCAAAAGGCCCGTCGATCATGTCTGCCTCAGGCGACCATGCCTTGAAGCGAAGCGGCTGCCCCTCCCCCTCGATGACCGGCACGCCAACGGGTCCGAAGGCCTGCAAGGCGGCCATGGCGGGGCGTGGGTCGACCTCGGTCTGGATGGGCATGTAGCCCGCCATCGGCTGTCCCTTGTGGGGCATCAGGACCGAAATCAGTTGTGCCACCGCTTGTGCATCCGCCTCGGCGCTGCGGGCCGCTTTACGGCGGGCGAAGGCGGCTTTGCGCGCGGCCTTTTTCTGGTCGGTCAGGTCTATCATCCCCGCGTTCTGCCCGCGCATTGCGGCTTTGGCAAGCGCGGCGTAGGGTTTGGAAATGACGACGCTTATCCTCGACCATATTGCTGTCAGCTGCGACGCTTTGGGCAGCGCGACGCCGGAGCTGGAAGCGCAGCTTGGCGCGCCCTTGCCGGTCGCAGGCCAGCATCCAGATATGGGCACGCATAATCGGCTGACCGGCATGGGCCCTGATTTTTACTTTGAGCTGATTGCGATCAACCCGGACGCCCCTGCGCCCGGCCGTCCCCGCTGGTTTAACATCGACAATTTTTCCGGTCGTGCGCGGCTGACCAATTGGATCGTGAGATGTGACGATATAGACGCGACGCTGGCCGCGCTGCCCGTTGGCTTTGGCCGCCCGATTTCGCTGACGCGAGGCGATCTGCGCTGGAAAATGGCTGTGCCAGATGACGGGGTTCTGCCTTGGGATGGCTGGGCGCCCGCGATCATCGAATGGCAGGGTGCGGCGCATCCGACCCAGACCTTGCCTGACAGCGGGTTGCGGCTGCTGCGTTTGACATTGCATCACCCGGACGCCGCCGAGATGGCGGAGCTGCTGGGCCCGATGATGCCGCGCGACAGCGTGCAGTTCATGCCAGCCGAGGTCCCAAAATTGGTAGCAATTTTTGATGGGCCTGACGGCGAGGTGCGGCTGGAATGACCGCCATTATTCGGACCGCCCGCGCTGAGGACGCAGCCGGTATTGCGCCGATTTACAACCAGATCATCCGCGACACGACGATCACCTTTTTGCCCGACGAGAAAACGGTTGATGACCTTGTCGCCGCCATTGAGGCCGCGGACGCCTATCTCGTTGCGGAGCACGGCTCTGAAATCGTGGCTTTTGCCAGTTTTGGACCCTTTCGATCCGGGGCGGGATATGCACGTGTGAAGGAGCATTCGATCTGTCTGGCGCAACAAGCCCGCGGTCACGGGTTGGGCGCCGCCCTGATGAAGGCGCTAGAGGATGCGGCCCGTGCGCAGGGCGTGCGGGTTTTGGTTGCGGGCATCTCGGGAGAGAATGACGCGGCGCAGCGGTTTCATACGCGTCTTGGCTATGTCCAGGTTGGCCATCTCCCTGAAATTGGGGATAAATTCGGGCGTCCTCTCGATCTTGTGTTGATGCAGAAAAGCCTCTGACATTCCCGTTGCGTTCAGGTAGCTTGGCCACCATGTCGATTTGGGAACGCATCGCTGAAGCGCTTGCCGCTCTTGCCAATGGCGAAGGGCTCGCTGCCGTTTTTGACCGCCTTTTGGCGGAACCAGAGCGCACAGTCGCCTTCACCATTGCGGTCGTGGCCCTGGGCGCAAAAATGGCAAAGGCGGACGGGCTTGTGACCCGCAATGAGGTTGCCGCGTTTCGCGAGGTTTTCACCATCCCCGAACGCGACGAGCCGAATGCCGCGCGGGTCTTTAACCTTGCGCGTCAGGATGTGGCCGGGTTCGACAGCTACGCCCGCAAGATTGCGGCTATGTTTGACGACCGCCATGACACGCTGTTTGACCTGATGGAGGGGCTGTTTCACATCGCGGTCGCGGACGGCAATTACCACGAGGCTGAGGACGCTTTTTTGGCCTTGGTGGCGGAGATTTTTGGCATGACGGGCGCCGAGTTTAAGACGCTCCGCGCGCGTTACGTGCCTGATGCCGACCACGACCCTTACGTGATTTTGGGCGCCGATCCGAAAATGTCGCTGGAGGAGGTGCGCCAACTCTGGCGGGCCCTGGTGCGCGAGACTCACCCTGACCAGATGATGGCGCGCGGATTGCCGGAAGAAGCCGTGCGACTGGCCGAAAAGCGCCTCGTTCTGATTAATCGCGCCTGGGAAGAGATCTCGGGCAAAGCCGCGTGAGGCTGGCAACTTACAATGTTGAGTGGTTCGCGCATCTTTTCGATGAGGACGGGCGGCTGGTCGATGATGACAGTTGGTCGGGCCGGCGTGATGTGACCAAGGCGCAGCAGACCGCCGCCCTGGGTGTTGTCTTTCAGGCGTTGGACGCAGATGCGGTTATGGTCGTTGAGGCCCCTGATACCAGCCCGAAACGCAGCGGCGTGGCCGCGTTGGAGACATTCGCCAAACGCTTTGGGTTGCGCGCGCGCGCCGCGCTGATGGGCTTTCCCAATGACACACAGCAGGAAATTGCGCTGCTTTATGACCCTGATGTGATGAGCGCCCGGCACGACCCGCTGGGCCCTGCAAAGGGCGCCAAAGGTGAGGCGCCGCGCTTTGACGGCGCGTTCCACATCGATCTCGACATTGATGACCAACAAGATCACGTCAAGTTTTCCAAGCCACCGCTGGAGGTTGCGCTTACGCTCAAAGGCGGCGCGGCGTTGCGGCTGATCGGGGCGCATATGAAATCCAAAGCTCCGCATGGCGCCCGCACCCCCGATGCGGTCATCCGATTGTCGATCGCCAACCGGCGCAAGCAGCTCGCGCAATGCATTTGGCTGCGAGAACGGGTCGACACGCATTTGGCGGCGGGGGACATGACAGTTGTTTTGGGCGATTTTAACGATGGTCCGGGGCTGGACGAGTATGAAAAGCTCTTTGGCCGTTCCAGCGTTGAGATCGTCATGGGCGAGGCCCCGTCCGAGATGTTTGATCCCCATGCGCGCGATGCCTTGTCGCGCCGGATCGGCACGGCGCGCTCTACCTCACGGTTTTTCCTGAAGACCGAGAACCGCTATCTGAACGCTCTGCTCGACTACATAATGGTCTCGCCTGATCTGGCCACTAAGTCGCCGTCTTGGCACATCTGGCACCCGTTTGACGATCCGGCCTGCTGGAACACGCCCGCGCTGCGCAAAGCGCTTTTGACCGCATCCGACCATTTCCCGGTGAGTTTGGATATTGACCTCTAAGCCCTTATGTAGGGCATATGAGACATGTTATTGCCCCTCTCCTTCTCTGCACCCTGCCATTTTGCGCTATGGCCGACAGCCATGCCGAGCAACCGCAAGCCCCCATTTTTGAAGGGTTTGAGGGTTTGGCCGACAGTCTGCGTGAGCTGTTTGGGCAGTTCGAAGAGGAAGTGACCCCTTTCGTCGACCAGCTTGGCGATCAGCTGCGTGACCTGGATCGCTACCATCCCCCGGAGGTGCTGCCAAACGGCGACATCATCATCCGGCGAAAGGCGCCTGAGACCACACCTGCACCGGAGACACCAGAACCTGAGAGCCCAATCGAAATCTGATCGGCGCGCCCTTTGGGAAAATTTCAAAAATACCGATTTAGCCCTTGCAGGATGAGGCGGGAGTTTATATTTCACGCTTCACCAACGGATGCGGGCGTAGCTCAGGGGTAGAGCATAACCTTGCCAAGGTTAGGGTCGTGAGTTCGAATCTCATCGCCCGCTCCAGTTGGAAAACAAAGGGCTGCAGTGAAAACTGCGGCCCTTGGTTCGTTCAGGGACAAGACTGTCCGCATATTTGCGTATGACGGCTTGTCGGGCGCTGTGGTTACAGGGGTTTTGGCAACGATACACCCGCCACCGATTTGTTCGAGACGTGGCTGTCATCGAAAGGTTAGTACCCAACGCATCTGGCACGCCAACTCCGGCGCGACAAGAACATGCGCCCGCCCACCAATACTAGCCTTTTGCGCTCACCTACCGATCCAAAAAACAGTCTAGTGTGAAAGCATCCAAGGCCGCGCTGATGGCATTGATTTTGAGCCATCTGCGGCTGTACGTGCTTTGCTGCGAATTCTAGGCCCGTTGGGTGTCAGCCCGTTGGCCTTAGCGCGCTTTGGACTGTCGGCGGAGCGTTCGTTGATAGCGTGCGCCTTCCGAGCTATCGGAGCAACGACTGACAATTGTGGAACTGTCAGGGCGCGTTTCGACATGGTGCCGCAGATTGGGCAGGCGCAAGGCTCACTAAAACGGCTGAGTGGAGCCATTTCCTGAAAAACACCATGTTCGGCGCAGGTATAGTCGTAAAGTGGCATCTGGATTCCTTTTGCGAGAGGGTTCACGGCCCTGATCAAGGCCGTGAACCTGTGTTTTAGAGATCAGGTGCGGTTGGGATGTCGATGGACCCATCAAGATACTTCGTTGGGCCGTCTGGACCCGGCATCAGATCGCCTTCAAAGATATCTGTTGGCAGCCACAGGGTCGCACATGCGTTTGGATAATCCACGATTCCGGAGACATGTCCTTGCACCGGTGCCGTTCCAAGGATTGCGAGGCCTTGCTCACGTGAGTAGCCGAACTTGGTCATGTAATTGATCGCGTTCAGGCATGCCTGACGGTAAGCCTCGGTCATGTCGACATAGTGTTGGTTATCATCCTCATCGACCGAAATGCCCTCGAAGATCAGGTAGTCATCATATTTTGGCGTGATCGGTGACGGCTTGAACATAGGGTTCTTGACGCCGTACTTGGATATCCCGTCTTTGATGATGCTGACTTTGACATGCAGCCAGCTGGCCATCTCGATGCCGCCACAGAAAGTGATCTCACCATCGCCTTGACTGAAATGTGTGTCGCCCATTGAAAGACCGCCGCCTTCGACGAAGACCGGGAAGTAGCAGATAGACCCTCGGCTGAGGTCTTTGATGTCGCAGTTGCCGCCGTTTTCACGTGGCGGCAGGGTCCTGGCAGCTTCTGCTGCCGCAGCGCTTCGGGCGTCACCCGTCATTTTGCCCATATGGGCCGCTTGGGTGTTGGGCAACTCGGCAAGGGCAGGCACCCGCGTCGGATTGGTATCAAACAGCGCTTTTTCACGCGTGTTCCAAGCATCCAGCATTTTGCGGTCTGGCAAAGTCCCGATCAGACCGGGGTGGATAAGGCCGGCGTAGCGCACGCCCGGGACGTGACGCGACGTGGTGAACATGCCCTTGAAGTCCCAGATGGATTTCTGCGCCGTTGGGAACTGCTCTTGCAAAAAGCCGCCACCGTTGTTTTTTGAAAAGACGCCATTGAAGCCCCATTGGCTCCGGTTCAGTGGTCCGACGTCCAAAAGTTCAACAACCAGTAGATCGCCCGGCATCGCGCCGCGCACACCGATAGGACCGGAGAGGTAGTGAACCTGCGGTAACTCCACATCGCGTACATCCGAAGCGTCGTCGTCATTTGCGATCTGGCTACCGGTCCAATCATAGGCTTCGACGACAAAGTCATCACCGGGGTCGACCCATTCGACCATTGGGATGTCGGGATGCCAGCGGTTATGGATCTTCTCGTTAGTATGTGGGCTTTCGTCGAGATCGACCGTGATCAACGTATCGGCTGCATAGGCTGCAGATGGGGTTTGAAGAGTATCTGGCATTTTAGTCCTCCAAGGTTGGTTTGATTAGACAGATAGAAATTTCGAGACCTTGGCCTCGTCGATACCGTCGCGCGGGCTGTCATGGACGAAGCGACCATTCTCGATCACCATCACGCGGTCGGCCACATCGAGCGCGAAGCTGAGCACCTGCTCAGACACGATGATGCTGAGGCCTTTTTGGTCGCGGATTTTTCGAAGCGTGCGCGCCATTTCACGAATGATCGAAGGCTGAATGCCCTCGGTCGGCTCATCGAGCAGCAGCACCTTTGGGTTGGACGCAAGTGCGCGAGCAATGGCGAGCTGTTGTTGTTGCCCGCCTGACAGGTTGCCGCCGCGGCGGTTCTTCATCTCCAACAGGACCGGGAACATCTCGTAGATGTCTTCCGGCACGGTTTTGCTGTTTGTAACGGTGAGGCCGGTCTCGACATTTTCCTGCACGGTCATCGACGAAAAGATCATCCGGCCCTGCGGGACGTAGCCGATGCCTTTGGCGACGCGCCTGTGGGATGTGAGGCCCGTGACCGGCTGGTCCCCCACAGCAATGTCGCCGCTTTTCTCAGGGACAATGCCCATCAGCGTCTTCATCAGGGTGGTTTTGCCCATCCCGTTGCGGCCCATGATGGCCACGATTTCACCGGGGGCCACGTCGAGATCAATCCCGTGCAACACCTCGCTTTGCCCGTAGGCCGCGTGCAATGATTTGACGTTCAGCATGTCAGCGGTCCTTCAATGGCCAAGGTAAACTTCAACGACCTTCGGGTCGTTCTGGACTTTCTCCATGGACCCTTCGGACAGGGTTTTGCCCTGATGCAGCACCGTCACGCGGGTGGCGATGTCCTCGACGAAGCCCATGTCATGTTCGATCACGATGACGGAGCGGTCATGGATGATGCGGTTCAACAGCTCGGCGGTCTTTTTGCGCTCGGCGACGGACATTCCCGCGACGGGCTCATCCAGCATCAAGAGTTCGGGGTCTTGGATGAGCAGCATCCCGATCTCGAGCCATTGCTTCTGGCCGTGACTGAGGAAGGCGGCTTTCTCGTCGAGCTGGTCGTCGAGAAAGATCGTCTCCGCAATCTCTTTGATGCGGGACCGCACGGCAGTGTCGCGCTTGAAGGCAAGAGCGCCAAAAACACCGTGACCCTTTGGGTAGCTCAGCTCGAGGTTTTCGAAGACGGTGAGATCCTCATAGACCGAGGGCGTTTGAAACTTGCGCCCGACCCCGGCATGCACGATCTGGTCCTCGCGCATTGAGAGCAGGTCTTTGTCCTTGAATTTCACCTTGCCGCCAGTAGCTTTAGTGCGCCCGCAGATCAGGTCCAGCACAGTGGTTTTTCCTGCGCCGTTTGGGCCGATTATGACGTGGCAGGCGTTTTTCTCGATATAGAGGTTAAGCGCATCGACCGCCTTGAACCCATCGAAAGAAACGGTGAGGTCCTCGACCTCAAGGATCATTTGTTCTGACATAGGCTACTCCGCGGGGGTACGTTGAGCGACGGTTTCAGGCGCATCGGGCCCCGCGTCGGATTTCTTGAAAAGCTTCAGCAGCCGCGGCTCGATATGCTCGTTCCAGACGCCGGCCAGACCGTTCGGGAACAGCATCACCACCGCGATAAAGAGCCCGCCGAGACCGAGCAGCCACAGCTCGGGGAAGCTTTCGGAGAAGGTGGTTTTTGCCCAGTTGACCAAGAGCGCGCCATAGACCGCGCCGACGATGGACAGCCTGCCGCCAACGGCGCAGAAAATGACCATCTCGATGGAAGGCACGATGCCCACCAACGTTGGTGACATGAAGCCTACCTGCAGCGTGAACATGGCCCCCCCGATGCCCGCAAAGGCCGCGCCGAGGCAGAAGATGAACACCTTGAAATTGGCGATGTTGTAGCCCGAGAACCGCACGCGGTCTTCCTGATCTCGCATTGCGATCAGCAACCTGCCCAGCTTCGAGCGGCGCACATATTGCGCGATGAACAACACCGCAAAAAGGAGGACGCCGTTGACGAAATAAAGCGTCGTTTTGGCGTCATCGGTGCGGATGTCCCAACCCAGCAACGTGCGCAGGTCGGTGATGCCATTGACGCCGCCGGTGTAGCCCTGCTGGCCGATGATCAGGATCGTCAGGATCGCGGCGAATGCCTGCGTGATAATGGCGAAATAGACGCCACCAACGCGGCGGGTGAACATCGCAACGCCAATGATGAAGGCGAAGACGACCGGCACCAGCACCACCGCAATAAGCGCGAGCGGCAGCGAATAAAATGGCTGCCACCAGACCGGGATTTCCGTGAGCTGGTTCCAGTCCATGAAGTCGGGAATACCGGGTGTGGACTGGATGGAGGTGTTCTCAGGCGTGGAGGCCTCGAGCTTCAGAAACATTGCCATGCAATAGCCGCCGAGACCGAAGAATACGCCCTGCCCGAGGCTTAGGATGCCACCGGCGCCCCAGCAGAGCGACAGGCCAACCGCGACAAATGCGTAGGTGAGATATTTGCCAAAGAGGTTCAGCCGGAAGCTGTCGAGCATCGTGGGCAGGATCAGGAAGATCACGAGCGCCAGGATGGCGAAGGCGATCACCTCTTTGCGGGACATGAATGCGGAAGATTGCATGGGTAACGTTCCTTACTTACGCAGTTTCATGGCGAAGAGGCCTTGCGGACGGATCATCAGGATGCCGACGATCACCAGCAAGGTCAGAACCTTGGCCATCGAGCCGGAGAGGAAGAACTCCATGATCGACTGCGCCTGAGAGATCGAGAAGGCCGAGGCGATGGTGCCCAGAAGGGACGCGGTGCCGCCAAAGACGACCACGAGGAACGTGTCGACGATGTAAAGCTGGCCCGCCGTCGGACCGGTGGAGCCGATCATAGTGAAGGCAGAGCCCGCGACCCCGGCGACGCCGCAGCCAATGCCGAAGGTCAGCCGGTCGGTCCAAGCGGTGTTGATGCCGACGGCCCCGGCCATGACCCGGTTATTGTTGATCGCGCGCACCTGTTTGCCCCAATTTGAGCGGTACATCATGATGTAGACCCCCATGGAGATGCAGATTGCGAGGACCATGACGAAAATGCCGTTGATGGGGATTTCGACCAGATCGGTCACGGGCAGCGACCCCATCATCCAATCAGGTATAGACACACCGACCTCGCGCGCGCCGAAGACGCTGCGGTACACTTGCTGCAAGATCAGGCTCAGGCCCCAAGTGGCCAAAAGCGTGTCGAGCGGGCGCTTGTAGAGATGCCGGATGATCGACCACTCGACCAAAAGGCCGAGCGCGCCGGAAGCAATGAAGGCGAAAAACATCGCCACAAAAAAGTACATCCCGAACAGGGCGGGCATGTAGTCAGCAAAGAAGTTGGACATCAGGTAAGTGACATAGGCACCGAGGATCATGAACTCCCCATGGGCCATGTTGATGACGCCCATCTGGCCAAAGATAATCGCCAGACCAAGCGCCATCAGCACGAACACGGAAAAGAGGATCAGGCCGGCAAAGCCTTGCATCGCGAAAATCGCGCCCAGCTCGGGCCAAGAATAGTCGGCAAACATATCAGACAGCTCCTGATGGACAAAAAGCGTAGAAAAAGCAGGGAGGCGACCCGGCCTGGCACCGGGTCGCCAAACAGCAGGTGCTTACTGGTAGCCTTCCGGGAACGGATCCGGCTCCACCAAGTCTGCGGTCTCAAACACCACTTCATATTGCCCATCGGCCTGCGCGCGACCGACACGGGTTTTGGACCAGAGATGATGGTTTTCGTGCACTTTCACGTAGCCCTCGGGCGCGGTGGTCAGCTCGATGCCGGGTGAGGCTTCGCGCACTTTGTCCACGTCGAAGCTGCCGGCTTTCTCGACGGCCGCTTTCCACAGCCATGGGCCGAGATATGCGGCTTGCGTCACATCGCCGATCACGATGTCATCGCCCCACATCTTCTTGAATTCTTCCACAAACTTGAGGTTGTTTTCATTCTCAAGCGATTGGAAGTACTTCATGCAGGCGTAGGCGCCTTCGATGTTTTCGCCGCCGATGCCGCGGATTTCGTCCTCGGTCACCGAGATGGTCAGAACAATCGGCTTCTCTGCCGCCGGGTCGATGCCCGCCGCGATAAGCTGCTTGTAGAAGGCCACGTTAGAGCCGCCCACAACGATCGCGTAGATCACGTCCGGCTTGCGCAGGCGGATCTTGTTGATGACGGAGTTAAACTGCGTGTGGCCGAGCGGATAGTATTCCTCACCCACGACTTTGCAGCCCTCCATGAAGTTCTCGATATGCTTGCGCGCGATCTTGTTCGAGGTACGCGGCCAGATGTAATCAGAGCCCAGCAGATAGAAGCTTTTTGCGTCTTTGGTCTGGTTGACCCAATCCAGGCCCGCGATGATCTGCTGTGTGGCCTCTTGGCCGGTGTAGATGACGTTCGGGCTCTCTTCGAGGCCTTCATAGAAGGTAGGGTAGTAAAGGAAGCCATTGTGCTGTTCAAAGACAGGCAGAACCGCTTTGCGGCTGGCGGAGGTCCAGCAGCCCATGACGGAGGCAACTTTGTCGTTGACCAGCAGTTTGCGCGCTTTTTCGGCGAATGTCGGCCAATCGGAGGCGCCGTCTTCTTGGATGTATTCGATCTTGCGGCCCAGGATGCCGCCTTGCGCATTGATCTGGTCGATCGCGAGCTTTTCAGCCTGAACGGAGCCAGTTTCTGAGATCGCCATTGTGCCTGTGACAGAGTGCAAAATGCCGATTGTGACGGTGTCGTCTGTGACGGCCAGGCCTGTCGTGTTTATCTCCGCAGTTGGGAAATCAGCCGCTCTCAGGTCTTTTGGCAGGAACAACGCGGCACTCATCGCGGTGCCCCCGGCCAAAACCTCACGGCGGCTTAACCCTTTGAATTTTTTGTTGGACGTATCGTCTGACATGTCGCCTCCTTCGCAAAGCGCTTAAAGAATGGGCGATTCTGGCTCGCCCCCCACAAACGAGCATCGAGGCGATTGCTGCGGTGCAGTATACGTCAAATGACGTATACCCCTGCGCGTTCTGCGCATTAGGATCGTCGAGACTCTGATTGGGGGCATTTGGGGCGCAAGCGGCGGCACCGGCCAAGCTTGCGAGATGCGCCCGGCTATAAGGACAACAACATGGCGAGGACGCTTGGGGCGACGCGAGAGAAGCGTACCTATAATCGTTGGGTTGCCAACGAGACGATGGAAGACTTTGCCCTGCGCTTCACGGCGCGGCACGCGCGGCGTTGGAGCTATGGTCGGGTTGCAAACACCGCGATTGGCTCAATCTCTTTCTTAGCTCTGGAGGCCATTGGCGGGGCAATAACCCTCACCTACGGCTTTGATATCGCCATTGTCGCAATCATGATGGTGGGTGCGATCCTGTTTTTGACGGGGCTGCCGATATCTTATTATGCGGCGCGCTACGGCCTCGATATCGACCTGATGACGCGTGGCGCGGGGTTTGGTTATATCGGGTCGACCATAACATCGCTCATCTACGCGTCATTCACCTTCATTTTCTTTGCCCTTGAGGCGGCAATCCTTGCTTTAGCGTTGGAATTCACCCTCGGGGTGCCGCTTTTTCTGGGCTATGTGGTCAGCTCGCTCTTGGTTATTCCGCTGGTGATCCACGGGTTTTCAAAAATCTCGACCTTCCAGACATGGACGCAACCGCTCTGGGTGCTGCTCCATATTCTCCCATTCGTTTTTCTGGCCTTCGTTGGCTATGACATCGACAATTGGACGTCGTTTTCGGGGCCTCAGGAGGCATCTGACACCTCCCGCCTTTTGATGTTTGGAGCGGCCTCGGGCGTGGTTTTCTCGCTCATTGCGCAGATCGGTGAGCAGGTCGACTTTCTTCGGTTTTTGCCCGAACCAAAAACCAAAAGTGACCATCGCAAATGGTGGCTGGCGCTTCTTGCCGCGGGGCCCGGCTGGTCGATCCTTGGTGTGCTCAAGATGCTTGCGGGTTCCTATCTGGTCACGCTTGCCATTCGGGAGGGCGTACCGGGAACAGATGCGGCTGATCCGACGCGGATGTATTATGTCGCTTTTGATCAGCTCATCAGCTCCCCTTTCGTCGTGTTGGCCCTAACGGGACTTTTTGTGATCCTGTCACAGCTCAAGATCAACGTAACGAACGCCTATGCGGGGTCGATTGCGTGGTCGAATTTCTTTTCACGTCTGACCCATACCCATCCGGGCCGGGTTGTCTGGCTTGTCTTCAATGTCTGCATTGCTTTGATGCTGATGGAACTGGGCGTTTTCACCGGGCTGGAACATGTCTTGGGGGTCTATGCCCATGTTGCCGTGGCTTGGATCGGCGCTTTGGTCTCCGATTTGGTGGTCAATAAGCCGCTCGGTCTGAGTCCTAAGGGTATCGAGTTTCGACGCGCGCATCTCTATGACATTAATCCTGTTGGGATCGGCTCAATGCTCATTGCCTGCTTGTTGGCATTCCTGTCTTACGGCGGTGTATTTGGGCCCTTGCTGCAAGCCTTTTCATCCTTCGTAGCACTGGGTTCGGCTTTCATATTGGCCCCCATTCTCGCATGGGCAACCGACGGAAAATACTACATCGCGCGTCCCAGTGAGGACTTGCCGCCCGCGCTTCATTCCTGCTCGGTTTGTGAATTTCGGTTTGATCAAGAGGACATGACCGATTGCCCTTTTCATGCCGGGCCGATCTGCTCGCTTTGCTGCACGCTTGAGACGGCCTGTCACGATGTGTGCAAACCCCATGGCCGGGGTGACTACGTCCTAAAACAATGGATCTTCACCTATCTGCCGGGCCAGGTCGCGCGTCTGCTTATGACCCGGCACGCCCATTTTGTGATTGCCACGATTCTGATTTCACTGGCTTTTGGCGGGGTGTTGGGCTTGGTCCGAAGCTTCGCAAATGCACCTAATTTTGACGGGGTTTTGACCGTCATTTTCGGCACGGTCAGCATTGTCATCGGCATTTCGGTTTGGATGTTTTTGCTCAGCGGCGAAAGCCGGCGCAGCGCTACGGCTGAGGCAGAGCGTCAGACCGATCGTTTGCTCAAAGAAATCCGCGCCCATGAGCGCACCGACCGCGCGCTACAACAGGCCAAAGACAAGGCGGAAGCCGCGAACCTGGCAAAAACACGCTACATGTCTGGCCTTAGCCATGAATTACGTACCCCGCTCAACGCGATATATGGCTTTGCGCAGCTTCTGGAAAAAGACGGGGACCTTGGACGTTGGCGGCCTTCCCTGACGAGCATACGCAGATCGAGCGAGCATCTTGCCGGACTGATTGACGGGCTGCTTGATATCGCGCGTATCGAGGCCGGGCGTCTCGAAATCATGCGCGACCAGATCAACTTGCGGGACCTGTTGACGCAAGTGGCCTCCATTTTCGAGGAAGAGGCCCGGATCAAGAATATCTCATTCGAACTGCGCACCGAAGGCGCTTTGCCAACCTTCGTCAGGTCGGACGAAAAACGCCTTCGCCAGATCATCATCAATCTGCTTTCGAACGCGATCCGCTACACCGAGGCGGGCTTCGTGACGTTCAAACTGACCTATCGCAATGAGGTGGCCATCATCGAGGTCACCGATAGCGGTGTTGGCATCGCGCCGGAGCATCTCAATAGGATTTGGCGCCCGTTTGAGCGTGGCGAACGCCGCGACATTCAGGGCTCGGGGCTGGGGCTTACGATCACAAAGCTTCTTGTGGAGATCCTGGGTGGCGAGATTGAAGTCGAAAGTACTGCGGGTGAAGGCAGTTGTTTCCGCGTGCGCCTCATGTTGCCTTCCGTCACGCCCAGCGTTTTCGACACCGAAACCATGACCCCGGAGAGCAACCTTTTGCCAGTCGATGGCTACACGGGACCCCGCAAGACGGTGCTTGTCGTTGATGATGATTTCAACCAACTGGCGCTTGCAGAGAACTTTCTGAGCAGATTTGGCTTTGTTGTCCTTGGCGCGTCATCGGTCGATATGGCCGAAACGATGATTGAGGACGCCAAGCCGGATATTCTTTTGCTCGACATTGATATGCCTGACCGCGACGGGTGGAGTTTTGCGCGCGATTTGCGTGCTGGTCAGCACAAAAGCACCCCAATCATCATGATATCCGGCCACGCCAATGAGGAAGGGCTGCACCGCGCCGAAATTGGGCTGCATGACGCTTTCTTTGCGAAACCTTACAATCTTGACGAGCTGCTTTTGAAGATCGCCGAATTGGTCAAGGTGAAGCTGATAATGGTCAAAGACAGCCCTGCGAAGGAGCTCAGGACGCTGACCAGTGAAGAACGCAAAACCCTGATCGAAGCTGCTGAAATTGGCCATGCAAGCGCGCTGCGCACGGAGCTTGATAAGCTTCAGCTGGCGGGCGTTGGCCCTTTGCCTTTGATACGCGCGTTAGAAGAGCGTTTGGAGCAGTTTGATATGGAAGGCCTTTCCCATCTGCTTGAGGTCGATCATGAAAACGCTTGAGACAGGTGATAAAAGCATCGCGCTCGTCGTCGACGACAACCCGGATTCGCTGGGCATGGTGTCAAGCGCCCTAGAGGCGCAAGGCATGACCGTCCTGGTCGCGCGCGACGGGCGATCCGCGATCAAACTGACCCACAGAGTGCAGCCGGACGTCATTCTTATGGACGCGTTGATGCCCGATATTGATGGATTTGAAACCTGCCGCATGCTCAAATCTGGTCCAAATCCAACGCCTGCCCCGATCATCTTCATGACGGGTTTGAGCGACCAAGAGCATGTCGTGAAGGGCCTGCAAGCGGGTGGCGTCGACTACATCACCAAACCCGTTGTGATCGAAGAAATGATTGCCCGGCTGAGCACCCATGTCGTCAATTCCCGCATGCTGCAAAGTGCGCGCGACGCGTTCGATGCATTTGAGCGGCCGGTACTGGCGTTCGATGAGGAGACACGATTTGTTTGGGGGTCGAAAAGCGCGCTCGATCTTGTGGAAAAGGCTGACTTTCTTCTGACCGACCCAGAGTTTTGCCTTTGGCTTCGCAACTGCATCGTGCGCCCTGTCTCCGACATCAGCCCGTTTGGTGCCGATATGCTGGAAATTCAGTTCATGGGTCTGTCAGCGACACGTGAGATTTTGGTCAAACTCGTCAAAACAGATGGCACACGCAACGAGGATCGATTGCAATCGGCGTTCGATCTGACAGCGCGGGAGGCCGAGGTGCTTTACTGGCTGACACTTGGGAAAACCAACCGTGATATCAGCACGATCCTGAACCTTAGCGCGCGCACCGTAAACAAGCACCTTGAGCAGGTATTCCAGAAGATGGGCGTGGACAATCGGACCTCAGCCGCGGTCTTGGCCGACAGGAAAATTAGCTCGCGAGACTAGGGTTCTGAGACGCGCCCGAATGGGTCTGGTTGCGAGGACGGGCTTGTCGTCCACACTACCGCGGTGCGGAGCCCCGTGGGTCTGGGAATATAGGCTTTGCCGCGCATTGAGACAATCAACCACGTGGGAGACAAGCTCGTCTCCTGCTGTGAGTGGTATGTTCCGGCGCGCAAAGCCATGCGTTGTCACCTGAGGTTTTCTCAACTGGGGGCTTTTGCTTTGGTTGAAGACGTCTGCTCATCAAGGTATCGTCCTACAAAAAAGAGGACGTTGCGCCGTCCGATAACAAGACAGGGCACCTTATGCTTGAAGACAGCACAATTCTCCTCACGGGCGGAACAGGCTCATTTGGGAGCAGTTTCGTTCCGCGGACATTGGAGCGCTACAAGCCGAAAAAGATCATCATCTTTTCCCGAGACGAAATGAAGCAATGGGAGATGGCGAAATCCTTCCAAGGTGATCCAAGGGTGCGCTTTTTCATCGGGGATGTGCGAGACCGCGAGAGGCTGTACCGCGCGCTGAACGGGGTTGATTATGTCGTCCATGCGGCCGCAACCAAGATTGTCCCCACCGCCGAATACAATCCGTTCGAATGCATCAAGACCAATGTCATCGGCGCCATGAACCTGATTGATGCATGCATCGACCGTGGCGTCAAAAAGGTTGTTGCATTGTCCACCGACAAAGCGTCGAACCCGATTAACTTGTATGGGGCGTCAAAACTTTGTTCGGACAAGCTTTTCGTCTCAGGCAACGCATATGTTGGGGAGCATGACACGACGTTTTCGGTTGTCCGCTATGGCAACGTTATGGGGTCGCGCGGCTCCGTCATACCGTTCTTTCTGTCGCTGAACGACAAAGCCACGCTTCCTATTACCGACCCGCGCATGACGCGGTTCATGATTACATTGGAGCAAGGCATTGATTTGGTCTGGCACGCCTTTGAAGACATGATCGGTGGCGAAATCTATGTGAAGAAAATCAAGTCGATGGGCATATCCGACATTGCCCGCGCGGTTTCCCCTGACGCCCAGCATGAGGTTATCGGCGTGCGCCCGGGCGAAAAAATCCATGAGCAGATGATCGGTCTTGAAGACGGGCCATATACCTTTGAGTATGACGAACACTACAAGATCCTTCCGGTGATAAATGAATGGTCGAAGAGCCAAGAGCGTATCAAAGATGGAAAGCCTGTTCCGACCGATTTTGTCTATTCGTCCGACAATAATGACCAATGGATGAGCGTTGAAGAGTTGCAAAGCTGGATCACGGAAAACGCCGGAAAGATCGGAAAGTTCTAGATGATCCCCTATGGTCAGCAATCGATTAGCGACGAGGATATAGAGGCGGTTGTCGCCGTCTTGCGCTCCGACTACCTCACGCAAGGGCCGAAAGTTCCGCTATTTGAGGACGCCGTTGCCACGGCAACCGATGCGCAACATGCGGTTGCGCTCAACAGCGCGACCTCGGCCCTGCATATCGCGTGTCTGGCGCTTGACCTTGGATCCGGTGACCGGCTCTGGACGAGCCCAATTACCTTTGTCGCCTCTGCCAATTGCGCCCGGTACTGCGGAGCGTCTGTCGATTTCGTCGACATTGATCCCAAGACCTACAATATGTGCGCGATCGCGCTGTCCGAAAAGCTCGAGCAAGCCGAGAAGACCGGCACTTTGCCAAAGGTAATTGTTCCCGTTCATTTGGCGGGACAGAGCTGCGACATGCGCGCAATTTCGAAGTTGGCGAAAAAATATGGCATCAAGGTTTTAGAAGATGCATCTCACGCTATCGGCGCGCGCTATTGCGATCAGCCGGTTGGTGATTGCGCCTATAGCGATATTGCCGTTTTTAGCTTTCACCCGGTGAAAATTGTCACGACCGCCGAGGGCGGGGTTGCGACGACAAATGACGCCGCATTGGCGCGGCGGATGCGGTATTTGCGAACCCATGGCGTCACTCGCGACCAGGACCTGATGCTCAAAGATGACGGCCCCTGGTATTACCAGCAACTGGAACTGGGCTATAATTACCGGATGACAGAGTTGCAGGCCGCGCTTGGGGTAACGCAAATGGATCGTCTCGACAGCTTTGTTTCGCGGCGGCGGGCATTGGCCAAAAGATATGAAACACTGCTATCAGACCTTCCGTTGCAGCGCCCATACCAAGACCCAGAAACTTATTCTTCCTTCCACCTTTACATCGTTCGCGTGGCGTCTGAGCGGCATCTCGATGTGTTCACGTCCTTGCGCGAGCAGGAGATCGGCGTGAACCTGCATTACATCCCCGTGCATCTGCAGCCCTATTACGAGCGCATGGGATTTGCTCCGGGAAATTTTCCCAATGCCGAGCAGTACTATGCTGAGGCGATTTCGATCCCGGTTTACGCAGGCATGTCAGACGCCCAACAGGATGAGGTCGTGGCCAAACTAACGAAAGCACTTGATTGATGCGGGTCGCAGTTTTGCCCGCACGCGGCGGAAGCAAGCGCATTAAGCGGAAAAATATTCGCAGCTTTTGCGGCGCACCAATGATAAGTTGGCCAATTAGAACTGCGCTAAAATCAAATTGCTTCGAGCATGTTGTCGTTTCCACGGATGATCCCGAAATCGCAAAGATTGCGAGGCAGTTTGGCGCGAAAACGCCGTTCACGCGCCCGGCAGAATTGTCCGATGATCATACCGGGACCGTGCCCGTAATTACCCATGCCCTTGCAGAATGTGAAAAACTATTTGGGCCAGTTGACGATCTCTGCTGTCTGTACGCGACCGCCGCTTTTGTCTTGGCGGAAGACTTGCAAATCGGGCTTCGGATCTTGCTGGGCGCGAAGGCGGAATACACGTTTTCGGGGGCGGCTTTTCCGGCGCCCATTCAACGGGCTTTGCACCTTGACGAGACCGGCTTTGCCCGGATGGTGAGCCCTGAATTTGATCAGGTACGCAGCCAAGACCTGCCCATGCGTTATCACGATGCCGGTCAGTTTTATTGGGGGGAAGCAAACAGTTGGCGAGAAAGCCGGGATATTTTAGGTGGCGAGCGAAGCGCGATGGTCGTGATCCCCGGCTCGCGCGTGGTTGATATCGACACGCCCGATGACTGGGATCGGGCCGAAGCTATGTTTCGCGCTCTCGGGCTGGACCGGCCTTAGCCAAATGTAGGCTCGATCTCTTGAAGCATCAGGCGACCAAAGAGCTTTGCAAGGCTCGCTTTATTTTCTCGCGCAAACGCCTCAGAATGATCCTTCAAGAATGCCTCGTAAATTACACCGTCATGGGTTTTAGACATAAGATCAGCAAGAAACCTGTCGGTCTCTTCTTTGCTAGGTCGTATCTCTAAAACAGAACCTAAGTCGATATCTTCCGTGTATTGGGTCACCCCATGACACGATCGATACCAGCTATAGCCAAAACTTAGACAAGGCTTACCGGCCTTGATTGCCTCCCAACCGACCGTGCCAGTGATGGTTGCAACGAGTTGCGACCTCTCAATAAGCGCTTTCGTATCCATTTCGGGATGCGCCACAATCACTTTCTCACAGAGGGCCACGCGCTCCATAAATTCGGGTGAGCGTTGTTTCGCGGCCTGAAGCGGGTTTTCTTTTGCTACAAGCGTGAACCCGTCAGGCAGTCGCTGAGCCAATTGTTCGATGAGTAAAGCTTGATCGGCATATCTGCCGCCTTGCGGAGATGACGTCATCTCCGGCTGATAATGCATCGCAAAATAGATAATTTTTTCTGGCAGCGCATCGATATCGCGTTCGAGACCTGACATCCAATTCAGAAATATCGCACCTTTGCGACCCCGAACAATTTCGTTCTTCGTCCGACGATACTTTCCCAAGCTGATTTTTATTCTTTTTACTTCCGCCAGCGCTCTTTGGAATTTTCTCGGCTGAAACAAAAGCCTTGGGCACCGCGACGTCAAAATCGCAAATGCAGCTATGGTTGCTCCGCCCGTGTTGCGTTTTGCCAGGGAGGAGTAAGAGCCACCCATATAGACCTGAACGGATTGGCGCAGTTCTTCATCGAGGCGTTCAGCAATCCCAGCCTCAGTTTGCGAATTCGCAGTGTTCAGAAACCCAAAATCCTCGAGATGGCTACACGAAAAAAACCGCTGCCTAAACAAAGAACTAACAAGCAAAACTAGTGGAATTCCGATCCATTCTGCGACGCGATAAAACAAGTAGTCATCGCCCGTGTGTGGGATGTTGAAAAACAAGATCGACACAATATCATTGCGCTGAAGATAGGCCAGAACCTTGCGTGCGGTGAGATGAAAATGGTCCCTGTATTCGTAATACCGTTCAAGCTGATGCGCACGGTTTGCGAAGCCTTTCGAGTAGCGTGTCATCTGATCCAGGTAATCACTTAGAAATCGATCCTCAAATTTCTCAGCATTTGGCAGGATCGGCAAAGGCCCTTCTGGCTCGAAGGGCGCAAATCCTTTCAGCGAACGAATTGACGGTGACGACAAGGGCTTTGTGCGTCGACCAATGTGCAGCACTTTGCCGCCGAAATGGGTCTCGATCTCGGGGACCAACTTCGCCTGCCAGTCTGTGTATGAGAAAATCAATCCGGTCATTAATTGTCGCGGCCCAGCGCGTATACCCCGCGGCTTTCAGCCAAGACGTGAAACCCTGCTTCGGCAATTGTCGCGATCAGCGCTTTTTGGTCATCTGCGCCATTCGCATAGTCATCAGGGTGGGTTTCGAGGATAATCAATCGACAATTGCGACGCCAGATTGCGGATGCCCCAAACAGGTCCAACTCGGCACCTTCGATATCGCAGATCAGCACGAAGTCTTTCAGGTCGTTGGTCTCGCAAATTTGTTCAAGCGTCACGACCGGAACCTCAACAGTGCGTGAGCCAGCCCCGCCGATCCGACCCACATGAGGGTTGTCGCCAACCGTAAAGGAGATCGTCTTAGCGTCTTGGTAGCTCACGGCCGCTTGGATGACCTTGCTTTTCGACGCCGTATCGTGCGTCGACAGGTTTCGAGCACAGATCTCAGCCAATTCCGGGATCGCTTCTACGACAATCTGCTTTGTGTCGCTTTGCATTTTGGACCGCGTGAATGACGCCAGAACACCGACCGAGCCGCCAAGCTCGAGAACATCGCAGCCCTGCGGCAAATACGTTTCGACGTATTCGCGTTCTTCTGCTTCATATTTGTTTTTCAACAGAGCGTTCTTCAGATCGACCGAAAAGGCTGGCGGAAGCTCAACTTTGACACCATGGAAGTCATAAACGCTGCCATGCACACGTTCATGGGCTGCGACCGTTCTCTTACGACGCCATGTTCGGAACCAAAGCAGCATGCGCTTGCACCTCGTTATGCTCGGTCGATACATTATGTTCGACAGCTTTTTGGTCAACAGGAGGGATGTGAACCGCTCCCAAAGGCCCCTATTGCTTGTTGGAGCGCTCTTAGAGGAGAAACTTGATGACTTCAACTTGGGAAGAGATCTACGCGGCCGGTTCCCAGCTAAACAGGTTTCCGTACAGCGAAGCCGTGTCTTACTTTATGCGCCGCTGGTCCAAAGGCGTCCCTGAAGGTTTTTGCGCCCTCGATATTGGGTGCGGGTCCGGTGTTCACTCAAATTTCTTCGCCAGCCATGGCGCTGAGGTCGTGGCTTTCGACTTCTCAGCTGCTGCGATTGAGGCGGCACGACAGATGTATGGCAAGCTCCAAATCGAATATCTCGTTGGCAGCTTTGATATGTTTCCGCGTACCTCCGACAGATTTGATTTTACGTTTGACCGACTATCAACAACACACTCGACACTCGCCACCGTTGAGCAGCTTTATCAGCGACTCCTGCCATCGCTAAAGCCTGGCGCCAGTGTATTTTGGCAAGGATATGATTGGGAAAATTCGGGGCGTTCAATGGGGCAATATGATCCGATACGTGAGACTTGGGACGGCTTCACAGGTGGTGTTTTTGAACATCTTGGGCCAACTGTTTTCTTTACTGAAGAAGATGTGCAGCGGGTGTTTGAAGGCTATAGGGTGGAGTCTAAACGTATAATTTCGGACGAAAACCTGATGGACGGTTACCGCCATAGCTACTGGATGCTGGAACTCAGCGCGCCATGAGCCTTGAATTCAAGCGCATAGAAGACCCCGCTCTTTGGCAAAAGCTTCTGGAGCGATCCCCGCAAGGCACCTGTTTCTTGGAGACCGGCTTTCTTGATTTGTTTGATAGCCCATATCGTCTCTATGGCGTCTTCCGTGGCGGCGTTTGCATCATGGGCGTACCGGTTATATACGCTGCCCCCTTGCCATGGTGCTACCAACAAGGCCCGGTTTTCTATGACGAGGTTTTCAAAGGCGGCCAGGCAAAATCCATTCAAGCGGAAGTTGAGCTCGCCGAATTTGCTATAGAAGAGCTTGCCAAACACGAACGCCGTTTTCGGTTCAGTCTGTCGCCTACGCTTACAGATGTCCGAGGTTATGACTGGGTTCATTACCATGACCCCGACAAACCGCGCTGCACACTGTTGCCGCGCTACACCGCAACCGTTTCGCTTGAAGGTGCGACACGCGAAACGATGCGGCTTGGGGCGAGATCAGCGCGTCGTCAGGAAGAACGCTACAGCACTGAACGCGAAAAACTGAGCGCGGTAGAAGACGGCTCCGTCACGGAGCTTTTTGCCCTCTACGCGGCGACGTTTGAAAAACAGGATATCGCGGTACCGGCTGAAGAAAAACGTTTATTCAACTCCTATGTTGCATATTTTCTGGAAAGCGGGCGTGGACATATTCTGGTTGTACGTGATGACAACGGTCAGGCTTTGGCCGCAGCGTTCGTTTTCAAAGACATCGATCAGGTGTGGCATGTGCCGATAATTGGCGTTGGTCAAACACGATATGGCGGAACGATGCTATATTTTAAGATACTGGACTTCGCCTTGGACCGTGGTGGTCTTAGTGTCGATTTTGATGGCGCAAACTCCCCTAAAAGGGGGTATTTCAAACATTCTGTGGGCGCATCGGCGCGTTTGTATTTTGAAGTAAGATATCATGATGAATGAGCACGAAGTTTTGGTCGATGACGACCTAAGCCTTGGCACGCGCGCGCATGAACTTGCGCAGAGTCTATGGGGCATTAACCGCTCTCTTACGGGCCCTGGCGTTGTTGAAACGCTTGAAATTATTCAAGAAACTCTGCCCGACCTAAAAATCAGAACCATTCCGTCCGGCACCGAGGTTTTCGATTGGGTTGTTCCCAAAGAGTGGCATGTGCGCGAGGCCTATGTGGTGGCACCAGATGGCGAAAAGCTCTTTGATTTTGCCAGTCACAACCTTCATTTGGTTGGCTATTCCCAACCTGTGCGCGCCAAATTAACGCTCGAAGATCTTCAGCCGCATTTGCACTCTTTGCCAGATCAACCCGACGCCATACCCTATGTCACAAGTTATTATGGGGAAAACTGGGGGTTTTGCTTAACGCAGAACCAACGCGATCAAATGAAAGACGGGCTTTACGACGTCGTCATCGATGCAGAGCATTTTGAGGGACACCTGACCTACGCTGATTTGGTCGTTCCCGGCGAAAGCGAGAAGGAAATCCTGTTTTCGACTTATATTTGTCATCCCTCGATGGCGAATAACGAGTTGTCAGGTCCCGTCGTTGCCGAAACCATTGCGCAGATCGTATCGGCGCGACCTCATCGCAAATTTACGTATCGTTTCGTGTTCGTGCCGGAAACAATTGGCGCCATCGCTTACCTCAGTAAGCACCTGTCTCACCTTCGTAAAAACGTAATGGCTGGCTATGTGCTGACCTGTCTTGGCGACGAGCGCGCGCGCTCTTACATGCCGTCGCGTACGGGCGATTCATTGGCCGACCGCGCTGCTTTGGCCGCACTAAAGGGTATCCCTTTTGACGCCTACAGTTTCTTGCAACGCGGCAGCGACGAACGGCAATATTGCGCGCCGGGCGTCGATTTACCAGTCTGCTCAGTTATGAACAGTAAGTATGGAACTTATCCAGAGTATCACACCTCACTTGATGACCTATCGTTTGTGACGCCCAAAGGCCTTGCTGCAGCGATTTCGAGCCATCGAAAGATTGTCGAGATTCTAGAAAGCAACGTATATCCGGTCACAACAGTTCTGGGGGAGCCACAGCTCGGCAAGCGTGGGCTCTACGCCAATCTTTCGAAAGTGGGTTCGGCAACCGGGTCGATGTCGATGCGCAACCTGATTGCTTACGCGGACGGCTCACAGGATCTGATTGCTCTGTCTGACCTGCTGGGAATTGAATTTGAGGACATCTCCCGCCTCGCAAAAATGTTGGCGGAGCATGGCATTCTCAGGCTTCAAGAACATCCCAGCTGACGGCGGTATTGGCCATGACGCTTTTGGCAAGCCTTTTGCCCAAAACGTTGTCGAAAAATTTGGGTGCGAGACCGTATCCGGGGCGGACCGATCTGATATCCTCCCTTTGGACCAGTGCGCCTTTTTCGAGATCGCGCACGAAGTAGAGCGACCGGCGGAACTGAGCGTTCCCCTGCTCAGAAGATTTCAATCCATAGTCAACCTTGCCCAACGCCTCCCAAGCGCAGCGCGCATCGGTGCAAAGCGCTTCAAAATCATCCGGCTCCAGCGAAAAACTATCGTCTGGCCCACCGGCAGTGCGATCCATTGTGAAGTGCTTTTCGATGATCGAAGCGCCCAAGGCTACGGACGCAACCGCAGTTGCGTTGCTGAGCGTGTGGTCTGACAGGCCCGTAACCAAGCTAAATCGGCTTTGCATATCCGACAGGGTCGCCAGATTGTAGTCGCTGGCTTTGGCAGGGTAGCCACTTACGCAATGCAAGATCGCAAGTTGGGTGCAGCCACCTTCGCGTGCGGCTTCAATTGCCTCCGAAATCTCGTCGCTATCTGCCATACCCGTTGAAATGATCAATGGTTTGGCGGTCGACGCAGCGTAGCGGATCAACGGAAGGTCAACCGCCTCAAATGAAGCGATTTTGTAGGCGGGGGCGCCGAGTTCTTCGAGCAAATCGATCGCGGTGGTATCAAAAGGCGACGAAAACAGAGCTATTCCGCTCTTGGCCGCGTGCTCAAAAATCGGTTTATGCCAATCCCAAGGCGTATGGGCTTCTTCATACAACTCATAAAGGCTGCGCCCGTCCCAAAGCCCGCCTTTGATCTGGAAATCCGGCCCATCTGCATCAAGGGTAATTGTGTCCGGACGATAGGTTTGAATTTTGACAGCATCCGCACCGACGCGAACGGCTTGGTCGATCAGCTCAAACACGCGCGAGAGCTGCCCACCGTGATTTGCCGATATCTCCGCGATACAATACGGCGGAAACGCTTGGCCAATCTTGCGCCCTGCGATTGAGATGGACGAGGTCATTTTTTCTCCTGTCGCGCCTTTGGCGCTTCTTTAGCAAATAGAATAACGACATGAAACGACCCATCTCTCAGACGGTGGTTGTGACGCATTCCGATCCGTTCAAACCCAAGCCTGTCGTGCAACTTGAGCGACGCCGTATTGTAGTCCAAGACCTCAGCCTCAACACGATGTAGGGAAAGTGTCTCAAAGGCAAAATCCAGCGCCACGCGCAGCATCTTCGCGCCCGTCCCGGCAGGTGCGCCGGGCGTCGTATAGAACCCCCAGTGACCGACCCCAGTTTGAAGGCCTGAAAAACCAATCACGCCGCGCGCGGCCTCTTTTTCGCAGTACACATAGTAGGCCTGGTCACAACTGTTGAGCATCTTCTCGAACCATAGGGCATGATCCTCCGGCTTGATTTCGCCTTGCTCAAACACAAAGTTGCGCACCCTTTCCATATTACGCCATGCCAACATGTCGGCACTGTCAGCCTGAGTGACGGGCCTTAGCACCGACCTCATTTCGCGCCTGCCGCCGCAAGAATGCGCTCGGCAACGCGATGTGCGCCTTTGCCGTCCACGAGTTGCATGGCTTTCGATGACATTGAGGTCATCAACATGGTGTCGGACATCGCTTTGGCGAGAAAACCCGACACGTCTTTGAGGCAGCTAGAATTGGTCAAATCGGCTAAAATGGTAGCCGCACCGGCTCGCTCCAGAGCCTTTGCAGAAGGGCGCTGATTGTCAGCCACCACGACCAACCCGCTCGGAACACCAAGGCAGCATCGCTCCCAAGCCGATGATCCTGCTGCCCCTAAGACCAAATCGGCCTCGACTAATAATTGCGCCATGTTTTTGGCGTCGACGATGACTTCGGCACCGAGCGGCTTGGCGCTTTCGTGAATTTCGCTCAAATGCGGGACGGCCGAACCGACCACGACACGAAAGTCGAGATCGCGGACGCCTGATTGAGACAGTTCATGCAGAACCTTGGCCGTGACGCCCATAGGGTCCGCCCCACCAAAATTAAGTAGCACCGACGAGACTGCGCCGCCTTGACGACGCGCAAGACTTGTTGCCCGCGCTTGCGCAAACTCGGGTCTGATAAGCGCGTAGTCTGGTCCAATCAGCCTCAGCGTTGTCTCCGGGACGAGCCCATCGTAGTCTGTCCCAAGCCGCCCCAGATTCTGATCTATGAGAATAGAACAATCATGGGGTCGGTCAGCCAGATCATCGATGGCGACAGAGATTGGCACGCCCCGACGCGATGCCCGCTCCCACTCCGCGTCCAACCCGTAGTGATCCAAAACTAAGATGTCCGGCTGGATCGCGGAAACGAGCGCTCCTATCGGCGTTGCAGTTTCAACCATGTGCAAAACATGGCCAGCTTGGACGACGCGGTCACTTTGATGGCCCGCAACAGTCGCGCAAGCAAAATGGCATGTCGCGCCCATTTCAGAGAACTGATTGGCCAGCGTTAGACATCGCATGAGATGCCCCATCCCAAGATCATATGAGCTGTCCGCCCGAAAAACGATGAGGGTCATGGGTGATTTTTTGCCGCGGCGATATTGGTCATTTGATCGGAATATTAGCTATGTTATGTGCCATTGTTAAGGACTGCTTGAATTGGGGTTTTTCATGGCCAACACGAAAAAATATGATTGGCTCGTTGTCGGGGGGGGCTTCAAATCATGCGTTGCTGCCTATTGCTTTGCAAAACAGGGCCATTCAGTTTTGTTGCTCGAGCGCAGCGCTGCTTTGGGAGGCTTTTTATCTCCAATCCAATGGGGCGATTTCTGGATCGACAAGGGACCCCAGTTCTTTGACAACTTTGAAGCCAAGGATCGTATTTTTTTGGAAGATATGGTCGGACCTGATATTTTTGAGGACATTGGTTTTAAATACGCATCGTTTTTAAACGGGACGAAAACAGATGACTTCGCCATTCCCGACTGGAGGTCGCTCGGCAAAGCATTCTCCGGCAACGTATTCAACGACCTTCTCACTAAAGCGATCGAGCATGGACAGAGCAACGCGGTTATAGAGACCTTTGAGCAGCTGCTACAGGCTGATGGTGGCAGCTTATTGACGCCAAAATTGACCGACCTGACCGAGAAATTTCTGAGGCAGTCTCCGCAAGACCTGAGCGTTCATGCGCGCAAGATGACGACATTTGTTGGCCGCAAGCTCCTGTTCGATCAGGATATTTCAGTTGATCTCAAAACATCGCCGATGCTTGACAACTTACTGGCCGCGCAGAAAAAATCTGTCGGTGAAGAGCGGCTCAACCTTTATCCAAAAGGCTCCAACCTAGAAACGGTCCGCGCTGCGCTCGAACAGGCTGTGCGCCAGGTGGGTGTCGAAGTGGTGACATCCTGCGGCGACATAGATGTCGATATGGCAGCACATTCATGCGGCTATGATGGCGGAACGTCGAGCTATGATCGCGCCTTCTTCGGCTGTGACGCGCGCGAAGCAGAGCAGCTTTTGTTTGGAACTGACGCCTTGCTTCAGAAAACGCATATGTTGCCCGAAATTTTTCATTGCTTTTGTGTGCCGGGCGACGCGTTGGACCCGGCGTATTATCTGGTTGATTATGACCCCGAACACAAATCGACGCGTATGACCAACTTTTCGAATTATATGACCGCGTATGACGAAGACGGGTACGGCGTCTTTTGCATCGAGCAGGCGATCGACAAGGGCAGCGCCCAATGGGACGCCCCTGAGACTGACAAAGATGTCGTGTTCAAAGAGGCGCAAGAGGCGGGAAACATTACCTGTGACACTTATAAGTCGGCGAAGTCATTCCGTATTCCGGTGACCTACAAAGTCCCTTTAACAGGGTTTGACGACGCATGTGTGGGCCTGAGCGAACGTCTGCATAGCTCGAGCGGAGGCAGCGTCATCGTTCCCAATCCAATGTCGTTGACGCGCAAAGAAACTCTGGATGATCTCAGAGCACTAGGGTTGCTTGCAGCCTAGAATTAGCGCCCCAAACCGGATTGCCGAATGGTGACAGTTATCGGCTGTCGCGCACTTACCCCCTTTCGCCCTTTGCAGCGCGACCCTATAACGCCCCGACCACGCGAAGGAGAGCCTGATGCGCAGCGCAAAGATTGTCCGCAAGACCGCAGAGACCGATATCAGCGTTGAGATAAACCTCGACGGGACTGGCCAGTATGACAACCAGACCGGTGTCGGATTTTTCGACCATATGCTCGACCAGCTGGCGCGCCATGCGTTGATTGATATGAAGGTGCGGGCGACGGGCGATTTGCATATCGACGACCATCACACTGTCGAGGATACGGGCATCGCGCTTGGCCAGGCCCTTAGCCAGGCTTTGGGCGACAAGCGTGGCATTCGCCGCTACGGGGAGTGCCATTTGCCAATGGATGACGCGCAGGTGCGCTGTGCGCTCGATCTGTCGGCACGCCCGTTTTTGATTTGCACCCTGGATGTACCAACCCAAAAGATCGGCACATTCGACACCGAGCTGGTGCGGGAATTTTTTCAGGCTTTCGCCACGCATGGCGGCATCACATTGCATATCGACCAGTTGCATGGGTTCAGCAGCCACCACATCGTCGAGGCGGCTTTCAAGGCTGTGGCGCGGGCGTTGCGCGACGCGATGGAGACCGATCCGCGCAAATCGGATGACATTCCATCAACCAAGGGCGCGCTCTAGATGCTGACGGTCCTTGTCGACTATGACAGCGGCAACCTGCATTCGGCTGAAAAAGCGTTTCAACGCATGGCCAAAGAGACGGGCGGCGGCGAGGTTATCGTAACGTCCCGCCCTGAGGATGTCGCCCAGGCGGACCGGATCGTTTTGCCGGGCGACGGGGCGTTTCCGGCGTGCCGCAACGCATTGATGCAGGATCGGGCCGCGCTTTATGAGGCAATCATTGAGGGCGCCACGACGCGTGCACGGCCTTTCATGGGGATTTGCGTGGGCATGCAGATGATGGCGACCGTCGGGCGTGAATATACGGACACCCCCGGCTTTGACTGGATCAGGGGCGAGATCACCAAGATCAAACCCTCCGATACGTCACTGAAAGTGCCCCATATGGGCTGGAATGATCTTGTGCTGAACGCCGCCCACCCGGTTCTGAAAGGGCTGGAAACCGGCCACCACGCCTATTTTGTTCACAGCTACCAGTTTGAGGTTGCGAACCGGTCCGAGCGTCTTGCGCATGTCGACTATGGCGGCGACGTTACGGCGATTGTGGCGCGCGACACGATGATCGGCACGCAGTTTCACCCAGAAAAAAGCCAAAGCACTGGGCTCCGGCTGATTTCAAACTTCCTGCGATGGAAACCGTGATTACTTGACCTTGGTCCAGGTGCCGCCATCGCGGCAGATGCCAAGAACGCAGCCAGAGACTTTCAGCGTCTTGCCCGACAGCACGAGGCGCGAGTTGTAAGTCTTGTCGCGGTCTGGCGAATAGACCTTGCCTTTGTACTTGCCAGTCCCGCTTGGTACCGTGGCTGAGATGATGTTGCGGCCCTGATGGTCTGATTTGATCTTTTGGCCGGCAGAATTGTAGGACTGCACAAGCACGCCGCAGAGTTTGCTGCCGCAAGGCGCGACCTGGATCAGGCCCGAATTGCCGTTGTCGTCTTTCGCCGTGCGCCACATACCCTCAAGCGGATCGGCCGCAAACGCCGCGCCCGAAAGCGCAAAGACCAGGCCCGCGGCCAGTGTAAATGATTTCATGTCGTCCTCCCTGACTATGGGCGACACAGTGCCGCCCGAGGGGTATTTGAAGCAAGCCTGACGTTGGGTCGGATGGGCTTTGCAAACGCCGCGTCACTATGGGATAGGGGCGTAAAGTCACGTTCAAGGACCAAAGCCCCATGATCCTCTACCCCGCAATCGATCTCAAAGACGGCAATTGCGTGCGTCTTTTCAAAGGCGAAATGGATCAGGCGACGGTGTTCAACGACAACCCGGCAGCGCAGGCCAAGTCTTTCGTCGATGCGGGCTGCGAATGGCTGCATCTGGTCGATCTCAACGGTGCCTTTGCGGGCGCACCCGTCAACGGCGACGCGGTAGACGCAATCTTGCAGGAAACAAATGTGCCCGCGCAGCTTGGCGGCGGCATTCGCGACATGGCCACGATCGAGCGTTGGCTGGGAAAAGGCCTCCAACGCGTGATCCTGGGCACGGTCGCGGTCGAAAACCCTGAGCTGGTTCATGAGGCGGCGAAAGCTTTCCCGGGACATGTGGCCATCGGGCTTGATGCACGCAATGGTATGGTCGCCACGCGAGGCTGGGCGGAGGAAACTGATATGGAGGTCACCGCCCTCGCCCGCCAATTCGAAGACGCGGGCGTTGCTGCCCTGATCTATACCGATATCAACCGCGACGGCGCGATGCAGGGCCCCAATGTCGAGGCCACGGCAGCGCTCGCCAACGCGGTCTCAATCCCGGTCATAGCGTCGGGCGGCGTTTCCTCACTGGCCGATCTTCAAGCCCTCAAATCCAGCGGCGCGCCATTGGACGGGGCCATATCAGGCCGCGCGCTTTATGATGGCGCGATTGATCTCGGCGAAGCGTTGGACTTGCTCAAAGCGTAGCCTGCGCCAAGTTGGCGCAGCGTATTGGCGCCCGTCATGCTTATCTATGCCATATCCAAAGGCATCAGATCATGAGGCTCGCTATGCCGATGCACCTTGTAGAAACATCTCAACTTCCTGCCGAAAGTGCCTTGCACGGTTTTGTCGAAAAGGGCGATTTTCTCGATTGCTTTTCAACATATAGCGATCTTGGGGCGCGGGATGCGGCAGAAATCATTACCAAATTTCCAGCTTGGGTTCAGATGCTGCTGGTGCTGCGCGGCGCACTGACCGCCCCGTTTGGACTGTCACAGGAGGGACCCGAGGCCGCTGACAAAATCGGGCCGTTTCCTGTCGAGCAAAGCTCCGACACAGAAGTGATTGCAGGGTTCGATGACCGCCATCTGAACTTCAAAGTCTCGGTTACAGCAATAAATGGCCGCGTCTCTCTGGCCACTTGGGTCCACCCGCACAATATAGGCGGCAAGATCTATCTTGCCGCCATCATGCCATTTCACATTTTGGTGGCCCGCAACGCTTTGGCGCGCGTCGCAAATGCAAGCCCGGCAGTGCCCGATTAGTTGGCTGCTTTCGCCGTAAGCTTCGCCAAAGCGCCCGTCATCATCTGCACGAACTTTGCATCTGCGGGCACGTCAAGCCCGTCAAACATGGCGGCCGGGTCTTCGTAGATGAAGAAAACACCGCCCTCGGGCGGCGAATAGGCGGCGACTTTCAAAGGCAACACCAATGAAGCCCGAATATCGGCCTGCATCGCCGGCGTGCCCAGTTTCGGGTTCCCGAAAATAAGCGTCTCCGCAAAATCCAATTCCATACCTACGCTATCGGCCCCTTTGCGGTGATCGACGCGCGCAAATACGGTGGCCCCTGCGCCGGTGACAGCGGCTTCCAGCGCGTCCATAGCCTCTGACACAGACTTGTCTGTCTTCACGGTAATCATCTCGGCGCTGGCAGGCAGTGCGGCTCCCACAGTAAGGGCTGCGGTCAAAAATAGGTGTTTCATCATAAATGGCGCTCCTTGGAATGAATTGATCTCGCCATCTCGCCACGCCGCTCGACAAAGTACCAGTCACAACTCTGGCATAAGCGCGCTATTGCCGGTAAAGCCAACGGCGAGAAGGAGCGCGCCCATGCTGAAAACCCGCATCATTCCCTGCCTTGACGTCAAGGATGGGCGCGTCGTCAAAGGCGTAAATTTCGTGGGGCTGCGCGACGCGGGCGACCCCGTCGAGGCTTCGAAAGCCTATGACGCGGCGGGCGCGGACGAGCTGTGCTTTCTCGATATCAACGCCACCCATGAAAACCGCGGAACCATGTTCGACGTTGTCACCCGCACCGCCGAGGCCTGCTATATACCGCTGACCGTAGGCGGCGGGGTCCGCACGCATGAGGACGTGCGCAAACTGCTTCTCGCAGGCGCAGACAAGGTCAGTTTCAACTCCGCCGCCGTCGCAAACCCGGATGTCGTGCGGGAGGCCGCGGACCGGTTTGGGTCGCAATGTATCGTGGTGGCACTGGACGCCAAAACCGTCTCCCCCGGCAAATGGGAGCTGTTCACAGCGGGCGGGCGCAAACCAACGGGCATTGATGCGGTCGAGTTTGCCCAGATGATCGTCGCCAAAGGCGCCGGAGAAATCCTGCTTACCTCCATGGATCGAGACGGCACGCGTGACGGCTATAACCTGCCGCTCACCCGCGCGATCTCGGATGCGGTCAGCGTGCCGGTGATTGCCTCGGGCGGGGTCGGAACTCTTGACCACCTTGTCGAGGGCGTGACTGAGGGGCGCGCCGACGCCGTTCTGGCGGCTTCCATATTCCATTTTGGCGACTATACGATTGCCCAAGCCAAAGCCCATATGGCGGCGGCGGGGCTCAACATGAGGATTGGCGCATGAGCACGTTGGAAAAACTGGCCAAGACCATCGCGGCGCGCAAGACGGCCGATCCCGAGAGCTCATGGACCGCCAAGCTCTTGTCCAACGGCACCGAAAAATGCGCGGAGAAATTCGGCGAAGAATCCATAGAGGCGATCATCGCGGCCACCAAAGGCGACAAAGACAATCTGAAGGCCGAGGCCGCAGATGTGCTCTATCATCTTCTGGTCATGCTTGAGGCCTCTGACGTGCCTTTTGGGGATGTGTTGGCCGAGCTGGAGCGCCGCGAAGGCCTATCAGGCATTGCCGAGAAAGCCGCCCGAACATGACGCGTCGCAGCGCCTTTATCTGAAATGATAGGGCGCGGTAGCGCACCTTTGGATCACCGCAGCCACAGATTGTTGCGCTTCAACCGGTTGCGGATCGCTTGCTCCTTGCGAGGCAGGGCATCGCGGTCAAACAGCGCGCGGGCTTTCTTACCCCTGCCCTGATAAATCATCCGCTTCATTGGCTCGTACTGCTTCAAGACCTTCTTGATCTTGTTGGGTGCCGCGACCTCCTCCAGAATTTCGACGACGGCGTCGCGCTCGCGCGCATAGAGCAGCGGGAGCACGCGGTAGTGGCAGGTCACCTCGTGATCCAACAGATCGGACACTTCAGGCACCCGTCCCCCACCAAAGGAGTGGATGACGAGCGGCAAAGCCACTTGATCGAGCCATGGCCACATCTCCTGACACACCAACTCTTCTGGCGGGTCATCACGTATGGTTTGCGCGAAGTGCAAATAGCGCTGACCGAAATCTCTGGGGCATCGGTGGTAGAAAAACCCGGCGTTGAAGTAGAGGTAGCGCTGCCAATACTCATCGGGATGGCTCAGATCAAGCGAGGTATCAAAATCAAGCCCGAACCGATCATAGAGCGACTTCCAGATCGCGGCGTAGCCCGGGCCATAAAGCTCAATTTTCGGCCAGGTCGCCTCGCGTTTCATTGACGCCGTGGGGCGGTCAAAGTCAAAAGGCACGCGCGTCAGATCGCGTGTGATCAGCGTGTCAGTATCCAGAAACAGAAACGGCTCGCCTTCAGGCGCCGCCTTGAGACCTTCGATCTTGTTGCCTTGCGGATAGGCTTGCCCAAATACCTCATTCTCAAACGGGACAATCTCTGCGCCCAACCGCTCGAGACAGGCACGGACCTCCGGGTTGCGCAGCTCTGGGCTGTCCTCCCAGAGGTCATTCTTTTGCGGCTCAGCGAAGATCAGTCTTCCCGCGAAATCGGGGCACATGTGCCGCAACGACGCTGCGAGCAGAACAGCCTCATACTGCAAGCGGCCCGCTTGTATGACCGCCACGATGTTGAAACGTTCTGTTCGTGTCTCTGATGCGCCCATTGTGGTGCTTGCTCGCTTTTTTTGGACGGATGTTAGGTGCAAAGCCGCGCGGAGGCAAAGTTATAACCCATTGCGCCAGTTTGCCCCTTTAACCTTTGCAACCAAACGCCCATTTATGGAGAAGCACAGCCCAACTGCCCCGGACCCGATGAGCAAAACCCCCAGCCCCTGCATTGATGTTTGCAAGTTCAAGCGCGAAGGCCATTGCATCGGCTGTTCGATGACAAAGGCGCAAAAGTCCTTGTTCAAACAACTCAAGAAAAATGAGCACCGGCAGGGTTTTCTAAAAATGCTTGTGGCGCAACAGGGCCAGCTTGGCGGCTACAGCCATTGGTCGCCCGCTTACCTGAAAAAACTCAAGAAAAAGAAAGTAAAAGCGCCCGATTTTTTGCGCGACCCAAAATAGAAAAGGGCGCAGCCCGCGGCCACACCCTTTGATTTAAATTTGCCAGTCGCGTCAGCGCAAATGAGCGCGCAGGAACCACGCAAATTTTTCATGATCCTGACCGCGCGCGATGCAAAGGTCTTCGGTCAATGTGTCGCCATGGGTGGCCGCGATCTCACCACAGCCCTTCAGCGTCGCTGCGAGCGTTTCCTGCGCGACCAACAAGGCCTTAATCATCTCCTCGGCGCTTGCGTCACCTTCGAATTCTTTTACCTTCGAGCGTGCCAGCATGCCCGCGAGAACGCCTTCTGCGTGGCCATCGAGGGCCTTGATACGCTCAGCCAGGTCATCTTGCGCCACGAAGTGGTCTTCATAAATCTTCTGAAACAACTCATGCAGCGGGCCAAACGCCATGCCGGTGACGTTCCAGTGAAAATTCTGCGCCAGCATCGTGGTGACGGCTGTTTCGGCGACAGATTGGTTCAACGCCTCAACGATTTGGCTTTGCGCATCGGGCGAAAGGGCGGCAGATGTCTGTGTCATGTCTTCACTCCTGAAAGGTCTTTTGGGTCAGACGTTAGAACAGAATTAACTCTTCTCGCGGCAATTCCAAGTACTTTTTAGAATTATTCTAAAAAATGGAAAGCTGCTTAGATATTGCGACAATGAGGCTTGCCATCGGGCGACGTGCCGTCTTGGAAAGGCGTGAACGTAGCAAAAATTCAAGGCTGTCCCATCTCTCGCGTGACGCCATATCAATGGCGCGCAAAATCCAGGCCTCATCAAAAGAAACCGCTTCGACCCCTGGTCGGTAGATCACTGGTCTGCGCCCCAACCCCTGCTCCAATCCGCGCATCAGAACCTCTGTCTGCGCTTCAAGTGCTACGCTTTTTTGCGTGGAAAGCTTGGCGCAATCATGCGTGAGCTCCGACCTCGGCGCGGTCCGGCAGACAAGCGATGTGATCCGTAAAGCGTTCAGACACACGCGCCGGGCGGGTGGCGCCATATCAACGGGTCGCGCAACCGGTTTGGGCTGCGTGTCAGCGGGAATGGTTTTGAGCAGCTGCATCTAAAAATGCCTTGATTCCAAGTCCGATCTCACCCGCATATTAATCCTGAGTGTTTTAATATACAATAGCGGATGAGGCGGGATCGCGGCATAGCGATCTTGCGCAACCCTTTATGCGCGCGACCTTTCGCGCTTTGGATCGAAGAAAGGGATATCACACACGACGGCCGAAACGCGTTTCATATGGCCATCAAGCAAGCCCACTTCCAGCGCTGTGCCAGTGTCTGCCACCTCCACCGCGAGGCGCGCCATCGCAAGGGTGCATTCAAACATCGGCGAGCGTGTGGCGGAGGTAATTTCGCCAACTGGCCGTTCCCCCAGATAGACATGAGCCCCAGATGCAGGAAGGTCGTTGCAGCCGAATTTCAGCCCACGCAAGGCCCGGCGCGACGCATTGGCATTCCGGTCTAAAGCTGCTTTGCCGACAAAATCGGATTTCGCCGGGCTGACGGCAAACCCAAGCCCGGCCTCATGCGCATCTATGCCAGGCGCAAATTCCTGACGGGAGGCCAGCCCGGCCTCAATGCGGATGATCTCAAGCGCATCGCTGCCCATCGGCGTGATGCCGTACGGCTCGCCAGCCGCCATAACCGCGTCCCACAGTGCCACCGCATCCGACTTCGCGCAGAACAATTCATATCCCAACTCGCCGGTGTAGCCTGAGCGGGTCAGCAGGAAGGGCACGCCGTCGCGATCACCAACGCGCGCAATCGTCGCCCCGAACCATTTGAGTTGATCAAGCGAGGGATTGGTTGGCTGCGTAAAGACAAACTTGCGCAGGACGTCCCGCGCCTTTGGGCCTTGCAAAGCCAGGTTTGGTAAGGCGCTTTCCATACTTTGGATGCGCGCGTGCAGTCCCTCCTCTTGGGCAATACGCGCCAGCACGCGGCCGCTTTCTTCACTGCCGCAACACCACCGAAAAAGGTCAGGGGCAAGACGAAACAGGGTGCCATCATCAACAACGCCGCCCATCTCGTCGCAAATCAATGCGTAGGTCCCCCGCCAGACGGCCAGCCGCGACAGGTCGCGGGTCATAGCGCGTTGCAACAACTGCTCCGCGTCGGGACCGATGATATCGTATTTGCGCAGGGACGACATATCCTGAAGCGTCACCTTCTCCCGGCAGGCCCAGTACTCGCCAACCGTGCCGACTGACGGGAAGCTCACCGGTGCCCAAAGGTCGCGGGCAGGCGCAAAGTGATTGGTCAGCTTCGAGGTGGCTGGATGGAACGCACTGTCTTGGCTGATCGACATCGGGGCATCTTCCTTCTCTCGCCAGGCAACGGCGCGTTGTATCGTGTCGCCGGATCTATAGATGCGGACATGCACATCCGTCGGGTTCCAGCCGTTGATCGGATCAATGTCGTCGGGGCATGCCGTCGAGACGCAGACCAGCCGGTCCATGGCTTGCAGCGCCACATAGTCGCCCGGACGCGAATGGCTTTCTTCCGTCAGCAATTGCTGGCTATGCGGGTCGATCCATGTGCGCCAAAAGAAATTGATTGCGGGCCATGCTGCGCGTTTCGCAACGCCGTATGGGTCCAAAGCAAACGAAATGTTGTCCGAGCAATTGAGGTGGCCGGGGAAGCCGCGCTCCTCATATCCGCGCGCGGTGCAGGCCAAGCCAAAGGTGTCATGCTGACCACAGGTGTCCTGAACAACGCGCATCATCGGCGCAAGGTTTGGGTCGAAAAACTTGTCCAATAGCCCGGGATGCGGGTAAGCGCCGCGCACCATAGATCGCGTCGCGGTAGAGTCAATCGCAAGCTCCCTGCCGCGCTCCAATGGGGCCGCACGCAATGCCATGAAATCGGAACATTGCTGCCCTTCAACATCAATGATCTGCACCACTTCACCGGGGGCAAGTTCGTATGCTTGCGCCGTCCCGCGGGCAACGGTGAATTCCTCCCGGATCGTGCCAAGCGGCGGCGGAAGGGGCGCGGCATTGCCGGCATCGGCGGGCTTATGAGCGACTTCCATCATCCCGATGGACGGGGCGCTCACAAGGTCGCTGGCCATTTGTGGGCGCAGCGCCCAAAGCGTGCATTTGGCCGTGGCGCGCAAGACCAGCAGCTCTTCTGTAGCCACGCTCGGCGCCCGCAGCGCGTCTGTTTCTTGACCGCCATTGGACGCGATCCACCCCATCAGGGACGCGCTGTCGAAGGTCGCCAGATCAAGCGCCTTGCCCCGATCCAAGCCCAAAAGCTCTGGCGCTAGGTGGCCCTTCTCGTCGAATACAAGGAGCCGGAGCGACTGGTCCGCCATGCAGGGCTGCACGGAAAAGATGTCGCCAATTGCAAGATCGAAACGGCGCGCATCACGCGGTCCAAGCCGCACACGCAACGCTTCTGTCTTGCTTCGAAATCCCGGAAAAGAACGGCCTGCCCCATGAGCGCCGATATTGCTGAAAGCGTAGTGTGGCAGTGTAAGGCTCAAGATATTTTCCTCGACGCTCTGGGACAAGTTACACATCGTCGGTGGCGGCGGTGTCAAGGCGAATTGTAACTAGTTACATAATGTGATCTATAACGGCCAATGCCAGCCAACAAACCCAAGAAACGCGCCAATCTGAGAGACGTAGCCAGCAAAGCCGGCGTATCGGTCGCAACCGTCTCACGCGTGCTCAATACGCCCGATATTGTCCAGAAAAAGACCCGCGCGAGGGTGGAACACGCAATCGCGGCGCTCAACTTTCACCCCAGTGCGGCTGCACGCGCGATTAACAGCGGACGCACACGCATCATCGGAGCGCTGGTTCCGACGCTCGACAATGATATCTTTGCCCAAACCCTTGACGCGATTGAGCAAAGGTTGCGCGATTTCGGCTTCTCCCTTGTTGTGGCGACCACGGCAGAGGACCCGGAGGTAGAAGCCAGCCGCGCCAAAGAGCTGATCGATATCGGTGTCGAGGGGCTGATCCTGTCTGGAACGAGCCATAGCAGCGCACTCGTCGCCCTGTTGGAGCGGACCCGCGTCCAAGCGGTCGCAATTTCGTATTTTGACCCCACCTACCGCTACCCCACGATTGGCTATGACAACCTAGATGCCGCGCGCCTTGCAATGGATCACCTTGTCGGTCTTGGGCATCGGCGCATCGCCGTCATCCACAGCCCCGCGGCCCACAATGATCGCACCCGCGCCCGCATACACGGTGCCACAACGCCGCGCGAGGACGTGACAACAGCTTGTTTTGAGGCCGCGCTTTCCGTGGCGGGCGGATGCGCCATCGTCGATCATATACTGCGAGAAACGCCCCTGTTTGACGCCTTTCTCTGCACAACTGATGTGCTGGCCTACGGTGTGATGTTCGAGCTGCAAAGGCGTGGATTCAATGTGCCTGGCGACGTCTCGGTGATGGGGCTTCATGACTTGCCGAGTGCGCGCGAAATGGTGCCGCGCCTGTCGACCGTGCGCCTGCCCGCCCGGCAAATGGGCCGCCGCGCGGCCGAGGCGTTGGCCCAATGGGTCGAAGATGACGTCAAACCTGAGCCGCAATGCTTTGCCTGCGCGCTCAAAGACCGGGAATCGACACAAGCCAGACGGCGCTAACCCCTCGACACTAGCCCCTCTGGCACATCGCCAAGGCGCGCTCGACAATCAGCGCCGCCGATGGCAGAGGCGCTGCGTAGGCGGGACCCGTTGCGATAAAACAGTCTTCGGCCGCGATGCGCGCAATATTCGTGTGAC
Source organism: Pseudomonadota bacterium (assembly GCA_039030615.1). Classification (GTDB taxonomy): domain Bacteria; phylum Pseudomonadota; class Alphaproteobacteria; order Rhodobacterales; family Rhodobacteraceae; genus Litoreibacter. The sequence continues at coordinate 318,701 of JBCCDV010000004.1, read as the reverse complement.
CGGCCTCAAACAGCGCAGCCATCAGCCCTTCGGATTGGCTGCCGGTGCTGCGGCATTCATCGACGACCAGTATCTGTTCGCATTCCGCGACCACTTGCAGAACTTCCTCAAGTGGCAAAGGCGCGAGCCAGCGCATGTCCACCACGCGCGACGCCACGCCCTGCTCTTCCAGCCGGGCTTGCGCCTGGCGCGACAAGTATGCGCCGTTTCCATAGGTCACAATCGCAAGCGCCGCGCCGTCGCCATGCACCCCAACGTCGCCTAAGGCAATCCGCTCGGACGGCTCGGGATAATGCGACAGCCAGCCATTGTCGCCCGCATCGTGCAGGTCGCGCATCGGATAAAGCGCGATCGGCTCCAGGAATACGACAATACGCTGCTCTTCCCGCGCAAGGCGCACGCATTCGCGCATCATCTTCACAGCGTCCGCCCCGTGGGACGGGCAGGCAATAATCACACCCGGCAGGTCACGCAGCACCGCGATTGAATTATCGTTGTGAAAGTGTCCGCCAAATCCCTTCTGATAGCCAAGGCCCGCAACACGGATCACCATCGGGTTGGTGAATTGGCCGTTGGAGAAGAACGGCAGCGTCGCCGCCTCGCCGCGCAGTTGGTCTTCGGCGTTGTGCAGATAGGCCAAGAACTGAATTTCGGGGAACGGGAGAAACCCGTTCTGCGCCATGCCAATCGCCAGCCCCAGAATAGACGTCTCGTCGAGAAGCGTGTCGATCACCCTGTCTGCGCCAAACCGCGCCTGCAGCTTTTGCGTGACCCCGTAGACCCCCCCTTTGCGGCCGATATCTTCCCCCATCAAGGTGATTTCGCCATGCTCCAGCATCAGGTCGGTCAGCGCCCAGTTGATCAGGCGCGACAAGGGTTGAGATTGCTCCATTGCCTTGAGGTCTGCGCCAAAGGCCTTTGCCCGCGCTTGGTCTGACGGTCCGTTACTGGGCGCGCAGATGCGCGCAGGCGGGATCAGGCTTTCGGCAACCTCAGAGGCGGACTTCAAGGCAGGGCGCTGCGCCACGTCGAGGCGCAATCCATCCAGCAGCTTTTCAGTTTCCTTATACTGCGCAAGTGCGGCTTCTGGCGTCATCGCTCCGGCCTGCGCCAAAAGCCGCACGCTGTGCAGCAACGGGTCCTGCGCCTCCTCCGCCTCAACTTCGGATTTGGGCAGGTAGGAGGTCGCGATATCGGCCCCCGCATGCCCATAGAGACGCAGCGTTTTGAGGTGCAAAAAGGCGGGCGAGCGTGTCCTGCGCGCAAAATCTGCGGCCTCACGCGCGACGCGATAGGTCTCGTAGATGTCCAGACCATCCGCCTCGAAATACCTGATACCCGGACGGTGCCGCATCGAGGCCGCGACCCAGCCCGATGGCGTCTTGGTCGATATGCCGATCCCGTTATCCTCGCAGATCATAAGCAACGGCAAGGGCGTCGATTGCACGGCCGTCCAACCGGCGGTGTTGATCGCGCCTTGCGCGGTTGAGTGATTGAGCGAGGCGTCGCCAAAACTGCACACCGCAATGGCGTCATCCGGGACCAACTGGTGCTCCGGCTTTCGGCGGCGCGCGGCCCCGATAGCGAAGGCCATGCCGACCGATTTGGGCAGATGGCTGGCGATGGTTGAGGTTTGCGGCGGGATCATCAGCGGAAGCGAGCCAAGCACCTTGTGCCGCCCCCCGCTGATCGGATCATCGGCGCGGCACGCAAAGGACAACAGCATGTCCAGCGCGATTTGGTCGTGACCCAACTGGGCCGCGCGCGCGATCTGAAACGCCGCATCGCGGTAATGCAAAAACGCGATATCGCTGGGGCGCAAAGCTTGGGCAACAGCCGCCATACCCTCATGGCCAGAGGACCCGATTGTATAAAACCCCTCGCCCGCCTTCTGCATCGCGCGGCTCGCCCGGTCCAACTGGCGGCTCAGGACCTGCGATTGGAACACGCTTATGGCACCCGGCGCGGTCAAACCCGGCACCGGCGGATGCCCTTCAGGGAAATCATGCGCGGCCACCCGCGTTAGGAAGTTCTGGTGAACGATGTCGGCCCGGTCCATGGATGCCCCAGTAAGTGTCCCGGCGCGCCCGGAAAACGCAGTGCGCCTTTGATAAAGTGATGCCCAAAAACAGCCATAGCCGCAAGCCTGCCCGACTGCGCTGGCAGAAAGCGTCAGTTCTGGGGTGACACGATCAACCCGGCGCTTTGATCGGTTTGAAAAAACGCGCTGCAGGTCTCAACAAAAAGCTGCAGGAGCCGCCGTTTCGGACCCGGCGCAAAGCCCAATGATAGCGTCACGCCATGCCCTGAACCCGCGATTGGGACGCAACGCGTGTGAGAGCCCGAATAGGCCGGGCGCTCCCCTGGACGCATGCTCAAAAGCGAAATGCCAGTACCTGCCGCGACGAGGGAGCGCACCATTTCGGTAGAATTGGCGGTGGCCACGATCCGGTAGTCATCACCAGATTGCTCGAGCAACTCCATGTAATACCCCCGCGCGGCCGGCCGATCCAAAAGCACCAACGGCTCGCACAATATTTCGGCCACGGAAACGGACACGCCTTTTGCAATAGGGTGATCAGCCGGGCACAAGCAGTAGGTCGGCGCAAAGATAAGTGGCAGCGTCTCGATCTGCGGGTTTGGCAGTTCTTCGACAAACACGATCGCATCAAACTGCCCGCTCAAAAGCCCGTCTTGCACCGACATGTTGTCGCCATCGACGAAGGATATGGCAATCTCAGGGTGTTCAGCCCGCATATCGGCCACAATGCCCGGCAAAAAAGCCGGCGCAATCGGGGCGTTATAACCAATCGTCAAAACGCCAGAAAGACCACCTTTCAAAGTCGACACGTCGGCCAGCATCGCGTCATAGCGTTCCAGCAGATCATCGATGCGCCGTTGCACGTCGCGGCCAGCCAAGGTGGGCGAAATGCCTTTCGCCCGCGCCCGGGTGGCGAGGGTCACACCAAACGCGTCCTCGGCTTGTCCGAGCGCCGTGGCGACAGCAGACGCGGCCACGTTCATTCGCTCAGCCGCTGCCGAAATGCTGCCAAGGCGCATCGCCGACTGCACATACCGCATCGCACGCAAAGAAAGGGTCAAAACATAACCTCTGTTTTTCAAACTTATTACGTCTGATAAATCTATTTTTCAACGGATAGATGATTTGCGAAGCTGACCTTACCAATTGATCCAAGGAGCCAGCGCCATGAAATCACGTACACGCGTCGCCGTCATCGGCGGTGGCATCGCTGGATGCTCAACGCTCTATCACCTCACCGAAAAAGGCTGGAGCGATGTCGTCCTGATCGAACGCGATGAGCTGACCTCCGGGACCACATGGCATTCCGCGGCGCAGGTAACGAATTTCGGCATGACGCAAACGATGGTCGGGCTAAAGTCGCACTCAATCGCGCTCTACAAAAAACTCCGCGATGACCCGGACTACCCTGTCGGGTATCACCATGGCGACGGCGGCATCAGGTTGGCCAATACTGAGGCGCAGATGCAGGGGTATCGCCACTTTTCCTCCATGGCGCGTGGGATGAATGTCGAGTTTGAGATCATCGACGCCGAAGAATGTGCCCGCAGGCATCCGCTGATTTCGACCGAGAACCTGCTCGGCGGGCTTTGGGACGGCGAAGACGGCGACATAGACCCCGCGCAGCTGTGTCAGGCCCTCGCCTTTCACGCGCGCAAGGCCGGCGCAGAAGTCTACCGCAACACCAATGTCACCGGGTTGACCCAGCACAGCGACGACACATGGACCGTGTCGACCGATAAAGGTGACATCGACGCCGATATCGTTGTCAACGCCTGCGGCTACCGCGTGAATGAGGTGGGCGCGATGATGGGTGTGCATCATCCGGTCGCCTCAATGGAGCATCAGTATTTCGTTACCGAAGACATCCCCGCCATTGAACAGGCCGGGCACCGTATGCCGCTGCTGCGTTGCCCGATCAGCGACTACTACTCACGGCAGGAAAAGAACGGGCTGCTCGTGGGGTTTTATGAGCAGGATTGCAAAACCTGGGGCATGGACGGGATCAGTCCGGACTTCGCCAATGACCTGTGCCCCGACGATTTGGAGCGGGTCATGGACGTGCTCGAAGGGGCGTTTGAACGGATGCCAGTACTGACCGAGGTCGGCATCAAACGCGTTGTGAACGGCCCGATCACCTACACAATCGACGGCGCGCCGCTGGTGGGCCCGATCCCCGGCAAGCGCAACGCGTTTTGCATCATCGGGCTGCGCGCGGGTGTCGGCGAAGGCGGCGGGCATGGCTGGCTTCTGGCCCAGCAGATTGTCCATGGCGAGGCGCAATACGATACATGGGTGATCGACCCGCGCCGCTTTGCGGGTCACACCAATGTCGAGCTGACGGCGTTGAAGGCCATCGAGGATTACCAAAACGAGTTCCGCTTCCACTTCCCGCATGAGCACCGCCCCGCAGGGCGCCCCGCCAAGACCACCCCGCTGACCCCAGTTCTCGCCGCTGAGGGCGCAGAGTTTACCGTCGTCAATGGCTGGGAGCGCGTCGATTACATCAAGCCCACACCCGACTTTCACCCGACGCAGAGCTTCAATTTCGACGAGGCGTTTGATGTCGTGGCGGCAGATGTCGCCAACATCAGCCAGAACGTTGGCCTGTGTGAGGTCAATGGGTTCAACCGGCTGGAGATCACAGGCTCCGACCGGCACAGCTTTCTGGATCGAATGTTTTGCGGCACCGTCACAAAACGCCCAGGCCGCGTCGGCTTGGGCTACCTTTTGAACCAGCACGGAATGATCAAAGGCGAGGCAACAATCGCCAATCTACCCGCCAGAGACCGCGGCCCAGAACGGGTCTGGTACGGCTCCGCCGCCGCGAGCGAAGCGCATGACATGGACTGGCTTACCGCGCATCTTGGCGCAGATGAGGACGTCCAGATCAGAAGTTTGACCAATGACCAGACGATTTTGGTCCTCGCCGGTCCCAAAGCGCGCGACGTCCTGTCGGCCTGCGCGCGTGGCGATTGGACGAAAGAGGCGTTCCCTTGGCTCAGCGCGCGCGAATGTTTCATCGGCATCGCACCTGCGACCGTTTTGGGCGTCAGCTTTTCCGGGGAGCTGGCCTATGAGATCCACGTCCCCAATGCGTCACTCTACGCTGCTTATCTCGCGCTGCGCGAGGCGGGCGAACAACACGGGCTTAAACTCTTCGGCGCCCGTGCAGTGGAGTCGATGCGAATGGAGATGGGCTTTCTGCACTGGAAGGCCGACCTGCTGACCGAATTTAACCCGTTTGAGAGCGGGCTTGATCGCTTTGTGAAACTCGACAAAGGGGATTTTGTCGGGCGTGATGCGCTTGTGAAATGCGTCGATGCCGGGCCCAAGGTAAAGCTGGTGACCCTCAAGATCGATGCCACCCACGCACCGGCCCACCCAGGCGGCTCGCTCATGCGCGAAGACAAGGTCGTCGGGACGATCAGCTCTGGCGATTGGGGACACCGCGTCGGTCTCAACCTCGCCTATGCGTTTGTGCAACCAGAGCTGTCCGGGCCAAGCACAAAGCTGGACCTTGATCTCTGCGGAGAGCTGGTCACGACAGAAGTTATCTCTCCCGCCCCCTACGACCCAAATTTCGAAAAAATGCGCAGCTAAAGCGCCACTCCCAGAAGGAGCCGTCTGTCATGCCGGGCGCAGGCGCCAGCGGCACGGCATCGTACTGACGACAAGCGACGGTTTCGCAGACTAAATCGGAGCCGGCCACTTTTTGGTCGCTGACCCAGCGGACTGCGAGAAACTTTCAATGCTTCTGTTTGAAATGGTGCCCCCACACGGACTCGAACCGCGGACCTACTGATTACAAATCAGTTGCTCTACCAGCTGAGCTATAGGGGCGCTGATTTGGGCGGGTGTCGCTCAAAATAGCTTTGCTTGGGCCGTCCGACCCGGGCGCGGTCGTATTAGCGTCCGGGTGCGCCTATCGCAAGAGCGAATTAGACCTAACTTGTTTCGACTTCATGAACGCTAGAACCGTGTTCTGAGTAGCACAGTCGCACCCGCAAGCTTGGCCGGCGGTCGACGTAGCGGTGTCGGCCAATCACCGACATATCGCCCCCTGCGGCGTGGGCTTAAGACTAAATTAGCCATGCTCGGATTAGCTCTCGGCCATGTTGCGCATTTTGGCGATGGTTGCCCCGATCCTGCTGCCCTCTTGGAGGTTTTTCAAAGTGATTGCGCCCTCCCCTCGCTTGGAGTGGCGCTTGCTCGATCAGGAGACTGGCGCGGGCGTGCTGTGGCACCCTTTCCGGGCGCGGCCCAAAAAGCTTGCGATCCGGTCGCTGCTCTGGCGGGTATTTTGGAACCCGCACTGGAATGAGACGCTGTTTCTGGTCACATGCGCCGAACGCATCGCTGTGCATGGCGATGAGCGCGCCATAGAAGAGCTGCGCAGACGTATTTCAGCGGATTTCGCGGCAAGCGGGATGCGCGGACGCTTTTTGTTTCGGTTGGTTTTTGTGTCTCGCGCACCGAAGGGTTTGTGCAAAGAGGTCCTGTACATTTCCGACCCGTTCACGGTGCAGGCAACCCCATGACGTTGGAGCTTGCGCAGCGCATGAGCGAATTGCTTTTGGCTGTCGCGTTTCTGCAGTCCTCTTGCGAACATATCTTGAGCGCCGCATCAGAACGTCGTTTGTTTGTGCCACGCGCCGTTTTCAGCTTGGCGCTATTTGTAGACCAGCTCGCGCCCGCTGCTTTGCTGCTTTTATCGGCGCATTCCTTCTTTGTGCTTCACAGGTTTGGCGGGCCCTATAATGGCGGCAGCGACCGCATGGCGTTGCTCATTTTGTATTGCCTGACCGCGGCCGCATGGTTGCCAGATGGTCGCATGACCGAGTTGGCGTTCGGTTATCTGGGGCTGCAACTGGTCTTGTCCTATGTCATCTCCGGTCAGGTCAAACTGACAAACCCCGATTGGCGCAGTGGGCGCGCGCTGAGCGATGTGTTTCGCTTTTCTGCCTATCCGGTCAGCATGGAAATGCGCGGTTTGGCGCAGTGGCCGCGCTTACTTTTCACGCTGTCATGGGCCGTGATGGTGTTTGAGATTGCTTTTCCAGCGGCGCTGCTCAACACGTCTTTTCTCTATTTTGGGCTTATGCTGGGGCTGGCTTTCCATCTGGTCAATGCGATCCTGTTTGGACTCAATCGCTTTGTTTGGTCGTGGCTCGCGGCCTACCCGTCGCTGATTTGGCTACAAACCCGGGTTGAACAATTGCTCTAAAGCAAATCTGTCAGCTTGTCGGGCTGCAAAAGCTTTGCGCGGCGCATCATGGAAACGGGGTAACTTGGGTCGTTTACCATACGCTCGACGGAGAATTCCTCCTCCAACGAGCTCAGCCGCGTCAGCGCGCGTGAGGCGTCAGGCATCCGACCCAGTTGCGAAGCGATACCGGCCAAGTACCGCAAGGGCGGTCGAAAGTTGGGCGCAAGCGCGTTGGAAACCGAGGCATAAGACATCGCCTCGCTCAAACGGCCTGTCACAGCGGCGCTCAAGGCTTGCTGGAACGAGGTCCAGAACTCGATAGAGGAACGCGCGCCCAGGGCCTGCGCTGTGACTGCGGCTGCATATGCGGTTTCCAGCGATCCGCCGTAAAGATTGGCGTTCGCCCAGGCGAACCAGCACAGCGGGTTGGAGCGGTTCAACGTCACGGATTGCCGGGCAAGGGCCCCGCTTTGGATCGTGTCATTGTCAAAGATCAACCGCGCATTGGCTGTGGCGGCCAGTACGTTCGAATTCATCGGCTCCAACTCAAGCGCATAGCGCACATGTGCGTCCGTCTGCTCGCGAAGGGCATCAGAGTCGCTGCTTTGCTGTTCGACATGCTGAATGCAATGCACCTGCGCCAGCCAGGCGTGGTAGAGACCGCGATTTTGCCGCTCAACAGCGGCCTGCAATAGAACGCCCGCCTCGGCCACCTCTTCGGGACGCATCGTGAACATTTTGCGCAAGGCGGAGGCCGCCATCATATCGGCATCCGAGGCGGCCAAAGACTGCGCAAGACCTTGATCTTCCATCAGCAGTTCGGCGAAAGCTACAGTCGCGCGATGTGCAAGGGATTGGCAGCTGAAGCTTTCAGGTCCGGCACCTTCATTTTCGGCAATGCGCACCGTCTCACCCCAGAAGCTGCGCAACCCGGTCAAATCTTCAAGCGACGCACGTACGTGTTGCTCCCCAATCTGATTGGTTAGGCCCTGCACCCTCAGCACGAGCCCCGTGTCAATCTTGCTGCCTTGAAACGCCTTGTCGGGCAAATCGTATGAAAACTGGACGTCAAACCCTTCGTTCAAGCTGCGTTGAATGGCTTCGATCAGCACGGTTTCAAGGATCACATTGTCCGGATTGCCGTGACCTTCCGCGATAATGCGCACCTGAATTGGGGCCGGTTTTTCAATCGCTGCAGAGGGCGTCCAAAGCTGCGATTTTGTACTGTCTTCCGCCACTGTCGCGACGTTCTGAGCCTCATAATGCGCCCGCATCGCGCGCATCCAATCGTTGAACTCAGGGTCGCGGACATCCATCCCGGCAAGGAACTCGGCTTCGGTGGCCGGACCGTCATGCATCGGAGATATCTCAATCAGGTCGGCGTCCAATGTGATCACCGAGCGCGTCGCCTCAACCACAATAGATGCATCGCCAAGGGTCTTGCGCAAATCATGCAAGGTTTGCCTCAGACTACCAGACGCCTGTTCCGCTTCCCGGTCGCTCCAGAGATGATCCTGGAGCCAGGCGCGGCTGCGACGGTAGTGCTTGCTGGTGGCCAAAAGGGCGACGAGTGCCTGCGTTTTTGTGGCACGCGGGGTTAGGTCAAGCCCCTTGCCGTCGGTGATCGAAAAACCACCAAAAAGGTTAATGGAAAGTTTGACCTTGGTCATTGAATACTCACGTAAATATCAAATTCAGCTGCCGCATCGTTAGCGTAGCGTTATTGATCCGTTAATTCCACCACGAAGGGGATTGACCCGGGCGTCAACCGCGTTTTCCATCCTGCAAAAGTTTTTTTGTTTATTTTTGGGGGCGAATATGCGCGGAGATGGGTTTGCACAGGCGGGTGGTCACGCTGGAGGCCATGCGGGCGGTCACGCGGGCGGGCATGCAGGGGGCCATGCTGGCGGTCACGCCGGTGGCCACGCAGGCGGGCACGAAGCCGGACAACATGCGGGCAGCGGCCCTTCACCTCTTCTTTCCGCGGCACTTCTTGCAAATCAAGAAGGCGTGCGCGGTGGTTGGGATATGGACCCTGCCGTAACCCTTCCGAAAAAACCCGAGGGAATGAATTACCTCGCTGGGCTGCGTCGCATCCAAACGCTCTTGGGCCAAACAGCGCCGCATTTCCATGTGCGCCCCGAAAAAGGCAACGCCGCTTCGCTGGTTTACGCCGGCAAGTCGATTGCCCATATCACGCAACCCAATATCGGCTATGCAAAGCGCACGCCCTGCAATGAATTGGCACCGCAGCTAGAGCTGATGCGCGGCTATTCGGACCTGCGCGTGGATCGGATGGCTGAAATCCAGATCCAGCTGGGCGATATCACCTCCTTCTTTGGACAAGCCGCCCGTCTCAACCCCCGCGACCGCAAGGCCACGATGGAAATACTGTCGATTGTCCAGGGTCTTTGCGTCCCGCTTGAAATGCAAATGAAGCACATGCTCTTTTTGCCGCGACCGGGCGAGATCGACCCGCGTGTTCTGCCGATCATCCAGACGCCAGACCATTCCGCCTACCCCGCGGGTCACGCGGTCGAGGCCTTCGCGTTGGCCACAATTCTGGACCGGCTCATGTCAAAGCGCATGGGGCCAACGGGCGATTGGCCGCTTCCCGCGCGCATAGCGCATCGTATTTCGGTGAACCGGGTCATCGCCGGCGTGCACTACCCGATGGATTGCCTCGCCGGCGCGGTGATCGGGTGCGCTTTTGCAGAGGCCTTTTTGCATCTTGTCGAGGATCAGGCGGAACTCGTCAGCCGCAAATTTGGCGAGGCCGCTGATGTGCTGACGCTCGATGCGACCCCAGCCAACATCACCAAAGCGCGCAAAGGCACCAAGCTCAAAGCCCTCAAACCTAGCGGGTGCCCGACCGATCTTATCAAGGCGCACTGGCAAATGGCCGTCGGGGAATGGACCTCGAAATGAGCCTGACTTGGGGTGATTGGGCCCCCTATGCAGCGGGCGGGTCCCACTCGCCTTATGTGGCTTGGTTCAACGCCACAAAGCCTCCGCAAGCTGGCCCGAAACCGTCGAAATTGGCACCCTCGCCGAGCGATGAGAGCCCGGCAGCGGCGATCTTGTCGGAGTTCCCCACCCATCAAGTCCCGATGCGCGAGGGCGCCGAGAATGCTGATTTCTGGCCGGAAGTTTTCAAAGGCGAAAAACCTGATCTTGGTATCTGGCGGCCGAAAATGGCTGCAAAAGATGTTCCCGAACTGCCACCCGACGCTGTGATTGTCGGTGTCGTTGATCGCGGCATCCCGCTGCATCATGCCCGGCTCACAACCAACGGCAAAAGTCGCATCATTGCTGCTTGGCAACAGGACGCGCTGTGGCAAAAGGGTGGGCCCAGCTTTTTGCCAATGGGGCGCGAGGTCTTTCAAAAGGAAATTGATGCGACTGTCGCCAGCTATGGCGCTGATGAAGACGCAATAAATCAAGCCTTTGGCCTGCTGGACATGAGCGGCAAGAACGCTCCGCGCTCGGTGGCGCGCCGACAATCGCATGGGGCGGCTGTGCTCGATCTCGCCTCCGGGTACGCGCCCGGCGCCCGGCCCGACAACCTTTATGTCATCGCCGTCAACTTGCCAGATCGCGAAACGATCGGCTTGTCGGGCACCTTCCTCGACTATTTCACGACGCTGGCCATGTACCGCATCGCTGCGCTGGCCGATTGGCTTTGGGCGGAAAATTCCAAACGCTGGAACAAGGCCGGGATAAGCCCCACCAAAGGGCAAGAAGGGTTTCCTTGCGTCATAAATCTGTCTTTCGGGAAAAACGCAGGACCAAAACAAGGCACCGGCTTTTTTCACAACATGATCATGCATTTACGCGAGACCCGACCTGCGGGCGCGCCGCTTTCGGTGGTGATCCCCACCGGCAATGACAATCTTGCACAAGGCCATGCCCTGCTAAACGTCGCCGCCAAGGGCGGGTCGGAAGCTGTTGGCTGGATGGTGTCCCCTGAGGACCAGTCGCAGAACTTCGTCGAGATTTGGACCGACCCCGTCAAAGAAGCGGCTGTCGATCAAATCGGCATCGACGTGGCTTTGCTGGGACATCCGACCGCAAAACCAGCGCCAATCGCGCAACCGGTCACGAAAGGCGGTGCTAAGTCGCCAAAGATCGGCCTTGTGCGCTACTTAAAACAGGGCAGTGAGAAACGCCCCTATGCCGCGCTCTATCGTCGGCAATTTCCTGAACCCGGCTCCCCGGGATATGTGCGCGTCCAATTCACGCTCGCAGCCCTTCCAACACTCGATCATGGTGAGATCATGCGCACTGTTCCGTCGGGCGAGTGGCGCATCACGCTGAGCAATCAAAGCACGAAGCCGATCACCGCAAGCCTGTCGGTCCAAACCGACCAGTCGCCTCTGCCAAGTTCAGCGCAGGGTTTGCGCTCCTATTTCACCGATGACAGCTACCGTCGGTTTGGCCCGGGTGGCAGGGTACAAGACAGCTACGACTACCCGTTCACGGCACCGCCAACGGACACTGATTTGGCTAAGAAAGTCAGCCGCCATGGCAGCCTGAACGCAACAGCCAGCGCGCCGGGCACGGTCATTGTGGCAGGACATCTCGTCGGTGATGGACGGCCCGCAGATTACTCGGCCACGGGGCCAAAGAAAGGTGCCGACTGGCAGATTCCGACCGTCTCCTTGCCGACCGAGGCGGGCGTGGTCCATGCCGGTGTCATGACCGCAGGCAGCCGTGAGGGATATGCATTGCCAGCCCCGGGCACAAGCTTCGCCTCCGCTCAGGCGACGCGCGTGGTCGCGGAGGAACTGGCCCGTCTTGCAAGCACCGCAAAAACCGCCGCAATACTTGATGGTTTCGACGCCGCAAGCTGGATCGGCACCCTAGCCGGGCAGATGGAAACAGTTCCAGCAGACGCCATCCCAACGGCAAAGGTCGGCCAAGGCCGCCTGCCCTGGCCAGAACCCGCACGGCAAGACGGCCGTATATTTGGTTAGGAATGCACCCGGTCGGCGCGGCGGATGCGCCACGCAGAGCCAGATGTGAGTTGCCTAGTAATGCGCCGAGAGCGAAGCCATAGGTGCCCCTTTGGGCGGCGCGAATTTGGTCAGGTCAATGCCCTCAACAGCCGTTTTGTATTCTTCGACTGTCGGGGTGCGGCCCAAAATGGCTGACAACACAACGACCGGCGTCGACGCCAAAAGCGACTCCCCTGCTTTGTCTTCTGCATCCTCCACGACACGGCCTTTGAACAGCCGGGTCGAGGTCGCAAGAACCGTGTCGCCTTTTGAGGCTTTCTCCTGGTTGCCCATGCACAGATTGCAGCCCGGGCGTTCGAGATAGAGAATGTTCTCATATTCCGTCCGCGCGTTTTGCTTGGGCGCGTTGTCGTCAAACTCAAAGCCAGAGTATTTCTGCAAAACCTCCCAGTCGCCCTCTTCCTTCAACTCATCGATGATGTTGTAAGTCGGGGCCGCCACGACGAGCGGCGCTTTGAAAGCAACCTCGCCATGAGCGTCCTCAAGGTTGCGCAGCATTTGCGCCACGATCTTCACGTCGCCCTTATGCACCATGCAGGAGCCGACAAAGCCAAGATCGACCTTCTTCTGCGCCCCATAGAACGAAATCGGGCGAATAGTGTCATGCGTATAGCGCTTGGAGACGTCCGCATTGCTGACATCCGGATCTGCGATCATCGGCTCGTTGATGGCGTCCAGATCAACAACCACTTCCGCGAAGTATTTCGCGTTGTCATCGGGTGCTAAGGCTGGCTTCTCGCCTGATTTGATCTCGGCAATACGGCGTTCGGCGATGTCGATCAGCCCTTGCAGCATCTGGACATCGTTATCCATGCCCTTGTCGATCATGATCTGGATACGGTCACGTGCGATCTCAAGCGAGCCAATCAGCGTTTCGTCCTCAGATACACAGATCGAGGCCTTCGCCTTCATTTCCGCGGTCCAGTCGGTGAAGGTGAACGCTTGGTCGGCCAGCAGCGTGCCGATATGAACCTCGATGATGCGGCCTTGGAAGACGTTGTCGCCATGCTGAGCCAGCATTTGGGCCTGCGTGGCATGAACCACGTCGCGGAAATCCATATGCGGGGCCATCTCGCCTTTGAAGGTGACCTTCACCGATTCCGGGATCGGCATCGTCGCCTCCCCCGTCGCCAACGCCAGCGCCACCGTTCCTGAGTCCGCGCCAAAGGCCACGCCTTTGGACATACGGGTGTGGCTGTCGCCGCCGATGATAATCGCCCAGTCATCGACCGTGATATCGTTAAGGACCTTGTGGATGACGTCGGTCATCGAATGGTACGCGCCTTTCGGGTCGCGCGCGGTGATCAGGCCAAATTTATGCATGAAAGCCATCAGGCGCGGCGTGTTCGCCTGCGCCTTCGCGTCCCAAACGGAGGCCGTGTGACAGCCCGACTGATACGCCCCGTCAACGGAAGGCGACAGAACAGTAGCCGCCATCGCTTCCAGCTCCTGGCTGGTCATCAGGCCGGTCGTGTCTTGGGAGCCCACGATATTGACCTTCACCCGCACGTCTGATCCGGCATGTAAGACTTTGCCCGGCGTCGCGCCCCGCGCATTCGCGTTGAAGATTTTCTCCACCGCCGTCAGGCCTTGGCCCTCATGGCTGATCTCCTTTGACGGGGCGAAGGCTGATTTCAGCTCCACACCCAATGTCTCACAGGCGAAGGTTTGCAGCTTTTTGCCAAACACAATCGCGTAGGACCCGCCTGCCTTCATGAATTCCAGTTTCTGCGGCGTGAAGGAGGAGGACATGTCGACCAACTCCTCGCCATCCTCACTGTAGAGCTTTTTCTCTTTGGTGTTGATCCGCAGGACCGTGCCTGTCTCGACCGAGTATTTTTGCTCGAGCACGGCGTTGCCGTCATTGTTGAGGATCGGCTTGCCGTCCTCGCCCAGCTTTTTGACCCAATTCTTCAAATCGACCCCGATGCCGCCGGTCACGCCTACGGTGGTCAGAAAGATCGGGGAGATGCCATTTGTGCCCGCCACGACAGGCGCGATATTCACAAATGGAACGTAAGGCGAGGCCTGCTGCCCGGTCCAAAGCGCCACGTTGTTGACACCCGACATGCGCGATGAGCCGACGCCCATCGTGCCTTTTTCGGCAATCAGCATAACACGCTTGTCAGGGTGTTGGAGCTTGAGGTCTTGTATCTCTTTCTGCGCACGCTCGGTGATCATGCATTTGCCGTGCAATTCGCGATCCGAGCGCGAATGCGCTTGGTTGCCCGGCGACAAAAGGTCTGTCGAGATATCTCCTTCAGCCGCGACAAATGTTACGACTTTGACCTCTTCTTGAACCTCGGGAAGCTTGGTGAAGAACTCCGCCTCCGCGTAGCTTTCAAGGATGTCTCTGGCCACCGGATTGCCTGCGCCAAAAGCGTCCGCCAAGCGGTTCGTATCGGCCTCATAGAGGAACACTTGGGTTTTCAGCACCTCTGCCGCTTGCGCGGCAATTGCCGCATCTGCCCCAAGAGCAAGGTCCAGCAATACATCAACCGAAGGGCCGCCCTTCATATGCGAGAGCAGTTCAAATGCGAAGCTTTGGGAGATTTCCGGCACATCGGCCTCTCCCGAAACGATCGCTTTCAAAAACGCCGCTTTCTCATCCGCAGCGCTCGTTGTGCCAGGAAGTGTGTTGTAGATAAAGAACTGCAGAGACTGCTCACGATGGGGGTGGGATTTGTCTTTGATTTGCTCGACTATCTCACGCGTCAGCGCGCCATCATCAATCGGCTTTGGGCTCAGCCCTTGTTCCTTGCGCGTTTCGATTTCTTCAAGATAGGCGGCATAAAGGCTCATAGCGGTCTCGACTTTCTGGTCCAATGAAGGTTTTGCTAGCGCTTTGATCCGGCAATGATTCAAGCAGCTTTAATATTTGTATGCCGATGTATACCAAAGCTTTTCATCCCGCAACCCGCTTCTTGGACGTCTCGTAAAAGTGCCCCCGACACACGCGGCCCAAACCACGCGAATTGACCGAAACAACCGCCCAATCCAACCCAATTTCTACTCAGAGGTTTTGAGAAAAAGTGGTGCCCGGGGGCGGAATCGAACCACCGACACGAGGATTTTCAATCCACTGCTCTACCCCTGAGCTACCCGGGCACTCGACGTCCGCGAGAGGTAAGTTGCGGCGAACGTTTGCGCTGTTTATGTCAGGCCTTCGAGCCTGTCCAGAGAAGAGTTGTGAAAAAAGTATGGCGCGCTCAATGAAGCTTGGATGCGCCATCCGGGCCGTTTTCAGACAGCGCCCGGTCAAGCTCGTCGATCAGTGCGTCTTCGTCCTCTTCGCGGGTGCCGGCGACGGCGTATTGCCCGCTCATCCACTTCCCCAAGTCGATATCCGCGCAGCGTTTGGAACAGAAAGGTCGGTACTTTTGGGCGGTCTCTTTCTGGCAGATCGGGCAGCTCATGTGATCAATCCTGTTGGCAGTGGCAGGCGCTCGCGTTTGCGTTGTAGCTCAAAATGGCCCAGTGGCGTCCAACCGACAAGAGCGGTTTCAATCGGATCGGTTTTAAAAGCGGCGCGCAGGCTTTGCTCGAACTGACGGCGGTCCTTCTTCGGCATTGGGGCCAAGTCCAACGTGATTTGGCCGCCCAAACCACGCAAACGCAGCTGCCGCGGCAGGGCGCGCGCGCAGGCCAAGTTTGCCTTCAGCCCGGAGGCTGCGGAAAAGTCGCCGCCCGTGTTCACGTCCACCGCGACAAGCGCACGCGTTGGTTCAATGAATATTGATCCTTCCCCCAGTAGCAGCTCGGACCCCTCCACAAACGCCAGCGCGTCAAGAACGCCATGCGCCTCGAACCCCTCGCTCACAGGCGCTTTTGGCCAATCGCGCCAAGCCAGCTCTTGCGCATCCGAGGCATCCACCAGCAATTCGGGGGCCCCGTTTGTGTCAGCCATAACGGCGAGCGCCAGGGCCAGAAGGTCCTCGACCTCGCCACTGATTTCCGCGGCGTCCGCGCCCCCGGCACCGGAGCGTATGATCAAACCATACCCACTTTCGTCGGCGCCCGCGCTGTGGACGATCTCCATCAAACGCACGCGTTCCTCTTCGTCGCGCACTTGCCTCGAAATATTGATGCCCTGCGCGCCCGGCGTGACAATCGCGAACCTGCCTTTGAAAATCACGCGGTCGGTCACGGTGACCGCCTTGCCGGGCTCGGCGTAGCTTGTGACCTGCACCAGCATCGACGTCCCGGGTTTAAGTCCTTTCGCGCCACGAAACAGCGCCGTATCACCGCCGGGAAGCTTCATCATCATGCCGCCCTGGCCTTTTAAGGGCCGGTCGGCCACGGCACGAAAGATCGCGCCGGGGGCAGGTGGCGCATCGGAAGGCGGCGACAGAAGAAAATCATCAAGCTGACCGTCGCGCATCAAGGCCGCCGCCGGGCGCCCGCCCAGATGATCCATGATAATCTGAAGCCCTTTCACAAGGCGACCCCAGCTGCGCGCAACAGCCCGGCGGTCTCAGCGACCGGCAGCCCCACGACGCCCGTGTACGACCCTTGGATCCACGGAATAAACGCCCCCGCGGGGCCTTGAATCGCGTAGCCACCAGCCTTTCCGCGCCAGTCCTCCGTCGCAAGGTAGCCGTTCAGTTCTGCATCGCTCAGCATCTTCATTTTGACACTCGTCACCACGTCTTTCGCCCAGAAATCATCCTCGCGCCGCACAACGACCGAGGTGATCACCTTGTGCCTGCGCCCCGAAAGCCGCAGCAAAAACGCCGCCGCTTCTTTCTCGTCTTCCGGCTTGCCAAGAATGCGTCTTCCCATGGCAACGGTGGTATCGGCGCAAAGCGCGACCTCATCGGCTGCAAGCTCGAGCGCCTCCGCCTTGCCGCGCGCGATCCGGGCGCAATAGGCACGGGGCAGCTCGGCCGTCAAAGGCGTCTCATCAATATCTGGGGGCCGCACATCTGACGGGGTCAGCCCAAGCTGCGCCAGCAATTCGAGACGTCGTGGAGACCCTGACCCCAAGACCAGCTTGAGATTTGGGTCCGCTGTTCGTGCGGTCATTTGAACCGGTAGTTAATCCGACCCTTGGTCAGATCGTAGGGGGTCATTTCGACCTGCACCTTGTCGCCTGCCAGAACCCGGATGCGGTTCTTGCGCATCTTGCCTGCCGTATGCGCGATAATCTCATGGCCGTTTTCCAGCTCGACCCGAAACGTCGCGTTAGGCAGGAGTTCCTTTACGACACCGGGAAATTCGAGCAGTTCTTCCTTGGCCATGTTCACTCCATACTTATGTCGCCGCCCAAAATGGCGGTCGTGGCACTAAATGCGCCGCCCTTAACGGTTTTTCAAGGAGAAAAGCGTTGCTTGGGTGTTGCCCGCTGCGCGCGCGGCGCTCACCGGGTGTTTAGCTTTGCACGCTACACCTGCCCTCGACGTCAAAAACTGGTTTCGGGGCCTCAGGCGCGCGGGATATGCGCGTTCTGGCCCATCTTGTCGAAATCGCAGCGATTTGGGGCTTTTGAACAGGCCCTCAGGCAAATGCGAAGGTGCAGTAACATCCTTCGTTCGGCAGAGCCAAACCGGCGGCGCCGCCTTCCTATATCCACGACGCGAGATGTTTCTCTCAGCCGGCACCCTCTTGGGTCGCGGGCCCAAATCGCTTCAATATACGGTCTCTGATCTGATCGCGGGCCTGACGGTAGGAGTTCAATTTCTCTTCGCGCCCCTCGCCCAACCCCGTCGGGTCCAAGATAGGCCAGTATTCTACATCGAGATGAAAGTATCGCGTGAGTTCAAGAGCTTGGCGCTGCGACGCCGGGCTGAGCGCCACGATCAGATCAAAGCCTGACAGGTCGTCCCCCCATTCCTGCATCTCCTCGAAGGACCGCGTGCGGTGCCGCGTCAGCTCCACCCCCAGTTCGCTGCAGACAGAGACCGAGAAACCGTCAATATCGAGATCGTTTTTGACCCCGGCGGATTGCACATAGATGTCTGTGCCATAAAACAGCTTCATCAGCCCCTCGGCCATAGGCGAGCGGACGGCATTGTGATCGCAGCAAAACAAAACCGATTGTGGTAGGTCCTCGCCCATCAAATCAGCCCCCGAAATGCAAAACGCAGATAAGCGTAAACAGCCGGCGTGCCGTGTCTATGTCGACCTCCGCCTTGCCTTCGAGCCGTTCTTGAAGCACGCGCGCGCCCTCATTGTGAATGCCGCGCCGGGCCATATCAATCGCCTCAATCTGGCTGGGCGGCAGCTTCTTGACCGCGTCGAAATAGCTTTCGCAGATTTGAAAATAGTCTTTCACGACCTGCCGAAACGGCCCAAGCGACAGATGAAACTCCGCAGCCTTCTCTTTTGCTTCGGTTTCGACATCGAAGACAAGCCGCCGCTCCCGGATCGCAAGAAACAGCCGATATGGCCCATCCGGCACATCTTCGCGTGGAACCGCGAAGCTATTGTCTTCCAGCAGATCAAAGATCGCGACTTTGCGCTCTTGCTCGATCTCTGGTGTGGGCGTTGGCAGCCCGGCGTCGTCTATCTCAATATGAACAAGTTTACTCATTGATTTAACCTATCAAGTCTTGCGCGCACAGACAGGCCATGCGCCTCCAACCCTTCCGATTTCGCCAGCGTCTCAGCCGCCGGACCAATTGCTTTCAATGCCTCGGGCGTCATCCGCGACAAGGTCGTGCGTTTCACAAAATCCATCACCGACAGGCCGCTGGAAAACCGTGCCGAGCGCGCCGTGGGCAGGACATGATTTGGCCCGCCAATATAGTCACCAATCGCCTCCGGGGTCCAAGACCCAATGAAGATAGCGCCCGCATGTTTGATCTGATCGGCCACGATATCTGCATCAGCGCAGGCGATTTCCAAATGTTCGGGCGCGATACGGTCAGAAAGCGCCACCGCCTCCTCCAAATCGCGCACCACAATAATGGCGCCGAAATCGGCCCATGATTTGCCAGCAATTGCGCGCCGCTCCAAAACCTCCAGCCGCTTGGCCACAGCCGCGCCAACAGCAGCGCCAAAATCTGCATCATCCGTGATCAAGATCGACTGGGCGCTCTCGTCATGCTCAGCCTGGCTCAGCAAATCGACAGCAATCCAATCGGGATCATTCTGGGCATCCGCAATCACCAAAATCTCGGAGGGGCCCGCGATCATGTCGATGCCAACCTTGCCAAAAACCCGCCGCTTGGCCGCAGCCACAAAGGCGTTGCCTGGACCGGTGATCTTGTCAACCGGCGCGATGCTGTCGGTCCCATAGGCCAGCGCCGCAATCGCCTGCGCGCCACCGATGCGGTAAATCTCATCCACGCCCGAAAGCTCAGCGGCCAGCAAAACCAATGGGTTACAGATGCCGTCAGGTGTCGGGACACACATCGTCAAACGCTCAACGCCCGCGACCTTCGCAGGGACCGCGTTCATCAGCACTGAGGAGGGATAGCTTGCCAAGCCGCCCGGCACATATAGCCCAGCCGCGCTAACGGGTCCCCAACGCCACCCCAACATCTCCCCGTGCGGACCCTCCCAGGACGCGTCCGGCGGCATTTGCTTGGCGTGATATGCTCGGATACGGTCCGCCGCGAGTTCAAGCGCCGCGCGCTCTTCCGCGCTGACTTTTTCGATCTCCACGGCGATTTCCGCCTTCGAAAACGCCAGTGTTTCAGCTGTCAAATCCAGCCGATCAAACTTGGAGGTCAGCTCAATCACGGCCGCATCGCCGCGCGCGCGCACATCGGCAATAATTTCAGCCACAACAGCATCCACATCAGGGCTGTCTTCGCGCTTCATCGTCAAAAGCGCGGCAAATTCGGCATCAAATCCGGGCTCAGAGCTGTTAAAGAAAATCGTCATACCGCTCCTTATCGCCCCAACGCAGGATGCTCAACGCCCCACCCGCATCGCCGCTTTTTTACTGGCGGTGATCACCTAGGGGTTTTGCCTGCGTGGCAAAGGGGCAAAGCCCCTTTAAGAACGCATAGCATCATGCGCGCCGCAGGCGCTCAATCGGGATGCGACGGCTTTTGACCAGATGGTGCCACATAGGGCCGCGTGACGTCTTGCAAGCTGGCATTGACACATTCAACATCCAGAGCAATCGCACCGTCACCTGCCAGCGTCAGCTCGATACGCCCCGCACCATCTTTGCCCGGCTCCCAACTTACCGAGAGCAGCGACAATACCACCTCTTTGTCGGAAAAATCCAAGCCCTGCTGCGCCACGCTCACGACGTCATCAAACATCAAAACGGCCCGTGCTCTTTCAAAATCACGGCTCTGACGGCCTGGCTTTTCGGCATCCTCCCAACGAAACCGGTTTAGCAAAACTGCAAAGCGCCGTTCCTTTGCGCGCCACGCCACCTCTGACAGAGGGAAGACCGCGTCTTGAACAAGGGTGGACAGGACTTGCAAATCCTCTCCGTCCTCGGCCCGCAAACGCAAAGGCCGATCCGCTCCGTCTTCAAACCGCGCGTCTTTGCTCATTCGCTCACCCGTTCAATCATCGCGCCCACCGCGCCTAGTTTTTCCTCAATCCGTTCGTACCCACGGTCCAGATGGTAAACACGTGCCACCACAGTCTCGCCTTCGGCCTTGAGCCCTGCCAAAATCAGCGAGACCGACGCGCGCAAATCCGTCGCCATCACCTGCGCGCCCTTCATGCGCTCAACCCCCGTCACAGTCGCATGACCGCCCTGCACATCGACCTGCGCGCCCATGCGAATAAGCTCCGGGGCATGCATGAAGCGGTTTTCAAAAATCGTCTCATGCAGCACCGATACGCCGTCAGCAAAACAAAGTGCTGCCATCATTTGGGCCTGCAAATCGGTCGGAAACCCCGGAAACGGCTGGGTTTCGACATCGACCGGGTAAAGCCGCGAGCCGTCATGACGCACAACCAGACTGTTCGGCGTCTCGGAAATTTGGACGCCCGTGTATTCGAGCCGGTCACAAAACGCCTCCACCAGATCACGCCGCCCGCCCAGCAACTCGACCTCGCCCCCGGCAATGGCCGGCGCAATCATGAATGTGCCAAGCTCAATGCGGTCCGGAATAACCTCATGGGTCGCGCCATGCAGCCGGTCGACGCCTTCTATGGTGATCGTGTCCGTACCCGCGCCGTCAATCTGCGCCCCCATTGTGCTCAGGCATTTGCACAGATCAACGGTATCCGGTTCGCGCGCTGCGTTTTTAATCACCGTGGTGCCGCGTGCCAGGGTGGCCGCCGTGATCGCGTTTTCCGTCCCACCGACCGTCACGAACGGGAATTCGATTTCCGCGCCAATCAACCCGCCTTCTGGGGCTTTCGCGTGGACATAGCCCTCTTGCAAAGTCAGAACGGCGCCTAGCTTCTCCAATGCCATCAGGTGCAGATCGACTTTGCGCGCGCCTATGGCGCATCCGCCCGGCAGCGAAACGGTCGCCTCCCCTTCGCGCGTCAATAACGGGCCCAAAACGTTAAACGAGGCGCGCAACTTGCGCACCATGTCATATTCAGCTTTGCGGCTGGTGATCCGCCCCGCAGACAGCGCCATGACATTGCCGCCATTGAGCAAAGCCACTTCGCAACCCAGCGATTCCAGTAGGGCCGCAAGCGTTTTGATGTCCGACAGGCGCGGCACGTTGGTTAACGTCACCGGTTCGTCGCTCAAAAGCGCCGCCGTCATCAATTTGAGACAGGTATTTTTCGCGCCTGAAATCGGGATTTGGCCCTTCAGAGGGCCGTTGCCCCGCACCACTATTTTGTCCATAACTGCCTGCCTTTACGTTTCTTTTTCTTGGTCCTCAGGGCCCTTGCGAGCCCGCGCCTGCGCCTTGCGACGCCCCATGTTTGACTTCAACGCCGCCTTCAGCCGCGCCTCGCGCAGCTGGGCCGCCGATTTAGGCGGCTCTTGGTCTGAGGAGGATGATTTTGATCCCATTGCCCCTCTTACCGTGCTGCGGAAAAAGGGTCCAGTTAAGGCTTGCATGGCAAGGCTTTTGATCGTATTCCCCCGCCCACGCGACGTTAACGCCGCCTGGAATGCTGTGGTAGCTCAGTGGCAGAGCACACCCTTGGTAAGGGTGAGGTCGAGAGTTCAATCCTCTCTCACAGCACCATTCTTCCTTAACAGAAAACTATGTTACCCGGCTCTTGGCATGAAACTCCGGCCGGTCCCAAGCGCGACTTCCTAGGATGTCTTTCAACAGGTCGATCGCATCCAGAACATCCCCGTCGTCCAAAAACAGAGGCGTAAAACCGAAACGCATGACGTTTGGGGCGCGGAAGTCGCCGATAACGCCGCGGGCGATGAGGGCTTGCATCGCGGCGTAGCCGTGCTCGAAGGCGAAGGAGACCTGACTGCCGCGCAGAGCGGGGTCTCGCGGGCTGATCAGCGTCAACTCGGGGCAGCGGGCTTCAACTTCGCGAATAAATATCTCGCTCAATCTGATAGATGCCGCGCGGATCTCAGCCATCGTCACACCCTCCCAAACGCCCATAGCGGCCTCCAGCGCGCTCATTTGAAGCACGGGCGGGGTACCGACGCGCATCCGCTCGATGCCTCGGGCCGGTGTATATTCCAGATCAAAGGCAAAAGGTGCGTCATGCCCGAGCCAGCCTGAGAGGTAAGGCTGCAACTGATCCACAATATCGGGCCTGACATAGATAAACGCGGGCGCGCCCGGTCCGCCATTGAGATATTTGTAAGTGCAGCCGACAGCAAATTCACACCCCGCGCCAGTCAGATCCAACTCAACCGCGCCGGCGCTATGGGCCAAATCCCAGATCGAAACAGCGCCAGCGGCTTGGGTGGCATTGGTGATTTCTCGCATGTCATGCTTGCGGCCCGTGCGGTAATCGACCTCCGTGAGTATCACGGCGGCAATGCTCTCATCAATCGCGGCCAAGACCTGATCCGGCTCGACCAAGCGCAGCTCAAACCCCGCGTCTTTCAACGCGATCAGCCCTTCGGCCATATACAGATCGGTGGGGAAATTTCCCATATCGGACAAGATCACCTTGCGACCGGGCCGCATGGCAAGCGCGGCGCTCAGCGCCTGAAACACCTTGATGGACAATGTGTCACCCATCACGACCGAACCTTTAGCGGCGCCAATTAAAGGTGCCACCATGTCGCCGACCCGCGTGGGCTGGCCCATCCAATCGCAGCTGTTCCAGCCTTTGATCAACTCGCCCGCCCATTCCTTTTGAGCCACCTCAGCAAGCTTCGCGGGCACGGTTTTCGGCATCGGGCCCAGTGAATTGCCATCGAGATAGATCACGCCTTCGGGCAGATCGAACAGCTCTTTGCGCGGCAAGCTCATCGCAAAACCTCCCGCGTCAGAGCGCCATCTGGGTCTTTCAACGAGGCAATCACGTCAAAATGGTCGCGCCCGCGCTCGTATTCCGAGGCGATTTCAACATCCTTCAGCGACCATGCCTCCGCAAGCAATCGGGTTTGACGTATCAATTCGGGCCGCTCATTGGCACCGACCCAAATGCTGAAAGGGCAAGTTTTGATAGGGTCCAATAGAGCGGGACTTTCGGCGCGCGCCGTCTCCGGCGTTAGGTTCAAAGTGTCATTCATCTCAGCCAATGTCAGTGGCTCAAGCATGTGAATACCGCTGACCGAAACCACACGCGCAAGCCGCTCTGCCACCGCATCAGGCAAGACCCCTTCGCACGCCATACGAGCCGCCAAATGCCCACCGGCGGAATGCCCGAACAACCGGATTGGGCCAGGTTGCAGACCGGCGGCATGACCAACGGCCAGACAAACGGATTGCGTGATTTCGGGGATGCGGGCGTCCGGCGCCAAAGGGTAGCTTGGCATTGCGACGGCCCACCCTTGTGCCAAGGGGCCCCTCGCAAATTGTGAAAAATAGGACCGGTCGAGCCGGTGCCAATAGCCGCCATGGATAAACACGACGAGCCCTTGCGCCTTCCCCTTGGGCAGAAACAGGTCGAGCCGCTCGCGTGCGCCGCCGCCATAGGGAAGATCGCATTGCGCGCGCGCGCCAAGGCTGGCTCGAAAGACCTCTGCTTCTTGCGCCCAAAGCGCGATTAAATCATCCGCGCCGGGCACATAGCCGGAATTGTCAAACGCGTCGGTCCAGTCGATCACGGCAGCGCCCCCCTTTTTGCTCGCTCTGGATACCCAAACGGAATTGGGCAATGATCGCAATGCGATATCGACGACGACAGTCCGAGGAGCCACCATGTCAAACACATCCTACGCCCTGATTATGATGCTGGCTGGCATTGGCATCCCTGTGCTGGCCGCGTTGAACGCCGCTTTGGGTCGCGCCATTTCTGGCCCTGCGGCGGCCTCCGTCGTCTTGTTTGTCGTGGCGTTTTTGACCGCGCTGGTTGTAGCGCTTGTCACCGGGCCACAGGCCATTGTGAAAGTGGCCAGCGCGCCTAAACATTTGCTTCTGGCAGGCAGTTTGATAGCGTTCTACGTGCTGTCCATTACGTATATCGCGCCACATTTCGGCATCGGCAACGCCGTGTTCTTTGTTCTACTAGGCCAATTGATCTCGGCTGCGGCAATTGATCATTTCGCGCTGTTTGGCGCGGCGCAAACACCGCTTTCGGCCATGCGCGCGGCGGGGATCGGTGTGATGGGTTTGGGCGTGTTTTTGACGCAGGTCGCCGGGCGCTAGGTGAGCGCGGTGACGCTGTCCCAAAGCGCATCGGGCACCGCGACAATGTCCATCTCCCGGCGTTTCGCCCCGGGCAGGCGCGCGCCCTCTTGTGCGGTCACCGCCTCCGCGACCCGCGCGAAACGGTCGAAAAACGCGTCAGAATAAGTGCTTGGGTCCATTACCAGATAGAACTGGCCCAGCCCATGCGGCGGGCCGTCGGGCAGCTTCAATCCACCCACATCAAGCGAATTGACAGAGCCGGTCATCCCTGCGGCCAACAGCTCCACCATCAAGCCGAGCCCCCAGCCCTTATAGCCGCCTGCGGACACTATTGCACCGCCCAGAGCGGCCTCTGGGTCTATTGTGGGCTGGCCTTGCGCATCGACGGCCCAGCCCAACGGAATTTTTTCGCCCGCGGCCTTTGCCATGGTGATTTTGCCCAAAGCGACGGCGGAGGTGGAGAAGTCAAAATGCATTGCGACCCCGCCCTCTTTGCCCGGCACGGACATGGCGAAAGGGTTGGTACCGATGGTTTTTTGGTTGCCACCGGGCGGCGCCACCACGGGCGAGGCGTTGGTCATCCCGATGGCGATCAGGCCCGCATTGGCAAATTGCTCGGTAAAAAAGCCAAGCGAAGTGCAGGTGTGGGACTGCGCTACGGCGTAAGAGATCGTGCCGTTTTCGCGCGCGGCGTCGCAGGCGTTTTGAAAACCACGCGCAAAGGCTGGCTGCGCGAAGCCAAATCGTGCATCTGCTTGCACAGCGCCGGGGCGGGGTTTGGAGATGACGGGTTCAACGGTACCGTTCACACGGCGCGACGCCAGTTGCGTGCAGTAACTTTCCAAATAGTAAAGCCCGCAGATGATGTTGCCGGTTTCCTCGGCGCGGCGGACAGCTTTGGCGACCTCGCGCGCGATCCACTCATCAGCGCCATGTTTGACCAAAGCTTCGCGCGAAACGTCTTCGATCTGATCCAGCGTTACCTCAGGCATTGGCTTTTTCCTCCAGCATCAACCATTCCTCTTCTGCCTCCTGGAGCGCCGTGTTGCGCTCGACCAGCGCGTCGCTGGCCTTGGCGAATTTGGCCGGCTCCTTGGTGAAAAGATCGGGGTCGGACATGAATTCGGTGAGCTTGGCGATCTCGGCCTCAAGCCGCGCCATCTCATCTGGTAACGCCTCAAGACGGTGCTTTTCGGTGAACGACAGTCCGGCGTCTTGCTTGGCTTCTGCCGCCTCCCTGCCCTTTTCGCGGCGTGATTTCACTGCCTTCTCGGACAGAACAGCATCCGTGCCACCCTCCGCCGCTTGGGTTTTGTAGTCCGTCCAACCGCCCGCATAGACCGTGGCCTTGCCGTCTTTCAAAGCAATTGTCGTGGAGGCAACGCGGTCCAAAAAATCCCGGTCGTGGCTGACCAGCAGCACGGTGCCGTCATAGTCGCCAATGAGCTCCTGCAGCAGGTCAAGCGTTTCGATATCAAGATCGTTGGTCGGCTCGTCGAGGATCAGCAGATTGCTTTCGCGCGCCATGATCCGGGCAAGTAAGAGCCGCGCTTTTTCGCCACCCGACAGCGATTTGATCTGCGCGCGGGCCTGCGCCTCATCGAACAGGAAGTCTTTCAGGTAGCCCACCACATGTTTGGGCGTGCCGCGCACGTTGATATGATCCCCCATGCCGCGCACGCGGGTGGCAGGGTCCTCTGTCAAGGCAGCCCAGAGCGTGTCTTCCGGGTTCAGCGCCGCGCGGTTCTGATCGAATACGGCCATTTCCAGATTGGTACCCATTTTGACCGTGCCCGCGTCGGGCGCGACTTCACCTGTCATCAGCTTGAGCAGCGTCGTTTTGCCAGCGCCGTTGGGGCCAACAAGCGCGATGCGGTCGCCGCGATTCACCTTGAGCGAGAAGTTTTTGACGATGGGCGTGCCGTCATAAGTCTTGGAAACGTCTTCGACCAGAAACACCTGTTTGCCGGATTTCGGGCCGGCGGCCAGTTCCATCGCGGCGGTGCCTTGGCGTTTGATCTGGCTCGCGCGTTCCGCGCGCAGGTCTTGCAGCGCGCGCACCCGGCCCATATTGCGTTTGCGCCGGGCAGAGATGCCTTCGACGGCCCAGCGGGCCTCCGCCTTGATCTTGCGGTTGAGCTTGTGGCGCTGCTGGTCCTCTTCGTCCCACAGCTTGTCGCGCCATTCCTCGAACCGATCAAACCCGGTTTCCTGACGGCGCACTTGGCCGCGGTCTATCCAAAGCGTGGCGCGGGTCAGCGCGCGCAGGAAGGCCCGGTCGTGGGAGATCAGGATATAGGCGGCACGGGTGGTGGCGAGGTGATGTTCGAGCCAAGCGATTGCCTCGATATCAAGGTGGTTGGTCGGCTCGTCGAGCAGCATCAATTCCGGGGCCTCGCCCAGGAGCTTCGCCAAGGCCGCGCGGCGGCGTTCCCCGCCAGAGGCTGCGTTCACATCTGCTTCAAGATTGAGCTTCAACCCCTCGGCAGCACTCAGAATTTTGTATTCCTCGCTCGGGTCCAGCTCGCTGAGGGCAAAATCTCCCAGCGTCGCGAAACCGGTCAGGTCCGGGTCCTGCTGCATGTAGCCGGTGGTGGTGCCGGGTGCCAAAACGCGGCTGCCAGCGTCGGCCTCCACCAGCCCGCCCATCACCTTCATCAGTGTGGATTTGCCCGACCCGTTGCGGCCCACCAAAGCCACGCGGTCGCCCGGCTGAACAACCAGGGAGAGGTCTTCGAAAACCGGGTCTCCGCCGAAAGTCAGCGAGATATCGGAGAGTTGCAAAAGAGGTGTACGCGCCATGCTCGCCAGCTAAGGCGCGTCGGGCGCGGCGTCAACCGCGCTTAAGCCGCAAGCGCGCGCAAGAGCCGCTTGCGCGCGGGCGGAATGGCGGCGATTTCGACGGCTGTGAAGACGTGAAGTGTGCCCAAATCGCGGTCGATCACCGCGTGATCGCTGACCCAGCCCCCCATCATCAAATAGGTGCGCAAGAGCGCTGGCAACTGTTGCGTGGCGGCTTTGGCATCCAGCTCCGGCCTGTTTTGCGCCGACAGTGCGACCGTTTCGCGCGCCTTTGGTCCGGGGCGCCACTGTGTCGGGGCCAAATGGTTTTCGTTCAACAGAGCGAACCCCGCCGCATAGCGCGCCGCATCAAGCCCTGCAAAAGAAGAGCAGCCAAACAACAGCTCAACCTGCTCGCGATCAACAAAAGCGGTCAACGCGCCCCAAGCAGCGCGCAGAATGTCGGGATCGGTCAGGCCCGGACCTATGCAAAAACGGCCAAGCTCCAGCATTTTGCCGCCGTAGCCCGCGAGCCCGCTCAGGTCATAGAATTGCGCGGCGTAGCTGTTGGCGATCTCTGCGCCAGCCTCCATGGGTAAAAGCCGAAAGCAGCAAACCAGCGTGCCGCTCGTCGCATCATGAACCAGGGCGTGCAGGCAGCGCGCATCAAACGCGTCGCGGTCAGAGCGGCTTAGGTCCCCGCGAAACACAAGGGCGCGCAAGGCTTCTGCTGCATCGCGGTCCTGCGGGGCGCGCGAAAAGCGGACCGTGTAGCGGCCTTTCACGAAACCCTGATCGATTTTGCCCATGCGCGCTCCCACCGGGGCTTGGACGACCCCTTCCCCTGACCTACCTATAGGTTTAGCAAAAGAACACAAATATCGCGTGACAGTCGATACGACGGCGTTTGGGAAAAGAGGTGTGAGATGGTTGAGAAAGTGGTCAAATCCGATGACGAATGGCGCGCACAGCTTGACGCGATGGAATACAAGGTGCTGCGCAAACATGGCACCGAGCGCGCCTTCACCCATGATGACTTTCCCAAAGGCCCGGGCACCTACTCGTGCAAAGGCTGCGGAATTGCCCTGTTTGATGGCGATGCCAAATTCGATTCCGGCACCGGCTGGCCAAGCTTCTTTGCGCCGATTGACGGCGAAAGCGTTGGCGAAAGCGTCGACAACAGCTGGTTCATGAAGCGGACCGAGGTGCATTGCGCCGCCTGCAACGGCCATTTGGGCCATGTCTTCCCGGACGGGCCCGCACCGACAGGCTTGCGCTATTGCATCAACGGCGTGGCTTTGAGCTACGAGCCCGACGAAGACTAACCACGCAGCTAGTTGCCGAGCGCCTCGCCTAAATCGATCTGGCCGAAGTTGCGAATGATCTGGCGAATGAATGTAACGTCGCGCACAGTGGTTTCGGTGACCCTGCGTGACAACGTGACCACCTGACCACGCTCCAAACCGAACCGTTCAATGTTTTGAACGACGCCGTCCTCGGCGAAGCTGATGGCAAGCACTTGGCGCTCAATCTCTTCAGGTTTGCGCGCGCCGTAGTGACGGATCCGGGAGCCTATGTAGTACCAGGCATTGTCACGCCGCACGCCGGACGTGGCTGGACGGCCGACCGCCGCTTCAACGCTGTCAATGGTATCAACGCCCACAAGCAAAGCATCCAAGTCTTCCTGCGGAGGGATATAGCCATGTTGCCGGATGACCTCCGAACAGGCCACCAGAGCCATCATAGCCCCGCCTAGCACGAGCAAACGCGCCCCTGCCCGCCATTGGTTGCCTACCCGCCTCATACTCGTCGCCTCACGCCTTGCTCTTTAGCTTGCGATAGGCTTACAGAAGGACGCGACTCGGTTCAAGAAAGATGCAAAAAGGCGCATATCGCATGTCCAATCCATTGCCCCCCTTTCGCGTCGCCAGCCTGCCGCAAAAGCGTGACACAGAGATCACCCTGACGGCCGATGCCGATCTGCGCGCACAGATGGCGCAGGACATGGGCGTTGATCACATTCGCAAACTGTCATTCAAAGGCGTTCTGCAAGCGGCCGGCAAAAGCGACTGGACGCTCAGCGGTCATATCGGCGCGACGGTCATCCAGCCCTGCGTGATTACGCTTGCCCCCGTCACAACCCGGATCGAAGAGGACGTGCTGCGCCACTATCTTGCCGATTGGCAGGACCCCGAAGACGCCGAGATCGAAATGCCAGAGGATGACAGTACAGAGGGGCTCGGCCCTGAAATCGACCCAATGGCGGCCATCATGGAAGCCTTGTCCCTCGCGATCCCCGCCTATCCGCGCGCCGATGGGGCCGCGCTCGGCGCGTTGGTACATGCGGAACCCGGCGTTGAGCCATTGAACGAAGACACCGTGAAACCCTTTGCCGGGCTCGCCGATCTGTCCAAAAAGATGGACGGCGGGACATAGGTCGAAGTTTCGCGGCGTTTTCCAAGGCTGATAATAGTGACTTAGTTCGAAGCGCCTGATTGAGGCCGTAGGCTTTGCGGTGATGATTTTATGTGCGCTCTGCGATGCAGAATTGCTGCACCATCTTGTTCTTAAGCGCAAAATTATGCCGAGCCGTGCCAATGTCTCAATTTTATCTAAATTAAGACACAATTTGATGCGCTTTCGGTTCGATGCACCCTTTTTGCAGGAAGCGATTGGGAAACGAGGATGACCGTAGCGGCGCCTGACATTAACAGTGTGAGCCACCCAGGACTGCCACCCGGCACCGTTCTGGCAGATGGCCTGTTCACGATTACCAGCGCACTTGGCGCAGGTGGATTCGGTATCACCTATAAGGCGACCGATAACGTTTTGGGACGCCCTGTCGTTATCAAAGAGTGTTTTCCTGACGATTACTGCGCACGTGGGCCCGATGGCAAAGCCGTCACCATCCGCAATGGCGGCAACGAAGAGCAAGTTCACTCCATCGTCCGGATGTTTATGAGCGAGGCGCGCGCGCTGGCCAAGCTGCGCCACCCGACCATTGTCGGAGTGCACAGCGCCTTTGAAGAGAACAACACCGCCTATATGGCGCTCGATTTGCTGGACGGGACGGATTTGTTCAATCTCGTCGCCACGCGAGATCAACAGTTTTCCCCGAAATGGGTCAAACAGACATTGCTGCAGCTTCTGGACGCAATCGAACAGGTTCATGCCGCTGATTTGCTGCATCGCGACATTTCGCCCGACAATATCATGATCCAGCCAAATGGCACGCCCGTGCTCATCGATTTCGGCGCCGCGCGCGGGGATGCAAGTCGGCGGACGCGGGCGCTCTCCTCGCTTTTGGTTGTTAAGGACGGATACTCCCCGCACGAATTCTACGCCCCGGGCAGCACTCAGACCTCCAGCAGCGACCTGTATGCCTTGGCGGCGACATTCTACCACGTGATTAGCGGCGAAGCTCCGGTCAACAGCCAGACCAGGGTCATGGAACTTGCCAACAAGAAGCCCGACCCGTTTCAACCGCTCGAAGGCCGCATCCCGGGCTATGACCCGGTCTTTTTGAGGGCGATTGATACCGCGATGCGGATTATGCCCGATGAGCGCATCGCCTCAGCTGCGCAATGGCGTGACATCATCGCAGACGTGGCGGCCACCAGCACACCTTTGTCGGCGCAAGGGTCAATGGCCGTTCCCGCTGAGCCGGCGTTGCCGGACCCAAAGCTTGAACAAGCGCTCAGCGCGTTGGTCGAAAGCACCAATGCCGAAGTGCGCAAAAGCGCTGGACGCAAACCGAAGCCCAAAAAGGCGCCAGAGCCACCCAAAACGTCGATCCCGCCCAAGTGGGTTGAGGAATTCAATCGCGAATCTATCGCGTTGAGCCAAGCGGCTGCGAAAGGCTCTGATGACGATGATCCAAATTCCTCAGAAGCTGATACCGTGCTGATGACGCCTGACGGACGTCCGATCAGCGACACGAATTGGGTCGAAAAAGCCAAAGAAAAGCAGGACCGTATGCGCGAAGAGCGCGAACAGGATTGGGAGACGTTCCAAGCAGAACGTCGCCCCTTGTCGCGGGTCGTATCGGGCGGCGCGCCACGCGCGGCCGAAGATGTCGAAACAGATCTCGATGAAGAGCAAAGCGCCCCGCCCGAGACCGCTATGACGGTTGGGCAATTTTTGAAATATGTTGCAGCAGCGATTTGTATTGGGTTCTGCGGCTTCGGCGCTGTCTTACTCGCGACCTAAAACACGTCTGCCAGACGCTCTGCTGATGGCTGAGCATCCTGACGTTTTTGCAAAATTCTTAGGTATTTAAGAGACCGCGCTAGAAAAACTCTTAACGGTTTTGCGCGACGACCAAAGCGTATGTTTTGGCGTGTGTTTTTTTGTCTCTCGTGAACAAGTTTCTGGCGTCGGTTGCGTTGTTGAGCTGTCTCGCACTGGGATTGGGCGCGTTTGGTGGGCAACTCGCCCTTAGGCTCGGACTAGAGCACAAAGCGAATGTTCTGGGTAAGGATTGGGCACACTACATTGAAACACAGCTCAGTGATCTGGGTGCCGTACCGACAGACGGCACAAACCGGGGCGCAACGCGCGCGCCAACAGTCGCACAGATGGCATCGGTCCTGACAAATGTTTTCGCCGTGGGGCACATTTTCCAGGTCGACTATTTTGGGCTCGATTGTGCCTGCCACGTAAAATTCGACGCACGCGCGCTTGCGGAACACCAACCTACAAGGCCTCACACACATAACGATGATGATGACCATCACGGCATGAATCAGCCCGTCCGTCATGCCCAAAACGGCGGCTATATGGCCAAGGTACCCGCTTTCGGCAACTATCCGTCCAATGAGATGAAACTCCGAGCGCTTGGCCTTCAAAACGCGCATAACATTGAAATATTGAACGCGGATAGCCCAGAGCTCCCTTCAACATTTGCGTCGGTCCATCATACTGTCTCGGTCGGCGGAAACCCGGCTTACATCCTGCGTGTTATGGTCAATCTTGAGCGGCAAAAGACGCAATTTACCACTATGATTTTTGGCGGTATGGTGATCAGTGCGCTCATCTTTCTGGTCGGTATTGGCTACCCTACTTGGCGTCTTTTCAAATCAATGAATGCAGTGCAGGAGGCCGATGCGCGCGCAGGCTACCTTGCGACACATGATGTTTTGACCGGGCTTCAGAACAGAAACAGCTTTCAAGAGACCTTTCCCAAGATGATCCGCCAAACAATTTTGGCAAAGCGCTCTGGTCTTCTTTTTCTGTTCGACCTCAACGGGTTCAAAGAAGTTAACGATTTTTACGGCCATGATCTCGGGGATGCGCTTCTTGTGGATTTCGCAAAACTTCTTGTTAAATACAGCCCTGAGAGCGCTTATATCGCGAGGCTTGGTGGCGACGAATTTGTCGTTGTATTGGCAAACATCCCAGAGTTAGCCGATGACCCCGCGCAGCATTTGGAGCTGCCTCTCAAGCTTTCGAAGCCGACAGGCTCCGGGCAAGACCAGGTTAGCGTCGGCATCGCGGGCGGCGTTGCGCGGTTTCCTGAAGATGGAGACATCGCCGCTGATCTTGTTCAGATGGCCGACCTTGCGCTCTACGCCGCAAAGCCAAATCGCGGAGGCGAAATCAAAGCCTATACGCCCGAAATGCGAGAGGCGTTCCAAGACCGTCTTAGCCAGAAGGAAGCTTTCAGAAAGGCACTCAAGCGCCGCGAGATTATCCCGCATTTTCAACCGATCGTGAATGCCTCGACCGGCCTCGTCGAAGGGTTTGAGGCGCTTGCGCGTTGGCAGCACCCAAAGCGCGGGCTTCTGAGCCCGGCCGCCTTTTCGGAGGCCCTCAAAGATGGAGAGTTAAGCGGAAAGCTCGGCATCGCGATGTTCATGCAAGTCGTCGACCATATGGCCGACTGGCAGGCCCGTGGGATCCCCTTCAAGCGCGTGGCGATGAATGCCTCGAGCGGCGATCTTAAACGCACACATCTCGCAGATGAGGTGCTCGACCTGCTCGAACATCGCGGCCTTTCGCCGTCTCTGCTCACGATTGAGGTAACTGAAAACTGCCTTTTCGGCGAGGAAAAGCCCATCTTTATAAAACATCTCGAAAAGCTGCGGCGCGCCGGATGCAACATCGCACTTGATGATTTTGGGACCGGATACTCATCGATTACGCAGCTCAAAGAGCTCCCTATTTCAATCGTCAAAATAGACAAATCCTTCATCGACAACATTCTTGATAGCCGTGACGATCAATCCATCATCGACGCCTTGCAATCACTCAGTGTGGCAATGCAATTCGATTTGGTGCTTGAAGGCGTCGAAACCGCAGAGCAACTTGACTACCTCAAAGCGTGCGGCTTTACCCTCATCCAGGGCTACTACTTCAGCAGGCCAATTCCTGAAGACGAGGTCGGCCCCTTCATAGCCTTCCAAAACAATCGCGAACGGGTGGCGCCATTGATGCGCAAAAAGGCCGGCGCATAAGCCAATCCGCCCGATCTGCGCTGCTCAGCTCTTGCAAAGCAAAAAAATACCCGTATACCGACCCTCCCTCACCGAAACGGTCTGGACGCACGCGATTTGAGTCGTTAGACGCTGCCCAATCCGCCCATAGAGGGTGCACTAGTTTTGAACGCGAGACGCGGCCGCCGACCGGGCACCCCGTCCCCCACAACCCGAGGACGACACGATGGCTGTCCAGCAGAATAAAGTTTCCAAGTCGCGCCGCAACAACCGCCGCGCACATGACGCGTTGGCGGCTGACGCGCGCAACGAGTGCTCCAATTGCGGTGAGCTGAAGCGCCCGCACCATGTCTGCTCCGCGTGCGGCCACTATGACGACAAAGAGATTGTCGCAATGGTCGACGAAGTCGAACTGGACGACGACGCAGCCTAAGGCTAGTTTGCCTAAAAGACCGTAAGACGTTTGAGTACGGGTCAGGCAGGCAGTCCATTGGGCACGACCAAGACAGTTATATCGATTGACGCCATGGGCGGCGATCGCGGCCCGTCCACAGTTGTGGCCGGGATAGCAAAATCTGCGGCGAAAAACCCTGATATTCGATTTATCGTGCACGGCCCGAAATCGGAGCTGGCACCGCTGATTTCCAAACGCAAGCTTGACGCACAATGCGACCTGCGCGACGCAGGTGAAGTCGTGTCGATGGACGCGAAACCTTCGCATGTCATGCGGCATGGCAAAAAGACGTCAATGTGGTCGGCTATCGAAAGCGTCCGTAACAAGGAGGCCGATGTTTGCGTCTCCTGCGGCAATACCGGCGCGCTTATGGCGATATCAATGATCCGGCTGCGCAAGATGGAGGGCGTAAACCGCCCTGCCATTGCCTGCCTTTGGCCGTCGCGCAATGCGACAGGGTTCAACATTATGCTTGATGTGGGCGCCGATATCCGCGCCGATCAGGATGACCTCCTGCAATATGCGCTGATGGGCATGTCTTATGCGCGCAACGGCTTCGGGCTCGAACGGCCAAGGGTCGGGCTTCTAAACGTTGGGACCGAAGAACATAAAGGCCGGGCCGAATTGAAAGTCGCACATGATATCATTGCGGCGGCGGCAGATGCCAACGCGTTTGACTATATGGGCTTTGTCGAGGGCGGCGACATCCCGTCAGAGCGCGTGGACGTGGTCGTCACGGACGGCTTTACGGGCAACGTCGCACTCAAGACGGCCGAGGGGACTGCCTCTCTTATCTCAGAGCTTCTGCGCGAGGCGTTTAAATACACACCGTTGTCACGTATCGCCGCGCTTTTGGCGCTGACCTCCCTGCGTCGCCTGTCGAAACGCATTGATCCGCGTCGTGTGAACGGTGGGGTCTTTTTGGGGTTGAACGGCACCGTCGTCAAAAGCCACGGGTCGGCCGATGCAACTGGCGTATCTGCCGCAATCAAACTTGGGTTCAAACTGGCGCAAACCGGCTTTTCTGAGAAACTGGCAGCTCGGGTTGCATCCAATGTCACACCGGGCCAAGGTGACATCGAGGCGGGTCCGGGTGACCGCGCTGGGGACCATTCACAAACGGAAAAGACATGACCCGCAGATCCGTCTTGCGTGGCGTTGGCCACTACCTGCCCGCCCGCATCGTCGATAATTCCGAAATGGAAGGCATGATCGACACCAGCGATGAGTGGATCAAGTCGCGTTCCGGGATTGAGCGACGCCACTTCGCGGCAGAGGGTGAGCTAACCTCTGATCTGGCAATCAAAGCGGCAGAGGCCGCATTGGCAGATGCCGGTATGAGCGCAGGCGAAATCGATGCGGTTGTCTTGGCGACGTCGACCCCGGACACGACATTCCCCTCGGTTGCGACAATCGTGCAAGGCGCACTTGGCACGACAGGTTTCGCGCTGGACGTACAGGCAGTCTGCGCCGGATTTGTCTATGCACTGTCGACGGCGGATGCCTTCATCGCATCGGGCCAAGCGTCGCGCGTTTTGGTGATCGGGGCCGAGACCTTCTCCCGCATCATGAACTGGGAGGATCGCACGACGTGCGTCCTGTTTGGCGACGGGGCCGGCGCAGTTGTGCTTGAGGGGCAAGAGGGCACCGGTGCGAACACGGATGCAGGCATATTGGCCACGGATTTGAACAGCGACGGGCGCTACCGCGATCTGCTTTACGTGGATGGTGGCGTCTCCTCGACCCAAACCAGCGGCGTGCTGGTGATGCAGGGCAAGGAGGTGTTCCGACATGCCGTCGAGAAGCTGGCGGAAACCGCGGAAACCGCCCTTGATAAAGCCGGTCTTGTCCCCGGTGACGTCGATTGGATCGTCCCACACCAGGCCAATGCGCGTATCATCACCCGCACCGCTCAGAAGATGGGTGTCCCCATGGAGCGGGTCGTTATGACCGTACAAAACCACGGAAACACCTCTGCTGCGTCGATTCCTTTGGCGCTGTCTGTCGCCAAGAGCGAAGGCAAATTCGCACGCGGACAGGTGCTGGTGATGGAGGCAATCGGCGGTGGCCTCGCGTGGGGCGCGGTGGTTTTGCGCCTTTAAACGGCGCGCAAACGCTCAATGTGGCGCATAAACGCTGTGTTGCAAGCTGTTGATATTGACTCTGAATTTGTCCCGAACGTATCGTGCTCAGATTATGAGGAAAAATTACTGCTGGGGGACAGAATGGCTGGCAAGACGTTGACGCGTATGGATTTAAGCGAAGCGGTATTTCGCGAGGTGGGTTTGTCACGAAATGAATCTGCCGATCTGGTTGAGAGTGTATTGCAGCATATGTCGGATGCTCTGGTAACTGGGGAGCAGGTTAAAATCTCGTCTTTTGGCACATTCACGGTGCGTGAAAAATCCGCCCGAATAGGGCGCAACCCCAAGACTGGGGAAGAGGTGCCGATCCACCCACGCCGGGTGCTGACGTTCCGCCCGTCGCACCTGATGAAAGACCGGGTCGCTGAGGGTAACAAATCCTAAACATCGCGCAAAGCGAGGAGCAGCAAGGCCATGGCAGAAAAGGCGCGTGACGCGTTCAGAACCATCTCGGAAGTGGCCAATTGGCTGGATGTACCCGCCCATGTGCTGCGGTTTTGGGAAAGCAAGTTTCCACAAATCAAACCCGTAAAACGCGCCGGTGGCCGTCGGTATTACCGCCCCAGTGACATGGAACTGATCGGCGGCA
Source organism: Pseudomonadota bacterium (assembly GCA_039030615.1). Taxonomy (GTDB): domain Bacteria; phylum Pseudomonadota; class Alphaproteobacteria; order Rhodobacterales; family Rhodobacteraceae; genus Litoreibacter. The sequence goes on along the minus strand of JBCCDV010000004.1, from coordinate 281,429 downwards.
TAAAAAAGCTGCTGCATGATGACGGGCTGACAATCCGTGGCGTCCAGAAAATGATCAAAGAAGACGGTGTCAAAGCCATTAGCGCGCTGGCACCCCCGCTCGATATGCCGTCTCAAGAAGAGGCCGCAGCGCGCCGCAAGGCCCGCCGTGCTCGCAGGCAAGCCCGACAAGCCGCGCGCACCAAAACCGGCCAACCGGCCGAACGCATTACGCCGCCGCCGCCCCCGGCACCGCCTGAAGAGGACGACGAAGCACCGTTCACCCATGTCGAGGACGCGGAACTCGCCGAAGATCGCGACAACGTCGTCCAGATGCCCGGCCGGGACGACGGCGGCGACGCCAATGGCGCGGATGAAGCTGAGATCGAAATCATTGAGCAAAGCGCGAGCGAAACGCAACAAGAAGCTGCCCCGCTGCCGCAAGCCCCGGAGCCTGAGACCAGCCCGGTTGCACCGCCACCGGAGCCCGCAATGACGGAGGCCTCATCGGATGCCAGCCAAACCAGCTTTGCTCTGGAAGAAACAGAAACGGATACGAGTGCTGAGCCCGAACCCGTTCCGGAACCAGAGCCAGAGGCGCCGCCGGCAGAGGCGTCTGCACCTAAGACCCGTCCTCTGACGCCTACCGCACCGATTGACATAAACAGCATCGACGCAGGCGACGCTCAACGTATGCGGACGAAGAGACTGCGCAAATTTCGCCGGTTAGATGTCGGTACCGTCTTCGCCGGAGGGTCAGATGAAGCGATTTCACGCGGCCATGACCGGCTGCAGACCCTGCGGGATCGGCTTGCCATTGATTTGGACAGGCGCTGAGCCAATAGGTGGGGGGCGCGCGCGGCAGAAATCATGGGCTGGCCCCTTGTCTTAGCGCGCAAATGCCGTATGAAGACGCGATCGTCGGGCTATGGCGCAGCCTGGTAGCGCGTCCGTCTGGGGGACGGAAGGTCGCAGGTTCGAGTCCTGCTAGCCCGACCATCATAAACACGCTCGCAGCCCCAACGGGCGCGGGCGTTTTGTGTCTTAAACGGGGGCGTCGACATGTCTGAGTTTGCATCCGGGGTCCTCTCAGACCGCCAAATAAAGGCGATGATGGCAGCAGGGCAAATCACCGCCACGAGCCCTATTGAAGATGAGCAAATTCAACCGGCGTCGCTCGATTTGCGTCTCGGGGCGACCGCCACGCGGGTGCGCGCCTCTTTCCTTGCAGGCCGCGGACGGAGCGTGACAGAGCGTCTGAATGATTTCGCGATGCATGAGATGGATCTGACAGGCGGGGCCGTTTTGGAAAAGGGCTGCGTCTATGTCGTGCCTTTGCTTGAACGCCTAAGCTTGCCCGCGACGCTCTCGGGCGCGGCCTCCGCAAAGTCGTCGATCGGTCGGTTGGACCTGCTCACGCGCGTGATCACCGATGATGGGATCGAATTTGACCGCGTGCCCGCCGGCTATTCAGGCCCGCTTTATGTGGAAATTTGCCCGCGCTCCTTCTCGGTCGTGGCGCAGACCGGCCAGATGCTGAACCAGATCATCTTCCGACAAGGCGACACCTTAGTCAGCGATGCGGCGCTGCGCGATTTGCATGCGGAGACGCCAATTGTCACCGGCGACGCGGTTATCGCGGGCGGGCTCGGCTTCTCTGTGGACCTCAAACCTGAAACGGGCGATCTGGTGGGCTACCGCGCCAAACCCCATACCGGCGTGATCGACCTGAGCAAACTCGCTCATTACACCCCGTCCGAGTATTGGGAAGAGGTACGCACCAGCGAAGGTCGCATCATTCTCGACCCCGGCGCTTTCTACATTCTGGTCAGCCGCGAGGCGATCACCATCCCACCCAATTGCGCTGCTGAAATGGCGCCCTATCTGGCCATGGTTGGCGAGTTTCGCGTGCATTACGCCGGGTTCTTCGACCCCGGCTTTGGATATTCAAAAGAGGGCATAGGATCGCGCGGGGTGTTGGAAGTGCGCTGCCATGAAGCGCCGTTCGTGCTTGAACATGGCCAAGTCGTGGGGCGGCTCGTATACGAACATATGTCTGAGATCCCGGCACAGCTTTACGGGATCGATATCAAATCGAACTATCAGGGCCAGGGCCTGAAACTCAGCAAGCATTTCAAAACACCGGCCCTTTAGGCGCAGCGCCGCAAATATTCTAGCGCCCGACCCGCCGCGCCATGCGCATCGCTTGCTTGGCGCGCTTTTGGTTTTCTTGCGCGGCTTTCTTTTGCTCAGGCGTCAGCTCTTTGCTGCCACCACGGCGTTCGGCCATCACGTCGACGCCTTTGTCGATGCCCATCGTGACCAATCTGCGGACGACCTGGCGCATGACCATATTGATGATCTGGTTCATGACGAACCCTCCTCTCAAAGCCCCCCAAGTACAATCGAGCTTCTAGATATCCCAGCCAGCTAGCATGCCAAGCTTAATCTTCAAACAATTCGTTCTGTCCTTCGGGGCTTTCGTCCTCAGCGTCGTCATCTGGCAACGCCTCGGCGCCGGGCGCGGGACGGTTGTCGAGCAGGCCTGCAGCACGCAGTTCCTTGAGGCCCGGCAGATCGCGGGCGTTTTCCAGCCCAAAGTGATCGAGGAAATGCTGGGTCACGACATAGGTCACGGGACGGCCTGGCGTCATGCGACGACGGCCAAAGCGGATCCACTCCAGTTCAATAAGCTGATCGACCGTCCCGCGGCTGACGGAAACGCCGCGGATTTCTTCGATCTCGGCACGTGTTACGGGTTGATGGTAGGCTACGATCGCGAGCGTTTCGATCGCAGCGCGGCTGAGCTTGCGCGTCTCAACCGTCTCTTTTTGCATCAAAAACCCCAGATCGCCGGCCGTGCGGATCGCCCATGCGTCACCGACGCGCACGACCTGCACGCCGCGCCCATCATAGCGTTTGCGCAGGTGCACCAGCGCCTCAGCAGGGTCAGATCCGTGCGGCATCCGCGCTTCCAACTCTTTAACGGAAATCGGCTCGGCGGATGCGAAGAGGATGGCTTCGACCATCCGCTCCTGCTCCCCCATCGGGGGCGCCTCAAACAAACTGTCGTTTTCGGTTGTGTTGGGTTCAGTTGCGTCGGTCACTATCGGGCCTTTTGCGAATTTGGATCGGGGCGAAAATCTCGCCTTGCCTGAGTTCAATTTGTCCAGCTTTGGCCAGCTCGAGCGAAGCCGCGAAGGTCGCCGCCGTGGCGGAGCGGCGCTTGACGGGATCGGTTTCCCATCCTTCGGGTAGCCAGGAGGTCAGGTCCGACCATTCGCCCGCAAAGCCCATGAGGCCACGCATCCGCTCCAGCGCTTGTTCCATCGTGAAGACCTTTTCGCGGTCCATCACGAAAGGACGGAACTCATCCTTGGTTTTGATGCGCGCATAGGCCTGCATCAGATCGATCAAGGTCGCTGTATAAGTTACTTTTCGAATGCGGGTGACGTCTTCGGGCACGCCGCGAGCGAAGAAATCGCGTCCAAGCTGATCGCGTGCCATCAGTTTGGCGGACGCCTCCCGCATGGCGGCGAGCCGTTCCAATTGGAAAGCCAGATGCGCGGCAAGCTCTTCGCCCGACGGCCCCTCCTCGGTTGGATCGGGCGGCAAAAGAAGACGCGATTTAAGAAATGCCAGCCAGGCGGCCATGACCAGGTAATCGGCAGCCAGCTCCAACCGCAGTTCTTTGGCCTTTTCGACGAAGGCCAGATATTGCTCGGCGAGTTGCAAGACCGAGACTTTGCGCAAGTCCACTTTCTGTGTCCGCGAGAGGGTCAACAGCAGGTCGAGCGGCCCCTCAAAACCGTCCACATCAACGATCAGCGCCTCAGCAGCAAGGCGCGCTTCAACGCCCTCCGCCTCCCAGGAGATGTCAATTTCTGTGCTGCTCTCGTCCGACATGAAGCCGCGGTTGCCCTACCCGTTTATAAGGGTCTCAAACTCTGCCCTCAGGGCAAGAATGTCAATGTCAGTTGGGGTCTGACGCTCCGCCAGGGCGGCCTTTGCGCGGGCCTGCGCTTGCGCTGTCATGGGGCCGCAGGTTTGTGCAATTGCCACCATATCGTCCATTTGGCCATTGCAATGCAGCACCAGATCGCAGCCAGCGTTGAGCGACGCGACTGAGCGGTCTGCAACCTTGCCTGATAGAGCCTCCATCGAAATGTCGTCGGTCATGATCAGACCTTGATAGCCGATATCGTTGCGGATCATCGCCATCGCCTTAGGCGAGGTCGTGGCGGGCGCATCATCGATCACCGGGAACACGATATGGGCCGTCATACCCATCCTGATCTCGCTCAGCGCTTTGAAGGGTGCAAAGTCCAGCATGTCCAACGCCGCACGCGGCACATCGACCCGCGGGAGATCCAGATGCCCATCAACGACGGCCCGACCATAGCCGGGAATATGTTTCAAAACGGGCAACACCCCGCCATCGCGCAAACCGCGTGCCGCTTGCTGGCACATCGCCACGACCGTCGCGACATCATCTGAATAGCACCGGTTCTTCATCACCGGATGCGTGCCGGGCTGCAAGACATCGGCGACCGGCGCACAGTTCACATCGATGCCGACCTCGTGCAAATCTGCGGCGATGAGCCGATTGCGCAGATACATAGCACGGGCTGGATTGTGGGCTTTTTCCATCTGATCGAGCGCGGGGGGAAACTCCTGCCAGATCGGGCCGCGCAACCGCTGCACCCGGCCACCCTCTTGATCAATGAGGATCGGCGCATCCCGCCCGACCGAGGCGCGCAAGCCGTCGGTGAGCCGCTTCAGCTGCGCCTTATCCTGAACATTTCGGGCAAAAAGGATGAATCCCCATGGCTGCGCGCTTTCAAAAAACCGATACTCTTGCGCGCTCAGCTCCGGTCCCTCACAGCCAAAAATGTAAGCATTTGAGACCATTGCAGGGCGACCTTTAGGTTCAGAGAAGAACGCGCTTGCGCTTTTTCAACATTATCGCGCGAGTATCGGGATACAGGCCGCATTTGATGCCACAAGCACCGCACAGAACCGGCGCGAGGCGTTCAGATCGTCAAATCCGAGCGCACGAAGCCGGTAAAACGTCCGCTCGCCGCTTTTGGCGACCTGAATGACACGGCGCTTGTTGTCCATGTAATCGCTGAACTCAGCTGTGATCTTGTCCCATTCCGCGCGGGCCGCATCCTGATCATCAAACGCCCCCAGCTGCACCAGCCGCGTTCCAGTCGCGATATCCGAAGGGTCTATTTCAATCCCCGCTGCGACAGGCGCAATGCGCGCAGATGTTTGCTGCAGGTTTTGCAGGTTCACTTTGGGGCGCAGCGCCGGGCGCAGCGAACGCGTGACGCCCGGAATGCTGCGCGAAATAACATCAGTGGCATCATCTTCGCCATCGACCAAGCGTTCTGCCAGCCGCGCGGCGCGTTGTTCTGGGGTCAGGTCTTGCTCTTCCAAGGTGAGGGCGACAACGGTGCCAATGGCTTCGGCCAGCTCGTCTTGTGGAACCTCCCCTTCCTCAGGCGCGGCGAGCACAACGTCCTCGGTCCGAAGATCGATGGGATCAGGAGCAAGAATAACCTGCGGTGCGGGGCCCGCAGCTTCGCCTTCGGCCTGTACGGAATTCACCGAAAGCCCTTGATGCTGGGCGAGCTGCCCACCCGGATCCTCGGGCTGTATGCGCGACGGGCCTTCAAGGGCGCGGATCACCGGCACATCGGTCACATCCCGCATCGTCAGCTCGTAGCCCCAAACGCCAATGCCCACGACAAGCGCCACAGAGCTAATCGCGCCAAGATAACTCAGTGCTTTTGAGACAACGCTTACTTGCGGGGCCGTGTCGCCATAGAGGGTTTGCCGGGACGGAGTCCCACCGATATCAAAGTCAGCCATGTTCGCCTCTCTGCCCTCGCGTTCAAGCGCGAAGGTCACTTATCATCTGCTCGTCACCCGATACGCGGTCGGAGGCTGATCATTGGGCGTCAGCGCATCTCTTCCGCAGGGGTCACACCTAGAATACCAAGACCTGCGGAAATAACAATCGCCGTGGCGCGTGCGAGCGCAATTTTTGGCAAACCGTCCGCGATATTGTCCTGCAGGAAGCGCAATTCTGGTGTCTCATTGCCCCTATTCCAAAGCGCATGGAACGCCCCCGCGAGCTCGTATAGGTAAAAGGCGATGCGGTGCGGCTCATTGGTGCGGGCGGCTATTTCGACGAGGCGCGGCCATTCGGCGAGCTTAGCGGCCAATGCCAGCTCCGCCTCATGACGCATGTCTGACAAGTCCTGCGCGGCCAAAACCGCATCAGAGGCATCAATCCCAGCCTCGCCCGCCTTTCGAAGGACCGACCGCACCCGGGCATGGGCGTATTGGACGTAGAAAACCGGGTTGTCTTTGGACTGCTCCAGAACCTTGTCGAGATCAAAATCAAGCGGCGCGTCTTGCTTGCGCGTCAGCATGATGAACCGGGTCACATCCGCGCCCACCATATCCACGACGTCACGCAAGGTAATGAACGTGCCCGCACGTTTGGACATTTTGAACGGCGCGCCGTTTTTGGTCAGCTTCACCAACTGCGTAAGCTTAATATCGAGCGGCACATTGCCTTCCGACAAGGCCGAGACCGCCGCCTTCATGCGCTTCACATAACCGCCGTGATCCGCGCCAAACACGTCGATCAACGCATCAAAGCCCCGCGACACCTTATCATAATGGTAGGCGATATCAGGGGCGAAATAGGTCCAGGCGCCGTCGGATTTCTGCACCGGCCGGTCAACATCATCGCCATGTTCGGTGGATTTGAACAGTGTCTGCTCGCGCGGTTCCCAATCCTCGGGCTGTTTGCCCTTTGGCGGTTGAAGGACCCCCTCATAGATCAGGCCTTTATCGTTCAAAGCCCCAATCGCCGCCTCAATGCGTCCAGTACCGTAGAGCGACTTTTCCGAATAAAACACATCCATCTCGACGCCGAGCGCCTTTAGGTCGTCCCGGATCAGCCCCATCATTGCGTCGGTGGAAAAATCACGGATATCTTCCAGCCAATACTGCTCGCCCTTGTCCAAATAGGCGTCGCCAACCTTTTCTTTCAAAGCTTGCCCGACCTCTATCAGGTAGTCGCCGGGGTAAGTGCCATCGGGAAACGCGACCTCTTGGCCATGCGCTTCAAGATAGCGCAAATACACCGAGCGCGCCAAAACATCGACCTGCGCGCCGCCATCATTGATATAGTACTCGCGCGTTACCTCATGGCCTGCGAAATCAAGAAGCGACGCCAATGCGTCGCCAAAAACGGCTCCGCGGGTATGCCCCACATGCAAAGGTCCGGTCGGGTTGGCGGAAACATATTCGACATTTACTTTGCGCCCCAACCCCATGGAAGAGCGTCCAAAATCGGTGCCGGCACTAAGCGCCGCTCTGACAACATCGGCCCAAACAGACGGCTCCAACCGCACGTTCAAGAACCCAGGGCCTGCAACCTCGGCCAACTCGATACGGGTATCCGCCATAAGCTTCGCGGCCAGCGCTTCGGCAATATCGCGCGGCTTCATGCCTGCCGCTTTTGCCAAAACCATAGCGGCATTGGTGGCCATATCCCCATGCGCTGCATCACGCGGCGGCTCGACAGCGACAGCGTCAAAGGCCAAACCGTTGGGCAGTGCGCCGTCGCTGACCAGCGCGTCCAATGCCTCAATCACCAAGCCGCGAATTTCTGCAAACAGGTTCATCATTTCGACCCTTCAATTCATTGGGCGCGGTGTAGCATGCCATAGCGCGCCGTCCACCCCCTCCATTTGGTCATAAATATTCTGGGAGTTTGAGGGCAAAGCCCTCAAGCCCGCGTGGCGAACGCAAAAGTATCGCGGGCGGCGCAGCCGCACACTCGGATCACGTCACGTTTGGGGCAAGACATAGCTGTCGGCCGCGACGCCCCCAATCAAGTGTTGATGCGTCTGCAAGGCAAACCTGTCGGTCATGCCCGCAATGTAGTCAGCCACGATCCGGGCCAGCTCCACTTCGCCGCTGGCGGCCTCGACATCTTTGCGCCATTGCTTGGGCAAGCGTTCGGGCTCTTCCATGAACAGCGGAAACAGCTCTTCAATCACCTGTGTCACTTGAACCCGCATTTTGACCACAGCGGGCGCACGGTACATGCGCGTGAACAGAAACTTCCGGATAACCTTCAACTGCTCCCAAATCTCAGGCGAGAATTGCACCATTGTGCGCCCCGCCCCACGAATATCGGACACGGAATGGGGGTCCAAAGCCGCCAGATTGTCTTTTGCACCCGCAATGACATCCTCAACCAGCAGGCCAAAGAACCGGCGCAACGCCTCGTGGCGGCGGCGGTAGTAGTTGAGCCCGGGATAAAGCGCATCGACACGAGCGAAACAGGGGCCTACCAGCGGGAGCTCTGCCAACTCATCGGTCGAAAACAGCTCTGCGCGCAACCCGTCATGCAAATCATGGTTGTTGTAAGCGATGTCATCGGCAAGTGCTGCGACCTGCGCCTCCGCGCTGGCATAAGTTCCCAATTCCAAGTCATGACGCGCGGAATATTCCGACAAGGCAAAAGGCAGCTCACCCACGACCGGGCCATTGTGTTTCGCAATGCCTTCAAGAGCTTCCCAGGTGAGGTTCAACCCGTCCCATTCCGCGTAATGACGCTCAAGCGAGGTCACAATCTTCAAAGCCTGCGCATTATGATCGAACCCGCCATAGGGCTCCATCAACGCATTGAGCGCATCCTCGCCAGTATGGCCAAAGGGCGGGTGCCCCAGATCATGGGCAAGGGCCACGGCCTCCGTCAGCTCGACATTCAGGCCCAGGACGCCGGCGAGCGTGCGGGCCACCTGTGCCACCTCAATCGAATGTGTCAGGCGGGTGCGGAAATAGTCGCCCTCATGCTCGATGAAAACCTGGGTTTTATGTTTTAGCCTGCGGAAGGCCGACGCGTGAATGATCCTGTCGCGGTCGCGCTGAAAACAGCTGCGAAAGGTGCTTTCATCCTCTTGGTAGAGCCTGCCTCTGCTCTCACCCGGGTGGCATGCGTAACTGGCCAGCGTCATTGATGGCGGCCCCTTCTTGTTCTTGTCCCAAAGTCATCTTACATTGAGACAAGATCAGTTGCGAGACGCGAAACATGGACCTTGCCCTTCCCCCAAAAGTAACCGACCGCGCCTTCGCGCGCCTTGCTGAAATTGGCGCAAGCGGTGAGGGTCAAGCCCTGCGCGTGGCTGTCGAAGGCGGGGGCTGCTCAGGGTTTCAGTATGAGATCAAACTCGATGAGCCTGCGGATGACGACCTGATCTTGGAGAAAGAAGGTGAGAAGGTTGTCGTCGACAGCGTGTCACTGCCCTTCCTGGAAAACGCAGTGATCGATTTCACGGAAGAACTGATCGGCGCCCGGTTTGTGATCGACAACCCGAACGCAACCTCGTCTTGCGGTTGCGGCACATCATTCTCAATGTAGCTCGCTAAGCGGCTGTTTACTCGTAGCTTTTAACCAGCTCAGTCCAAGCTTTCGACTGTTCAAACGTGCCGGGTTCAACAGGTACAATCAATGAGCGGTTGAGCGGCTTATATGCGCTCTGCGCGACATTGTCTTCTTCGGGCGGCACGCCACAGGCCACCAACGCGCCAAGCGCGGCTAGGGTTAGAAAATTCTGCATCGTCGGCCTCAAACCGTTATATTTTTTCGTGAGAATAGCCGAATTCGGCGTTTCGCGCAATTTTTTAAGCCGTCATCGCAGTTTTCTGCGCCGAGATGTGCGATTTTGTCCCACCCCCCCTCGAAGACAGAGACCGGCGCGCTATTTAAGCGTTTGAGTTGTCGAGGGCTCGAAGGGATGAATACCGTATTAATTTTGGGCAGCGCGCCCAATGCGCTAGAAGCACGGGACTGGGACCGGTCCGGGCTTGATCACATATTGGCGATCAACAACGCCTACGCCGTGCGCCCCGATTGGGACAGCCTGATCCACCCCGAAGACTTTCCCGAAGAAAATCGCCCCACCGAATTGGCAGCGGGACAATCAATCGTAACCGCAGACGCCTATGTCCCAGCACAAAATGTCTACGGTGGATTTGTTTATGCGGGCGGCACGATGGCCTTCACGGCAGGTTATTGGGCGTTGCGCCACCACAAGCCCAGGGTCTTGGCCTATTTTGGTTGCGATATGATGTATCGCTCAGCCGGCAACACTCATTTCTATGGCACCGGCGCGGCGGACCCGTTGCGTGCTGATGTGACTTTGCAATCCTTGGAGGCCAAATCGGCACGGTTAATGATTCTGGCCGCCCAACAGGGCTGTGCCACGGTAAACCTGTCGACATCCGAGAGCCGACTTGTGTTCCCCCGCGCAACCCAATCGCAATTGGGCAAGATTGACCCTTTGCCCTTTGACCGCTCGGTCGCCCAAAAAGCGATGCGCGCAGAAGAAGAGCTGGGATACACGGTCCCGTCTGGCCGATATTGGGAAATCCAGGATCAGTTCGACGCCGACAAGCTGGCCGAAATCGACGCACTCTGGCTGAATGCGACCCTTGCCCCGGAACGCGTCGCGGGCGATACCTGACCGCAACGCACGGCTTCGGGGACATGGCGCATGAATATTGCCACTTTTAACATCAACGGGATCAAAGCCCGGATCAACGCCCTTCCCGACTGGCTGGACGAAGCGCAGCCCGACGTTGCCGTGCTGCAAGAAATAAAATCTGTTGATGAAAACTTCCCGCGCGAGATGTTTGAAGAGCGCGGCTACAACGTTGAAACCCATGGTCAGAAAAGCTTCAACGGCGTGGCAATCCTGTCAAAACTTCCTCTGGAAGATGTGCGTCGCGGCTTGCCCGGCGATGATGAGGACGAACAGGCCCGCTGGATTGAGGCTTTGGTGATGGGGGATGAGAAACCGATCCGCATTTGCGGGCTTTACCTTCCCAATGGTAACCCCGTCCCGGGCCCAAAATTCGACTATAAACTGGCCTGGATGGAACGCCTGCGCGCCCGCGCCGAAGCGCTGTTGGCTGAGGAAATTCCCACGATGATGGCCGGCGATTATAACATCATCCCGCAGCCAGAGGACGCCAAACGGCCTGAAGCTTGGGAGGGTGATGCGCTCTACCGCCCTGAAAGCCGCGCTGCGTTTCGGCAGATTTTGAACCTTGGATTTACCGACGCATTCCGCGCGCGCAGCCAAGCGCCCGAGCAGTTTTCATTCTGGGATTACCAAGCCGGCGCTTGGAACCGCAATGACGGGATACGGATTGACCATTTGCTTTTGTCGCCGCAAGCGGCGGATTGCCTTACCGAGTGCAAAATTGACTATGAAATCCGCGGACGTGAGAAGCCGTCAGATCACGTGCCTGTCTGGGTCGAACTCGCCCTTTAGACGGAACGCGACGCAATCAGCGCCAGCGCGACCACGCCCATGAGGGCGCAAGCCATGAAGATGTTGATTATGCGTTGCGTCTTGGGCGCGAGGTTCATCGCCTTGATGCGCGCTCCGATCCAGAGCCAAAGGAAGTGTAGCGCGCACCAGATCACGTTGGTGATGATGAATTTGATCGCGACCTCAGCCGCGTAAGAACCCGGCAAAAACGCAAAGCCTGAAAATAGCGTCGTGTTGACGACATAGGCCTTCGGATTGATCGCCTGTAACATGAGGCCATCGCGTATTCCGGGCTGGCGGGCGGCGGCTATGAACCCGATCTGGCTTCCGGCGGTCGCAATCTTATAGGCCATGTAAAGCAGGTAAGCGGTGGAGGCCACCATCAGCACCGTTCGGATCACCGGATTGGCGAGGATCAGCGCGGCCATCCCTGTGACAACCGCAAGCGCGACCAAATTTGTTCCGATAAAGAGCCCAACAAAATAGCGCAGCCCCGCGCGAAACCCGTAGGCCGCCCCCACGCCCGCCAACGACAAAACGCCTGGGCCCGGTGTGATGATGAGAAGGAAGACGGCGGCGGCGAAGCTGAGCATGAACGGCACCTTACAACGCAAAACGCTGGGGGCTAGTCCGGCATCAAGAAAAATGGCGTTTAGGAAAATCTGGGATGGCCCGGTGATCGCACCACTTAGACGAGACCGGAGATGTAAACTTTCATCAGGCCCTTCGCGTTTGTCGGTTTAAAACCCTTTCAGGATCAAATTCCTATTGTACATCAGAAACGTCATTCGATACGGCGACTTAATACCAACGAATCGCCTTCGCGCCGTATCAAAGGATGTTCTTGGGTGATCTAATGCAACAAGTTGCAATGACACAGGCGAACAGTCGCCACTAAAATTTACTCGGACAGTAGCCGTGTAAGAATATGTCAGCCAAGTGTCTTGGAAATACTCTTGTATGTAAGGTTTATCACGGAACTCAGGCCCGACAATCACGCTCAAGTACTCAGCCCTATCGATTTTGACGACCCGATCTTCATCAAAAACACATCCTTCGGCGCTACAGCTTTCCAAATGATATTTTAGATATTCATCAGGTCCTCGGGCGCCTCTGGTTCGGCTAGCAAAAACCCATATTGGCGTGCGGATATCGGCATCAAATAGACTAATTCTTAGATCTAACTGGTCCAGCGCCGAAAACACCATCGGAACGCCCTCGGGTCTCAAAGCGTTTACATCCCAAGTTGTAATCCGCCTCGACGGTTCGCCGAACTTGGTTTGTAAGTCTTCCGAAAGATTTGAGCCGAAAAATACCTCCTTCGACTTCTCGGAAAATCGAGCAATAGATTGCTTTCTCAATGCAATTTCAACGCATATCAGTGTGGCGACCAACAATCCGAAAAACAGGCAGGCGAAGCCTATCCTCTTTCTCACTCTTTTGTCCTAGGCTCGGCGTTTTGAAACTTAGGCGTCTTGCGCATCAGTCGTCGCGATGGACTTTTTCGCGGCGCTCATGACGTTCTTGCGCCTCAAGGCTCAGTGTCGCGATCGGGCGCGCATCAAGGCGCTTCAATGAAATAGGCTCACCGGAGTCTTCGCAATACCCGTACTCACCTTCAACGATGCGGCGCAGCGCGCTGTCGATTTTGGAGATCAGTTTGCGCTGACGGTCGCGGGTGCGCAGTTCAAGCGCGCGGTCCGTCTCTTCTGAAGCACGGTCAGCGATGTCGGGAATGTTGCGTGTGCCTTCCTGCATACCTTCGATGGTCAGGTTGGTTTCGTCGAGGATGGATTGCTTCCAATCAATAAGCTTGCGGCGGAAGTATTCTGTTTGGCGTTCATTCATGAACGGCTCATCTTCAGCCGGTTTGTAATCTTCCGGCAGAAAAACCTCTGCTTTCATCCCAAAACTCCCCTAAATTACAAAGCCGTCTTGGTGGTGCCCCGCTAAAGTCTCGACTCAGGACACGGCTTTGGGTCAATCCCTGCGGCAGGGTTTAGCGAAAGCACCAGACCTTGTCACGCCCGAATGCCGCGTTATGAAAGGAAATTGAACACAAGGTTAACCTTAACAAAAAGCACGCACAAAGGGTTGGGACAGCAATGAAATTTACCGGCACAGACAGTTATGTCGCCACAGATGACCTGACCATTGCGGTGAATGCGGCCGTCACATTGCAGCGCCCTCTGCTCGTCAAGGGCGAGCCCGGCACCGGCAAGACCGAGCTTGCGCGGCAAGTCTCCAGCGCCATGGGGCTCGAGATGATCGAGTGGCACGTAAAATCGACGACCAAAGCGCAGCAGGGGCTATATGAATACGACGCCGTCTCGCGGTTACGTGACAGCCAACTGGGTATTGAGGCTGTCCATGACGTGAGTAACTACATCCGTAAAGGAAAGCTGTGGCAGGCGTTTGAGGCCGAGGAACGCAAAGTGCTTCTCATCGACGAGGTCGACAAGGCCGATATCGAGTTTCCCAACGACCTGCTGCAAGAGCTCGACCGGATGGAGTTTCATGTCTATGAGACCGGCGAGACCGTGACCGCCAAGCACCGACCGATTGTGATCATCACCTCAAACAATGAAAAAGAGCTGCCAGACGCGTTTTTGCGGCGTTGCTTTTTCCACTACATCAAATTCCCTGACGCCGAGACCTTGAAGCAGATCGTTGAGCTGCATCACCCCGGCATCAAACCTGCGCTGCTGGAGACCGCTCTGACGCAGTTTTTCGAAGTGCGCGAAACGCCGGGGCTGAAGAAGAAGCCCTCGACCTCGGAAGTATTGGACTGGCTGAAGCTGCTCTTGGCCGAAGATCTCGCGCCCGAGGATTTGAAGCGCGACGGGGCGCAAGCGCTGCCGAAGCTTCATGGCGCGCTTTTGAAAAATGAACAGGACGTGCATTTGTTTGAACGGTTGGCCTTTATGGCGCGAGCGCAAAGATGAGCGTGCAAATTCGACCGCTGGAGCGCGCCGACAAAGCCGAATGGGCGCGGCTTTGGGAGGCCTATCTGGCTTTCTATGAGATCAGCCGCCCGACCGAGATTTACAACGTCTACTTCGAGCGACTTTTGGGGTCAGACCCGCAAGACTACAGCGGCTTGATTGCCCTACAAGACGGCCGGGCCATCGGTTTAACCCACTACTTGTTTCATCGCCACGGCTGGTCAGTCGAAAACTGTTGTTACCTGCAAGACCTCTACGTCGATCGCGATATTCGCGGCAGCGGCGCGGGCCGAGCCCTGATCGAGGCTGTTTACGCCGCGGCAGATGCGGCAGGCGCGCCGAATGTCTACTGGTTGACGCAAGACTTTAACGCAACAGCCCGCCAGCTTTACGACCGGATTGGCCAAAAAACGCCGTTCATTAAATATACGCGGGTATAAGGGCGCAATGACACGCTCTGCCCGTTTGATTCTGCCGCTTTTATTGATTGGCTCTGCGCTTGCCCTCGCAGCCTGTGGCACGCCCGCGCCGCAAACGGCGAGCCGTGGCACCGCTATCTCCGACCTGCCCCCGATGAAGAGGTTCAAGGCGCAGGCCGCCCCGCCCGCCTACCGCTCCAATGCCGAGATTGCGCGCGACTTTTTGGACCTGTCTTTTGAGATGGAAAGCGGTGCCAAACTGCCATTTCTTACGCGCTTTGAGGGGCCGGTTACCATTCAGGTCAACGGCACGCCGCCACAGCTTTTGGAGCGGGACCTAGATGACCTGATCAAGCGCCTGCGCAACGAGGCAAAGATCGACATTTCCCGCGCCAAGCCCGGCACGCGCGCGCAAATTACCATCGACCCGATCCCGATCAAACGATTGCAAGCCTTCATCCCGCAAGCCGCGTGTTTTGTGGTTCCGAATGTGTCCAGCTTCGCGGAATATCGAAAGCGCCGGGGCAGCCCTGATACGGATTGGACCCGGCTCACGCGCCGCGACCGCGTGACTGTCGTGCTGCCCTCCGACATGCCGCCACAGGAGCTGCGTGATTGCCTGCATGAAGAAATTGCGCAGGCACTGGGTCCTTTGAATGACCTCTACCGGTTGCCGGATTCAATCTTCAACGACGACAATTTCCACAATGTCCTGACCGGTTTCGACATGCTGATCCTGCGGGCCTATTACGCGCCGCAGATGCGAAACCAGATCACACGCAGCGAGGCTGCGAAAACTCTTCCGGGCCTGTTGAACCGTCTCAACCCGGCAGGCGCCTCGGGGCTGCGCGGGCCGCTTTCCGTGACGCCCAGGGCTTGGAATGTCTTGATCGCGCAAGCTTTGGGACCCAAGGTAAAGCAAAGCGATCGCACGAAGTTCGCTCGGCAAGCGCTTGATATCGCAATACAACGCGGTTGGCGCGACAACCGACTTGCGATCTCTTATTTCGTGAATGGCCGGGTCAATCTAAGCACCCAACCCACAATGGCAGTTGAGAGCATATTAAAGGCCAACACGCTCTATCGTGAGCTTTTCGGCACAAAACTTCATGCCGCACATATGGCAACTCAGATCGCCGCCTTCGCGGTCTCAACCGGCCAGAACGAAACCGCGATTGCGATCACAACCGATGCGCTGCCAGCGGCGCGCGCGGGCGAAAACGCGGCCGTTCTGGCAACGTTGCTTTTGTTGCAAGCACAGGCGCTCGAGAACATGGGACAGACGGACGCGGCGCGTGCGGTGCGGCTGGACGCGCTCGGATGGGGCCGCTATGGCTTCGGCTCAGAAAAGAATATCCGGGCCCGTGTTCAAGAAATCCGCGACCTAAGCCCGAAGCGCGAAAAGGGCCAAGGCTAATGACCGGTTTTTTGATGGGGGCCGCCTTCGGTGCGCTTTTGGGCGGAACGCTCATGGCGCGTCGCGGCGGCAATAAAAAGGACATCGGCCAATACGCCGTGGGCTTTGGCGTTTTCTTTGGCTTTGTCGCGCTGTTTATTTCGATCTTCATTGCGCGACAAGGCGGCTAACCCCTCATGTTCATGCGCCTTTTTGACAATTTGCGCGCGGCCAAAGTTCCAGTCTCCCTGCGCGAATACCTCTCTTTTCTCGAAGGGTTGCGCGCGGGGCTTGTGACCTATGACATGGAAGGGTTCTACTTTTTCGCCCGCACGGTCATGGTCAAGGATGAGCGCCATCTCGACCGGTTCGACCGCGCCTTTGCCGCCACGTTTGACGGGCTCGAAACTATAGATCTCGGCGAAATGCTGGAGGCCACCGAGATCCCTGAGGAATGGCTGCGCAAGCTTGCAGAAAACCATTTAAGCGAGGAAGAACGCGCCGAAGTCGAGGCCCTCGGCGGGTTCGACAAGCTGATGGAGACGCTGAAAGAGCGTCTCAAAGAACAAGAAAAGCGCCATCAGGGCGGAAGTAAGTGGATTGGCACCGCGGGGACGTCCCCTTTCGGGGCCTATGGCTACAACCCCGAAGGCGTGCGGATCGGACAGCATGAAAGCCGCCACCAACGCGCTGTGAAAGTTTGGGATAAGCGCGAATTTCGTGACCTTGACGGATCGGTCGAACTGGGGACCCGCAACATCAAGGTGGCGCTCAAACGCCTGCGCCGATGGGCCCGTGACGGCGCAGCTGATGAGCTTGACCTAAACGGCACGATCCGCGCCACGGCCGAAAACGGCTATCTCGACGTCAAAACCAGACCCGAGCGGCGCAATGCGGTGAAAGTGCTGCTATTTTTGGATATCGGCGGCTCCATGGACCCGCATGTGAAGATCGTTGAGGAGCTTTTTTCTGCCGCCAAGACCGAATTCAAACATCTCAAACACTATTACTTCCACAATTGCCTCTACGAAGGCGTCTGGACCGACAACAGGCGCCGCTGGTCGGAACAGACCGACACATGGGAGCTTCTGCGCAGCTACGGCCCTGATTACAAATGTATTTTTGTTGGCGACGCGTCCATGTCCCCCTATGAGATTGCCTATCCGGGCGGTGCCAATGAGCATTGGAACGCGGAAAGCGGGGAAACTTGGCTCGCCCGCGCCCGCGATCAATGGCCGTCGAACCTTTGGATCAACCCGCTTGATGCTCGCTATTGGCGGCACTCCCAATCGACGCAGATGATCCAGGCGATTTTTGGCGAGGGTCGCATGGTTCCCATGACGCTGGACGGGATCGAGCGCGGCATGCGCGTTTTGACGCGCTAAAAGAAACGGCCTTCCAATGAGGAAGGCCGTTTTAAGGGGCGGGTGCGAGGGAACGTCACCCGTTCCGGGGGGAGCTTATTTTACGATGCGCTCTGCAGCCGAGTCGTTGCCCAGTGCGAAGAACTGTTGGACCGCCTTGATGTCAACGTTACGAGCACGCTCAAAGTTCAATGTGTGCTCAGCGGCGCTGTCATTTGTCAGGGCGAATGTTTTTGCAGCGGCGATTGGATCACCGACAGATGTTTTGGACACCATGCGCTCAGCAGCAGAGTCGTTGCCAAGTGCGAAGAACTCTTGCGCTGTTTCAGCAGCAGCAGGAGCGGCGAGCGACAGGGATACGAGGGCGGTTGCGATGATGGTTTTCATTTTATTTCTCCAGTTTGTCATGCCCCGGTTTGTGATGCTTGGGGCGGTGTGTGTGTTCGGCGTTCTTGCCGTTTGATGCGATGAATATGCGCCCCGTTTCGTTACGATTCAAAACACATCGACTGTCTTTCCCGTGTACTGGGTGCGCAAATGCACAGCACATTCCGTAAGGGAAGAGACGGAATAACAGCGCCGTGAAAAAAGCCAAAATCGGCGTGAGGCGTCTGAAATTTTTGATCCAGCGCGGCGAAATGCCCGCTGAAATTGAGCGTATTTAGATGCCTCACAAAAAAAATGACCCGTAGACGGAGCCATATCGGGCATTGCATTTGATATAGGCGCGCCACCACCCCATATCATGCGCATGATTAAAATCATGCCCGTCCTACTCGCCGCGCTCTACGCGTTTGTCATGTACCACTTCTCAGCGTGGAACACGAAACGCATGCTCGACCAAAAATCGACACGGCTTGCGGACCCGACATTGGAGACGATGAACCGCGACATGGCACGCGCGCTCGATGTTGAGCAAATTCGC
Organism: Pseudomonadota bacterium; assembly: GCA_039030615.1. Lineage (GTDB taxonomy): Bacteria > Pseudomonadota > Alphaproteobacteria > Rhodobacterales > Rhodobacteraceae > Litoreibacter. The sequence goes on along the minus strand of JBCCDV010000004.1, from coordinate 263,030 downwards.
GTTCACATATATGAGGTGGACCCGGTGAACGGGCTGGCGGCCCCCGATGGTCGCATCTTCATCACACGCGGGTTTTACAACAAGTATAAGGCGGGCGATGTTTCGGCCGAAGAACTCGCCTCGGTCATCGCGCATGAGTTGGGCCATGTGGCACTTGGCCATTCGCGCCGCCGTATGGTCGATTTTTCCGGGCAGAACGCAATCCGTGTGGTTCTTGCGTCGATCCTGGGTCGCATCATACCCTTTGCCGGCATTTGGCTGGCCAACATCCTCACCTCGATGCTGGCCGCGCGCCTGTCTCGCCAGGATGAGTATGAGGCGGACGCCTATGCCTCTGCGCTGCTGACGAAGGCTGGGATCGGCACGGGTCCGCAAAAAACGCTCTTTGAAAAGCTCGAAAAGCTCTCAGGCGGTATGGGCGGCGCAGCACCTGCATGGTTGATGAGCCACCCAAAGACCAAAGAACGCATCGCAGCCATCGAGGCCAATGAAGCGAAATGGGGCGTATCCCAGAGCTAACGGCCGCTCCGAGCGCCCTGCCCCTCCATTTGGTTATAAATATTCTCAGGGGGTCCGGGGGCAGAATGCCCCCGGCGTCGCGACGCGTGAAACGCGGCGCAAAACCTGATCAATCAAGCAACTAGCGCCTTGCCCAATCGCGGAAGCCTTGCCCGTTTGAGAAGCCCACGAAGCGCGATCTCTTCCCCCATCATATGTTGCGCAGTCTTATGCACCTCGCCGACCAATGCGGCGACCGCGTCTGGCTGCACCATCCAAAGCGCCATCAAAAACGCATCTGGGCTTTCACGGCGCAGCCCCTGAAACGCGAGTGTCTGACGTGGGAAGTCTTTGGCGTTGAGCGTCACGATCATATCCGCCGACGCCGCAATCGCGGTCGCCAGCACATGGATGTCATTTTCATCGGGCAGATGAAGCCGCACCAAGTCGCCTGCCTTTGGCTCAATGCTGGCCTTTGGGAAATTGGCACGGGCCAGCGCAACTTCGCCGCGTGCCTGCGCTTCAGCTTCAGGGCCCAGCTTTCGCGTCGCGCGTGCCCATTCTTCCAAAATTCGGTCAGACCAGATCGGTGTATAAAGCCCGCGCTTGGCGGCACCCAAAAGGATCTCGCGCAGCACGCTGGGATATAACACGCAGGCATCGAGGCAGGCCCGCATCAGTCGAGCCGGAAAAACAGCGCTTTAAGATAGCCACTTTCAACCAACGCCTCATGCATCGGGTGATCCGGTCCCGCTCCGCCCGTGTGAAGCAGCTGCGCACTGCGTCCGGCGCGGTTGATACCGCGCAAGCACGCCGCGCGGAAACGCCCCAAATCGGCCGCATGGGAGCATGAGCAAAGCACCAAATACCCGCCAGGCGCCGTCAGCCGCGCCGATTGCGCCGCAATGCGGGAATAGGCCGTAAGCCCGTTTTGCAGCGCCTTCTTGGACGGCGCAAATGCGGGCGGGTCTGCAATGACCAGATCGAACAACGCCCCTTCTTTTTGCAGCGCGTCAATGACTTTGAACGCGTCGCCTTTCCGCGTGGCAAAGCGGTCGGAAACGCCCATGGCCTCAGCGCCCTTTTTGGCCAGCGCAAGCGCTGGCTCGGACCCATCCACAGCAATTGCAGACGCGGCCCCCGCGGCGAGCGCGGCCAATCCGAAACCGCCGACATGCGCAAAAAGGTCCAGAACGCGCGCATCCTTGGCCAAGCTGGCGGCAAAGGCGTGATTGGGACGTTGGTCGTAAAAGAGCCCGGTTTTCTGCCCGCCTGCGACATCGGCCAGATAGCTGGCCCCATTCATCACGACCGTGATCGGCCCCTTCAGGGCACCGCAAAGCAGTGTGCTTTCGGCGTCTAGGCCTTCAAGCTCGCGCGTACGGCCCGAGGCGTTTTTGTAAATGGTGCTTACGCCGACTACATTTTGTAAAGCCGCGACCAGCAGATCAAGCCGCGCCTCGACCCAAAACGCATTGGGCTGAATGACGCAAATGTCACCAAAGCGGTCGATGACCAGCCCCGGCAGCCCGTCGCCTTCCGCATGAACAAGCCGGTAAAACGGAGCGTCATAGAGGCGGTCGCGCAGCGCGAGGGCGTGTGCGAGCTTGGTCTCAAACCAGTCTTGATCAATCTCCGCTGTCGGGTCGCGATCCAGAATGCGCAGCATGATTTTAGAAGCGCCATTGACCGCAACGATACCGATGGTTTCTCGGCCCGCATCTTGCAGCAAGGCCAGCGCGCCGGCCGCAATTTTCTTGGTACGGCGGTCTGTGACCACATCGTCGGCATAAACCCAAGGTTGCCCCGCGCGGATGCGCGATGCGTCGGCCTTGGGCTTCAGACGCACAATCGGATGGACGGGCGCTTGGGCGGGGTCGGAAAGAGGGGCGGTCATGCCCCTCCCCTTAATCTGTCTTTGGCGGCGCGGAAAGCGCTAACCGTCCAGCGCAGCCTCTTCGCCAGGCACAATCACCGCGTCGCCAACCTCAGCCACATCAGGCAATGGCTTGTAAGTAAACGGGTTGATCTTCTCTGATCCGAATTGTCGGCGCATGGTATTGGTCAGATGGCTTTCGATCCGCACTTTTTGGGTATGGCCGCGTTGCATAGCGGCCAGCGCGCGGGCGCCGCCATAGGCTTTGAGGTCTAACTCGATCTCAACCGGGCCTTGCAAAGTGACCCCCGTCACGGCGTCGCGCACGGTCAGATCAAAAATGATGTTGTGCACCCCGCCCACAGAGACCCGCGCCTTTTCGGTCAGCGCATGAAACCTTTTGAGCGTGATATCAAAAAAGACAGCGCGTGGCCCATCAAGATGCGTCAACCCGCGGCTCAATCCAAATTCAAGAATGCGCGCGACCTGCGCATGACGGTTGCCGAACGGCTCTCCCCGCCAGACAATATCGGTCCAGGGGTAATAAAGGTTGGCCTCAGACACGCGCAGCGTTTTCGGAACCGTCACGCGCACATCGGCCACAGACCAGTTTTTGCTGGCGGCCCGCATCTCGGATTGAACCAAAGTGTCGGGCGTTAGCCCAGAACCACGCGTGACCTCATCCGTGCCAGCACACGCGGTCAAAACAGCCATACTCGCCAAGGTCAAAACCAGTTTAAACATCTTCATGTCGCACCTTTCTGGGAGCGATCCCACCATATTTCGATGCCGACAATTTGACTAAAACTCTGGCACAAATAAGAAAATCCCGGACCGCTTTGAAGGCGATCCGGGATTTTACCATCGGCGCAGAGGGGAGGAGTTGCGCGGTTTAGGCTGTCTTCTGGCCAGCGAAGCCACGGCCAGCGAAAAGCGATTTTATTGCTTTGCCGATGGCGCGCAGACCCGCATGCATCGCTTCTGCACGTGCAATACGGGCGCGTTTTTCGATTTCAGTATAGTCAATAGTTTGAATTTCATGTTCCATTGTCGATCTCTTTAAACAGCTCGTGTTTCGTTGATAGACAGATAGGATTGCCGCGGCGCAGCGACATCCCCTAAAATCGAAAATCCGCCATGCACTTGGTGCATAGCAGGCGCTTAACCTATTCAATTCAATCCAATTTAGGGACGTATCGGTATGAGCGCGGAACCCTGCCCTAACCCCCTCGCCAGATCGCGAAGAACCGCTAAGTTAGGGAGATGGTACTCGAATTTCGACCAGAGGGGATTTACTGCCCCGCAGGTGACTTTTTTATCGACCCGTGGCGCCCAGTGGATCGGGCGCTGATCACTCATGGTCATGCCGATCATTCCCGTTGGGGGATGAAACACTACCTTGCGACGGAAGCGGCGGCCCCCGTGATGCGTCATAGACTGGGCGATGTCACAATTGACACGATAAAATATGCAGAGCCGCGCCAGATCGGCAACGCCAAGGTCAGCTTTCATCCCGCGGGCCACGTGCCCGGCTCCGCCCAAATCCGGGTCGAGGTGAAGGGCGAGGTCTGGGTGGCCTCCGGCGACTACAAAACCGTCGATGACGGGGTGTCGGAGGCCTTCACCCCGGTGCCATGCCACGCTTTTATATCTGAGAGCACATTTGGTCTGCCGGTCTTTACATGGGACCGGCAAGAAGATGTCGTGGCCCAAATTAATGCGTGGTGGCAGGCCAATCGCGATCAGGGACGCTATTCGATCATTGGGGCCTATGCGCTTGGCAAGGCTCAGCGCATCCTTGCCCATGTCGACGCCTCCATCGGCCCGATCCTGACCCACGGCGCCATTGAAAACACCAATGACGTTTTGCGTGGACAAGGGATTTCGCTGCCCGAAACCATTCGCGTCAGCCAAGATATGAACGTCAAAGATCATCCCGGCGCGCTGGTGATTGCCACGCCCTCTGCGATGAACGGGCCTTGGGCACGCAAATTTGGTGCCGCCTCGACCGGGTTTGCCTCGGGCTGGATGGCGATGCGGGGCGTCCGGCGCCGCCGGTCCGCCGACCGGGGGTTTGTGATGTCCGACCATGCGGATTGGGAAGGGTTGAACGCCGCGATCAAGGCGACCGGGGCGGAGCGCGTTTTTGTGACCCATGGCTACACATCGCAGTTTAGGCGCTGGCTCTGTGATCAAGGGTATGACGCCAAGGTGGTCGAGACCGAGTTCGAGGGGGAGACGCTGGACGCGCCAGACGCAGACCCCAACCCAGACCCCGGCCCAGAACCTGAGGGCACAGCATGAAACGCTTTGCCGAACTGTTCACTGCCCTCGACCAGACAACTAAGACCAACGCAAAAGTCGCGGCGCTGGCGGGGTATTTCCGTAATGCAGAGGATAGCGACAAGCTTTGGACCATCGCGCTTTTGTCGGGACGACGGCCAAAACGCGGCGTCACAACGACGCTGTTGCGCGAATGGGCGGCGGAACGCGCCGGCATCCCGCTTTGGCTGTTTGAAGAATGCTACCCGGTCGTTGGTGATCTGTCTGAGACCATCGCATTGGTCCTGCCGCCCGCCGCGGGACGCTCAAAGCGCAGCTTGACCGAATGGCTCGGCGTTGTGCGCGATCTGGGTGGGCATGAGGTCGACACCAAAAAGCAGATCATTCTGGATGCGTGGGACAGCCTGCCGCCGATCGAGCGGTTCTTGTTCAACAAGCTGATCACCGGCGGCTTGCGCATCGGGGTCAGCCAGAAACTGATGACGCGGGCATTGGCTCAGGCGACCGAGATTGAGGAAACGACGCTCGCGCATCGGTTGATGGGCGACTGGACGCCCGACACAACGAGCTTTGAGGCGCTGATCTTGACCGAGGACCCAGAGGCCGACGCGTCCAAACCCTATCCATTTTACCTGGCCTATCAGCTTGAGGCTCTGGACGCGCTCGGCCCCCCTGAGGATTGGCGCGCCGAATGGAAATGGGATGGCATTCGCGGGCAATTGGTGATCCGCAAAGGGACGCATTTCCTTTGGTCCCGCGGCGAGGAGTTGATCACCGACCGCTTTCCGGAATTCGCCATGCTGCCTGACTTCGTGCCCCCAGGCACGGTATTGGACGGAGAGATTTTGGCATGGGACCATCACGCCGACGCGCCGCAAAGCTTCAACGCCCTGCAGCCGCGCATCGGACGCAAAACGGTGCCCAAAAAGCTCCTCAAAGAGGCGCCAGCCGTGCTCTATGCCTATGATCTCCTTGAAAAAGACGGTTTGGACATGCGCGCGCAGCCCTATGACACGCGTCGCACGGCGCTGTCGGGTCTGCTTGCCACATTGCCACCCGAAGCCCCGATCCGCCTTTCTACCAATGAGCCGTTCGACAACTGGGAGAGCCTTGCAGAAAAACGCGAAACATCGCGCGACAAACTGGCCGAGGGGCTAATGCTCAAACGCGGCGCGAGCCCCTATTTGTCGGGGCGCAAGAAGGGCGATTGGTGGAAGTGGAAGGTCGATCCGCTGATGATCGACGCGGTGATGATTTATGCGCAAGCAGGCTCGGGCAGGCGTGCGGGTCTGTTCACGGATTTCACATTCGCGGTCTGGGACGGCAATGACCTGGTACCCTTTGCCAAAGCCTATTCGGGTCTTACGGATGCGGAATTTCGCAAGATGACCGCTTGGGTCAAGAAAAACACGCTGCAACGCTTTGGCCCGGTGCGCCAGGTTACCCCAGAACATGTGTTCGAGATCGCTTTTGAAGGCATTCAGGCCTCCCCCCGGCACAAATCTGGCGTCGCGCTGCGCTTCCCGCGCATGTCGCGGTGGCGGCATGACAAACCAATCCAAGAGGCCAACACGCTTGCCGATCTCAATGAGATGTTGCGGCTTTACGGGTGATGGGTCACATCTAGGCCTATGGGTTTCTTCAAAGTCTTGCTGACCATTTTTGCCGTTCTGGTTCTTGGGGCTACAGCGCTTTTCATGGCGGCTGGCCAGCTCGATACCGAAGAGCGCGCCGCGCCCGCTCGCAATCCTGGCTATCTTCAAACCAGTTTGGAAATGCCTCATCGTGACGGGGCCGAGGCGCAGGTCGAGGTGTTTTTGTGGTACCCCGCAGCGGATCCTGGCGCTGAGCCCGGCCTGCATGCACAAAACGCGCTTTTTTATGGCTTTCACGCAATCGAAAACGCGGCCCCCTCGGCTGCCCCCTTGCCTGTTGTGATGCTGTCGCATGGCTCTGGTGGCAACGCCCCGCAGCTTGGCTGGCTCGCCCGCGATCTGGCGATGCGTGGGTTCATAGTGATGTCGCTGAACCACCCCGGCACCACGTCTGGCGACAGCGATCCACATCGCACGCCCCATATCTGGGAGCGGGTCGCCGATTTCCGAACCGCACTCGATTGGCTTTTGGGCACCGCGCCGGCCGAATTGAACCCTGATGCGACGCGCGTGGCGTCTGCCGGGTTTTCGCTTGGCGGGCATACCGCGCTCGCCCTGGCCGGGGTGCGCGTTTCAAAACAAGGGTTTATCGATTATTGCGACGCATTCGCTGACAAGGCTGATTGCGGATGGATGAATGCCGCAAAGGTGGATTTTGGGGCGATTGATGCCACGAAATATGAGGCCGATCACCGTGACGCCCGCGTGATCGCCAGCGTTGCGATCGACCCCGCCCTACCCCGCGCAATGACCGCTCAGAGCCTCACGGCGCTGGAGCTTCCTGTACTTTTGGTCAGTCTCGGACGGCGCGATGAGGTGATGGAGGCGGTGAATGTCACGCCGATCCTGCACCAGCTACCAGACGCAACGTTGCATGAAACACGTGCGGCCAGGCATTTCAGCTTTTTGGCCGAGTGCAGTACATTGGGGCGGATCATCATTGGCGCGGTCGAGGACGAAAATATCTGCGACGATCCGATCACCCGCCGCCGCGCTGACGTGCATGATGAATTACGGCCCGTAATTGGCGATTTTCTGGGAAAGGTATTTGAGAAGTGACCAATATTCCCATCTCCGCCCCACCACGCACCGCCTCGGCACCAAAAGAAATGGCACCTGAGGGGGCGGTCGACACGCATATTCATATGCTCGCCGGACCCGAAGAATTTCGGCTTTCGCCGAACCGCGTCGAGGACCCTGCACCTTTGGACATGGATGCGTTTCTGGCCGCTTACCGCACGCAGTGTGAGACGCTCGGTATCCGTCGCACGGTCGTCGTTCATTCGATTGTCTACGGCGCAGATAACGCGGTCACCTTGGAAGCGATCCGCCGTTTGGGAAAGGACGCGCGCGGGATTGGGCTTTTGAAAGACGGCGCATCTGAAGCGGAACTGGACCGGCTGGCCGAGGCAGGCGTGCGCGGTGTACGACTGAATTACGTCCATGGTGGTGTCCTGAGCTGGGAAGGTGCCAAGGCATTAGCCCCTGCGCTGTCCGCGCGTGGCATGCATCTGCAGATGCTCGTCAATGCCGACAAACATATGGTCGATCTTGCGCCGGAAATACGTGCCTTTCCCTGCCCGGTCGTGTTCGATCATATCGGCTGGCCCGATGTGACCGCGGGACCGTCCGAGCCGGGCTTTGACGCTATGGTGCGGTTGATTGGTGACGGCGCGGCCTATGTGAAATTGTCTGGGCTCTACCGGGTTTCCGACGCGCCTTGGGAGGCCACGGACGCGCTGGTGGCAGCCTTGGTCGCCACCAACCCTGAGCGGTGCCTTTGGGGGTCGGATTTTCCGTTTATCATGCTGGCCGATGCCAAAATGCCGGATGCGGGCGCTGCCCTCGACGCGTTTCACCGGGTCGTGACGGGACAAAAGGACCGTGACACGATCCTTGTCGAGGCCCCTGTCGCGCTTTACGGGTTTGAGGATTGACGCTACGTCGCTGCTAGGACCCCGCGCAGCGCTCTGCTAGCGTGACGTCAACGTCAATACCAAAAGCGAGCAGGCCAATGCCGAGCATTATCGACGAGTTCGTCGCCACCTTGCACCCGAAAGCTCTTGGCACGATCAAGGGAACGGCCAAACTGATTGTCGGCGATCATGGTACCGTTATGCTGACAGAGACTGGGGCGGTAGCTGGCGATGACGCTGCGGATGTCACGCTGGAGGCTTCACCTGACACGTTCCGTGCGATCCTATCAGGCAGTCAGAACCCTATCATGGCCGTGATGTCTGGTAAGTTAAAAGTCGTCGGCAACCAGATGCGCGCCCTCAAAGTCAGCGAAATCCTGACGCGCTGAGACCAGTGAAAAGACGCCTGTCGTCAGGCTTCTATGCGCTTTTCAAAACGCTTGGACGTTCTCCGGCCTGCCAACGGCGCGCGGCGTCACCAAAGGCCTCATACAGTGGTCGCGACACTGGGTCCGCGCTGGCGCGGTATTCGGGATGCCATTGCACAGACAGGCAAAACCCCGGGGCGTCCTTTATATAGATCGCCTCGGGCGTGCCATCAGGCGCTGTGCCGTCCACAACCACGCGTGGGCCCGGAGCTTTGATCCCTTGGCCATGCAGCGTGTTCGTCAACACCTCGGTCTTGCCGAAGACTTTGTGAAAAGTGCCACCTTCGCTCACGCTCACGATGTGGCGCAGGGCGAATTTTTCATCAAGTGTCCCGTCGGGTGGCATGCGGTGGTTGTCGCGCCCCGGCAGATCACGAATTTCAGGGTAGAGCGTGCCGCCCATGGCGACATTCACCTCTTGAAAGCCACGGCAAATGCCCAGAATTGGCAGCCCTGCCGCGACACAAGCGCGGATCAAGGGCAGCGAAACGCCATCACGGTCCCGATCAAAAGCGCCATGCGCTTCGGTCGGTTCCTCCCCATATTCCTCGGGGTGCACGTTTTGCCGCCCGCCTGTGAAAACGAAGCCATCGCAGACTTCCATCAGGTCGGGAATTGACGTGTATCGCGGGTTCGTGGGCACAATCATCGGGATCCCACCAGTTGCATCAACGACCGCGTCACAACTCATCTCACCTGTTGCATAGGCAGGATATTCGTCATTAAGCATGTAGTGGTTGCCGAGGATGCCGATTACTGGACGGGTCATATGCGCACCGTATTTTGCTATCAATTACACAAACATAGTCTAACAGGCCGCTCAGGTCGACCCGCAGTTAAGCACATAGTTTGTGCAAATTAAGAACCCGTTTAAACCTCTGCCGATAATCCCGCTGCGCTGATGCCCTCGACGGCCGCCTCGGCGTCATTGTCGGAGGTATCACCCGTCACGCCGACCGCGCCCACAATCAACCCGCGCTTGTCACGCACCAAGACCCCGCCCGGAACCGGCACAACCTGCCCGCCAAAGAGCCCATTGACGGCCGTCATGAAGTAGTGCTGCTGCTCGGCGCGCGCCATTTGTGCGACACCTGCCATTCCAAGCATGACCGCGCCATAGGCCTTGCCATGCGCTATCGCAAAGCGGCCCGGTGCGGCGCCATCTTCGCGCTCAAACGCTTTCACATGACCGCCGGAATCGAGCACGACCACCGAAAGCGGCTTCAGTTCCATCTCCCGGCCTTTCGCCAAGGTTTTGCGAATGATCGCGCGCGCTTTGTTCAACGATATTTCGGCCATGTGGTCTCCTACGGGTCTTGAGTTCTTTGTTTCGGGGAAGGCAAAGCGCTCCCCAAAGGATCGCCGCGCAAAGACGGCGAGATATCAGCCGGCTTTCAACTCCAGCCGACGGGCATGCAAGATCGGCTCAGTATACCCCGACGGTTGCGTCCGGCCCTTGAAGACCAGATCACATGCGGCCTGAAAGGCGATCCCCTCAAATCCGGGGCCCATGGCAGTATAGCCCGGGTCGCCCGCGTTCTGGCCATCAACGACCGCTGCCATCTTGCGCATCGCGCTCATGACTTGCTGGCCGTTGACCACGTCATGATGCAGCCAATTGGCCAGCGCCTGGCTGGAAATCCGGCAGGTAGCGCGGTCTTCCATCAGACCCACATTGTTGATGTCCGGTACTTTTGAGCATCCCACACCGGCGTCAATCCAGCGCACGACATAGCCCAGAATACCTTGCGCGTTGTTTTCCACCTCACGCATGATTTCATCCTCGGTCCACATGCCATAGGTTGCCAGCGGGATTTCGAGGATGGTCTCTACATGGCCGCGACGCCCACCTTTCAAAAGCTTTTCCTGCACCGCGAAGACGTCCACCTTGTGGTAGTGCAGCGCATGCAGGGTCGCGGCCGTCGGCGACGGCACCCACGCGCAGTTCGCGCCTGATTTGGGATGATCGATCTTTTGCTCCAACATCGCCGCCATCATGTCAGGCATGGCCCACATGCCTTTGCCGATCTGCGCCCGGCCCGACAGCCCGCATTCCAACCCAATATCGACATTCTGGTTCTCATAGCCGCCAATCCAGGCCTTACGCTTGATGAAATCTTTCCGCGAGAACGCCCCCGCCTCCATCGATGTATGAATTTCGTCGCCAGTGCGGTCCAGAAAGCCCGTATTGATAAAGGCCACCCGGCTTTTGGCGGCGCGGATGCATTCTTTGAGGTTTACGGTTGTGCGCCGTTCCTCGTCCATAATACCAATTTTCACTGTGTATTGCGGCAGGCCGAGCGCGGCCTCGACTGCTGTGAATATTTCATCGGTGAACGCGACCTCTTCGGGGCCGTGCATCTTGGGTTTCACCACATAGACCGACCCTTGGGTCGAGTTTCCGCCCTCGCGCTTCAGGTCATGCAGCGCGATTGTCACGGTCGTCAACGCATCCATCAACCCTTCGAAGATTTCGTTGCCGTCACGGTCAAGCACCGCCGGGTTGGTCATCAGATGCCCGACATTGCGGACCAACATCAGCGCGCGGCCTTTCAGACTGGCCTTAGCGCCATCCGGCGTGTTGAACGCCATGTCGGGGCTTAGTGCGCGGGTGATTGTCTTGCCGCCCTTTTGCAGCGTTTCTTCAAGATCACCCCTCATCAGGCCGAGCCAATTCGTATAGGCTTGGACCTTGTCCTCGGCATCGACGCAGGCGACCGAGTCTTCGCAATCCATGATGACGGAAACCGCGCTTTCCAAGCGCACATCCGCCAGCCCGGCTTGATCGCGGCTTCCAATGACATGGGTGCGGTCAAAGATCAGCGCCACATGCAGGCCGTTGTTGCGCAGGATGACGGCGTCGGGGGCTTTCGGGTGGCCACGATAACCAACAAACTTTTCCGGCTGCGCCAACGGCATATCATCGACGAGAAGAGCGGCATCTTTGATGGCGTAGCGGCGCGCATCGGCATGGCTGGTGCCCTCCAATGGGAAAGCGTCATCCAGAAACACCCGCGCCCGTGCCACGACGCGCGCGCCGCGGCCTTTGTCATATCCGCCCGACGGTGGCGTTGAGCCCATTGCGTCCGTGCCGTAGAGCCCGTCATAGAGCGAGCCCCAGCGCGCATTGGCCGCGTTCAACGCATAGCGTGCATTGGTGATTGGAACCACAAGCTGCGGCCCCGCAACGGTGGCAATTTCGGGATCAACATTGGCCGTGTCGATCTGGAAATCATCGCCCTCGGGCACCAGATACCCGATCTCTTGGAGAAAGGCTTTGTAAGCGTTGTGATCATGCGTTTTGTCGCGGTTTTCAGAATGCCAGCTGTCCAGCTTTGCTTGTATCTCTTCGCGCTTTTGCAAAAGCGCGCGGTTCTTTGGACCCATTTCATGGGCGAGCTGCGACAGGGTCGCCCAAAAGGTCTCGGCGCTTATGCCCGTGCCCTCGAGCGCATGCGTTTCGATAAAATCGCAATAGATCGGATCGATTTGAAGATCGGAATGGATGATACGGGCGGTCATAGCGTCCTCGCAGCTTGGATCGTTTTGTTTCCTTTACGAAACTCGCAGCGAGAATGCAAGAACTGGTAAGATTATATTACCAATTTATTGTGAGGGCTGTTTTTGCCTCCGACACCGCTCGGAGCAATAACGCACCTCATCCCATACCGCGGCCCATTTCTTACGCCAGGCAAAAGGCTTGCCGCATGTCGCACAGGTTTTTTGAGGCAAGTCGCCTTTCTTGCGCATCTTGGCCATTATAGATCGAAGCTCAACTGGTCTTTGGGCGGTTTTACACGTTTTGCGCGACGTGGCTTAGGCTGGCGGTCATTCACAAAACGCGGGTCTTTGCGCGAGGCGTGTTTGTCAACGATACGCGCGGCCTCTTGCCGGAACGCGTCGCCCTTCCGCACGGCCCAGACAGCGTCGCGTGCGGCCTTGGCGGCCGCTTTGACATCGACAATAGGCTCGGGGTAGCTGCGTCCGAGAAGCCCCGATGCGCCCTCCCAAAGCCATGGCTCTTGCAGGTACCGGTCTGGCACATCGACCAACTCGGGGCACCAGCGCCGGGTGAAAATACCCTCTGGGTCTTGATCTGCCCCCTGTTTGACGGGGTTGTAAATGCGCACCGTGTTCATCCCTGTTGTGCCCGATTGCATCTGGACCTGCGACCAGTGGATGCCCGGCTCATAATCGGTGAACATGCGTGCCAAACGCGGGCCGTGGCTGCGCCAGTCGAGCCATAAGTGATAGGACGCGACCGCTGTCACCATCGCGCGCATCCGAAAGTTCAGCCAGCCCGTCGCCGCGCAGAACCGCATGCATGCGTCAACAAAAGGCAGACCCGTTTGCCCCGTTTCCCAAGCATGAAGCCGCGCAGTGTCGCTTTGTGATGGGCGCAATGTCTCATAGGCGTGATGCAGGCAGCGCGTCTCGATCCGCGGCTCATCTTCGAGTTTTTGCATAAAATGGTCACGCCAGGCGAGCCGGGCCTCAAATGACCGCATGGCGCCCAGCCACCCCGTCCGCGTGCCCTTCACTTCCGCCTTTCGTGCGCGCCCTGCTTGCGCCGCCTCTCGCACTGAGAACGTCCCAAAGGCGAGATGCGGCGACAGGCGGGAGCAGGTCCATTCGCCCGTCAAAGGCGAGGACATGGCGCTCCGATAGCTCTGCCCGCGCTCCGTCAGAAAGCCGCCAAGGAGCGATAGTGCTTGATCGCGCCCGCCTATTTGGCGGTCCGGGCAGGTATCGGGCAAGTCAAGCTGCGGCAGCACGCCGGGCGTAACGCGATGCGGCGTCAAGGCTGCGGGTGCGGTAATCTGTGGCTGATGAACAAACCCGTCGCGCTGCTTGGCCCAGCCATTGCGCGACGCCAGCCTGCGTACGACGCCCGACTGCGGCAGCTCTTCCCAATGAACGCCCGCCTCGCGCCCCCAGGCCGCGACGCGTTTGTCACGCTGAAAGGTCCAGGAATTGCCGGTTTCCTCATGGCTGATGAGCCGTGCGGCGCCGGTTGCGGCCCGCAGCTGCTCCAATTGCTCAACCGCGTCGCCGCTGCAGATCACCAAAGGCGCGCCAAGCGCGGCGAGCGCCTCTTGCAAACCGCACAGGCTTTCGCGCAAAAACGCCCATTGGCGACCGGATGTGTCCGGCAGCGCCCAATACTCTGGCTCCACAATATAAAGCGGCACCACGACACCAAGCTGCGCCGCGCGGGTCAGCGCGGGATGGTCTTCAATGCGCAAGTCGCGCTTGAACCAAAGCAGGGTTGGAGCCGTCATGGTGTGAAGATAGGCGCGCAATCTGGTGTGGCAACGCCGTTCGAGCATGGGGCCGAAAAGCGGGTCAGTGCGCTAGGTCCGGGACCATATCCGCCCCAAACGAGTTGCAAGCGACCGACCCTCATGCCTAACTGCGCCCACCCCCCAAATCAGGAGCCCGCCCGACATGAAAGACGCCGCCGTCCCCGCCCCGCTGGAGATCTTTCTCAAAGATTACACGCCGCCCAGCTATCTGGTCGACACGGTTGAGCTGACCTTCAAACTGCACCCGACAGAGACGCGCGTCATCTCCAAGATCGCGTTCCGCCCGAACCCGGACGCCACGGACAAGACCTTCTATCTGCATGGCGAGGACCTGGAGCTCAAATGGATGCGGATCAATGACGATCCCGTCGAACCCAAAATAACGGAGCTGGGCCTGACGGCTCAGGTTCCCGATGCGCCTTTTGTCATGGAAACCGAAGTTGTGATTTCGCCCTCCACCAACACTGCTTTGGAGGGCCTCTACATGTCGAACGGCATGTACTGCACTCAGTGCGAGGCCGAGGGGTTTCGCAAAATCACCTACTATCCCGACCGCCCTGACGTGATGGCGGTCTTCACGGTGAGCATTGACGGTGACGAGCCCGTCAAGTTGTCCAACGGCAACGACCTTGGCGGCGGGAAGTGGCACGACCCGCATCCCAAGCCAGCTTACCTGTTTGCGTTGGTCGCGGGCGATCTGGTCAATCTGCATGACACGTTCACCACCAAATCGGGCCGTGAGGTGGACCTCAACATCTACGTCCGCGACGGCGATTTACACAAGACCGCCTTCGGGATGGACGCGCTGAAACGCTCCATGGCGTGGGATGAGGAGGTTTATGGTCGCGAATACGACTTGGACTTATTCAACATTGTGGCCGTCGATGACTTCAATATGGGCGCGATGGAGAACAAGGGCTTGAACATTTTCAACTCTTCCGCCGTTTTGGCCTCCCCCGACACCTCCACTGATGGCAACTTCCACCGTATTGAGACGATCATCGCCCATGAGTATTTTCACAACTGGACCGGCAACCGCATCACCTGTCGCGACTGGTTCCAGCTTTGCCTCAAAGAAGGGCTCACTGTGTTTCGCGACCAGCAATTCTCGGGCGACACGCGCGGCAATGCGGTGGAGCGTATCTCGGACGTTCTGACGCTGCGCGCACGGCAGTTTCGCGAAGATAACGGCCCGCTGGCGCATCCCGTCCGGCCCGAAAGCTTCGTAGAGATCAACAATTTCTACACCGCGACGGTCTACGAAAAAGGCGCTGAAGTCATCGGGATGCTGAAGACGCTGATCGGGGATGAGGCCTATTACGAAGGCTGCAATCTGTATTTCACCCGCCATGACGGACAGGCCTGCACGATCGAGGACTGGCTCACATGTTTTGAGGACACGACAGGACGCGACCTGACACAATTCAAGCTGTGGTACAGCCAAGCTGGCACGCCGCGCGTGGCCGTTGACGAGAGCTTTCAGGATGGCACCTACACCCTGACATTCACCCAATCGACACCGCCGACGCCCGGCCAGGACATCAAGGATCCGCGCTTCATCCCACTTGCCGTGGGGCTGCTGAACGACGCGGGTGAAGAAATCCAAGCCACCAAAATCTGCGAGGTGACGGACGAGGTTCATAAGTTCCGCTTTACCGGGCTCGACGCCAAGCCTGTGCCCTCGATTAACCGCGGCTTCTCCGCCCCAATCATCTTAGAGCGCGATCAGACCAACGCAGAACGCGCCTTTCTGCTGGCCAATGACACCGACCCTTTCAACAAATGGGAGGCAGGCCGCGCGCTGGCCCGCGACGTCATGATCCGAATGGTCAGCGAAGATGCGACGCCCGACCAGGCCTATCTCGACGCGCTGGTCGCCGTGGCGCGCGACGCCACGCTGGCGCCCGGCTTCAAGGCGATCTGTTTCTCAGGCCCTTCGAATGACGACATCCAGCAAGCGCTGGTCGATGGTGGAATGACGCCCGACCCCACCAAGATTTACCTGACCGGCCAGACGCTGAACCTTGCGATCAGCCAAGCCATGCAGGACGTCCTGCCGCGCCTTTATGCCGAAATGCAGGTCGACGGGCCCTATTCGCCGCGCAGTAAAGATGCCGACCGGCGGTTCTTGGGCAATGCCGCGCTGTCGATGCTGTCTCGTCTTGATGGCGGCGCGCAGGCCGCCAAACAGTTCGCTGCCGCTGACAACATGACCCAGCAATTGGCATCTCTGGGATGCTTGCTGCACGCCGAGGTCGGCGAGACCCAAAACCAGGCCTTCTATGATCAATGGAAGGGCGACCGGCTGGTGATGGATAAGTGGTTCGCTATGCAGGTCGGGCACGCCAAGCTGGACCGCGCCGCGCCCAAGGCGGTCGAGATGAGCCGCCACCCCGATTTCACTATGACCAACCCCAACCGCTTCCGAGCGGTCTATGGCGCGCTGGCGGGCAATTCGGCGGGTTTCCATGATCCGTCTGGCGCGGGCTACAAGGTCATGGCGGACGCGCTTATTGCGCTTGATGCGATGAACCCGCAAACCACCGCGCGTATGTCGAGCGTTTTCGACACCTGGCGCCGCTATGACGCCGACCGAAAAGGCATGATGCGAGGCGAGTTGGCGCGGATCAAATCCACCGACGGATTGAGCCGCGACACGATGGAGATGGTCACGCGAATCCTTGGGGACTGAGCGATCAAAAACGGACAATAGGACCCGTTTTCAACCTTTGTTTTACCACCGGAAACGGCAAGAATGTGGCGCTGAAAAAAGAGCCGGTGACGTTTGCGTCACGCGGCTCCCGAGCCAATGCCGCAAAACCGACCCGCGGTCCAGAATTCTGCCATCTTAAAAACAAATTTATCTTATATTTTTCATAAACTTGCCAGATATTCATAGTAAGACGCGATTTAAGCCGGGAAGCGGGTTGAAACAGTTCATTTCCACTGTTTCGACAATGGTGATTACTGTTTCTCATTATTCCCCTTTGTGGGGCGCGGTTTGCCCCTTAGCTAATGTCCAAACGGAACGATTTAACAAGTGGTGATACTATGACAAAAACGACCCTCGCAGCGATGCTTGGCTCTGTAGCATTGGCGACATCCGCCATCGCGACGACCATTGATATCAGTGAGTACAATGCCGCCGCCTTCGGCACGGCAACAAGTGATCTCGGCAACCTGTCAACGACCGGCTTCGAGCGCGAAGGCACTTTGCTCGGTGAAGGCGAAATCACACCAGGCGGCGCTTTGACGACTGCGGTTGGTGATTTCGAAACCATCGGTGGCACCGGCAATGGTGGCACAGTAGGCCAAATCGCTGGCAACACCGGCACCAATGTGGCGCTTCGTGACGGCAACGTTTATGGCCGCACCAACACGACAGCGGGTGGTGCCTACTTCCTCGATAGCAACGATACGCACGGCATTCGTTGGACAGCCTCCAATGGCGGTTCGATTTTTGACACTCTGGTCTTCACTTTGATGGATGCCTCAGAATTCTCGTTCCTGCGCGTGATCGCCGATGGCGTCACCAAGGAACAGCGCGTCGGCGGACGTCTGTCGGATGGCAACACCTCGCTTGTCGAAATCTCGCTCGGGACAGCCGTTGCATCTTTGACGGTTGAACTGGCCAACTTCTCCAGCTTCGGTGGCAGCACAAACCAGCGCAATGACGGGTTCTCCATCGATGACGCGACGCTTGGGCTTGCGCCGGTCCCAGTGCCAGCAAGCTTGCCGCTTCTGGCGCTTGGTGCGGGTGTCTTTGGATACTTGCGCCGCCAAAAGCGCAAGGCGAGCTAAGCTCTCCAACGAAATTGTCTTAGAAAGGGTCGCCGGGTAAACCGGCGGCCCTTTCTTTGATTTGCGGCCTTTGATCACCGATTGATGGACCCGCTTGCCGCGATCGACACGCACCTGTTACGCTTCTCGGCGACGCTAGGACAACGGCTGTCATTCAGGGTATTTTTTTATGAGAGAGCATATATGAGATTTTTTTCCTTATGCGCAGCGGCCGCGTTGTTGGTCTTTCCGCAGACCAGCGCAGCCGATGACCTGATCGCCGCTTATTTCGTCGAGCTGGGCCCGCAAGATTTCTACAACTCACGTGGGACACGGCTTGGCAATGTCGGTGGCATCTTCCAACAAGATCGCGCGAATGTGCACCGGTTTGGTATGCGCCATGGTGGCGATAGCCTCGATCCGGTCTTTACCAGCCCCGAGATGCGCGCGCAGATCCCCACGCTGCTTGCACGCGGGAATGCGAACGCCTGGGCCGATATCGCCCAGATGGACCCCGCCACAGCAGCGCGCCCCGGCTATGCCGATTACCGCGTATCAATCTGCGGGCGCGGCGGAGCCGTGACGTATATGTTCATCGACTACGCCGATGGCGACGGCTACGGGAGCTGCTAAGCCCGCGCGCAGAGTACGTGCATCTTCCGGGCCAACGTGTCATGCTGCAACGCAGCATATTGTCAGGAGATTCGCATGTCTGGACTAGCCATCACCATCGCCCAGCAAAAAGGCGGCAGCGGCAAGACGACGCTTGCGGCCAATCTCGCGGTTGCCTTTCAAAAGGCCGGCAAGAAGGTGGCGATCATCGACACGGACCCGCAGGGCAGCCTCGGCCGCTGGTTCATGACCCGGCGCGAGGCAATGGAGGACCCTGGCCTGGAATTTTCAACCTCCTCAGCCTGGGGCATCGAGTATGAGGTCGGCAAGATGATGGACGAGGTCGACATTGTTCTGGTCGACACGCCGCCCAAAGCCGACAGCGACCTGCGCCCGGCCCTTCGAAAGGCAGCGCTTACACTTGTTCCAGTGGCCACCAGCCATGTTGATCTTTGGGCCACAGAAGGTGTGCTGGACCTCGCCCGCCGGGAACGAACACCAGCGATGCTCGTTCTCAATCGAACCCGCGCAGGCACGCGTTTGGGGCGTGAGATCGAGGAACAAGCCGGTCAGGTCGAGGCGGAGCTTGCCGAAGCAAGCCTTGCCAACCGCATTGCCTATGCCGAAACGCTTGGTCAGGGATTGAGCGTTGTGGACCGTTCGGCAAAATCCCCCGCCGCGCTCGAAGTGGCAGCGCTTGCGCAGGAGGTGCTCAAGCGGCTCGAAGAATAGCCATTTGCGCCAACCTGAAGGACTTGCATCCAACGCCATGAAAGTGTCTAACTCCTGCGCCACTAGGGAGCAGGGCGCGCATTTGCGCAAAATTTACCAAGAAAGATCGCGGATATGGCACGCAAAAAATCCATCCTCATCACCGGCGCATCTTCGGGCATCGGGGCCGGTACGGCTGTGTTGGCGTCGAAATACGGCTATGACATCGGCATTCACTACAACAGCGACCTAAAAGGCGCTCAGCTGGTGGGGCAGATGTGCGAGCAAGAGGGCGCCGTCACCCACATGCTGCAAGCCGATATGTCGAAGCCCGAGGAAATCTCGCGCCTCTTTTCCGAGTATGACGCTGCGTTCCCCCAGCTCGACGTGTTGGTCAACAATGCGGGCATTGTCGATGTCCCCGCCCGCGTCGATGAGATGTCCTACGAGAGGCTCAGCCGCATGACACAGATTAACCTGATCGCGCCCATGCTGGTGGCAAAGGAGGCCGTCTTGCGCATGTCGACGGCCTATGGCGGCGATGGCGGCGTGATTGTAAACACAAGCTCCGCAGCCGCACGATTAGGCTCCGCCAATCAATATGTGGATTACGCCGCCACAAAGGCCGGGATAGATATATTCACCAAGGGCCTAAGCGACGAGGTCGCCGCGGAGGGCATCCGCGTTGTTGCGATCCGCCCCGGACTTATCGAAACAGCGATCCATGCCAAGGGCGGCCTCCCAGACCGATGCGATGACCTTTCAGATATGGTCCCTATGAAGCGGGCTGGCGACGCTGAGGAATGCGCCCATGCGATCCTATTTCTTATGGGTGAAGGCGCAAGCTACATCACCGGCACGTCGATTGATGTCTCAGGCGGGCGCTAAGGAAGACGGTTAAACCCGACGCGCCATTTGTATTTTCAGGGCCGCTCTGCAGGACGTACCGATGACAACAGCCGGCAATAGCTCTGCGCGCGCGTAAATGCCTGCATCTCGGATCGTTTGGCGCGGAAAACCATCGGCCCCCAATCCGCCGCCACCCCGGCACTTTTGCCGTTTTTCCGGGCGACAACCCCGTCGCGCGGCACTGTCACAGCCATAATCCGTACCGCACAGCTCAGGTTGGCCGGTCCATTTTTCAACGCGTCCCGGGTCCGTGCCCGACACCCGTAGCCGCGGGCCGTGGCGGGCAAGATCTGCGTCAGCCCGACCCATTTGCCGCCACCGCCGACAACGCGCGGCCGAAACGTGCTTTCATGTTTCACCAATGCGGAGATCATCCCGGTCCAAAACGCGGCCCGTCGTTCCACATCTTGGGTCGGATAAGCGGGGCACCAATCAGCGATATCGCCCGGCACCATCTCAACCAACGGTTTCCCGTGGGCGAGCACTGCGCTCATCGTCGCGCGGGTCCAAAGATAGCCATCGCGCTGCCGGTCCCACCGTGCCCGAGGGCGGTAGGCGGGTCGCTCAACGGGTCGCGCCTCAAATTCCGGCGTCAGAAATGCCACGTCTTGCGCCTGCGACGGTGCGCTCGAAGCACCACCCCAGAGTGTCAGGAAAAGGAGAAAGAAACCCAGATGTTTCATAGGGGATGACAAAAGCAGACGCGCCGCCGCACGGCAATGACCTGTCGCTGAAATCAGCCGGAACTTTGCGTGACGGTGGACAATAGCAAGTCTAATTAACTTTTATCTTCAATCACGAAACAATCATGCCCGCATTCAGTGCCCCAAATGCGCTTGCTCGCCCCCTGCCCCTCCCCTAAAAGCGAAGCGTTGATTTCAAGCGGAGCCGCCCCATGCTGGACCTCATCTATGAGACCCCGAAACCCAAAGTGATCGCGGGCGCGAAGCACGATTGGGAGCTGGTCATCGGCCTGGAGGTGCACGCGCAGGTTGCAACCAACGCCAAGCTCTTCTCCGGTGCCTCCACTCTCTTCGGCGCGGAGCCCAACGCCAACGTGGCCTTCGTGGACGCAGGCATGCCCGGCATGCTGCCCGTCATCAACGAGGAATGCGTCGCGCAAGCGGTACGCACTGGCTTGGGGTTGAAGGCTGACATCAACCTTTATTCCGCCTTTGATCGGAAAAACTACTTCTACCCCGACCTGCCGCAGGGCTACCAGATCAGCCAGCTTTACCACCCCATCGTGGGCGAGGGCGAAGTGCATGTGGACATGGACCCCGGGATCGCGCGGACCGTGCGCATCGAACGCATCCACCTCGAACAGGACGCCGGCAAGTCGATCCATGATATGGACCCGACCATGTCCTTTGTCGATCTGAACCGCACCGGCGTCGCGCTGATGGAAATCGTCTCCCGCCCCGACATTCGTGGGCCGGAGGAGGCCGCCGCTTACGTCTCCAAGCTGCGCCAGATCATGCGCTATCTGGGCACCTGCGACGGCAACATGCAGAACGGCAACCTGCGCGCGGATGTGAACGTGTCGATCTGCCTGCCCGGGGCCTATGAGAAATATCAGGAGACGCAGGATTTCTCCCACCTTGGCACGCGCTGCGAAATCAAGAACATGAACTCCCTGCGCTTCATCCAAGCCGCGATCGAGGTCGAGGCCAAACGCCAGATCGCCATCGTTGAGGGCGGCGGCACGGTGGATCAGGAAACGCGGCTTTATGATCCCGACAAGGGGGAAACCCGCTCGATGCGCTCCAAGGAAGAGGCGCATGATTACCGCTACTTCCCCTGCCCCGACCTGCTGCCGTTGGAGATTGAACAGGGCTGGGTGGACGATCTCGCGTCGAAACTGCCCGAGTTGCCGGATGAGAAGCGCCTGCGCTTCATGGGGGATTTCGTGCTGTCGGAATATGACGCGTCTGTTTTGACCGCTGACACAGCGGATGCAGCTTATTTCGAGCAGGTGGCGGAGGGGCGCGACGGGAAGCTGGCGGCGAACTGGGTGATCAATGAGCTGTTTGGGCGGTTGAAGAAAGACGATGACAAACCGATCACGGAGAGCCCGGTTTCGCCGGGGCAGCTGGGGGGGATCATTGATCTGATCACCAGCGACGCGATCTCGGGCAAGATTGCCAAGGATCTGTTTGAGATCGTCTACACGGAAGGTGGCGACCCGGCTGAGATTGTCGAGGCGCGGGGGATGAAGCAGGTCACGGATACGGGGGCGATTGAAAAGGCGGTCGATGAGATCATCGCGGCGAACCCGGATCAGGTGGCGAAAGCTAAGGAAAACCCGAAGCTGGCGGGCTGGTTCGTGGGGCAGGTTATGAAGGCTACGGGTGGGAAGGCCAATCCGAAGGCTGTGAACCAGCTGGTGGCCCAAAAACTCGGCGGGTAAGCCCTCCCATTTTCCCATTCATAGATTCCCCGCATGCGGGGAATCTTGTAAGCCTCTGATATAATTTACCTTTCGAAATTGCTTAGGGATTTGGAAAGGTTTGGTTTTTGCTCTTTTACGCGGAGTTGGCGCGCAGGGGTTCAGACCCCATGCCTGCTTCAATCCATCCAAAATATATTGAAACCGGCACCTTCACTGCCTAGCTTATAACTACGAAGTGGGGGCGTAATGAGTGACAGGCAGAACTTAGCGGAACACGGCGCGGGCCTTTGTGTCGCGGCACTTGCGGCAGCAGGGTTTTCTGCAGGCGGGCCGCTGGTACCTTTGGCGGTCTTTGTTGCTTGGGGCGTTGATCGGTTTCGCGCCTGTGGTGCACGTCGTCAAAAACTGGCTGTGACAAACATCACCAAAGCGCTTGAAACAGCTGGTGCCAGTGATCGAGGTATCGGAGTTGCGCTTGAGTTGCTCAAAGAGCGGCATGACAAAATCAAGATTACACAAACGGACCTGAGCGACGATGAAAAGCGGCGCAACTTTCCAAACGCGCTTTATGACATGGTGTTTTGTGACGCTGGCGTGCCTAGCGATGATGGTGTTGAAGATATTCTGCGCAACGTATTGAGCACGGCCTATGCAGAACTGCGCAAGGATGATGATTTCCACAAAATATTTGTGCAGGAAGGTCTGACCGCACTAGAGCGCGATCAAGAAAACGGATTTGCGCGCATTGAGGGTCAACTCGGCAGCCTCGACACCAAAATGAACGACATGCGGGCGATGATGCAGGACTTCATCGCAGGTCATGATCCATCCGCTATACCGTTCGCAGCGCTAAAAGAGCTGGCCGCTAAATTTGGTGGCGGTGATATTGAAAATCGCGCTTCATTGGAAAAATTCCTCACGCAAAAGGCCGAAGAATATCGCAGCTATCGCGATCAGATTGACGCACTCGATGATCGGATTGCGGGGGTGCATAATCTGAAGGTGGCGGCGCAGGATGCGGCGGAGCGGTTGGATTTTGATGAGGTGGAGGCGCTTCTCGAACGTGTCGATATGGTCGAGACGGAGATTATGGCCGAGACCAAGGAAGCCCGCGCCACCAACGCGCTACTGCGAGGACGAGCTGAGCAGGCCTACAAAATCTTCACCGCCGCAGCAGAGAGCTTTCGGGAACTCGATGTCCTCGAGATGGCCGAGCGACGTGATCGTTATCAAGGTCAACTCTATGACCACGGGTTGCGCTATGGCGGCACAGGGATGGCCCGCGCTATCGAAATGCAGCGCCCCGGTATCGCGGCGCTAGAGGAGACGGCGCACCGTGAACACCGGGCCCTATTCACACAGAACCTCGCACTCACGTTACAAAACCAAGGCACGCGCACCGAAGGGAAAGCGGGCACTGACCTGCTGGCAAAGGCCGTCACCGCCTATCGCGACGCGCTCACCGTTCGCACACGCGCCGATTACCCGGTGGACTGGGCTATGACGACACAGAACCTCGCAATCGCGCTCGAAGAGCAAGGCACCCGCACCCAGGGTAGGCCAGGTACAGACCTGCTGGCAAAGGCCGTCACCGCCTATCGCGACGCGCTTACAGTCTATACCCGCAAAGATCACCGGGTGCACTGGGCCATGACGACAACGAACCTCGGAATCGCGCTGGAACAGCAAGGCACCCGCACCGAAGGCAAGGCCGGCATAGACCTGCTAAAAGAGGCCGTCGCCGCCTATCGCGACGCTCTCACCGTCTATACCCGCGCCGATCACCCGGTGCACTGGGCCATGACCACCCAGAACCTCGCAGGTGCGCTACAGAAACGAGGCACCCGCACCGAAGGGAAAGCAGGCACAGACCTGCTGGCAAAGGCCGTCGCCGCCTATCGCGACGCGCTCAACGTCTTCACCCACGCCGACCGCCCGGTGGACTGGGCCACAACCACACAGAACCTCGCCGTCGCGCTGCAATACCAAGGTTTCCGCACCGAAGGCACGGCAGGCACGGACCTGATAGATGAGTCCGTCACCGCCTTTCGCGATGCCCACAAAGTCCGCACCCGCGCCGATCAGCCGGTGGACTGGGCCATGACGATGGAAAATATTGCGATCGCGGAACGGGCGCGGGCGAACCATGCAGCAACTTCGGATCCCGTACCGCATCTTCAGTCCGCTTTGGAACATGTCGATGCTGCGCTGGAAGTGTTCGACCCGGAACACATGTCCTACAACCACGCCAAAGCGAGCGGGCTGCGCGCAAAAATCCTCGCCGAACTGGAGGCGCTGAAGGGCGGTTAGCGGCCTGCCCGTCACCGCTGCGTCAAAACAACTCTCACAGCGTGAATGTGGCGTGAAACCCGGTTTGGGGCTCTGGTGCGCGTGCAAAAGCCGGGCCAAGCTGCCGTAACGTCATTTTAACGAGTTCCAGGTTTCCTATGGTCCCCATTTTGCAAATAGCGGTCCCTGCGTTTGATTTGCATGTGGTTTTGCAAAGCGCGGGCGTGCTCGGGTTCCTCACCTATATGGGCGGGTTCGCGGCTTTGCAGATGGGACGGTTGGATGGAAATGGCGTTTTCTACGCGCTCACGAATGTGGTCGGTGCGGTCTTTGTCCTCATCTCCCTCGTATCGGCCTTCAACCCCTTGCTTTTGCCGACATCCGTCGGCGGGGCCTCCATGCTCATCCAGATCAGCTGGATCACCATCGGACTGGTTGGCATTTGGCGGCGGTTTCGCCGGGCGCATGTCCCCTCATCCCCTGCGAGCTTCCTGCGCGGGCGATGAGGTGGCGGGGCGCGGGTTTGCAGCACGCGCGCCCCGCCACTGATGTTCGAATTCCGCGCGGCTTCCCCTTGAACGCCCCCCTTGAGCGGTGATACTGCGCCCAGCATGAGCCTGAGGGGCCAACTTGGGGAGCCTGTGATGCCGATCTACGAATACCGCGCCGTGCCCGCGCCCCGGAAGGGCAAGTCCGACAAGGGCGTGAAGGGCAACACCGCGAAATTTGCCAATGCGATCACGCATCTGATGAATGACATGGCCGCGCAGGGCTGGGACTATTTGCGCGCCGACACCCTGCCCTGCGAGGAGCGCCAGGGGCTGACCTCGAAAGTGGTGAAATACCATTCGATGCTGGTGTTCCGCCGCGCCGTTGAGAGCGCGGAGGAGGATGCGACGGCGCTGGCGCTGCCCTCCCCCGAGGAGGCGTTTGAGGCGCCTTCGGAGGAAGAGTTTTCCGACCCGACCCAGGACATGGATGAGGACGCGTTGGAGCTTGCCGATGACGACGACATGGCCAGCGAAGCCGCTTTGAGCGAGGACACGGCGGCGCGCTAATCCGAGATGTCGAGCGCCAGCGCGTGGATGCGGGCGATGATCTCCGGGCCGATGGCCGCGTGCACGGCGCGGTGGCGCGCAAGGCGGGACTGCCCGGCGAAGCTTTCGGACACTATTTTGACGTTGAAGTGACTTTCGCCGCCCTCCTGAAAGCCCGCGTGCCCGCGATGCGCCTCGCTGTCATCGACGACCTCCAGCACGCTTGGCGCGAAGGCGTCGGCCAGCTTTTGCTCAATTTCTGAAACAATCCCCATCTTATCTCCATATTTGCTCTTCACCTCGGGCGTAAAAACCCTAAACTCTGTGCTCCATTTCCGAAAGGCTTGTTCATGGCGCGCGCCCCTTTTGATCCATTTGAATTTGATATTTCCGTTTCGACCGACAAGAAGAAACGCGCCAAGGGTCGGCGCGGCATGTCGGGGGCCGTGGAGACGTCGCAGCGGCAATGCGAGGCCCCGGGCTGCACCGAGCCGGGCCAGTACCGCGCGCCCAAGAGCCCGGACGTGCTGGACGACTATTACTGGTTCTGCAAGGCGCATGCGCGCGAGTACAACCTGAAGTGGAATTTCTTCGAGACCCACACCCAGGAGGAGATGGAGCGCCAGATGTCGTCAGACAAAGTCTGGGAGCGGCCGACCAAACCTATGAAGAAGGGCGAGGAGCAGCGCGCGTGGTCACGGCTTGGCGTCGATGACCCGATGGCGGTGCTGGGCGAGAACGCCACCCGCAACCCCGGGCGCAATGGCGGATCGGCCAGCCGGAAACTGCCCCCCACGGAGCGCCAGGCGCTGGAGATCCTCGACGGCAAGCCGGAGATGAACAAGAAAGAGCTGCGCAAGCTTTACAAATCGCTGATCAAGGTGTTGCACCCGGATATGAATGGCGGCAACCGCGCAGATGAGGACCAATTGCAGCAGGTTGTCTGGGCCTGGGACCAAATCAAGGACAGCCGCAGCTTTGCGGATTAAACCTTGTTTTAGGGGCTCACGGAGACCAGGCTTTCCCTTTGGGTTGTCGAGCCACTTCGGATTAAGAGCCCATCCCGATTGGGATTTGCTGCGCGGCACCCCATTGCCGCGGTGACTGACCGTAGGCGCGTTTGAACTCACGACTGAACTGGGACGGGCTCGTATATCCAACGTCTATCGCCGCTTCGTTTACGGTCATGCCCCCGGCGATCTTCATGGCAGCATTGTTGAGACGCATAGATTTAACGAATTGGATCGGGGACATTGTCGTGACGTGTTTGAACTTGCGATGAAATACAGCGCGGCTCATGCCGGCACGGGTTGCCATGTCATCAATTGAGATTGGCTCATGCAGATGGGTCGAAAGATGCGCAATCGAGCGCGCGATGGCGTTGCCAGCACCAAATGCCTGCCGTGCAAAGACGCCGGCTTCTCCCTTTAGGATCGCATAGTACAACTCGTGCAAACGCGGCTTCCCAAGGACTGCCACATCGGTTTGATCTGTCCCGATTTGCAGTAGCCGCAAAAGCGCATCGGTGAAGGCGGCATCCCACCGTGCCAACCTAATTCCCTGCGCGCGCAAACCACCTTGGGCCAACGGCAAGGCACCGGCGCCGTTTTCCATTTCTAACGCGAGCTCAGTCATCACGCGCCGATCCAGAGAAATGAATACGCCGCAAAGCGGGGTGTCGGCAGAGGCCGCCGGCGTCCCGGCCTTCACTGGTATCGACATCGGGCAACATAAGTATTGGCTCTCGTCGTAGACATATCTTTTGCCATCCAGGATAGCCTCCTTTTCTCCGCTGAGAATGGCCACGACACAGGGTTCATACACCGCCGGAACGCAGGGGATCGACTGAGTGGCCCGAAACAGACGCACGCCTTCGATCCCTGTTTCCGCTAGGCCGTCTTGGGTGGTCCGACCCAGGACAAGCTGTTTGATATGTTCTTTGCTCATGCCATTAGAGTTACGTGTCCGGTTTCGACGAAACAACTCAAATGGTACAATCAGGCAATAATTCGAGACGATATCGTCTATTTTTGGCATTCCGTAAGAGATAAATACATTCCTATGTCGGGAATTGGCATAGCGACAACTTAGTCCTGAAGCCACAAGGAGTAGCACAATGACTGATGCGACTTTCGGCCCCAAAGGCTGGACGCCGGAACGTCTCGGCTCACTCACGGGGAAAACCTACGTCATCACCGGTGGCAATGCTGGTGCTGGCTTCCAAGCCTCCCGGATCTTTCTGTCGAAAGGAGCAAGGGTCGTGATGTTGAACCGTAGCGCAGACAAATCGCGCGTCGCGGTAGAAAAACTGAAAGAAGAGTTCGGCGCAAAAGCCGATGTGAGTTTTGTTCATATGGACTTGTCCGATTTGGCAAGCGTGAGAAAAGCTGCAGATCACGTTCTGAAAACTGTCCCGCGCATCGACGCACTGATCTGCAATGCAGCCATCGCGCAAGTGCCAACACAGAAGTTGACCATCGATGGCTTCGAAAGCCAACTTGGCACCAATCATTACGGTCATTTCGTCCTATGCGGGAAGCTATACAGCCGGATCGAAGCAAGCACCGGCCGGATCGTTGTCGTTGCCAGCCTAGGCTACAATATGGGTATCAAAACAATCCAATTCGACGATATGAATTGGAACAAAAATTACAGTGCAAACCCCGTCTATAGCCAAAGTAAATTGGCGCAGATGATGTTTGCTTATGAGCTGCAGGACCGTCTCAAAGAGAGCGGCAGAACGACCAAGGTTTATGTGTGCCATCCTGGCGCATCCGCGACGTCCCTAATTAGTTCCAGCGGCGGCCCTCTGACACGGCTTATTTGGTGGCTTATGAGCAAGACCCCATTGGTCCAAACTGCCGAAAAAGGTTCCTACCCAGAAGTTATGTGTGCAACCGAGGATAGTCTTGAACAACGTGCGCTTTATGGTCCGACGGGACTGATGCAAACGGGTGGGCCGGTCGGAAAAGGCACATTAAATCCTCATGCATATGACAAAGCAGTCATGACCAAACTCTGGGATGTGTCAGAAGAGGCAACGGCATTTCATTGGGATATTTGACCAAGACTTGGGCGTTGCACTCTTTGGTTTTCTCGCATGTCTTAGCGGCTTCCAACCCTTGCCCGCCGCCACTCACCCAAAGTGAAAACAGACACCTAGTCTGAACAGCAGGGAGCAGCGCATTGCGCCGCTCCCCTCCGGCCTGGTTTGGCCTCCCCACCATCTCAAACCGGATATGTTGGGAGGGCGCGGGGGACGCAGCCCTCCTGACCTAATTTAACCCGTCTTGAGGCCTCACTGGGTCAAACCTGATCACATTTATGCAAGGTCGCGGCGCATGAACTGCATTCTTGTTTTTCGACAAATTGTTGTGCGACCGTGCATATGGGACGGGTCAGACACCCTGTCGCTAGCGCTTGCGACGCGCGACGTGAGAACGCAGGCTCTTCCCCTTGCCCTCCCCCAGAAATTGTTGCATCTCGGCCTGTGACCAAGAAGGAATAAGCACATGGCGGATGGCAGCATGGATTTGAACGCGAAACCGTCTGAGGATATCTCGGTTCGCGAGGTCTTCGGCATAGATAGCGACATGAAGGTGAAGGGTTTTGCGGAGCGTACGGACCGCGTGCCCGAAATCGATTCAACCTATAAGTTCGACCCTGACACGACGCTGGCCATTTTGGCCGGGTTCAACTGGAACCGCCGCGTGATGATCCAAGGCTATCACGGCACGGGTAAATCGACCCATATCGAGCAGGTCGCGGCGCGTCTTAGCTGGCCATGTGTGCGGGTGAACCTCGACAGCCACATCTCCCGGATCGATCTGATCGGGAAAGACGCGATCAAGCTGAAAGACGGCGTGCAGGTGACCGAGTTTCAGGAAGGCATCCTGCCCTGGGCGCTGCGCAACCCGACCGCGATTGTGTTTGACGAATATGACGCGGGCCGTGCGGACGTGATGTTTGTGATCCAGCGGGTTCTGGAAGTTGACGGCAAGCTGACGCTTCTGGACCAGAACAAAGTGATCGAGCCGCACCCTTATTTCCGCATTTTTGCGACGGCCAACACGGTTGGTCTCGGCGATACTACGGGCCTGTACCACGGCACCCAGCAGATCAACCAAGGCCAGATGGACCGGTGGTCGCTGGTAACAACGCTGAACTACCTCAGCCATGACGCGGAGGCCGCGATCGTGCTGGCCAAGAACCCGAATTATAACACGGAGGCTGGCCGCAAGACCGTGGGCCAGATGGTGACCGTGGCAGACCTGACGCGGACCGCGTTTATGAACGGCGATCTGTCGACGCTGATGTCGCCCCGGACCGTCATTGCCTGGGCGCAAAACACGCTGATCTTTAACGATGTGGGCTATGCGTTCCGCACCTCTTTCCTCAACAAATGTGATGAGTTGGAGCGCGAAACGGTGGCTGAGTTCTACCAGCGCTGCTTTGACGAGGAACTACCCGAGAGCGCGGCCAGCATCAGCTTGGGCTAAGCCAACCCTCTGAAATACCTTAGTTTTGGGCGTGCCTCCGGCGCGCCCTTTTCTATTTGGCCTTGAGCAGGGCCGCGATTGTTTCGAATTTCCGCAAATTTGCCCCATTTTCGTCCGATTGGCGCGGCACCCAAGAGTAACCGTTCCTTAACCCGTTTCGAACGAGGCCAGAAATGAAGATGACAATTGGCGCTGAATTGCCAGAAGATTATGAACCCGCCCATACCGATCTTGCGGCGGCGGCAAATACTTTGATCGCCCATAGCCTGCTTCCGATGTTCCAAGACGCCATGGGCGAGCAGCTTGCCAAGGCCAATGTTGAGGGCATCATGACCGAGCTGGCCTTCGCCCTGGACGAGGGTGCGATTGAGATCGGCGGCAAGACCTACCGCCCGCGTTTGGCCTTTGTCGATGACGCCGGGCAGGTCGTGCCGGGCGCCGCGGATTTCGACAGCTTCAATGAAGTTGCCGGAGAGCCTTTTGAGATCGACCCAGAGGCAAAAGTCAGCTTCGAAGCCGGTAGTTTTGAGGACGACGCCTGAGCCGCGCGCCTCGGGCAAAGCACAATTTATTGGGGGTTCCGGCGCTTTTTAGCGCCTATATGGTGTTGTCGAGCGGCATTTTGGCGCGAAATCGTCGCCATTTTACATCATTACAGTTTAGTTTTCATTTTGCCTATTTTTCAGGCGTAATTTACTTGGTGGTCAGAAAACTTGTCATACTGTTGAGACATGACAGTTTTACGACAGACCTTATTTGTGGGGTTGTGGGTAAGCTTGATGAGCAGCCAAGCCCTTGCCGCCATCCCGATTTCTCCCTCGGAGCGGGCCCAAGCCTTCGCGCAATGTGCGGGGCGGTATTCGGCCATGGCCAACCACATCACCCATGCCAGCGCGGAAACATTCGAAACCGTTCGGAGCCGTCTGGCCATTTTTGATATGATGTTGGAGGCGGTTTTGCCCGCCGCGGTCGCTTACGGGATGCCCGAAAAGCAGGCCGCCAACTGGAAATTCGACGCTTGGCGCAACCACGCGGCAATTTTGAACGACGCCAACTACTCCTTTGACACCCGACGGGCGGAAAATGCCCGGGCTGCGTCAGAGAAGATGATTGCGGAATGCCGTTCCCTGATCCTGAGTTAAAAACACGCGGCTGGGGCATGGTCATTTGCTGATATGCGCCCTAAATTGCGGACAAATTCACAAGGTCCGCTCCCCGCCATGGCACAAAACGACAATCCCGCCGATCCGTTCAAGAAAGCCTTGGCTGAGGCCACAAAGACACTTGCCAATGACGCAGAGCTCGGCGTCAGTTTTTCCGTAGACCCGCCCGGCATGACCAATGACCAAGTGCGCCTGCCACAAGTCACGCGGCGCATGACCCGCGATGAGGTGCTGCTGGCGCGCGGCACGGCGGATGCCTATGCGCTGCGCCGCCGGTTTCACAACGCGGCGACGTCGAACAAATACCTGCCGCAAGGCAACATGGCGCGCGATCTTTACGATGCGATGGAAACCGCGCGCTGCGAAGCCATGGGCGCGCGCACCATGCCCGGAACGGCTGGAAACATCGACGCCAAGATCGGATCTGAGGCCGAACGCAAAGGCTACGGTCAGATCACGGAGAACGCGCAAGCGCCGCTCTCGGTCGCTGCGGGCTACTTGATCCGGCACCTCGCAACAGGCCGCGATCTGCCGCCCGCGGCCGATAACGTCATGAATCTTTGGAAAGATTTTATCGAAGGCGCCGCCGGTGGTACGTTGGACAACCTTCAAGAGGTGCTGTCGGACCAAGCGCAGTTTGCGAAATTTGCGCGCCAGATCATTGATGATCTGGGCTATGGCGACCAGTTGGGCGATGACCCGGACGATATCGATGAGGATCAGCAGGACGAGGCTTCTGACGAGCAGGAGCAAGCTGACGAAGACGACCAATCCAACGCCGACAAGGAAGACAATTCTGAGGACGCTGAGGCCTCGCCTGAGCAAAGCCAAGAGGAGCAGCAAGATGCGTCTCAAGCAACCGTTCAACTTGACGATATGGCAGATGCGGAGATGGGCGACGAGGCGGAATTGCCCGAGGGCGAGGCCCCGATGGACCCGCCCCCGCCGCCGCCGCATTCCGAGGCGGACGCGAATTACATCGTCTTCTCAACCGAGTTTGACGAAGAGATTAAAGCCGAAGAACTGGCTGAACCGGCCGAGCTTGAGCGTCTGCGAGCCTATCTTGACCAACAGCTTGAGCCTTTGAAAGGCGCGGTTTCGCGGCTGGCCAACAAGCTGCAACGTCGTTTGCAGGCCCAGCAAAACCGGTCTTGGGAATTTGATCTTGAGGAAGGTATTCTTGATGCAGGCCGCCTTGCGCGCGTTGTGGCCAACCCTACCACGCCGCTGAGCTTCAAGCAGGAAAAGGACATGGAGTTCCGCGATACCTGCGTGACGCTGTTGTTGGACAACTCCGGCTCGATGCGCGGGCGCCCGATTTCTATTGCCGCGATCTGTGCCGATGTGCTCGCCCGTACGTTGGAGCGTTGCCAGGTGAAAACCGAGATTCTGGGCTTCACGACACGCGCTTGGAAGGGCGGTCAAAGCCGCGAAAACTGGTTGAATGATGGCCGCCCGCAGCAACCTGGCCGCCTCAACGATCTACGCCATATCATCTACAAAAGTGCCGACGCACCTTGGCGGCGGACGCGGCCCAATCTGGGGCTCATGATGAAAGAGGGCTTGTTAAAAGAGAACATTGATGGTGAGGCGCTGGAATGGGCGCACCGTCGGATGTTGGGCCGTCCTGAAAGCCGCAAAGTGCTAATGGTGATCTCTGACGGAGCGCCGGTGGACGATTCAACTTTGTCCGTTAACCCCGCGAATTACTTAGAAAAACACCTGCGTGACGTGATCGCATTGGTCGAAAAGCGCAAAGCGGTTGAGCTGATCGCTATCGGCATCGGCCATGACGTGACGCGCTACTATGACCGCGCGGTCACAATTACAGATGTCGAACAATTGGCCGGCGCTATGACCGAACAGCTGGCGGCGCTGTTTGACAGCGATCCGCGTGCCCGCGCGCGCGTGATGGGCATGAAACGGGCCAGCTGATGTTTCAAACCTTTGAGGCCACGACCGCGCCCGATCAGGGCCCGCCCCGGCTTGAGGCCTTGCGCACCGCCTACAAGGCGCACGGGTTTGACGGCTTCCTGATCCCACGCGCCGACGCGTATCAGGGTGAATATGTGGCCCCCTGCGACGCGCGGCTGGCCTGGTTGACCGGCTTCACTGGCTCTGCCGGTTTTTGCGCGGTTTTGGATGAAATCGCCGGCGTTTTTGTCGATGGCCGTTACCGCGTGCAAGTCAAGGAGCAGGTCGCGACCACGCATTTCACACCTGTTGATTGGCCGGAGGTCAAATTGGCCGATTGGCTGAAGGAACAGGTGAAAGAGGCACGCATCGCATATGATCCTTGGCTCTACACGAAGGGCCAGATTGCCGCTGTCAAAAAAGGCCTTATCGGGACCGGGATCAGCCTGCACGCCGCGCCAAACTTTGTTGACCAAGTCTGGTCTGACCGTCCCTCCGCCCCGCAGGGCAAAGTCGAATTTTACGCGTTGGAGCTGTCTGGCGAGAAAAGCTCTGACAAACGTGCCCGGATTGCCGAGATGTTGCGAAATGAAAAGCAACCTGCGGCTGTGCTGACATTGCCCGATTCAATTTGTTGGCTTTTGAACATTCGCGGCACGGATATTCCGCGTAATCCGGTCGTCCATTGCATGGCGATTCTGTATGACACCGGCAAGCTCGACCTGTTTATCGACCCTGCCAAATTGGAAGGGCTGCCGCCTGATCCGAATATAAATGCGTTGCCGCCAGCAAGCTTTGAGGCCGCGTTGACGCAATTGTCCGGACCCGTGCGCGTCGACCGCGACAGCGCCCCTTTGGCGGTGAGCCGCGGGTTGAAAGAGGCCGGCGTCGAGATTGCTTATGCTGAGGATCCTTGCATCCTGCCGAAAGCCTGCAAGAACGCGACCGAGATCGAAGGCGCCCGCGCGGCGCATCTGCGCGACGCACATGCGATGGTCAATTTTTTGGCTTGGCTCGACGCGCAACCCGTTGGCAGCCTAACCGAGATTGACGTGGCCAAGGCTTTGGAGGGCTTTCGCGCCGATACCAACGCGCTGCGCGATATCAGTTTTGAGACGATTTCGGGGGCCAATGCCAATGGCGCTATTGTGCATTACCGGGTGACGGAAGACACCAATGCGCCCGTGGACGAAGGGCTGCTGCTGGTCGATAGCGGCGGGCAATATGTGGATGGCACCACCGACATCACCCGCACCATTGCCATCGGGCAACCCACTGAAGAACAACGTAAATGTTTCACCTTAGTGCTGCAAGGGATGATCGCAATTTCCCGCGCGCGCTTCCCGCGTGGGCTTGCCGGGCGCGACCTTGACGCGTTGGCGCGGGCGCCACTTTGGGCGGAGGGGATGGATTATGACCACGGCACAGGGCATGGCGTCGGCGCCTATTTGTCCGTGCATGAGGGTCCGCAACGCCTGAGCCGGGTGAGTGAGGTCGCCCTGCAACCCGGCATGATCCTGTCAAACGAGCCGGGCTATTACCGTGAAGGCGCGTTTGGCATCCGCATTGAAAACCTGATCGTGGTCGAGGACGCGCCTGAGGCGGGCGACAAGCGCGACCAGCTGAGCTTTGAAACGCTGACATATGTCCCGATTGACCGCCGCTTGATCGTGACCGAGATGCTGAGCCCGGCGGAACGGGCCTGGATCGACGCCTATCACGCCGAGGTCGCAACCCGGCTGTCCGTGTCCGGCGCAACGGCGGAGTGGCTTATGCAGGCGACACAGCCGCTTTAGCCCGCGGCAATAGCACCCTTGTCAGAGCAGACGTAAAACTGTCATACATCGCGTCTATCCAGAGCGACATCGAATTTTAAGGGGGCACCTCATGTCCGATCATATCACTTTGTCCAAAGCCAGCGACACCTATTCGATCCGCGCGGCCGGCGCGGTTCTTGGCGAAAGCGCCAATGTGATTGTGCTGCGGGAGGGCGATTACGAGCCCGTCCTATACGTCCCGCGCGCCGATCTGGCGATGGCGTTTTTCGACCAGACCGAGCACAGCACCCATTGCCCGCATAAAGGCGACGCCACGTATTTTACGTTGCAGGCAAAAAGCGGGCCGATTGCAAACGCCGCCTGGTCCTATGAAGCGCCGAAAGCGGGCCTGGAGCAAATCGCCGGGCATTTGGCGTTTTACACCGACAAGGTCACTGTCGAGAAAATCTAAAGCTTTCTTTTTTCAGCCAAAGGCTTAGGAATGCTCTTCGGC
This sequence comes from Pseudomonadota bacterium, assembly GCA_039030615.1. Classification (GTDB taxonomy): domain Bacteria; phylum Pseudomonadota; class Alphaproteobacteria; order Rhodobacterales; family Rhodobacteraceae; genus Litoreibacter. The sequence goes on along the minus strand of JBCCDV010000004.1, from coordinate 227,491 downwards.
CGCCGTTGCGGCCAAGGCGCGGCTATATTGCTTGAGGGCGTCGACCTGAAACAGCGCCCCTAACAGCACCAGCGGCGCGCCCTCGGCGCCGAGACGCGCGACGGGCAAGAAGATATGGTTGGCCTCCTCAAACAGCGGCATGGCGTCTTCCAGCGTCGCATTGGGGCTGAGGTAAATCCCGTCCACGATCATCTCCAAACAGGAGCTCTCATCCGCGGCACGGGCGTGGTCTGGCGGACGCATGACATTCGCAACGCGAAACATCGACAAAAGGTAGGCTTGCGGCCCGGCTGCCAGATGAATGCCGCGTCGTTCCAGCTGTGTGAGGAAAAAGGAGCGGTCGACAAGCTTCGCGGAAACCGCGCTTGATAACGACACCGCCACCATCACCGCGAGCCCCAATTGCCAGTCGCCGGTGAGTTCAAACACGATCAGCGTGGTCGAAATCGGCGCGCCCAACACGGCGGCCGCCACCGCGCCCATCCCCGCAAGCGCGTAGAGCGTCAACGTACCTGAGACGTCAGGAAAAATACTCGTCGCGATCGTACCGAAAGCAAGACCCGTCAGCGCACCGACCATCAAAGCGGGCGAGAAGATGCCGCCGCCCATCCGTCCCGCCATGGTGATGGACACGGCGATAACCTTGATGATGACAAAGACAATCGCTTCATAGAGCAGGAAATCCCCTGTTAAGGCGGCAAAGGTGGTCCCATATCCAACGCCGATGATATGTGGGAAATAGATCGCAATCGCGCCCAAAAGCAGCCCTGCCACCGCCGGGCGCAGCCAACGCGGGAGCCGGACCGCGTTTTGAAACCATGTCCCAAGATTGTCGGCCCAAAATACGCTGCGCATCATGATGACGGCGACAAGCCCGCTGAGGAGTCCAAGGATCAGGTAGGCCGGAAGCTCCCGGTAAAAGCTAAGGACAGAGCCGTCGGGCAATACAAATTCGGGAACATCGCCGAAGATCGACCGGCTGATGACGGTGCCCGCGACGCTTGCGATGACAATCGGGGCGAAGGCGTGGACCGCAAAATGGCGCAAAACCACTTCCAGCGCGAAAAGCGCCCCCGCAATCGGCGCGTTGAAACTGGCCGAGACCGCCGCTGCCACCGCGCAGCCCAACAGGTCGCGCCCGGTGATCCCATCCGCCTTGATCAAGCCTGACACCCAGCTGGAAATCACGCCCGCCAAATGCACAACCGGCCCTTCCCGCCCCGTCGAGCCGCCCGTCGAGAGCGTGATCATGGAGGCCACGGCAGAGGCGAGACCGGCCCGCTTTTCAACCCGCCCATTGTTCATCGCGGCCCCGTGGATCACTTCGGCGACCGAACGGGCCCGCGCGTCAGGCGTGAAATGATGCAAGATCGCGCCGGTGATCAGCCCGCCCATGACCGGGATGGTCAGGATGAAATACCACTCCAAATCGGTGACAAGCTCTTGCAGGGATCTGATGTCTTTGGCGTCATAAAGCACGCCCTGCAGCCATTCGATGGCGATGCGGAACCCGCAGGCCGCAAGCCCCGCGGCGATGCCCACGAGAAGCGCGATAAACCAGAATTGCAGCGCAGAGGGGCCCTTATGGCGCAGCACCGCCCAGCCCTGCTTGCAGCTTTGCACCACCTCGCTGAGCTGATCGCCCAGCATTGATTTATTTGGCTCGGCCATACTCGCCTTGCGCTTTCCCTGAAGCCATCACTGGCCTAACATCTGGTACCAACTCACCAAGGGGCGCCGAAGATGACTATCGCCGCAGCAATTGAAGAGCTTAAACCCCTCTTAGGGGAAAGGTGCACGACCTCCAAGTCGGATCGCGACATTCATGGCCGGTCCGAAGTCTATTACGCCCCGATGCCCCCTGACGCGGTTGTTTACCCGCAGGACGCTGAAGAGGTGAGCGAAATCGTAAAGATCTGCGCGCGCCATGACTGCCCGATCATCCCTTGGGGCACGGGCACCTCGTTGGAAGGGCATGCGCTGGCGCTCAAAGGCGGGGTGACGGTCGACTTCGCGCAGATGAACAGCGTTGTCGAACTCAACGCCGAGGATATGGATGTGCGTGTCCAGCCCGGCATCACCCGCATGGCGCTGAACGAGGAATTGCGGGCGACGGGTTTGTTTTTTCCTGTTGATCCCGGCGCAAATGCCTCGATCGGGGGTATGGCCTCGACCCGCGCTTCGGGCACCACGACTGTGCGCTATGGAACGATGGCCGACAATGTGCGGGCTTTGGAAGTGGTTCTGGCCGATGGCCGGATCATCCGCACCGGGTCGCGCGCGCGCAAAACCTCAGCTGGCTATGACCTGACGCATCTTTTTGTGGGCGCGGAGGGCACATTGGGGCTGATCACTGAACTGACGTTGAAGCTGCAAGGCCAACCTGAGGCGATTTCCGCCGGCATCTGCGCGTTTCCCGATATGGATGCGGCGGTAAACTGCGTCATGGAGACGATCCAGATGGCGATCCCCATGGCGCGGATCGAGTTCGTGGACGCCGCCACCACGCAGGCCTTCAGCGCCTATTCCGGACGTCACATGCCAGCGCAACCGCATTTGCTGGTGGAGTTCAACGGATCGGACCAAGCGGTAACCGAGCAGTCCAGGCGGTTTGCTGAGATCGTCTCCGACCACGGCGGATCAGACTTTGAATGGGCCACCAAGACCGAAGACCGCAACGCGCTGTGGCAGCTGCGCCATGACGGCTATTACGCGATCCTGGCCTCGCGCAAAGGCGCAACGGCGATGTCTACAGACATTTGCGTGCCGATCTCACGGCTGGCCGAGGCCGTGACCCAGACCCAGGCCGATATCGCCGACAGCCCTTTGGAGGGCCCTATTCTGGGACATGTTGGCGACGGCAATTTTCATGCGATCTTGATGATGGACCCCGACAACCCCGATGAGCTGGCCGAGGCCAAACGCCTCGCCGACCGGATGGCTGAACGCGCGCTGGAGATGGGCGGGACCGTCACGGGCGAGCATGGCGTGGGTATGGGCAAAATGAAATATATGACCCGCGAGCATGGCGAGGCTTGGTCGGTCATGGCTGATCTCAAGCGCAGCTTTGATCCGCAAAATATCCTCAACCCCGGCAAGATGGTGCAGGTGAATTGACGCGATATCTTATAAAGTCTTAGACCGACATAGCGGCGCGGGCTTGAGCATATCCAGTAGAAGCAGCCCTATATGCAGACTCTTCCTGTTTGGAGTAAGCGCGTCTTACCTTTGCGTTTCGGGCGCGCGCCGCAGTCCGGGCAGCCGCTTCTTTGCGTTCAAGCTCAGCCGCGTTTCGGCGTGCCAGGTCCTCGGCGTGTTGTCTGCGCATCGCTTGCTGCACTGCGGCTTCGCGCTGCGCCGCCTCACGTTTTGCCTGTTGGCGCTTTTGGTCGTCCTGACGCGCGTCCGCGGCGGTGGCACGCTTTCGCATTCTTTCCGCAGGCGACCAAACACGCTTGCTTCGCCACGTGTTGCGGCGGTCGCCCCGGCGTCTTTCTGCAAATGGCTTATGGGCCTTCAGCTCATCAAAAGCTGCGTTGACTTGTGCGAGCAGTTTAGCGGATCGCTCCTTGTCTTTGGCAATATCAGGATGAAGCGCCTTGACCTTCTTGCGCCACGCCGCGCGAATTTTGGCGATATCATCCTCTGGCCTGACCCCAAGGGCATCAAAGAGTGCGATCCTGCGACGCATAACTACTCCAATCCGTTTCGTAAAACTTGAGACTAATTAAGAGATGACTGCGCTGTTAACCAAGCAAAGATGTAACAAAGGGTTAATGGAGCAATTGCCTGCAAAGCGTGTTCGCACAGTGCCAAGACTGATAAAGAACGTTTGCAATCAGACGCCTAGCAGCGCTTTAGCGGCTTCGCGGGCCGCATCCGTAACCGTGTCACCGGAGACCATCCGGGCGATCTCATCTACGCGCGCGGCATTGTCCAATGGCACCACAGTGGACAGGGTCTGCTCCCCCTCGACCTGCTTTTGAACGCGCCAATGATGCCCACCCAAAGCCGCCACTTGCGGCGAATGGGTCACAACGAGAACCTGACCGCCCTCCGACAGCTTGGCCAGGCGCCGCCCGACCGCATCTGCGGTCGCACCACCGACGCCGCGATCAATCTCGTCGAAAATCATCGTCACATCGCCGCCAACGCTCGACAAACATACTTTCAACGCCAACAAAAACCGTGACAGCTCCCCGCCGGAAGCAATCTTGTTCAAAGGCCCGGCGGGGGTGCCGGGGTTGGTGGCAACAGTGAAGGCCACAGCGTCGCGCCCATCGGGCCCGTAGGGTTCATCATTGATTTGCGTTTCGAAAATCGCGCGTTCCATTTTCAACGGTGCGAGTTCTTCCATCATCGCCGCATTGAGCTTGGCCGCCGCCGAAATCCGGGCCGCGCGCAATGCATCGGCTGCGTCGCCATAGACATCTTCGGCCTCGGCTACGGCGCGTTCCAACCCCTCAATTTCGGCAGCACCGCCGTCCAGCGCGTCAAGCCGCGCGCGGTAGGCGGTGCCTAGCTCCGCAAGCTCACCCGGCAGCACATCATGTTTGCGCGCGAGCCCGCGGATCGCAAAGAGCCGTTCCTCGACGCGCTCCAGCTCATAGGGGTCAAATGACAGCGCCTCCAATGCGGTTTCCACGCCTTGCGCGGCGTCCCCCAGCTCGGTCATGGCGCGCTCCAATGCGGCCAGCGGTGCCTCAAGATGTCCATCGGCTTTGTCGGCGACCGCGTCCAGCCAACGGGCCGCGTCGCCCAACATTCCTTCGGCGCCCGAAGGTCCAAGCGCTTGATTTGCCTTGGTAATATCTTCGCGAATGCGGGCGCCCGCTTGCATAAAGCGGCGCTTGGCGTCGAGCTCAGGTTCCTCGCCCGGTTGCGGATCGAGCGCTTCCAACTCTTCGACGGCGTGACGCAGGAAGTCTTCTTCGGCAGACATGCGGGCAAGCTCGGCCTCAGCCGCCGCGAGGGCTTTGCGCGCCTTTGACAGGGCTTTCCAACCCGCACGTGCTGGCGCCAGATCAACACCCGCAAACTGATCAAGCAGCGCCCTATGAGCGCGGGCATTCAATAGTCCGCGATCGTCATGCTGGCCATGCAGTTCGACCAAAACATCCGACAAGGCGCGCAGCACCTCGCCGCTGGCGCGCCGGTCATTGACCCAGGCCTGTTTGCGTCCGTCCGGGTAGTTGAGCCTGCGCAAGATCAGTTCATCTGAGGGCGCGAACCCGGCCTCCTCCAGAACGGCGTGCGCTGCATGGCCTTTGGGCAAATCAAACTCCGCCACGACCTCGCCGCGCTCGGCGCCCGCGCGGACCAGCTCGGCTCGGCCACGCCATCCGAGTACAAAACCTAATGAATCCAGTAAGATAGACTTCCCCGCCCCGGTTTCGCCCGTCAACACATTCAGACCCGGCTGGAACTCCAATACCAGCCGGTCGATGATTAGCATGTCGCGAATGTCGAGCGATCTGAGCATGAGCGCCAGACCTAAAGCCAGCGGCCCCGGATCACCTGCCGGTAAATGTCGACGAGCCAGCCCGTGCCACGCGGCGCAGGCTTCAACCCGCGACCTTCCAGCAGCTCAAAACTGTCCTGATAAAACGGGTCGGACTGGTAGTTGAACCCAAGGATCGCGGCGGCGGTTTGGGCTTCATCCGTCAGCCCGAGCGACAGGTAGCTTTCCACCAGCCGGTGCAGCGCCTCGGCAGTGTGCGTTGTTGTCTGAAATTCTTCAACGACAACGCGGAACCGGTTGATTGCTGACGGGTAATGCCCGCGTTTGAGGTAGTAGCGCCCGATCTCCATCTCCTTGCCGGCCAGATGGTCGAAGGCGAGGTCAAATTTCAGGATGGACGAACGCGCATATTCACTGTCCGGGTAGCGCTCGATCACCGTGCGCAACGCTTGCAAGGCCTGGAAAGTCAGTCCCTGATCACGGCCCACCTGGTCGATCTGATCATAGTAGCTGATCGCCAATAGATACTGCGCGTAAGGCGTATCCTCATCGGCGGGGTAGAAATCGATGAACCGCTGTGCGGCGGCGCGGGACTGCTCATATTCGCGGTCCGCGTGATAGGCAAAGGCCTGCATGATCAAGGCGCGCTTCGCCCATTCGGAATAGGGATAGAGACGCTCGATCTCACCAAAAAGGCGCACGGCCTCATCGACGTCACCAGCATTAAGTTCGGCCTCGCCGCGCTTGAAAATTTCCTGCGGGGCGACCTGTTCCAGCGGGATTTCCTGTGGGCCAACAAAGAGGCCGCGAATAAAGCCCGGACGGTCTCCGGAACCACGCGCGCCGCAGGCGGCAAGGCTTGCCATCAGCGATACTGCTATCACCGTTTTGAAGAGTTTCTTGCTCGGCATTATCTGACCGTACACCCTGCTGTTCCACCTACCCCAACACAAGAAGGGTCCCCGGCACTTCCCGACAGGTCTAGCACAAGAGTTTGCCGGGCAAAACGGGTTTGAGGAGGTTTTTGTCGACGTCCACGATCACAACGCAAACAGAGGCTTAGGCCACCAATGCGAGATCTGCGTGCCGGACCCCAACGCCGGGCAAACGGCTTTGTTGCGCGGCGGTACAGCACACGATCCGGTAATTCCGCTCATCAGAGAACAGCGCACGCAGCAATTGGTTGGTCAACGCGTGGCCCGCCTTCACCCCGTGGTAGCGACCGAGTATCGGGGCGCCCGCTAGGGACAAATCACCAAGCGCGTCGAGCATCTTGTGGCGCACCGCCTCATCAGCGTGGCGCAGACCGCCGGGGCTAAGCACGGCGTCGCCATCGACAACAACCGCATTGTCATAGGTCCCGCCAAGCGCCATGCCATTGGCATGCATCATGTCGATGTCGGATTTGCGGCAGAAAGTGCGGCTGTCGGATAGCTCACGTACGAAGGTGCCGTTCGCCATATTGAGATGCTTTGACTGCGCGCCAATCGCGCTGTCAGCAAATTCAATCTCGAAATCGATCTCAAGAGCAGGCGCCGGTTTCAAGCTGGCGCGCGCATCATCTTGGACGACCCGCACAGGCCGCAGAACTTCAATCGCATAGAGCGGTGCGGCTTGCTGGCGCAGCCCCGCATCGACAATTGCGCGGACAAAATCAGCCGAGCAGCCGTCCATGATTGGCACTTCCGGGCCATCAAGCTCGATCAGCGCGTTGTGAACGCCGCAGCCTGCCAGCGCCGCCATGATATGTTCAACGGTCATCACCTCAACACCCGCCGCGTTTACGATCCGGGTGCGCAGCGGCTGATGCTCAACAGCGTCGTAAAGCGCTGGCACCATTGGGTCGCGGTCTGTCACGTCCGTGCGTTTGAACCAAACACCATGATCCTCATCCGCAGCGCGCACGACCATTCTTGTCGTGATGCCGGAATGCAATCCAACACCTTCAAAGAGGACATCTGATTTCAAAGTCGTTTGCACGTTCGGTTGCCCCCTTCAAAAAGCGGCGTTCTGTGTTTGGCAGCCCACGCCCCAGTGCGCGGTTAGTGGGAAAATAGGGGTGGTGGCCCGGACGCTCAACTCACTCTTTGTGACGGATTGCAACAATGCTGTCATATTCGCGAAAACTTATTTCGCAGGCGCAGCAAGACTATGATTTCAAACGAAAAAGGGCCAGGCGATGCCTGACCCAAGACGTTGCGTCACTGTGACTTTCGTTAGTTCGCCTGACGGCGCAGGAAGGCTGGTATCTCGATCTTTTCCTGCTCGGGGTCGACCTCAGCGGAGGGTTGCAGCGCGCTCATTTGCGGTTGCTGGCGGGTTGGCTGTGGGGCCTCCTCGGCAGCGCCGGTCATGCGGCCAATCAGCGAATTGATCCCAAAGCGCGGTTTCTGCTCCGAGATCGGGGCGACCGGTGTACGCGGTGCGGGCTCGGTCAACGGCGCTTTGTTCACGGCCGCGCGCAGGCGTTCCATTGCCTCGGGTGTTGGTGTCCCTGCCGGTGCGGGGCGCGCGAAAGCGGCGGGCTCTTCAGCCGCCATCATTTGCGGTTGCTGCGGTGCCGGTTGGTAGACCGGGGAAGGCAGGCCATCTTCGCCCACGACCTCAGCGGCGGGCGCTTGCGCGGCGGGCATGTTTTCGAACAAAGACGGCTCGTCCATCGCAGGCGCTGTCGCGGGCGCCGCTGCTTGTGCAGGCATCGCGGCGGCTGCCGCGGGCGCTGCCACCTGTTGCGCAACCAGTTGCGGCGCGGGCTGAGCCACTGGGTGTTGAGCCGCGATCGGTGCGGGTTCTTCAATACGGTCCTGACGCAGCGGCTCCGCGAGGGAGCGGCGTTGCACCGGGTGCGCCAACAGTTCTTCTGAGGCCTCGATTCCCGTCGCGACAACGGAGACGCGCATTTTGCCGTCCATATCGGTATCGAGCGTGGAGCCCACGATGATATTAGCGTCTGGATCGACCTCTTCGCGGATGCGGTTCGCAGCTTCGTCGAGCTCGAACAACGTCAGGTCGTGACTGCCGGTGATGTTGATCAGAACGCCTTTGGCACCGCGCAAAGAAATCTCGTCCAGCAGCGGGTTGGCGATGGCCTTCTCAGCGGCCTGGATCGCGCGATCTTCGCCCTCGGCCTCGCCGGTGCCCATCATGGCTTTGCCCATCTCATCCATCACGGCGCGCACGTCTGCGAAGTCGAGGTTGATCAGGCCCGGGCGCACCATCAGGTCGGTGACGCCTTTGACACCTTGGTAGAGCACGTCATCGGCCATCGAGAACGCCTCGGTGAAGGTGGTTTTCTCATTGGCCAGACGGAACAGATTCTGGTTGGGAATGATGATAAGCGTGTCGACAACTTTTTGAAGCGCTTCAATGCCTTCATCGGCTTGCTTCATGCGCTTGCCGCCCTCGAACTGGAACGGCTTGGTGACAACGCCGACGGTCAGAACGCCCAGCTCCCGCGCGGCCTGCGCGATGATTGGCGCGGCACCCGTGCCAGTTCCGCCGCCCATGCCGGCGGTGATGAAGCACATGTGCGCGCCGGCAAGATGGTCGACTATCTCTTCGATGGTTTCTTCAGCGGCAGATGCGCCCACGGACGGCCGCGCACCGGCGCCCAGACCTTCGGTTGCTTTGACACCCATCTGGATTTTCGCCTGCGCCTTGGAATGCTGCAACGCCTGCGCGTCGGTGTTGGCGGTCACGAACTCGACGCCATCAAGCGCCTTTTCGATCATGTTGTTGACCGCGTTGCCGCCTGCGCCGCCCACACCGAACACGGTGATGCGAGGTTTCAGTTCTGGTTGCTCGGGCATCCGAAGGTTGAGTGTCATGGGTTATGTCCGCCTGTCTGTCACAAATTGAGTGGTATTCGTCACCGAAATCGTAGGCCTTGTGGCCCTTATAATTTTGCCTCTTTGGAGCGCAGACTATCGAAACACGTGGCGCACGTCACGCGAAAAAGGCAATTTTGCCACAAAATCTGGGGAAAACTTTGGCAGCACCAGCGGTATCTTGCCAAACCCCCAACATTTCGCCTTGGCCGCCGCTTCCGACACAAGCCTTGCGCGCACCACAAAAGGGCGCGCGAATGCACGGCCAACTTTCGTTAATAGTATGGGACCACTGCTCGGCCCGTTGCGACGTTTGCGCCGCTTATTTTTAAAGCTTAACGGGTGTTGGCGGGGCTGTCACCCCGCCAAACATAACTTATGACTTCCGGCGCTTGCGAAGGACACCAAAACCAGCCAACCCGGCCAGCAGCAAGGGGGCACCGGCGGGCAGCGGAACCGGTGCGATCTGCAACGGGTCGGCCGTTACGCGTGCGGTTGCCCGAAACGCGCCCGGTCCGCCAAGGTCCTGGACATCAAAGCGCAGACTGTTGACGCCCGACAGGAACAATGAGCTATCGGCGGAGCCATAAGGGTTGAGAAACGCGAAATTCTCTTCCTGAAGGCCCGCAAGCTCTGCAATCTGAGTGCCGTTCAGGCTAATCGTGCCGACATTGTCGACACCCCAAAACCCAAAAAGAGACGCCGTCGTCAGATCGAAGCCGGTCAGATCAAACGTCATTTCAAAGCTGGCGAAATCGTTGTTGTTAATGTCGCCAATCCACACCCATTCGGATGCAATCGGGGTCGGCGATTGGTCATAGGCCGCGTTGTTTGAGGAGATACTGCTCCCCCGGACCCCGGCAATATTGTTGCCGTCACCAACTTGCGAGCCGCCTTCCATCACCACTGCGGCTTGGGCCGCAAACGGTAAGGTCGCCGCCAGGGCAAGTGTTGCAAGAAACTTCATATGTAAGCCTTTCAAAACAAGTTCAACGCGTCCCAACCGGGGCGCGCAGACCTGAAAGACCCGCCAAACTGGCGCAAATTTTCACGGCATTTGGGTTAATTTACGGCATTGTTTCTCTTGCCGCGTCAGTCCGCCCGGGACGCGATGACTTTCACGAAAACGGCGTCAGACTGCCTACCAATTATCCTTGAACCACTTCATCGCACGCTTGAGCGAGCGCGCCGGGTAGCTGTCGACCGGCACGTCGAAATCCCACCACTCATCTTGCGGATGCGCGGCAAAAAGACAGGTGCCAACAGCCGCCGCAAATGAGGGGCCCGTCACTGATTGCGGCAGGCCTTGAACGCGCAAGGGGCGGCCCAGTCGGACCTGCTGGCCCAAAATCTTGGTGGCCAGACCGTCCAGCCCCGGCAATTGCGAGGCGCCGCCGGTCAACACGATTCGTTGGCTCGGCAGATGCTCGAACCCGGCCGCATCAAGCCGCGTGCGCACCTCTTCCAAAATCTCCTCCATGCGCGGGCGCATCACGCCAATGACCTCGGCCCGGCTGACGCTGCGTCGATCATGCTCCCAGTCACCTGTGTCTGAGCTGAGATCAATCATCTCCCGGTCGTCCATGCCCGTCGCCACAACGCCGCCGTAAAAGGTTTTGATCCGCTCCGCCGTGGGCATTGGGATTTGCAGGCCTTGTGAAATGTCGGACGTCACGTGGTCCCCGCCCATGCGCACCGTGTCGGCGTAGATCATGTGTTTCTTTATGAAAATCGAGATGCCGGTGGAGCCGCCACCCAGATCAATACAGGCCGCGCCGAGTTCTTGTTCGTCCTCGACAAGTGAGGAAATCCCGGCGGCATAGGACGATGACGCAATCCCCGCGACGTCTAGATCGCAGCGTTTAATGCAATACAGCAGGTTTTCAATCGGCGTGCGGTCGATGGTAAGCATATGCAAATCGGTCGACAGCTCATTGCCCGCCTGCCCGCGCGGATCGCCAAGGCCGGAGCGATGATCCACCGCAAAGTTCACCGGTTGGGCGTGCAGCACCTCGCGCGTGTTGCCGTAGTCCGGCAGATCGCAGCTTGCCAGCACGCGGGCAACACAGTTTTCGGACACCTGACCGTCATGCAATTCCACATTGCCCGTCAGCCCGTAAGAGCGCGGCTTGGCGCCAGAAAAACAAGCAATCACATGGTCAACGCGCACATTGGCCATCTTCTGGGCGGCCTGGACCGCCGTGCGGATGGCACGCTCGGTTTCATGCATGGTCTCGATCTCGCCGAAGCGCACGCCGCGCGAGCGGGTCGTGGCGGCGCCGATAACGCGGAAAGCCGATTGCCCGGCCATTGTGCCGATACCGTCGCTGTCTTCAAACCGCTCCGGCCCGTCAAAGCGCAGCACGAAACAGGCAATCTTGGACGATCCCACATCCAGAACCGCGATCACGCCGCGTTGCATGGCCGCCTGCCGCTTGTTCCGCATGGCACGTTGTGTTTGATAAAGATCGGTCATTCTTCGGTGCTTCCTTTGATCTCTATGCCCTTGAGAAGGCGTATGTCTTCCAATGCGTCAGCGGTCAGCCGCAACGTTGTGCGTTGCGTGTTTCGGATGTCGACGCTGGCGATATCGCGTTTCAAAAGGTCTTTCGCTTCGTTCAGCGCCAGCACCCGGTCGAGCGCCGTGCCCGCGCCGGTTTGCGGCAGCATGATGCGCTGATCGCGGTCAAGAACGAGGTCCCAGCGTTCCTCACTGATGCGCACCAGACCTATGACGCGGTCCTTGATCGGGGCGGCGGTGGTGAACAAGGCCAGCGCTTCCGGCACCGCGGTGTTCCCGCCCTCGCCCGCGATGATTGGCAGGTCTGGCCGGTCAAGGCGCTTGGCAATTGCTGCAACCCGGTGGCCGCCCGCGTCGAGCAGCTCCAACCCGTCGGGGCCGCGCCAGATGATGGCGGGCACGCGCTCTTGGACGTCAACATGCAGCAGCCCGCCGGATTTGATGCGCAGATCGACCTTTTTGACGGCGTCGAGGCTTTCGACCTGCTCTTGCATGGCCTCCAAGTTGAGATCGAAGGAGGACGCGGGCAGATCGACCGGCATCACCTCACGGATATGGCTGGCCAGCAGGTCGGAGGCGCCGTCGATTGCCATGACGTTGACCATGAATTCAGGCCGCGTCTCGATCGACGCACGTGCATCAAGCACCCAATCGACCATCGCTTGCTGGCGCTTGGCGTCGCCAAAATACCAAATCCCAAGCGCGCAAGACAGCGCCATCGGCGCACCCACCCGGATCAGCTTGCGAAAGCCCGGGCGCAGCCAGAGGCGCTCCAACCGGTAGCTCCATTTGCTCGGCGCGGGGTCGCGCTTGAGCGGCGAGAAGCGTTTCAACGATCGCATGAGGCGTCCTCCACCAGCCAGGCGCAGAGCGCGCCCATGGACATGCCCGCCACGTCCGCCTGCTCAGGCGTCAGCGACGTGCCCGTCATGCCGGGTTGTGTGTTTGTTTCGAGCAAGATGAGGCCTGCGGCACCCTGTGCCTCGTCCCAGCGAAAATCCGTGCGGGACACGCCGCGGCACCCGAGCGCCTGATGCGCCGTGACCGCGTAGTCGCAACAAAGCGTGCGGATGGGGTCAGGAATTTGGGCTGGTACCTCATGGCGCGACCCGCCTTCGGCATATTTTGCCTCATAGTCGTACCAGCCATCAGTGATGATATCTGTCACCTCCAAGGCTCGGTCATCGAGGACGGAGACCGTCAGCTCGCGCCCCGGCACGAAGGCCTCGACCATCACCGTGTCAGGCATATCGTCTGAAAGCTGCGGCGGCGTGTTCGCGCCTTCTGTCACCAGATAGACGCCAACGGACGAGCCTTCATTGTAAGGCTTCACCACGTAAGGCGCGGCCATCAGATGGCGCGCCATCACTTGCGATTTGTCGGCCAACAAGCTTTCAGCGACAGGCAGATCGTGGCGGCGATAGACTTCCTTGGTGCGTTCTTTGTCCATCGCCAAAGCCGAAGCCGCGACGCCCGAATGGGTGTAGGGGATGCGCATCCATTCCAACAGGCCTTGGACGCAGCCATCTTCACCCCAGCGGCCGTGGAGCGCGTTGAAACAGCAATCTGGCTTGATTTCGGTCAGGCGCGCGGCAAGGTCCGGACCTGCGTCCAGCTCAACCACTTCATATCCTTCGCCCCGCAAAGCCGCCGCGCATGCGCGTCCCGTTGACAGAGACACCTCCCGCTCTGCAGAAGGCCCGCCCATCAATACCGCCACTTTGCGAAATGCCCTGCTCGACATCGCCGCCTCGTGTTTTTTAGCCTGGCCCTTATGGTTGGGCCTTCAGTTTGTGTAGCCTTGTGGCCACTACAGTTTGGTTAACGCTCGCCCGGAAGCCTGTCCCCGATACGAAGCACCTCCCAGTGTAACTCTATTCCGCTGTGCTCGAAAACCTTTTTCCGCACCAGCTCCCCCAAATCTTCCAGATCGGCGGCGCTGGCGTTGCCTGTGTTGATCAGAAAGTTCGGATGTTTGTCGCTCATCTGCGCCCCGCCTAGGGTCGCGCCGCGCATACCCGCCTCATCGATGACCTTCCACGCCTTGAGATCATGAACGTCATCAGCCTTTCCGGTTGAGCTGAAACCTGCAGGATTTCGGAAAGTAGACCCGGCAGTGCGGTCCTTGGTGGGTTGGGTCGCGTCGCGCTTGGCGAGCTGGTCTTCCATGCGTTGGTGCAGCTCTGCCGGATCACCTTTAGGGGCCTCCATCACCACTTCGACCAGCACCGCGCCCTCAGGCAAGGCCGACTGACGGTAAGCGAACCCCATATCTTCCTTGGTCAATGTGGCGACCTCGCCAGAGCGTAGGACGGCCGTCGCCTCGACAAACACATCCGCCATGTAGCTGCCATAGCAGCCCGCATTCATCGCCACCGCGCCACCTATGGCGCCGGGAATGGTGCGCAAAAAGGTCAGATCGAGACCCGCATCCGCCGCCTTTCGCGCGGCATGGGCGTCCAGCAAAGCGGGCCCGCACGTCACGCGGTTGCCGTCAACCTCAAACCCGTTGAAGCCGCGCCCCAGCCGGATCACGACCGCATCGAGCCCGCCATCGCGGATGATCAGGTTGGAGCCGACACCCATAGGAAAGACGGGGCCGTCATAGGCTTTGAAAAAGGCTATAAGGTCCGCGCGATCCGCAGGTTGAAACAGCGCCTTGGCCGGACCGCCGACGCGCAGCCACGTGAGGCCCGCAAGCTCTTTTCCCAAGCTCAACGCGCCCCGCGTCTGTGGCCAATTGCCGTCATCCATTTGAAATGCCCGCCTTGATCGCCCCGCTTTATCTGCGGATGATCTTTATTCGGCGGGATGGGTGGCCTTGTCCAGCCCTGCTTTGCGCCGCACCCAGCGGCCCAGATACCGGACCGGCCAGCGCAGGATAGAGACACCGGCGACAAGCGCGGCAAGCCCGATCCATGGCCCGTTTTCCCAGGTCAGCCATCCCAAGAGCGGGATGCCAATCGCGATCAGCACATAGGCCGCTTTCCAGTGATGGTCGCGCGACGGCAACATGGCCACAAAATTCGCCGTGACGATCCAGACCAAAGCGCAGATCAAAGACAGGCTGATCATCGCGGTATCTCCGGCCGCTCGCCCCGGGCGCGGCGATAGAAGTAGCGCAGCGGGTTGCGAAACATTGAGATGAAGCCAGCCAGCCCCAGAAGCGCGATCCACACACCGTGTTCATAGCCGATGAAAGCGATGAGCAAAGGCGCCGCAATCAGCAGCGTCACACCCGGCACATATTGCAGGCGCATCGGCAGCAGCGCCACAATCGTGGCGGCAATCGCCCAAAGGGCAGCCAATGTCAGCGATATACTCAACGATCAAACTCCAGCACGGTTTGTGTCATTATATTGCAGCACTTCACACAGCGTTAAAAGTGCGAATTATCATACCTTTGCGTTAAATTCGGGGTTAACAGCGCGGGAAAACTACCCGCATAGATCACGAAAAAATCACACGCGGCATCGCCTACCCAGTATTGCCAAGGTTGCGCCGCGCTTGATGATGCTATTGCGGCCATCAATCGTAAGGCCCCCGCTTCAAATACCCAACTAGCGACGCGATTAGATAACAGACCAGAAACGGGAAAATGAGAAACGCAAGTAATCCAGCCTGAGCGATGGCATCCCAGGCGCCCCCTCCTGAGCGCGAATTGAAAACCATATACATCACAAAAAGCAAGATGGCCGTCGCGAAACAGAACCCAAATAGGCTGAACTTGCGACCGGCGAGATAGCCGATGGCGCCGCCTCCAAAAAGTCTAATCAAAAGGTAAATCACCGCGTCCATTAAGCGGCTCCCTTGCTCAGTCGGGCGGGTAAAGCAGTGGCCCAGGCGCTGATCGTACCGGCGCCGAGGCAGACGACCATATCGCCCGGTTTGGCCTGTTCTTTGACAAGTGCCAAAAGCGATGCCTCATCAGGGATGACACGCGCGTCGCGGTGGCCGTGGCGGATCAGACCTGCGACGAGATCGTCGCGCCCGGCGCCCGGAATGGGGTCCTCGCCCGCGGCAAAAATGTCTGAGATGCCCACGACATCGGCGTCGTTGAAACAGCTGCAAAAGTCATCAAAGAGCGAGTGCAAACGCGTGTAGCGGTGTGGCTGGTGCACAGCGATGACGCGGCCTTCGGTGGCTTGGCGCGCGGCTTTCAGGACGGCGGCGATTTCGACTGGGTGGTGGCCGTAATCGTCGATGATCGTCACGCCGCCGACCTCGCCCACTTTGGTAAAACGCCGATTGACGCCGCCGAAGCTGGCCAGCGCGGATTTAATCTCGTCGGCTTTCATACCGAGATGGCGCGCCACCGCGACAGCGGCCAAAGCGTTGGAGACATTGTGATCGCCGGGCATGGGCAGCGAACAGCGCTCAATGACCATCTCGTCATTTTGCAGCGCGATGTCGAAATGTGCGATGCCCGCTTTGTAGCTCAGGTTCACCGCCCGCACATCGGCCTGCGCGTTGAAGCCGAACGTGACGACGCGGCGGTCTGTGATCTTGCCGACGAGCGCCTGCACCTCCGGGTGGTCGGTGCAGCACACGGCGAGGCCGTAGAAGGGGATGTTCGAGACGAAATCGAGGAACCCCTGACGCAACGTGTCGAAATCGCCCCAGTGCTCCATATGTTCGGGGTCGATATTGGTCACGATCGCGATGGTCGCGGGCAAGCGGTTGAAGGTGCCGTCGCTTTCATCAGCCTCGACGACCATCCATTCGCCCTGCCCCACCCGCGCGTTGGAGCCGTAAGCGTGGATGATGCCACCATTGATCACTGTGGGGTCGATATTGCCTGCGTCCAGCAGCGCCGCGACCATGGTGGTTGTCGTGGTTTTGCCATGCGTGCCGCCGACGGCGATGTTGGATTTCATCCGCATCAGTTCGGCAAGCATTTCCGCCCGGCGCACGACCGGCAGGCCCGTTTGGCGGGCCGCGTCAAGCTCTGGATTACCCGGCTTGATGGCCGATGAGATCACGACCACATCAGCGTTTTCTAGGTTCTCAGCGCGCTGGCCCTCAAAGATCGTAGCGCCCAGCTTGGCCAGCCGGTCGGTGATTTTGGAGGCTTTCAAGTCCGATCCCTGCACCGTGTAGCCGAGGTTCAACAGCACTTCGGCAATGCCGGACATGCCGATGCCGCCGATGCCAACAAAATGGATCGCGCCCAGCTCTAGGGGCAGTTTGGTGCTGTCTGCGTTCATGTCTGGTTCTTCTGGTTGAGTTGATGCACCAGCTCTGCGAGCGCTTCCGCCGCGTCTGGTTTGCCAAGCCCCAAAGCCGCGTTCGCCATTTGGATCGCGCCTTGGTCCTGGTTCAGGATGAGGGCGATCTGTTCGGCCAAGGCCTCCGGAGTGAAAGTGCTTTCAGGCATCATGATCGCGGCCCCGGCGTCGACCAATCCGCGCGCGTTGGCGGTTTGGTGATCGGCGGTGGCCGCGGCAAATGGCACGAGGATCGACGGACGCCCGATGACCGACAGGTCCGCCACAGTCGACGCGCCGGAACGGGCGATAACGAGCTGAGCCTCCGAGAACCGGCTCGGGATGTCGTGGAAAAACGGCGCAACCTCTGCCGTTATGCCGTTCTGCGTGTAGGTCTGGTCGGCCTGCTGCGCATCTTCGGCGCGCGCTTGCTGCGCCACGCGGATATTGGATTTCATCGGCTCGGGCAAAAGCGCGATGGCTTTGGGAACGACCTCGCCCAATATGCGCGCGCCCTGACTGCCGCCGATCACCACGACGCTCATCGGGTAGTCACCGGGCGGAATGTAGGGCGCCCCGGCGCGTTCCAGAATGGCGGCACGGACCGGGTTGCCGGTGAAGTGCCCGTCCAGCCCGCCGGGCAATGCGGTCGGCCAAGTGCCGCAGGCAATCGCGTCGACGCGGGTGGCGAAGGCCTGATTGACCCGGCCCAGCACGCCGTTTTGTTCATGGATCATGCGCGGCAGCTTCATCAGCCAAGCGGCTGAAATGGCCGGAAAGGACGGGTAGCCGCCAAAGCCCACCACCACATTGGGTCGGTCGCGCCGGAAATTTCTCATGGCCGACAGAACACCTGTGGCAAGCTTGAAGGGCGCGGCAAGCTTTGCAGCAAGACCGCGATGCGCGAAGGTTGCAGATTTCAGCTGCTCAATCTCGACGCTATGCGGGAAGCCGCCAGTGTAGCGCGCACCCCGGGTGTCCGTCGTCAGCTTCACGCGCCAGCCCTGAGCCAGCATCGTTTCAGCCAAAGCCTGCGCAGGAAACATATGCCCGCCGGTGCCGCCTGCGGCGATGACAAGCAGCGGTGCGCTCATGCGGCGGCCCCGTGTTTGCGACGATGGATCATCAGGTCGCGCATGTCGCCTTGCGGGCGTTTGCGGGTGAAGGCCAGCAACATCCCCAAGGCGATGCCCCCGGCAATGAGGGAGGAGCCGCCATTCGACACAAAGGGCAATGTCATACCTTTGGCCGGCAGCAGCCGTACGGCGACGCCCATATTAATGATCGCTTGCATCGCAAACATGGCCGCAAGGCCGGTGCCTGCGAGCCGGATGAACGGGTCACGTTCCTTGGTGAGCCGGTGCAGCGAGCGGGTGGTGAAGATGGCGTAAAGTGCGATAATCGCGATGACCAGAACGAGGCCGTATTCCTCGGCAGCGACGGCAATGATGAAATCAGTATGAGCATCAGGCAGCGACCATTTGACGGAACCCTCACCGACGCCCACGCCGAAATAGCCCCCCTCCCGGATCGCGTTGGTCGCGTAGCCCAGCTGCGTTGTCGGATCGACATCAGCCGACAGAAACCCGTCAATGCGGCGGGCGAAATGCTCGGACATGTTATAGGCTGTCACCCCCGCGGCGACAACGACGCCCGCCATGCCAATCAGCAGTGTCAGCGGCGCGCCAGCGACGAAATAGACCACGCCCCAAGCAAACAAGATCAGGCAGGCTTGCCCAAAATCCGGTTGCAGCGCGAGAAAGCCCACGACGACGCACATCAGTGCGAAGGAGAAGGTTTTGCCGGGGGGCCCGTTGATTTCCTGGCTGGCAGCAATGAGCCAGGCGGAGAAGACGATGAAAACCGGTTTGAGAAACTCAGACGGCTGGATTGAGGCGAACCCCAGAGAGTACCACCGCGTCGCACCTTTGCCGAAATCAGTCCCAAAGACGGGCAATAAGATGAGCGCCGCGAAGGCTGCGAAAAAACTGAGCACGGCGAGGCGACGGACCAGCGCGACCGACATCATGGAAATGGCGATCATGACGCTCATCGCCATGCAGCCAAACACCGCCTGTTTGGAGACGTAGTGGAACGGATCGAGCCCGTTTTTTTCCGCCAAAGGGGGCGAGGCTGCGAGCCCCAACAACAACCCGATGCCAAAAAGCGCGAAGACGCAAAACAGCGACCAGCTGTCTACCGTGCGCCACCAACGGGGAAGGATCGGCTCGCCCGGACGCGCCGTTACGGTGCCATACACCATCTCAGTCATGAGAATACCGCCATTTACTGCCTCTTCCGATCTCTCGGATGCCCGATTTTTCGGGTCTATCTGTTCAGTCTAGCGTTATTTGCCGCGCCAATCCAGCCTGAGTTTTGCTGTTCGCAGGCAGGATTTCGCGCTAAGCTGGAACGGATCAGAGTTGGGAGCATTTCCATGCCCGAAGACATCCGTCTCGCCTGCAAATGCGGCGCGTTCAAAGCGGTGCTACATGGCGCGAACCCACGCACCTGCAACCACGCGGTGTGTTACTGCATAGATTGCCAGGCGGCGGCCCGCCATCTGGGTGAGGAGGCGCGGATTATGGATGCGCAGGGGGGCACGCAGATCTATCAGGCGCAGCCTCACCAGCTTGAGATCATCGAAGGTCGCGCGCATCTGGCGGTGATGCGACTGGCGCCGAAGGGGCTTTATCGCTGGTACACCAGTTGCTGCAACACGTCCTTAGCCAACACGGTCGGCACGCCGCAATTTTCCTTTGTCGGGCTTGTTGTGGCGAATTTCGCAAAGCCGTTGGACGTGCTGGGCCCGGTGCAGTTTCGCCACAAGCCGGACCAGGCCCTGTCGCCGGTGTCCGAGCCATCGGGCAGCTTGGCACGGTTTGCGCTTCGCACGATGCGCAACGCGTTGCTGTCACGGTTGAACGGGAAATGGCGCGAAACGCCGTTTTTTGACACGGCGACGGGACGCGCTGTTGTAAAGCCTGAGACTTTGGGGGATGACGCGCGGGCAGCGGCTTACCAGAGTTAAGGAATTGGCCGCGTTTTGGCGTTTTCGCATGCGAAACCTTTTGCTCTAAGTGATTGAAATGCGCTGGTCGGGACGACGCTTTATGCGCATGGCAACGGCGGGTTTTCCGCCGTTCTGGCCGAAAAGGTTAATTTCTAGCCGTGATTGACGCTTGGGCTAAAGCAGCTTTTCGACCTCTGCGATGAAATCCTCGCCGCGTTTTTCAAAGCTGTCATACTGATCAAAGCTGGCTGCCGCTGGGGCCAAAAGGACCGTATCGCCGGGTGCGGCCTCTGCGCTGGCGCGCGCGACGGCCGTCGCCATATCGGTGCAGACCTCATGCGGGGTATCGCCAAGTTGCAGGGCGAACGCCGCCGCCTCCCGCCCGATGACATAGGCTTTTGTGACCCCGCCCAAAGCCGGGCGCAGCGTCTCGAGCCCGCCCTCTTTCTCGAGCCCGCCACAGACCCAGCGGATGTTTTTGAACGCCAGCAGCGCCTTGACGGCGGCATCTACATTGGTGGCTTTGCTGTCATTGACGTACACCACGCCGTCCTTTTCGCCGACCCGTTGGGAGCGGTGCGGCAGGCCCGCGAAATTTGCAAAAGCTTGTTCAATGACGCGCGGGGCGAGGCCGAGCGTGCGGCAGGCCGCATAGGCGGCGCAGGCATTTTGGTGATTATGGGCGCCGGGAAGCCCCGCCACTTTGCGCAGGTCGAGAGAGGCGATTTGCTTTTCTTTGCGCCATTCGGACAGGAAGCCCTTTTTGGCGAAAACAGTCCATCCAGGCCCTGTGATCTTGGAGCCGGAGGAGATGCGGATCACCCTGTCATCCTGCGCGTTGGACACCAGTTGATTGGCGAGGTAGCGCCCCTCCGGCTCATCCACACCGATGACCGCGCGGTCGGGGCCGCCTTCGGAAAACAGCCGCCGCTTGGCCGCGAAATAGCCGCCGAACCCGCCGTGACGGTCCAGATGGTCGGGGCTGAGATTGGTGAAGACGGCCACGTCAGGCGTGAGGTTGCGGGCCAGCTCGGTCTGGTAGCTCGACAGCTCCAGCACGATGACTTCGCCGTCGATGGCCGGGTCGAGATCAAGCACCCCGCGCCCGATATTGCCAGCAAGTTGGGTGGGGCGGTTCACCTCGGTCAGGATGTGGTGGATGAGCGCGGAGGTCGTGGATTTGCCGTTGGAGCCGGTGACGGCAACGACTTTGGGCATCTGATCGAAGTTATCCCAGTCGCGCGTGGCGAAGCTTTGGAAAAACAGCGAGATGTCATTGTCGACCCGCACGCCGGCGTCTTGCGCGGCGGCGATAATTGGGTTTGGCGCAGGGTAGAGGTGCGGGATGCCCGGCGATGTGATGAGCGCGGCAATGCCCTCGAACGCGCCCTCTTTGGACAGGTCTTGTGGGGTGAACCCGTCTGCCTCGGCCCGCGCGCGCGCGTCCGCGTTGTCGTCCCAGACGATTGGCTCCGCCCCGCCTTCACGCAGCGCCTTGGCCGCCGACAGGCCAGACCTGCCAAGACCCAGCACGGCGACCTTTGCGCCCTTATATCCTTGGACGGGGATCATCTGATTTTCAGCGTCGCAAGCCCGATCATGGCGAGGATGAGGGAGATGATCCAAAAACGGATGACGATCTGCGGCTCGGCCCAGCCCTTTTTCTCGAAGTGGTGGTGGATCGGGGCCATCAGGAAGACGCGCTTGCCGGTCTTTTTGAAGTAGAGCACTTGGATGATGACCGACAGGGTTTCGACGACGAAGAGCCCGCCGATAATGCCCAAGACCAGCTCGTGCTTGGTGGTTACGGCGATTGCGCCAAGCGCGCCGCCCAAAGACAGCGAACCGGTGTCCCCCATAAAGACCGCCGCGGGGGGCGCGTTGTACCACAAAAACCCAAGCCCGCCGCCGATGATACCGGCCACAAAGATCAAAAGCTCGCCCGTTCCGGGCACGTAGTGCAGCCCCAGATAGTCGGTGAAATCGACCCGGCCAACGGCATAGGCAATAACGCCAAGCGCGCCAGCGGCGATCATTACCGGCATGATCGCAAGCCCGTCGAGCCCGTCTGTGAGGTTCACGGAATTGGCAGCGCCCACGATCACAAACATCGCGAAGGGAATGAAGAAGATGCCGAGATTGACCAACGTGTCCTTGAAGACCGGCAGGGCAAGTTGGTTTGTCAGCGTGTCGGGGTGCAACTG
This sequence comes from Pseudomonadota bacterium, assembly GCA_039030615.1. GTDB lineage: Bacteria > Pseudomonadota > Alphaproteobacteria > Rhodobacterales > Rhodobacteraceae > Litoreibacter. The sequence goes on along the minus strand of JBCCDV010000004.1, from coordinate 205,258 downwards.
TGTTGTGGCAAAACCCGCAACGGCAGCGATGGCAAAACCCGCGCCAAGGCGCACGCGGGCGGAGATACCGCCATGCGTGTTCTGCGTGACCTTGGCATAATCATCAACGAAACCGATGGTTCCAAAGCCCATCGTGACCAACAAAACCACCCAGACAAACCCATTGTCGAGCCGCGCCCACAGGAGCGTTGAGACGACCAGCGCGCCCAAAATCAACACGCCACCCATCGTCGGCGTGCCCTGTTTGGTCAGCAAATGACCCTCAGGACCATCATCGCGAATGGGCTGCCCGTTGCGCTGCTTGCGTTTCAGGAGGTTGATCAGAGGCTGCCCGAAGACGAAGCCAAAGATAAGCGCGGTGAAGAAGGCCCCACCTGCCCGGAAGGTGATATAGCGGAACAGGTTGAAGAAATCGCCGCCATCGGAAAAGGCGGTCAGCCAATACAGCATTTAGTGGGGCCCCTTGTCATTTAGGGGCGTGATGTGGCCCATATTGCGTATGGCGTCAACGATCAGCGCCATTTTCATGCTGAGCGAGCCCTTTGCCATGACAACATCACCGGCCTGCGCAAGCGCGCTTGGCTGGGCCGCAAGTTCGGCAGAGGTTTCCGCCCAAAGGCCCTGCCTGTCGGCAGGAAGCGCCGCGTGCAGGTGCTTCATCAAAGGGCCGACACAGTGGATTTGGTCGAGCTGTTCGGTCGCCGGGCTTTGGGCGATCGCACGGTGCAGATCGGCCTCCGTCTGACCGAGCTCTTTCATGTCGCCCAGGATCGCGACGCGTCGCCCGCGCTTGCCCGGTGGCGAGATTTGGGCAAGCACCTGAAGGGCTGCACCGATTGATGCGGGGTTGGCGTTGTAGGCGTCGTCGATCAAATCTATTCCGACGGTTTCGTTCGCGACATCGAGGGAGATGAATTGTCGTGCGCCCCTGCCCTGCGGCGGCTGCCACTGGCCCAAAGCGACGACCGATTGGCCCAGATCGGCGCCCGCGGCGACACATGCTGCAAGGGCCCCGAGCCCGTTCAGCGCGAAATGCGCGCCGGGCGCGTTGATTTTGAAAAGCAACTTCTCGCCCCGGTAGGACGCGGCACAGGTCGTGGCGCGTTCGGTCTCGATCATCTCGGTGAGCTGCCATTCGGCACCTTCGGATTTTCCGAACCGCTCGCATCCGAACGGGGCCGCGTCCAGAAGCAGCGCGGTGCTGTCCAAATCGGCGTTGATTACTGCGACACCGCCAGTCTCCATCAGGCCTTTGAAGATGTCGGATTTTTCGCGCGCGATGCCCTCGATGCTTTCAAAGGCTTCAAGATGCGCTGGCGCGACGGTCGTGATCATCGCGACGTCAAGCTGCGCCATCCGGGCCAGCGGCGCGATTTCGCCAGGATGGTTCATGCCGATCTCGATCACCGCATAGACGCTGTCAGCAGGCATGCGCGCAAGGGTCAGGGGCACGCCCCAATGGTTGTTATAGCTTTTCTCCGCCGCGTGGGTTTTGCCCTGCGCGGAAAGCATGGTGCGCAGCATTTCTTTGGTGGAGGTTTTGCCAACGGAGCCAGTGACGCCAATGACCTGAGCCTTGGTGCGGGCCCGCGCTGCGCGGCCGAGCGCTTCGAGCGCTTCGAGAACGTCGTCAACGATCAGGAGCGGTGCTGTGTCCGCGACGCCTTCAGGGATCCGAGAGACGAGCGCGGCGGCGGCGCCATTGCCTAAGGCTTGGGCCACGAAATCATGACCGTCGCGGATGTCTTTGAGGGCAACGAACAGGTCGCCGGGCGCGAGCGTGCGCGTGTCGATGGACACGCCCGTGGCCTGCCATTGGGTTGTGGCTTTCCCGCTTGTTGCGGCTTCGGCGGCGGCAGAGCTCCAAAGGGGCATCTAAATCCCCCCGTCCAAAGCGGCGACGGCGATGCTGGCCTGTTCGACATCATCAAAAGGCAGGACCGACGCGCCGACGGTTTGGCCGGTCTCGTGTCCCTTGCCTGCAATCAGAAGCGTGTCGCCGGGACCAAGCGCGTCGACGCCGCGCAGGATCGCCTCCGCCCGGTCGCCGACTTCGGATGCTCCGGGCACGGCGGCCATGATGGCGGCACGAATGTCCGAAGGCTCTTCCGAGCGGGGATTGTCATCGGTGACAAACACGACATCCGCGTTGTTTTGCGCAGCCTTGCCCATCAACGGGCGTTTCCCACGGTCGCGGTCGCCGCCCGCCCCGAAGACGACAATCAGCCGGCCCATGACATGCGGGCGCATCGCTTGCAGTGCGGTTTCCAACGCGGCGGGGGTGTGGGCATAGTCGACGAAGACAGCGGCCCCGTTGCTACGCGTCGCCGCTTTTTGCATACGGCCCCGGACGGTTTGCAGCATTGGGAATGTCTCAAACACGTCGCGCGGCTTGGCCCCGCAACCAATGGCTAAGCCCGCGGCCACGAGGACGTTGGAGGCTTGAAACCCACCGATCAGCTCCAACCGGGTTTGGTGTACGTCGCCCGCATAGGCGAAGCGCAGCTCCTGCCCGGTGGCATCGAACCGTTGATTGAGGAGGCGCAGCTCACATGTCTGATCCGTGCCGACGCGCAGCAATTTGGCCCCGCGCTTTTTGGCGACCGAGGCCATGCGAGCGCTATTCGGGTCATCCATATTGATGACCGCCACACCATCAGCAGGCAGCACACCCGAGAAGAGCCGCGCCTTGGCGTTGAAGTAGTCGTTGAAGCTGGGGTGGTAGTCGAGATGGTCTTGCGTGAGGTTTGTGAAAGCCGCGGCCATCAGGCGGGTCCCGTCGAGGCGGCGCTGCTCCAACCCATGCGATGACGCCTCCATCGCAGCATGGGTGACGCCCGCCGCAGACATTTGCGCCAGTAGGCTGTGGAGGGTGATTGGTTCGGGCGTGGTGTGGGCAGAGGGGGCGGTGAACGCACCTTCTACACCGGTCGTGCCGAGATTTGCGGCTTCAAGACCCATCTCTGACCAGATTTGGCGAGTGAAGCTGGCGACGGAGGTTTTGCCATTGGTGCCGGTTACGGCGACCATATGCGCGGGCTGCGCACCGAACCAAAGGGCGGCGGCATAGGCAAGCGCCTGACGCGGGTCTTCTGTGACGACCAGCGGCACGTCGGCGGCTTTTAACGCATCTTCCGCGATTTCCGCGCCGAGCGGGTCGGTCAGGATGGCGCCTGCTTCCATCCTGAGGGCGTATTTGATGAACTCGCCGCCATGGACATTGCTGCCGGGCAGGCCCGCAAAAAGATAGCCGGGTTTGACCTGACGGCTATCAACAGAAAGCCCGGTGATCCGTGCCTCGCGGCCCCCTGTGGCGGTCAGACCCAAAGCGCTGAGCGATTTTACCTCTTGCCCCATCCGGCCCCCATCTGAGCGTTTGGCCCTCAATATTTGACGGGTGTTACCGCATCCGGGCTTCCGGTTTCAATCGGCCTTAACCCAAGAAGAGGCGCTGTGCGCTTGATTATCTCGGCGGCGACGGGAACGGCGGTCCAACCGGCGGTGCGGCGCGGCTCCTTGCCGGAATTCTCGGACGGCTCATCAAGCGTGACGATGAGAACGTATTTGGGGCTTGAGATCGGGAACGCAGAAGCGAAAGTCGCGATGACCTTATCTTTGTGGTAGCCGCCGCCTTGGCGTTTGGGCTTGTCGGCGGTCCCAGTTTTGCCGCCAACCAGATAGCCGGTGTCGCGTGCGAAGGAGGCGGTGCCCTCCTGGACAACTTTATGCAGCATCAGCCGGATTTGCGACGAGGTGCGTTCCGAGATCACGCGCGGGCCTGGCTTGACGGCATCGACCTTCATGAGCGTTGGCGTGACCTTGGTGCCACCACCGACCATTGTGGCGTAGGCCGCGGCCAAATGCAGCGGGCTGGCGGCCATGCCGTGCCCGTAACTGATTGTCATCGTTGAAATTTCGGACCATTTCTTGGGCAGGATCGGCTTGGCGCCCGGGGCCTCAACCAGTTCAATCGGGGTTGGATCGAAGAAGCCGAGGCTTTGCAGGAAGTCTTTTTGCCGCTTTGCCCCGATTTTCAGCGCCATTTTGGCGGTGCCGATATTGGAGGATTTGACGATCACATCAGTGACGCTGAGCGTGTCACCATAGTCATGGAAATCGCGGATGCGGTAACGACCCCAGCGCATTGGTCCTTTGGTCTCGAGCATGGTCGAAGGGTTCACAAGCCCAAGATCAAGCGCCTGCGCAGCGGTGAAGACCTTGAATGTGGAGCCCAGCTCATAAACGCCCTGCACCGCGCGATTGAACAGCGGGCTGTCGGACGGGTCGCCTTTCAGCAAACCTGCGGGCCGGGTGTTCGGATCGAAATCGGGCAATGACACCAAGGAGACGACCTCGCCCGTGTCGACCTTCATCAACACGGCGGTGGCCCCGCGCGCGTTCATCAGCTTCATACCGCCATAGAGCACACGGCGCATCGCCTGCTGGATTGTCATGTCAATCGAGAGCTGGAGCGGCGCGCCGTCGAGCGCGGGGTCGCGCAGGAACGTATCAAACGCTTTTTCAACTCCGGCGGTGCCGATTACCTCGGCGGAGTGGACGCCTTCGCGGCCGAAACTTGCGCCGCCCAAGACGTGCGGTGCGAGTTTGCCATTGGGGTAGAGCCGCATCTCACGTGGGCCAAAAAGCAGGCCAGGATCGCCAATGTCATGCACGGCCTGCTGCTGCTCTGGGCTGATTTTTCGCTTCACCCATAAGAACTTACGGGTCCCTGTGAAATCTTTGACGAGCTTGTCTTCTTCGAGATCGGGAAAGATGGCAGCGAGCTCTTTGGCGGCGCGTTCAGGCTCGATCATGCGTTTGGGCTGGGCGTAGAGCGAGTTGGTGATCAGATTGGTCGCCAGCACGCGACCATTGCGGTCGGTAATGTTGGCGCGGCCCGCAACGATGCTGGCGGAGGTGGCGGAGGCTTGCGGCTCGACCGCCTCTGACGAGGCCAGCGCCGTCATTCGGAGGCCCACGACCGAGAAACCCGCGAGAAAGAGCACGGCGGTAAAAAGCAGGCGCGATTCTGCGCGGGCGCGCATCCTGTCGCGCATTTCCTCATGACGCGAGCGGATGTTTTCCGCCTCAATCTTATCGGTGTTTTCGCCACGCAAACGGGCGGGAAGGATACGGGCGAGCGGGCGAAGTGGGGTGCGCATCAGTCTTGCGCCTCCGTCTCAGACGTGAGGCGTCCCTGCACATCGATAGACCCGATCAGGTCCTCAATATTGAACTCGACCGGCGGGAAGCTGACTTGGGTGACGAGGCCAAACTGGTCGCGTGTGATCGGCAAAAGCTGCAGTTTTTCGAAATTCAAGGCGGCGAGGTCGGCGAGGCGGTCGGGGCGATTGAGATAGGCCCATTCGGCTTGCAGGACGGCCAGAGTTTCCCGCGAGTTCCCTATTTCGCGTTGGAGATCGGCGGCGCTGCGCAACGTGTCTTGGGTTTTGTAGTTTTCGGAATAGGCCCAATAAGCGAGTCCCATAACGGCGAGCGCAAAGAGACCGAACAAAAATCCACGCATTAAAAAAGCTCCTTTCCGACAAGTTTTGGCAGGCCCAGCCCAGTGCGATCCGAGGGCCTTGCAGGGGCATTCGTGCGCGTGGCCACCCGCAACTTGGCCGAGCGCGCGCGCGGGTTGCGGGCCAATTCAGCTTTGTCAGCTGCGATGGCGCGGCGGGGCGTCAAAGTGAACGTTGGGTCATCTTTTGCAACCTCGGGCGCGTAGCGTGACCCACCCCCAGTCGCGCCCGCGCGGGCGGCCATGAATTTTTTGACGACACGATCCTCAAGGGAATGGAAGCTCACAACGGCAAGTTGGCCGCCTGGTTTCAAAGCGCGCTCCGCGGCTTCTAAGCCTTTGATCAATTGTCCAAACTCGTCGTTCACGGCGATGCGGATGGCTTGGAAGCTGCGGGTCGCCGGGTGGCTTTGGCCAGGCTTTGACTTGGGCAAAACAGCCTCGATCACCTCGGCAAGCTTTGCGGTTGTCGTAATCGGACGCGCGGAGATGATGGCGCGGGCGATGCGGCGCGAGGCGCGCTCCTCGCCATATTGAAAGAGGATATCGGCGATGGCTGCCTCATCCGCGCCGTTGACCAGATCCGCCGCAGATGGGCCGTCTTGCGCCATGCGCATGTCGAGCGGTCCGTCGCGCAGGAAAGAAAACCCGCGATCGGCCTGATCGAGCTGCATGGACGAAACGCCGAGGTCGAGAACCACGCCATCGATTGGCAAGAGGTCGGCTGCAAGGGCGTCGAGATCCGAGAACGTGCCTTCCACCAGTTTTAGGCGTGCGCCGTACTCGCCGGCCCAGCTTTGTGCCATTTCAAACACCATCGGATCGCGGTCGATGCCGATCATTGTTTCAGTGCCCGCATCAAGAAAAGCACGGCTGTACCCGCCGGCCCCGAACGTGCCGTCGAGCCAGATACCTTTTGGGCTGACATGGTCTAGAATTGCGTCGATCAGGACCGGCAAGTGCGGTGCATCACCTTGAGGCTCGCGCACGGAATTTGCCATGCCTTACTCTCCTGCGGATCCGAACGGGTCGTCATCGAGCCATGTGAGAGGGTCGAAATCCTCGCCCTCCATCGCGATGAAGTCTTCGATATCATCGTCACGTTTGGCGAAGGCTTCGGGCGACCAGATTTGGAACGTGTCGCCGGAGGCCGTGAATTGCGCCTCATTGGTGATGCCGATTTTTTCGCGCAGTTTAGCGGGCAGCACCAGACGGCCGGTATCGTCGGTTTGCGTGGGCAGGGCCTGACCGTTGAAGATGCGCTCCAGCGCGCGGCGGCGTTTGGAGCCGCGGGGCAATGCGCTGATCTTGGCGTCAACTTCAGTGATGGCGTCTTGTGTATAGCATTCGAGGTAGTTTTGGGACGCGCCGCCATAGACGATCACGACATTGGGTTGCAGCCCTTCGGCCCAATCGGGATCAGACGCTTGCAGCACACGGCGAAACAGGGCCGGGATCGACACCCTGCCCTTGCTGTCCACCTTATGGACGCTTTCGCCTCTGAACCGTTGCGTCACGATATGTGAGCCCTTGTCCCTTTTCCCGCCCAGTTAAGTCCTAGAAATGGAAACGGCGGATTGATCTGCTGCCACTGATCAATCCGCCGCGCGTTCCCACTTGGGGAGTGCCGAACCCGCGCCACCTGGGGGGATGTCTGCTCGCGCAGGGTTCGGCGTCTTTCGATGCGAATGGGTGCCTGTATGAAACCTTTTGGTCGCCTTCGGGGTTCTTAAATGCCCCTTGTTATGGCCCGTCCTCATCGTGGGACTGTTGTGCCATGGTACAATATGGGAAGCAATGGTAAATTATGGGCAAGCTTGGGAGAACATGTCTCCAGATGGTTTAACCATCGACCTCAAGGCGCCTCAGAACGGAAGCCATTGCGGTTTAATGAAACGTAAACACCAAATGTTGTGCCACCTTGCGCCGAGGCGCATTTCCCATGTTTTTTCAGAAAAACAGCGATTTTTGACAAAATTGGCGCCCTGCCCCCGCAAATCATAAGACGAATCACCCCTGAATGAGTCTTTCAGGGGCGCATATCAAGGGATTTTTGGGAGCGGATTCGCGCCGGCGGCTTTACGCCATTCCGCCTTGCACCAACCGTTGGGCCAAGGTCGCATAGGCCTGCGCCACCGGACTGTCGCCCGCGGCAATCGGAGTGCCTGCATCACCGGCGAGCCGGATATCAAGCTCGAGCGGGATTTCACCAAGGAAAGGCAGCCCCAGCTTTTGCGCCTCATCGGAGACACCACCACGGCCGAAGATATGGGCCTCTGTGCCGCAGGTGGGACATATATAATGGGACATGTTTTCAACGAGGCCCAGAACGGGTGTGTGCAGCGTTTTAAACATATCGAGTGCCTTGCGCGCATCGAGCAGCGCCACGTCTTGCGGAGTAGACACCACGATTGCGCCAGTGAGCTGCGTTTTGGTGCAAAGCGTCAGCTGCACGTCGCCGGTGCCGGGCGGCAGGTCAACGAGGAGGATATCGAGCTCCCCCCACTCCACCTGCCCCATCATTTGTTGCAACGCCCCCATCAACATAGGCCCGCGCCAAACGACGGCTTTTTCGGCGTCGACCATGAGACCGATGCTCATCATCGTGACGCCATGCGCCGTCAGCGGGATAATAGTTTTGCCATCAGGCGATTTTGGCCTGTCATGGGCGCCCATCATGCGTGGCTGCGACGGACCGTATATATCAGCGTCCAAAAGTCCGACCTTGCGCCCCTGTTTGGCCAAAGCCACAGCCAAGTTTGACGACAAGGTCGATTTGCCAACGCCGCCCTTGCCGGAGGCGATTGCGATGATGCGGTCAACGCCTGACGGTTTGGTGGGTTCTGCTTGCGGCTTTGCGTGGCCGCCGATTTTGAGAGCGGGCGGCGCGCCAGAGGCGGCGGCGTCTTGCTTCGGCGCAGGTTTTGGTGCCGGGCCATGCGCCGTCAGAACGACAGAAACAGCATCCACCCCGTCGAGGCGCTGAACGACCGCTTGCGCGGCATCGCGGACGCCCGAGAATTTTGGCGCCTGATCGGGAGAGACTTCGAGGACGAATCGTACGTTCCCTCCCTCGATTGTGAGGGCGCGCACCATGTCACGAGACACGACATCGCCGCCATCGGGCAACCCGAGGCTGCGTAGGGCGGTCAAAACCTGCTCATTTGTGACAGACATGTCTGAATGCCTCCTATCCGGTCATATGCTTACTTGTATGGCAATTCCGGTGAGGACAACCCCCAGCACCCTCCGATTGACCTCAGAAAGTGAAACAACGCTGCAAATGTGAACAAAATGTAAACTCAGGCCGCTCTAAAAGTGGCGTAATTTTGGGCAATATGCCGCAACGTTAACCAAAGAAAACAATAGTTTAAGCCATGCAATTGCTGCATAGCAGCATTGACGAGTAAAAACTTGCGGCAGCGCAGCAAACTCCTAAATATGGATCACAAGACCGGAAGACGTTGACGACAGGGACCGCCCAAACAGTCAACACATCGAAACGAAGGAAATATGAAATGGCACATGCAACCACAGCACAGAATACCGTCTTTGACCGCGTACGTGCAGTCATTGCCGACCTGACCGAGCGCGCAGCCCGCGCGAAGGTTTACCGTACAACACGCGACGAGTTGAAAAACCTGTCGAACCGCGAACTGGCCGACCTTGGCATCCACCGCTCGGAAATCAAGCGGATCGCCTATGAGGCCGCATATATGAACTAAGGAATTTGCCCGGGACGAAATTTCCTCCCGATTGATCGCCCGGGCAAGCTGAAGCGTCTTATACTTTCCTCCCGAAAGAGCGCTTCATCTTATGGCTGACCCGCCTCCTCCCTGGGGACGCCATATCAACAAGAACGGTGGTGCCATCCTCCTGGCACCACCGTTTTTTTGTGTCTTCTCTCAAGCACGCTCGTCTTTTGGAGAGCCCATCACAATATAGCTGGTGATCGCATTAACCTGCGGCAGCACGCCAAGGATCTCGGTGTGGAAATGCTTGTAACTGGGCAAGTCCGCGCATTCGACACGGAGCATGTATTCGACGGTACCTGTGATATTGTGGCATTCCTTCACTTCACCAGCGCGCGCGATGGACCGCTCGAAAGCTTCTTGCGACGCTTTGGAATGATCAGAGAGCCCGACCGCAATATAGGCCACGAACCCGGCGCCGACCTTTTCTCGGTCGAGGACAGCGCGGTAACCTTTGATAACCTTGCGCTTTTCAAGGTCTTGGACCCGCCTGAGGCAGGCTGAGGGCGACAGACCGACGCGGTCGGCCAGCTCGATATTGCTGAGACGGCCATCACGGGACAGCTCACGCAATATTTTGTGGTTAATTTCGTCCATAGCGCTGTGAGGTTGCGCATATTTGCGTTTCACGCGCAACAACGCAATTCAAATGCGTCGAAATACGCATAGTGTTGCGTGCATGACTTATGACATTCTTTATGGCCTGATCGGCTTCGCTTTTGTCTCCTCGATCACACCGGGGCCGAACAATCTGATGCTGATGGCGTCGGGGGCCAATTTCGGGTTTTGGCGGTCAGTGCCGCATATGCTGGGGATCGCTTTGGGCTTCACATTGATGGTGTTTTTGGTGGGGCTCGGTCTTGCGCAGGTTTTCGACGCCTACCCTGTTTTGCATGACGTTTTGAAAGTGGTGAGCGTGATTTACATGGCGTGGCTGGCCTGGAAGATCGCAAATGCCGCACCGCCCAAAGAGGGCGAGGCCAGCGGCACGCCAATGACGTTTTTGCAGGCGGCGGCGTTTCAGTGGGTGAACCCGAAAGCCTGGGCCATGGCGCTGACGGCGGTGACGGTTTATTCTTTTGGGCCTTCGCTCTGGGCCGTGGCCGCGGTCGCGGGGACGTTTGGGTTGGTGAACGGCCCGGCGGTGAGCACCTGGACACTTCTGGGCACGCAATTGCGGCGCGTTTTGACCAATCCGGCGCGGTTGCGCGCGTTCAACTGGGGCATGGCGGCGCTGTTGATGGCGTCGCTTTATCCGGCATTATTTGCGACTTAGAACGGGACATCTCCCGCACTTTCCGCCGCGATGAGGAATTTGCCAACGACCTTTTTGGTCCCGGCTTTGTCGAACGCAATGTCGAGCTTGTCGCCCTCCATCGCTTCGACCGTGCCGTAGCCGAATTTTTGATGAAAAACGCGCTCCCCGGTGGTGAAGCTGGAGACGGCTTGCGCGTCGATCACCATGTTTTTGCTTTCGCGCGGTTGCGACATGCCACGGTCGCTTTGACGTTTCTGCAAGCGCCGCCAACCGGGGGAATTATAGACATTTGCGCTTGCGGCTTTGTCATGCAGATCGCTTTCGGAGACGGCTTGCAAGACCGGCGAGGCGGAGGCCATGTTGCCGCCCTGGTGGCCGTAAAGGCCCGGCGGTGTCAGGACTTCGACATGCGCTTCGGGCAGCTCGTCTATGAAGCGTGAGGGAAGCTGGGATTGCCATTGGCCGTAGACGCGACGGTTGCCAGCAAAGCTAATTGTGCAGATTTTTTCGGCGCGTGTGATGCCGACATAGGCGAGGCGGCGCTCTTCTTCGAGACCTTTGAGGCCGCTTTCATCCATCGAGCGTTGGGACGGGAATAGCCCATCTTCCCAGCCGGGCAGGAACACGGCGGGGAATTCTAGGCCCTTTGCGCCGTGCAGCGTCATGATCGAAACCTGCTCGCCTGCCGCTTCTGTATCGTTGTCCATCACAAGGGAGATGTGTTCGAGGAAGCCTTGCAGATTCTCAAAGCTTTCCAAGGCCTTGATGAGTTCCTTGAGGTTGTCGAGCCTGCCCGGCGCTTCGGGGGTTTTGTCGTTTTGCCACATCTCGGTATAGCCGGATTCCTCAAGGATCATCTCGGCAGTTTCAATGTGGGTGTCGGCCTCGGATCGGACCTGACCGGCCCAGCGGTCGATGCCCTCGACGAGCTTTTGCAGCTCGACAGCACCCTTGCCGCCTAGACCTTTGGCCATCAGCAAAATGCGCGCGCCTTCATGGAGCGAGACGCCGTTGCTACGCGCTGTCATCTGGATTTTTTGCTGCGCCTTGTCGCCAAGCCCGCGTTTGGGGGTGTTGACGATGCGTTCAAATGCGAGATCGTCCTCGGGGCTGACAGCGAGACGGAAATAGGCGAGCGCGTCGCGGATTTCCATCCGTTCGTAGAAGCGCGGACCGCCGATGACGCGGTAGGGCAGCCCGATGGTCAGGAAGCGGTCTTCGAACGCGCGCATTTGGTGGGAGGCACGGACGAGAATTGCCATATCGTTGAGCGACAGCGGGTCCATGCCACGGGTGCCGACCTGAGCGGCCTCAATTTCGTCGCCGACCCAGCGGGCTTCTTCTTCGCCGTCCCAATGGCCGATCAGGCGGACTTTCTCGCCGCCTTTGGCCTCTGTGAAAAGCGTCTTTCCCAAGCGGCCTTTGTTGCCTGCGATCACGCCGGAGGCGGCGGCCAAGATATGTTCGGTCGAGCGGTAGTTTTGTTCCAATTTGACAATTTTTGCGCCCTCGAAGTCCTTCTCAAAGCGCAAAATGTTGCCAACCTCTGCCCCGCGCCAGCCGTAGATCGACTGGTCATCATCGCCGACACAGCAGATATTCTTGTGACCGGCGGCCAGCAGGCGCAGCCACATGTATTGGGCGACATTGGTGTCCTGATATTCGTCAACGAGGATGTATTTGAACCAGCGCTGGTATTGCGCGAGCACGTCGTCGTGGTTTTGGAAGATCGTGACCATGTGCAAAAGCAGGTCGCCAAAGTCGACGGCGTTTAGGGTTTTGAGGCGTTGCTGGTAGGCGTCGTAGAACTCCCCGCCCCTGTTGTTGTAAGCGCCGGCTTCCGCTGCGGGCAACGCATCAGGGGTCCAGGCACGGTTCTTCCAGCTGTCGATGAGACCAGCCAGCATGCGGGCAGGCCAGCGTTTGTCGTCGATGCCTTCGGCGGCGATGAGCTGCTTGAGAAGGCGCAATTGGTCATCGGTATCAAGGATCGTGAAGTTGGATTTCAGGCCAACAAGCTCGGCGTGGCGGCGCAGCAGCTTAACGCATATCGAATGGAAGGTGCCAAGCCACGGCACGCCTTCCACCTGTTCGCCGAGCAGGCCGCCGACGCGGTTTTTCATCTCACGGGCGGCTTTGTTGGTGAAGGTGACGGCCAGAATTTCGTTGGGGCGCGCGGAGCCTGTGGTCAACAGATGCGCGATACGTGCGGTCAGCGCGCGGGTTTTGCCGGTGCCCGCGCCTGCAAGCATCAGGACTGGGCCGTCGAGCGTCTCAACGGCTTCGCGCTGCGCGGGGTTCAATCCGTCAAGATAGGGGGCCGCGCGCGATGCCACCGCGGCCCCGAAAGCGCGTTGGGACAAGGGCACGGAGGAGGCCGCCTCGAAGGCGTCGAAATCGTCTGAGCTGCTCATAAGTTTCAAGATAGCGCTAAGCGGGGTTCAGGGAAAGAGGTGTTCTATATATGTTCCACAGCTTTCTCTGGACATGGGCCGGGTTTGGTTTGACAAGCGTGACCCATGGACCTGCATTCGAAATTTCCCGCCATTTCCGACCTGAAACGCGCCGCGCGCAAACGTATCCCGCATTTTGTGTGGGAATATCTTGATAGCGCCACGGGCGACGAGATGACAGCACGGCGCAACCGCGACGCGTTGGACAGGATATTGTTCAAGGCCTCGATCTTGCATGGGGAGTTTGTGCCGGATTTGACGACGACATTTCTGGATCGGGGCTTCCCCCTGCCCTTCGGGATTTCGCCCGTTGGTATGTCGGGGTTGATCTGGCCCGGCGCCGAGAAGATTTTGGCGGGTGCCGCGAAAGACCTCGGTATTCCTTATGCGATGTCGACCGTGGCCACTCAAACGCCGGAGGACATTGCCCCGCATTTGGGGGAGCATGCCTGGTTTCAGATGTATCCGCCGCGCGATGAGGCCATTCGCGACGATATGATCGCGCGGGCCAAAGGTGCGGGATTTGGGACGCTGATCTTGACGGTGGATGTGCCTGTGGCCTCGCGGCGGGAACGACAGACCCGAGGCGGATTGACCCAGCCGCCACGTTTGACGCCACGCTTGGCGGCGCAGGCGGCGCAGTGCCCGGCCTGGCTGAACGGCATCCGGCAGACGGGCATGCCGCGGATGAAAACGCTCGATAAGTATTCAGATTTTAAAGGGCAACTGCCCTCGACTGAGCATATCGGGTATTTGCTGCGCACCTCTCCGGATTGGGAATATCTCAAACGGCTGCGGGAGGCCTGGACGGGGCCGTTGATTGTGAAGGGCGTGACACAGACCGAGGATGCCGCGCGGTTGCAAGATGAGGGCGTCGATGCCTTGTGGGTGTCGAACCACGCAGGCCGACAGTTCGATGGCGCAGCTGGTGCGATTGATTGCCTGGCGCAAGTGCGCGCGGGCACGACGCTGCCAGTGATTTTTGACAGCGGCATTGAAGGTGGGTTGGACATTATCCGCGCCTTGGCGCTTGGCGCGGATTTCGTGATGTTGGGCCGGGCATGGCACTACGCGCTTGGGGCGGCTGGTAAGGCGGGCCCTGCCCATTTGGCGGACATGTTGCGAAAGGATATGGAGGCCAATATGGGGCAATTGGGCACCAAAACGCTTGCTGATTTGGCACGTCGCCGGGCCTGACGGTGACCACTACCCAGTCTTAACCAGTTTACGGAACGTCCATTCCCCCTTAAAGAATGCTGCGACTGCATAATAAACGACCAGACAGGGACCTCTTCTATGGCCGATTTCAACAAAATTCTCATTGCCAACCGCGGCGAAATTGCGATCCGCGTGATGCGTGCCGCCAATGAGATGGGGAAGAAAACGGTCGCTGTGTTCGCCGAAGAAGACAAACTGGGCCTGCACCGCTTCAAGGCGGATGAAGCGTATAAGATTGGCGAAGGCTTGGGGCCGGTTCAGGCTTATCTGTCGATTGATGAGATCATTCGCGTGGCCAAAATGGCAGGTGCAGATGCGATCCACCCCGGCTACGGGCTGCTGTCGGAGAACCCTGAGTTTGTGGATGCCTGCACTGAGAACGGTATAAAATTCATTGGCCCCAAGGCCGAGACGATGCGCGCTTTGGGCGACAAGGCCTCCGCCCGGCAAGTGGCGATCAAAGCGGGCGTGCCGGTGATCCCGGCGACGGATGTGCTGGGCGACGTCATGGCGGCCATCAAAAAGGAAGCCGCAGAAGTCGGCTACCCGCTGATGTTGAAAGCCTCCTGGGGCGGCGGCGGGCGCGGCATGCGGCCGATCATGTCCGAAGATGAACTGGAAGAAAAAGTTCTGGAAGGCCGCCGCGAGGCTGAGGCCGCTTTCGGCAATGGCGAGGGTTATCTTGAGAAGATGATCCTGCGCGCGCGCCATGTTGAGGTGCAGATCCTGGGCGACAGTCATGGCGCGATTTACCACTTGTGGGAGCGCGACTGTTCGGTCCAGCGACGCAACCAGAAGGTCGTGGAACGCGCCCCTGCCCCGTATCTGAGCGGCACGCAGCGCGAACAGATTTGCGCGCTCGGCAAGAAGATTTGCGAGCACGTGAATTACGAATGCGCGGGCACGGTCGAGTTCCTGATGGATATGGACAGCGGCGAGTTCTACTTCATCGAAGTGAACCCACGCGTTCAGGTTGAGCATACGGTAACGGAAGAAGTCACGGGCATCGACATCGTGCGCGCGCAAATCCTGATTGCCGAGGGCAAATCACTGGTGGAGGCGACCGGGACAGCATCACAATATGACGTGAAGCTGGACGGGCACGCGCTGCAATGCCGGGTGACGACCGAGGATCCGCAGAACAATTTCATCCCTGATTATGGACGGATCACCGCCTATCGCGGCGCGACTGGCATGGGCATCCGGCTCGATGGCGGCACGGCCTATTCCGGCGCGGTGATCACGCGGTATTACGACTCCCTTTTGGAGAAAGTCACCGCCTGGGCGCCGACACCGGAAGCCGCGATTGCGCGGATGGACCGTGCTTTGCGCGAGTTCCGAATTCGCGGCGTTTCGACCAACATCGCCTTTGTCGAGAACCTGCTGAAGCACCCGACCTTTCTGAACTACGAATACCACACCAAGTTCATTGACGAGACCCCGGCGCTGTTTGATTTCAAGGCGCGGCGCGACCGCGGGACCAAAGTGCTGACCTATATCGCCGATATTACCGTTAACGGGCACCCCGAGACCGAAGGCCGCGCGATGCCGATTGAGACGCGTATCCCGAAAGCGCCTGAACCAGTGGGCGAGCCCGCCTACGGCACGCGCAACATTTTGGAAGATCACGGACCGCAAGCCGTGGCCGACTGGATGTCTGAGCAAAAACAGCTGCTTATCACTGATACGACCATGCGCGATGGTCACCAGTCGCTTTTGGCGACCCGGATGCGCTCAATCGATATGATCCGGGTAGCGCCGACTTATGCGTCGAATATGTCGGCGCTGTTTTCGATGGAATGCTGGGGCGGGGCGACTTTTGATGTCGCTTACCGGTTCTTGCAGGAATGCCCGTGGCAGCGGCTACGCGACCTGCGCAAGGCAATGCCGAACCTGATGACCCAGATGCTTTTGCGCGCCTCAAACGGCGTGGGCTACACCAATTACCCCGACAATGTTGTGCGAGAATTTGTGCGCCAAGCGGCCGAAACCGGTGTGGACGTGTTCCGCGTATTTGACAGCCTGAACTGGGTCGAGAACATGCGGGTGGCGATGGACGCCGTGAACGAGTCCGGCAAGGTTTGCGAGGGTTCGATTTGCTACACTGGCGATTTGCTGAACCCGGAACGCTCAAAATACGACCTGAAATACTATGTGGAGATGGGCAAAGAGCTGAAAGCCAGCGGCGCGCATGTTCTTGGCCTGAAGGACATGGCCGGGCTTTTGAAACCGGCCTCCGCCACGATCTTGATCAAGGCGTTGAAGGAAGAGGTTGGCTTGCCGATCCATTTCCACACGCATGATACGGCTGGCACGGCTGTCGCTACTATTCTGGCCGCCTCGGATGCGGGCGTTGACGCGGTTGATTGTGCGATGGACGCGCTGTCGGGCAACACGTCTCAGGCGACATTGGGGTCGGTCGTGGAAGTGCTGGCCAATACCGAGAGAGACACCGGGTTGGACATCAAAACCGTGCGCCAAATCAGCGACTATTGGGAAGCGGTACGGGGGCAATATGCAGCTTTTGAGAGCGGGATGCAGGCCCCGGCCTCGGAAGTGTATTTGCACGAGATGCCCGGCGGGCAGTTCACCAATTTGAAGGCACAGGCACGCTCGGTCGGGCTTGAAGAACGCTGGCACGAGGTGGCGCAGACCTATGCGGATGTGAACCAGATGTTTGGCGATATCGTGAAGGTGACGCCGTCGTCAAAAGTTGTGGGCGACATGGCTTTGATGATGGTCAGCCAAGGGCTGACCCGCGCCGAGGTGGAAGACAAGGACACTGACGTCGCCTTCCCTGACAGTGTGGTCGACATGATGCGCGGCTCGCTGGGTCAACCACCCGGAGGCTGGCCAAAAGCGATCCAGAAGAAAATTTTGAAGGGTGAGAAACCCTCGACCAAACGTCCCGGTGAGGAGCTGGAACCGGTCGACTTTGAGGAGGTCCGCGCCGAGGTCTCTGGCAAACTAGACGGCAAAGATATCGATAACGAGGACCTGAACGGCTACTTGATGTATCCGAAAGTCTTCATGGATTACGCGACCCGCCACGCCACTTACGGCCCAGTGCGGACCCTGCCGACCCATACGTTCTTTTACGGCATGGAGGCGGGCGAAGAGATCAGCGTCGAGATTGACCCGGGCAAAATTCTTGAAATTCGAATGCAGGCGCGCGCGGCGACCAATGATGACGGCGAGGCGAAGGTTTTCTTCGAACTCAACGGCCAGCCCCGCACCATCCGCGTGCCCGACCGCAAGGCGGCCGCCGTTGTGGCCAAGATGCCCAAGGCCGAAGTTGGCAACCCCAACCACATTGGCGCACCGATGCCGGGCGTTGTGGCAACCGTTGCCGCGCAACCTGGCAAGGAGGTCAAAGAAGGCGACCTGCTTTTGACCATTGAAGCGATGAAAATGGAGACAGGGATCCATGCGGACCGTGACGCGGTCATCAAAGCGGTGCATGTCACGCCGGGCGGGCAAATTGATGCCAAGGATCTCCTGGTCGAGTTGGAGTAGTCCAAATGTGCAGCTGCGCTGCCTTTGAAAATTGGTGTTGGGGGCTCCGCCCCCGGCCTATGGCCTCCCCCGGAATATTTTTGAAACAATGAAGGAGTTTGAGACCAAGCTCCTCGTTTTTACCGATCTCCATATTGTCGACGTGGGTGGGGAAATCGTCGGGCTCGACCCGGCGGCGCGGTTTTCCGAAGGGCTGGACCATGCATTGGCGCAGCATCCCGATGCCGAGGGGCTGTTGTTGATGGGTGATTTGACCCATCACGGGCGAACGGGTCAGTTTGAGCGGCTAAAAGCCCTGTTGGCGGATGTGCCGGTTCCGATCACCTATATGCTCGGAAATCACGACAATCGCGACGTGTTTCGGACGGTCTTTCCCGAAGCCGACATCACCAGTTCGGGCCATATCCAACGCATGCGGGAGCTGGCGGGCTGCGTGTTGATCACGCTCGACACTATGGATCTGGAGGTTGATCCACGACATTCAGGCGTTTTCTGCGCTGCGCGACTGGACTGGTTGAAGCGCGCGCTGGTCTGGGCTGACGGAAAACCCGTGATCGTGGCGATGCACCACCCGCCGGTGATGACCGGCTTTGAGGGCATGGACCGAATTGCGTTGCAAGACCCCGAGCCGCTGCGCGCGCTTTTGCGCGGCTATGCGGGCCCTTTGCATTTGCTTTGCGGTCATGTGCACCGCACCATTTCAGGGTTGGCAGAGGGGCTGTCATTCACCGTTTTCAAGAGCCCCTGCCATCAGCAACCGATGCCATTCAAGGGCGCGGGTAGCGACAATTCTGTCGATGAGCCAGGCGCTTATGGGATTGTATTGGCGGGGCCTGATGGCATTATTGCGCATAGCGAGGATTTTGCCGTGGCCAGCGCCGCGACCCGCTCGCGAGACACAGCCTCCAAATAGAAGGGCTCACCCATGCTAACAGTTGCTCCGATCTACATTGGGCTTTTATCGCTGCTCTTTCTTGGCCTCTCGATCCGCGTGATCCGCGCACGCCGGGCGGAGAAAGTGTCGATTGGTACGGGCGGCAACAAAATTGTCGAGCGCGCGATGCGGGTGCAAGCAAATTGCATGGAATACTCGCTTTTCTTTATTGCGCTGTTGATGACAGCGGAATTGCAAGGGACGCCAGGCTGGCTGCTGCACCTCCTAGGCTTGGGGTTTTTGGCGGCCCGCTTGGCGCATGCGTATGGATTGAGCACCGAAGCCGCGCCAAGCAGCGCACGCATTGGCGGGATGGCCGTTAGCCTTTTGCTGCTCCTCCTTTTGGCTCTTGGTGTGATCGCACACGCGATCTTCTGAACCTCGCCCCTTGAGACTGGCCCTCGGTCAGCCTAGGTCTAATCCCAGAGTTTTCGCAAAAAGGACCGCTCCATGACGCTTCACCAACGCCCCCTTCTTCGCGACGCCGCCGACCCGTCTTCTGGACTTGGTAATTTGCCGGAATGGGACCTGAGCGATCTCTACCCGGCACCCGATGCCAAGGAATTCAAGCGCGACATGGATTGGCTGGAAAAGGCCTGCGCCGATTTTGCCGGCGATTATGAAGGCAAGATGGACGGTCTGGACGCCGGCGGCATGCTGGAATGCGTCAAGCGCTACGAGAAGATCGACATTGTTGCGGGGCGCATCATGTCCTTTGCGGGGCTGCGTTACTATCAAAACACCACCGACGCGGAGCGTGCGCAGTTCATGGCGAATGCGCAGGATAAGATCACCACATTTACGACCCCGCTGGTCTTTTACTCGCTTGAGCTGAACCGGATTGATGACGCGGTGATTGCGGGCTGGTTTGACGCGGATGCCGATCTGGCGCGTTACAAGCCTGTTTTTGACCGGCTGCGCGCGATGAAGCCGTATCAGCTGTCAGACGAGCTGGAGAAATTCCTGCATGACCAATCGACCGTTGGATCGGCGGCGTGGAACCGGCTGTTTGACGAAACGATTGCCGGTTTGACCTTTGATGTGGACGGCGAGGAGCTGAACATCGAAGGCACGCTGAACCTGCTGACCGACCCGGACCGCGAACGCCGGGAGCTGGGCGCGCGTGAACTGGCCAAAGTGTTTGGCGAGCATGTGAAGCTGTTCGCCCGCGTGCACAACACGCTGGCCAAAGAGAAAGAGATCGAGGACCGCTGGCGCGGGATGGAAACGCCCCAAACGGGGCGGCATTTGTCGAACCATGTGGAGCCTGAGGTTGTCGAGGCGTTGCGCAACGCGGTCGTTGAAGCCTACCCGAAGCTGTCGCACCGCTACTATGAGCTGAAGCGCAAATGGCTGGGGCTGGACGTGATGCAGGTCTGGGATCGCAACGCGCCCTTGCCGATGGAAGACCCCACGCTGGTGGAGTGGGACCAAGCGCAATCGACCGTGATGGAAGCTTACGCCGATTTCGCGCCGGAGATGGCGGAAATTGCCAAACCGTTCTTCACCGATGGCTGGATTGATGCGGGCGTAAAGCCGGGCAAAGCGCCGGGTGCCTTTGCGCATCCGACTGTGACCGAGGTGCACCCCTACGTGATGCTAAACTACTTGGGCAAACCGCGCGACGTGATGACCTTGGCGCATGAGCTGGGCCACGGGGTGCATCAGGTGCTGGCGGCGGGGCAAGGCGAATTGCTGAGCTCGACACCTTTGACCTTGGCCGAAACCGCATCTGTCTTTGGCGAGATGCTGACGTTCCGCAAAATGCTGGAAAGCGCAGAGACCCAAGAGCAGCGCAAGGTGATGCTGGCGGGCAAGGTCGAGGACATGATCAACACGGTCGTCCGCCAAATCGCGTTTTACGATTTTGAGTGTAAGCTGCATGAGGCCCGCTCAAACGGTGAGCTGACGCCAGACGATATCAACGCGTTGTGGATGTCTGTTCAGGCCGAAAGCCTTGGACCCGCGTTTGAGTATATGGATGGGTATGAAACCTTCTGGGCCTATATTCCCCACTTCGTCCATTCGCCGTTTTATGTCTACGCCTACGCCTTTGGTGACGGCTTGGTGAACGCACTTTATGCAGTCTATGAGGAAGGCGGCGACGATTTCCAGGAGAAGTATTTTGACCTGCTGAAGGCCGGTGGTTCGAAGCATCATAAGGAGCTTTTGGCACCGTTTGGATTGGACGCCTCAGATCCGAAATTCTGGGACAAAGGCCTCAGCATGATTTCAGGCATGATTGATGAGTTGGAAGCGATGGAGGGTTAGGCCCTTTTCGTCCAACTGGGTGGCTGTTTTCCCGCGCATCTTGGTGTCTTTGAGACCTGTACGCAGGTCTTAGGGCATTACAGGTGAACTTTGCTGAACATACCTCTAGGCAGCTTTTCGCTCATTGAGCCGAGTACAGGTGTCAAAATTAACTGACATACGCGTTGAAAACGCAGGATTTTAGGATGTTGCCCTACCGCGCAAGCAATTTTACAATTGGCGTATACGTAAAGAGTTCCAAGGAGGGGAAATGAACATATCTTTTGTGCGCGCCGCGTTTACTTCGGCATCAATAGCTTTGGTGGCCACGACGGGCCTCCAAGCATCAACTGCAAATGTGGTCGCGAAATACGACGCCACATCAGCAGAATCAAGCATCTATAACGGCAGCGGCGGTCACTCGGTCTGGCTGCCATCACTGGGTGGCGGCAACGCTGCGCATTTTGACTTTTCGCCCGCGGGCTCTTTCAAAGTTTTTGATGATGATACCGCAACGCTGACAGGCAACGCGATTTCTGAGACAAACGGCGCAGGTTACGGCTTCATCGTCGACGCCCAGTTCGAAAAGACAATGGTTGGATCGGGCGGCCCAAAAAAGCAATTGTCTTCGAGCGCCTATACTGAGAATGGCGGGACGATCGACACTGACACTTGGTCCTATTTCAAGATGGTGTCTGGCACTTTGACTGGAACAGGCATGCTGTCGCATCTGGTGTTCAACCTGTTTGAAGCCCCTGCCGATGGCTCTGCGCCATTCCAAGTGGGCTACGGCGCAAGCGGGAAAAACCTGAACTTCGGTGGGTCCGGCTGGTTCTTCTACTCCGCAAGTACAACACCTTGTACTGCTAAGGATGTAGCAAATGGCTGCTATCAAGGCGATTTTAATCTCGACCTGAGCGCAGTGCCTCTGCCTGCAGCTGGCTTGCTCTTGCCCGTTGCTTTGGGCGGCCTGGCGTTTGCAAGCCGTCGTCGTCGTAAGAGCTAAGGCGAAGACCCAAAATCTATTTGAAAAGGCCCGGTTCGCCGGGCCTTTTTTATGGAGCGTTCCCGGCGGCAAACACCTGGTCAATCATAGACTGCGTGCCTTGGGAAAATTCCAGCGAAACAGGGTATAGCGCACCGTCCCGCACGGAACGGCCAAAGGCTTCGACCTGTTCGACATAGTGGTTCACACCGGGATATTTTTCGGCCGTCACATTGCCCGCTGCATCGGCGTGGTAGAGCATTGCGCCGCCATAGACGAGTGGGTTGAAGGGGGCGGTGAGCATGACATGGCCCGCATCGCCAAGATAAGTGACCCGCTGGTAATTCGCCATCCGCATTGAAACCATGCTTTGCATGGTGAACCCATCGAACGTCGCTGCGATATCAGCCTGAACATCAACACCGTTTTCCCAAACAATCTTGGCTTCGACGGAGTGCGGCTCCGCGCCGGTGACAAAGCGGGTTGAGCCCAGCGTATAGACGCCGATATCGGGAATGCCGCCGCCGCCCGTGTCGGGTTTGTTGCGGATGTTTTCCGGGTCGGAGGCGTTATTGTAGCAAAACTGGGCGGAGACATGTTTGAGCGTGCCGATCGCACCTGACGCCACGATCTCACGTGCGCGTTGCCATTGGGGGTGGTGCAGGATCATATAGGCCTCGGCACAGACGAGCCCCGTTTCGTCGCGCATTTTTATGAGCGCGTCGATGTCGCCCGCGCGCATCGCAATAGGTTTCTCGCACAGCACATGCTTGCCGGATTGCATGGCCTTGAGCGCCCATTCTACGTGGAGATTGTTGGGCAGCGGAATGTAAACCGCATCGATTTGCGGGTCCGCGAGCAGCGCATCATAACTGTCATAGGGCTTGCAATCGGGCGAAAAGCTTTGAAAGGCGGAGATATCGCCGGAGCGGGACGCAACACCCGCAAGCCGCGCGCCGCGGGCGGCATGAATCGCCGGGCCCATATGCTGGCGCGCGAATTTCGCAGCGCCCAAAATACCCCAATTCACCGGTTCCATAGTACCCTCCCGTCACTTCTTGGCGCAGCGTAGAACGCAAGCCGATCAGTGTGAAACGGTTTCGGTCAGATTTGCGCGCCAAATTAATGTACTCAGGCACAAAAAAGCCCGCCGGAAGGGCGGGCTTTTTCGCGACGGTTTTAGTTCGGACTAGGCAGCGGTCAGCATTCCGCGTTCTTTGGCCAGTTCACGCATGCGCTTTTGAAGTTTTTCAAAGGCGCGCACTTCGATCTGGCGGATCCGTTCGCGGCTGACGTCATACTGGCCAGACAGGTCTTCGAGCGTAATCGTCTCTTCCGACAAACGGCGCTGCATCAGGATATCTTTTTCACGGTCATTGAGCACATCCATGGCCTCTGCCAAAAGCTCACGACGCGATTCCAGCTCATCCTTGGCCTCGTAATCGCTGGCCTGATCGGCATCTTCATCTTCCAACCAGTCTTGCCATTGCGTGGCGCCTTCGCCGTCGGCCGAAATGACGGCATTCAGCGACGCATCCCCGCCCGACATGCGGCGGTTCATCGAGATGACCTCTTCCTCGGTCACGTTGAGATCATTGGCGATCCGTTGCACGTTTTCGGGGCGCAGGTCGCCTTCCTCCAACGCACCAATGCGGTTTTTCGCTTTGCGCAGGTTGAAGAACAACTTCTTTTGCGCCGAGGTCGTGCCGAGCTTCACCATCGACCAGCTGCGCAACACGTATTCTTGTATGCTGGCGCGGATCCACCACATTGCATAAGTTGCGAGGCGGAAGCCTTTCTCAGGGTCGAATTTCTTGACCGCCTGCATCAGGCCGACATTGGCCTCGGAAATCACTTCCGCCGTTGGCAGCCCATAGCCGCGATAGCCCATGGCGATTTTGGCGGCGAGACGCAGGTGCGACGTCACCATCTTATGGGCAGCCTCTGTGTCCTCTTCTTCAACCCAGCGTTTGGCGAGCATATACTCTTCTTCAGGCTCCAGCATTGGGAACTTGCGGATTTCCTGCATATAGCGGTTCAGGCCCTGCTCTGGGCTTGGTGCGGGTAGATTACCGTAATTTGCCATTGTCATGCCCCCCTTTGAAGGTTGGTTTCTTTCTTTGACCTGAGATATGAACGGATCGGTTCATTTTCAAGTTGGTTCGGCGCACAGGTTATGTGCGGCACAAGCCTTAATGGAAGGTAAACACTCGCATAGCTGATAAAAAGAGTATGTTACGGGCTATCACATTTTTGTGGCTGAATCGGTCATTTTTTCAATTAATGAGACCATATCAGCCGGAAGTTCTGCCTGAAAGCTCAGTTTTTCGCCTGAAACCGGGTGGATGAATCCCAAGCTGGCGGCATGAAGCGCTTGGCGCGGGAAAGCCGCGATTGCCGAAGCGGCCTCTTCTGTTACGGCAGTTTTGGTCAGTTTGCGCCGCCCGCCATAGACGGGATCGCCGATCAACCCATGGCCGACATGGGCCAGATGCACCCGAATTTGATGGGTGCGGCCTGTCTCTAACCAGCAATCGAGCAAAGCCGCGACCGGGGGCTCCCCAAAGCGCGCAACCACGCGTGCGCGCGTGACGGCATGACGGCCCGCATTCTTAACCACCGCCTGCTTTTGGCGATCGGTCTTATGGCGCGCTAGATTGGCGTTCACGCGCAAGATATTGGCCGTTTCAAAATCAACGCCCGCAAGCCCGCGCAACCGCGGATCAGCCGCATCAGGCACGCCGTAGCACAGCGCGCGGTAGTGGCGTTCAACGCTGTGCTTTTCGAATTGCTTTGCCAACCCGTGATGCGCCTCGTCGGATTTTGCGACAACCAGAAGCCCGGACGTGTCCTTATCAATACGGTGCACAATTCCCGGTCGTTTCTCACCGCCGATCCCGGACAAACTGTCTGCGCAGTGATGCAGCAGCGCATTGACCAACGTGCCTGAGGGCGAGCCGGGCGCTGGGTGGACGACCATTCCCACAGGCTTGTTGACCACGATCAGCGACGCATCCTCAAACACCACGTCCAAAGGTATCTCTTCCGGGCCGGTTGCGACCTCGGCGGGCGCTTGAATGCGCAGCTCGTAAATCTCGCCTGGGCGCGCCTGGCCTTTTTGGTCAGACATGACTTTGCCATCCCTGAGCACCGCCCCCTCTGCGATCAACCTAGCGATGCGCGATCGCGACAGGTTTGCGGCCACTGGCACGTCGCGGGCCAATGCTTTATCCAGCCTGGTATCGGCCCCGCCGGTGATTTCAACGGAGACTATCGTGACGTCAGACATGGACCCCTCGGAGGTTGAACCGGTCGAACCTGCCAATCTGCGCTTTCTGCGCCGGTTGGTGACGGCCCTGACCGCGGTGATGATTGTGGGCGTTGTAGTGATCGTGGCCCTGCTTGTCATCCGCCTTCAGCCGGCCTCAACGCCTGACTTGACCCTGCCCGATGAAATCACGCTGCCTGCCGGCGCCATCGCGGAAAGCTTCACCCAAGGTGCGACGTGGTACGGCGTGGTGACAACCGATCAGCGTCTCTTGGTTTTCGACCGCGCAAGCGGCGCGTTGACCCAAAGCGTCGACCTCGTAACAGACTGAACATTTGGGAAGATGGTACCACCTCCTGGTCTCGAACCAGGGACCTCTTGATCCACAATCAAGCGCTCTAACCTACTGAGCTAAGGCGGCACACGAAGGGTGATTTAGCGTTGGCCTGCCATGAATGCAAGCGCTCTCTGTGCCCGAACTTGCAAGAATGCGCGTGAGTTTGTAGCTAGGGCGCAGGCCAAAAGGAGCGCAGGAATGGGCATCAATACCGAAAGCGAAATCGCAGCCAATCTGCAGATCGGCCCGACCGATTTGGGGATGGTCCGGCTCTATGTCCAAGGCGACGGCATTGACCTGCCGTTTGACTTTGATCCAGAGGAAGCCGAAGAAATCGCTGAGGAAATCAAAGCTGCCGCCGCCCGCGCGCGCAGCCTGTCCAAAAAACGCTAAGGCGCTTTAACGTCATTTTGGAAATCGCGCCGTTTGGGGATGCCCGCGTGGCGGGGCGTTACACGCCCCAAGAACGCAAAACATGGCTTGCGCCGCAGGCGCGCCTTTGGATCACGCAAATCCTTGTTGGAACTCCGGATCGCGTAACCCGTGTAGGCGCCGTGCCGCGTGCCGCGCAAATTTTGCTGTCAGTACTTTGCGGCGTGCGGCCGCGAGCTTTGCCTCCGGCGCCATGCGGATGATCTCCGCGTCATAGGCGTCGGCGATGATCAGGCCGGTATCCTCTGGCAACATCTCAGAGGGAAACGCCTCATCTACTGCCCAGAAATAGCGGTCACACCATTCCAAATAGCCTTGCCATTTGCTGTCGGTTTGGAAATCCGCACGCGACGACTTGCACTCAACGACCCAAATCTCGCCCTTGGGGCCAAGCCCCATCACATCCACGCGAAGGCCGCGATCGGGCACAAGTTCTTCAACGCAGACGAAGCCATGACCGGCCAAATGCCTGCACACGCCGCGCGCCAGAAGCTGGCCAGGTAAAGGGGATCGCGTCTGTTCATCTCGCATGGCCCAACTGTGAACAAAACGTAAACAAAAATCAAGCACTTGACATGATACCAAATAGTATCACATATTTACGATACCAAATGGTATCTCTTTTACGGACCGCTACATGCCAGCATCGACCCATACTGAACAGCAAACCTTTCGCGCCTTGGCTGATCCAACACGGCGCGACATTCTGCGCCATTTGGCGGCACAGGATATGACCATCGCGCAAGTGGCCGAGAATTTTGACATGACCCGCGCCGCCATCAAAAAACACCTCACGCTGCTCAGCGATGGCGGATTGATCACCGTGACACCGCGCGGGCGCGAGAAAATCAATGCACTCAACAAGGAAGGCTTCGCGCCGCTCTTCGACTGGTTCGAGTTTTTCGATCAGTTCTGGGACGACCGCCTGACAGCCTTGAAGTCTGCCATAGAAAAGGACACCCCCCATGCCTGACACCGTTATCAAGAAAACGATCTTCCTAAAGGCATCCCCAGAAACTGTTTGGGCCTATCTCACAGATCCAGACAAGCTTGGCATTTGGTTTCACAAGCCCAAAACCCAACTCACCGACGGCGAAGACTACGCCATGTTTGGAACGGAAAGTGGCGATAAGCTGATGTGGGGCAAGGTCACTGAAATGCAGCCCTATGAGCGGCTGTCATACACGTTCACGATCACGCCCATGGGCGATGCGGTCAGCGCCGTTGATTGGGTGATTGAAGACGTGCCGGGCGGAACCAAGCTATCTCTGACCCATTCGGGGTTGCCGCAAGGCATAGAGGCGTTCGGGTTGACGCTGGCGCTCGACAAAGGCTGGGACGAGCATCTGGCCCGAATGCGCGCGGACGCGCATGCCGACTAAGAGACCATGTTTTTGGCCCTAGTGGTCAAAGCCGGTGATCAGATACGGCCAAATTTTGTCCTTCGCCACATGGCTCCCGCGACCATTGCACATCTTGCCAGTGCCAGCCCGCAGGCCTATCTGGTGGGGTGACGGTTCTGCCCATCCCGTGCCATAGGGACTACATTCCGGTGGCCTTAAGCAATTCCGCGGGAGCTGGCTCTGTCTGGACCCTGGTTCAGTTACCTGGCGCCCACCTGTATATACAGGTCTGCGGGAATAAGCTCCCTTACGTTTGGGTGGTTCCGTCACTCCTGCCCTTGACCGCCCCGGGTCCTCGCGGGCTAAAGTTGCTCAGCACATGCGGGGAGGCCTTATGCTGACGACAACTCACCCTAGCCCTTGGCTGAGCGCCACATCGGGCGACCTCGACACGCTTCGCGCAGTCGTCGAGCGCGAGACACTCAAAAACGACTACCCCTTTGCGGCGGAGATCATTCAGAACACGGTTGTCTATGACGGCAGCCGTTTTGAGACAGTCCAGGACGCGCCTGCGCTGATGGCGGAGCTAAACCGCGCCTTTGACACCGGGCCGGGGATTGTGGCGATCAAAGGCGCGCTGCGCGATACGAGCGTGATCGACGCCGCGACGTCCTTGTTCGAGCGCATGATCGAGGCGGAACGCGACACGGGCGGCGGCGATCATTTTGCCAAACCTGGCGCCAATGATCGGGTCTGGAACGCGGCACAGAAACACTGCCTCGCGGACCCGGCAAATTTCGCTGCTTACTTTGATGCACCTGCAATTGATTTGACGTGCCGTGCGTGGCTGGGTCAAGGCTACCAACTGACCGCACAAGTCAACCGCGTGAACCCCGGCGGCGCGGCGCAGACCGCACATCGCGACTATCATCTGGGCTTTATGGATCCCGCGCGCGTGGCCACGTATCCGGCGCAAGTGCATCGGTTGTCGCCGCTTTTGACGTTGCAAGGCGCGGTCGCGCATTGTGACATGCCGTTGGAGACCGGCCCCACGCTCTACCTGCCCTATTCGCAGCAATTTTTGGAAGGCTATGTCGCGTTCTCCCGCCCCGAATTTCAGGACTATTTCAAAGCCAACCGTACGCAGCTGCCCTTGGAGAAGGGCGACGCTGTGTTTTTCAACCCGGCGGTGATGCATGGTTCAGGCGACAACGTGACATCCGACCAGTACAGGTTGGCAAATCTGCTGCAGGTCGGATCGCCCTTTGGGCGTTCTATCGAGGCTTTGGATCGCGACGCCATGTGCCGTTCATTGTTCCCTGTGTTGCAAGGCCAATCTCAGGCGACGCAAGCCCGAGTTATTGCCGCCGCGGCCGAAGGCTACGCGTTTCCGACGAACCTGGACAGCGACCCGCCCGTGGGCGGTTTGATCCCGGAAAGTCAGGCGGAGTATTTCGCCCGTGCCTTGCGCGAAGGGATGGCTCAAGACGCGTTTGAGGCTGAGCTTGGCGCGCAGACCAAACGTAAAACGCCGTAACGCTGGACGCGACCTTGCGTCGCACTACCTGTCACGGGAAACCAGAACAGGGCCAGAACAGGGATCGTCTCAACATGAAGTATTTTCTTGCCATTGCGCTGCTTGCCGCAACCCCGGCTGCCGCTAATATCGCCGTTGAGTTCCGCGAAGGCGCCCCGAAAGACAGGTTTACCTTCACAAATGTTGGGGACTGCGCGATTGGCGCGGCAACCCTGACCCTCGATCTGGGTGAAAGCGCCGCCGGGCTGATTTTTGACACCACCGGCGCGGGCGCAGGCGTCGAGGTGTTCCAACCCTATGAGACCGTCGCCGGTGAAAGCGTGCTGGACAGCGTGAGCCCCGTTTCTGACGGCGATAGCGAGATCACGCTGACCTTAAATGGCCTGCCAGCTGGCCAAAGTGTTGCCTTCACAATTGATGTGGATGACACCTTGCGCCACAGCGCTTTGGGCCAAATTCAAGTGACGGATAGCGAGATCGCAGGCGCGACCGTTACGTTGAGCGGCGTCTCTGGCGAGGTGTTTGGTGTCTTCGACAACACCAGTCGCGCATTGGTCAGAACTGCGAGCTGCACCAGCTAAAGCTCAGATGACGCGACATTTTTGCATTTTCTCGACTTAGTTCTGCCTTAGAGATCATTCAGCCTGCGCCAACCTGATAGGTCGGAGTGGACTTAAGATGATTGGCAGAATTGTCGCAATAGGATTGATCTGTCTGGGCGCAGTGGTTGTCGTCGGTGAGGTCGCCTATGTGCAATATTTTTCGGGCCATACGATAAGCGCCGCGCGTGTTTTCGATCAGACCGGCAGCCAAGAGCCGCATAGCGTGACGATTGATGAGGCGGACCTGCCGCTTCGCGTCGTGCTGAAAGCGACGGGGAAGCGCGATAGGCAGGACCGCCTCGGCCGACCATATGCCGATGTCATGATTTCATATGGCGATGAAGTTGCACCTCAGACTGTAAGGTTCACCTATTCCAGCGAGGATGAAGTGCAGTTCCAAGGCGTCGCAACGAAAACGCAGTCTTTTGCGTTGAACGCGCCCGCAGGCACGTTTCCCATTTCAATGACACCGGGCGACTACCATCAGCTTCGGATCACGGGGCTTGATGCCACGTTCCGGGGCGGCGGGCGCAGCATGTCTTGGGCCATTCTCGCGCTTGGTGCGCTTTTGTTTGTTGGGGGGCTTGCCGCCTTTAGGGCGAAAACGCGCGCCGGCTAAAACGCGTCTGGTTGCGCCTCGCGGGCCATATGATCAAGCACCGCATTGACGAATTTTGGCTCCCGCCCTTCCGGGAAAAAGGCCTTGGCCACGTCGACAAACTCGACAATCACGACTTTCGGGGGCGTTTTACCCGCGACCATCTCGGCCCCTGCCGCGCGAAAAAGGGCGCGCAAAGTGGGGTCGATGCGGTCGATTTTCCACTTCTCGACGATGGCGCGGTCAGCGAGCTGGTCGATCTCGCGCTGTTCGGATACGGCACCTTCCAGCAGCGCGCGGAACGTGTCGATATCACCCTCGATCATTTCCTCGCCCTCATAGACAGCGCCGAAACGGTGATCTTCGAACTCAGCACGCACTGCGTCGATGCTTTGGTTGGAATGCTCCATCTGAAAGAGCGCCTGCACCGCGTAGAGGCGAGAGGCGGATTTCATCGCCCGTTTCTGGTTATTTGAGAGCGTCATGCGATCTGGAAGCTTCCGTCGTCATCAGTATCTTTGCCGCCGGGGCGGAAGCCCAGGCCCTTTGATTTCGGGCCGTATGTGCGCTGCATCGCGATCAGATGCAAGGCCGCAGCAGCCGCCCCGCCGCCTTTATTTTGGTCCTTAGGATCAGCGCGGACTTCGGCTTGCTTACGGTTTTCAACCGTCAGGATGCCATTGCCGATATTGCAGCCTTGAAGGCCCAGAAGCATCAATCCGCGCGAGCTGTCATTGCAGACCGTGTCGTAATGCGTGGTCTCGCCGCGAATAATACAGCCGAGCGCGACATAGCCGTCGAAATCGCCCTGGCGATCAGCGATACGGATCGCAGGCGGGATTTCCAGCGCGCCAGGCATTTCGACCACCTCATAGGCTGCACCGGCGGCTTCAATCTCAGACTTGGCCCCCGCGAGCAGGTTATCCGCAATGTCTTTATAGTATGGTGACACCACGATCAGCAGCTTGGTGGGCTTATCGAATGTGGGCGTGTCCATGATGTGATGCGTCTCGGTCTTGGCCATGTCCTATCCCTCTCTCGGAATTTTGCGGGTGCCGGTGATTTCCAGCCCATAGGCGTCGAGGCCCACCACATTTGGCGTGCCGTGATTGGTCAGCAGTTCCAACCGACTGAGGCCGAGAGCCGCGAGGATCTGCGCGCCAAGCCCGTATTGGCGCAGTGTCTGGGGCGAGACCTCACCATCCGTCACCAACTTCATCGTTGTGTCGCGGAGCAGAACCACCGCGCCGCGCCCCTCGGCAGCTATGACCTTCATCGCGTTGCGCAGCTCATCGGCCGGCGACGGGCCGAGGCCCAGCACGTCCTCGATCGGGTTGAGCGCGTGCATCCGCGTCAGAACCGGTGCATCGGTCGTCAGATCGCCCATGGTCAGCGCGATATGTTCGGCGCCTTGGGTTTCATCCGCGAAAACGCGCATGGTCCAGTCGCCACCGAACTGCGATGTCATCTGCGTCTCGGACGCCTGCTTGACCAGATTGTCGTGGCGGCGGCGATAGGCGATCAGGTCGCTGATCGTGCCGATTTTCAGATTGTGGCGCTGCGCGAAGGCGACGAGATCAGGCAAGCGCGACATGGTGCCGTCATCGTTCATAATTTCGCAGATCACACCTGACGGGTTGAGCCCGGCAAGGCGGGAAACATCAACAGCGGCTTCCGTGTGCCCCGCCCGGACAAGTACCCCGCCGTCACGCGCGCGCAGCGGGAAGACATGGCCCGGCGTCGCAATGTCGGCCCCGGTCTTGGACGCATCAATGGCCACGGCGATCGTGCGGGCACGATCATGAGCGGAAATACCGGTGGTCACGCCCTCACGCGCCTCGATGGAAATGGTGAAGGCGGTTTCGTGCCGAGAGGAGTTGTAGGACGCCATCAAAGGCAGACCCAAAGCGTCGATCCGCTCGCCCGGCAGCGTCAGACAAATCAGCCCGCGCCCGTGGGTGGCCATGAAATTGACCGCCTCGGGTGTCGCCATTTGCGCGGGGATCACCAGGTCGCCCTCATTCTCGCGATCTTCATGATCGACAAGGATAAACATGCGCCCGTTGCGCGCGTCCTCGATGATCTCGTCAATTGCGGAAATGGCGTCGGAGTAGTCAGTCATGGGCAGCGTCCTTTGGGTAGGACGCAGATAGTGCGTTTGGTGGGCCTTGAAAAGGGTGACGCGGCGCGCTTATCGGCGCATCTACGGTCGCGGGGGCATTTCGATCTTGCGGTGACGCGCAAGCGCACCGCAATACTTGGTCCAGTCCTTATAGTCTTGACCAATGACCATCATCGCCCCTTTTTCGCTCCACCTGTCGGCGGTTTCGTTGATGAAATCCGTCATGTCCACGCCTGAGGCCTTTTCCGCCTCATCCGCCCAGATATTTGCAACTTCGACGACGAAATCACGCCGGGCCGGCGTATTGATGAAGTCGGAGGTGGCAAAGGCCAGCCCCGCGCACTCCGCCATGGACGTGCTGATAGGTTGACTGGCCTGAGCTGGGACCGCGAGAAAAGAGAGTGCAAGACAAAGCCCTGTTCCACGTCGCATAAATTCGCCTCTCGATTGCTGATCTGGAATGCATAGAACAGGTTTGGGACAAAAATATGTTAGCGAGTGGTGTTTGCGAAGTAGCGATCCGAGCTTAGGAAACCGGCAAGCTTGGCCGCCTCGGACCAGTCTTGTTCAAACCGCGTATCGCCGACCATAAGCACGCCGTCGCGCGGCAAGTTTGCCAGCCGCAGCGGCATTTCGACCGCGCTGGCAATCTCGGACCAGGGTTTAGAGAAATGCGGCGCGCGACCGACTGCGTCGA
Organism: Pseudomonadota bacterium; assembly: GCA_039030615.1. GTDB lineage: Bacteria > Pseudomonadota > Alphaproteobacteria > Rhodobacterales > Rhodobacteraceae > Litoreibacter. The sequence goes on along the minus strand of JBCCDV010000004.1, from coordinate 172,432 downwards.
GGTGCAAATCTTGCAGCGCCAAGAGCCGTGTGAGCGCTTCTGGGTCGAGCGGCGCGTGGGCAAGTGCCGCGAGTTTCGCTTCGGTTTCGCAAAGCTTTGCCGCGCGCGCGGACGGCATAGGTTGGTTTTGGCGTAAAACCCGCAACGCGTTGTTTGAAAACAAGAACCCCAACACATCGCGCCCTGTTGAGGCGCGTACTGAGGCATAAGTCTTATAAGGTAGGCCAAGCGCTTTGGCGCGTTTCACACGGCTGCGCAAAACTTCGATCGGAAGGTTTGGCAGAAGCGCTGCGCGCGCTTTGGTCCAACTGTGTTTGCGCCAAGTGTAGCCCGCCTCCATTGACGGGCCGTTATTGTGGCCAAGCATGTGCTGTGGACCGCTCATGACCAGTCTTGCAGACGCGCGACATAGCGGGCGAGCGTATCAATTTCGAGGTTGATGCGGTCCCCAACACGCGCATCACCCCAATTGGTGACCGCCTTGGTGTGCGGAATGAAATTGATGCCAAACGTTGCGCCATCCACCTCATTGACGGTCAAGGACGTGCCGTTGAGGGCAACGGAGCCTTTTGGCGCGATGAATTTTGCCAGCGCGTCGGGTGCACTCAGTGTGACGCGCGTGCTGTCGCCCTCATCTAGCATTGCGGTGATCTCGGCGACGCCGTCGACATGGCCTGACACGATATGGCCGCCCAGTTCATCGCCGACTTTCAACGCGCGTTCGAGGTTGATGCGACTGCCCTGCTGCCAATCGCCGATATTGGTCTTCGAAACGCTCTCGGCGGAGATTTCGACATCGAACCAATCGTCACCTATCGCGATAACGGTCAGGCAACAGCCATTGCAGGCAATCGAGGCGCCGAGATCGACGGTTTTCATATCATAGCCACACTCGATGCGGGCGCGCAGATCGCCGCGTTGCTCCAGCTCGGTGATACGGCCGATATCGGTGATGATGCCAGTGAACATTTTCGAAACCTCTTGTGACTAGTTGGGAATTAGCGCGGCGAAGGCAGGCTCGCAAGGTCGCTTGGATGCCACAATCGCGACCAATTCGACCGCTACACATGCGTTTTGTCGAAGCAACGCAGCGCATCACGGCTAGCATCGCGCAAAGCGCGTGAAAAAATGAGGGGAAAAATGCCCGACGCAGACCGCAGGTTTCTTTTCCTTCAAGGCCCGCATGGGCCCTTTTTCCATCGTCTGAGCGAAATGCTGGTACAGGCGGGCCATACGACTTGGCGCGTGGGCTTTAACAAGGGTGACGAAGCGTTCTGGCCCCGCAAAGCGCACTTTATTCCTTTCCGCGACGACCACGGCGCATGGCCGGAGCGTTGCACGGAGTTGATTGCTGAAAAGGGGATCACCGATTTGGTCCTTTACGGCGATACGCGCCCGATCCATGCCGAAGCCATCAAGGCTGCGCGCGACGCGGGCCTGCGCATCCATGTCTTTGAAGAAGGGTATCTGCGCCCTTACTGGGTGACCTATGAGCGCGGCGGCAGTAACGGCAATTCCCGCCTGATGGCAATGGACGTGGCCCAGATGCGCGCGGATTTGGAAGGCTTAGACCATAGCATGAGCGAGGCCCCGACCACATGGGGCGACATGCGCCACCACATCTTTTATGGCGCGCTCTACCACTATTTTGTTTTCCTAAGGAACAGCGCTTACCGGAACTTCAAGCCACATCGCGCGCTGCCGATAACAAAGGAATTTCGTCTTTATATCAGACGGTTGCTGACGCTTCCTTTTACGGGAATTGAGCGATGGATCGCGACACTGCGCGTCATGCGCGGCGGGTTCCCCTACCACCTTTGCCTTTTGCAATTGCAACATGATGCAAGCTTCCAAGACCATTCCCCGTTCTCCACCATGTCAGAGTTTTTGGAATTGGTGATTGACGGTTTTGCGAGAGGCGCGCCGCATCATCACCACTTGGTTTTGAAGGCGCATCCCTTGGAGGACGGGCGGGTGCCGTTGAAGCGGGAGATCGCGCGACGGGCCGCGGTCCATGGCGTCTCTGATCGGGTGCATTATGTGCGCGGCGGCAAGCTCGCGCGGTTGCTGGATACGGCGCGCAGTGCCGTCACGGTCAACTCTACCGCTGGCCAACAAGTGCTTTGGCGCGGACTGCCGATCAAGGCTTTTGGCGATGCCGTCTATAACAAGCCAGAATTTGTCTCAACGCAGGGTCTGGGCGATTTCTTCACCCACCCGACGCGGCCCGACAGCCGCGCTTATCGAGATTACCGGCACTATTTGCTTGAAACCTCTCAGATTCCGGGTGGGTTTTATTCGGCACGGGGCCGGCGGCAATTGCTGCGTCAGGTCGTTGACATGATGCTGAGCCCGGATGACCCCTATGACGCGCTCACGGCGGGCACTGCGACGCCACGGCAACAGTTGACGCTCATACGTTCAAGCTGAGGCTTTCTTTTTCAACTCGATTCTATAGGGTTAAAAGAAAAACTTAAGGCAGTATCCCAACGAGGAGCCGAGGCAGTGTCTATCTTTTCCAAAAAGGGCGCCCGTATTGCGTCCTTTGTCATAATTGCAGCAATCGTCGCATCATGTGGCCTGCCCCGCACGGGTCCGGGCAAGCGCGAGATATTCGCGGGATCCGTCCAAAAGGATGGCGACGCGTTTGTGGTCTCGGTCAACAGCCGCGTCACACGGGCCACATCGGTTCAGCCGGTTTTGGGTTTCTCTGACGGGTTCCTGAATGCGGGCGTCCTGGGGTCGGACACGATCAATCCGGGCGACACGCTGGGTCTGCTGATCTACGAAAACGTCGATGACGGGCTGCTCGCAGGTGAAGGTGGCAACGCCACGCCACTTGATGAGGTGCAGGTTGATGGCAGCGGCTTCATCTTTGTGCCTTATGCCGGACGCATCCGCGCCGCTGGCAACACGCCCGAAAGCCTGCGCCGCGTGATCACCAACAAGCTGAATACGCAAACCCCTGACCCGCAGGTCATTGTGCGACGCGTGGCCGGTGACGGCTCGACCGTGTCGCTGGTGGGCGGCGTTGGCAGCCAAGGCCTTTACGCGATTGAGCGTCCGACCCGCACCCTTTCTGCGATGATTGCACGGGCCGGTGGCATTTCGATCCCGCCAGAAGTAGCACAAATCAACGTGATCCGCGGTGCGCATACCTCGCGCGTTTGGTTTGAAGACCTCTATTCCGACCCCAAATTTGACATCGCACTGCGCGGCGGCGACCGCATCTTGGTCGAACAAGACACCCGCGCCTTCACCGTTCTTGGTGCAACCGGGGCGCAAAGCCGCCTCGAATTCACAACACAAACGCTCTCGGCGATTGAGGCCATTGCGCAAGTGGGCGGGTTGAACTCTAACCTCGCGGACCCGACAGGCGTTTTTGTCTTCCGCAACGAGCCTGACGCGATCGCAAACACCGTGCTTGCCCGCAACGACCTGCAAGGCGACCAGCGTATGGTCTACGTGCTGGACCTGACGGAGCCCACGGGCATGTTTGAAGCCCGCGACTTTGTCATCCGGGACGGTGACACAATGTATGTGACCGAAGCGCCGTTCGTGACGTGGAACAAAACCATCTCCGCGCTCACCGGATCGCTGGCCTCGGCCAACGCACTGGCGACAGCCGCCGGCAGCGACTAACATGACAGGAGGGACGAAGGTCCCGACAAAACCCGCGCCCGGCACCTCCCACCGCGCGCGGGTTTTCTATTTCAATGGCGGTTTTTTCACGCAAATACAGGTGCGCCGCATCCTTGATCTTGCAGGCTTTGACCTGACGCTGGGCAAACCTGGCCCGGAAGATCAAATCGCTGTTTGGGGCAAAAGCCCTACCTCTGGGCGGGGCGAAAAAGTAGGGGAACTGACAGGCGCGCAGTTGATCCATGTTGAGGACGCTTTTCTGCGCTCGATCAAGTCTGGCCGCACGGGCGAGCCCCCGCTCGGCCTGACAATCGACCATCAACGCCCCTACTTTGACAGCTCAGGCCCCTCCGACCTTGAGAGCCTTCTCGTGACTTCCCCGCTTGATGACGCGGCTCTGTTGAACCGTGCGCGCGATGCAATTGCGCGTCTACAGGATCTACATCTGTCGAAATACAACGATTTTGACCTCGACCTGCCGGAACCAGAGCCGGGATACGTGTTGGTGCTGGATCAAACCCGCGACGACGCGTCCATCACTTACGGCGGGGGTTCCGTCGCCGCATTTCGTGAGATGCTGGTCTTTGCACAACAGGACCATCCCGGCGCCCGCATTCTGATCAAGAGCCATCCCGACACAGTCGCTGGGTTCCGCGACGGTCATTTCGGGCCGGAGCATCTGAACGAGCGGATGGAGCTTGTCACTGCACGCTACAGCCCACAGCAGCTTTTTGCGGGGGCGATTGCCGTCTACACTGTCAGCTCGGGCATGGGGTTCGAGGCGATCTTGGCAGGGCACAAACCGGTCGTGTTTGGGCAGCCCTTTTACGCCGGTTGGGGTCTGACCGAGGACCACCAACCGATTGACCGACGGCAGCGTCGTCTTACCCGCGCCCAACTGTTTGCAGGCGCGATGATGCTTTACCCGAAATGGTATGATCCCTACCGAGACCGTCTTTGCGAGATCGAACAGGTAATCGACACGCTGGAGGCGCAGTGTCGCGCTGAGGCGGAAGATCAAGCGGGCTATGTGGCCCTGAATATGAGCCGCTGGAAACATCCGCATCTACGCGAATTTTTCGGCCAGAAGCAGGCATTGGTATTTGAACCGCCTGACGAACCGGATGAGCGGCCGCTTCTCAGCTGGGCCAGCAAGTCAGATGGATTAACGCGGCTCGCGACCAGCCCGCCGCTTTTTCGGGTTGAGGACGGCTTTTTGCGCTCTCGTGGGTTGGGGGCTTCGTTGATCCCGCCCCTCTCGCTCGTGAAAGATGGGCAAGGCATTTACTATGACCCGAATGCGCCGAGCGATCTGGAGGATTTGATAAATGACAGCCCCACATTGCCTGAATATGCCATTTCCCGCGTCACAAAGCTGCGACGGAAAATCATCAAACATGGCGTGAGTAAGTACAACTTGCCAGCCAGTGAAATGGATTTCGACGCAGGCGAGCGGGAGGTTATCCTTGTGCCCGGGCAAGTCGAAGATGACGCCTCGATCCGTTTTGGGACGGGTACGATTACCACCAATCGGGCTTTGCTCGAGGCAGTGCGCAGGGACTACCCGGAGGCGCTTATCCTCTTTAAGCCCCACCCTGACGTGGCGGCCGGGCTGCGGCAAGGCGAGACCCCAGACGGCGCCGACATGATCTTGAATGACGGCGACGCCAGCGCAGCATTGGCGGAATGCGACCGGGTCGCAACGATGACCTCTCTCTTGGGGTTTGAGGCTCTGCTGCGCGGCCTTCCGGTCACCTGCTACGGCCTGCCTTTTTATGCGGGATGGGGCTTGACCGACGACCGGATGACGGCACCGGCGCGCCGGATGGCACGTCCCACCATCGATCAGCTGGCTCATGCCGCCCTTATTGATTACCCGCGCTACTTTGATCCAAAAACAAAGCAGCCCTGCCCGCCAGAAGTGGCCGTTGAACGGTTGATCAGCGGCGAAATTCCTCAACCGGCGCCAAGCAACCGACTGCTGTCAAAGCTGCAACGGGCCTTTTCACGGTTCGCGCCTTTCTGGCGGCGCTGAGAGCCGCAACTTTACCCTGTTTGGATGAAATCGAGCGTCCCGTCGGGCAAAATCATGGCAGCGGTCAAAACGCCAGTTTCCCAAGCACCTGTATCGATGCCGATCCGGCCGTCTTTCTCGCCGACGTCTTCTACCCGGCTATGGCCATGAACGATCCATTGGGCGTCGTTTCGGGCCACTGTCAGAAACTCGGGGTGGCCCCATGTCAGAACGCGCGTGCTCTGTTCGCTCATGGCGCGGCGCGGGTCGGCGGCTGCATGAACCACATGCACATTTCCGCTGACAAGATGGGACGGCCGTTGGCGCAACCAATCAAGCCGCTTTGAGCGCAACGCCCCTTTCAGGAACTCGGCGGCGGCGTCCGCGTTGTCAGAGGTCAGCCCACTCTCCCCCAACGAAATCTCATAGCTGGAAAAGGTCGCGTCAGCGCCTTCCTTGGCCCAGCGGGCGCAGCGCGCAACGGGCGTATCGAGAAAATCGAGCAGCATTTGCTCGTGGTTTCCAAGCAGGCAGACGACATTGTCGGGGAACTCTGTACTCAGCTCGCGCAACCGCTCAAGGACCCGCTCACTTTGCGGGCCATGGTCGATCAGGTTGCCGACAAAGACAAGTTTTGGGCCCTTGAGGCCCCTCTCGCCAATCGCGGCATCGACTTTTTCAAGCAATTCTTCAAGGAGGTCCGCGCGCCCATGGATGTCACCAACGACGAAAAGTGGCTGTTCCGGCGCCGGGAGGTGCCCCGCCTCTGCCGTACCCGTTTCTGCTTCGTTTTCTTTGCCGCCAATCAACGCGTCGAAAAACTTCATACTATTTGCCTCACACAGTCTGTGCCCCTCGCACCAATGACAGCAAATTGGCGATGCAATTCAAGAAAAACCGTCATAAAAGGCCTGTGAACCTGAAAGAGGACCGGCACCATGGCAAAATGCGCACTGATCACAGGCTCTGCCGGGTTTATTGGCTACCACTTAAGCAAGGTGCTTTTGGAGCACGGCTACAAGGTCGTGGGGCTGGACGGGTTTTCGGATTACTACGACGTCAGTCTCAAACGACGGCGCCATGCGATGCTGAGCCAATCCGATGGGTTTGTGCCCGTCGAAGGCCTGCTCGAAGCCGACGGGCTGGTGATGGAGCTTTTCGACACGCACAGGCCCGATGTTGTGGTGCATTTGGCAGGCCAAGCGGGCGTGCGTTGGTCGATCGAGAACCCACGCGCCTATGTCGACGCCAATCTGGTGGGCAGCTTCAACATCCTGGAGGCCGCGCGCGCGCATAAGCCTGCCCATCTTTTGATGGCCTCCACCTCCTCGGCCTATGGCGCGAACACACACATGCCGTATCGCGAAACTGACAAAGCGGATGCACAGGTCAGCTTCTATGCAGCGACCAAGAAGGCCAATGAGGCGATGGCGCATAGCTACGCGCATCTCTACGACATTCCGACGACGATGTTTCGGTTTTTCACGGTTTACGGCCCATGGGGGCGGCCTGATATGGCGCCCTACAAGTTTACCAAAGCGATCCTCGAAGGACGCACAATTGATGTCTACAACCACGGGGATATGAAGCGCGACTTCACTTATGTGACCGATTTGGTTGAAGGAATCCGGCTGTTGATTGATGCTGCGCCAGAGCGTCCTGCCGACGCGGGTGACATCGAGGCGGGCGACAGCCTGTCAACGGTCGCCCCTTGGCGGATCGTCAATATCGGGAACGGCGCGCCCGTCAATCTGATGACCTTCATTGAAGCGATTGAAGCCGCAACCGGGATCGAAGCGCAGAAGAATTTCATGGATATGCAGCCCGGAGACGTGCCCGCGACATGGGCCGACACCACGCTGCTGAAAAGGCTGACCGGCTATGCCCCGTCGATGTCGATTGAGGACGGGATGACGCAATTCGTTGATTGGTACCGGTCGTATTACGACACCTAGATCGGGGTTTGTGGCGCGCGCCAGACCTGCATCAAATCAGCGCCAACCTGTTCGGCATGCACCAACTCAAAGCGCGCTGCCTCGGAAAGCTGATCGAGGCCAAGCGCTGCCATCGCAGGCAAGCCATCGCCGCCAAGGACAACTCCAGCAGAAAAGACGACCAACTCGTCAACGAGACCCGCTGTGACCAAAGACGATGCGAGCCCGCCGCCGCCTTCGCAAAACAAACGAGTGATACCGGCCTCGGCCAATGCCTTCATCGCGTCAGGGGCGTCGACACCGCTCTTTCCAAGCGGGAAGAGCTTTGCACCTGCGTCGCGCCAGGCCTCTTGCGCGCTTGTCGGCGCATCTGCGCAATGCACCAGCCAAACCGGGGCTTGTTTTGCGGTGTCAAACAATGGACCTTCGGTCGGCAGGTCGAGAGCACTGCTGAGAACGATACGCACCGGCTGACGATCCGCCCCTATGCCGCGCACGGTCAGCGATGGCAGATCGGCGCGGGCTGTGCCTGCGCCGACCAAAACCGCGTCATGCCGCGCGCGCAGCGCATGGACACGACGGCGGGCGTCCGGCCCGGTGATCCATTGGCTTTGACCGGTGGACGTGGCGATGCGCCCGTCGAGACTTTGGGCGAGTTTCAGCGTCACGAAAGGGCGGTTTTGTGTGATACGGTTCAGAAAACCTGCGTGATCGCGCCGTGCCTCCGCTTCCAACACGCCAGTTGTGACCGTGATGCCTGCGGCGCGCAGCCGTTCTATCCCACGTCCCGCCACGCGCGGGTCGGGATCATCGCAAGCAACCACGACGCGGGCGACTTTGGCCTCAATCAGTGCCTCGCAACAGGGAGGCGTCTGCCCGGTATGCGCACAAGGTTCCAAAGTGACATAGGCCGTAGCGCCCTGCGCCGCGTTGCCCACTTGGTCCAGCGCATGCCGCTCGGCGTGGGGCCTGCCACCATCTTGCGTCCAACCTCGTGCAATGACATGGCCCTCTTTGACCAAAACGCAGCCGACAGCCGGGTTTGGCCAAACGCGCCCATGCCCGCGCCGCCCAAGCGTCAGCGCAAGCGCCATCCAACGGGCATCGACCTCTGTCGATGCGTTCGCCATTGCGCTACTCGTCTTTGGAGCTAGGTGGACGCAGCTCGGAGACAAATTCTTCGAAGTCGTCAGCGGCCTGGAAGTTTTTGTAAACGGAGGCGAAACGCACGTAAGCCACGGTATCGATGCGGGCAAGCGCTTCCATCACGATCTCGCCGATCGATGTGGACGGGATATCCGTCTCCCCCATGCTTTCCAGTCGACGCACGATGCCGGAAATCATCTGGTCAATCCGTTCTGGTTCGACTGGGCGTTTCTGCATCGAGATGCGGATCGAGCGCTCCAGCTTGTCGCGATCGAAGTCTTCGCGCTTGCCGGAGGTTTTAATCACCACCAGATCGCGCAGTTGTACCCGTTCATATGTGGTAAATCGCCCGCCGCAAGCGGGGCAAAACCTGCGCCGCCGAATGGCCACATGGTCCTCCGCCGGGCGTGAATCCTTCACTTGAGTGTCAACATTTCCACAGAACGGACAACGCATCCCTGACTTCCCTCTTCTCAAACCTCTGGGTGTTGTTCCCCAGTTATCCACAGCCACTATAGGGGCGCAACCACAGTTTGGGTAGAGGGGAAATTAACCCCCAAGATGAGCCGCTACCAAGCGGCTATGCGGCCTGTCACGATGCTCAAAGAGGTAAATGCCCTGCCAAGTGCCCAATACCATTTGGCCGGCGTTCACAGGGATGGACAGCGACACGGGCATCATTGCGGCCTTGATATGAGCGGGCATGTCGTCGGGCCCCTCATAGGTATGGGTCAAATAGGACATTGACGGATCGGTCGTTGGCGGCACAAGGCGGGCGAAGTAGTTGCGAAGGTCGGTTTGGACCTCGGGGTCAGCGTTTTCCTGTATCAACAATGAGCAGGATGTGTGGCACACGAACAGGGTCAGCAGGCCTTCATCGATGCTCTGGCGTGCGACCCAAGCGGCAACGTGTTGCGTGAATTCATAGAGGCCTTGGCCCTGCGTCTCGATGCTAAAGCTGCTCTGCATCGTTCAATCGACCGGACAATCAGTTGTCCAGAGGAGGTTTTGAATGTCCCAGCATTGCCCAGCACGGGTTTTCAACTCGTAGAAAAGATCCATCCGCGCCGTTACCGAACCCGCATCGCAGGTCAGATGGGCAATCTCGGCGCCTGCGTCTGTGACAATGACTCCGCCCTCGAGGTCGGCGTTGCCTTCTTCCGCCAAGCGATCAAAAACGCCATAAACCGTGTAGCCATAGCTTTGATTGGTGAACGTGACCTGTTCATAAAGCGTTCTCCCAATGCCGTTCCAAGGCCTGTAGTCAAAGCGCTCAATAGGCGCAAAGAGCTCCAACTCAGGCGCATTGCCGGTTTTGCCGAACCGATAGATCGCCGCCTGCTCCGTTGTGCAAAGGCGCAACTGTTTTTTGCCGCCAGAAATCGCACAATCGAAAACCTCGTATTCGCCGATCCCACAAGACACAGCTGGCGTCGCGACAACGGCGAAGGCAAGGATCAGCGTCCTCACTGTTCGACCAATGCCTTTAAATTGTCCAAGCCGCGTTCATAGTCAGCACCGACCCAATCATCCATCATCAAGCCCATCCACCGGCCCACCGGTCCGACGCCCATGTCAGCCGTCAGACCCCAAGTCACGGTGGTCACGCCACCTTCCTCGACCAGCTTGTAGTCTGCAATCGCTGTTCCCATGTCGCCGAAATCAAGCGCATTTTTTACGCTCTTGTTGGGCACGCTTTCGATCACCTCCATAGCACCATTGCCAACCTGCGGGTCCTCGGATGTCCAAGACATTTTTGCGCCGACCCCTTCGGCTATTTCGCTGTAGGTCGTTTGCACGTATGGATCGATCCCGAGCCATGGCGACCAGGCCTCAGTGGCTTTGAGGTTGTTCACATGAGGGAAAATCTTTTCTGCAGGCACATTCATGGCGGCCTGCCGCTCAACAGTGACCTCACGCGGCAAAAGCATGCCTATGGCGACGAATGCCACGATGAGCACGGCAAGCGCCCCGAAAACCCATTTCAAAATGCGCATCGAACAGTCCTCCCGAAAATTCACGCGAGATAGAGTGTAGCATATTTTCAGGCGTAGGAGGCCAAGAAATAAAAAGGGCGCCCTGCGGCGCCCGTTTTCTTATTGGTCGAGGAAGCTCCGCAGCTTTCGGCTGCGGCTGGGATGCTTCAGTTTTCTGAGCGCCTTGGCCTCGATCTGGCGGATACGCTCCCGTGTGACCGAGAATTGCTGGCCCACTTCTTCGAGCGTGTGGTCGGTGTTCATACCGATGCCGAAACGCATGCGAAGCACGCGCTCCTCACGCGGGGTAAGGGAGGCCAGAACACGGGTTGTGGTCTCTTTGAGGTTCTCTTGAATGGCAGAGTCCAGCGGAAGAACTGCGTTCTTGTCTTCAATGAAATCACCAAGCTGGCTGTCTTCCTCGTCGCCGATTGGCGTCTCAAGGGAGATAGGCTCTTTCGCGATCTTCATCACCTTGCGCACTTTTTCGAGCGGCATTTGCAGCTTTTCGGCCAGTTCTTCCGGCGTGGGCTCCCGACCAATTTCGTGCAGCATCTGGCGCCCGGTGCGCACCAGCTTGTTGATCGTCTCGATCATGTGGACCGGAATACGGATCGTGCGGGCTTGATCCGCAATCGAGCGCGTGATCGCCTGACGGATCCACCAGGTCGCGTAGGTGGAGAATTTGTAGCCGCGGCGGTATTCAAACTTATCGACCGCCTTCATCAGGCCAATATTACCTTCCTGAATCAAATCAAGGAATTGCAGGCCACGGTTCGTGTATTTTTTGGCGATTGAGATGACGAGGCGTAGGTTGGCCTCAACCATCTCTTTCTTCGCCTGACGGGCTTCTTTCTCGCCCTTTTGGACTTGCGCCACGATACGACGGAATTCGGTGATGTCGACGCCGACATATTGGCCCACTTGCGCCATTTCGGCACGCAGGTCTTCGACCTTCTCACGCGACTTTTCGATCAAGGCGACCCAGCCACGGCCGGTTTTCTCAGCAATGCGGTCAACCCAGCCGGGGTCAAGCTCATAGCCGCGATACTCATCGATGAATTCGCGGCGGTTGATACGGGCTTGGTCGGCGAGTTTCACCATGGAGCTGTCGATAGACATGATGCGGCGGTTGATTCCGTAAAGCTGATCGATCAGGGCTTCAATCCGGTTGTTGTGCAGATGAAGCGAATTCACCAGATCAACGATTTCCTGACGCAGGGTTTGATAAGCGCCCTCTTCTTTTTTGGAGAAGGTATCGTCATGGTTGATCGCCGCCGAAATACGTAGGTCTTGCATTTCCGCGAGCTTTTCGTAGTCGCCCGCGATTGTGTCCAGCGTTTCGAGCACGCGCGGCTTCAGCGCAGCCTCCATCGCGGCCAGCGACAGGTTTGCCTGATCGTCCTCGTCATCCTCATCGTCATCATCAGAGGTGATCGGGTTTCCGTCAGCATCGAGCTCTTGCGTCTCGTCCTTTTCTTCGGTCTTTTCCGCCACGGTCGCACCGGGGGCCGCGACAACGCTTTCCTCTTCGCCGTCCTCATCCATCTGATTGCCGAATGTGGTCTCAAGATCAATCACATCGCGCAGCAAGATCTCTTCAGCGAGAAGTTCGTCGCGCCAGATGGTGATCGCCTGGAAGGTCAGCGGGCTCTCGCAGAGCCCTTCGATCATTGTTTTGCGACCGGCCTCAATACGCTTGGCAATCGCAATCTCGCCTTCACGGCTGAGCAGCTCAACCGAACCCATTTCGCGCAGATACATCCGAACCGGGTCATCGGTCCGGTCAAGCGTTTCAGTCGTCGACGACGCCAGAACCACATCCTTCGCCTGATTGGTCGTTGCCACCTCTTTTGAGGTGCCATCGTCGTCGGCTTCTTCTTCCTCGATGATGTTGATGCCCATTTCGGACAACATCGACATCACGTCTTCGATTTGTTCAGATGCAACCTGGTCGGGTGGCAGCACCTGGTTCAGCTGGTCATAGGTGATGTAGCCGCGCTGACGCGCCTCGGCGATCATCTTCTTGACCGCGGCCTGGCTCATATCGAGACCTTCGGCGGTGTCTTCGCGTTCCTGCTTCTGGTCGTCTGTGTCTTTGGGGGCCATGGAATGCTCCTGCTAACGCGGCGTGGCTACGGATCGCCAAATGATATCAACTGATTCGACGCCGAATCAATATCGTGATTCGGACTGATTCGCACGTCGGTTTAAAACCTATGGTTTACTTTCTTTTCTTTACCCAAACCTCACCATCGATAAGGCTCTGTAGGTAGTGAGACATAGCGCTGCGATCTTCGCTGTCACCCTCATCGTCTTTCATACCTTTGCGGTTGGCCGCTTCACGCGCTTCTGCCGCTTGCCCAACCCGCCAAGTCAGTCCTTCATCGGCCACTCCGGCAAGGTCTTCGACCGCTTCTTCTACCTCTCTCTGGACCCCGCGACGCGCTTCAAGCTTGGCTAGCTCTTCGGCCAATGTCATGCGCGTCAGCTCTTCCTGAGCGCCGGGCCGTATTGCGGGCGCTATTTGCACATGGCTAAGGGAGTAAAGCTTTTCAAGGGGTTCGGCGCCCAACTCTGCTTCTAAAATTTTAACTAAAATGTCGCGGTCATGTTCTTCATCGTGGCGCAGCAATGCCGCCAGAATGCCCCGGTGATCGGCGCCATGAAGCTCGAGCGTTTCGAGGTCGGACAGGAATTCGCCGACCAAGCTTGGATGCGCTACCAAGATCGCCAGGATCACCGCCTCGCGGACGCGTTCCTCAACATCGGTCGATTGCGCCAGCAGCGAGTTCTTGGTGGACGGCACCGCAACACCTTTGGACGCAAAGCCGCCGCGTCCCGGCGCTGTGTTGCCCTTCTGCCACCCCCCGGCGTCGCGCTGCGGGCGTTGCGAGGCGAAAAGCTCTGCCCGCAGGTGCTTGATCTCGGCGGCATAATGGTTGCGCAGCCCCGCATCTGTGATCTTGCCAAGCGCTTGTCGGAGCGACTGATCAAGCGCCGCTTTGCGTTCCGGGCTGTCGAGGACCTTGCCGTCCGTCTCGCGCTGCCACAGCAAATGCACAAGCGGCTTGGCCTGCTCAAGCAGCTTTCGCATCGCGGCTGCGCCCTGCGATTTGAGCAGGTCGTCGGGGTCTTGCCCCTCAGGCAGCACGCAGAACCTCAGCGACTGGCCGGGGCCGATCAGCGGCAGCGCCATGTCAATCAGACGCATCGCGGCGCGTTGCCCGGCGGTATCGCCGTCAAGCGTGATGATCGGTTCAGGCGCGATACGCCAGAGCATTTGCAGCTGAGTCTCCGTCACGGCAGTTCCCAAAGGGGCCACGGTCGCGCCGAAACCGGCCTCAGCAAGCGCTATGACATCCATATAGCCCTCGGCCACCAGCAGCGTGTGCCCCTTGCCTGACGCGTCGCGCGCTGCGCCGTGGTTGTAGAGAGAACGCCCTTTATCGAAGAGCTCCGTTTCAGGCGAGTTCAGGTATTTGGCGTTGTCGTTGGGGTCCATTGCCCTGCCGCCAAACGCAATGCAGCGCCTGCGCGCGTCGCGGATCGGGAACATGATGCGGTTGCGGAATGTGTCATAGGGCTTTTTGCCTTTGGTCGACTCCTTGGCGAGGCCAGCAGCCAGGATCAGCTCCTCCTTCACGCCTTTGCCGGTCAAGTGATCCCAAAGGTTTTGCCAGCCGTCAGGTGCGAAGCCGATTTCCCACCGATCAAGCGCGGCTTCCGCCATCCCGCGCCCAGCAAGATAGTCCCGCGCCGCGGTGCCAGCACCGGTTTTGAGCTGCAATTTGAAAAACTGCACCGCCTGATCCATGACGCCCGCCAACTCGGCCCGGCGATCCTGCTTTTCTTGGGCTTTGGGGTCGCGCGCGGGCATGGTCATCCCGGCCTCGCGTGCCATGATCTCGACCGCTTCCATGAAAGAAACATTTTCGGTTTCCTTGATGAATCCTAGCGCGTCGCCTTTGGCGTGGCAGCCAAAGCAATAGTAGTAGCCCTTCTTGTCATCGACGTGGAACGAGGCTGATTTTTCCTGGTGGAAGGGGCATGGCGCCCACATGTCGCCTTTGCCGGGCTGCGACTTGCGTTGATCCCATATCACCTTGCGCCCGACGACCTGCGCAATGGAGGTGCGGCTTTTCAATTCGTCCAGAAATCCGGGTGGCAGGCTCATGCCCTAGTATATCGTATCGGGGACCCGAAGAGTCTAGAGGGCAGCGCGCGCAGCGACCGCCTTCATCGCAACGCTCAGCTCATGCACAAGCGTTTTGGCCATGGAACGGAAGACCATCAGATCAAAGCTGTCTGAGCGGCGGATGATCACCGCGTTCATATGCCCAATCAGCGAGCGCGCCGTGTCGCCCTCATCCATTGCATGCAGGTCAAGCGGGCACAAACGCGCCAAGACGTCAGTGGCACCGGCCCCTTCCAAGGCCACAAAAGCCCAAGCGTCGGTTTGATCCGTGACGGCCCCTGGCAGCTTGGGAACGGCGCCACCGATCACGAAATACTGCCCCTGCCCGCCCCAGATGATTTCGCCCTTTGCGGCGTTCAGGGCTCGGCCCGGATCAGGCAGGCCCGCGCCGATGGATTTTCTCAAAGCGGTCGAGACTTGGGATGTCTGGCCGCGAAAGGGTGCGACTGATTTCAGCGTCTCGGGGACAATTTCGCGCAAAGTCACATTGCCATGGGTAACGGGCAGCAGCCCGGCGCAGGCGGATTTGGCGGTCAGCTCAACCACGGGCTTTCTCCCCCTGCTTGTCCATAAAGACGGGATCGGTGACGACAACAAAGGTGTTGATATTTCGTAGATGGTCAACGAGGCGCAGCGTTTCCCCGTGCCGCGTGCGGCCATTTTTCAGGAAGGCGAGACCAAGATTTCCCAGCTCCGGCGAATACCCGACGGAGGTCGTATAACCCTGATTATTTGCCCGCGTGGCATCGTCATCTGGCGAGAACAGGAAGGCTCCGGCACTGATGTCTTTTACGTCGCCCACCGGCTGAAGCCCCACGAGCTGTTCGCGCGTATCCGTCACCAGTCCTGGCCGCGCGGCGGCGGTTTTGCCGATGCAGTCTTTCTTGGGCGAGATCATCCGTTCCATCCCGATATCGAACGCGGTGACCCGGCCGTGGATCTCAGCGTGTGTGATGAAGCCCTTCTCGATCCGCATCACGTTGAGCGCCTCCATCCCATAGGCCCCGCCACCCAATGGCTTTGCCGCGTCCAGCAACGTCTCGAACAAGCTTTCGCCGTAGCGCGCGGGGACGGCCAATTCATAGGCATGCTCGCCCGAAAATGAGATACGGAAGAGACGTGCTTTCACACCGCCAATTGCTACCTCGCCGCAAGCCATGAAGGGGAAGCTGTCATTGTCAATTGGGGTATCAAGCAGCCCGTTCAAAAGATCGCGCGACTTTGGGCCTGCGACCGCGAATTGCGCCCATTGCTCTGTCGTCGAGATGAACCGCACATCGAGATCCGGGCGCAAACACTGATGCACAAATTCCAGATGCCGCATGACCTGGCCGGCAGCAGCCGTGGTCGTGGTCATCACAAAATGATGCGCGCCAAGCCGCGCGGTGGTGCCGTCATCCATGACATGGCCGTCTTCCCGCAGCATGAGCCCGTAGCGGACCCGACCGACCTTCAAAGTCGAGAAGGTGTTCGTATAGACGAAGTCCAAAAAGGCAGCTGCGTCAGGGCCTTGGATGTCGATCTTGCCAAGCGTCGAGACGTCGCAAATGCCAACGGCAGACCGCACCATTGTAACCTCGCGGTTGCAGGCTTCTTGCCAGGTCGTCTCGCCTTTCGCTGGAAAATAGGACGGACGAAACCACATCCCGGCTTCGATCATTGGCGCGCCCATGGCGCGTGATTTTGCATCTGAGGTGGTGAAGCGTTCGGGCGCCAACCCCTCGCCCTGCCCACCCGCACCCATGGCTGCGATTGAGACGGGCGTATAAGGCGGGCGGAACGTCGTTGTGCCCGTTTCCGGGATCGTGCGGCCCGTCGCATCGGCCAGAACTGCCAAGGCGTTGACGTTGGAATTTTTGCCCTGATCCGGCGCCATGCCTTGCGTCGTGTAGCGCTTCATATGCTCGACGGAGGCCATGTTTTCTTGGGCAGCGAGCTTCACGTCCTTTGTCGTGACATCGTTTTGGAAGTCCAGCCATGCGCGGCCTTTTCCCGCAACCGTCCAAAGCGGCGTAATTGCGTAGGCACCGTCCTCCGCCTTCGGCATCTGCGGCGCACGCGCCGTGATACCGAGGGCTTTCAAGACGTCCTTGGCACAAGAGATACCAGACGCCAAACACCCATGGGTGGAGAAGACGCCAGTGGCCGCACCTGCCACCTCCATCCCGGGAATCATTCCGGGGCGGGGCACGAAAGCAGCAATACTTTCATCCCATTGCGGGCGACCGTTCATGTGACAGGTGAGGTGCACCGTCGGATTCCACCCGCCAGACACCGCGACGCAATCGGCCATCAGATCGCCATGGCCAGAGATCGTGACCCCCTCGATCTGCTTACGGCCTTTGACATTGGTGATATTCGCGCCCTTGTAGATAGGAAAATCACCCTCAATCTTTGCGTCATGCCGGCTATCGACATAGGCGATCACGTTGACGCCCGCTGCTGTGAGATCATGCGCTGTGCGTAAGGCGTCATCGTTGTTGCCGAAAACGGCCACGCGCTTGCCGGGCGCCACGCCAAAACGGTTCACGTAGCCGCGCACAGCGCTTGCCATCATCACGCCGGGGCGATCGTTGTTTTGAAAGGCAATCGGGCGCTCCATGGCACCTGCCGCATAGACACAGCCCTTCGCCACGATGCGCCAAAAACATTCAAGCGGCGCGCCTTTTGGGTCAGCCACGTGGTGCGAGACCCGCTCAAGCGCGCCGTAAGTACCGCCGTCATAGGCGCCGGTCACGGTGGTGCGTTTCATCAGACGGACATTGGGCATCTCGGCCAACTCCGCAATTCGGGCCATTGCCCAATCGGCCCCCGGCATGCCATCGATTTCATAAGTCTCGGAATTCAAGCGACCACCGAAACGGAAATCTTCTTCGCACAGGATCACATCGGCCCCGGCTTTGGCGGCCGTGGCGGCAGCCATGATCCCGGCGGGGCCTGAGCCAATCACCAGCACGTCGCAAAAGGCGAAGGCTTTCTCGTAGGTATCGGTGTTGCTTTCCATCGACAGCTTGCCAAGACCCGCCGCGCGGCGGATCACAGGCTCGTAAAGCTTTTCCCAGAATGCGCGCGGCCACATGAAGGTTTTGTAGTAAAAACCAGCGCTTAAGAAAGGCGAGAGCAGATCATTCAGCTCAAGCACATCCCAATCGAGGGAGCCCCAATAGTTTTGCGGACGTGCGTCGATGCCGCTGTGAATCTCTTGCTGGGTCAGCCGCACATTGGGCGTGATTTGCGTGCCGCGATGAAGCTCGACCAGCCCGTTCGGTTCCTGAGAGCCGTCAGACATGACCCCGCGCGGGCGGTGATACTTGAATGAGCGCGCCACCAGTTTGACCCCGTTGGCCATGAGGGCTGAGGCCATCGTATCGCCGTCACACCCCGCGTAGGTCGTGCCGTTGAATTTAAAGGTGGTGCGTTTGTCGCGGTTTATTTGTCCGCCGGATGAAAGCCTCATCGCGCCACCTCTGAGGCGCGCTCGACGCTGAGAATTTCATGCGTGGTCACGTTGCGCTCAACCACAAGCCAAGCACCGCACCCTGCCTCGTGGCACCACAGCTCTCGGGTTACGCCTGCGGGGTTTTCGCGGATGTGCAAATAACGATGCATGGCCTCTGCGTCGCCCTCCGCAGGTCGATCAAGATAGTCCTGCGATCCCGTGTAATAGAACTCGCGGCGGTCACGCTCACCACAGATCGGACAGTTGATACGCATCTCCCCGCCCCCTTAATGCAGATTGTGTTGAGAGCCGGTGCCCTCTTCATCCATCAGGCCTTCGCCCGTGCGGAACCGATCAAATGTGTGGCGCTGCGCGACCTCGTGATGCTGATCCTCGGCCATCAGATGGGCCATGCACCAGCCCGACGCGGGCACCGCTTTGAAGCCGCCATAGCACCAGCCACAATCCATGTAGAGCCCGTCCACCTCCGTCCGGTCGATCACGAAAGAGCCGTCCGGCGTCATATCCATGATCCCACCCCAGGAGCGCAGGACGCGCGCCTTGCCGATAGCAGGCATGAGCGTCATGCCCGCCTCCATCACATGTTCTTTCATGGGCAGATTGCCGCGCTGCGCGTAGGAGGCGTAGAAATCAAGATCGCCGCCAAAGACCAGCCCGCCCTTGTCCGATTGGCTGATATAGAAATGCCCCATGCCGTAGCTAATCACGTGATCAATCGCGGGTTTCAGCCCTTCGGAGACGAAGGCCTGCAGCACATGGCTTTCAATCGGAACTTCAATCCCGGCCATCGCCGCTACTTGGCTGGAGCGCCCGGCAGTGACGATGCCTACCTTCTTGGCCCGGATCGGTCCACGGGAGGTTTGCACGCCTTGCACGACGCCGCCTTTGACATCGATGCCAGTGACTTCGCAGTTCTGGATCAGATCGACGCCCAGTTGATCCGCCCCGCGTGCATACCCCCAGGCCACCGCGTCATGGCGGGCGGAGCCGCCTCGGCCATGCATCAGCCCGCCATAAATCGGGAAGCGGGTGTTGTCGAAATCGAGATAGGGGATTTCGGCGCGCACTTGCTCGGGCGTCCACAGTTCGGCGTCGTCGCCTTGGTTGATCATCGCGTTGCCGCGCCGCGCAAATGCGTCGCGTTGACCGTCGGAATGGCACAGCATAATGACGCCCCGCTGCGACATCATGACGTTATAATTCAGCTCTTGTTCCAGCCCCTCCCAGAGTTTGAGGGAGTGCGAATAGAACTCAGAGTTGCCGGGCAGAAAGTAATTTGCGCGCACGATGGTCGTGTTGCGCCCAATATTGCCGGAGCCGATGTAGCCCTTCTCCAGCACGGCGATATTGGTGAGCCCATGGTTTTTTGCGAGGTAGTAAGCCGTCGAAAGGCCATGCCCGCCACCGCCGATAATGATCACGTCATAGTCAGACTTGGGGTCAGGGTTGCGCCAAACCGGGCCCCAGCCCTTGTTGCCGGTCAGCCCCTCTTTAAGGATGCGGAATGCGTTATATCCCATGCTGGCTCATTCTCCTTGGCGCGCGGATAACTCAAGCATCGCGCCAAGGAGAGTTCAATAAGTGCCGCAGACAAAATTTGGTCTATTTGCGTCATAACAAAAAAACAGGCGCTGTGATGAGCGCCTGCTTTTGGTGTTTGAAATTTAGACGATGTCAGTTTGTAGGCGTTGCGCCCGCCGTAGGATCGCCGTCACCATAATCGTCGATATCAGGGAAGTTCGACGCGTAGGTCGGCTCGTCTGACTTGTGCAGGGTCACGTGAAAGCGCGGACGCGTCACAAACGTGTTGCGATGGACTTTGGGATCGATCCCGACGCGAAAGATCGGCTGGTACAGAACCGCCGTCTCAACAACCACAACGGCATCCAGATGGCTCATGATTGGCAACCAGCTTGTATCAGCATCCAGATCGAGCTGGGTCAAATCGGTCATCCCATGCGGGCCGTAAGACCAACGCAGGCGATAGGGCGTAGAGCCAGCCTCACCGGTATTGTACTCGATCAGCGACACACGCATGCGGGGTTTCGCATGGCTGGGGATCATGTAGTCCATCATGTCGACCATGTTGTCCATAAACGCCTCGTCGACCTGGACTTGGCGCGAAAACACGTCGCTGATCGCGTAGCTGGCTTTCATGATCAGGGTTTTCTGCCGGTAGGCGTCAAACCAGACAAACATCGCGACGTAAAAGCCTGCAAGCAATGGAGCCATAATCGCAAATTCGACCGTAACGGTGCCTTCGTCGCGCTTGAACGCGTGCACAAGGTTTTGGCGGATATAAGCAAGTTTGCTTTTAAACATACGCATTAGCTTGGCTCCTGGGCAAAGATTGAGCTGGCGACCAGTTGAAGGTTGCCGGCGGGGTCTTTCTTGAGCATCGCACCAAGCGCGAGCTTAGGATAAAGCGGATCAATCACGTAGCATGCGCGAATAAACATCAAGTCGCTGTCCGAACCATTCGTAAAGTCGGTCCATGGGATGCCGGTTTGGCTCTTGTCGATGCATGTCGCCCGGACTTCCGGCAGATTGAACAGGTTGCGATCAATCACTTGCATTTCGAGAAGCAGGTTTGATTGGCAATCCTTCAAGAGCCCGGCGTAGTTGCACACGCTGTCACGAATATTCTCGCGCGAATAGGTTGTCGCAGTTCCCAGCCGAACATCGCGCATGGCCTTGTCCAGACCGTGCTCCAGCATGGTCAAACGCATGGTGGCCATGCCCAATTCAAAGCTCGAGACGAAAATGAGCAAGAAAATCCAAACAACGATGGCGAACTCGACCGAGGCTGTGCCAGCCTCGTCAAGAGCGGCCCGCCACCATCGTCTACTCAATACCTTGTACTTGCTCATCACATCGGTGCCTTAGTTTGTCAGCTTCAAGCGCTGAATTGTTCCCGCAATCTTGCCGAACGCGTCTTCGAGCTCTGTGCCTTCAACGCGGAAGAAGTTGATCGGCTGGGAGGCGCATTGCTCCAGAATGCCGGCAGAGTGGTTCGAAACCTCGAAGCCAACGGTGAAGATAATCACATCCTCGTCCTTCGCGGCGGTACAAGCGTCCAGCATGCGCGTATCTTTCTGGCTGCCGCTCACGGTGTCATAGGCGTCGTTTACGAAGTCCCAGTATTGAGAAGCCTGCCAGCCCTCCGCGTAGTAGTAGTAATAGGCGAGATATTTGATGCCCATCATGTTCCACACTTCGGTCCAGTCCAATTCGCGTGCGGCACCGCCGCCTTGTCCGACTGCGCTTGCGTTCCGGTAGTCAGTGTTAGTGCGACCCTCAGAGATGTAGTAGTCGTCAGGCCCGGATTGAGGCTTGTAGTACGACATCCACTTGGAGAGATATGTTACGCCGTCGGTGGTGTGGCCGTACATATCGGACCCGCCTGACGCGTAGTCGTCGTCCAGTTGATACTGCGTTGTGTTCTGTCCGTCAGACATCACAACCATGATCTTCTTTGTGTTGTTGCGATCATACGCGTATGGGCGATCTTCGAAGACAGCCGGAACGCGGATTGGCGCTTCGACCTGGTCACCGTTCACGTCGTATAGGGGGTTACCATCTGCGTCGACCGGGTCTTGCCCGTCTTTGGTCAAAACGGAAGAGCCATCAGGAAGATTGTCGAAAACCTGTTCGGCGCTTTCGTTCAAGAAGTAGGATGCCCATTTCACGCCGATATCGGTCGAAGTGTTTCCGCCTGCTTCAAGGTTGTTAACAATCTCTTTCAACGCGCCGCGGTTTTGCGACATCAGCGTCACTTCAAGTTCCTCCTCAGGGGAACAAACAAAGAGGCGCGAGGTGTTGTCGTCGGAGGTTGTGAACGGATGATTGATCGTCGTGTAATAGGGGTCGAAATGCCCTGTGCGCTGCAGATCATCTGCAGATCCCATGACGGAGCTTGTTCCGGTGAACAGGCTCAGGTCGCCGAGTGTCGCCGCGTTGCCCAACTGCTCAGTCAACTCGACTGTCTCAAAGTCAGCGCTCTCGAAGTCAACGCAATGCGAATAGCTGTGCTCATTGGTAACGTTGAGCTGATCGAGCACATCTTCACCAACATTCACCTGCATGTTGTAAGGAATAATGTTTATCGACACGCGGTCGCGGTTCTCGCCTGTCAGAAGAATGTCGAAGAAATCGCTGGCCGCCTCCTGAAGGGCCTCCAGCTTGCTGCGCGTCCCGGTGCTGTCTGTCCAGCCCATTGATCCCGAGATATCAACCACCAGGCTGATTTCGATATCTTGCTGGCTCTCATATGCGATCGCTTTGCCGGCTGCGTCGAGTTCATCAACACCGATCAGGTTCATAAACAGGCTCTTCACGCGCGTCTCAGCCGAGACCAAAACCTTCCGAGATGTCTCGTCGCAGATGCCGCCGACAAAGAACTTTGCAGAGTCCAAGCCGGCTTTCTCGAAATAGTCTTGCGCGATTGCCTCACAGTCGGTGGAGTTGGCGTTCATGCTCGCCGCTGCAAGGGCTGCGCGGTCAAGTGTATATTGCATGCGCGCGCGCTCATGTTCGAACCGCATCAGATCAATGCCGATACCGCCGACCCAAAGCATCATAATGAAGATCGAAAGGCTGAAAGCGACCATCGCGCCGCTCTCGTTGCGGCGAAACCCTTTAACACGTGAAAGCACTCGGCCCAGGCCAGAGCTGGCCCATAAGGTCTTTTTCAAGTCGCTCATGACTTTCCTTCCCCGCGCTCGCACCGCGCAATTGCTCAAAACAAACTAGATTCGTCCGTCGACTAAAGAAGACGAAGACTGTGGCACGAATTGGGCGGAAAACGCCTGATTCTGGGCGTATTTGGTGCTTGATTCACAACAAATTAACAAAACTCTTGTCGTTGTTCACGAACTGGCAAAAATGCCGAAAAAAGGCGGCGTATTGCTTAATCTGACAAGTGCTCGTGGCTTGTTGCGTCCACAGAAGGGTTGAATTGCTGTTTCTTTTCGATCAGCCTAGTTTTTATACCGCCTAAATTTTAGGCAAACCCTATAATCACCAAAACCAAGTGTCAGGAAATTTCATGACCCAAAGCTCCGAACCTTCATTCCGCGATTCCGTTGAGCTGATGTACAGCCGCGCCGTGAAGCTCACCAAGTTATCGCCCGGGCTGGAAGAAAAAATACGGGTCTGCAACGCGACCTATACCGTGCGGTTCGGGGTCCGCCTGCGGGGTGAAATCCATACATTTACCGGCTATCGTGCCGTGCATTCGGAGCATATGGAGCCCGTCAAAGGGGGCATTCGTTTCTCGCTCGGGGTCAACCAGAACGAGGTCGAGGCTCTGGCTGCATTGATGACCTTCAAATGCGCCTTGGTTGAAACGCCATTCGGCGGCTCGAAGGGCGGATTGTGCATCGACCCGCGTGAGTGGAACGATGACGAGCTTGAGCAAATAACGCGACGCTTCGCCTATGAACTGGCTAAGCGCGACCTGATCCATCCGTCCCAGAACGTCCCGGCCCCCGATATGGGCACCGGCGAGCGGGAGATGGCCTGGATCGCCGATCAGTACGCGCGCATGAACACGACCGACATCAACTCCCGTGCCTGTGTGACCGGCAAGCCAATTAACGCTGGCGGCATTCAGGGCCGGACAGAGGCCACGGGTCGCGGCGTCGAATATGCACTGCAGGAATTTTTCCGGTATCCCGAGGATCTTGCTAAGGCCGGGCTATCAGGGACACTCAAGGGCAAGCGCGTGATCGTGCAAGGCCTCGGCAATGTCGGCTATCACGCGGCGAAATTCCTGTCTGAGGAAGATGGCAGCCTCATCACCGCCGTGATCGAGCGGGACGGAGCCATCCATAACGAGGACGGGATCGATGTCGAGGACCTGCGCAAGTGGATCGGTGATCACGGCGGGGTCGAAGGATATCCGAAAGGCTCCTACATCAAAAACGGGGCGAGCGCGCTGGAGTATGAATGCGACATCCTGATCCCGGCAGCGCTTGAGGGCGTGATCAATCTGCAAAATGCCGACAACATCAAAGCCCCGTTGATCATTGAGGCAGCCAATGGCCCCGTCACTGCGGGGGCAGACGATATCTTGCGAGAAAAAGGGACCGTCATCATCCCCGACCTCTACGCCAATGCGGGCGGTGTCACGGTGTCTTACTTCGAATGGGTCAAGAACCTGAGCCATATTCGTTTCGGCCGCATGGAAAAACGGCAGGAGGAAGCGCAGCACAGGCTTCTCATCGAAGAGCTTGAACGCCTCTCCGCTGACAAGGATCTTGGCTGGCAACTTTCGGGTGATTTCAAAGACAAATATATCAAGGGTGCCGGGGAGCTGGAATTGGTCCGTTCTGGTCTCGATGACACGATGCGCACCGCGTACCAAGCCATGCGCAAGGTCTGGCATGAGCGCGATGATATCGAAGACCTGCGGATGGCGGGCTATTTGGTCGCCATCGAGCGGATTGCATCAAGCTACCGTGCCAAGGGCCTCTGAGGGCTTAGGCGTTTTTGCTAAAGCTCGAGGTCTTCGAAAAGACCATCTCGGGTCGCGATCATGGCCGAAAGCGCGTCGGCCATGACTTTCCCTTCTGAGGCGGGCGTGACACCGCCAATCCCGATGCGCTTGCCAAACCGCCACCATAAGCCTGGCGCCCAGGCCGAGGGGTATTTCACCTTCAACGTCACGAGAAATCCGTTTGATGGCTTAAACGCAAAAAACGAGCGATCTACTTTGTCGATGTCCTCGATTTTTGCGATCACCGTGCCGTCGGACAAGCGAAGCTCCTCCTCGGTCAGCTCGATCATGCGGCCTGTGACTTGCCACATGCGCCAACCGCCATAGGTGCTGACGGCGCCAAACCCTACCAGGAGCAACGCGTAGGCCGCAGATGGCGGTTGCACGAGTGCGATATAAATCAACAACCCGCCCGAAGCATAGAGAACGCCCGCGCCAAAAAGGCGACGCGGCGCAGATGGAACGATGCCAGTGATAACGTCAGACATGGACGCAGTTCCTTAGAAGATGCGCGTCTCGCTTACCCGTTGAAGCATGATTGCTCAACCGCGATTGGCGATAACTTCATATCCGGGTTCTTCGGGTTCATCATCTACAAGCTCTGCCGGGAAGCCGGGCGCGCGGATATCGAGGCCCGTCGCCTCCTCCAATCGCTTTATGATATCGTCTGATTGCGCGCGTTCCCCATAGCGGACTTGGCCGTCTTTGAATATGTCTATCAACTTGGGCGACAATTCCAAAGGCACCCCGTTGCGCTCTGCGATCTCTTGGAACAGCCCGATATCTTTCAACACGAGGTCCATCGTGAAATCGACACAGCGGGATCCGTTCAAGATGACCTGACTTTCAGTCTCATGTGCGAAGGAGGTACCGGAAGAAATCTTGATTGCCTCATAGGTCGTCGCCAAATCCATCCCCGCCGCCTTTGAGACAACCAGTGCCTCGCACACGCTGAGCAGGTTCGCTGTGGCCAAATAGTTGGTCATCACCTTCAGCATCGAAGCGGTGCCAAGTTCGCCAGTGTGCAGAACTCTTCGGCCCATCGTTGTCAAAAGCGGCAAAACGCGCTCAAACGTCGCGCGGTCGCAGCCCGCGAAAATAGAGATATTACCTGTATCAGCGCGGTGGCAGCCGCCGGAAACAGGGCAATCGACTGCGGCCGCGCCTGTCGCGATCACCTTCGCGCCGAGACGCTTGATCTCGGCCTCATCGGTGGTCGACATCTCCAGCCAAATTTTGCCCGGGCCACAGGCCTCGAGCAAGCCGTCTTTGCCTTCAACGACCGCCGCCGAGATTGTCGGATGCGGCAGGCATGTGATGACGATATCGCAGGCCTCCATCATCTCACGCGGGCTTTGCGCCGATTTCGCGCCCTTTGCCATCGCAGCCGCGACCAAGCCGTCATCCAGGTCGCGCACAGTCACGTCGAGACCGTTGCGTATCAACGACCCTGACAATTTGCCGCCCACATTTCCGAGCCCGATAAATCCTACTTTCATTTGAGACGCCTTTGTTTCCCATGAGTTTTCCCGCGCAGCGTTGAACGGAACGGCTGGCCTGTCGAGGCCATTTACGACCCCGATTTGTAACAATGTCGCGTATCTGCACAGAAACCGTTCATCCGTGACGTTTGCGCGCGTGCAGATGTCACCTTATTTCAGGGACAAAGGAGGACCATCCCATGTCCATCAGACCTGTTAAAACCACATCACAAGCCGTCCCAGCCATGGAAGGCGCGGGCGTCCATCTTCATCGCGCCTTTGGCTTCACCGACCCCACCATGCTGGACCCGTTCCTGATGATGGATGATTTTCGCAATGACGTGCCTGAGCACTATGAACGCGGGTTCCCATGGCACCCTCACCGCGGCATTGAAACCATCACTTACGTCCTGAAAGGCGAGGTTGAGCATGGCGACAGCCTGGGCAATACCGGCACCTTGAAAGACGGTGCTGTGCAATGGATGACAGCGGGCTCGGGCATTCTTCATCAAGAGATGCCGAAGGGGAACGCACAAGGCCAGATGCATGGCTTCCAGCTTTGGGCCAATTTACCTGGCTCGCTGAAAATGACGGCACCGCGCTACCAAGATGTTGAAGGGACCGAGATCCCCGAAATCATCGATGATGACGGCACGAAAGTGCGCGTCGTGATTGGCGAGTTCTGGGGGAAGAAAGGACCCGTTGACGGGATCGCAGCAGACCCGCAATTCCTCGACATTTCGGTTCCGGCTGGCGTGCGCAAAACCTTTAAGGTGGACACCTACCGCCGTGCGTTCGCCTATGTGTTCGAAGGCGCAGGCTCATTTCGTGATGCGTCTCAACCCGCAGGGGTTCTTTTGGAAAAAGAGGTCAAAGGCGAGGAAGTTAATATCCGCGATCTCTCCGGCGACCGAACGTTGGTTCAATTCGGAACAGGCGATGAGGTGACGGTCCAAGCCGGTGAAGAGGGGGTGCGTTTCCTTCTGATCTCAGGCGCACCGATTGAAGAGCCCGTCGCCTGGCACGGGCCGATTGTCATGAACACTCAAGAAGAGCTGATGCAAGCCATGCGCGATTTGCGCAACGACACTTTCATCAAACCGGCTCACTGAAAAACAGCCGTCAGCGGCAAAACGCGCTGGCGGCTATAGCATACCCTGCCAAGCAAAAACCCCAGCTGTTGCGCCCGCCACGACCAGCATTTGCCCGGCTGTCTGCGCCATGAAGTTGTAGCGTTTGCGCGAGCGTTCAGCCTCAACATTAATCGAGGTTAAGTGGCGTACAATTCGATCATAGGCTTTGGACACAGCCTGCCCGTCTACCGTCATTGCGAGCTTCGGGTGCTGAATACAATCTTGGGCTTGCGCCAGCTGCGCACCTGCGCGCCTGATGCTACGCGGCAATTTGCGCCCTGTATATTTCAGCTTTTTCTCAAGTGTGTCGCCCCGCGCGTCGAGGCGTTCGGCCAGCAGCTCGGATATCCTCGCGGCCAACTGGTTAATTACAAGTGGTTCCATACTATTCCACCATTCAAACAATGTTTACTTTTTACCCTGAGTCGCGCGTCTAGCCAAGGGTGGGCAGGCGTGCTAGCGGAAACACAATGTTGAATAGGACGACATATGGCGACGCAGCGCAGCCCCGGCTGCTGATTGTGCATGGGCTGTTTGGCTCCGGGCGCAACTGGGGCGTCATAGCGAAACGCCTTTCAGATCAATACCTTGTCACCACTGTCGACATGCGCAACCACGGCACAAGTTTCCGCGCCGACACCCAAACCTACCATTATATGGCCGATGATTTGGCCCGGGTTCTAAAGGAGATTGGCCCTTCAAATGTGGTCGGGCACTCGATGGGGGGAAAGGCTGGGATGGTGCTGGCTTTGGCGCATCCGGAGCTGGTGGAGCGGCTGGTTGTGGCCGATATCGCGCCTGTGACCTACTCACACACGCAAGCCCATCTCATTGAATTTATGCGGAAAATTGACCTCTCGAAGGTCAACACGCGCCGGGATGCGGACAGGCAGTTGGCCGCATTCATCGAGGAAGACGGGATCCGGGCGTTTTTGCTGCAATCTTTGGATGTAAAGGCGCGCAAGTGGCGGCTAAATCTTGACGTTCTGGACGCGCAAATGGCTGATATCATTGGGTTTCCCGAAGTCTCAGGCCAATATACCGGGCCCACGCTGTTTTTGTCGGGGGGCGCGTCGGACTATGTGTTGCCAGAACATAGGCCTGCGATCAAACCCCTATTTCCAAAGGCAAAATTCGCAAAAATACCGGATGTAGGCCATTGGCTGCACGCCGAAAAGCCGCGGGAGTTTGAGGCGACATTGCGGGTCTTCCTGGAACGCGGCTAGGCCAAGGATTTTACAAAGAACTCGGGCCCAAACCGCAAACAAAGCGAATTACAGCAGCTATTGCCCACGCGCATAAGAAAAGGCGTCAGGCCGTTCATGGGGCAAGCCCCGCGACCGCGTGCCTTGCAGCACATCCTGACGCCTTCCTTGAACCTATCATCCCCCCAGAGGGCGAGTTTTGGCCCAGCTTGCTTTGAGGCTCTCACCTCATCGCCGAGACACGCGGTTCTGCAACCCTGCGCCTCCCGCATCTTCCCTGCTGACACCGATCTCCGGCATGGCGCTTTCGCCCCTACCCGGCCGGACCTGCATCCCTGTGGTCTTTACGAACTGAGCCTGAAGCCTAGGGCCCCTATCCCGATCCGCCAGTTCCCTCAGAGGGTCTTCCGCGTCCACCACTTCGTTCTACGAACTCCGCTTCGGTGACGACAGGTTGGGGTTTGGGAGGGCTTTCTGGCAAATGATTTTTGCGCCTCGTCACGCATTTCTTGGGGATGAAAACCTGCACGGACGGTGGATGGCGCTGTGGACGGTTTGGGGATGGTTTCGATTTTTCGAACGGGCACGGCCCACTGCCGCAGGAGCAAAAATCGCGCCGCCCTGCGGCACGGGCGGCGGGAGATTTTTGGGAGTGGATTGGGGTTTGGGCCTGTGATGCGTGAATTTGGAGGGCGACTCAGCGGCGACTCACTCTCTGACCACTCGCTTTAGCCGCTCTTTTTAGTACCGAGGACAGTCCCCGACCGCGGGCGTCGGGCTGAAAGCCCCCGCCCAGGGGGGCGGTCGGGGGCTGTCCGGCGTTGCCGGACTTTAGAACCAGTTGTTCAGAGTCAGGCTGCAGCCTTTTCGGACTTGGCCTCTTCGGTCTCAGGCTTGGGCGCGGCGTCGTCGGACTTGGCGTCTTCTTTGGCGGCCTCCGCCGGTTTGGCGTCGTCATTTGCCTCTTTCTTGGGGGCCTCAGCTTTCGCCTCCTCCGGTTTTGGCAGGGCGAGCGCCTCGTCGGGCATTTGCTCGGGCAGGTCGATCTCCAACAAGCCTGTCTCCAAGTTCACGGCGATCTTGGCCTTCACCGCCATCGCGCCGAGGATTTCATTCACCTCCCCCAAAGCGCGCTCCACCGTCTCGCGCTGCGTTTCCTTGACGACGGCCTCTTCGGGTTTCTTGCCGAATAGAAATCTGAACATTTTGGGTCCCCTCATGGATGGCTTTGAGGATGATATAGGGCGTGGAAGGGTAGTTTTTAGGGGGAACTTGAAAAACTAGCAGTTGAGCTCTGTCTGTTTAGTTCAACCAACAACTGAGGCGCTAACTATCTCCAGTGCTTGAAGGTTCTTTGTAAAACTCATAGCATTGATGATCTACTAAAGAACAAGATCTCAAAAGGAATAGAAATAGTGAGTGAAACTGGTGGCGTTCCGAGCGAACTCAAATCGGCATTTATCACGCACAGTGTGTTCGTACTGTTGAATGTGGCGATTGTATTGACGGGTATTTTCTTGCCACGCATTATAAATCAACCACGAATTGTTGTAGAGGCAGTAACAACTTTTTTTGATGAGGAAGAGTACAGGGTCGATGACGACACTCTTTTTGGAGTTCGAGCACTAGGCATCGAAAATGGGGTAACCTTTTCGTGTGCAAATCATTTTCGATATGGAGTTATTCCTTCACACTGCATTGCCGAAATAAAGTCAGAGTCGGGAGTTCAAGTAACTCAACTTGCGGCCCGAATAGAAGGACTTCGTGACGATGTCGACTACTATCAAGAGATTCAGTTTTTTAGTGCAGAAAAACTACTAGAAGAGCTGTCAAGCGATCGAATCAAAGCCCGTGAAAATTCGACACTACTGTCTGCTGTTTTACTTGATGGATATGCCAAACCAGAACTAAAAGGCTTTTACCTTCAACAGCTAACTAGAATTGTTCAGAGCAGTGTTCTCAATCAAATTCGAACTCGAGAGAAAGAACTTCGAGCTGTTAAGGATTTGATTGATGGATTGGCGTCAGTCAAAGCTAACAGTTTGGAACGAAGCGGAGGGCTTGAAGTAGAAATAATAATTTCAAATCAAGGGTATGCAGACGCAATTGCGTCGTCAACAGGCACCATGTCTTTAGGTGGGACAGATATACCCTTGATATCACTGAGTAAAAATCAATACGCAGAAGACGAAAAAGGAAGCTATTCAATTATACCGATCAAAAACGTAGTTAGGCTTTTCTATGTTGTAGACTACGGCGCAGTGTCTGAGAATGCGCGTGAAGTATTAGAAAGATCAATAGCCTCAAAGACAGCAATTGAATATACAATGGTTATAGAAGTAGGCGATATAAAAATATCAACGACCGGAAATTTTAGCACTAAGACTCAGTCTTTGGACTATGACTAGGCGAAACGCTTTTCAAAAGGAATATATAAATAGCTCATCAAAAGAGCATTCGCTCTTTCGCAATCGACTTAGCAGCCTAACAAAAAAGGATAGTCCTTGGCGATGCAAGTCAATAAATAAGAGTGCCCAAGCGAACTCTAGCTCGTTCGCCGTATCGCCGCCCAGCCTTTTACGAGCGCGTCAAAATGACAACGTCAGCTGTCCATTTTGAGAGCGCTTATGAACGCTTCTTGCGGGATATCCACCTTCCCAAACTGCCGCATCTTCTTTTTCCCCGCCTTCTGCTTATCCAACAGTTTGCGCTTCCGGGACGCATCCCCTCCGTAACACTTGGCCGTGACGTCTTTGCGCATGGCGGCCAGCGTCTCCCGCGCGATGATGCGGCCTCCGATGGCGGCCTGGATCGGGATTTTGAACATGTGGCGGGGGATGAGGTCTTTGAGCTTTTCGACCATGGCGCGGCCGCGCGCCTCGGCCCGGTCGCGGTGGACCATGATGGAGAGCGCGTCGACGGGCTCGTCATTGACGAGGATTTGCATTTTGACCAAGAAATCCTCCCGGTAGCCGGTCATCTGGTAGTCGAATGACGCGTAGCCCTTGGTCACGGATTTCAGCCGGTCGTAGAAGTCGAACACCACCTCGTTGAGCGGCAGGTCATAGACCACCATGGCGCGGGAGCCGGCATAGGTCAGGTCCTCCTGGATGCCGCGGCGGTCCTGGCAGAGCTTGAGCACATCGCCCAAGTACTCGTCGGGGACCAGGATGGTGGCCTTGATGCGCGGCTCTTCGAGGTGGTCGACATGGGTGAGGTCGGGCATGTCGGCGGGGTTGTGCAGCTCGATCATCTCCCCCTGCTCACCGGGGGCGGCGCGCATGTGGACGTGGTAGATGACCGACGGCGCGGTGGTGATCAGGTCGATGTCATATTCGCGCTCCAGCCGGTCGCGGATGACCTCGAGGTGCAAAAGCCCGAGGAAGCCGCAGCGGAAGCCGAAGCCGAGGGCGGCGGAGGTTTCCATCTCGTGGCTGAAGGAGGCGTCGTTGAGGGCGAGCTTCTCGATGGCGTCGCGCAGGTCCTCGAACTGGGCTGAGTCCACCGGGAAGAGGCCGCAGAAGACCACGGGCTGGGAGGGTTTGAAGCCCGGCAGCGGCGTCTCGGTGCCCTTCTTTTCGTGCGTGATCGTGTCGCCGACGCGGGTGTCGCGGACCTGCTTGATCGAAGCCGTCAGGAAGCCGATTTCGCCGGGGCCAAGCTCTGCGATGTCCTCGCGTTCTGGCTTGAAGACGCCGATGCGGTCCACTTGGTGGGTGGAGTTGTTGGACATCATCTTGATCCGCTCGCCCTTTTTCAGGACGCCGTCGATGATGCGGACCAGCACGATGACGCCGAGGTAGCTGTCATACCATGAATCGACCAGCATGGCCTTCAGCGGGGCGTCGCGGGTGCCTTTGGGGGCGGGCAGCTCGGTGACGATGGCCTCGAGCGTTTCGTGGATGCCCTGCCCCGTTTTGGCGGAAACCTGAATGGCGCCGGTGGCGTCGATGCCGATCACGTCCTCGATCTGCTCGGCGACCCGGTCGCAGTCGGAGGCGGGCAGGTCGATCTTGTTGAGCACCGGGACGATGTCGTGGTCGGCGTCGATGGCGTGGTAGACATTGGCCAGCGTCTGCGCCTCGACCCCTTGGCTTGAATCGACGACCAGCAGGGAGCCCTCGACGGCGCGCATGGAGCGGCTGACCTCATAGGCGAAATCGACGTGGCCGGGCGTGTCGATCAGGTTGAGGACGTAATCCTGCCCGTCATCGGCGTGGTATTCGATCCGGACGGTGTTGGCTTTGATGGTGATGCCGCGCTCGCGTTCGATATCCATGCTGTCGAGCATCTGATCTTTCATGTCCCGTTCGGCGACGGTGTTTGTTTCTTGAATCAAACGGTCGGCGAGCGTGGATTTCCCGTGGTCGATATGGGCCACGATGGAAAAATTGCGGATATGTGCGAGATCGGTCATGAGGTTGATATGCGGCGGAAAGGCGGGTTGGTCAAGCGGACGGGTCCCCCGCATGCGGGGAATCTGGCAAGCCTCTGATATCGCTTACCTTTTGAAATTTCTTTACCGCTTGTTAACCCCCGAAATGCGCGCGCAACCGCCACATGGGCGTGCATATGTTCTGGCCTTACGCCCAGCGCCCGTGCATGCTGGGGATATGCCAGCCAAACTGCCCCTCCGCATTGCCGACATTCGTGTCCCTGTCAAACGCAAGAAAACGCTTGAAGCGGAGAAGGTCGAGGCCCTCGCCGAAGATATTCTCGAGAACGGCCAGATCACACCCATCCGGGTCCGGGAGGACGGCAAAGGGTTTGTGCTGATCGAGGGCTACCACCGGCTGGAAGCGATGCGGGCTTTGGGCGAGGAGATGGTTGAGGGGTATATTGTGGCGGCGCGGTTGCATTGAGGTGGCGGTATGACGCGCTTGTCGCATGGCGAGAGATGTCCGCAATGAGCCCATTTCGACAAATGCTGCGCGATGTACAGGTGGCGGCTACTTGAACAAAGCAGCCTTTGAATGTTGCCTTCAGTCCCTCACGACCAATTCTCAAGCGGTTTCGCTGGAAAATTGCAACATCGCCCCAAGCCAAGAAAAATACTCAATTCATCCTTTGAGTGAAAGTTCAAGAGACAGCCTGTGCGGCGCTCAATCCGCTCTCAAATTCTGATCTTATCAAGTCGAAATCTTCAATGCCGACAGACACGCGGATCAAGTTGTCTTCGATACCCAGCGCGTAGCGTTCGTCTCGCATCAGTTTGCGGTGAGAGGACACCGCGGGCATGATCAAAAGCGTCGCGACGTCCCCAAGAGTAGGACCGTATCCGATGCTCTCACACCCCCGAAGGAAGGCATTGGCATGGGGACGCGCGCCCTTCAAAACAAAACTCACCATCGTGCCGTATCCACCCGAAATCATCGAGGTCGCAAGGTCATGGTCGGGGTGCACGGCAAGTCCGGGGAAATGGGTCTTTTCCACCATGTCGTGCCCTCCAAGAAATGTCGCCAGCTTTTGCGCATTCTCTTGCGCCTGCCTGAACCGCAGATTGAAAGTGTTCAATCCGCGCTCAGCCATCCAACAGTTGTAGGGACTGGCGTTCAGACCCATCGTCGCAATCACATCGCCAATTCTGTCGATCAATGCGGCATCCGTGCCACCAAGATACCCAAGGTTCTGATCGCTGTGCCCGGACAGCATCTTGGTGACGGAATGCATCACCAGATCGGCCCCCTGTTCGAGGGGGCGAAACCCCGTTGGCGTCGTAAAGGTATTGTCGATCAACAGCAAAGCTCCGACAGCTTTGCAGGCTTTTACCAAGGTCTCAAAATGGGTCACGCGCAGCATGGGGTTTGAGACGATCTCCGCCAGCACGATACGTGTGCCCGGTGTGATCGCTGCGACAAATGTGCTGGGGTCAGAGGCATCAAACGTGCGGCATGGGAAGCCCATGCGCGGGAATTCGTCGGTCGCCATTTTCAAGGATCGGCCATAAAGCTGTGAGGCGGCGGCGATGCTATCGCCTGCGCGCAGCACGGATAGGAACGTCGCCGAAATGGCGGACATGCCAGAAGCCGTCATCACGCCTGCGTTGGCGCTTTCCATCCATGAGAGCTTGTCAGACAGGCTTTCGGAGTTCGGGTGCCCTTCGCGCGCATAGGCGAACCCTTTTTCATGCCCGTCATAGACCGACTGAAGCTGATCTGCATCGTCGTAATAATAAACGGCAGAGGGGGACAGGGGCAGCACAAGCGGCTTGCCCACACTTTCGGGAACGGTGCCGCGACGCACGACTGAGCTGTGCTGCTTTTTCATTGCCTGTAATCCTTATGCGTGCCCTTATGTGTGCCTGTCAGGCGCTGTTGCGACCAGACCCGATGCGGGAGTGTTCCATGATGAATGTCTTAACCGCCGCCAGATCGTTGTCCAAGATGTTTAGAACCTCTGGGTTGTCCGCCCTTTGGGCGGCCCATTGCGGAACCTCGACTGTCTCACCGGTTGCCGACTTTACCGCGTCCGGGAATTTGGCAGGGTGGGCGGTTGCCAAGGTCACCATGGGAACCTGTCCCGTCTCGGTCTGTTGTGCGACGCGCATGGCGACGGCGGTATGGGGATCGACGAGGTAGCCAGAACGCTCAAAAACCTGCGCCATCGTCTCCAGCGTTTGTTGCTGATTGGCTGTGCCTGCGCCGAACAGATCGGCGATGGTGCTGTGTACGTGACCCGGCAAAGTGTAGCTGCCCTTGGCTTTCAGATCGGCCATCAGATCACGCACGATCTGCGCATCCCGCCCCGTGGCCTCAAACAAAAGACGCTCAAAATTGGAGGAGATTTGAATGTCCATGGACGGGGTGATCGTTACTTCGACATCAGACAAAGTGTAGGCACCCGTGGACAACGCGCGGCTGAGGATATCGTTCTCATTCGTCGCAATGATAAGGCGGTCAATACCAAGGCCCATCTGCTTGGCGACGAAACCTGCGAAGATGTCGCCAAAGTTGCCAGTCGGCACCGTGAAGGCGATACCGCGGTCGGGCGCGCCAAGGGCGACTGCGGCGGTGAAGTAATACACCGTCTGCGCCATCACGCGGCCCCAGTTGATCGAGTTGACCGCCGACAGTTGCACCCCATCACGGAAGGCTGCGTCATTGAACATCGCCTTGACCATGTTCTGGCAGTCATCAAACGACCCGTCGATGGCAATCGCGTGGGCGTTATCCGCGCCAATGGTCGTCATCTGTTTGCGCTGAACATCAGAGACCTTGCCATCGGGGAACATGAAGAACGTATCAATGCCCGCGCAATGCTGAAACGCCTCAAGCGCCGCGCCGCCCGTATCGCCCGAGGTTGCCCCGACGATGGTCAGACGCCGTCCCTGTTCGGTCAGCACGTGATCCATCAAGCGCGCCAAGATTTGCATTGCCACGTCTTTGAAAGCAAGCGTGGGGCCATAGAATACCTCTAGCACCCAGTCATTTGCCCTAGTCTGCACCAAGGGTACCACAGCGGGGTGGTGAAATGTGGCATATGCCTCTTCGATCATGTCGCGCAGGGGGGCGTCTTCGATTTCGCCATCGACGAAAGTCTTGATGACGTGAAACGCCACGTCGGTATAGCTCATCCCCCGGAAGGACCGGATCGTCTCGACGCTGAAATGCGGCCATTCGCGCGGGACATATAGCCCGCCATCCTCGGCCAACCCAACAAGCAAAGCCTCTTTGAAACTCAATGCCGGGGCCGCACCGCGTGTGCTGATGTATTCCATAATAGGACGTCCTTACTTATCGCGTTTAAGTCCAGTCGAGGACAACTTTGCCGCTTGAGCCTGCTTTCATGATTTCAAACCCGGTTCTAAATTCATCGACGGGAAACCGGTGCGTGATCACACCACTCACGTCCAAACCGTTTTGCAGCATGGCAATCATCTTGTACCAAGTCTCGAAAATCTCGCGGCCATAGACCCCCTTCAGCGTGATCGCCTTGAACACGATGCGGGACCAATCCACAGGCGATTTGCCCGGCGGAATGCCGAGCAGCGCGATGCGTCCGCCCATCACCATGGCCTCGACCATCTGATCCAGGGCGGCTTGATTGCCGGACATTTCCAGCCCGACATCAAAGCCCTGTCGCAAGCCCAACCGCGCGATGACCTCGCCCAGCTCTTCCTCGGCGACGTTCACCGGCACCACGTCGGCCACCTGTGCGGCAAGCGACAGGCGGTCTGGATTGATATCCGTAATCACGACATGGCGTGCACCGGCATGGCGGGCGACGGCGGCGGCCATGATCCCGATGGGCCCCGCCCCGGTGACCAACACGTCCTCTCCCAGCAGATCAAAAGACAAAGCGGTGTGAACCGCGTTGCCCAACGGATCAAGGATCGCGCCGATATCGTCGCTAATGTCATCCGGCAAGGGCACCACGTTGAACGCTGGCAGGCGCAAATACTGGGCAAAGGCCCCCTGTTCATTGACGCCGATCCCGCGCGTATCAGGATCAAGGTGGAATTTCCCCGCACGCGACTGACGGCTTTCCTTGCCGATCAGGTGCCCTTCGCCGGAACACCGCTGCCCGCGTTTCAGATCGCTGACGTTTTTGCCCAGCTCAACAATTTCACCCGCGAACTCATGCCCCGTGATCAGGTTTAGCGGGACGATCTTGCTGGCCCAGTCATCCCAGTTCCAGATGTGGATATCGGTGCCGCAAATGCCTGTCTTGTTGAGCTTGATCAGCACATCATCAGGCCCGATATCAGGCACCGACGCATTCACCATCCAAAGCCCTTCCTCGGGTTTTGCCTTGGCCAGTGCCTTCATCATGTTGCTCATGCGAAAACCCCTGTCGCGTGCCCGGCTTTTTCAAACGCCTCCAGCGCAAAATCGAGGTCATCGCGGCTGAGCGCGCTGCTCATTTGTGTACGGATTCGCGCTTGGCCCTTAGGCACCACGGGGTAAAAGAACCCTGCGACGAACACCCCGTTTTCGCTCAGATGTGCGGCCATACTTTGGGCGATATTCGCGTCGCCCAGCATCACCGGAATGATCGGATGTTCACCGGATTGCAGGGTGAATCTCAGCGCCGTCAGCCCGTCACGCCAATAAGCCGCGTTCTCAAACAGTTTGGCGCGCAGCGCGTCCCCAGCCTCAACAATATCCAAGGCTTCAATCCCTGCGGCCACAATCGACGGCGGCAAAGAGTTGGAAAATAGATAAGGCCGCGCCCGTTGCCGCAGCAGATCAATCACCGCCTGCGGGCCGGCAACGTATCCGCCCAAGGCCCCGCCAAGCGCCTTGCCCAGCGTTCCCGTCAGAATATCCACATCGACCCCAAAATGCGCAGGTGTGCCCGCGCCCTTTGGCCCCATGAACCCTGTCGCGTGGCAATCATCGACCATCACCAAGGCGTTATACTGCTCAGCGAGCGCGACAATCTCGGGCAATTTTGCAAGGGTGCCGTCCATGGAAAAAACGCCGTCTGTGGCGATCATGATGAACCGCGCGTCGTCCTTTTGTGCCAGCTGCAATTGCGCCTCAAGATCCGCCATGTCGGAATTGGCGTAGCGATAGCGTTTGGCCTTGCAAAGCCGGATGCCGTCAATGATCGACGCATGGTTCAAACTGTCGGAAATAATCGCGTCTTCGGGGCCAAGCAGAGGCTCAAACAAGCCGCCATTGGCATCAAAGCACGCCGCAAACAGGATGGCATCGTCTTTACCCAGATACCGCGCCAGCTTGGTTTCCAAGGCCCGGTGAATATCCTGCGCGCCGCAGATAAAGCGCACCGAGGCCATGCCAAACCCACGGCTGTCCATCCCCCCCTTGGCTGCCATGATCAGCCGCGCATCATCCGCCAGCCCCAGATAGTTGTTGGCACACAAGTTGACCATGCGCTCGGGCCCATCACCTCCCTTGTCCACCATTATGGCACCGCCCTGCGGGGAGGTAATGCTGCGCTCGGACTTGAGCAGGCCATCGGCTTCGATGCCGTCCAGCGTGGTTTTGATGTGGTCGAGATAATGAAGTGTCATGCGCATCCTCCCTTTTAACGGAGAAATATCCGTTAAACCGGCAACATGTCAATATAAAGGATGAAATCCGAGATACGGGAGGCTACGCGTTCTTGACGATCAATATCGCACGCGCCTTTTCGGGCGCACGAATGGCGTGATCCTGATCGGCGACGTAGCGGATGGTATCACCCACCCGCGCGGTTTCGCTGACGCCGTTGGATGTAATTTCAAGCATCCCTTCAAGGACGGTAATTGCTTCTACACAGCCAGTTTTATGCGCAGAACTGTCAAGGCAGGCCCCGTCCTCGAAGTGGATATCGTAGATCTCGGTATCGCCGACATCGTCAGGAGCGCTTAGAATGCGAACAAGGCACTTGGCCGATTTGTTGTTAATGACCGGGGTGTTCTCAGCCCGCACAACATCCACGATTGGCCCGTTGCCTCCGTCCGGCTCGTCCAGCAGTTCTGCAAAATCAACGTTCAAAGCCCGTGTCAGGTTCCAAAGACTGGCCACTGTCGGGCTGGATTCGCCACGTTCAATCTGGGACAGCATCGACCGGGACACACCGGAAAGCTTGGCCAGAGCATCCAGACTCAGCCCCTTCGCTGTCCGCTCCGCCTTTAGTCGAGATGCAAGGCGTAAGGCTATTTCCGGTTTTGAAGACACTGATTAACGACTTTCGTTTCGCGTTTTCGGCAGCTCATGTGTTGGATCCATTCAATCCTGTAGTCAAGTAGATGCCCATTTTCTAACACCAGCTTTCGGATCGTCTGCAAATGTCAGTTGAAAGCCAAAGCCAAAAACTCTAGCGGTAGCGGCAGAACAGCGGCGCGTCGCGAACTCAGACCGGTTTCAAGTGGCATCCAAGAAACGGAGCGCAATTGCCTTGGCGCGATGGCGATGCAAAGTGCTGAAAGGAGACTCTGGGGCAGGTGCAGCAAAAGGCCGCAAAGTCCCGCAGAGCTGACCGAGTAACCGTTGGTTTCGGTATACGCGTTTTCTAAAGCTGATTTTGGCTTAAGCTTGATCGAGGGTGGCACTTTGACGGAGCGGGCGCATCGTTATTACGCGTCTTTCTTTAGTGAGAGGTCGAGGATTACCGGCGCGCTTGCGTCGCGCATGCCCTGACGAGTTAAACCGGGCCAGCCGGGTCTTGCGCCTCTTTGCTTGCGTAAATCTCGGGCATGTGCGCGCGATTTTGCGTGATTATTGGGCAGGCGGGCGCCTCACGTCGTGAATTTCGGGCGTCCGGCATTGCCTCAACGGGTCGGCGCTGCTCCGGTTGAGGGGCAGGATAACTAGGGTTCCGCCCGATCACCGGGGACAGGTCCAAGAGTTATCGCCATCCGCCCTCAGGTGGATCGGTACACGGCGGGGCAAAATCCCGGGAGGCTACTGCGCAGGTTTGACCCGCGCTTTATGTTGATACTCATGCGGTCATTCCATTTCGAAATGTTGATGGAGACCGAAAATGAGAAAATTTGCTAAACTCACCGCCCTGGCTCTGCTTTTGTCATCGGGGATGAACACCGCCGCCGTCGCGCAGGAGCGCACAGAATTTAAAGTCGCCTGGTCGATCTATGTGGGCTGGATGCCGTGGGGGTATCTTGAGGACAGCGGGATCATGGACAAATGGGCCGATAAATACGGCATCGATGTCGAGATCGTGCAGATCAACGACTACGTGGAGTCGATCAACCAATACACGGCGGGCCAATTTGACGGCGTGTCGGCGACGAATATGGACACGCTGTCGATCCCGTCAGGCGGCGGCGTCGACACCACGGCTTTGATTGTGGGCGACTATTCCAACGGCAATGACGCGGTGATCCTGAAAGGCGACGGCGACCTGACATCCCTGGCCGCCAAGCCCGTGAACCTGGTGGAATTGTCGGTGTCGCATTACCTGCTGGCGCGCGGGCTGGACAGCGTGGGCCTGTCCGAGGCGGATTTGGACGGCGTCATCAACACATCTGACGCCGACATGATCGCGGCCTTTGCCACCGATGACGTAGAAGCGGTTGTCACCTGGAACCCGCTGGTGTCGGAAATCCTGAAAGACCCGACCGCCACGAAACTGTTCGACAGCTCCGACATTCCCGGCGAGATCATTGACCTGATGGTCGTGAACACCGACACGCTGGCCGCGAACCCGGATTTCGGCAAGGCGCTTGTGGGCGCGTGGTACGAGGTTATGGGGTTGATGGCTGCGGGCGATGCGGAGGTGCTGACCGCGATGGCCGAAGCCTCCGGCACGGATCTTGACGGGTACAAGGC
Organism: Pseudomonadota bacterium; assembly: GCA_039030615.1. Lineage (GTDB taxonomy): Bacteria > Pseudomonadota > Alphaproteobacteria > Rhodobacterales > Rhodobacteraceae > Litoreibacter. Next base: position 131,505 of record JBCCDV010000004.1, on the reverse strand, counting down.
GCAGCTGGCCTCCACCGAGATGTTCTACACGCCAGCGGAAGCCGTTGCGTTCACCTCGGGCGCGGAGCTGCCGGCCACGATGGTCAGCGTCGCTGAGTTTCTGTTCGACAAGGGCATCCTTGGCGAAGGCGCGCCCTCTGCCGACTTTGTGGGTGTTGCCTATCCCGACGGCAGCGTGACGGGCGACGAGGCGAATGTGACGTTCCGCTTTGACACGACGTATATGCAAATGGCCGCCGACGGCGCGCTGTAGAAAAAGGTTTGGCCCGCTGCAGGGCGTGACCTGCGGCGGGCGAGCATCATGCGCCTCATCAACATTAAACCAAGCCGCCCGCTCGCGGTTGTTCTGACGCTGTTGCCCTTTGCGTTGGTCTTCTTGGCCTACGCCATAGGCTCAGAGGTTAGACTGGCCGCGAACCCGCAGGACAAACTGCTGCCCGCGCCGGGCAAGGTGTTCGACACGGCCATCCGGCTGATCAGTGAGGGCGACAGGCGCACGGGGCGGATACTGTTCTGGCACGACACCTGGGCCAGCTTGAAACGGCTTGGCATCGGGATCAGCATCTCGGCTTTTGTGGGCTTGCTGTTTGGGCTATTGATCGGGCTTTTGCCCGTCGCGCGCCGATTACTGGCGCAGTTTGTGGCGGTCTTGTCTATGATCCCGCCGCTGGCCTTGCTGCCTATTCTGTTCATCGTTTTTGGATTGGGAGAGCTGTCAAAGGTTGTCCTGATCGTCATTGGAACGCTGCCCTTCTTGATCCGTGACCTCAGCCAGAGAGTGCTGGAGGTCCCCGAAGAGCTGCTTGTCAAGGCGCAAACGCTCGGCGCCTCGAGCTGGGTCATCGCGATCCGGGTGGCGCTGCCGCAAGTTATGCCGCGCCTGATCCAATCGGTTCGCCTGTCGCTGGGGCCCGCGTGGCTGTTTCTGATCGCAGCCGAGGCGATTGCGTCCGACCTTGGCCTTGGCTACCGCATCTTTCTGGTGCGGCGGTATTTGGCGATGGATGTGATCCTGACCTACGTGATCTGGATCACCATCCTAGCCTTCTTGATCGACTGGGCGCTGCGCCGCATCTCGCGCCGCTTTTTCCCATGGGCGGAGGAAGGGTTATGAGCTTTGTGACCGTCGAAGATGTCTTTCAAAGCTACGGCCAGCGCCCGATTATCGAGCGGGTGAACCTATCTGTCGATGAAGGCGAATTCATCTCCATTGTGGGCGCGTCCGGCTGTGGGAAGTCGACCTTCTTGCGGCTTTTGCTGGCCCAGGAACGCCCGACCCGTGGCCAGGTTACGATTGCAGATGCACCGCCTGCCAAAGAGCCGGGCCTTGACCGCGGCGTCGTGTTTCAACGCTACTCCGTTTTCCCGCATCTAACGGTGCGCGAGAATGTCGTGGCAGGAGAAAGCTTCCGGCGGCCATGGGGCAGGTTCTTTGGGCAGGAGCGCAAAGAGGCGCAAGCGCGCGCTGATGAAACGCTCGTGCGCTGCGGGTTGAACCATGTGGCAGACAATTACCCGGCGACCCTGTCGGGCGGGATGCAGCAGCGTCTTGCCATCGGCCAAGCCCTTGCGGCGCGTCCGCGTATCTTGTTGCTGGACGAGCCATTTGGGGCGCTCGACCCGGGCACGCGCCTGTCGATGCATGATTTTCTGACCGAACTGCGCGCCGAAATCGGGATGACGATTTTCATGGTCACGCATGATCTTGAGGAAGCATTCAAGCTTGGTGACCGTGTTTTGGTGTTCGACAAGACGCGGTGGGATCCGCATGATCAAGACCGCTACGGGGCGACGATAACTTACGACTTTGATGCCCGTAACGGCGGCATCCCATTCCAAACACTTGAGGAGGAAACCCATGTTTTGCAGGCCCACTGATCGGACGCGGTCCCATCACCCGCGGGATCAACACCGCGTGGACGCGCGGTTTCACCACCCGGACCTGACGAAGCTGCGGGGCTGGAAGGCGATGCAGGCCGAGGAGGGCCTGCCCGAAACGGGGTGGGATGAGGAAAAGAAATGGGCGCTGCGCATGGGGCTCACAGGGTCCGACAGCCTTGAAGACAAGTCGATCCCCACTTTTGCGCGCGGCGAGCTGCCGCATTACGCGGGCATCAACACCTTCCTGAAGGCCCCCTACGCCGAAGACGTCACCGAGGTCAGCGACTATGACGCCACGGTTCTGGGGATCCCGTTTGATGGCGGCACGACCTACCGCGCTGGGACCCGATTTGGCCCCCAAGGCCTGCGCAAGATCAGCGCGCTTTATACGCCTTACAACTATGAAATGGCCGTTGACCTGCGAGAGCAGATGACGCTGTGTGACGCCGGTGACGTGTTCACGATCCCCGCCAATATTGAAAAAACATTCGACCAGATCACCCGCGGCGTCAGCCATGTGGCCTCTTCCGGGTCATTGCCGATCATGATCGGCGGAGACCATTCCATCGGCTTCCCGTGCGTGCGCGGCATTGCGCAATGCACGTCCAAGAAAATCGGCATCATCCATTTTGACCGCCATGCCGACATTCAGGAAAAGGACCTTGATGAACGCATGCACACAACGCCGTGGTTCCACGCGACCAATATGGACAATGTGCCCGCCAAGAACCTTGTGCAGATCGGCATTGGCGGGTGGCAAGTCCCGCGCGAGGCCGTGAAGGTCGCGCGCGACCGCGAGACCAACATCATCACCATGGGCGACATGGAGAAGATGGGGATCGACAAGACCGTTGAGATGGCTTTGGAAATGGCCTGGGACGGGGTCGACATGGTTTACCTGTCATTTGACATCGACAGCATCGATTGCGGCTTTGTCCCCGGCACGGGCTGGCCCGAACCAGGCGGCTTCTTGCCGCGTGAAGCTTTGGCGCTGGTTTCCAAAGTGGCGGCCGAGGGCATTTGCGGCATGGAGCTGGTCGAGGTCGCACCGCCCTATGATCAATCCGAGATTACCGCGCTGATGGGCACGCGCGTCATTGTCGATGTGCTTGGGTCCTTGGTGTCATCGGGCAAGCTAGGCGCGCACAAGCGGCATATGGACAAGCCCGTGACCATCCCGCATGGCGAATTTGAAGGAAAGCGGTGGTCCAATGCCACATGATATCGTGAACGGCCATGTCGGCCATATCGGACACAACCATTCGCACGATGGCGATCACCTGCACAGCCATATGCCTGACGCGGACCGCGCCGAAGAGCTGAAGGTTCTGACGACGCAATTCATCGAAGGCTATCTCGACGCCAAGGACAAGATGTCCTACCTGCGCCTCGCGGGCGTGCCGCTTGAGATGGCCGACCCGCAGGGCGGCCCGAGCATGAAGCTGGTGGATGTCACGCTGACAACCGAATGGCAGGTCGGCACCGCCTCGCCCTCCTTCGGATCGAATGAGCTGAGCTACTTGCCTTACCCCGGCGAAATGGTCACGGAGCGCACGAATATGAGCCTGATCTACGTGTCTTTGCACGTCAAACATGTCGAAGACCTCCGCAAATTTCTGCAATCCCACCCGGCCGCAAAGGACACAATATGAAAACTCTGATCACCCTCAGCCCCGTTTGGCTGGCCCTGCCCGCCTCGGCCCACCATGTGCAGGACGCAGCCGCGCTGCATGTCACCCTGCAAAGCGCCGTTTGGCCTGTCTTGGCTGCGATAGCCTGTGTGGCACTTGCAATCGGCCTTCGCCGCATGGCGCCGGCATCGCAAAGCTGAGGGGAAATCGAGGGCGCAGTCCCGCCTACGGGCCCTCAGCCGCCGGCGGATTTAGGGAACGCAAGTAGCGCGTCCGGCAATCGTGATCACCTGCCCGATTGCGTTTTCGCGCCAGCTTTTGCACTCTGTTAGCAAATGATCCGGTAAAAGAGCCGGGCGGAGCAGGAGATGGGCGATGGTGAAAGTTGCAATCGTGATGAGCACGGCGCTGGTTTTGGCGGGTTGTGGGGGCAGTGGAACCTCGACCTCGCGTGGTATTCCAAGCGTGGGGCTGGCTGTCGGGCCGATCTCGGCGGCATGCAACCGCTCCGACCGGCGAAATGCCAACCCGCGGATATGCGGCTGCGCGCAAACAATGGCAGACCGGAATTTGAGCGATAGCGATCAGCGGCTTGCCGCGAGCTTTTTCTCGGAGCCGCAAAAGGCCCAAGACATCAGGCAATCGGACCGCGCCAGCAATGAGGCATTCTGGAATCGCTACAAGGTCTTCATCGCCGATAGCGAACGTTACTGCGCCGCGATCCGCTGATCGAGCAGCCCTTCGACACAGTCTTCCAGCATCGCGATAACTGGCTCGAATTTGCTGGAGTAATAGGGGTCGGGAATATCGCGGGGCCCAGGCTGTTTCCGATAATCTGTGATCAGGTTGACAGGCGTTTGCACGTCGGTGGGCCGGCGCGCAATCACGTCGACAAGGTTTTGCTCATCCATCACCAATATGCGGTCGAATTTGGTGAAATCCTCGCGTCGCAGCTTCCGGGCGCGCTGTTCTTCGATATCGAGGCCATGCACACGCGCGGCGACAATTGCACGCGGGTCAGGCGGATCGCCCGAGTGCCACCCGCCGGTTCCGGCGCTGTCGACATAGAGCGGTAGCCCCAATTCCTGCGCACGCTTGCGCAATATAGCTTCCGCAAGCGGCGACCGGCAAATATTGCCGAGACACACCACCAAAATGCGATCCATTTCTTCCCCTCACCTTCTGGTAAGGAATTCCTTACCTTCTTTGAGGGGCTCTTGGAAAGAACAAATTAAATCAAAGGTTAACGAGTGGCAGCTTCTCGCCTTTTTTCAACAGTTTTGGCGATTTCGTGTATTTTTTTCCCACAATCCGCCCCCTTTTTGAGCGGCCGTAGAAAGGGAGGACAGGCCCTAGCCGTCCGCCCCGTGACCATGTGTGCCGTGGGAGTGATCACCATGCCCGCCATGCGCAGGTTTGCGTTTGAGATCTACGGGCACCTCGACAGTGACCTCACCGGCATTCTCAAAGATCAGGGTTAATGGCACGGTGGCGCCTTGCTCCAACGGGGTCTTGAGCCCCATGAGCATGACATGCTTGCCGCCACGCTTGAGCATGACGGTTTCGCCAGCGGCAAGTGCGAAGCCTTGCTCGACATGGATCATCTTCATAACGCCGTTGGCGTCTTCCTCATGGGTGTGGAGCTGGGTCATATTGGCAACCTCCGTTCGCGCCCCGATCAGACGGTCGTCCGGACCGTGGTTCATCAGCTCTAGGAAGATGGCGCCGCTTTTGGAAGACGGCGTAGACGCCCGAGCATAGGGGTCCATGACCATGATCTTGGCCTCACCAGCAATAGCGGGAAGGCAGGACAGTGTAAGCGCAGCGGCGGCGGCGAGAGATTTGAAAGACATATGTGTCGTCCTTGAATGTGTGTCGTTGAAAAAAGAGATCAGACGGACAAGGATGGAGGACCACGGGCGACGGCGTGCGGCCTATGCGCTTGCTTGCGGGATGGGTCCAGCGGGGTCGCATGGAATGCGAGTTCCGCGCCTTGCCAAAGCGGCAGAAGCCCCGCGACGAGCAAGACGGCCTGCGCCTTGGGCAGGCAATCGGGGCAATGGGAGCGCGGCGCGATCGGCTCACCCTCGGCATTGACGGTGATCTCCAGGAGCGCGCCGTCTGAGCATATGACGATCGTGTGCCCGTTGGCTGCCACGCGGGCATGCCCCGTCGTTCCGGCCATCAGAACGAGCGCGCCGGTCAGCACCGAGAACAGGGCAAAGCGCAAAGCAGTCATGGGGTTTGGGTAGACAAGCGTGCCGGGTTTGTGAAGATCAAATGCTGCGCTTCACGCAGCTGTGCGTGCCGACACGCTGGGGGCTTAGCCGGGCCTCAGCCGGGTAGGCGACAAAAAAAGCCCCGCCTGACGCGCAGGCGGGGCCTTCAAAATTCAACTCAAACAGCGTTTAGGCGGAGGCCAGCTGCTTGGCGATGTCTTTTTTGACTTTCAGCGCTTTGGCCGAAAGCTCGCCGTCTTTGGCTTTCGCCATGAAGCCGTCGAGACCGCCACGGTGGTCGACCGTGCGCAGCGCCGCTGCCGAGATACGGAATTTGAAGGACTGACCCAGAGTTTCGGAGGTCAGCGTCACATCGTTCAGGTTCGGCAGAAAACGGCGCTTGGTTTTATTGTTGGCGTGGCTGACATTGTTGCCAGACATCGGGCCTTTACCAGTAAGTTCGCATACGCGAGACATGACGTTTCCTTTTCGTAAGCTAAAAAGGGCGGAGACCCGCCCTGAATTCTGTTCGGGCGGTTTAGCTAGGCTTATGGAAGCCGTCAAGCGCGGAATTGGCGTTTGGCGCTGTTAAAGTGAGCGCTGCGCGCCCCGTTCTTCGGCCTTTGGTTTGGGGCTCTGCCCCCGGCTGCGCCTCCCCCGGAATATTTTTGAAACAATGAAGCTATTTCAGGGTGCTCAAGATATGGGAGGCCGCAAGATCTGGGGCGGTCTCTCCTGATTGCACGGCCCGGGCCTGCGCCCGCATGAGCGCGGCTGTGTCCGGGTCGTCTTTGAGACGGGCCAGCAAGCCCGCGCGCACCGCCTCCTCGAACCAGTGGACCGCCTGACGGGCGCGGGTCTTTTGCCAATGGCCCTGATCTTTGCGCCACGCGGCGAGGCTTTGCATATCCTGCCAGACCTGCGCCATTCCCTCCTCATGCAAGGCAGAGACCGGCTGCGCCTTGGGGAAGCCGTCGGGGTCTTGCGCGCGTTTGCGCAACAGCCTGAGCGCGCCTGCATAATCCGCGACGGTGCGGATCGCAGCTGGTTTCAGATCGCCATCAGCCTTGTTGACCAAAATGAGATCGGCGATCTCCATAATCCCGCGTTTGACGCCCTGCAGCTCATCCCCGCCCGCGGGCGCGAGAAGCAGCGTGAAGATATCAGCCATCTCGGCAACCATGGTTTCCGATTGGCCGACGCCGACTGTTTCAATCAAGATCACGTCAAAGCCCGCCGCCTCGCATATCGAGACCACCGCGCGCGTGCGCCGGGCCACCCCGCCCAGATGCGCGCCGGAGGGTGAGGGACGGATGAAGGCGCCGGGATCGCGGCTGAGCCGATCCATCCGGGTTTTGTCGCCCAGGATCGAGCCGCCCGACCGCGTCGAGCTGGGATCAACGGCAAGCACCGCGACCTTCAACCCCTGCCCCGTCAACATCATGCCAAAGGCCTCGATGAAGGTCGATTTTCCGACGCCGGGCGTGCCAGAAAGCCCGATGCGCAGGGCCTGTCGCCCGCCACGCCCCAGCAAGTCCAACAGCATTTGCGCCTCGGCTTGATGATCGGCGCGGATGCTTTCGACCAGCGTTATGGCGCGCGCCAGCGCCCGGCGCTGCCCGCCCGCGACTTTCATGGCTAATTCTTCAATGTGTTTCACAGCTGCGCGGTCTTTTGCCTATGGAATGGCGGTCTTTCCCCTCACCAAAACGCGATCAGGGTGGTAGGTCCTTTTGGAAGCCCCAATATGAAGGGGCAAGTGAGAAATGTGAATTGCCGGGTGAATTGCCATGAAATACGCGACATTAATGGCGCTGTGCAGCACGCTTTTAACGGGCCCAGTTTGGGCCGAAGGGCGCACGGATGCGGTGTTTTCCGTCTCGATCCGCGGCATCTCGGCCGGGACGCTCAGCGTTAAGGGCGTGGAGAAATCTGGGCGCTATGACACTACGGGCGTGCTGAAATCGGGCGGCCTTTTGGGGCTGGTGGCGTCGGTGAAATACACCGCCAAGGCCTCGGGTGCGGTGCGCGGCGCGCGGTTTGCGCCGACCCGCTACGATGAGGACGCCGATACAGGCAAGCGCAAATCGCGCACCACCATGACCTATGCGGGCGGCGTCCCAAGCGTGGTGGCAGGCTCAACCGGCGCGCTTTCGCCCGCCAGCCAAAAGGGCACGGTCGATCCGCAAACCGCGATTTATGCGGCATTCCGCGACGTGAACGAGGATGAGGTCTGCAAGCTCGACGTGCAGATGTTTGACGGCAAACGCCGGTCCCAGGTACGGCTGCGCAGCCCGCGCGCCGAGGGCGACCAGATCCTGTGCAATGGCGAATACCGGCGCCTGAAAGGGTTCTCGGCCGAGGATATGGCCGAAAAGACGCGGTTTCCGTTCAACCTGTACTACGCCAAGACCGCCGAGGGCCGCTACCGCGTCGAACGCGTGGTGACCGAGACGCTTTATGGCACTGCGGTGATGACGCGGCGGTGAGCCTGTCCTAAGAAGGCGGGGATGACCGCCCTTCCGATAGATGACGTTCTAGATGACTTGATCGCGCAAATGCGCGCGGGCGGTCTATGCGTGCTGCAAGCCCCGCCCGGCGCGGGCAAGACGACGCGGGTACCATTGGCTTTGCTGGCGGCGGGGTGCTTTGAGGGGCGGTTGGTTATGCTCGAGCCGCGCCGCCTGGCCGCGCGGGCGGCGGCGGAGCGGATGGCCTCGGTGCTGGGCGAGGCCGTGGGCGACACCGTCGGCTACCGGATGCGCGGTGACAGCAAGGTCTCGGCAAAGACGCGGATTGAGGTCGTGACCGAGGGCGTTTTGACCCGAATGGTACAGGCCGACCCGGACCTGCCGGGTGTTGGCTGCGTGGTGTTTGACGAATTTCATGAGCGCTCTTTGAACGGGGATTTGGGCCTGGCTCTTGTTTGGGAAACGCGCGGGGCGCTGCGCGAGGATTTGAAGGTATTGGTGATGTCGGCGACGCTGGATGCGGCGCCTGTGGCGGCGCTTTTGGGCGGCGCGCCGGTTGTGACCTCGCAGGGGCGCAGCTTCCCGGTGGAGACGCGTTGGCTTGACAGGCCACGGCGCGCGGGCACGCGGTTGGAAGCGGATATGGCCGCCCTGATCACCCGCGCATTGGCCGAGACAGAGGGCGGCGTTTTGGTCTTTTTGCCCGGCGCCGGAGAAATCAGGCGCGTGCAGGCCGCGTTGGATTTGGGCGATATTCAGGTCAGGCCATTATATGGCGCCTTGCCGTTTGCCGAACAGCGCGCAGCGATTGCCCCCGCCCCGAAAGGCGCGCGCAAAGTGGTTTTGGCCACATCCATCGCCGAGACGTCGCTGACCATCGAAGACGTGCGCGTGGTGGTCGACGCGGGGCTTGCGCGCCGGGCGCGCTATGACCCAGGCTCCGGCATGTCGCGGCTGGTGACGGAGCGCGCCTCGAAGGCGGAGGCCACGCAGCGACAGGGGCGCGCAGGGCGGGTCGCCGAGGGCGTCTGCTACCGGCTTTGGACCCGCGCCGAGGAGGGCGTGATGACGGCCTTTGCCCCGCCCGAGATTGAGACAGCAGATTTGGCGGGGCTGGCCTTGGATTTGGCCGCCTGGGGGAGCTCGGCGGGTGATCTGGCACTTTTGACACCGCCGCCGGAGGGGACGTTGGGCGAGGCGCAGGCCGTGTTGCAAATGCTCGGCGCTTTGGACGGCGCGGGTCGGATCACGGCACATGGGCGCGCTTTGGGGCGGGTGCCATTGCATCCGCGACTTGCCCATATGCTGGCCTTGGCGGACAAGAAAGCCGCATTGGTGGCCGCCGTTTTGGCCGCCCGCCCCGGTGCAGGCGCGCCAAGCGATGTGGCGGCGCGGTTGCGTCAGCCCGTGTCGCGGGAGATCAAATCAGAAGCCAAGCGCTTGGAGCGATACGCAAAAGGGACTGCGCGCAGCGTCGGCGAAATGGTGGCACTGGCCTATCCCGACCGTGTGGCGCTGCGGCGCAATGGCGGGGACGCACGGTTCCTTATGTCGGGTGGAAAAGGGGCTGTTTTGCCGGGCGATGACGCCCTTGCAGGGCAACGCTTGCTGGCTTTGGCCGATCTGGACGGCGACGCGCGGGAGGCTAAAATCCGCGCCGCTTCGGTGATCAACGAGGCGGAATTGCGCGCGCTTTACGGCGATCAGATCATTTGGCGCGACGTTTGCGCATGGTCAAAGCGCGAGGGCCGGGTCTTGACGCGCAGGCAGGAGTGCTTTGGGGCGATTGTCTTGGACGACCGGATTTGGCAGGACCCGGACCCTGATTTGGTGGCGGCCGCGCTGCTCGACGGGATCAGGGATCTGGGTCTGGGCGCGCTCAACTGGTCGAAAGCGGCTAACCTGCTGCGCGCGCGTGGGCGGTATTTGGGCGATTTGGTGGATTGGTCGGATGCGGGGCTTTTGGCCTCGGCTGAGGATTGGTTACTGCCCTATCTGGCAGGCAAGAAAACGGCAGCCGATTTGAAATCGGTGGATGTGGCGGAGGCCTTGCGCAGCAGTTTGGACTGGGACACGAGCCAAGAGCTGGCGCGGTTGGCCCCCGCCGCCATCACCACGCCATTGGGGCGCAAGGCCGCGGTGAATTACGCGGGCGACGTGCCAGGCATCGAGGTGCGGTTGCAAGAAATGTTCGGCTGCACCGTGCATCCAACGGTAGGGCCAGACAGGGTGCCGTTGAAGATCACGCTTCTGTCGCCCGGGCAAAAGCCTGTGCAGGTGACGCAGGACCTGCCGGGGTTCTGGGCCAAGTCCTACGCCGATGTGCGCAAGGATATGCGCGGTCGCTACCCAAAGCATCCGTGGCCTGAAGACCCGACGCAGGCCGAGCCGACGGTGCGGGCAAAGCCGCGCAAGTAGACGGCGTCCCGGTTTTTGTTAAGCTTCGGCAATTCTTAGCGAAAGGCCCCAGACGCATGTCCGACCCGCATCTCAACTCCATGATGGAAAACCTTTATTGGTGGGGCATCCCGACCCTGTTTCGCTGCCCAAATCAGGGCCCGGAGGGGCAAGACATCGCGCTGGTCGGGGTGCCGCATTCAGCTGGCAATGGCACGACGGAGCGCGACCAGCATCTTGGCCCGCGCGCGCTGCGCAATGTGTCTTCTGTGTCGCGGCGGATGCATGGTGGCTTCGGGCTCGATCCGTGGTCCGCGGCGAAGATCGTCGATGTCGGCGACGTGCCGTTTCCGCGCGCCAATGACAATGAGGCCTGCATTGCCGACATCACGGCGTTCTACAAAAATATCGATGCTGCGGGGGCCCGCCCCGTTTCAATCGGCGGTGATCATTCGATCACGGGCGGGATCGTGCAGGCTTTGGGCGGCGGAAAGATCACAAATGGTGAGCCTGTTTGTTTCCTTCATCTCGACGCCCATACGGATGTATTCACGAAGGTTGATCACTTTCTGGGCGCCAAGAAATCGGCGGCGCATTGGGGGGCCTATCTGGCCGATCAGGGCCAGGTGGACCCGACCCATTCCATGCAGATCGGGCTCAGGGGGCATGCGCGCACGCTCGATTGGCTGCAGCCGTCCTATGAGTACGGCTATAACGTTGTCACGATGAAGGAGTTCCGCGCCCGCGGGCTCGCCGATGTGGTGGCGCAGGCGCGCGAGGTGCTGCAAGGCCGCCCTGTTTATATCACCTTTGATCTCGACTGCCTTGACCCGACCATTGCGCCGGGTGTGTCCAATATCGAGGCGGGCGAGAAAGGGTTCGACATCGACGAGGCCGTCGGGCTTTTACACAGCGTGCGTGGCCTCAATATCGTCGGAGGCGACGTCGTCTGCATGATGCCCACCAAGGACAGCCCGAACCAGATCACGGCCTTGACGGCGGCGGCGGTGATGTTCGAGATGATCTCGATGATTGCCGAAAACGTGGCCACCTAGACATCAAAGGACCGCAGCCCAACATGTTTGAAACCCTCCGCGCCCTCTTTAAGGACCCGTCCAGCTACACCACGCCCCTGCCCCCATCCGACGCGCAGCACGCGCTGGGGGCCTTAATGGTGCGTGCGGCGAAGGCCGATGACGCCTACCTTTTCGCCGAGATTGAACTGGTCGACCGGATCCTTGCCACGCTGCATGGGCTCAACCCGGTTGAGGCGGCGCAGATGCGCGCTGCTTGCGAAAAGCTGGAAGCCGAAATGCCAGACACCGAGGCATTGGGCGAGATCCTGGCCCAAGCCATCGAGCCGCAGGAACGCGACGCCATGTTGAGCGCGCTTTGGGCCGTCGTTTTTGCCGATGGGATCGAGCATGAGGCCGAGGACCGCGTGCTGCACCAAATCGAGGCGGTTTTGGGCGTGCCGCCACGTCGCGCGACCCAGCTTTACGAAATGGTAGTCAAAGCTCATCGAAAGCATTAACCTTGTGATCGCTGTTTGTTTGGGGGATTTTTGATGAAGCATTTGTCGATGCTGTCGCTTTGCGTTTGCATGGGTTTGCATGCGCAGACGGGTCAGGCTCAGGATATGCGCGACGCGCAAGATATTCTCGATTGCGTCAATGCGCGCACGTCGCGGGGCCTGGCCGAACATGAGGATTACGCGCGCATTCGGGAGTTTTACACCCCGCCGCTCTATTATATCAGCGGGCCGAGCGCGAAATATGACACTTGGGGCTTCCTGTTGGATATGTCGAAAATGCCCGCCCTCGCTTATGAGACCTTTCGTCCCAAACATGACCTTGTGACGCCGACATTTCGTCGCGCGGTGAGCCGATCGGTCTCGAAAGCATTGAAGACCTGTGACGTCAAATGGAGCAAGAAATGGAATGGGCCTTTGCCCGTGCGTGCCGATGCCGCGCCCTTGGCCGACACGGTCCTTGCAGCGTCCGACCGCTAGGGCGCCCGGATGGTTGGGCGGTTTTGCCCCTAGACAGGGCGCGCGGGGCGGCTAATTACTAGGCCATCCAGCGAAAGAGGCCCCCTATGAACCGACCCGTCACTAAATTCGGCACATCGCAGCCCGTTCGCCGGGTTGAGGACACCCGGTTTTTGACCGGTACCGGCAGCTATACCGATGACGGCGCGCCCGATGGGGCCATGTTTGCCTATATTTTGCGCTCGCCCGTGGCGCATGGGGACATCACGGAACTGGATATCGAGGACGCGCGCGCGGCCGAGGGTGTCCACATGGTGCTGACGGCCGCTGATCTGGACGCGGCGGGTATGAAAAACACGATGAGCGCGTCAATTATCGACAATCAGGACGGCTCAAAAGGGGCGGCCCCGTTGCGGCCCATTTTGGCGACCGGACGGGTGCGGTTCGTGGGTGAGCCGGTGGCTTTTATTGTAGCAGACAGCCTTGAGCAGGCCAAAGACGCGGCCGAGATGATCATGGTCGACTACGACGACCTGGACGTGACCATGCAGATCGCGCCTGGCGGACCCGCAATCCACCCCGAAGCGCCCGACAATGTCGCCTATGACTGGGCCGTTGGCGACAAGGACGCGACAGAGGCCGCCTTCGCCAAAGCGGCCCATCACATCAGCATGGAGGTCATCGACAACCGCGTGATCGCAAACTCCATGGAGACACGTGGCTGCTGGGCGCAGATGCAGGAGGGGCGGCTGCATTTCAATTACACCGGCCAAGGGGTCTGGGGAACGCGCGATTCCATCGCCAAAACGCTTGGGCTGGCCAAAGAGGACGTGCATGTCACCACCCCAGATGTGGGTGGCGGGTTCGGCATGAAAGCCTTTGATTACCCAGAATATTTTCTTGTGGCCCATGCCTGCCACACCCTTGGGCGCCCGGTGCGCTGGCAGGCGGAGCGTACGGAATCGATGCTGTCGGACAATGGTGGGCGCGATCTGGCCTCAACGGTTGAGCTGGCCTTTGACGCGGACCACAAAATCACCGCTTACCGGGTCGACACGATCTCCAACATGGGGGCGTATAATTCCAGCTACGCGCAGTTCATCCAATCCGACCTGGCCTCGCGCGTGCTGGCCGGGGTTTACGATATTCAGACGGCATGGTTCCGCAATGCGGGCATCTACACCAACACGACCCAGATCGACGCCTATCGCGGCGCAGGGCGGCCTGAGGCGATTTACAAGCTGGAACGCGCGATGGATTTCGCCGCGCGCGAGCTGGGCGTCGACCCGTTGGAGCTGCGGCGCAAGAATTTCGTGCGCGGCGCGCAATTCCCCTATACGACCGTGACGGGAGAGCTGTATGATGTGGGCGATTTCGACAAAGTTCTCGCGCGCGCAGAGACCGAGGCCGATATGGCGGGCTTTGCCGCGCGCAAGGCGCAGTCAGAGGCGGCGGGAAAGACGCGGGGCCTGGGCGTTTGCTATTATATCGAAAGCATTCTGGGCGCCCCGGACGAGACCGCAAAGGTAGAATTTACAGGCACAGGCGGTGCGCGACTTTACGTCGGCACGCAGTCCAACGGGCAAGGCCATGAGACAGTCTACCGCCAGCTTTTGCATGAATATACCGCGATTCCACTGGACGCGATTGAGATCATCCAAGGCGATAGCGACCGCATTACAAAGGGCGGCGGCACGGGCGGGTCGCGCTCCGTCACGACGCAAGGCACAGCGATCAAGGGCACGTCGGAGGCCATCATAGACCGGTTTAAACCATTCGTAGCCGAGGAGCTGGGCGTGCCCGAGGTTGCCTTTGAGGAGGGCGTGTTCCGCGCCGATGGCTCCAACACGGTGATGACGCTGATCGAGGCGGCAGACGCCGCCGCCGAGGCCGGCGCCGCGGATTTGCTGACCACGTCACAGACCACAACCCTGCCGGGACGCTCCTTCCCCAATGGGTGCCATGTGGCGGAGGTGCAAGTCGACCCGGAGACGGGCGTGACCGAGGTCGTGAAGTTCACAGTCGTCGATGATTTTGGCGTCTTGATGAACCCTATGTTGGCCGAGGGCCAGGTGCATGGCGGCGTCGTGCAAGGCATTGGTCAGGCGATCAGCGAGCATGTCGTCTTCGACGATGACGGGCAGCTATTGACCGCGAGCTTCATGGATTACGGCATGCCGCGCGCCGGCGATGTGCCGATGATTAATTTCCACTCGGAGCCGACCCCATCGACAGCAAATGTGCTGGGCATGAAAGGCTGCGGGGAAGCCGGGACCGTCGGCGCACTTGCTGCCGTGTCAAACGCGGTGCTGGATGCGCTTTGGGCGCGCGGTGTGCGTCAGGTCGACATGCCCTTCACCCCGCAGCGGGTTTGGGGGTGGCTCAAAAGCTCTGTCTAGTCAAAAACATGTGACCGGGCGACAAACCGGTCACAGCCTCGTCAAAGTCTTGCCACTTTAGGGGGAATTTTTCACACAAAGTGACGCATTGTTTCCTATACAGAACCAATAAAAAGTCTTTTGATAGAGTGTTTTAGGCACAATTAACCCTTTCTTAACTTTTTGTCTTTTTTGCGCCGTATTTCATCGGCGGAACCTTGCTTAAAAAAATCCTAATCGCTATGGCTAACCGCGGGGAGCGGTGCGTGAAGCGTATGCGTTCTTGAACGAGTAATCTTTTTTGCAGGGGAAACCATGACAAAATTTCTGACAACGACTGCGCTTGTAGTTGCGGCTTTGGCTGCAGCACCTGCTGTTGCAACAACATACAGCCATACGTCTAAAAACAACGTTGGCGCTCCAAACAAGACCAAAGATATATACGACTCGACGTATATCTACGAAGATACGACTGAGCGGTTTTCTCTTTCGTTCGACGTAGACAGTTCGGCTGGTGTCGACGGTTTCTGGTTTGTCGTCAATGACGGCCCGATGCCGGTTGGTGGCGTCGAAGGCAAGTACGCGATTATTTATTCTGACCTGGATGATATCTGGGCCTATCAATACAACGGTAGCGGAAACAACAATGGGTCTTACAAGGGCGACCTGCTGCAAAAGTGGGAAGGTGCTGTAAGCGACTCAACTTCAGGCGGTTTGACAACTTATGAGATGTTGATCGACGCTACAAAGCTCAATGCAAAAAGCCCACAAGCTGATTGGATGGGCTTGATGATGGGTGAGAAAATTGGCACTTGGCTTCACCCGACTCTAAACACCTTCAAAGATTGTGATGAAGCGGGCGAAAAACCAAAAGAAATTGGCAATGATCTGAATTGCTTCAACTCCAACAATTGGATCGGTTGGGACGAAGCCAATGTTATGACGACGGTCACGGAAGACGACGGCGTTCTGCCACCGGTCCCACTGCCTGCTGGCCTGCCGCTTCTGCTGGCTGGTCTCGGCGCATTCGGTTTGGCCAAGCGTTACAAAAAAGCCTAAGCTTTTTGACATGACATTGAAGCCCGCCCGGCACGTGCCGCGGCGGGCTTTTTCATGCGCGGCTGCGCCAAACATTCCAACAAATCGCCATATTGTCGCCTGACCGCTGGTCTAAGACACCTCACGTTGGGCACAACAGACGAGGCACAGAAATGGCTCTTGTTGATATTGGTACACAGTCGTCCGAACCCCGCGAAAAGCGGCTTTCCCCATTTTTACATTGGACCATTCCGCTTGCCGGGATCATGGCTCTGATATTGATACCGATGGCCTTTGCGGCGCGTATCAGCACGGAGATGGTGCTGCATCCCAGCTTTGGGCCGGATGTCTTCTACTTCTACTCTGCGCTGAGCTTTGCGGGCGGGTTCCACGTGTTGCTGGCCGGGCTTTTGTTCACAGCGGCCGCGCAACGGTTCAAGACGATGCTGTTGAACCTCGCCGTGTTGGAAATGCTGGTGGGCTACGGCGTGGCAAGCCTGATCTTTGGCGGGCTGGTCTAGCGGCCACAGGCTCACCTGAATGTGCGGCGGCGTGGGCTGACAGCGGCCGCGCGCTGACTTAAGCTTGAGGCGATACGAACCGCCAGAAAGTTCCGCCGACCGTGCGCCTGCCCCAAGTGATAAAGACGGCCATGGGCCAGTGCATATCCGCCTCCCGTCGCATCAAGGCGCTGGCTGGGTTTGGGCCTGCACAGAAAAGCAACGCGCCGCCATCGGCTGCCGCCTCGCGCGGGTCCGTCACCCATGTGATCATTCTGGACGGCACGATGTCCTCGCTGGACGAGGGCTATGAGACCAATGCAGGGATCACCTTTCGGATGTTGTCCGAGATGGCGCCCAGCAAAGCGATGTCTTTGCGCTACGAGGCGGGGCTGCAATGGCAGGGCATCCGCCGGGCGATGGACGTGCTGGCGGGCGTCGGCATCAATGACCAGATCCGCGCCGCTTATGGTTTTTTGGCCTCCCGCTACCAGCCCGGCGACCGCATCTTCTTTTTTGGCTTCTCCCGCGGGGCCTATGCCGTGCGCAGCTTGGCCGGGGTGATCGACAAGGTCGGGTTGTTGCGCGCCGAATGCGCAACGCAGCGCAATGTGCGCTCGGCCTATCGGCACTACCGGCTTGGCCCGGACAGCGAGGCGGCGGCGGCATTTCGCGCCGCCCATTGCCATCAAAGCGCGCCAATTGAAATGATCGGGGTCTGGGACACGGTGCGCGCTCTGGGGTTTCGCGCGCCGGTCTTGTGGCGGTTCTCACCAGAGGAGCATTCCTTCCACTCCCACCATCTGGGCAGCTGCGTGCGCAACGGGTTTCAGGCGCTGGCGCTCAATGAAACCCGCAACGCCTATGATCCCATTTTATGGGAAAGCCGGGAGGGGCACACAGGCGCGCTTGTGCAAATGTGGTTCCCCGGCTCGCATAGCGATGTGGGCGGGCATCTCAACGGGGTCTATGAAGCGCGCAAATTGTCCAATATTCCGCTGCTATGGATGCTCGAGCAGGCCGAGACATGCGGCCTGCCCCTGCCCGAGGGGTGGCGCACGCGGCTTCCTGTGGACGTCAATGCACGCTCCGTTGGGACATTTCGCGGCTTCACGCGCTTCTTTTTGCAACGCCGCGCGCGCAAGGTTGGTCATGACCCATCCGAGGCTTTGCATCCCAGCGTAGACGAGCGCAAACGCGGCCTGACCCGCCGCCTGCCCTGGGTGCGCCGCCCCGATCTTAGTCGGCTGCAAGGCCCTTGACCCGGCGGGTCAGGATCACCTGACGCGCATGCCGAGGCTGCGGCGCAGCTCATCCAGCCGTGCGGGCTCGATACGATTGAAGCGCGCATCACCCTTACAGATCTGAGCGAGCTCTGCTTTGTTTTTCACAAATAGATTGGCCGGTATGATCGACAGAGCATCGACGCCAATTGTGATCGGCTTTTCCAGCTTTACCTTGTCGAGCTTCAATCCGGTGCGGTTGATGACCTCAATGCCATCAGAGCCAGTTGGTGTCCCCGTGGCCCCATCCTTTGGCTGAGCAGCGCCCCCCGACGTGGTTGAAACACCACGGGATGCAAAATACTCGATCTCTGTAGCAGTCACGACGCGTGTGACCATGGAAATTCCGATATCTGTCAGAGTGACGTCCCCGAGCGTAATGGCCGATGCGCAGAGCCCGTTGCGAAACTGCACAGTGTCTTTCCTTTCATCGAGGAATTTCAAAAACCGGCCAACCACGTCCACATCGGCAATTTCCGCGGTTTTCAAGCCGCTGAGTGACAGGCTGAGCGAGGCCTGGCTTTCAAGTTCAGTCCCGAAAAGGGTTCTCAGAAAACCCGGCTTTAGCAGTTTGTCCCCATTGAGCTTGGTGAGCCGGAAAGTCTCGATCCCTGGCAAGACGGCGGAAACATAGGCGACCTCATAGGGCACAATTCGATTGCGCTTGGCGCTGTAGAACAAGCGCGAATCCAAGGTTGAGGACTGTTTCGCGATGCGATGGATGCGAATATCGCCAATCTCCACCCCGCCGCGCGCGGGGTAAAGCGGAACGAAGGAATAATTGGCAATCGCGCGCGACCAGCGTTTTTTTACATCAACATCGGGCTCTTGCGCGCAGCCTGTCAAAAGCACTGCAGACATCAGCGGTAGGAAAAAGTTTTTCATGATAAAGTCTCTTGGCTCAAAGCATAATGGCTCTGAGTTAAAGGACCGCGCTCAAAGGCACATACCCCGAATGGGCTAAACCGGACAGGTTTTCGCGCCGAAATTGAGCATGAGCCTTGCAAGTTGGGTTCTATTGGCGCAATCGGTCTTTGCCAAAAGGGACTTGAGCTGCACATTGATGGTTGCGGCGGAGCGGCCGCGCCGCTCGGCGATTTCGGGGTTGGTGAGCCCCTCCGCCGCGAGGGTTAGCACCTCAGTTTCTGCATCAGTAAGCCCGTAGACCTGGCGCAAAATGCCGGCATCGACTGAAATGGGGCGCGTTGTGTCATAGCTGTAGAGAATGGCACCGCCTTCGGGGCGCGGAGATATCTCAAGGCAAATCGCGCCAAGCTGCCCGCCACCCTCAAATGGGATCGCCTCCCGCCGGGGCCGCGCGCCGAACCCGCCATGCGCCAGCATGTCGCCGAGCAGCCGGTTCAGCCGGACGCTGTCGCCATTTGCGTTCATCTGCAAATGCCCCCCGGGTGTTTTGCGAAACGTATCGAACGCCTCGCATTGGCGGTGATGTTCTGTATTGGCGAAGGCCTCCCTGCCCTGCGCATCCAAGATTGCGATGCCAACGCCAAGTTGCGACATGGCGGTCAACAGGCCTTCATGGCTGGCCTCCCGCTCCACAAATGGGCGCCCTAGCTGCAGCGCTTTGGCCATATGCGGCAGGATGTTTTGCAGCATACGCTCTTCGCCCTCACTTAGAGCGCCATGCCTGCCTGATTGTTGAATGGAAAAGCGGTAGCGGCTGCGATTGTCCTTATCCAACAGTGCAAAAGCCCTATAGCCAATCCCGAAATTTCCGAGCGCTTGGACATTGGCCTGGCTCTTACGCGCGTCTTCATGGTCAAAAAGCTGCTGGTCGCGCACCAGTTCGATCCGATCATCAGAGGCAGCGATTGTGTCAAACCGGGACTGCTCCTTTTGCTCAAACCCCGCAAAGAGCGACATATACGCGTTGAGCAACTCGCCCTGAAACGCTTCGTTGAACAGCGGGACACGAATTTCGCGGTCGCTGTGATCGATCTCGAAGATCAGGCAACCTTTTGCGTCCATTGCCTCTGTCAGCTGCTGCAGGAATTTGGGCCAGGTGCCAGGTGCGACCACTGTTTCATAACAGGACTGGATGAGCTGGTGGGTTTTGCGGTCCATACGGCGCCCCCAAGATCAACTGTTTAAATGCAACGCGTCATCAACGGTATTTGGACCCGTTTTCCAAGCCCTATCAAACATGCCCAGCCGTGGCGAGGCCAATTACCCCAACGCAGATTAGGGAGACGGCCCAGACGGCCTCCAGATCGAACCAGCTTTTGCGCAGGAAATGCAGGCCGAGCCAGCGGTAGACCGCATAGGCCACGCCGCCGCCCGCCAGGATCATCGCCGCCGTATGGGCCAGCGTTACGCCTATAAGGATACCACCATTGCGCGCCAGCAGCTCGGACACGGCCAAATGGCCGCCTTCCAACGCCTCCGGGCCGCAAAGCCCCAGATAGATCGGCACCAGCATCAGCGCCGCGCCATGCACGATGGCGACAAGGAAGGACCACAGCGCCAGCCGGTGAGGCGGCACGCGGGACAAAAACCGTGGGTGGCGGCGGGTGATCAGCAGGTAAAGCCCCAGCCCGATGACAAGCGCACCCGCGCCGTAGCGCAGCTCCCGCTCATAGGTCAGCAGCGAGGTAAGCATCGAGAAGGGCAGCAAAATCAGCAGCATTGCCGCGAAATGGCCCAAGGCCAAGGCGCCGAGTGCCGCAAATAGCGCGGTGGGTCGCCGCTCCATCAGCGCCGAGGACACAGCAAGCGGCCACCCCATCCCCGGGTTCACCCCGTGATAGAGCCCGCTGAGCACCACGGCGAGCCAGAGACCCGCCGTGGTTGTGAACATTTCCGCGCCCATCTACCCGTTAGACGTTGGGGTAGCAGAAGCTGTCAGTGGAGCAATCGCCCCCTTCCAACCGGATCTGGTGAGACCGATAGCCTTTCGGGAAATCAACGTAGAAATCCTTGTCCAGCGTCAGCCCGCCATTCTCGCCGACATGGGCCATGACCATCTGTCCGCCCTCGTCATCGGGGTAGAACTGGTCGTCCCATGTGGAATAGAGCGAGTTGGTCCAGTAGACCCGCTTGCCGTCGCGGCTGATCTCCACCATTTGCGGGCCGTAAACGAACGGCTTGCCATTGGGGTGGTCAGTCTTCTTGACGATGCCGCCCAGATCAACCTTGCCCGCGAGCTTGGGGTTCATAGGGTCGGAGACATCGTATTGATGCATCTCACCCAAGCCCCAGCAGGCGACGTAGAGGTATTTGTCGTCGAGGCTCAGATCGATATCTGTGACCAGCGGCGGGCAAGCCCCAAAGCCTTTCAGAAGCTCCGGCAGGTCATCGGCATCCGCGGGAACAGGATCGATGGTAATTGTCTTCTTGGCCTGCCAAGTGCCATCGTCGTCACGCCACCATGTGAAGATCGCGCCTTGCAGGTTGGTCGTGTCGACCACCACGCCACAGAACCCGTATTCTTTCGCCGGGTCATGGGCGGGGCGAATTTCCAGCGCCATCTGGTGGTTCTCTCCCAGATCGATGGACTGGATATTTTTGCGCGCGCGCAGGTCCCAGAAATGGATCGTGTGGCCGTATTTGTTGGACAGCAGGTCCTCCGCCACGATGCCGTTTTCGAACTGCGGCGGCAGCCCCCATTCCGAACTGACCATGTAGTCGCGCGGCAGGTTCCACCAGAAATCATAGTGTTTGTCCTGAATGCCGCGATCCATCTCATAGCGGCCAAGGATCTCAAACGTCTCGCAATCCATGATGAAGATGCCGGGCGGACCATCGGTGCCATCCTCGCCGCCGCCGCCGAGGGTGGAGACGTAGATGCCTTCGGGTCCGCAATGGATCGTGTGGGGGCGCGAATAACCGGTCTTGGCGAACAGCTCTTCAGGCTCAATGGTTTTGTGGATTTTGGCCTTCATCGGGTCTTTGACGTCGATGATATAAATGCGCGACGACCGGATGCCGGGAATAATCAAGTAGCGGCGTTCCAGAAAGGCGTGGCCGGTCAAAGGCGACAGGGCCGAGGAGCAGGCGTTCCAGCCAAAATGGTGAAATTCGTCGCCGAGATTGGGCACAATCACCTTATGGACGATCTCGCCATAGGTTTTCGATTTTGGGTCTACGTCAACGACCGCCAACCCGTCCGGGTTCTTGCCGTCAGGGCTGAGCATCAGGGTGAAAGCCAGCGTTTCGGCTGGTGCCTCCATCGCCATTTGCGGCGAGGGGTAGAAAGTTGGATCAGGTCTCAGGTTCATTGGTGTCGTCCTCCCGGGTCAGTGCTGTCTTTTTTGAAATTCGTTCGTGCGATTCAATTGTCTGACAATTGAGCGCCAAGAAATGACCATGCGTCAACAAAATTCAAAGCCGCAGTGCAGCATCCCGCACTGGCCATTTCCCGAACGCGACCTTGGCCGATGTCGCTTTCTGAAAAGATCTCGCGGGTTCGGAAGCGCTTCATTCTGGGGAGGAGGAGAGCTCATGCTGACATCTTTGACACTGGAGAACGGCGCGGTTCCCGACACCTTGTCCGCGCAATATTGGCAGGACGGTTTTTTGTTCCCATTGCCTGGCATGTCGCCCGCGGAGGCCACCAATATGCGGGCGGAACTGGAAGCGATCGAGCATGACTGGCTCGATGCGGGCCTGCCCCTGCCGAGAATTTTGATCCAGACGCACTGGCCTTGTATGAAGAGATCCGTCAGGCTCAGCCCAAGGTGATGATGGACGGCGCAGCGGCAAGCAAAGGGTTATATGCATGACACAAAAGGTAAAATTCACCGCCATGAAGGACGGCGACAAAGCGGATTACGACTTGCTGCACCCGTTGGAGGTCGACTACGCCGCGGGCACGGCCGACCGGTTGTTGAATTCTTTGGTCTCCCTTGACGAAAGCCTGTCGGGATATCAAGTCACCCGGCTGGGCCATTCGCTGCAATCGGCCACCCGCGCCCATCGCGACGGCGCCGATACCGACTGGGTCGTCTCAGCGCTGCTGCATGACATTGGCGACATTTTCGCGCCCTACAACCACGACGAATACGCGGCGTCGATCCTGAAGCCTTTCGTGCGCGAGCAATGCACTTGGGTCGTTGAAAAACACGGCGACTTTCAGATGCTCTACTATGGCCATCATGTCGGCGGCAATCAGCACAAGCGTGATGCCTACAAGGGCCACGTCTATTTCGATGATTGCGCAGCCTTCTGCGAGCGTTGGGACCAAAGCTCATTCGATCCGGACTATGCGCACGAAGACGTGGACTTCTTCCGCGTCAGGGTCCGCGAGGTCTTTGCTCGCGCGCCGTACGACCCGGAGGTGATCCGTCCCGGTGTACGGGAGCCTTTGGTGACCGTAAGTAATTGAGTATTTTTGCCAAAACGAAGCCAAATCCGATCATGAAGTGAAGACACCTTACCCGGCCGAAACAGGCCCGGCGGAGCAAGGTGGCTTCGTCTTGGACGGCCATCGGCGCTCCCGCCTGTACCGCACGCCCTAAAGACGAGATTCGATTTAATTCTGAGTGAATCTGGCTTCGTTTTGGCAAAAATACTCAAAGCCCGCGCCCTGCCGCCTTCCCCTCCGCCAGCCCATTGGGTAGACCCCATCCAAAGCATAAGCGGGATGAGCTGTCATGGCACTGGAAAAGACATTCGACGCGAGCGAGGCCGAAGCACGGCTTTCGGCCGCTTGGGAAAGGGCAGGATGCTTCAAGGCGGGCGCAAACGCGTCACGGTCCGAGACCTTCTGCGTGATGATCCCGCCCCCGAATGTGACAGGCGTCCTCCATATCGGCCACGCTTTCAACAACACGTTGCAGGACATCCTGACCCGCTGGCACCGGATGCGCGGGTTCGACACGCTCTGGCAGCCTGGCACCGACCATGCGGGCATCGCCACGCAAATGGTGGTGGAGCGCAAACTGGCCGAAACCCAACAGCCCAAGCGCACCGATATGGGACGTGATGCGTTCCTAGAGAAAGTCTGGGAATGGAAAACCGAATCCGGCGGCACGATCATCAACCAGCTGCGCCGTCTGGGCGCGTCCTGCGACTATGCGCGCGAGGCCTTCACCATGTCCGGCGCGCCGAATGCGCCTGCGGGCAATGATGGCAATTTCCACGACGCCGTCATCAAGGTCTTCGTTGAGATGTACAACAAGGGCCTGATCTATCGCGGCAAGCGGCTGGTCAACTGGGACCCGCATTTCGAGACGGCGATTTCCAATCTGGAGGTCGAAAACCTCGAGACGCCCGGCCATATGTGGCATTTCAAATACCCGCTCGCGGGCGGCGCCACCTATGAATATGTCGAGAAGGATGAAGACGGCAACGTCACCTTGCGGGAGACGCGTGACTACATCTCCATCGCCACCACGCGGCCAGAAACCATGCTGGGCGACGGCGCGGTTGCGGTCCATGCCGATGACGCGCGTTACGCGCCTATCGTCGGCAAGCTGTGCGAAATTCCTGTCGGTCCGAAAGAGCATCGCCGCCTGATCCCGATCATCACCGACCCCTACCCTGATATGACTTTTGGCTCGGGTGCCGTGAAGATCACCGGCGCGCATGATTTCAATGACTATGAGGTCGCCAAGCGCGGCGGCATCCCGATGTATTCGCTCATGGACACCAAAGGCGCGATGCGTAGCGATGGCAAGCCTTACGCGGAAGAAGCCGCGATTGCGCAGGCCATTGCGAATGGGGAGCAAGAATTCGACGAGGCGATGATCGCCGCGATGAACCTTGTGCCCGAAGCCTATCGCGGCCTCGACCGGTTCGAGGCGCGCAAAAAGGTGGTTCAGGACATCACCGATGAAGGCCTCGCCGTCATGCACTCCGTCCCCGTCATTGACGAAGAAGACGGGCAGGAAAGCTCCCGACTGGAACCTTACGTCGAGAGCAAACCAATCATGCAGCCCTTCGGGGACCGCTCCAAGGTCGTGATCGAGCCGATGCTGACCGATCAGTGGTTCGTCGATTCCGCCAAGATCGTCGGCCCCGCGCTGGACGCCGTAAAAGACGGCACCGTTCGCATCATGCCCGAGAGCGACAAGAAGGTCTATTTCCATTGGCTGGAAAATATCGAGCCCTGGTGCATCTCCCGCCAGCTGTGGTGGGGACATCAGATACCGGTTTGGTATGGCAGCGACAGGCGCCTGGTCGAAACTAGTGACGGACCAGAGCTTCGTCATGATCTCGACAATCCAATCGTAGTTTGCGCGGCGACTTTTGAAGAAGCCGAGCAAAAGTTTCGGGCCATTTACAGTGAGCGAGGCGTACCACAGCCGGAAACCGTTCTAGAGGGATCAGGTCCGGAAGAAGCGGCTCAGAGTATTGGAAGGTCTGAAGTTGTTTACCGTGACCCCGACGTCCTCGACACGTGGTTCTCTTCCGGGCTCTGGCCCATCGGCACTCTGGGCTGGCCTGAAGACACGGAAGAGCTAAAAAAATACTTCCCGACCTCGACGCTGATCACAGGTCAGGACATTCTGTTCTTCTGGGTTGCGCGGATGATGATGATGCAGCTGGCGGTTTTGCCGGAGGACCTGCCGGTCGAGCAGCGCATCCCATTCAAAGACGTCTACCTGCATGGCCTCGTGCGCGACGCCAAGGGTAAGAAAATGTCGAAATCCACCGGCAATGTCATCGACCCGATTGATATCATTGACGAGTTCGGCGCCGACGCGCTGCGCTTCTCCTCGGCCGCAATGGCCGCCATGGGGGGCGTGCTGAAGCTGGATATGGAGCGCATCAAAGGCTACCGCAATTTCGGCACCAAGCTGTGGAACGCCGTCCGCTTTGCCGAGATGAACGGCGTCTATGAAAACGCAAAAACCTTCCCGATGCCCACGCCGGAGCAAACCGTCAACAAATGGATCATCGGTGAGACCGCGAAGGTCCGCGAAACGGTAGACACTGCTATCGCGGCCTACCGCTTCAACGACGCCGCCGACGCGCTCTATAAATTTGTCTGGGGCAAGGTCTGCGACTGGTATGTGGAGCTGTCCAAGCCGCTGTTTTACGACGGCTCTGAGGCCCAAAAGGCCGAGACCCGCGCGACCATGGGTTGGGTGATGGATCAATGCATGATCCTGCTGCACCCGATGATGCCCTTCATCACTGAGGAGCTGTGGGGCGTCACCGCGACCCGCGCAGAAATGCTCGCCGTGACCGACTGGCCGGACTACGGCGCCGAACTTGTCGACGCAGACGCGGATCGTGAAATGAACTGGGTCATCACGCTGATCGAATCCGTCCGCTCCGCGCGCGGTGAGATGAACGTTCCCGCCTCGCTGGAGGTGCCGCTGATCGAGGTCGCGCTGGACGAAAAAGGCCGCTCCGCTTTCGCCAATAACGCCGCGCTGATCAAGAAGCTCGCGCGTTTGGGCGAGGTGTCTCAAGGCGACGCGCCAAAAGGCTCCGTCTCGATCCCCGTTGCAGGCGGCAATTTCGCGCTGCCGCTCGAAGGCATCGTCGATGTCAGCGCCGAAAAAGCGCGGTTGGAGAAATCCCTCGGTAAGCTCGCCAAAGAGCTCGGCGGGCTGCGCGGTCGGCTGAACAACCCCAAATTCGTGGCCTCCGCCCCGCCGGAAGTTGTGGAAGAGGCGCAAGCCAATCTCGCCGCACGTGAGGAGGAAGAAGGCAAGCTGAAAACCGCGCTTTCCAAACTCGCCGAGATTGGCTGATCTGGGAAAACCGCCCCAACTCCATTTGATTTCAAATACTCAAAATCCGGTGCTCGCAATCAGCGCAGCGCCGTGAGTATTTTCTAATCAAATGGAAAAGGGAATCGTGTCTCACTGGCCATCCGGTACAGGCTGGAGAGCCGATGGCCGGATCGGATGGAGACGCTCGGAAAGGCGGCTTCAAAAGGCGGTTGGGGCGGGGCCTCAGCCGCCTATTTCTTTGCCATGCCGCGCGCGATTGCGGCCATTTGGTCCGGGGTGCCGATCAACCCGGCTTGCTCTACTGATTCCGCCATCAACACCGCCGCTTCATCTCCCGTCTCCGCCACCTCAATCAGTCGCTTCGCGGCGCGCAGCGCGCTTGGGCTTTGGGCGGCGATCTGCGCGGCCAGCTCTTGGGCCCGGGCCTGAGGGTCGTCTGCCAGCTCTGTCACAAGGCCCCATTCCAGCGCTTGCGGGCCTTCAATCACCTCCGCCGTGTAGATCAGACGACGCAAGATGTCAGAGCGAAGAAATCTGGGCAGCCGCGCCATGCCGCCCATATCGGGCACAAGTCCCCATTTCATTTCCATCACGGACAATTTGCAGCTCGGGGCGGCGATACGGATATCGGCGGTCGAGGCCAACAGCAGCCCGGCCCCAAAGCACACGCCGTGGAGCGCGGCGATCACCGGCACCTCCAGATCGCTCCAAGCCAGCGAAAACTCCTGAAACCGGTTGCGGGACCCATGCGTGCGCGCGACCAACACCTCCTGCATGTCCTGCCCCATCAGCGAGGACAGCGACACCAAATCGATCCCCGCACAAAAGCCGCGCCCTTCGCCTTGTAGCACGACGCAGTTGATGTCCGCGCCGCGCAGGCCATGCGCGGCGTCGATCACAGCGTCCAGCATTTCAAGGCTGACGGCATTCATTTTTTCGGGGCGGTTCAGCGTCACGGTGGCGACGCGCTCGGATATCTCGGAGCGTACAAGTGTCATGCCGGCACCCTAGGCCACGGGCGCCGCCAAGCGCCAGCGTAACGTTGCGCCCCAGATTGCCTCTTGCGCGCGCGCGCAAATTTGGTTTGATCGCGCGCCATGACACAGCCACGCCTCACCCCGCTCGCCCAGACCCTGCCCGCCTCCGTCCCTTTCGTGGGCCCCGAAGCGCAGGAGCGCGCGCGCGGCGCCGCCTTCGACGCGCGGCTCGGGGCCAATGAAAGCGTCTTCGGCCCCTCCCCCATGGCCATCGCCGCGATGAAAGACGCGGCAGCTGAGGCTTGGATGTATGGCGACCCGGAAATCCATGATTTGCGCCATGCCCTGGCGGCCCATCACGGGGTTGGCCCAGAGAACATCATGGTCGGCGAAGGCATTGACGGGCTCTTGGGCTATGTCGCCCGGCTGCTTGTTGGCGCGGGCGACGCGGTCGTGACCAGCGACGGGGCCTATCCGACCTTCAACTACCATGTCGCGGGCTTCGGCGGCGCGCTGCACAAAGTGCCCTATAAGGACGACCATGAGGATCCAGATGCCCTGCTCGCCAAGGCGCGTGAGACACAAGCGAAGCTGATCTACTTCGCAAACCCAGACAACCCGATGGGCAGCTGGCACAGCGCTGAGGCGGTCTCGGAGATGATGAAAAACGTGCCAGACGGCGCGATGTTGCTGCTGGATGAGGCATATTGCGATCTCGCGCCGGGCGGCGTGGTGCCTGCTTTGGATGTGGCTCAACCGAATGTGATCCGCATGCGCACCTTCTCAAAAGGCTACGGCATGGCGGGCGCGCGGGTGGGTTACGCGATCGGCGAGGCAGGTTTCATCACCGCCTTTAACAAGATCCGCAACCATTTCGGCATGTGCCGGATCAGCCAAGCGGGGGCGCTCGCGGCGCTCAAGGACCAGGCGTATTTGGAGCAGGTCAAACAGCTTGTGGCCGAGGCCCGCGACCGTATCGCACTGATTGCAAAGGAAAATGACCTCACGCCGCTGCCATCTGCGACCAACTTTGTTGCGATTGATTGCGGTCGCGACGGGGCCTATGCCAAAGCCATTCTTGAGGGTCTGATCGCGCGCGGCGTTTTCGTCCGCATGCCCTTTGTCAGCCCGCAAGACCGCTGCATCCGCATCAGTTGCGGCAGGGCGCGTGAGCTTGACCTTTTCGCCACAGCTTTGCCTGAGGCCATAAAAGCAGCCAATTAGGGCTTTTCCTTAACTGTTCCGCGGCTAATCTCGTCGTCATGCATAGTGACTACAAACCCCGCCAACCCGCAGGCCGGGCCGAAAATTACACCACTGCTTTTCTGTGGTCGGCTGGCTTGGTCGTGTTCCTCGCGCTTTTCGCGCTCTGGGCGGCCCATAGCTACATCGCCTCGCTCGTCACAGCCGGGTTTGTACGATGGGGGATCGCTCTGCTGCCACGGCGAGAGTAGTGAACGACATTGGGTCCATTGTACCGTCTCGGCACTCTGCCCTAACCTGTCGCTATGGACCTTTTCGGCAAAGCACTTTTGAGTTTCTACCATGGGCAATCTGACGCCAATATTAAAGTTGTGCGCGACGATGGGTGGGAAGACGCGCATAGCCCGGGGCTTTACTTTCAACAGGAACCTTTCGACTTTGAAAAACCCGCGTTGGGTTTACTCAACGGACCAACGATTGACGTTGGCTGTGGCGCGGGGCGACACCTGGGGTGGCTTAGGCAGCAGGGATACGAAGCCTATGGGTTGGACAATTCCGCCGGTGCAATAGAGGTCCGCCGCGCTCAGGGATTTAGCGATACCGAGGTCTTCGACGTCATGTCTGACAAGACACCAACTGTTCCTTTTGCAATTGAAAACATTAGCTTATTTGGCAACAACGTTGGCATTGGCGGGACATTTGATGGTAGCAGAGCTCTTCTTCGAAACTTGCACGGCCTTTGCCGCGAAGGCGCCCGTCTTGTTTTGACGGGTCTCAATATCCGGGACACAAAAAATGCCCAACATATTGCTTATCAGGACAGGAACGTCGCCGCGGGCCGGCGGCGGGGCGAACTTAAAATTCGGTTGAGCTATGAGGGCGAAATCGGTCCAGAGTTTGCGTGGTTCCATCCAGAACCAGAGGAAATCGAAGAGCTAGGATCATCGACCGGCTGGAAGATCGAAAAGCTCGAACGCCTCGGCGGTTTTTTCTGGGCATCTTTGCGTTGCATCTAAAAGCAGGTTTTATTGCATATCTTGCCGTTCGGCGCCGGGCTTAGACGCGTTTCAGGGATATCATTGCCTTACGCCTCCGCACAGACCCGTGCCGCTGCCGCCAGACCACCTTGGCCATGAGGGATATCCAACGCCCTCAACCCCGCCTCAATACTGCCAAGCGTGCCGAGCAGCATATGCGTGTTGAGGTGCCCCATATGGCCCACGCGGAAGAACCCGTCGGCTTTCGGGTCCTCGTCGCTGGCCATGCCCAACCCAATGCCAAGCGTCAGCCCGGCATGTTCTGTCAGCCAATTGCGCAGCCTTGTGCCGTTTTCACGTCCGATGCGCACCGACGTCACCGCGTTGGACCGCTGGGACCGGTCGCGGATGTTCAGCTCAGTTGGGCCCTCGGCCTCCCACGTCTCGAACGCGGCCCAGACCGCGCGTGCCAGAGTGGCGTGACGGGTCCAAACGGCCTCCAACCCTTCCTCATGCAAGATCATATTGAGCGCTTCGCGCAGCCCGTAAATGTGATGGGTGGGCGCGGTCCCGCACCAGAGCTGGTAGAATTCCTCCGGATTGGCGCGGTTGGTCCAATCCCAGTAGCTCGACACCCGCTCCATCCCCGCGCGCCGCTCCGCCGCGCGGTCGTTGAAAAAGACAAAGCTCATCCCGGCAGGTGTCATCAGCCCCTTTTGGCAGCCCGCAACCATCACATCGACGCCCCAGTCGTCCATCTGCAACTCGTCGCAGCCCAGGCAGGCGATGCAGTCGAGCATCAAAAGCGCCGGGTGGCCGGTGGCTTTCATCGCCGCCCCAAGGGCCGCAACGTCAGACTTCGCCGAGCTCGCCGTGTCCGTCTGAACGCAGAGCACCGCTTTGATCTTATGCGCTTTGTCGGCGTCCAGCGCCTCCGCCACCAACGCTGGGTCCAGCGCAGATCTGGTGCCAAACTCAATGATCTGGCTTTCAATGCCCAGCCGCGCGGCCATCTCGGACCAACCATGCGAAAACCGTCCCGTGGCAGGCACAAGCACCAGATCACCGGGCGCCAGCACATTCGACAAGGACGCCTCCCAAGCGGCATGCCCATTGCCGATATACATCGCGACCTGATGCTCGGTCCGCGCAACCGCCTTGAGGTCGGGGATGAGCCCAAATGCAATGTCAGGCAGCTCGCCTGTGTAGATATTCGGCGAAGGCCGGTGCATCGCCTGCAACACACGGTCGGGCATGATTGAGGGGCCGGGAATGGCCAGCATGTGGCGGCCGTGGGACAGCGTCATGGATGGGTCCTTTGCAAGCGTTTGCTAAGAGCTATTGCGCCACCCGCACGCCGTCAATTGCTGTCGCTCGCCGCGCCTTCAGCTTTTGTGATAGGCGCGTCCAAGTTTTGTGGGGTCGGCGCCTCCAAGGTAGCGCGCCAGCGTCCAAAGATTGCGCGTGCCGCGCCGAAGCCAACCCGATTTCTGATAGCGCACCGCATCCGTGCTCACCGCCTCCGGCAGCAGCTTAATGCGCCCGCGCAAACGCCGGGCCATCGCCACATCTTCCATCAATGGCAGCGGTTCAAACCCGCCCACCTGATCGTAGAGCGCACGCGAGATCAGCAGACCCTGATCGCCGTAAGGCAGGCCAAACCACACGGTCCGCAAATTGGCCCAGCCCGCCACCAACCCGGGCATGATGCCCCGCGCGCGGAAGGACAGCTGAAACACCGCCGCATCCTCGCTGGATTGTATATGTTGGCTCACCGCGCCAACCCAATGCGTGGGCAGATGCGTGTCGGCATGCAAAAACAACAACCACTCGGCCCGCGCGACGTGAGCGCCGCGCGCCAGCTGGCCGCCACGCCCCGGCGCACCGGTGACAATCTCGCAGCCCGCATCATCGGCGATCTGCAGCGTCGCATCGGCGCTGTTGCCGTCGCTCAAGACCACCTCACGAACGATCCCCGCCGCGACCCCGGGCAAAAGCGTGTCCAGCATCGCTGGCAAAGCGCCGCCTGCGTTCAAGCTTGGAATGATGATCGACAAATTTGCCTGCATGGGGCCCCTTGTGAGACTGCGCCGCGCCCCCCTATATGACATCTAAACCCCAAACGGGAGAGCCAAGATGGTCGCAGAGCGCGTTGAAAACAGACAGGTTTTGGAAGTGAGCGGCGCCGACCGCGTTGATTTCCTGCAAGGCCTCGTCACAAATGACGTTGCCAAGCTGGAAAACGGGATGGTTTACGCCGCACTTCTCAGCCCGCAAGGCAAGTACCTCGCCGATTTCTTTCTGATCCGCCAAGGCGATGCGATCCTGATCGATGTCGCGTCAGAGCTGGCGACTGCGCTGCTGAAACGGTTGACGATGTACAAGCTGCGGGCCGATGTCGTGATCAAAGCGGTCGAGACGCCTGTGGCGCGCGGGCTGGGCGCGCCGCCTGAGGGCGCCTTTGCTGATCCCCGACACGCGGCGTTGGGATGGCGCAGCTACGGCGCCCCCGGCAGCGACCCCGTCACCGACTGGGAGGCGCTGCGCGTCGCCCATTTGATCCCTGAGACAACGCATGAGCTGAAACCCGATGACAGCTACATATTGGAGATGGGATTTGAGCGCCTGAACGGCGTCGATTTCAAAAAGGGCTGCTATGTTGGACAGGAGGTCACTGCGCGCATGAAGCACAAGACCGAGCTGCGCAAAGGCCTGGCTCAAGTGAGCTTATCGGGCAAGGCCGATCCGGGAACCCCAATCACGTCTGAGGGAAAACCTGTCGGCGAGCTGATGAGCGTCGCGGATGGCACCGCGCTGGCCTATCTCCGCTTTGACCGCGCAAAAGGTGACATGCAGGCCGGCGCGGCTTCGCTCACTTTGTCACAAAGCGAAGACTAACACGGCGACGCGCCTCGGGCTTCGCTCGAACAGAAAGGCTTGGGGGCAGCCTGCGTGGCGGGGGGCAAAGCCCCCCAAGAACGCAAAAAATTTCGTGCGGCGCAGGCGCGCATTCGGATCAGTCGCGCGCGCGTATGATTTTCGCGAAGCTGGGGAAGATCTCTGGATTGGCGCAAATCAAATGGCCGTCTTCGAGCAGGTTTTGGCCGTCCCGAATGGGCTCAATAAAGCCGCCCGCCTCTTTTACCAGCAGCACACCGCCAGCGATGTCCCAAATATTGAGCCCCCGCTCCCAATAGCCATCATAGCGACCGGCGGCGACATAGGCCAAATCAAGGGCTGCCGCGCCCCAGCGGCGCACCCCGGCGCATTCGGGCATCAGCCCCGCCAGGTCTTGCAACGTCGCGGGCAGGTATTTGCCGCCGGCAAAAGGCACGCCCGTAGCAAAAACGCTTTCAATCATCCGCGACCGGCCCGAGACACGCAGCCTAGTTTTGTCATTCAGCCAGCAGCCCTGGCCTTTCTCGGCGAAAAACATCTCGTCCTTGGCCGGATCATACACCACCGCGGAGACGATCTCGCCCTTATGTTCCAGCGCGATCGAAACTGCCCAATGCGGCATCCCGTGAAGGAAATTTGTGGTCCCGTCTAGCGGGTCGACGATCCAGCGACGGGTGGGGTCTTTGCCCTCGACCTCTGCGCTTTCCTCGCCCAGCCAACCATAGGTCGGGCGCGCGGCCATCAGCTCATCGCGAATAATCTCCTCAGCCGCGGTATCGGCTTTGGACACGAAATCCCCCGCGCCCTTCATGGACACCTGCAGGTTTTCGACCTCGCGGAAATCCTTCACCAGGCTGCGCCCCGCAGCGCGGGCGGCTTTCACCATAATATTGAGATTGGCCGAGCCTTGCATCGCGGATGTCCTTGGAAGTGACGGGATAGGGGTCAGGCCGGGCGTATAGCGCTGCGCGGGGCCAAGATAAAGCCCTCATTGCACGGCTGAGCAAACCGCCCTAGCGTCGCGGCTTATGTCGACCGCTGATCGCCCTTCCCTTGGCATTGCCTTGATGCTTGGCTTTTGCCTGCTCGCGCCAATGGGCGACGCCCTGGCCAAATATCTAGGCGAACGCGTGCCGCTCGGCCAGCTTCTTCTGGTCCGCTTTGGTATGCAGGCGGCCTTGCTGTTGCCTTTGGTCTGGCTCTCCGGACGGTCTTTGCGCATGACCAGCCGGGTGGTTCGGCTGACCGCGCTGCGCACCGTGCTTCACATGGTGGCCATCGGCGTCATGTTCACCGCGCTGCGCTTCATGCCGCTTGCCGACACGGTCGCCATCGCCTTTGTGATGCCGTTCATCATGCTGCTTTTGGGGAAATATGTCTTGGGTGAGGAGGTGGGCGCGCGCCGCCTGCTTGCCTGTATTGTAGGCTTTGTCGGCACCCTTTTGGTGATCCAGCCCAGTTTTGCCGCTGTTGGCTACCCGGCCTTGCTGCCGCTGCTGGTGGCGGTGCTTTTCGCGCTTTTCATGTTGGTCACGCGCCAGGTGGCAAAGGATGTCGACCCGATCTCGATGCAGGCCGTGTCCGGGCTGATGGCCACGGCGCTTCTGGCAGTGCCTTTCTTGCTTCTGGGCGGCGTATTCCCGCAGACATTCACCCTTGTCGCGGCACAAGGCCTTGATATTGGGTTGCTCTTTTTGATCGGCGCGCTCGGCACATTTGCGCATTTGTTGATGACATGGTCATTGCGATTTGCGCCCTCGGCAACGCTTGCGCCGATGCAATATCTTGAAATTCCGGTCGCCACGATCATCGGGTTTCTGGTCTTCAAAGACTGGCCAAACGGGCTGGCGCAAATCGGCATCTCGATCACGATTGCCTCCGGGCTCTACATCATTTTCCGTGAGCAGCGCATGGCCCGCGCGCTGCCCCCAACCGCGTGAACGCCGCCAACTAAGATCAATTTTATACGGCTTGTTCAGAAAAAATTGCGTTTTGAAAGTCTCCCGTTAAGCCTTTTTCGCTAGCACTGGCCGGTGACGTCCTCGCGTCGATATTTGCGAAAGGCGCTCAGATGAGCTCTGAAATTCTGTTAGAGCCCGGCGATGTTTTGTACCGGGAGGGTGACGAGAACGACTTCGGCTACATTCTTGAGTCGGGTGAAATTTCTTTGTTCACCGAGACCGACGGCCGCCGCGTTGAGACGGAGCGGCGCGGTCCCGGCTCCATTCTCGGGGAATTGTCAATTCTGACAGGCAAGCCCCGCGCCGTGACCGTCGAAGCGCTCGAGCCGTGCCGCCTTTTCAAAATCCCCGCCCAACAGATTTTGCGACGCTTCGGCGCACTTGATCCCGTGCTCAAGGCCTGCGTCGAAACCTCGATCCAGTTTTCCGCCAAGCATGTGGAACGCCTGACCAATCCAGACACCAATGTGGAGCTTGCGCCAACAACGCTTGGCAATGCCAAAGCGCTGATCGATCTCTTTGAGCTTGACCGCGACATGAGCGTCGGGCTTCAGCAAGGTGAATTTTTCATGGTTTATCAGCCGATTGTCGCCTTGACCGATGGGCGCATCAAAGGCTTTGAAGCCCTGATGCGATGGCGCCATCCGACGCGCGGCGATATCCCGCCCGACCATTTCATCGCTGTCGCGGAGGAGATGGAGACGATCGACAAAGTCACCGATTTCGCCCTGATCGAAACATGCCGCACCCTCGGCCGATTGCAGCACATTCATGACGGCGATGAACCGCTTTTCGCCTCCGTCAACATCTCAGGCCAGGATATCGGGCGAAACGATCTGATCGACTTTATTGCCTATGTGCTGGAGTTGAATGAGGTCCCGCCCGAGAATCTTAAGCTGGAGGTGACGGAAACCGCTTTGGTGCCGGACAATCTGCAAGCCGCCCAAAACCTTGAGCAGCTTCAAGCGCTTGGGTGCGGCGTCTCCATCGATGATTTCGGGACCGGATATTCCAATCTCGGCTACCTCAAAGCGCTGCCCCTGTCTGCTATCAAGATCGACCGCAGCTTCGCGGGCGATGCAAGCGCCAACCCCGTCTCCCATAGTATCGTCAAAATGCTCGTGAGACTTGGCCAGGAGCTGGGCGTCGATGTGATCGCGGAAGGGCTTGAGACGCAGGAAGATGCAGACACGCTGCGCGAGATCGGATGTAGTCTGGCGCAAGGATACCATTTTGCGAGACCCATGACGGATGAGACGCTGGTCGATCTGTTACGTACCGCAATGGCCGCGCGGTCGCGCGTGGCCTAAGGTCCAGCGTAGCAGGTCAGCGCTAAGCCTCTTCGTCGACGCGTTGCAGCTTTACGGGCTCCGTCCTCGCCAATCGGATCACGTTCGACATGAACGGTTTATGCGTATCCTCGCTGCGTGTGGCCGCATAAAGCCGTTTGGTTTTGCCCGATTTGGTCAGTGGCCGCGTCACGTAGTCGGAATTGTAGCGCACCTCGCGCACGACCCAGTCTGGCAGCACCGCGACGCCGCGATTCGACGCCACCAGAAGCAAAATCACCGCCGTCAGCTCAACTTGCCGCGTCGCGCGCGGCTCCACCCCGGCTGGCAGCAGCAATTCGGTGAACACGTCAAGCCGTGTCCGGTCTACCGGGTAGGTGATCAGCATCTGGTCGCGCAGGTCCTCAGCTTCGATAAATGCCTTTTGCGCCAATGGGTTCTGCGACGAGGCAACAAATACAGGCTCATAGTCGAACAAGGGCGTAAAATCGACGCCGGGCAGATCCTCCGGGTCCGATGAGACGACCAAATCCACCTCCTCGCGCAACAGCGCGGGTAGCCCGTCAAAGCTGAGGCCCGGACGAATATCCACGTCGATATCGGGCCAGCTTTGGCGAAACCCTTCGAGCACCGGAAACAACCACTCAAAACACGCATGACATTCAATCGCGATGTGAAGGCGACCCGTTTTTCCCATCCTGAGCGAGACAAACTCTTCCTGCAGTGCGGCGACTTCCGGCAAAATTCGTTCTGCCGCGCGCAATAGCTTCATGCCAGCGGGCGATAGCTTCATCGGCTTTGAACGACGTATGAACAGCTCAACGCCCGCCTGATCCTCTAACCCTTTGATTTGATGCGACAATGCCGATTGGGTGATGTTGAGCTGATCCGCCGCCTTCGCCAGCCCACCGCAGTCGTGGATGGCCTTCACCGTGCGCAGATGTCGAAACTCAATATGCATATCAGCCTCATGTTTATCTTGAGGGTTATGAATTTGCCTCACAATGCCACGCGTGAGAGACTGTCTGCAACCCGGTATTTTGAGGACTCCCATGGCACAGCCTTCCATCTCTTTCGAATTTTTCCCGCCCAAAGACCTTCAGGGCGCGTTCAGGCTTTGGGATACGCTGAACGTGCTGGCCCCCTATGCACCCGACTTCGTCTCCGTCACCTACGGTGCCGGCGGGACCACGCGCGCGCTAACGCATGAGGCCGTGACGACTATTCAGCAAAGCCACGGGCTTGACGTGGCCGCGCATCTGACCTGCGTCGATGCCACGCGCGAAGAAACGATTAACATTGCGCGCACCTATGCCGATGCCGGGGTGCGCAACATTGTGGCCCTGCGCGGCGACGCGCCAGGTGGCGGGTCATTCACCCCAGCCCGTGACGGGTTTCAAAACTCGGTCGAGCTGATCGGCGCCTTGAAAGGCGCGGGTGATTTCAAAATTCATATCGGCGCTTATCCCGATCCGCATCCCGAATCCGCAAGCGCGCAGCAAAATATCGACTATCTCAAGGCCAAGTTTGATGCCGGTGCCGATGCCGCGATCACCCAGTTTTTCTTCGAATCTGATACGTTCTTCCGCTTCCGCGATGACTGCTTCAAAGCGGGCATCACCCAGCCAATCCTGCCCGGCATTCTGCCCATCGAGAACTGGGCTGGCACGCGCAAATTTGGTCGGCGCTGCGGCGCGCATATCCCAGCTTGGCTGGAGGACGCCTTCGCCAAAGCAACCCGTGACAGCCGCGAAGACCTGCTCGCGACAGCGCTCGCGAGCGAACTTTGCACCGAGTTGCTGGAAGGCGGCGTGCCGCATTTGCATTTTTACACGCTCAACCGCCCAGAGCTGACGCGCGACGTCTGCGCCGCCCTTGGCCTGAGCCCTCAGGTCGCATTGGAACGCGTCGCCTGATCAGCAGTGTCGCGGCGCGGCAACCGCCTTGCGCCGCGCGGGCCTGCCTCCTAACGTCTCCCCGACACTGTAGGAGGCAGGCCATTTGAACAGCATCTTTTTCGCAGAAAGCCGCGCAGACCTGCCCAGCCGGGACGAGATCTTGTCGATGTCGGGCTTTGAATTCATGCGCGGCATACTGGACGGCAAAATTTCCGGTGCTCCAATTGCGCAGACCTTGGGCTTTCAGCTTCACGCGGTCGAGGACGGCTTGGTCACGTATCGCGGCACCCCCGCTTTCGCGCATATGAACCCGGTCGGCACGATCCATGGCGGCTGGTACGCCACTATCCTTGATAGCGCGCTGGCCTGCGCGGTGATGACAAAGGTGCCGAAAGGATCCGTCTACACGACGTTGGAGCTGAAACTGAACATTGTGCGCGCGATCCCGGAAGGCTGCGAGGTTGATTGTACCGGGACCATCCAACATGCAGGGCGCTCGACGGGCATTTCAAATGGCGACATTCGCAGCGTCGCGGATGGGACGCTTTTTGCGACAGCGTCGACCACCTGCATGATCATGACGCCCTAGAACACAAATACGGCGCCAGGGGATGGCGCCGTATTCGCGATGTTGGGCCGATCTCTCCCGAACCGGCCGTCCATCAGATGCAGGCCCTCAAACACAAGGCCCGCACCACTGGACTGTCGTCCGTGAGTGGAGGGGTCTTAGTGGCAGTCTGGGCGGTTGCCCGGCAGCAGCACCTTGTCGATCACATGGATCACGCCGTTGGAGGCCTTGATATTGGCGATCACAACATTCGCGCTTTCGCCCGAGCCGTCAGCAATCGATACGCCGCTTGAATTTTTAGTGATGCACAGACGCTCTGTTGCCAGGACAGGCTTGAAGTAGTTGGACCCGGCAGGAATGTTTTCTGCAGGCAGGTTGCGGTCATCCACATGGTAGAGCAGCACATTGGTCAGCTGGCCTTTGTTTTCAGGCTGCAGCAGCGTTTCAACGGT
Organism: Pseudomonadota bacterium; assembly: GCA_039030615.1. Classification (GTDB taxonomy): domain Bacteria; phylum Pseudomonadota; class Alphaproteobacteria; order Rhodobacterales; family Rhodobacteraceae; genus Litoreibacter. Next base: position 92,846 of record JBCCDV010000004.1, on the reverse strand, counting down.
GCCAGCAGGCAGGGCCGCGAAGGCGTCGTTGACAGGTGCATACACTGTGAACGGGCCGTCGCTGTTGAGCGTGTCAACCAGACCGGCGGCGCTGACAGCAGCCACGAGGGTCGAGAAGCGCTCGTCGCCCGAGGCGATTTCAGCGATGGTTTGGGACTGCGCGGCGCCTGCGGCCAGAGTGGCGGTTGCAGCGAGTGCGGCGGCTTTGATCAAGGTCTTCATAAAGGTGTCTCCCTTTCGTAACGCATGCTCCAGTCGGCATGTAAAAAGGGATACGGGGGTTACGTGTGAAAAGTTCACACAAAAAACTTAATGTGATCTCAGTGAAATCAATGATCCATGGCGGCTGTCTAAACGTAGTCGCTACCCATCTACAAAAGCAACGTCCTCGCCCTCGATCAGTTGCGCCACGCCCTCGGGGTATGTCAGCCCACCCGCCAGTTGCGCATCGAGCGACAGCTCCGCCTCCCGCACCGCATCGAGCCGCCCAATCACCGCGTCGATTTGCGCGAAGGGCACAACGACCACCCCGTCGCGGTCGGCTACGATCATATCGCCGCTTTCCACCCGCTGCCCGCCAAGCTGAACCGGCAAGCCCACTGTGGCGGGACCGCTGGTGAAAGGTGAAGACGGCACCAGCCCCGTGCACCAGCACGGCAGGCCGACCTCGACGATCCCTGTATAATCGCGCATCGGCCCGTCAGTCACGAAGCCCACGCCGCCGCAATTTTTGATCATCGCCGAGACCCTGTCCCCCGCCGCCGCACAGCCCTGATGCGCCTCGAACGCGCTCACAAGCACGTCGCCCGGCTGCAAAAAGTTCAACGCCGCCAAAGTGCCCATTATGTCGGACGCGCGATTGCCCGCCGTCAGCGCGGGCCCTGCCGCCACGCACTCAATGTCGCGCCCAAACCCGATGGGGGAGATCGCCGCCGCCATCGCGCCAGCACCAAACATCGCGTCCACCACGAAGCCCGTCGGTACGCCTTGAAAGGCCGCAATCTGCTCCGCCGTCGGGCGTTTGCGTTTTGCATTGATTTTCAGGCGTGATGGTTCTTCGATCATCTGACATCTCCTCCCAAAGATGGAGGCAGCTTAACGCGCGCGGCGGCCAAGGAAAGCCCCGCTTGCGGCAGTCAAAGACGGCAGACGCGGATTACTCGGTGATCATATCCAGATTTTTGACAATCGTGACCAGCAGCACCGTGCCGCATATGACCACCGCCAGCCAAAACACGAACTGCGCAACGAAGGCCGACATCCCAAACCCTATCGCGAGATAAGACAGCCTATGCGGCTCATGCCGGTAGAGGCCCACACCACCTGCGACAACCGCCGCCCCCGCAAGGCAAAGCGCCCCGATCACGATGGCAATGGTGTAATCCGTCGGCACAGGCTCCGGTTCCGGCGCGGGCTCACCCGACAGGGCGCGGGCAGCGGATTGCTTTATATCGGCTGCAATCTCACCGATGACCTGCCCGGTGCTTTTCGGCTGAGGCTCGAACAATGCGGACATCTGGACCAGCAATATGAGCAAGCTGACAACACCCAGAATGAACCCGATCATCCCCCAAGGCGCGGGCCGCTCCTGCATCATGTGATCCATGTTCCACCTTAATTATTGTTTGGTGGCGGCAGGTTAAGGGGCCCGAATGGCCAAAATATGGCATTGATCACGGCGGAGCGGGCGACGCTCAGCTCTCCAGGCACCATTTCATGACGGCCTTCTGCGCATGCAGCCGGTTCTCTGCCTCGTCAAAAATGACGGAATGCGGGCCGTCCATCACCTCGGACGTCGCCTCATCATCGCGATGCGCGGGCAGGCAATGCATGAAAAGCGCGTCGGGCTTTGCGTGGCCCATCAGCTCTTTGTTCACCTGATAGCCGCGCAGCTGGTTGTGGCGGCGCTCCCGCGCGGATTGCGGGTCATGCATCGACACCCAGGTGTCTGTGACGACCAGGTCCGCACCGTCCACCGCGGCCTCAGGGTTGCGCTCAATCGTATAAAGCCCTTCAAGGCTGCGTTCAGGATCCAACGGTTCCGGCCCGGTGAAGACGAGATCAAATTCGAACTGTTTTGCCGCATGGGCGAAGCTGGCAAAGACGTTGTTGCCGTCGCCGGACCAGACGACCTTCTTGCCCTTGATCGGGCCGTTATGCTCCTCAAAGGTTAGGATGTCGGCCATGATCTGGCAGGGATGTGTGCGGTTCGTCAGGCCATTGATGACCGGCACCGTCGCGTATTCGGCCATCTCGGTCAGCGTGTCCTCCTCAAAGGTGCGCATCATGATCAGATCCACGTAGCGCGACAGCACCCGGGCCGTGTCGGCAATCGTCTCGCCATGGCCCAGCTGCATATCCGCGCCCGACAGCACCATGGTCTGCCCGCCCATCTGCCGCACGCCCACGTCAAAGCTGACGCGTGTCCGGGTCGACGGCTTCTCGAAGATCAGCGCGACCATATGGTCCTTCAAAGGCGAGTCTTGATCCAAGGCGCCTTTCGGCTTGCCCTTGCGCGCGTCCTTGATGGCGCGGCCTGTATCGATGATCCGCCGCAGCTCGAACGGGTCGGTGGTGTGAATGTCCAGAAAATGTCTCACAGGCTTGCCCCCACCGCGCTCGCGGCTTGGTCCAGACGCGCGACGCCCTCGGCAATCTCGTCATCCGAGATGTTGAGCGCAGGCAAAACCCGGATCACATTGTCGCCGCCCGGGATCGCCAGCACATGGGCGTCATAGCCCGCCGCGATCACGTCGCCATTGGGCACTTTGCATTTCAACCCGATCATCAGCCCCGCGCCGCGCACCAGCTCAAACACATCCGGGTGCGCCGCAACCAGCCCTTCCAGCTTCTGGCGCATCAGGCCCGCCTTGCGGTTGACCTCCGCCAGAAACGCGTCATCTGCGATCCGGTCCACCACCGCCGCGCCAACCGCGCAGGCCAACGGGTTGCCCCCATAGGTTGAGCCATGGGTGCCGGCAGTCATGCCGCTTGCGGCTTCCTCGGTGGCCAGACATGCGCCCAAAGGAAACCCGTTCCCGATGCCTTTGGCGACGGCCATGATGTCAGGTGTGACCCCCGCCCATTCATGAGCGAACAGCTTGCCGGTCCGGCCCATGCCGCATTGGATCTCGTCGCAGATCATCAACGCGCCGGTCTCGTCGCACAGGTCACGCAGGCCTTTCAGGCAGGCGTCAGGCAGAGGCACAATTCCCCCCTCACCTTGCACGGGTTCGACCACGACGGCGGCAATGGTCTCATCCATCGCGGCACGCAGCGCGTCATGATCGCCCATCGGCAGGTTGATGATGCCAGGCAAAAGCGGCCCGAACCCATCGGTCAGCTTCTCGGACGCCGCGGCCGAGATCGTCGCCAGCGTCCGCCCGTGGAAGGAGCCCGTGAAAGTGATGATATTGACCCGCTCCGGCTGGCCTTTCGCTGACCAGTATTTGCGCGCGGTTTTCAGCGCACATTCCATCGCCTCCGCGCCCGAATTAGTGAAGAAACACGTATCGGCGAAGGTCTCCTCAACCAGCTTCTCGGCCAGCGCCTGCTGGGCGGGGATGTTGTACAGGTTCGACGTGTGCCACAGGTTCGCCGCTTGATCCTGAACCACCTTAACCAACTCGGGATGGGCATGGCCCAAAGCCGTCACCGCAATCCCGCCGCCGAAATCCAGATATCGCGTGCCGTCGCGCTCGATCAACCAGGAGCCTTCGCCCTTTTCAAACGTCATTTTGGCGCGGCCATAGGTCGGCATAATAGCGGGGATCATAGGATCGGTCCTTTACGCATATCGTGAAAGCCTGACTGTCAGGAATTTCAACGTGGTGTCAATTTGAGATTGGGAGAGCGGGCACAGCGGCACACAGGGGATCAAAAGCAGGCGCGGTTAGCGTCGGCGTCGCAGCATTAGTATGGAAGCACGTTTGATCATGGCGGCGGCATAGCGCCCCGCCACCCGGCTTGTCCAGCCTATTCTTGCGCCCGCTGCCGCGCGGCCCACAGGATAAACAGCCCTGAGCCCACGATCACAGCCACCCCGGCCAAGGCCAGCGCATTGGGCCGCTCACCGAAAAACGTCACGCCAATTGCCAGCGCAAACAGGATGCGGGTGTAGCGAAAGGGCGTCACCAAAGCGACCTCCCCCACTCGCATCGCCGCGGTGATCGCATAGTAGCCAATGACCGAGACAATGATCGCCACGACCAGCAATCCCGCAACCGATGCTTTGATCACCGGCAAATGCGGGTCCAGCGCGATCAGAAATAGCCCCGATGGGATCAACATCGAAAACCCGTAGGTCGCCATGACCAGTGTTGGCACCTCGGGCGGCACCAACCGGGTCGCAAGGTCACGCACCGACAGCATCACCGTGCCTGCAAGCGCCAGCCACAAGCCCCAGCTGAGCCCGCCACCCGGCTGCAACACCATCAAAACCCCGATCAACCCAACCGTGATCGCGGTCCATCTGCGTGGCCCCACCGGCGCGCCCATCGCAACAGCGGCGCCAAGTGTCACAAAGATCGGTGCGGCCTGCATGATGGCGGAGACCAGCGACAGCTCCGCCAGCGACAAGGCGGTAATGACGCAAATCGTGCCGGCAATCTCGGCCCCGTTGCGCAGCAGCATGCCCCGCCCGAAAAACGCGGGGCTCACCAACGCATGCCCGTTGCGCAGGGCCATAACCGCGAAAATCGGCGCACCACCCAGCCCAATGAGAAACATGATATAACCCACGCTCAGCGACCCGGAGACCAGCTTGATCATCGTATCGCCCATCGAGAAACCGGCCATGGCCAGTACCATCAACAAGATACCACGCGTCGTGGCAGGAAGGGCGTTGAACATGCGGGGAACCTTAGCAAGCGAAAGCAGTGTGATCCCTGTGACAGCTTCCCACCTCTTTGCCAAGCATCGCGGCCTTCTCGACTTGTATCCCCGCGCGCGGAGGACTAAATTAGGCTCAACCAAACGCCTCAGACCCGCCGCCCGCCATCACGGGCGGTTTATTGGTTCCGGGCGCATGACACGCATAAGACATATAAAGGCAGCCCATGTCCTGGACAGATGACCGCGTCGAGATACTGAAAAAAATGTGGGGCGAGGGGAAATCCGCGTCCCAAATCGCCAAGGAACTTGGTGGCGTCACCCGCAATGCCGTGATCGGCAAAGTGCACCGTCTGGGCCTGTCGAACCGCTCAGGCGGGGGCGGCAGCACCAAAGCGGCAGCCAAGGAAAAACCGGCGCCCAAGGCAAAGCCGGCCGCCGAAAAGCCCAAAGCGGCGGAGCCCGCAAAACCCGCGCCCGCCGCGACTACGCCCGCCAAAGTCATTCCGCGTCCAAAGCTGGTCGTGACCGCAGGCCAGCCCCTGCCGCCACAACCCTCCGCCAATGAAATCAGCCCCGAGGCGCTCGCCTCCGTGCGCGAGGTCGAGAAAAAGGCCAAAAAGCTCACCGTGATGCAGCTGACGGAACGCACCTGCAAATGGCCCGTCGGTGACCCGGCCACGGATGATTTCTGGTTCTGCGGATTGCCGGTCCAAGCTGGAAAACCCTATTGCGAGGCGCATGTTGGCGTGGCGTTCCAGCCCATGTCAGCCCGCCGCGACCGCCGCAGGTAGTCACGCGCGACGCGTAAATCATATCTAGTGACCGGGAAAACGCTGGCGGGCCGAAAGGACCGCTACTTCACTTGATCAATCAAACAACTTGCGCAGCGCGTCCTTGGCAGCGTCTTCGATCTTGTCTTTGGCGCTCTCTTTTAGCTCGTCTTCCTTGGCGCGTGCCTGGGCTTTCAACTCGGCTTCCCGAGCTTTGGCCGCGGCTTTGAGCTTTTCTTTTTCTTCTGCCAATTCCTGATCGGCCAGATATTTCAAATCAGGCCGAAACCTGATGTCGCTCCACGGCCCAGTGATCAGCACCGGCACCGAAATCCCGCTGCGCGTCTCGCTGCCCAAAGCCACCGGGATAAGGCGGTATTCGATGCTTTGCCCGCCAAGATCCACATTCCCTGCGCCCGTGGCGGTCGCCAAGCTGGCCACAAAGTTCAAATCTTCATTGCGCAAGACGCCGTTCGCGATCTCAAAGCTGGCCGTGATATCGTCAAACACAGTCTTTGACCCTTCGCCCACGAAAGAGGCGTCCAAATTGCGGATCATCCCGCCAATATCGAGGCCCTGCAGCTCGCCCGCCCCGACATCCATCCGGCCCGAACCGGACAGGGATTTCATGATCTCATTCATCGTCGATCCGACGCCCAGAAACTGCAGGTCCAAGGCCGCATCCGCGATCAAACGGTCAAACCCGGCGAAATCGTTCAACAACCGCTGCATCGCCACACCGCGCGCCTGCATATCGCCGCCGATTGACAAGCCGCTGCGATTGTTGACCACAAACTGCCCTGTCAGCGCCCCGTCAAAGGCCGCCAATTGCTCGAATTGCAGCACCAGCCGGGCGCGATCAAGCGTGCCGCGCATCTGCGTCTGACCCAACTGGATGGAGCCCAGATCGACAGCATTTGCCTTGAAGGTGAATTGCCCATCCACCGCCTCAATCCCGCTGACATCAAGCCGCGCATCAGACCATCCACCCGACCCCGCATTCGCCGCGCCGTCACCCGCGCTGTCATCCGTGCTCATCGATGAAAAATCCAGCCGGTCGCCGGCCAGCCGGGCCACAATGACTGGTTTGTCACCGCCCAAAGTGACATCGACATCACCCGCCAACCGGTTTTGATCCAGCTGAACCGTGGCGCCGCGCATGAAAATGTCGCCCGCCTCCGTGTAGGTAAGATCGCCTTCCAGCTCGACCCGTTGGCCCAGCCCTTCCGGGATGCGCGGCTTGGTACCGCCAATGATCGCAAACAAGCTGTCATAGTCACGCAGTGACAGGCTCAAACCGCCCTTGGCCTGCGCGGGCTCTGTCGCAGCGGCCCCTTCAAAGCTGACGGCGTTCTCGCCCAAAGTGGCGGTCGCGGAGACCGCGCCAATGTCGCCGTCCAGCAAAGGCTGCAAGGCCTCGACCGAGGCGCTCAATGACACGCTTTGTCCGCTCATCAAGGCCGAGACGTCGATTTGCGCCGCCCCCGCCAAATCATCCAGACTGATGCTCGCATCCAATGCGTCCAGGCTGTAGCGCTGCCCGCTTTGCTGGTCATCAAATACAATGCTCGCGCCCGTCATGGTGCCCTTGGGAAGCGAGATGGAGTTGATCGAGGATGGCCCGTCATCCGCGGCGTCCTCTGCGCCGCCAAGCTCGGTCACAAAGTCCCAATTGGCGCGGCCGTCTTTGTCGCGTGTCAGCCGGATCACGGGCGCGTCGACCTCAAACGCCTCAACGACCACGTCACCGCCAATCAGGGCCGCCGCACCGACGGCGACGTTAATTGCGCCCGCTTCAACCATTGGCTCCGCGCCCGCCCAATCGGCGTTAGCGATGCTCACGCCTTCCAGAACCACGCCCAAACGCGGCCAGATGGTCGGCGACACGCCCCCGGTGATGGCCAGCGCGCGGCCCGTATTGTCCTCAAACTGGGTTTCCGCAATCCGCGCGATCCGTTCCGCCGGGATCAGAAAAATAGCCCCAATCGCGACCACGATCAGCACGACCAACGTCACCAAGACCCGGAGTATCCACCGCATCACATCCACCCTGCTCTTTGTTTTGGTACATGCTACGGGAGCCCCCCCGCCCTGTCATCCCTTTTGCGTCAATTTCACAAGCAGCCCAAGGGCGATGCGCGTGTGAGCGCCCTAAAGACAAGCACGCATCTTGGTTTCCTTGAAATTGCCCAATTGCGCAGGTCTACATGAAAGCGCGGAGGAACCATGCTCAAAACGCTTTCACTTCTTTGTGCCATCGCCGCTTTGAGCGTCGCATTCTGGCCCACACCTAAACCCGACAAGCGAATCTTGTTCATTGGTAATTCGTTGACCTATGGCAATCACCTGCCCGAGCAGGTCAGACGTATTGCTGCAAGCAGCACGCCCCCTGTTACATATGAAGTCGTGACCGTCGCGCGCGCGGCGACTGTATTGCTTGCACATATCCAAGAAACAAATGCCGTCGAAACCATCCAGCAAGGCAATTGGGACGTCGTCGTACTTCAAGATGGAAGCTCCGCGGCATTTGATGATGGGTTCAGGCACTACACGGAGCGCGCAATGCCGATAATGACAAGAGAAGCTCATAAAATCGGAGCCACGATTATTTACTATGCCCATTGGCCGCCTGGCGGGAAATTTGCAGATATCCCCGAAGATATCGCGATAGACAAGATTGAAGGCCTATACGCTAAGGCCAGCCAAGACTTCGGTGGGAAGGTCGCGCGTTCAGGTAAAATTTGGGTGCAGGCCCATCAAAATGGGATCAGCGGGCTTTACGATGAAGACGGACATCACGCGACTTTGAAAGGGGCTTATTCTGCAGCACTGGGGATCGTCGCCGCATTGGGCGATGCCGATCCGACCACCAGCAGCTGGGCGCCTCGAGACTATCCTCAATGGGAGTTAGATTTTCTCAGAGCCACGGCATCAAAGCTGCCTCCGATAGTGCGTTCAAAAAGCCAGCAGATTATGCCTAGAAAAACAAACTTGCCGCAGATTTCAAACTAAACGCTATCAGACCTCCGCAAACCGCGCCTTCAGCAGCGCCTCCGCGTATTCGGACCCGGCCTCGCTGTCATAGACCACGCCACCGCCGACGTTCAGGCGCGCCTCGCCGCCCGCCAAAAGCTCTATCGTGCGGATCGCGACGTTGAACTCCATCGCGCCCTCCGGCGACACCCACCCAATCGCGCCGCAATACGCCCCGCGCGCGGTCTGCTCCAGCTCCGCGATGATCTGCATGGCGCGGATTTTTGGCGCCCCGGTGACCGACCCACATGGGAACAACCCTTCAAACAGCTCCGCCAGCCCGACATCGCCGCGCAGCCGTGAAGTCACGGTCGAGGTCATCTGATGCAGCGTGTCGTAGGTCTCAATCGAATAGAGATGCGGCACCCGCACCGAACCCAGCTCAGACACCCGGCTCATGTCATTGCGCAGCAGGTCCACGATCATCAGGTTTTCGGCACGGTTTTTGACCGAGTGGCGCAGCCAATGCGCCTGCGCCGCGTCCGCCGCGGCCCCCTCGCCGCGCGCGGCCGTGCCTTTCATCGGCCGGGCCGTCATATTACGCTCCGCATCAAGCGCGAAAAACAACTCCGGCGAGCGGGACAGCAATGTGATCCCGTCCAGCTCCAACAGCACCCCATGCGGCGCAGGCTGGCGCGCGCGCAGCTTGGCAAAAAGCGCCTCCGCCGTGCCCTCATAGCGCGCGGTCAGCGGAAAGGTCAGGTTCGCCTGATACACGTCGCCGGCCGCGATATAGGCGCGCAGCCGCGCAAAGGCCCGCGCGTAATTCGCCTCAGACCAAAGCGGCTCAGGGCGGCTCAGCTGCGCCGCCCCCGCGTTTAGGGCAGGCGCGGGCCGAGGGGCGTCAAACACGCCGAACAAAAGGTACGGGCCCCGGCCCTTAGGCGCCAGGTCGCGCAGCTTGTGCGAATAGGCGTAGCCCAGCTCAAAGGCGGCGTATCCCGCCAGCCAAAAACCCGCCTCCCGCGCGCGCTCCATCTCGGCGAAGGCCTCCGGCACCGCCTCAAACGTGTCGGCACGGATCACCCGCCCGGGCGCTTCAAACAGGGAGCCGCCCGCCAAAGGCCCCCCATCAAACAAAAGCCTATCCATCAAACGCCGGTCCATCAAACGCCGGTCACCCGATCAAGGCCATCACGTATCCGCCGCGATGCGCAGCTCCCGCAAGGGGCGCACAACGGTGATCGCTTTGGCATAGATCGGGTCCGCCTTGTAGGCCGCCATCGCCTCCTCCGAGGCGAACTCGGCATAGACCACCACATCCACCTCGCCCGAAAGCGCGTCGGCCTGGCGGTTCTCCCGCACCTCAAAATAAGCGGCGTGCGGGATTTTGCCCAGCTCCGCCAACCCCGCAACAATCTTGGGAATGTCGGCTTTGTCTTTGGCCGAAAAGAAAACGATATGGCGAATGGCGGGGCGGGTCATGGCAGCGGCCTGTGTTGCGTCTTATCCGCCGCAGTGATCACATCCCCCAAGCCGCTTCAAGCCCCGAGGCATCGACGCGTCAATTTGGTGCAGCTCACATAAAAAAACGCCCCCTCTAATGTAGAAGGGGCGTCAAATTTCAGGCGCTGTCGCGCGGGTGTTTACGCGGCGCGGCGGCGCAGCAGGGCGAAGCCGCCCAGACCCGCCAGAAGCAGCGGCAAACCGGCTGGCAGCGGTACTTGCGACAAAGACACCTGAATGTCGTCAATCGCGCCCGATGCGCGGCCAAAGTCAAAGGTCAAGGAGGTCACGCCGTTCAGGCCCGGACCCCCAAAAGAGAAGGTCGAGAACTTGCCGTCGCCCACAACATTGGCCGAAACGCTGCCACCCAGATTCGAGGTCACGGTGATGTTGGCATCGTCATAGATCGTGAAGCCCGAAAAATCGACCGCTTTCAGGAATTCAAACGTGATAGAGCCGCCATTCTGGTTGTCATCGGGCAGCTGGCCGTTTGACAGGTCGTTTTCCGCAATCACCAGCACGCCGCCCGCATTCGCGGTCACCGCCGGGTTGAGGTCGCTGACAAAGGCGCTTTGCAGATCAGGGTCGCCATCGGCACCATTTTCCGTGTCAAACACCAGCGCCTCATCGACGTCGGAATTTTGGCTATTCTTGTTGGCCACGACCTTCAGATTCGCTGTGATCAAACCGTCGCTTGTTGTGACAGAAGTCACGATCTTGTCCTGCAGCGCCGGATCATCGAAATCAAACACGGACGCCTGAGCGGAGGCGGCAGCAACCGCAAAGCCTGCGACTAGAAGAGATGTTTTGAGCATGGTGAACTCCATAAAAAAACGTGTTGGGACCAATATTGCTGCAAGTGCGAAATCAAAAAAGGGGAAAATTGCGCATAACACCTCAGTTCGCGCCTTAACGTAGCGTCAAAACAGTCGCGCCAAAACCGGGCCCCCACCTCACCGCAACCGAAACCGCGCGCGCAGACCAAGGCCGAGGAAGAAGAGGAGGATGTAGCCAAATACAGTCTGAAACGCTGCTAGAGTTTGCAAACCGGGTCGATTTCGTTCGACCAGCTCCAGCTCATCAAGGAAATACGTGCGCTGAAACCCGAAGAACTTGAAAATGTTCGACCCCGAAAATCCTAAGGCGTCCTGAGACGAGAGCAGTCTGTTTTTCGGTTCCTCAAACACACAAAACATATCGCTTGTGAGGCACCCTTGGAAAAGGACGAACCCAAGCATCCAAAGAAAAAACAACCCTATAAGTGGCCGACCCACAGAATACCCGTAATCCGAAATCAACCCATAAAGCCAATAAACAGGCCGTGCGAGCCAAGGACCCGTCCGCCCCGCAAACCCCATCTCACGGCGGAAAAAGAAATACTCATCCTCCGGCAAGCTCTGCTTGGCCGCGATATGCCGCAAAGTGGCGCAAGCCTCCTTCGCAGCACCCGGATCAGGCTGCACAATGCTCGGCCAATGCGCTTTATCCGCTGTGATTTGGGTCTTTTCATGAAACACAGTCCCCGCAAAGCGCGGATAGCGATCCCGAAAAATGGCACCACGAAAGTTCGTGGATTTCGCAAAAACGGCATCATCGAACACCGCTTGGCATATCTCATTGGGGCTTTCAGGGTTTCCAAACCGTGCCCCCACAAAGCGCGCGATCTTATTGAACGTGGCAAAGGAGAAACCAGCGACTTGCCTGAAAGTGGCACGGTCGAAAGAGGCCTCCTGCGTGAAAGTGGCATAGTCGAAAAAGGCGCTCTCCGGGAAAGTGACAGAGTTGAAATCGGCGCGCTGCGTGAAAGTGGTAGAGCTGAAATTGGCCTCCTCCTTGAAAGTGGCATAGGTGAAATTGGCGCTCTGCGTGAAAGTGGCAGAGTCGAATTCGGCGCGCTGCGTGAAAGTGGCAGAGGTGAAAAGGGCGAGCTGGGTGAAAACTGCCTTCTTCCACGCGACTAAATAGGAGAAGACAGTGTGCGACATGTCAATATTTGTGTCTGGCTTTGGCATATCTGGCGGCACGAACCCGGTTTCATTTCGCGATTTCATCTCTGCTGCGTAAAGCATCTCAATCTCTTCGCGATGCTGCTTCCAAGCCACCGCATCCGGGACGTCAGCACCCTTTGCGCGCAACACCTCCCGCTCCTCGTCACTCAGGTTCTGGCAGGACCAAATGTTCCAAAGCCTGATATTCTTTGCAGCAAGCTCCTCGTCATGCCCATCCACATATTCCCCATGCAGCGTAGACAGCACATACCAAGGGTTCTCATTCGCGGGCTTTAGCTCGGCCATACCGGTCAATTCCTCAAATCAATATGGGCCCATCTGACCCCGCCGCGCCGTGACCGGCAAGCAGAATTCTGCCGCGAGGCGCGGAAAACACAGCTCAGGAGCGGGTTAATATCAGGTAAACAAAAATGGCAAAATATATGTGAGTCAGTAGGTTACAAGATTCCCCGCATGCGGGGCCCGCAGAAATGCTTCCCCTCGCCCTCGCCACCGCCTAAGAGCATCCCATGTCCCAGAACCCGCCCGATCTCCGCCCCGACCTCGCTCCGAAACCCCGCCTGACGGAGCCCGCCCGCGACGGCCAGCCCAAGATCGGGATGGTCTCCCTCGGCTGCCCCAAGGCCCTCGTTGACAGCGAACGGATCCTGACCCGCCTGCGCGCCGAAGGCTACGCAATTTCGCCGGATTATTCCGGCGCGGAGGCCGTCATCGTCAACACCTGCGGCTTCCTCGATTCAGCCAAAGCCGAAAGCCTCGACGCCATCGGAGAGGCCCTGACCGAGAACGGCCGCGTCATTGTCACCGGCTGTTTGGGCGCGGAGGAGGATTTCATCCGTGGCACCCATCCCTCCGTACTGGCCGTCACCGGCCCGCATCAATACGAACAGGTGCTCGACGCGGTCCATAACGCCGTGCCGCCCAGCCCCGACCCGTTCATCGACCTGCTGCCCGCAACCGGCGTCTCCCTCACCCCGCGCCACTACAGCTACCTGAAGATTTCCGAGGGCTGTAACCACAAATGCAAGTTCTGCATCATCCCCGACATGCGCGGCAAACTCGCCTCCCGCCCTGCCCACGCGGTGCTTCGGGAGGCTGAAAAGCTGGTAGATGCGGGCGTGAAGGAGCTACTGGTGATCAGCCAGGACACCTCCGCCTACGGGCTCGACCGGCGGTATGATGTGAACCCCTGGAAAGACCGCGAGGTCCGCTCCCACATCACCGATCTCGCCCGCGAACTGGGCCGCCTCGCCCCCGCCGATGAGCTGTGGGTCCGCCTGCACTACGTCTACCCCTACCCCCATGTGCGCGAGCTGATCCCGCTGATGGCCGACTCTGACAACGCGGTGCTGCCCTATCTCGACATCCCGTTCCAGCACGCGCATCCCGACACGCTGAAGCGCATGGCCCGCCCCGCGCATGGCGCCAAAACGCTCGACGAGATCGCCGCCTGGCGCAGCGATTGTCCCGACATCACCCTGCGCTCGACCTTCATCGTCGGCTACCCCGGCGAGACGGAGGCGGAGTTCCAAACGCTGCTCGACTGGCTCGACGAGGCCCAGCTCGACCGCGTCGGGTGCTTTCAATACGAAAACGTCGACGGCGCGCGCTCCAACGCCCTGTCCGACCATGTCGCGCCTGAGCTGAAGCAAGAAAGGTGGGACCGTTTCATGGAAAAGACGCAGGCCATTTCCGAGGCCAAGTTGGAGGCCAAAGTCGGCCGCACGATGCAGGTGATCGTCGACGAAATAGACGCCGACGCCGCCACTTGCCGCACCAAGTCCGACGCGCCGGAGATCGATGGGAATTTGTTCATTGATGACGGGTTTGAGGGGTTGAAAGTGGGTGATTTAGTTGAAGTGGAAATTGATGAGGCTGGGGAGTATGATTTGTGGGGGAAAGTAAAATAGGGACCGAGGAAGACGTTGTTGCTTTCGCTAACGGAGCTGAAGTGTTTCGCGCGAAACAACAAGAGCTTTCAAAGCAAGTCGGAAATCAAATCACTCAAGTTGATCAAAGCCTCATCCACAGCAACACGCTTATGCTATCTGTTTTGGTTTCTGTTATTGACCGAACAGGAAAAAGGCAAATCGATAACCCTGAAGGTTCCGAGTTAAATCGCGCGGCAATTATCGCAGATTTTTGTAAATCGATTGCCGGTTTCGAGCTATGTATCAGTAGTGGATTATACGGAGCGGCATCGACGCTCGCCAGGAGAGAACTCGAAGCAGTTAACAACTGTTTCGCACTCAGACGTGGAGAACAAAAAGATAGAACGAACCCGCGCGTAAAGCCCTTCAAGCACTTAAATGCCATCTACAAAGAACTGTCCGGGATTGCGCACAATACACACCGAGACGGAATGCTTCAATTGAGCGGTGGCTCACCGGCAAACCTTGACCCAATTTTCGACCTCGAAAGGACTGAAAACTTGCTCATGACCCACATTCATTGTGTTTGTGGAATTGCTTTAGAAGCGGCTTCTCTTTCACCTGCGTCCGAAAATGACGTACTGAATGAACGCGAAAAACACTACTGCGCACTTGCGCTAGGCGTGTTGGTCAAGAAAGGTTTTTTGAAAAGTTTCAACCTCGGCGGATTAGACTAGCAGTCGGCAACTATGATTCCGCCATTCGCAGCCAAATCCACGGCCCGGCATCGCCGGGCAGCGCCCGGACCTCCCCCGTGGGGAGGACGCTTTGCACCCACCCCGAGGTCCGCGCACTGCCCTCACTGTTGCGCGCCAACGGCACCCCCCACTCCACCTCATCAAGGTTTCCGCTTTTGCGGGGATGACGCGCACAACAAACCGCCCACTTCGCAAACCGCGCTCCACATCGTAAGGTGCCATTCTAACCCACCAGTCCACCCCTCGAAGGAGCCAGCCAAATGCCCGCACCAAAGATCGCACAAAAAGCCCCCTTCCCGGTCGAGGTTGAGGCGGGCAAATCCTATTTTTGGTGCTCCTGCGGACAATCTGCGAACCAGCCTTTTTGTGACGGCTCGCACAAGGGCACTGACTCGCGCCTGTGAAATTTGAAGCAACGGAAGACAAAAAGGTGTTCTTTTGCGGCTGCAAACACTCCGCAGCACCTGTCACATGTGACGGAAGCCACAACACGCTTTAGCGCCGCGAAAAACTCACCAACGAGTTCACGCGCTCCGTCATGTGCGGGAATTTGGACAACATCCGGGTGACAAAGCTGAAGAAACCAGCACTGCTGCGGCCTTGTTCTAGAAAGCTGTTCACGTTGACGCGGTGCGCCACATTGCGACCCGCGCTGAGCCGCAAAAGCGTGCGGACAGACGTTTGTATGTCATTGCCGATAAACGCATATCCCAGCCGATCGCCCGTAAGCTGCGTGGCGCGCTGGTAGGGGTAAAGCAGGATGTTGAAGACGGCGATTTTCTCAAACCCGTCCACAATCATCTCAAGCGTCATGAACCGGTAATGGCGTGCGGCCATCGCGCCGACAAAACGGCCGACGAGATAGCGCATCTCCTTGTTTTCACCGGCATCCGGGTCGATGATTTCCGAGTGCAGCAGCAGCACTTTGGTGCGCATTAAAGGCGCCAGCAACATATGGTAGCTGCCTTCCTCAAACACGAAGGCCTCAATCGGGCTGGGATAAGAGAAGAAGCGCTGCGCCTCCTGAATTGCGCCGTGGACCTCGGGGAAGGATTTCTCCGTCACGGCCACCATGTTGTTTTTCACATTCGCCATAGCAAGGTGATGCAGAAACCATCGTATGACGAAAAACGACGTCAGAAAGATCGCAACCCCGATGAACCCGCCCCGCCCGGCCAGAAAAATCAACAGCACCAAAAAGCCCAGAAAGGGGGCAATAACAAACAGGGTCAGATAGAAACGCGACGTCTCTTTGCGGTGGCGGTACTTGTTAATCTCGGTCGGCGTCATCTTAAACATCCTTAACAAATGGCCGTGCTACCCTGTGCAAATTGTAGAGAAAATCAAGCCCGCTCAGCGATGATCAAAGTAGTGGCGCACGCAATCCTGCACGCGTCTGAACCTGTCGCCGCCCAGCTTTGTGCCACCATACCAGCGGGTCACAACCACGATTTCAGCGCTTAACGCTTCGCGTTCGAGCATACGCAGAATGACCATTCCCGCGCCGCTTTCCCCATCATCGTTTTTCAGCGGCGTGCCATCGGGCAGCAGCACAGCCCATGTGTTATGCGTGGCTTTGGCAAATTTCTTGTTGCGGCAGAGCGCCTTAAGGAAAGCCTGCGCCTCTGCCTTGGTCGCACAGGCCCCGCCCGAGACCGCGTATCTAGAGCCGCGGTCGCTGAGCACGGCCTCAAAAATCTTCATTGAAACCAGCCGATTGACCCAAGCGCTGCCACACTAGCTGACCAGAATGCACACCCAGGCCAGACCACCCGCACAGGCGGTCAGCGCGACCCCGGCGGAGCCCGCGTCTTTCGCAGCCTTCGCCAACGGGTGAATTTCCATACCTGTGAAGTCGACGGCGCGCTCGATTGCTGAATTCATCATCTCAGCCGCGAGGATCAGCAGGCCGAGCGCGATGATTAACCCCCGCTCCGCGCCCGAAAAAGGCAGGCTCACGACCAGCGTGGCCGACCCGATATTGATCAGCGTCCAATACCGGAAACTGGCCTCGGTGCGCCAAACCTCGACCACCCCCTGCCAGGACCAGATGCAGCGATTTACAAAACGCTGCCATTCAGTGGCGACGAGATCCGACATCCGTTAAAGCCCCGCTGCGACCCGGCGCACGGTGGCGATACGATCAGCGTTGGGCGGGTGGGTGCCCAACAGAACGTTCCCGGGGTCGGGAATACGTGCAAAATATTGCGCGCCTTTAACCGGGTCATAACCCGCCCGCGCGGCGATGATGGTGCCGAGCCCGTCGGCTTGCAATTCGTGCTCTTTCGAATAGGCGCGCCCGCCGACGAAACCGCCCGCGTCTTCAAACAACCCGCCGGTCCCAAGCGCTGCATCGGCGAGAGCTCCAAGAATGGAGCCGCCAACGGCGCCTTGTTGGCGTTTCGTCAGATGGTTTTGAATATGGTGCGCCGCTTCATGGCCCATGATGAAGGCCAGCTCGTCGCGGTTGCGCGCATCCACGATCAGCGATTGGGTGAAGCCGATGATCGGGCGGCCCGTCCGGTCGCGGGTCTGATAGGCATTAGGCGCCAGCTTGGCGTTGCTATCAATGATAATCTTGTAGTCGCAATTCAGCGATGGCGCGCGGGCGCGACACTGCGCCTCCGCAACCGGCTCTACCCTACGGATAACGGCGGCGAAATTGGCACGCGCGACAGAGGGCGACAGCTTTTCGCCCGCTACTTGTTTGGCGGCCTCAGCCGGCACCCGTGCAGGTTCAGTTGTGACCGTCGGATAGGGCTCACATGCCGCCAGCACCAGCGCTGCAGTCAAAAAGAGAAAATATTTCATAAGCAACCTCCCCAAACTTTGCTCCTTTGGTAGGCCAAGACATAAACACGCACCGCTGCATCGCCAAGCCCACTCGGCCAAAGGGCCAATCGTTTGCACTTTCCCGCGCAGGCTGGTTTGATCAAAGTTAACCTAAAAATGAGGCGGCGATATGTTCACGATCGAGCATGAATTTGACTCCACCGTAGTGACCCTGATTGACGAGGGCGGCGCACATTTGGCGGAAGACGTGACCGTCAACGCGTTTGAGGATTGCGTCACGCTTGAGCAGCACGATCCGGTGACAGACCGGCTGCAACGCGTCACGTTCTCGATGCGTCAGCTGCGTGATCTCGCCGCCGCGTTGAACCTGCCGGAGGGCAGCTACCGGCTGGAAAAGGTCGGCGCTTCATGAACAAAACCGCGTTTTTCTGGGATGAGCGCTGCTTCTGGCATGCCGGTGGGAATTACGCAGGGATGCTGCCCGTGGGCGGGCTCGTCCAGCCTATGGCCACAGGCGGCTTGCCCGAAAACCCTGAAACCAAGCGCCGTTTGGTGAACCTGATGCGCGTCACCGGGCTTTGGGACGTGCTCGACACCAAATCCGCGCCGGAGGCCAGTTGGGACGATCTCGCCCGCGTCCACCCTGAGACCTATCTGAAACGTTTCAAAGACAGTTCAGACACCGGCGGCGGCGAGCTTGGTCTGCGTACGCCGTTTGGCCCCGGCGGGTTCGAGATCGCGTCGCGCTCCGCCGGGCTCGCCAAGGGAGCGTTGTTTGAGGTCCTGAAAGGGCGCGCCGACAATGCCTACGCCCTGTCGCGCCCGCCGGGCCATCACTGCCTGCCCGACCATCCCAACGGGTTCTGCCTGCTCGCCAATATCGCCATCGCCGTCGAGGCCGCCCTTGCCGAAGGGCTGACCGACCGGGTCGCGATCCTCGATTGGGACGTCCACCATGGCAATGGCACCGAAGCGATCTTCTTTGACCGCGCCGATGTCCTGACAATTTCACTGCATCAGGAGCGCAACTATCCGATGGACACAGGCGACGCGGGCGATCGCGGCGTGGGCGCCGGCGAAGGCACCAATCTCAACATCCCGCTGCCCCCCGGTGGCGGCCACGCGCTCTATCTCGAAGCAATGGAGCGCTACGCCCTGCCCGCGCTTGCAGATTTTCAGCCTGATGTGATCATCATCGCCGCCGGGTTCGATGCAGCGGCGATTGATCCGCTGTCGCGTATGCTGGCCACGCAAGACACGTTCCGCGCCATGACCGAACAGGTGATGGAGGCCGCAGATGACCTCTGTGACGGTCGCCTCGTGATGGTCCATGAAGGCGGCTATTCGGAGGCCTATGTCCCCTTCTGCGGCCACGCCACGCTTGCTCAGATGAGCGGCAGCGCGATCACCGCCCCTGATCCGTTTGGCGAAAACTTTATGCTCCGCCAACCCTCTGATGCGCTTCACGAGATGCATCTGGATTTGTTGGCCCGCACGATGCAGACTTGATCCCGCAGATACCTCAATTTGGCTGGGAAACCCGATGTCCGAGATCACAAAAACCATCGACGGCAATCAGGGCCGCTACGCGTTGACCACCCCCCATGGCGAGGCAGAGATGACCTTTTCGGTGACCTCACCGACCCTTGTGATCGTCGACCACACCGCCGTGCCCCCTGCTGACAATGGCCAAGGCTATGCGGGCAAACTGGCCGCGTTTTTGGTCGAGGATGCACGCGCAAATGGCTTCAAAATTGTGCCGCTCTGCCCCTATGTAAACGCGTGGCGCCGCAAGCACCCTGAAGCGGCAGACGTGTTCCAGGTCTAGAGTTTCGGCTTAAAAAGGGTCGAATTCCCAATTCTCGGCCCATCCGTGACACAATCCGCGGTGATCTTGCCCACCAATAGCAAGCAATCTTGGGCGCATAATGGTCCTGACCTTCATAAAGAGTTTTCTGACCGCCATCAGTCTTACCATGTTGATGCTGACGGTCGTCTACACGGTACAGGCCCGCGATGAGCGGGCCGCGAAGCCAACCCAGATTGGCCAGCGCGTGGCAGATCGCCCCTTCTTGGTCGATTTCATCGAAACCCGCCAAGAATTGCTGCTTGGCTATTTCCGCACGCGCTATCCACAGCTTGCCTTACCCGACCCGACTGCCGCAGAACCCGAAAACCCGCTCAGCCTGAAGGCTCTGCACCAGCGCGCCTATAATGACCGGGTCCGCGCTGCCCAAAGGGCTACACGCTAAGAACCAACGCCAAAATCGAGGCCACGATGAGCACTGCGCCCAACACCTCCCGGCCCGAGCTGCGTTCCTTGAACACGAAATAGCTGCCCGCGAAGGTGAAGAGCAGCTCGATCTGCCCCACGGCCTTCACGTAGGCTGCGTTTTGCAGCGTAAACGCCACGAACCACCCCAGCGATCCCAGCATCGAGGTCAGCCCGGTCCAGACCGAGACCCGCCAGCTGGCCGCCACGCGCGCAATCTCCCCCCGGTCGCGCCAGAGCAGCCAAAGCGTCATGATCAAAACCTGCCACGCCACCGCCGCCGCCAATGCCACCATCGCGCGCATCAGTGGATCGTCCGAGGCCACTTCCAGCGTCGCACCGCGATAACCCACGGCGGAGACGCCAAAGAGCAACCCCGCCCCAAGCCCGTAGCCTGAGGCCGAATTGAACAGCCGCTTGCGCCAAGGCAAAACCACATCCGTTTTGGGCGGGTCCGACAGCAAGATCACCCCGGCAAAGCCGATGGCAATCGCAATGACCCCGCCCCAAGTCACCAGCTCGCCAAGCACGATAATGCCCACCATCGCCGTCAGGATGACCTCGGACTTCTTTAGCGCGATGCCCACGGTGAAATTGCGCTGCCCAAACAGCGCCACGACGCAAGCCGTTGCCAGGATCTGCGCCACGCCACTGACCACAGTGTAAGGCCAAAAGCCCGTGCCGCGCGCAGGCAGCGCGCCTTCTGTGACCAGTGCGTAGCCCGTCACCAGAACCAACATGAACGGCAGCGCAAACAGGAAGCGCGAATAGGTGGCCCCAGCCGTGCTCAGCCGCGTTTTCTTCATGAAGCGCTGCAACATGAAGCGCAGGTTCTGCATAAAGGCTGCAAAAACGGAGACGGCGATCCAAAGGCTCATAGGCTCCGTGGTGGCACAGGCTCAGTCGCGATGCCAGAGCGGATGCGCCACCTCGTCCTTGACGCGCCAGAAATGCTGGCGGAAAATCTGCACGTAAGAGCGGTAGACATAGCCCTCGTTGCAGCGCAAGAAACGCGCCTTGCCGCGTCTGTAAAGCGCGGGCAACCTGTACCATGGCACATTCGGGTGCATATGGTGCACCGCGTGGAAATTGTTGTTGAGAAACAGCAAGGCAAGCGGGCCGCGATCCTCAATAATCACTGTGCGCCCACGCGCCTTTTCATGCGCCTGATGCTCCAGAAAGGTCCGGATTTTGACCAGCGACACCGACAAATAGGCCGCAGCCAAATAAGCCCAAAGCGGCATCTGCCCCACGGCCCAAAGCCAGCCCAGCACCAGCGCGACACCGCAGAGATGTGACAGCCACCCGCGCCTCACACGCGCGCCGCCTTGCCGCCATTCGGCCCGCATAAACAGCACTTGCGCCACAATCGGCCCCACCAACAGCCGCCCCGCCAGCGTGTTGTTGAACCGCAAAACCGCCCTGACGGAAACCGGCAAAGCCCGCCACTGCGCCATCGTCAAGAAATTGCTTTCCGGGTCGTCATAGGGATCGGTCAGATCGGCGTCGCGGTGATGGGCCAAATGCGTGTCGCGAAACCGCGCGAAAGGAATAACCAGGTTCAACGCCGGAAACACAAGCGCCTCATTTACCCGTTGCGACGCAAAGGGATGGCCGTGAATGACCTCATGTTGCAGCGAAGAATAAAGCGCGACGGCCACAGCGACCAGGACGATCCCCGCGCCCAAAAGCCACTGTGCAACAAGGGTCGTTCCCAGCCCCCAGCCCAGGTAGCAAAGCGCCATCAGCGCGACCGTCGGCGCCTCACCCCGCATGGCGCCCCCACCGGATCTTTGCCCAAATACGTTCATAAATGACGTAAGACACAAGCCCGAGACCCGAGTTCAAAACCGCCATCTGCCCGCCAAGCTCAAGCGAGCCCGTCATGGCAAACCCGACACCGCTCATCATCAAGAAACCTGTCAGGGTCCACAGGACCGCCTTTACCAAACTGCGTGCTTTTGTTTCCATAAACGTCAGAGTGGGGTCACAAGCGTCTGTTCACAATTCAGCATTCTGTTCACAAATCCTACTATATGTGATTTAATTCATCATATGTTAGAAAAAACCGATAAACGCGACCGGGCCCAGCTCTTCCGCACCCGCCTCGCCCAAGCGATGGACCAAGCGCGCGAAAGCCAAAGCGCGCTGGCCCGCGCCGCAGGTGTTGATCGCTCGACGATCTCGCAGCTGCTCAAGGCCCAGGATGCCAGGCTCCCAAACGCTCAGCTGGTCGCCGAATGCGCAACCGCGCTCGGCGTCTCCGCCGATTGGCTTCTCGGCCTGACAGAACGCCCCGAACAGGCCGCAGACCTGCTCGCAGCCTCGCTGTCGATGACCGAGGCCCCCCGCGCGCTGGTCGATGAACAGATCTTCGCATGGCATAAGGAGGCACAGGGATACAAAATCCGCCACGTACCCGCGGGCCTGCCCGATATGCTGAAAACCCACGACATGCTGCGCTGGGAATATGCGCCGCATCTGGGCCGCACCACCGATCAGGCCATCGGTGCGTCGGAGGACAGGCTCACCTGGATGCGGGCTGCCCGCTCTGACTATGAAATCGCGATGCCGATCCACGATCTGCACGCCTTCGCCCGGGCGGAAGGGTATTATGCAGGCCTGCCCGCCAAAACCCGCCGCGCCCAAATCGACTGGATGCTCGATCTCCACGCCCAGCTCTACCCGACGCTGCGCCTCTACCCGTTCGATGCGCGCAAGCTCTACTCCGCCCCGGTCACGATCTTCGGCCCCCTGCTCGCCGTGATCTATCTGGGCCGCAACTACATCGCCTTCCGCGACACTGAACGCGTCCAAGCCATCACGGCCCATTTTGACGGCCTCATCCGCGCCTCAGAAAGCTCATCACGCGATCTGCCCGACCTGCTCAAAGACCTCCGCCAAGACATCACTTAGGCTTCATTGTTTCAAAAATATTCTGATGGAGCTTGCCCGTGCGGCTGAGGAAGCAAAGCTTCCTCAAAAAGCGCACTCAAACCTGCGCGGCGGAAGCCGCCCATTCAGATCAAACCTTCGGGTCCGGGTTCACTGTGTGGCCATCCACAGCCATCACCTGGCCTGACACCATACGCGCCTGCGGGCTTGCCAAAAACACAGCCATATCCGCGATGTCTTCCGCCCGCACCAGTGATCCCATCGAGGTGCCTTTGGCGTAGCCCTCATAAATCGCCTCGTAAGACATCCCCTTGGCCGCGGCTTCCCGCTCCATCACGCCCTTCATGCGCGGACCTTCAACAGCACCTGGGCATATCGCATTGGCACGGATGCCAAACGGGCCCAGCTCCATCGCCAAGGTTTTCATCAATCCGATTATGGCCCATTTGGCCGAGGCATAAGGCGCCCGGTTGGGGAACCCGTAAAGCCCCGCGGTCGATGAGGTCAAAATTATCGCGCCAGCCCCGACAGCCTTCATCATCGGCGTCGCATATTTCGCGGCTAGAAACGCGCCTTCCAGGTTCACCGCGATGCAGCGCTGAAAATCGGCCAAAGCCACGTCCTCGATCAAAGCCGTGGGCCCGGCAATACCTGCATTTGCACAAAGCACATCAAGCCCGCCCCATGTGCCCTCTATCTCGCCAAAAAGCGCGGCCATGCCCGGCTCGTCACTCGCGTCTACCTCGGTCCTGCGCCACCCGCCCGGCACCGTAGCCAAAGCGTTTGCGTCCACATCCGTGACCCACACTTGCGCGCCCGCGACCTCAAAGGCCTGCCCCATGGCCAACCCGATACCCGAGGCGCCCGCTGTGATTAAAACCTTCATCGTTTGCCCACCCCGGCGCCCGCACCTTCCGGCAGATCAAGCGTTGCATGCGCTGCAGCAATCTCTGCCAGCTTGGTGGCAATATGATCCGCCGGAACGCTCGCGCGGCGGGTCCCAAGCGAGACATGGATCAGCATATGCTCGCCCGTGGCCAACTCCCGCTCGCCCTCAAACATCTTATGGAACAAATGCATCTTCTTGCCCTCACCCAGCAGGACCTGCGTCTCCACAGTGATCCGGGCGCCTGCGTGCACTTCATCCAGATGGCGGATATGGGTCTCGGCGGTGAAATAACTGCCGCCCGAGGCGATGTAATCCGCATCGCAGCCCACCATCTCCATGAACCGGTCCGTCGCGTCGCCAAAGGCCTGCAAATACCGCGCCTCATTCATATGGCCGTTGTAATCGGTCCAATCCAAAGGCACCGCGCGCGCGACGGTCAGGATCGGCTTCGACACATCATCCAACGCAGGCTTGGCGGGCTCCGCCTTATTCAAAAGCGCCCCCGCCCCAAAATCCTGTGCCTTTAGCGCGCGCATCATTGCGACCAGATTGTTGTCGCGAATACGTTCGAGCTCTCGGATCGAGTGATGCCCCGATTGCGCATCGGACTGACCCGCGATCAAATCCACCAACTCATCGGTAAACTCAGGCACATCCATCAACTTGGTCCAAGGCCATTTCAGCGCCGGGCCAAACTGCGCCATGAAATGCTTCATCCCCGCCTCGCCGCCCGCAACGCGGTAGGTCTCGAACAGGCCCATCTGCGCCCAACGGATGCCAAAGCCGTAGCGGATCGCGTCGTCAATTTCCTCAGTCGTGGCAACCCCGTCTTTGACCAGCCACAAGGCCTCCCGCCAAACGGCCTCAAGGAAGCGGTCGGCGATATGGGCGTCAATTTCCTTGCGCACATGCAGCGGGTACATGCCAATCGCGGTCAGGATCTCTTTGGCCTTCGCCACCATCTCGGGCGGGTTCACGTCTGAAGGCACAAGCTCCGCCAAGGGCAGCAGGTAGACAGGGTTGAACGGATGCGCGACGACGATCTGGCCGGGCCGCGAGGCACCTTCCTGAAGCTCAGACGGCTTGAAGCCTGAGGTTGAGGAGGCAATCACCGCCCCCTCATCGCACACCGCTTGCAGGGAGGCATACACCTTGTGTTTTAGCTCCAACCGCTCCGGTACGCTCTCCTGTATCCAAGACGCGCCCTGCACCGCATCGCCTAGATCATCGTGAAAGCTCAACGCGCCCTCATCGGGCATCGCCTGATCCGACAGCCCCGGCAAGGAGCGTCGCGCATTGCCCAGCACCTCCGCGATTTTGCGCTCCGCTTCCGGGTCGGGGTCAAAGACGCGCACGTCCCAGCCCATCAACAAGAACCGCGCGGCCCAACCGCCACCGATCACCCCGCCGCCAATGATGCAAGCTGTGCTCATCTCAACGCTCCTCATAAAAGCCGCTCCAGCGGCGATAGGCCCATAGCATGGTCAGGCTCATAAGCCCGATGGCCGCAATCAGGCAAATCAGCGGGCCAAGCATCGCCAGAATGGCGAAAGTCCCGTTGTCGGTGATGCTCAGCATTGCGACGAAAAACACAGCGCCCACGAAACCGGACACCGTCAAAATGATCGCGGGCTTGCGTATCTCGAACCGCCCGCCAAAGGCAGACAGCAGGATCGCAAGCACGAAAGCCGCCAGCATCAGAAGGAACAAGATCATTGCGGCGTCATACGCAGCCCGGACAGGTCATAGCCGTTGAACTGCAAAATCTGGCGCGCGGCGGTCAGCTTGTCGTCGCGAATGTCTGGTGTGCGGCTCAGGATCCAGCCGCCCCGGCCCGACGGGGTGCCCACCACCGCCGTCTGGTAATCCGCGTCGACCCACAACACCCAGTAAGGTGCTTTGACAAAGGGCACGCCCTTGAACGATACCAGCAATCGTCCCGGCCCGTCTGGCACAGCGATGCCGCTGATTTCCTTCAGCTTCCCGTCGACCACGCACCGGTTCAACACGTCAAATCCGCCCTCAAGGCGAATGGCATAATCCGCCGTGGTCCGGGTGCAGCCTTGCTGAAACGGCGTCGGGTAGCTCGCAATTTCGTACCACGTGCCCGAATAAGCCTGCGCATCAAACGCCGCCTTCGAGGAGATAATCGCGCTCTGATCCCTATAGCTCGCTGGCACCACGGAGGCGCAGCCCGCAAGCAGCATCAAAGCTATAAAAGCAAAAACCCTCATTTCGGCGCCCTTTTCACCAGACCCAGCTTCTCGCGCACGGCATCGGGGCCGATGATATTGGCCCCCAGCCGCTCAATAATCTCGACGGAGCGCGCCACCAGCGCCTCGTTGGTGGCCAGCACGCCACGATCGAGCATCAGGTTGTCCTCAAGACCGACCCGCACATTGCCGCCCGCCAAGACCGCTTGCGCCGCATAAGGCATCTGGTCCCGGCCCAGCGAGAAGGCGGACCAAGTCCAGTCATCGGGCACATTGTTGACCATCGCCATGAAGGTGTTCAGGTCATTCGGCGCGCCCCAGGGCACGCCCATGCAAAGCTGCACCAACGCGGGGCTTTCCAGCACGCCGTCCTTCACCAGCTGCTTGGCGTACCACAGATGGCCCGTGTCAAAGGCCTCAATCTCGGGCTTCACGCCCAGCTCGGTCATCATGGTGCCCATTGCGGTCAGCATACCGGGCGTGTTGGTCATCACGTAATCGGCCTCCGCGAAATTCATCGTGCCACAATCGAGCGTGCAAATCTCGGGCAGGCAGTTGGCGACATGCGCCACGCGCTCCTCCGCACCGATCATGTCGGTGCCGTCAGCCACGGGGAAGGGCTGCGCGGAGGAGCCAAAGATGATATCGCCCCCCATCCCCGCCGTCAGATTCAGCACCACATCGACCTCTGCGTCGCGAATGCGGTCAGTCACCTCTCGGTAGAGCGTCAGGTCGCGTGAAGGCGTGCCGGTTTCCGGGTCGCGCACATGGCAATGCACAATCGCAGCCCCCGCCTTGGCCGCCGCAATCGCACTATCCGCAATCTGCTTGGGCGAGCGCGGTACATGCGGCGAGCGGTCCTGCGTAGAGCCAGAGCCGGTCACAGCGCAGGTGATAAAGACGTCTCGGTTCATGTTCAAAGGCATCGCGCCCTCCCACTAACAGTTTTGCTGACAGGGCCAGTTTCGCAGCCGCGCTGCAAGGCTGTTTTCGTCCTGCGTCGGCCAAAAGCGACAAGGCCGTGTGGCCGCGCTCGAAAACTGCGCCATAGTTACGCCCGATTGCCGGGGCAAACTTCCGCTTTATAACTCGTTTTCAAACCTGAGTGCTGGACATGCGCTTCGTTAAATACATGTTTTTCCTCATTTTTGGCATTGGGCTTGGATTTGCGTTCCTCGGGCTCGGCTATGTTGCATATGTCATCTACCAATTTTCAGACACAATCGAGCAAGTCGTAGACCGGCCATCGCGCGCGGAGAGGATCGCATTGGAACGTGAGGCATATCTCCGCGACAAAGCGGAGGGATGGACAGTCTTCTGCGCAGAGTACGACTGCAATGACATCCCGGAAGGCTATGTCGTAAAGTCCATAGCAGGGCAGTTCTTTAACTTCCCCAATTGGGATCACCCTGCGCCGGATGAAAAATGCCGCGTCACAACCGACAGCCGCGACCAAACGCAGCTGACAGACGGTGTGTTTCGGCGCGGCGCGTCGCTCGACCGTCAAGCGTTCGCATTTTACTCCCAATGCGGCACGCGCTCGGCAGGGTATTGGCGTTATTTTGGGGACAAGCTGCGCCTGCACAAGGGGTCGTTTTTCAAGCGGGAGCCCAGCTTCCACTATACCTATCATGCTTTGACCGGGGAGAATGCGCGAGACCGCCCAACCTACGCCTCGCGTCGGGCATTGCTGGAACCCGCGACGATCAGCTTCAGCAGACTTAAATCAGACGACCCCGATGCGACACGGAAATACCTTTCCACCCAGCGGCTCTTTCAAGGGCGCTACGTCGTTATGAGCTGCGGAGATCGCTGCGAAGTGGGATCCGTTTCCTTCGCAGAGGATGCCGATCTAACAACGATCCACTTTCAAGAACGGATAGAGTTCAGCAGAAGGGGCCGCGACTGCGAACTCTATGAGGCGCAATACGGGTGCGTCCCCGACTGGGAAGGCCACCTCGAGGAAATCGCCCGCTACATTCGTTTTGTGGACCAAGCCGTCGACGCCGCGCGCAGGCCGCCGCTCCCGGGGCTGCAATAGCCGCCTATAGCCGCTTCTCGAAAAACACCCGGTCGAACCCTTCCTCCATACGCCGATCCACCTCGCGGTAGCCGAGACGCGGATAAAGGGCGAGGTTTTCGACCATTTTCGCGTTGGTATAGAGCCCGATACGCTGCGCCCCAACTGACCGCGCTCGAGCCTCGCAAAAGGCGATCAACGCTTTGCCGACACCGCGCCCATGCGCCTCCGGCAACACGGCGACGTTTTCCAAACGCATCGCGTCACCGCGCATGAGGAAGACGATATAGCCCTGCACGTTCGCATCCATGACGGCAACATGCACCTGCCCCGCACCGATATGCGCATCGAAATCCGCGACCATCGGCGCAGGTTTGCGGCCGATCCTGCCGACATAAGGCGCGTAAGCAACTTCGGCGCAGGCGCGGATCGCGGTCAGGTCCTCTGGCCCCGCCGCGCGGATCTCCATCAATAGGGCATCGGGAAGGACCGATGGGCTGCATTCAGATCGTCCAGCACCTCTTGGCTCAGCACCAGATCTTTGCCGTCGATAATGTGTTTCAGCTGCTCCGAGGTCGTGGCGCCAAAGATCGGGCTGACGGGGAAAGGCCGCTGATTGCAGAAGGCCAGCGACATATGCACCGGGTCCAGCCCGTGTTTGGCCGCGACATCCAGATAGGCCTGCGCGCCGGGCAAGGTGCGGTCCGTCATGCGTCCGCCCAATGTCGGCCCGATTGACGCGCGCGAGCCCTCGGGCACCGCCCCGCCCTGATATTTGCCGGTCAAAAGCCCTGTGGCCAAAGGCGAGAAGGCCAAAAGAGTGATCTGCTCATTGTGGCCCAACTCCCCCAAATCGGTGTCATACATGCGGCACATGAGCGAGTATTCGTTCTGGATCGTCTCCACCCGCGGCCCGCCCATCTTTTGGGCCACATCCAGCCACTGGCAGGTGCCCCAGGCGCTTTCATTGCTGAGGCCAAAGGCACGGATGCGGCCCTTCTCGACCTCCTTTTGCAACGCGCCCAGCACGTCTTCCATATGCGCGCGCGTCGCGGCCTTGTCTTGTTTCGACGGGTCATAGGTCCAGTTCTGGCGGAACATGTAGCTGCCCCGGTTGGGCCAATGCAGCTGATAAAGATCGATGTAGTCGGTCTTGAGCCGCTTGAGCGATCCGTCAATGGCCTCATGGATCACACGGCTAGAGATCTCCTCCCCGTCGCGAATGTAGTTCCCTGCGCCCGCGCATTTGGTCGCCAACACCACCTTGTCGCGATTGCTGCGCGCTTCAAACCAATTGCCGATTATCGCCTCGGTCTTGCCCGCATTCTCTTTGTTCATCGGGTTGACCGGGTAGGCCTCCGCCGTGTCGATGAAATTAATCCCAGCCTCCAGCGCCATATCCATCTGCGCGTGGCCGCCAGCCTCAGATGTTTGCGTCCCCCAAGTCATCGAGCCCAGGCAAAGCTGCGAGACTTGAATATCGGTTCGGCCAAGCGGAATGGTTTTCATGCTGTCAGACTCTCTGTTGGGAGGATTATTCGCGCCAAGCTAGCTGCTTGAGCCGTGAGGGCAAGAGCGCACGCGACGGTGACAATGCGTGATCGCATAAAGAGGGGCGCCGCGGTGTTTGTGCACTATGATCTAACTCTCAAAGGAAATCGCTATGCTCAAATTGCTCACCATCGTCTCCGCCTTGCTGCTGCCCGCAGCGCTTCTTGCCGCCCCCACGGCCTACGCGCTGGAGCCCGACAAATCGCAAGTGGGCTTTGTCTTTACCCTGAACGCAGCGGAGGCGCGCGGAGAGATGCCCGTGACCGCCTCCGACATCGCAATTGATCTGCAAAACCTGTCGCGATCCCGCGTTGATGTCACGGTCGATGTGCGTCGCGCCAAGACCGGGCTGTTCTTCGCGACCGAAGCCTTGAAGGGCGCGAGCGTGCTCAACGCGCGCGCGCACCCCACCATTCGGTTCACCTCGACCCGGGTTCGGCTCAACGGGGCAGGCCGGATATCGGATGGCGCGAAGATTGACGGCAACTTGACCATTCGCGGCGTCACCCGTCCCGTCACGCTAAATGCCGCGCTGTTCCGGCAACGCGGCACTGACCCTAATGATCTCTCCAGGCTCAGCTTTCGGCTGAACGGCACGGTCAGCCGCAGCGACTTTGGGGCAAATGGCTACGGCAATATCGTCGATGACGCGGTCCGGCTTGATATTGTCGCGCGGGTCCGACGCTGACCCGCGCAATCGGATAAATTCGACGCGCCAAGGTCGAAAACCCGATAGTTTCGCCCGAGCGCACATGGTCTGAGTGCCACTATGCGCATGCTCATCTCCTTCGCCGCCCTGTTTTTGTCTGTCATCTTGTTGCAGCTCAGCTCGGGCGGCGTCGGCCCGCTTGATGCGCTATCGGGCCTGGCGCTCGATTTCTCGACGCAGCAGGTGGGCCTGCTTGGTTCAGCGCATTTCGTGGGCTTTTTCATCGGCTGCTGGTGGGCGCCGCGGCTTATGGGGTCGGTCGGCCATAGCCGCGCCTTTGCGGCCTTCACAGCCGCCGGCGCCATCGGGCTTCTGGCCCATATGCTGGTCATCAACCCCTATGCCTGGGCCGCGATGCGGGTGGCGTCTGGGCTTTGCGTTGCAGGCTGCTACACGGTGATTGAGGCCTGGCTCAACGCCAAAGTCACCAATGAGACGCGCGGGCGCGCTATGGGCACCTACCGCATCGCTGACATGGGCGCCTCGCTGGTCGCCCAGCTGATGATCGGGGTGCTCGAACCTGCATCCTACGTCTCCTATAATTTGCTGGCGCTCTTGTGCTGCGCCTCGATCCTGCCGCTGACGCTGACAACGGCGTCGCAGCCAACAACGCCCGACGCGCCCCGTCTGCGCCCGAGGCTGGGCTGGGCCAAATCGCCGCTCGCGGTGGCGGGCGTGATGGTCGCGGGCCTTACCTCTGGCGCGTTTCGAATGGTCGGGCCGATCTACGGCCAGGAGGTTGGGCTGCGCGTCGAACAAATCGGCTACTTTCTGGCGGCCTTCGTGCTGGGCGGCGCGCTGGCGCAATACCCGGCGGGTTGGCTGGCCGATAAATATGACCGCCGCTGGGTGCTGATCTGGCTTTCGGCGGCCTCGATGCTGGCCTGCGGGGTCACAATCGGGCTGGCCGGCGGGGGGACGGGTGCTGTCATGGCCGCCGCCATCCTCTTTGGCATCACAACCTTCCCGATCTTCTCGGTCTCGGCCGCCCACGCGCATGACTTTGCCACCTCCGAGGAGCGGGTCGAGTTGTCCGCCGCCCTGATGTTTTTCTACGCCATTGGCGCCATCGCCTCGCCGCTGGTCGCGTCAAGCCTGATCGACGCCTTTGGGCCGCAAGCCCTGTTCTTGCTGATCTCGGCTGGCCACGGCGCGCTGATCATTTTCGGCCTCAGCCGCATGAAGGTGCGCAAGACCGTCGACGCCAAAACGCCTTATGTCTATACGCCGCGCACGTCGATTACGATTGGGCGCCTTTTGAAACGGCAGCGTGACAAGGACTAACACGTTTTGCGCCGCCTTACGGCGCCGCGATGGCAGGGGGCTCTGCCCCCTCGGCGCAAAGCGCCTCACCGCCGGAATACTTTTGAAACAATGAAGATGCGATTACGGCATCTTAACCAAGCTCAAGGCAACATGCGATCGCGGTACAGGCAGGAATGCCGATGGCCGTAAACGATGAAGCCGCCTCGATTCTCGTGGATCGGGGCGGTGGAGCCAGCTTCATTGTTTCAAAAGTATTCCCGCCGGAGGCTCCGGCACTAGCAAGCCGTGCAGCCTTGGTTTACAGGGGGAAACCTGAACAACGAAGGCGCGTCTTATGGCCCGTATCCTTATCACTTCCGCGATCCCCTATATCAACGGGATCAAGCATCTGGGCAATCTGGTGGGCAGCCAACTGCCTGCCGATCTTTATGCCCGCTATTGCCGCGCGCGGGGCGACGAGGTCATGTTCATCTGCGCCACCGACGAGCACGGCACACCGGCTGAGCTGGCCGCCAAAAAGGCCGGCAAGCCCGTCGCTGAGTTTTGCGCCGAGATGCATGAGGTGCAGGCGCGCATTGGGGAGGGGTTCGGGCTGAGTTTTGATCATTTTGGGCGGTCTTCCAGCGCGCAAAACCGTGCCCTGACCCAGCATTT
The DNA here is from genome assembly GCA_039030615.1 of Pseudomonadota bacterium. Taxonomy (GTDB): domain Bacteria; phylum Pseudomonadota; class Alphaproteobacteria; order Rhodobacterales; family Rhodobacteraceae; genus Litoreibacter. The sequence continues at coordinate 60,864 of JBCCDV010000004.1, read as the reverse complement.
TGCCGGCCGTCTCGCCGATGAGGGTCTGATCGAAGAGGTCTCCGAGCAGCAGGTCTATTCCCATACCGATGGCCGCTTTCTGCCCGACCGCTATATCGAAGGCACCTGCCCCAATTGCGGATACGACAAAGCGCGCGGCGACCAATGCGAAAACTGCACCAAGCAGCTCGACCCAACTGACCTGATCAATCCGCGCTCCGCCATTTCCGGCTCCACCGATCTGGAGGTGCGTGAAACCAAGCACCTCTACCTCAAGCAAAGCCAGTTGAAAGACCGGCTAGACGCGTGGATCGACGGCAAAACCGATTGGCCGGTGCTGACCACATCGATCGCCAAGAAATGGCTACACGACGGCGACGGGCTGCAGGATCGTGGGATAACGCGCGATCTCGATTGGGGCGTGCCGGTCAAACGCGGCGACGCCGATTGGCCCGGCATGGAGGGCAAGGTGTTCTATGTCTGGTTCGACGCGCCCATCGAATATATCGCTGCGACCAAGGAATGGGCCGACAAGACCGGCGGGGATTGGGAACGCTGGTGGCGCACTGATAAGGGCGCGGAGGACGTGCGTTACGTGCAATTCATGGGCAAGGACAATGTGCCGTTCCACACGCTCAGCTTCCCGGCCACAATCATGGGCTCAAATGAGCCGTGGAAGCTGGTCGATTACATCAAGTCGTTCAACTACCTGAACTACGATGGCGGGCAGTTCTCGACGTCGCAAGGGCGCGGGATTTTCCAGGATCAGGCGCTTGAGATTTTGCCTGCGGATTACTGGCGTTGGTGGCTGCTGAGCCATGCGCCGGAAAACTCTGACAGCGAGTTTACGTGGGAAAATTTTCAGGCCGGTGTGAACAAAGACCTTGCCGATGTGCTGGGCAATTTCGTCTCCCGCGTCACGAAATTCTGCCGCTCCAAATTCTCTGAGGCCGTTCCAGAGGGCGGCGAATTCGGCGACTCTGAAACCACGCTGATTGCCGACTTAACCAATAAAATCAGGACCTATGAAGGTTTCATGGCCGATATGGAAGTTCGCAAGGCGGCAAATGAGCTGCGTGGTATCTGGGTTGCTGGCAATGAATACCTGCAGGCGGAGGCTCCTTGGAGCACTTTCAAAACCGACCCCGACAAGGCGGCTGCCCAAATCCGTTTGGCGCTCAATCTGATCCGCGTCTACGCCGCGCTGTCTGCCCCGTTCATCCCTGAAGCGGCCGCGAAAATGCTGTCAGGCATGAACACGCTCGACACCAGCTGGCCCGACGACGTTGAGGCCGCGCTCAGCGCCCTGCCCGCCGGCCACGCCTTCACGGTGCCGGAGGTTTTGTTCGCAAAAATCACCGATGAGCAGCGCGAAGACTGGGCGGAGCGGTTCGCCGGCGCGCGCGCGTAGCCGTCTCGGCCGCGCCGTGCGAGAACCGCTTAGGGCCGCTTTGCTATGACATCAATTTCGACCAACGCCCCAACGGCGAGTGCGGTGACGCCAATGCAGGTCCGCGCCGGAAGCTTTCCTTCTTCGAAATAGCTTTTGTAGGCGAGGTTCATTTCCGCGTAGTCGCGCTCGAACGCGGTCAGGTAGATCCGCGCCTGTGCGACAGTTTCAAGGCCCAGCCCCAGGCCTTCGAGCACCAGAATAAGGTTGTCCATAACCCGTCTGGTCTGCGCGGTGACCCCCTCGGGCAGCGGGCGATCAGGATCGTCTGGCCATGTGGGCATCTGCCCGGTCAGAAAGACCCAGCCGTCGATTTCGGCGGCATGGGAGAAGGTCGCGACCGGCTGCGGCGCCGCATCAATCATATGGAAGGTTGGCAGGGGCATGGTGTCGTCCTTTGTGGTTTGGCTAAAAGCTCCTGTGACAGAGCCCTTCCGCCGCGGTCAAATTGCCAGTGCCAGGAGCGGTCCTCAGCCCCGCCCTACCCGCATTTGGAGTAGCCACACGACCCGCAGGTCATGCATCCCTCCACCATGCGCATGTCAAATTGCCCGCAGCTGGGGCAGGCTTTGCCGCGCTGCCCAACGACGGCGACCTTGGCCGACGGATCAGCCTTCAAGCCCATCCCTTCGCCCGCAATGAAGCCCGTGGCGATCATATGCTGCTCTATCACGCCGCCAATCGCCGCCAGAATGGACGGGATATATTTGCCGCCCATCCACGCGCCGCCGCGCGGGTCGAACACCGCCTTCAGCTCCTCAACCACGAAAGACACGTCGCCGCCCCTCCGAAACACCGCCGAAATCATCCGCGTCAGCGCCACGGTCCAGGCAAAATGCTCCATGTTTTTGGAGTTGATAAATACCTCAAACGGCCTGCGATGCCCGTTCAGCACGATGTCGTTGATGGTGATGTAAAGCGCATGCTCACTGTCCGGCCATTTGACCTTGTAGGTCTGCCCGTCGAGCTCAGCGGGCCGGTCAAGCGGCTCGGACATATAGACGACCTCGCCGTTTTTCGCGTCAGAGGGCAGCCCCCGAGCCTGGGTGGGGGTAAAGCCCCCTCCCGTGGGGAGGGTCGGGGGCTGCCCGGCATCGCCGGGCGCGTCCGGTGCTAGCAAAAGCTCTTCGATTTTTATGTCCAACGAGACGGCGAGTTTTTTAATCGTCTCAACCGTGGGCGATTTGGATTTACCCTTTAGAATGTCGTAGATTGCTGTCGGCCCTAACCCCGCAGCTTCGGCGAGCTTCTTCGCGTTGACTTGCTTTAATTTCATTGCGCTTGTTAGTCGCTCAGCAACGGTTGCACCAACAATCTTGGCATCTTCACTCACACTCAAAACCGACCCCGTCACATCATTCGGCCGGTAGGTCGTGCAGCCCTTACAGTCCTGATCCCAGGCAGCCATGTAGACCTCCTTAAAATCGTCAAAACTGATATCTTCGGGGCAGTTGATCGTCTTCGAAATGCTCGAATCCACCCATTTCTGCGCCGCCGCCTGCATACGCACATGGTCCAGCGGCGCCAGCGTCTGGGCGTTCACGAAATGGTCCGGCAGCTCCGCATCGCCATGCTTCTCCCGCCACAGTTGCACTGCGTAGTCGACAACCTCTTCCTCGGTCCGCGATCCGTCCTTTTGCAACACCTTGCGGGTGTAGCTGTAGGCAAAGACCGGCTCGATGCCCGAAGACACGTTGCCTGCGTACAAAGAAATCGTCCCCGTCGGCGCGATCGAGGTCAAAAGCGCGTTGCGGATGCCATGCTCGGCAATCGCTGCGCGCACATCTTCGTCCATATCCTGCATCGCGCCGCTGGCCAAAAACGCATCTGCGTCAAACAAGGGGAACGGCCCTTTTTCCTTCGCCAAATCGACCGAGGCCAGATATGCGGCGCGGGCAATCGCGCGCAACCATTGCTCGGTCAGACGCGCCGCCTCCTCGGATCCGTAGCGCGACCCCACCATCAACAATGCATCTGCCAGCCCGGTGACACCAAGGCCAATGCGACGCTTGGCCAAGGCTTCCTGCCGCTGCGCTTCCAACGGGAATTTCGAGGCGTCCACCACATTGTCCATCATCCGCACGGCGGTGCGCACCAGATCGTCCAACGCGTCCAAGTCCAGCGCCGCTTGCGGCTCAAACGGTTCCGCCACCAAACGCGCCAAATTGATCGAGCCCAGCAAACAGGCCCCATAAGGTGGCAAAGGTTGCTCGCCACAGGGGTTTGTCGCGGCAATCGTCTCGCAATAGGACAGGTTATTGGCTGCGTTGATCCGGTCGATGAAGATCACGCCCGGCTCGGCAAAATCATAGGTGGAGCGCATGATCAGGTTCCACAGCTCAAGCGCCTTGACGGTCCGCACCACCTCTCCACCAAAGACCAGATCCCATGACCCTTCGGCCTTCACCGCGTCCATGAAATCATCCGTGACCAAGACGCTGAGGTTGAACATCCGCAAACGGGCGGAGTCTTGCTTGGCCGTGATAAAATCCTCGATATCGGGGTGATCGCAGCGCATGGTGGCCATCATCGCGCCCCTGCGCGACCCGGCGCTCATGATCGTGCGGCACATCGCGTCCCACACATCCATGAAACTCAACGGCCCCGACGCGTCCGCTGCCACACCTTTGACACCCGCGCCCTTGGGCCGGATGGTCGAGAAATCATAGCCGATCCCGCCACCTTGCTGCATCGTCAGCGCGGCCTCTTTCAGCATGTCAAAAATGCCGCCCATGCTGTCAGGGACCGTCCCCATCACAAAGCAGTTGAACAGCGTCACCGAACGCTCCGTGCCTGCGCCGGCGGTGATCCGACCCGCAGGCAGGTATTTGAAGTCCTCAAGGGCCGCGTAGAACGTGTCTTCCCATTTCGAAGGATCAGCTTCAGGGGCCGCCAATGCGCCCGCAATCCGGCGCCAGCTGTCTTCCACCGTGACATCAATCGGCGTGCCATCGGCGTCCTTGAACCGGTATTTCATATCCCAAATTTGGTCAGCAATAGGGGCAGCAAATGCAGACATGAGGCAGCAGTCTCCTGAAGTTTTTTCCACAATCGCTTGTGGATGAATATACCAAGCATTGAGGGTGGGCGCGAAGGAACTACAATATACGCCATGGAACATAAGAATCAACCATTCGTAAACCTGATTAAGCTCTCCGTCGGCACCGAGACAATCGAAGGCCTGCAAGACTGGCAGGACAGCCCGCGACCCAAGGGGCACGACGGGTTGCCGCGCCATGTCACCCGCATGTGGCCCAAGCGGGAGGCCGAGATTGTGAACGGCGGCTCTATCTACTGGGTCATCAAAGGCGTCGTGCAATGCCGCCAACGGGTGTTGCGGCTGGACGAATATGACCGCGGTGATGGGATCCGGCGGTGCGCCTTGGTGTTTGACCCCAAGCTGATCCGGGTCGAGAATATGACCAAACGCCCCTTCCAGGGATGGCGCTATTTGCGCCCCGAAGACTCCCCCGCCGACCTGCCCAAACATCGCGCCCGCGAGGAAGCCTTACCACCCCAGCTTAGCGCCGCTCTGGCCGATATCGGGGTGCGCTAAATAAGAGGTTAACAGCTGGTAAAGAAAACAGACAGACCTTTTTTAAAACAGTGCCTTACAAGATTCCCCGCATGCGGGGCAGGGCTATTTCAACGACAATTTGGCTTTCAAGGCGCCCAAAATCTTCGGATCAGCCCCGGAGGTTTGTGAGGCGAATAAAGTCGCCTGAGACCGCAAAATCGGCTCCCCGCCCAGAATTTTCAGATGGTTCGCGTCCAGCGTCGCACCCGTCGTCGTGATGTCCGCAATCGCCTCCGCCGTCAGGTTCTTGATCGTCCCTTCCGTCGCCCCCTGACTATCAACCAGCTGATAATCTGCCACGCCCGCCGCTTGAAGGTGCTCCCGCACCAACCGGTGATATTTCGTGGCAATTCTCAACCGAAACCCATGCTCCGCCCGAAACGCCGCCGCCACCGCATCAAGATCATCCAAGGTTGAAACGTCGGCCCAAAACCGCGGCACGGCTAGGATCAGATCCGCAAAGCCGAACCCCATCTCAACCAGCGGCTCAACCTTCTCAGACCAAAGCGGGATTTTCTCGCGGACCAGATCCGTGCCAGTCACACCCAGATCAATCCGCCCGGCCACCAGCTCGCGCGGAATTTCACCAGCGCTCAGAAGCACCAGCTCTACGCCCTCCACTCCCGAGACGGCCCCCGCGTATTCGCGATCCGACCCCGTCCGCTCCAACGTCACGCCGTGCCCGGCGAACCAAGCAAACGTATCTTCCATCAACCGCCCTTTGGAGGGCACACCAAGCTTGATGCTCATGATGCAGCCCCCAGTCGTTCAGGGCGGATCACCCCGCCCACAGCCGGGATTTCACGGCCCTGCCCCAGCACCCGCGTCAGCGCGTCATAGCGTCCGCCAGAGGCCACGGGTGCGGCGCCATTCTTGGAAAAGCCAAAGACAAACCCATCGTAATATTCCATCAGGGTCCGCCCGTAGGAACCTTCAAAGCGCAGCTCTTCTAGCGCCACGCCGCGGGCGTTCAGGGCTTCAAGGCGGCTATTGAACACCGCGAGCGCATCGTCGATTGCCGGGAAACCCGCAGCAATCTCGGCCAGTTTTTTCGAAGCGCGCTCCACGGGTTCAACAATTTCCAACAATTCCAACACCGCGTCGATCTGCGCTGCTGGGATCGGTGCCACGTCGCTGTCCGCGCGCAATGCTTGGAGCCGCGTCGCGACCTCGCTGGCGCTGCGCATGCCGATCTCCGGTCCGGCGCCCGCCACGATCTGATCGACGTCGAGACCGTCCAGAGCCTCAACCAAATCAGCACGACCGTCTGGCGCGGGCGCGCGCGCCGCGAAACGGTCCAGAAGCGTGCGGAACCGCCTGGGTCGCCAGATATGACGCATAAGGGCTGCACGCCGGCGGGCGGAGGTCTCGAGCCCTTGAACCGCGGCAATCAGGATGCCGACATCACCTGTGGAGGCCTGCAAACCGCGCCCCGCCAGCGTCCGGTCAAAGAGCGCAAAGACCTCCGCATCCGCCTCGGCCGGATTGGCGCGATCAAAGACCTCATAGCCCACCTGCATATATTCGTTGGCACGGCCCGTGCCCGCCTGCTGCTGGCGGAAGACGGCGCCCATATAGGTGTAGCGTGCGGGCTCCGTCCCGTCTTTCATATGGGTCTGCACGATGGGAACGGTGAAATCAGGGCGCAGCATTTGTTCACCAAGCACCCCATCTGAGGTGACATAGGCGCGGGCGCGGATGTCTTCTCCGTAGAGGTCCAGAAGCACCTCGGCCGGTTGCAGCAACGCGGTTTCTACTGGGGTCGCGCCTGCGTCCTGGAAGGACGCGAATAGGCGCTCGGCCTCAGCCTTTATGTCCGCTTTATCAGCCACTTAGGTTGCCAGGATTTTCTGGATTTCAGCGACGAGGTCGGCGCGTTTGATCTCGAACTGGGCGGGCTGTTCTTTCCATTCCTCATGGGTGGCGGTCTCAGCGATTTTTGCGCCAAGTATAAGGTCTTTAAGCTGCAGAACACCCTGATCAAACTCATCTGATCCAGCGATCACCGCGACGGGCGCATTGCGTTTATCGGCGTATTTGAGCTGGTTGCCGAAGTTTTTCGGATTGCCCAAATAGACTTCCGCACGGATGCCAGCCGCACGTAGCTCCGCGACCATGGATTGATAATCCGACATGCGGTCGCGGTCCATGACGGTGACGATCACGGGTCCAATGCTGCCCTTGTCGAGCCGCCCTTTGGCGTGGAGCGCCGCAAGCAGGCGGTCGACGCCGATGGAGACGCCGGTGGCTGGAACGGCTTGGCCCGTGAAGCGTTTGACCAAATCGTCATAGCGCCCGCCGCCTGCGACCGAGCCGAATTGGCGCGGGCGACCTTTCTCATCCTTGATTTCAAATGTCAGCTCCGCCTCATAAACGGGTCCGGTGTAATAGCCGAGGCCGCGCACGACTGATGGGTCGATTTCGATCCGGTCGGGGCCGTAGCCCTGAGCTTCCAACAGCGTTGCGATCTGGGCCAGCTCATTGATACCGTCTATACCGATCTGGCTATCGCCGACGGCCTCTCCCAGCTTGGCGAGCGTGTCCTCGACTTTATCTTGCTTTGCAGTAAAAAACGCGAGTACCGGACCTGCCTGTTCATCAGTTAGTCCAACACCATCGATTTCTGCACCGGAGGCGTCGGTCCGACCGACCGTTAGAAGCTGTCGCACGCCCGCCTCGCCGACTTTGTCGAACTTATCAATGGTGCGCAGAACATCGTCGCGGCGGGGGTCGTCTGCGAGGCCCATGACCTCCAGCACACCATTTAGCACTTTGCGGTTATTTACTCGGATCAGATAATCGCCGCGCGGGATGCCGACGCGTTCGAGCACGTCGGAAAGCATCGCGCAGATCTCAGCATCTGCGGCCACTGAGGGCGCGCCGACAGTATCTGCATCGCATTGATAAAACTGGCGAAACCTGCCCGGCCCTGGCTTTTCATTGCGCCACACGGGCCCCATTGCAAAGCGGCGATAGGGCGTTGGCAACTCATTGCGGTGTTGCGCATAAACCCGGGCCAAAGGCGCGGTCAGATCGTATCGGAGGGCGAGCCAGTCTTCATCTTCCTGCCATGCGAAGACCCCTTCATTTGGGCGGTCCACGTCGGGGAGAAACTTGCCCAATGCCTCGACCGTTTCGACAGCTGAGCTTTCCAGCGCGTCGAACCCATAGAGTCGATAGACCGCCGTGATCTCGTCGAGCATCGCCTTGCGTTGCGCCACCTCGGCCCCGAAGTAATCGCGGAAGCCTTTTGGGGTTTCAGCCTTTGGCCTCGGCTGCTTCTTGGGCTGATTTTTGACTTTGGCCATGGGCGCGGGTCCTGCATTTTAAGTTGGATCACGCAATAGCGAAGGGCTGGACGAGAAACAAGCAACCTGCCAAGAGGACCTTCATGGCACATGACACCAAAATGGAAGAACAGCTCGCCCATCTCGCCCGCACGGTTGAGGAGATGTCAGATGTCGTGGCGCGGCAGGAGAAGGAAATCGCCCTTCTGACCAACCGCGTTCGTTTACTGATGGAACGCGAACAGGAGCGGCAGCAAGACGCTGGTGGTCATGTTGTTCTAGGCGATGAGCGCCCGCCGCACTACTAAATCTCTTCGACCATTACGACGCCGCCGAGCGATTTGATTGCGCCTTTGACCTTCGGGTTAATGGCAAACTGGGCGCCCAGATCGACCTCGACCTCGCCCGGTAGTTCCGGGTTCATCAGGCATAGCGAGACCGGGCCGCGCGCGCGGATTGTTTTGTCGGCGCCGGAGCGTTCGAGTACCGAGGCAATGGAGGCAATCACCGCGCCATCCTCAACAAACACTTTTAACCCCATTGCGCCCGCCTCGACCGCGCCATCAATTGGCTGCGCGCCACGGCAAAGCAGTTTTAATTGTTCGGCCTCATAGGTCGCCTCGACCGTGAGTACGACATTTTGGCCGGGCATGAGGTGGTCGCCTGCCGCCTCCAGCGTGTCGGAGAAGACTGTGACCTCGAACATGCCAGACGGGTCAGAGCCTTGCACAAAAGCGAAGCGGTTGCCGCGCGCCGATTTGCGCTCCTGCCTGCCCGAGATTGTGGCGGCCAGCTTGGCGATGAGTGCGCCGCCTTGCACTTTCTCCTCAATCTCGGCCAACGAAGCCACGCCCTTCCGTTTCAGCGCCAACGCGTAGTCATCAAGCGGATGGCCCGAGAGGTAAAAACCGATAGCGGTGAACTCCTGCGCCAGGCGTTCCGAAGGCAGCCAGTCATCGACCGGCGACAAGCGCGGTTCGGGCAAATCGTCGCCCGCTTCCCCAAAAAGCGAGACCTGATTTGAGGCGCGCTGCTCATGGATGGCAGCGGAATATCCGACCAGCCCGTCAAGCGACGCAAAAACGCGGTGGCGGTTTGGATCGAGCTGGTCGAAGGCGCCGGAGCGCGCGAGCATCTCCAGGGGTCGTTTGCCGACACGTTTCAGGTCGACCCTGCGGGCAAAGTCGAACAGCGTGGCGAAGGGTTTTTCGACGCCGTCAACGACCCGCGCATCTGTGACGAGTCGCATCGCTTCAGCGCCCACATTTTTCAGTCCGCCAAGCGCATAGACCACTTTGCCATCGGCCACCGTGAAGGTCGCGCCGGATCGGTTCACACAAGGTGGTACAATCTCAATGTCGAGCGTCTTGACGATTTCTTCTTTGTAAACCCCAAGCTTATCAGTGAGATGCAGGTCGCAATTCATCACGCCGGCCATGAACTCAACCGGGTGGTTCGCCTTCAGCCAAGCGGTCTGATAGCTGACAACCGCATAGGCGGCGGCGTGAGATTTGTTGAAACCGTAATTCGCGAATTTCTCAAGAAGGTCAAAGACTTCCCGAGCCTTCTTCGCATCGACACCATTTTTCTTCGCGCCCTCCTCGAACTTGGGGCGTTCGGCGTCCATGGCCTCTTTGATCTTCTTACCCATGGCGCGGCGCAGCAGGTCGGCGCCGCCGAGGCTGTAGCCGGCCATGACCTGCGCGATCTCCATCACCTGTTCCTGGTAGACGATGATGCCCTGGGTCTCAGCCAGAATGTGGTCGATCAAAGGATGAATGGATTCAAGCTCTTTTAAACCGTTCTTCACCTCGCAGTAGGTCGGAATATTCTCCATGGGTCCCGGACGGTAGAGCGCCACAAGGGCCACAATATCCTCGATGCATGTGGGCTTCATGCGCCGCAACGCATCCATCATTCCCGAACTTTCCACCTGGAAAACAGCGACGGTTTTTGCCGAAGAATATAACTTATACGACTTTTCATCATCCAACGGGATCGCGCCGATGTCATTCTCAGCGCCGGTGGGCGGCTCGTAGATTTGCGAGCCATCTGCGGCGATATGAAGGGGACGATCCAGCAGGTCGATGGCGTTTTGAATGACGGTCAGCGTCTTTAGGCCTAGAAAGTCGAACTTGACCAGCCCCGCCTGCTCAACCCACTTCATATTGAACTGCGTGGCAGGCATATCGGAACGCGGGTCTTGGTAAAGCGGCACCAAAGCGTCTAATGGCCGGTCGCCAATCACGACGCCCGCGGCGTGGGTGGACGCGTTGCGGAGCAGCCCCTCAACCTGTTGGCCGTAGTCAAGGAGCCGCGCGACGACCTCCTCATTTTTTGCCTCTTCGCGGAGTTTTGGCTCATCGGCCAAGGCTTTTTCAATACTGACGGGTTTGACGCCCTCGACCGGGATCATTTTGGACAGCCGATCCACCTGCCCGTATGGCATTTGCAACACGCGGCCAATGTCGCGCACGGCGGCTTTGGACAGAAGCGCACCAAATGTGATGATCTGTCCCACCTTGTCGCGGCCGTATTTTTCCTGAACGTAACGGATCACCTCTTCCCGGCGGTCCATGCAAAAGTCGATGTCGAAATCGGGCATGGACACTCGTTCGGGGTTCAAGAACCGCTCGAACAAAAGCGAGTATCTGAGCGGATCAAGATCAGTCACCGTCAGGGCGTAGGCAACCAGCGAACCGGCGCCTGACCCACGTCCGGGTCCGACAGGAATATGGTTCTTTTTGGCCCAGTGGATGAAGTCGGCCACGATCAAGAAGTAACCCGGGAACCCCATGCCTTCGATAATTCCCAGCTCAAAATCCAGCCGCGCCTGATATTCCTCAACGGTCGCTGCATGTGGGATAATCGCAAGTCGCGCCTGCAAGCCTTCGTTGGCTTGGCGGCGCAATTCTTCGACCTCGTCATCGGCAAACCTAGGAAGGATTGGGTCGCGTTTATAAGTTTTAAACGCGCAGCGCTTGGCAATTTCGACTGTGTTTTCTAGGGCTTCCGGCAGATCGGCGAACAGCGTTGCCATCTCCTGCGGCGACTTAAAATAGTGCTGCGGTGTCAGCTTTCGCCGATCCCCCTGCTGGTCAACATAGGCCCCTTCGGCAATGCAGATCAGCGCGTCATGCGCTTCATACATGTTCGATTTTGGAAAATAGGCGTCATTGGTGGCGACAAGCGGCAGCGCCATTTCATAGGCCATTTCGACATGCCCGCGTTCCGAAAGCTTCTCGGCCTCCGGCAGGCCGTCATCGCCCGGGTGCCGTTGCAGCTCAACATAAAGACGGTCTGGGTAGGCTTGTGCCATTTGGCGCAACAGGGCGTCAGCCTTAGGGGTCTGACCGTTGCGTAGGAGCCGCCCCAAAGGGCCATCGGGGCCACCAGTGAGGCAAATAAGCCCCGCATTATGCCGCACCAACTCGTCCATTGTGATCTGTGGCAGTTGTCCTTCTGCATCCAGATAGAGGCAGGAGTTGAGCTTCATCAGGTTCTCGTAGCCTTGCTCATTTTGCGCCAGCAGCACGATGGGCGCGGGCGGGCGCGGCTTTTCACCGGGCGCCGCCGTCTCATAGGCCAGATCGACCTGGCATCCGATGATCGGTTGAACGCCAGAGCCTGCGGCATATTCAGAGAATTCCAAAGCCGCGAACATGTTGTTGGTGTCGGTGATCGCGACGGCTGGCATGCCCGCGTCCTGGCACATGCCCGCAAGTTTTTTTACCCGCAGCGCGCCCTCCAGCAACGAATATTCCGTGTGCGTGCGCAGGTGAATGAATCGGGGTTGGTCAGCCATGGGGACACATTATCTGGCGTGCCGCAGAGCGCCAGCCTCAAAATAGCGACGATATCCTTTCGACAAACGCAAGAAGCGGCGCCAAAGACGCCGCTTCCCTAAAAAGTATGAGGTGTATAATTAGCGCAGGCTGGTGCGATCCATGTCAGCCCTGTGGCCCGCGCCGGTGGTCAGCAGGTCGTTGGCGAGCGCGCGGCGCTCCCCCGGACCTTCAAGAACACAAGATTCAAGCTCTTCGGGGAAGATTGGCGTGATTGGAATGACCTTCACCTTAGAGAGCGGCATGTCTTTGATGAAACCGCGCCCGGGTGGTTGTGGGACGCCCAAAAGCGCGCCCGCAGGTTCGGCCATACCGGGCACGACCCAGCCTTTAGGAACGCAGTTCTGCGGCAGGTCCATCGACAAAACTTCATTTTCCAGCAAATCGACCAAGTTTTCAGCATGGGCGGCCAGCCGTGCGGCATGTTCAACCGCCCGGAATGCCCAAGTCTTGTGCAGATTGACGGGGATCATCGACTGCCAGCCGACGACCTCGATGTAAAACTCAAGGCCAAAACCGTTGACACCAGTACGCGTGTCGAATGGCCCGAACGCGTCGGACAGACCTTCAGAGGCGATAATGACGCTGTGGGGCGTGCGCACAACACGGAAGGCCTGCAACTGAGTGGGCCATGCGGGCATGCCGCGCAGTTCTGGCGAAATGGGGTAGCTGAGCAGCTCTTCATCGCTTTCGCCAAGCGCTTCCCAATAGGCTTCCCGCGCATCTTCAGTCGCGATGATCGCTTCCTGGCTCGGGCCGGGTTGCAAAATATGCCCGTTCGAGATCTCAAGTTTTGACTTCGGTTTCTCGATGCGTTTGCTTTCGGACAGCTCAAGCGGTTTGGATTTGGCAGCGGCAGGCTCAGGTGCCTGTTCGAGCGCCGGAATGACGCGCGAGACCGGGCGCGCTGATGGTGGGTGCGTCTCAGCGGGCGATGCCAGAACCTGGCTTACGGGCCGCGCAGTCGTGCTGCCCTGATGGTCAGGAGCAGACAATATTTGGCTAACAGGTCGTGCCGAGGACGCTAGGGCATCCTCAGCGACCTGGAAAACCCGTGTTGCAGGGCGCGCAGGCGCCGCGGCGGGCAATTCTGCCGCTTGGAAAACCTGTGTGACCGGGCGCGCTGTCGCCGCCTGGGCTGGATCCGTTGTCAAGAAGACCTGGGTGACGGGGCGCGCCTCTGGCATCGTCATTTGTGGTTGTGGCGCCTGTTCGGGGGCCGCTTGTTCGGGGGCCGCTTGCGCAACGACGGGGGCGTCGTTTTGAACGTGAATGCGACTTTTATCGGCCTTATGCTTCGGAAAACTTGCCGGAGAAATTAGGCTTGTTTTCGGGCGCACTGGCTGGTCGGGCGCGTCGGGCATGGAGGCCGCCTTGCGCACGACCGAGTCGATGTCGAACTCTTGGGCGGCTTCCGCGGCGATTTGCTCTGCAGAGCGGCCAAATTCATCCTTGATGTCGCTGTCGCGCATGCTTCGGCTTTTGGGACGGACCTGACCTTGTGGGACCGGTTTTGGCGGGCGTTTTGAGAACGCGCTCGGCGATCGTTTTGACGCCGCCTCGCCTTCAACGGCAAGATTAGGAGTAACAGGCGACTGGTCGCCCGGCGTGTGAATTCTAGATTGGAGCAGTTTTTTCAGCATTGTTTTTCTTCATTCAGTGGCAGCTTAAATGAGTTATTAGCCATGATACTCCCTGAGCAATCGCGCAATTTCGTGGCGTTTATTTGCGCAGGCCAGTTTATTTGGAGGCCATTTGCGGGCCGAAAAAGGGCGGCGGACTTGCAAATGTGGCAAAGCGCAGCTTAGCATCCCGATATAAGACCATCGCGCCGTCTACGCCGCATCGACAGCGCAATCTGGTGGACGCATATCTCAGGTAACGCGGCGGGATATTTTCCAGATGGTGACGTTTCTTCTCAATGGGGAAACCATTGAGGCCTCTTGCGGGCCAACTGAGACGCTATTGGACTTCCTGCGCGACCGGCGCGGGCTGACGGGCACGAAAGAGGGCTGCAATGAGGGCGATTGCGGCGCATGTTCGGTGGTCGTGACGGGACCGGACGGGGTCGCACAATCGATGAACGCCTGCATTCTCTTCATGCCGCAACTCCATGGACGTGCCGTGCGAAGCGTCGAAGGGATCGCGGGGCCAGACGGAATGTTGCACCCGGTGCAGGCCGCGATGGTGGATCACCACGGGTCACAATGCGGGTTCTGTACGCCTGGTTTCATCACAACGATGGCGGCAGCGCATAAGAACGGCGCGCGCGATCACAATGACCAGCTGGCGGGCAATCTGTGCCGCTGCACCGGCTATGCGCCGATCATTCGCGCCGCGGAAGCGGCCGAAAGCGTGCCTGTACCCGACTGGATGGAGGAGCCGGTTTTTGACGCCGGGCCCGCGCCGGTCGCGATGCCTGAAAGTTCTGACGCCTTGGCCAAGTGGTACACGACACATCCCAATGCAACACTTATTGGTGGCGCGACAGATATAGGGCTTTGGGTGACTAAGGCTTTAAAGCAGCTTGATGAGGTGGCTTTTCTCGGGCGGTGCACGGATTTGCAACAGATCGAAATCGGCGCGTCAGAAATTAAAATTGGTGCGGCCTGTACTATCACCCAGGTTTTGGGTGCGATGCGCGAACCTCACCCGTCCTTCGCCGAAATGTTGCGCCGATACGGATCGGTTCAGGTGCGCAATGCGGCCACCATAGGGGGCAATATCGCCAATGGCTCCCCAATCGGGGACAGCCCGCCCGCTTTGATCGCGCTCGGTGGCGTTTTGCATTTGAGGCAAGGGGACAGGCGACGCGAGATGCCCATCGAAGACTTCTTCATAGACTACGGCAAACAGGATCGTGCGCCGGGCGAATTCGTCGAATTTGTGAGTGTCCCACGCCGTGCCGAAAAATTGCGGTGTTACAAGATCTCGAAGCGTTTTGATCAAGATATCTCCGCCGTTTGCGGTTGTTTCAAGATTGAGGTCGCGAACGGCGTTGTTACGGCCGCGCGCATTGCCTTCGGCGGAATGGCCGGTGTGCCAAAGCGCGCAACACATGTGGAAGAGGCCCTGAAGGGGCGGGTATGGAGTTTGGAAACCATCACAGAGGCGCAAGCACAGTTTGCCGCCGATTTTGACCCGCTCAGCGACATGCGTGCCTCCGCAGCCTACCGGCTGCAGGTCGCGACGGCGCTTTTGCGGCGGTACTTTCTAGAGATCACCGGCGCGCGGACCAATCTGTTGGAGATCACCCCATGAGCGTAGGAGCATCGCGCAAACATGAAAGCGGACCGCTACATGTTACAGGCGCTGCGCGCTATACTGACGACGTTCCAGTCCCCGCAAACTCGCTGCACCTGGCGTTCGGATTGTCTGAGATTGCTTGCGGTCAGATTACCAGGTGTGACCTCGACGCAGTACGCGCCGCCCCCGGCGTTGTGGATGTCTTGGTCGCGGAAGACCTTCCCTTTGAGAATGACGTATCGCCGTCTGCGCATAACGAACCGCTTTTGGCGATCAAGAATGTGCATTACCTTGGCCAGCCTGTTTTTCTAGTCGTGGCAGAAAGCCATTTGGCGGCGCGCAAAGCAGCGCGGCTGGGTCAAATCAACTACGCTCAAGAGGTACCGATCCTGACGATTGATCAGGCGATGGCCGCGGATAGCCGGTTTGAAGAAGGCCCGCGCGTCTACGCCAAGGGCGATATCGAGGCCGCGTTGGAGGCCGCACCGCATCGGCTGACAGGTAGCATCGAGATTGGCGGTCAGGAGCATTTTTACCTTGAAGGCCATGCAGCGCTGGCCTTGCCACAAGAGGGCGGCGAGATGGTGATGCATGCGTCGTCGCAGCACCCCACAGAGATACAGCATAAGGTGGCTCACGCGCTTGGGGTGCCCATGAATAGCGTGCGGGTCGAGGTGCGCCGTATGGGCGGCGGCTTTGGCGGCAAGGAGAGCCAGGGCAACGCGCTTTGTGTGGCCTGCGCCGTGGTAGCGGCAAAGACCGGACGCCCCGCAAAGATGCGCTATGACCGCGATGATGACATGGTGATCACCGGCAAGCGGCATGAGTTTCGCATTGATTATGATGTGGGCTTTGAAGCGGACGGAGTGCTGACAGGTGTCGATTTCACACAGTTCGCGCGCTGCGGCTGGGCGCAGGACCTGTCACTGCCGGTGGCCGATCGTGCGATGCTGCATGCCGACAATGCGTATCATTTGCCTTCGGCGCGGATCACCTCCCACCGGTTAAAAACCAATACGCAAAGCAACACGGCCTTTCGCGGCTTTGGCGGCCCGCAAGGCATGGTCGGGATCGAGCGGGTGATGGATCATGTGGCGCATCATCTGGGTCTGGACCCACTGATCGTACGGCAGCGCAATTTCTACCCGTCGGATGTGAGTATTTCTACCAAAACGAAGCCCACAACGCCTTACGGGATGGCCGTCACGGATAGCATTATTGCGGAGCTGGTGGGCGCGCTGGTCGAGCGGGCAGATTACGCGGCGCGGCGCAAGGCGGTGGAGACGTGGAATGCCGAGAATGACATTCTCAAACGCGGGATCGCAGTGACGCCGGTAAAGTTTGGGATTTCGTTCACGCTGACCCATCTGAACCAAGCGGGCGCATTGGTGCATGTCTACCAAGACGGCTCCATCCATCTCAACCATGGCGGCACGGAGATGGGACAGGGGCTGTTTACCAAAGTGGCGCAAGTGGCGGCGCATGTGTTTGCCGTGCCCGTTGAGCAGGTCAAGATCACAGCGACCGATACCGGCAAGGTTCCCAATACCTCCGCCACCGCGGCGTCGTCAGGGTCGGATTTGAACGGAATGGCCGTCAAAGCGGCCTGTGAGACGATCCGCGACCGTATCGCGGCCCATCTGGGCGGCAATGTGCTTTTCGAGGACGGCAAAGTCTTCAGCGCCGCGGACGAGATGAGTTTTGCCCAAGCCGCGCAATCGGCCTATGAGGCGCGCGTTTCCCTGTCATCGACCGGGTTTTACGCGACGCCCGAGGTGGCCTGGGACCGAATAAAGGGAAAAGGGCGGCCTTTCTTCTACTTCGCCTACGGAGCGGCGGTGACCGAGGTGGTGATCGACACTTTGACGGGCGAGAACCGCATTTTACGTGCCGATATTTTGCATGATTGCGGCGCGTCTTTGAACCCGGCGCTCGACATCGGCCAGATCGAGGGCGGGTATGTGCAAGGTGCCGGTTGGCTGACAATGGAGGAGCTGGTGTGGGACGATGCAGGCGCTTTGAAGACCCATGCGCCCGCGACCTATAAAATACCGGCCGCCTCCGACCGACCGGCGATTTTCAATGTGGATTTGTGGGAAGGGGAGAACCCGGCCGAGACCATTTACCGCTCCAAAGCCGTGGGCGAGCCGCCCTTGATGCTAGGCATCTCCGCGCTGATGGCGCTGTCAGATGCGGTTGCAAGCTGCGGCGCGGGCTACCCTGATCTGGACGCGCCCGCGACGGCGGAGCGGGTTTTGGCGGCGGTCACACGGGTGCGCGGATGAGCTTTGATCTGGAGAGTGTGCGGGCTTGCGTGGCGGAACGTGGGCGCGTCGGGCGGATCGTGATTGCATCGCATAAGGGCTCCGCCCCGCGGGAGACGGGCACCTCGATGCTGGTCTGGGAGACGGGGCAAGCGGGCACGATCGGCGGCGGCGCGTTGGAATTTGAGGCGGTGGCCGCTTTGCGGGCGCGACTGTCTGGCGGCGGGGCACAGGTCGCGCGCATCCCATTGGGACCAAGTCTGGGTCAGTGCTGTGGTGGCGCGGTAACGCTTGTCTCCGAGGTGTTTGATGCAAAGACGCTGGAGAAGGTGCCAGAGAACGGATTGTTTTTGCGCCTTGTCGAAGGTGCATCAGACCGCCCGTTGGCGGTGACACGTGCAATGGCGCAGGCGCGCAATGGCAAGGAGGCGTCAGATTTGATCTTTGAAGGCGGCTGGTTGGCCGAGCCGTTAAGCCGCTTTGGTGTGCCGCTTTGGATTTACGGTGCGGGCCATGTCGGCCGCGCGTTGATTGATGTGCTCTCCCCCCTGCCCGACTTTGCGATCACATGGCTCGACACGGGGCTTGAGCGGTTTCCTGAGGCTGTGCCGGATGCCGTCTCCGTTTTGCCGAGCGCCAACCCGGCTGATGCCGTGGCATTCGCGCCCCAAGACGCGTTTCACCTGATCCTGACCTATTCGCACACGCTCGACCTGGAACTGTGCCATCGGCTGCTGAGCCATGGGTTTACAGATGTTGGGTTGATCGGTTCGGCGACAAAATGGACGCGGTTTCAGCGGCGTTTGGCAGCGCTCGGCCACACGGACGCTCAAATAAAACGCATTCGCTGCCCAATTGGGCAAAAGGAGCTGGGCAAACATCCTCAGGCTATTGCTTTGGGAACGGCCTCCGCGCTAGTTTCGGCGCTGCGCGCGCGGCACTCTGCCAGTCGCGATAGTGGGGGACGTGCGACGGCATGACGGCGCTACTCGAGTTGACGGGGCTGACCAAGGCCTACCCGGGCGTCGTGGCCAATGACGATGTATCCCTTCTGATCCAACCCGGCGAGGTCCATGCGCTTTTGGGCGAGAATGGTGCCGGGAAATCAACGCTTGTCAAAATGATCTACGGGCTGGTGAAGCCTGATAGCGGCGAAATGTGGCTGCACGGTGTACGGTATACCCCTGCAGAGCCGCGGGCGGCGCGGGCAGCCGGTGTGGCTATGGTTTTTCAACACTTTTCGTTGTTTGAAGCGCTGGATGTGGCCGAAAACATTGCACTTGGCATGGAAAACCCCCCAAAGATGCGCGATTTGGCAGCGGAGATCACGGAAGTCTCCCACGCTTACGGTTTGCCGCTTGATCCGTCACGGCTGGTTGGTGATCTGTCCGCAGGGGAGCGGCAGAGGGTCGAGATTATTCGCTGCTTGCTGCAAAACCCGAAACTTTTGATTATGGATGAACCCACCTCGGTGCTGACCCCGCAAGAGGTCGAAATCCTGTTCAAGACCTTGGAAAAACTGCGCAGCGAGGGGACCTCTATCCTCTATATCTCCCACAAGCTGGAAGAAATTCGCAGGCTGTGCGATGCGGCCACCATCCTACGTCTGGGCAAAAATGTGGGCACGTGTGATCCGAAACAGGAGACCGCGCGCGCAATGGCGGAAATGATGGTGGGCCAGGTCCTGCATGTGCCGGAGCGCAAGCCACATGCGACCGCCGAGACCGCCTTGGAACTGAAAGGGCTGACCCTCGCCGCGCCATCGGCATTTGGAACCACGCTCAAAGACATCACGCTCACCGTTCAAAAGGGCGAGGTCTTGGGCATTGGTGGTGTGGCAGGCAACGGGCAGGACGAGCTGACCGGCGCCTTATCAGGTGAGATGCTGGCAGGCCCCGGCCAGGTCATGTTCAAAGGCGAGGATGTGGGCGGCTTGGGCCCGAATGCACGGCGCGCGCTTGGCCTTTTGGCCGCGCCTGAGGAACGGCTTGGCCACGCAGCAGCGCCCGATATGAGCCTGACAGAGAATGCGGTACTGACCGGCACAGTGCGCAAATCGCTGTCCAACCGGGGTTTTCTGAATTGGGCGGGCGCGCGCGATTTTGCGAAAGACGTCATCGCCAGCTTTGATGTGCGCACGCCCGGTGCGCATACGGCGGCACGCGCCTTGTCGGGGGGCAACCTTCAAAAATTCGTCATCGGACGGGAGATTTTGCAAAGCCCCGAGCTGTTGGTCGTTAACCAACCGACATGGGGGGTCGACGCGGCGGCTGCTGCCGCAATTAGGCAAGCGCTACTGGATTTGGCCGCCGAAGGGGCCGCGATCATCGTGATCAGCCAGGATCTTGATGAGCTGATGGAAATTTCGGACCGGTTTGCCGCGCTGAATGAGGGCCGCTTGACCGCACCGGTTCCCGCAGCCGGGCTGACGGTTGACCAGATCGGGCTGATGATGGGCGGCGCGCATGATTTGGAGGCCGCGTCATGATCCGCCTCGAAAAACGTCAGGAGCCTTCAAAACTATGGTCTTGGGCCACACCGCCGCTGGCCGTGGTGCTGACCATGATCGCGGGCGGGTTGATGTTCGCAGCCCTCGGCAAGGACCCGGTCGCGGCCATTCGCACGATCTTTTGGGACCCGCTTTTCGGCGAGTTCGCGTTTTACTACCGTGGCCAATTGCTGGTGAAAGCGGGGCCGTTGATCCTGATCGCGATCGGGCTGTCCTTAGGGTTTCGCGCAGGCATTTGGAACATCGGGGCGGAGGGGCAATATATCATCGGCGCGATTTGCGGCGCTGCCGTGGGGCTGGCCTTCTACCCGTTTGACAGCTTCATCGTGTTTCCGCTGATGGTGATCGCGGGCGCGTTCGGGGGCTTTCTCTGGGCCATGATCCCGGGCATTTTGCGGGTGAAATTCAACACCAATGAGATCCTCGTCTCCCTTTTGCTGGTCTATGTGGCAGAATTTATTCTAGCCTCCATGGCCTTGGGCGCGCTGCGCAATCCGGATGGGGCCGGCTTTCCGGGCTCGCGCAATTTCCGCAGCTATCCTGCAGGCTTCAACGAGGAGATCATCGCAGGCACCGGCATGCATTGGGGCGTGGCGGCGGCCTTTATCGCGGTGATTTTTGCCTATATTTTGCTGGCGCGCCATCAGCTTGGTTTTCAGATCAAACTGGCAGGCCAAGCACCCCGCGCGGCGCGTTTTGGCGGCGTGAACGCTGCGCGGCTGGTTTTGTTTTGCCTTGGCGTTTCAGGCGCGTTGGCGGGGCTTGCCGGGCTGTTCGAGGTCTCCGGCCCCGCAGGCCAGATCAGTATTGATTTCAACGTGGGTTACGGGTTCACCGCGATCATCGTGGCCTTTCTGGGCCGCTTGCATCCGGTGGGCATCTTACTGGCAGGGCTGCTCTTGGCGCTGACCTATATCGGGGGCGAGGCGGCGCAATCGTCGCTCGGGCTGCCAGCTGCTGCGATCCAAGCCTTCCAAGGGATGCTGCTTTTCTTTCTGCTGGCCGTCGATGTGTTGACGAATTTCCAAGTGCGCTTTGGCGCGGGGGAGGCTGTATGACGTATAATACCAAACCAATCGTGGTTGGGCTTTTGATGGGCTTGATGTTGCCTTGGATGGTTCATTCGACAGACGGAGCGGGCGCGTTCCTATTCGCGCTGACCCACCTTGCTATTTTGGTGGCCTTGGGCGGACTTATCATATTCATCCCAGCCGCAAGACGCAGGCTTTCGTCTGCGCGGGCGCATATCAGGCACATTCCCTTCATGCTGGGCGGCTTGACGGCTGGTTGGGTTGCAACATGCATTTACTGCCTTGCGATTGGGGGTCAACATTGGACCTGAGTGCGATCTCCCCCACCCTTCTTGTCGCCTCCCTCATGGTCGCGGCCACGCCAATCATTTTGGCCGCGATCGGTGAAATGATCGTGGAGAAGGCGGGCGTGCTTAACCTCGGTGTCGAGGGGATGATGATCGTCGGCGCGATTTGCGGGTTTGCGATAGCGGTTGAGACAGGCTCGCCACTTGTGGGCTTTATAGCAGCAGCTTTTGGAGGGGCAGTATTGTCGCTACTTTTTGGCATTCTGACGCAATACTTCCTCTCTAACCAAGTCGCGACTGGGCTGGGCCTGACGCTGTTTGGGTTGGGGCTGTCGTCGTTGATGGGGCAAGGCTATGTTGGGATCCGTCCGCCTGCGACCGAGAAGATCAACATTCCCGTCCTCGGCGACATCCCGTTTTTGGGCCCCGTGCTCTTCAACCAAGACCTGATGGTGTATTTCGCGCTGTCGCTAGTGATCGGTACTTGGGCCGTTCTGAAATTCACCCGCGCCGGGCTTATTCTGCGCGCGGTTGGTGAAAATCACGACGCGGCCCATGCCCTTGGCTACAAGGTGGTGCGCGTGCGGCTGTTAGCGATCATGTTTGGCGGGGCCTGCGCGGGGCTTGGCGGGGCGTATCTGAGCCTTGTCCGGGTGCCACAATGGACCGAAGGCATGACTGCGGGCGCCGGTTGGATCGCATTGGCCATTGTCGTCTTTGGCGCCTGGCGGCCGTTCCGTGTTTTGCTGGGTGCCTATTTATTTGGCGGCGTAACCGTGTTGCAGCTGAACCTGCAGGCGGCAGGGGCGAATATTCCGGTCGAATACTTGTCCATGTCGCCCTATCTGATAACCATCGCTGTGCTTGTCATCATGTCCTCGGGCAAGGCGAAGGCCGCACTGTCCGCGCCCGCCTGTCTGGGACGCCAATTCCATGCCTCGTCGTAACGGGGCTCACTGCTGCTAAATTCCAAAGGGGAGAAATCAATGAAACGCAGATCACTACTCGCAGCCGGTGCAGCCGCACTGGCCTTGACCGCAGGCGGCGCCTTCGCTGACGGCCATGCCAAAACCAAAGTTGGCTTCATCTATGTCGGTCCCATCGGCGACGGCGGCTGGACCTATGAGCATGACAAAGGCCGTTTGGCCGTAGAAGCGGAATATGGCGACAAGGTCGAAACCGTCTACCAGGAAAACGTGCCTGAAGGTGCAGACGCCGAACGCGCGATCACCCAAATGGCCCTGCAAGGTGCCGACATCATCTTCACCACCTCCTTTGGCTACATGGACCCAACCAACGCGGTCGCCGCCAAATTCCCGGATGTGAAGTTTGAGCACGCCACGGGCTACAAGCGCGAGACGCCGAACGTGTCGACATACTCCGCACGTTTCTACGAGGGCCGCGCGATCCAAGGCCATATCGCGGGCAAGATGACCAAGACCAACAAGATCGGCTACATTGCCTCCTTCCCGATCCCTGAGGTTATCCGCGGCATCAACTCCGCCTATATCCACGCCAAAAAGGTCAACCCGGATGTCGAGTTCAACATCATCTGGGCCTACACATGGTTCGACCCAGCCAAAGAAGCAGACGCCGCCACCGCGCTGATCGAGCAAGGCGCTGACGTGATCTTGCAGCACACCGATTCCACAGCTCCACAAGCCGCCGCACAGAAAGCGGAAGGCGTGATCACCTTTGGGCAAGCGTCCGATATGGGAGAATACGCCCCGCTGCCGCGCGTGTCCTCGATCATTGACGACTGGGCGCCCTACTATATCGCGCGCGTTGGCGCCGTCATGGACGGCACTTGGGAAAGCATGGACACATGGGACGGCATCGGGCCGGGCATGGTTGCCATTGGCGAGATTTCCGACGCGGTTCCTGCTGATGTGAAGGCAGAAGCCTTGGCGATGAAAGACGCGCTGGCGGACGGAACTTACCACGCGTTCACCGGACCGCTGAACAAGCAAGATGGGACGGCCTGGTTGGCGGAAGGTGAGACCGCGAATGACGGCGACCTGGCAGGCATGAGCTTCTATGTCGAAGGTTTGACGGCCGAAATCCCGAACTGATCCAACGAGCTAAAAACAGAAGAAAGGCCCGCCTTTGATGCGCGGGCCTTTTTTGTGGAACCGGCGCCTGCGAAAGACGGGCATTCCTGTTTATTGTTTGAAAATAGTCCGGGTATTGCCGGGGCTGGCCCCACGCCACAGTGACGCGCGACAGCGCGACGCAATCTCATTAGGTGTCAGTGCCCAGCACAATCAAAGCCATTGCGCGTGTTGTCTCAATTCGCTTCATAAAGTCCGCTCTGTCGCGCGCACCGTATTTGGCGTTGACGGTGGACCAGTAGAAGTTTTCGGCGAAGCTAAAGCGATCGAGCGCGCCGCTGCCAAAGGCGGCCTCGCCCTCCAGATGCCCGGCGATGTTATTGATCACCTCGGCGGCAAAACTTTGCATTTCGTCAGTGGCAAGTCGGTTCAGGCGATCAATCATCTCTCCCGGGTTGGAAAATGTCGACGCCTCATCAAACCACGCAATCGGCACAACACGAAGGAAGGCGTCGATCATTTCAGAAACGCTGTTGGTTTCTGTCCAAGCCGCATGCAGCTCAGCACGAAGCTGCTCCATACGTTCGCGCACCAATGTCACAAAAATCGCGTCTTTGCTGTCAAACCGGTTGTAGACAGTTTGCCGCGCGACCCCCGCTTCCCGCGCTATGTCGTTCATCGTCATCTTTTCAAAGCCAAAGCGAACGAAAAGCGACTTCGCGGCATTCAGGATCAAATCTTCTTTTGTGCTGCGCATCGCCGTTGACTATTGCTTCCCACTCAATAATGGACATTATGGACTTATCAGTCCATTTTGAACATTTTTTTAGCCATCCCATTTCCAAACCCGAGACCCAACAGGAGGCTTCAATGAAGCTACGTGTAAACGGCCAAGACATGCAATTGGAAGTGGATGATGAGATGCCGCTTCTATGGGCTTTGCGCGACGAATTGGGCATCACCGGGCCAAAATACGGCTGCGGCATCGCGCAATGCGGGGCTTGCACGGTGCATGTCGACGGGTTGGCAGTGCGCAGCTGCCAGCTGAAAGTAGGCAGCATCGAAGACGGCGCGGAGGTCATAACCATCGAAGGTTTGGGCCAGCCCGGCTCCCTGCATGCGGTGCAAGAGGCCTGGGTCGAGCATCAGGTTGCGCAATGCGGCTACTGCCAATCGGGCCAAATAATGCAGGCCGCCAACCTGCTAGAGCTGAACGATGCACCGGATGATGCAACCATCGACGCGGTCATGAGCGGAAACCTATGTCGCTGCGGCACTTACCCGCGCATCCGCGCCGCAATTCATACCGCCGCGCAAAAACTGCGGGAGGCTTAGGCCATGGGTGCTGTAAAAACGATTGGCCGCCGTGGATTTCTAATCGGCTCAGCCGCTGTCATGGGTGGTGTGGCCTTTGGCACATTCATAGCGGCAAAGCCTACACAGAACCCGCTATTGGCAGACCTTGGAGAGGGCGAGGCCGCGTTCAACCCATATGTCAAAATCACCGCCGATGGCATCACCCTGATCACGCCGCGCGCTGATAGCGGGCAAGGGGCTTACTCGATGCAGGCGTATCTGATCGCAGAAGAGCTCGATATCGACCCGGCCAGTGCCATGCTGAGCCCAGGCATGCCGGGCGCCGCCTATTATAACGCCGCCGTGTTGGGTGAAAGCGTCCCGGTCCCGGCCTATATCGAAACGCCCATGGTCGAAACAGCACGCGCCTTCATGTCGGTTCCGGCGAAGCTGTTTGAGATGCAAATGACGGGCGGCTCATCAACCGTACCGGACCAGTTTGTAAAGCTGCGTCTGGCAGGTGCCGTCGCGCGCGAGACATTAAAGGAAGCGGCGGCACAGCGGTTTGGCGTTGCGCGGTCGAGCTTGGCAACGCGGGATGGGCTCGTGGTTTCGGCAGACGGCGAAGAAATCGACTATATCTCCCTTGCTGCGGAGGCTGCCCAACTAGAGCCCGTAGCCGTCCGGGAGGAAGACCTACGCCCAGCTTCTGAGTGGCGCTTTCTAGGCAAGCAGCATGCGCGTACCGACATGGTCGCGAAATCCACCGGGACAGAAATCTATGGAATCGATTTGCAAATGGACGGCATGCGATACGCCGCTATTTGTGCGAACCCATCAATTGGTGGTCCCCTCGTCGAATACGATGCGTCCTCTGCTGAAGCTATGCGCGGCGTGGAGAAAATTGTCGAAGTGAAAGCGGGCAATGCCGGCGTGGCCGTGATTGCGACAAACACATGGTATGCCTTCCAAGCGGTCCAGGCGATTGAATGCGTTTGGGGCTCCGCGGACTATCCAAGCAATTCTGGCGAGATGTGGGATGCGCTTGCCGAGGCCGTCGACAGTGAAGCGCATTTCGACCATTGCCAGCGCGATGTGGGCGAAGTGGCCAAAAGCCTTGCCGCCGCTCATCCGTTTGAGGCCGAGTACCGCGCGCCTTTTTTGGCGCACGCCCCGATGGAGCCTATGAACGCGATTGTCAAAGTCGACGGGGAACGCGTCGATATCTGGACCGGTACGCAAATCCCTCTTTTCATTCGCAATCGCGCCGCGCAAATCGCGGGGGTCGACACCGAGAATGTGCATGTCCATGTTCAACCCATGGGCGGCAGTTTTGGCCACCGTTTAGAGATGACCCATGTCGAACAGGCAGTTGAGGTAGCTCAAGCGATGCCGGGCACGCCTATCAAACTGACCTGGTCGCGGGAGGAGGACATGAGCCATGACTACCCCCGACCTGCCGCATTGATGCGCGCGCGGGGCGTCGTCACGGATGGCAAGGTGGAGACTTATGATATCTCCGTCTCACAACAGGGCCTAGCAGGGCCTTGGCTGGGCCGGCTGACAGGCATGACGCTTGGCGGGCCGGACGCCACAATCACGACCGGGTCCTGGGACCAACCTTTTGCGATCCCAAATTACCGCGTGACGGGGTACCGGGCGCGCGATCTCGTTCCGGTTTCTTCGTGGCGATCTGTTGGTGCGTCGGCGAATGGGTTTTTCCACGACACGTTCCTAGACGAGTTGATCCATGAGGCTGGCGCGGACCCATTGGAGGAACGCATCCGGCTTTGCCTGCATGACGAAAGCCGCAAAGTTCTGGAAGCGGTTGGCGAGATTTCGGGCTGGGACGGCGGATCAATCGGCCCGGGTCGTGGACGCGGCGTTGCATTTTGCATGTCCTTTGGCGTCCCCTGCGCAGAGGTCGTCGAGGTAAGCCAGACCGATGCCGGCTTGCGGCTCGACAAGGCGTATGTCGTAGCCGATGTGGGTCGGGCGCTAGACCCTGTGAACCTTGAGGCACAGCTCTTTGGCGGGCTGATTTTCGGGCTGGCACACGCAATCAATTCCGAGCTGACCTATGAAGACTTCCGCCCCGCGCAGGACAATTACCACGCTTACGAAGGCCTGCGGCTGTATCAGACGCCCCAGATCGAGGTGAAGGTACTGGAAAACGGACGCCGCATTCGCGGGATCGGGGAGCCTGGCTTGCCCCCTGCCGCGCCGGCGCTTGGTAACGCGATATTCGCGGCGACAGGCACCCGCTTGCGGGAAATGCCCTTCAACAAATTCGTCGATTTTGTCTGAGGTGCGTGGGATGAAAATACTGACACTTTGCGTCGCTCTATTGACGACGCCAGCAATGGCCGTAGAGACCACGGTAGAGATCGCACCGCCCGAATACGCGACGCGCGAACAGGGCCTCGCAGCATTTGCCCGCATTTATGAGGTCGCTTCACATCCACGGTGTTCGAACTGCCATGTGGGCGGGGACAACAGGCCCATGTGGTCGGGGCCGTCTTATGGCAAGACACGGGTTCACGGGATGAATATTCGCGGCGGTGAAAGCCGCATTGGCGCGGAAACGCTCTTGTGTTCGACTTGCCATGTCACAAGCGAGACGCCCAACACTGAACCACATGCCGCACCGCAAGTGGCCGCTGAATGGCGGCTCGCCCCAGTGGAGGCGGAGTGGTTCGGCAAGGACGCCGCCCATATCTGCCAGCAGCTGCGCGATCCTGAGCAAAACGGCGACCGGGATATGTTGGCGTTGGCAAGCCACCTTGATCATGACGTGATCCTACATTGGGCTTGGAGCCCGGGCGGAACACGGGAGCCTGCGCCTTATAGTTTGCAAGAGCACGTGAATGACATTCTGATTTGGGGGATTGCGGGCTTCCCTTGTGCCAGCGACCCGATTGAGGAGACCGCCAGTGATTGATGTTCGAGGCCCGTTTCGCGCCGCCGCCTTATTTGTTGGTGTCAGCGCCGCGCTGCATTTCGTTGCGCTGCTGGTTGGGGGTTTTGCGCCTGACAGGCTTGTGCTGATCCCGGTGGCGCTCCTTTATTTGGCGATTGGGTACGCATTGCTGCGCGGCTCACGCCTTGTAGCTTACCTGGCGTTTTGGCTGCTTATGATCGGAGATTGCTTCGCAATTGCGCAGATCTGGATGCCGTCTGCACTGTTTGGCTGGGTCATGGCGGGTATTGCAGTGGTTGACTGGCTGGCAGTGATCGCGCTGTTTTTAGCACTTTGGCGAGACAAGGTCGCTGTCGTGGACGCTTAGCCGCCCGCGGCCTCGACATAACGCACGGTTAGCAGGCCGCGTTCGCGTTTCCAGTCAAATACCTCTTGCCGCGGGGTCCAATTGTAACGGGTGTCAGCGCGCACGGGGGACCAAAACAGGGTGCCCCCCTCCCGCCAGGCATCCAGCACGATGCCGTCATACATAACGGCCCCTTTGGCGCTTATGATAACGGTGGAATGTTCCAAGCGCCAATTGTCGAAATTTGCGATGGCGCGGTGCAGCTGGAGCGTTTCGAACCCTTCCTGGGCGAGCCGCGTCTCAAGGTCTTCCGCCCAATGCCAACAAAGCCCACGCGGCTTTGTGCCGCGATTGACCTTGATGTTGTGAAGAATTGGGCCGTCTTCGATTTCGTATTCCCGCGCAAGAGTGGCGGTATGACGATAGGCGAGTGCCGCAGCGCGGTTTGCTTCGAGAGGGTCAACGCTAGGGTCGAGCGCAAGAAGCGTCTCACCGAGAACGCTTTCTTGATTTAATTGCGCATTCGCCTGCGCAGCGGCCCGCCCGACTTGTGATGTCGGCTGGCTCGCGCATGCGGCAAGAGTTGCCGCAAATGCGATAGCGAGAATAATACGAAATAGGCTCATAGTGGTCCCCAAATCCCTGCTATTGCAGCGTTACAATGCCCGCCCAGCTCTGTCGAGCGCGCTCAGCGATCACACAAATGTGGAGGCATGCCAGCCACAGCACATCAGGGCTTTTCGCGCGAGCTTGTCTCTGCCACCATCGCGGCATGACACAGCTTATGACCCGCTCCGGCCGCCCCGCTTCGCCCTTTTGTTTTGGCACCATGCAATATGGCGGTGCCGCCGACCGCACAGCCTCTGACGCGCTTTACCGGGCCTGCCGGGATGCCAGGATCAATTTCTTCGACACAGCGTATGTTTACACGGAAGGCCGCTCCGAGCAGTTTCTGGGCAGGCAGGCGGCGGATGAGTTAGATGACGTGATCATCGCAACAAAAGTCGCGCAGGATCAGCCATCAACCAAAGCAACCGTGCTGTCGAGCTTTGCCACTAGTTTGGACCGGCTTGGAATGGCATCCGTTGATCTGCTCTATTTGCACCGGTTCGATGATGACACCCCGCTCGAGAGCAGCATGGAGGGCTTTGCCGAGCTGAAGTCTCAAGGCAAAATCCGTTACATCGGCGTATCAAATTTTGCGGCATGGCAGGTGGCAAAAGCCTGCCAAGTCGCCGCTGAATTCGATCTGAAGATCGATGTTTTGCAACCGATGTACAACCTCGTCAAACGGCAGGCCGAGGTTGAAATTCTTCCGGCCTGCATGGACTATGACGTGGCAGTTGTTCCCTACTCACCTTTGGGCGGCGGGCTCTTGACGGGCAAATATGCAGGCGGCGCGGGTGGACGGCTTTTGGACAATGATATGTATAAGAGCCGGTACAATGTGGCGTGGATGCACGAGGCGGCGGCAAAACTGCCGGATCTGGCCCAAAAATATGGAACAAGTGCAACGACGTTGGCGGTCGCCTGGGTAGCGCATAATCCAAGCGTTGCGGCCCCGATCATCTCCGCTCGCTCGGTTGAGCAGTTGCAACCGTCGTTGGGCGCGGCGTCGTTTGAGATGACGGATGCGATCTACGCCGAGATGTGTGCACTCAGCCAGACGCCCGCACCGGCAACCGATCGCCTTGAGGAGTTGTGATCGACTTTCTCGTCATTGGCGGCGGGATTGCAGGTATCTCAGCGGCGGCGCGACTGGCGGAGCTGGGCTCCGTGACGCTGCTCGAAGCAGAAGACACGCTCGGCTATCATGCCACCGGACGTTCAGCGGCGATTTTCTTGCGCGACTATGGAAATGACGTCGTACGTGCACTGAACTACGCCTCCGAAGACTATCTGCAGTCGCAAGAGCTTTTGACCCCTCGCGCGATGATGCTGTTGGCGCGCCATGACCAGAAAACGCTGTTCGACGAGGAGTATTTGAGCTTCGGAATGGCACAAATTTCTGTTGGCGAGGGCGAAGAGAAGTTTCCAATTCTCAACAAAACGACCGTCGGATATGTCGGATATCGTGAAGATATTTTTGATCTGGACACAGATTTAATGGTTCTGGGCTTAGTCAAAGCGGCCAAGGGCCTTGGCACGGAAATCGTGACCGACGCGCGCGTCATTGGCGTTGAAAAGACCCCTTCGGGCTGGTCGGTAACGACCTCGGGGCAGTTGTTTGAGGGGCGCATACTTGTAAACGCTGCCGGGGCCTGGGCGGATGAGGTGGCAGCTATGGCCGGCGTCGCGCCGCTCGGAATACAGCCCTTTCGCCGCTCCTTCGCGCAGCTAAGCGCGCCCGGTGGGCATGACATGAGTGATTGGCCCTTTGTCGACGGCGTTGGCGAAGCTTGGTATGCAAAGCCGTCAGCCGGTAAGTTGTTGGTGTCTCCGTCGGAAGAAGACCCGACAGACGCCTTTGATGCTTATGCAGACGATATGGTCTTAGCCGAGGGGCTGGCGCGCTATCAGGACATGGTGACGGAACCCGTGACACGGCCAGAAACCATCTGGGCGGGGCTGCGCAGCTTTGCGCCAGACAGGGCGCTAGTCATAGGCCACGACGCCAGCATGCCCGATTTTTTGTGGTGTGCGGGGCAAGGTGGCTATGGGTTCCAGACCGCTTCGGCCGCCAGCACGCTCTTGGCGGATATCGCAGCTGGGCGCGCAAGCGCATTGGATGTGGCGACCGTCGCGGCTCTTTCACCGGAACGTTTCGTCTGAGAAACATTGTGTTGTTACAAAATGCTGCTTATTTGGGCATTTATGACGATCGAGCCCAATATGACCCCAGCCGAGCAGCGCACAGCGCGTATCCGGGCGAGATTTGAGCGCCAATTTCGGGCTATTGAAGTTCAATTTCCCTGGCTCAAGCGCCCTTTGACCGCAATCCGTGCGCGGGGATGGTGGATCGTAAGACTTCCGCTGGCGATCTTGTTCATCATCGGCGGTATTCTATCATTTTTGCCGGTTTTGGGTCTTTGGATGTTGCCACTGGGGTTGCTTCTACTCGCCGTGGACCTGCCGCTTCTGCGCGCGCCACTGTCAGCCACCATGATCAGAGGGCGGCGACGGATCGCAGTCTGGCGGCACAAGCAAAAACGCAAAAAGCGCTAGGACAGCGCGAGAATTGCGCAAGATCCCGTGCAGATTAAAGTCAAAGGGACGCCATGCAGACGTTCCCATCCTTTGGCGCCCAGCAGATTGAGTAAAAAGCTTGCAGCAAAAAACACGGCAAAGGCCCAGAGAAGCGGTGTTATCCAAGGCTCCGGCAAGATCGAGACAAACCTACCAGCTTGCAAAACGACCATCACCGCCAAAAACGTAAGCAGCGCTGAGGCCAAGCTCGCAACCCGTAACCCTTTTGGCAGAACGCGATGCACACCACCCCAAGCCAATCGACCAATCGGTGCACCGGCAGACAATAATAGCTGAAAGAGTGTCAGCCAGCCAAAGCCTAAAAGACCGAGAACGACCGCGAGCCCGTTCATTCGTCTACGCGAATGGCCGCATTCTTGGGATCATAGGGGCTGTCTTCAACGACTTCCACATCCCACAACTTGCGCTGCATCCGCACTTTCAGTTTGCTTCCAGGTGCTGCAAGCGAGGGTGGGACATAGCCCATGCCGATGCTCTTGCCGAAGGCCACGGAATAGCCACCAGAAGTTAAGCGACCCACTTTCGTGTCCCCGTCATAAAGCGCTTCACGCCCCCAGGGATCAGCATCATCCGGCCCGTCAATCAGCAACGTCACACATTTGGAGCGGATGCCGATATCTTGCATCGCCTCTTTACCATAGAAGTCTTTTTCAAGATCAACAAACCGCGGCAGGTCTGCCTCCAAAGGCGTTGCGTCGCGGCCAAGTTCGGTCCCGAAGGCGCGGTAGCTTTTTTCCTGCCGCAGCCAGTTTTGCGCCCTGGCGCCAACCAGCTTCATACCATGGGGCTCACCCGCTTTTTCGAGCAGATCAAACAGGTAGTTCTGCATCTCGATGGGGTGATGCAGCTCCCAACCCAGCTCACCGGTATAGGCTACGCGGATTGCGTTGACGGGGCACATGCCAAGCTCAATCTGCTTTGCCGATAGCCAAGGGAAGCGTTTGTTGGACAAAGCTGTGTCCGGATCTGCGTCTTTGATGATGGATTTCAAAACATCGCGCGACTTGGGCCCTGCGATTGCGAAGACGCCCCATTGGGTGGTCACTTCTTCCTCATTGATCCGGCCAAATTCGGGTTCTTTGTCCTCAATAGCTTTGTAGAGATAGTCCTGATCATATGCGGTCCACCCGCCGGCGGAGACGAGGTAATAGTCGTTCTCGCCGTTGCGCACGATTGTGTATTCGGTCCGCGTCGTACCCGCTGCGGTCAGGGCGTAGGTCAAGTTGATCCTACCGACACGAGGCAGCTTGTTGGTCGTGAACCAATCAAGAAACGCGGTCGCACCCGGCCCGGTTAGCCGATGTTTTGTGAACGCTGTGGCGTCGATCAGGCCGACACCCCCGCGGATCGCTTTGGCTTCCTCAACCGCGTATTGCCACCATTTACCGCGCCGGAAAGAGCGGCTGTCATGGTCGTTAAATCCTTCGGGCGCAAAGTAATTCGGGCGTTCCCAGCCATTGACCCAGCCAAACTGCGCACCACGCGCGGCTTGGCGATCATATGCGGGGGAGGTGCGCAAGGGCCGCGCGGCGGGCCGTTCTTCATCGGGATGGTGGAGGATGTAGACATGGTCGTAGCATTCCTCGTTCTTGCGGGCCGCAAACTCAGTTGTCATCCAATTGCCGTAGCGTTTCGGATCGAGGGACGCCATGTCGATCTCTGCCTCGCCTTCAACCATCATTTGCGCCAGATAGTGCCCGGTCCCACCGGCGGCGGTGATGCCAAAGGAGAACCCTTCCGCGAGCCACATGTTACGCAGGCCCGGTGCCGGACCGACAAGCGGGTTGCCGTCGGGCGTGTAGCAAATCGGTCCGTTGAAATCGTCTTTCAGGCCACAAGTCTCACATGACGGGATACGGTGGATCATCGCCATATACTGTTCCTCGATCCGTTCCAGATCGAGCTGAAACAGGTCGGCGCGGAAGCTATCGGGCACCCCGTATTCAAACCGCGCAGGCGCGTTTTTCTCGTACACCCCAAGAATCCAGCCGCCGCGTTCCTCACGCACATAGGATTGTGCGTCGGAGTCGCGGATGACGGGATGTTCGGCATTGCCCGCTTCGCGCCATTTCACCAGTTCTGGATCCTGTTCCATCACAATGAATTGGTGCTCAACAGGAATAGCGGGGATCTTGATTTTCAGCAGCTCCGCCGTGCGCTGTGCATGGTTGCCAGTTGCGGTGACAACATGCTCGGCGGTGATGACCGTCTGCTTTTCTGAGGCGACCAAGTTGCCGCCCTTCTCGACCATTTTTGTGACGGTGACGCGCCATTCGGACCCGGTCCATTCATAGCCATCGACCTGCCATTTGCGTTCAATCGAAGCGCCATGCTGGCGTGCCCCCTTGGCCATGGCCATGGTGACATCAGCGGGATTTATGTAGCCGTCGGTCGGGT
The DNA here is from genome assembly GCA_039030615.1 of Pseudomonadota bacterium. GTDB lineage: Bacteria > Pseudomonadota > Alphaproteobacteria > Rhodobacterales > Rhodobacteraceae > Litoreibacter. The sequence continues at coordinate 27,172 of JBCCDV010000004.1, read as the reverse complement.
GATATATCGCGCCTTCCAGGTCCTCGGTGCGGATCAGCGGCCAGCGGTCTTTGATTTCCTTGGCGGTCAGCCATTCGTAGGGCACACCCACGGACTCGGCGGTCGCACCATAGAGCGCATATTCATCCATCCGCTCTTTGGTTTGCGCCATGCGCAGGTTACCGCAGATTGAAAAGCCCGCGTTCAGTCCGGTCTCTTCTTCGAGCGTTTTGTAGAATTTGATCGAATAGTCATGAATATGCGTCGTGGCATAGCTCATGTTGAAATAGGGAAGCAGGCCCGCAGCGTGCCATGTCGAGCCGGAGGTCAGCTCGTCGCGTTCCAGCAGCATCGTGTCCCAACCAGCCTTGGCAAGATGATAAGCAATGGAGGTCCCGACGGCGCCACCGCCAACCACGAGAGCTTTAACATGAGTTTTCATAGGCCGGATCCCCGCAACTGTGTTGCTCTGTCTTCGCCCGTTTTGAGACCGAAGACAGGAGAGACGCCGACATTCCTGGTAAAATTACGACATTGGCAGTCGTGGGCCCCCGGGCGTGTCCGATTTGCCCGGGAATAAGAGCTGGTTTTATTCGTCCGTTTCTTGAACGATTTTACAGCTCTTGAAGCCTTTTTTCTTAGTGCAAACAGTTTTGGTGGGAACTTTCACTTCTTCCTCAGCCACCTCAGGCGGTGGACCGGAGCGAAACATCCCCGCAATCTGACCAATGAACGACCCACTTGAATCGTCTTTTGGCACTGTCGGCGGCGCCATATGCTGTACTGGCGTTTCGAGCGAAGCGATGCCCTGATGCGCGGGCGAACCCGCTGTGTCTGTAACGAGCGCCGTATGCGTCGTTGCCCCTTCGGCATTTGCTTTTTCGTTTACAAAGCCAAGCCCCAAAGCCCCGCCCATCAAAAAGATGCCGAGAACCAGAGGTATCATTAACGCGCGACCGGCCATTTTTCTCCACCTTGCACACCGTTTCCACGCTTGTCTTAACGTTTAAATGGGGCAGATTTACGGCTCGGTCGCAAAATTAAAGGCTCGACAAATGCACGCCCTATTGCCCCTGTGCCTTTGAAAGCACGGGGGCCTTTTCTGGACAGTGAAAGGCTATGACGGCGCTTTAAGATCGACTAGCTTTGCGAGGCTGCTGCCTGAATTGATGCCTGGGGATAGATATGAGTTTTTTTAAAGCGAGCCTTTTAAGCTTGACCATGTGCGGTATGGCGGGTTCCGCCTTTGCCGCCCAATGTGGGAACACGTCTCAAGGGTTTTCGACCTGGAAAGAGGCGTTTGCGCAAGAAGCGAGCGCCGCCGGCGTGAAGCGCGCCGGCTTAAACGCATTGGCGCGTGCGCAGTACTCACGCAGCACAATCGCTGCAGACCGCAACCAAAAGGGCGTGAAATACTCGCTCGATCGGTTCATCAAAATACGCCTTGGTTCGGTCGAAAACTTCGCGGCGCAGGCGCGCAAGCGCAAGGCGCGCAACGCAGACTTCTACGCTTCGATTGAATCAAAGTACGGCGTGCCGTCGGGCATTTTATTGGCGATCCATGGGATGGAAACCGGTTTTGGCCGGTTCATGGGCGACACGCCGGTGATCGATTCCATATTGACCGTGGCCTATGACTGCAGGCGCAGTGACTTTTTCACGCCGCATGCATTGGCAGCCTTATCGATGGTCGATGCGGGCACCTTATCGCCCAACCAGCGCGGTGCCGCGCATGGGGAGCTGGGACACACGCAGTTCCTACCAGGCAACGCTTTGCGCTACGGCGTTGACGCGACAGGGGATGGGCGTGCGGATTTTTACAATTTGGCTGATGCTATGGCCTCGACCGCCAATTTCCTGCGCGCCAAAGGGTGGCAGCCCGGCCAACCCTACCAAGAAGGAACCGCTAACTTTCGTGTCTTAAACGAATGGAACGCGGCGACGGTCTACCAGCAGGCCATAGCGCTTTCGGCAGTTCAGATAGACCGGTAAACTCTGCCCGCTATTGGGGTCGCTCCCGATTACAACATACCCGGGACGACCTGATCAGGCGGACGGTGGCCATCGTCGAAGGTTTTGATATTGAGGAGAACTTTCTCCCCCATTTCGATCCGGCCTTCTTCTGTGGCGGACCCCATATGCGGCAGCGCCACTACATTTGGTTGGCTGCGAAGGCGCGGGTTAATCTCATTTCCATGTTCAAACACATCGAGCCCGGCCCCCGCCAGTTCTCCCGCGCGCAGCATTCGGGTGAGCGCGTTTTCGTCGATGACCTCCCCGCGAGAGGTGTTTACGATCACAGCGCTCGGCTTCATCAACTTCAGGCGGCGCGCGCTTAGAAGGTGGTAAGTCGACGGCGTGTGCGGGCAGTTGACAGATACGATGTCCATCCGTGCGAGCATCTGATCGAGGCTGTCCCAATAGGTGGCTTCCAGCTCGTCGGCGATGCCTTGATGAACAGGTGTGCGGTTGTGGTAGTGAACTTGCATACCAAAAGCTTTTGCGCGTCTTGCAACGGCCTGCCCAATCCGTCCCATACCCAAAATTCCCAGACGCCGTCCAGCGATGCGCCCGCCCATCATAGCCGTCGGCGACCAGCCCTCCCACGCGCCCGATTGCATCAGCTGCAATCCCTCTGGGATGCGTCGGGTAACGGCTAGGATCAGAGCGACCGCCATATCGGCCGTGTCATCTGTTGTCGCGCCCGGCGTATGCGAGACAAGAATGCCGCGCTGGCGCGCCGTGGCAACGTCGATATGATCGACGCCAGCACCATAATTAGCGATCAGCTTCAGCTTGTCGCCCGCCTGCCCCAAGAGCCCGGCATCGATTCTGTCCGTGATCGTCGGCACCAAGATGTCCGCACCCCGCATTGCCGCTGCAAGTTCGGGCTTTGACATCGGCGTGTCATCATCGCGCAGCGTGACGTCAAAGAGCTCGCTCATGCGGGTTTCCACCACATCGGGCAACCGTCGCGTGACAACAACACTTAGCTTCTGTCTTGGCATGCCCGCCCTCCCAAGGTGGATCTTAGGTCTCTATGATGACAAGATCACATTCAAAGGGGCAAGTCGCAATAAGCCCTAGGAAAGATAAATTCGGGCAGGTTATTGATGAAATCGTTCATGCTTTCGATTGCTTTGACGCTGTGTATCGGCGCAGGGGGTGCTTTTGCTGATCGCGGGCCGGTAACAAATCTGCCGATGCCGCGCTTTGTGTCGCTGAAAGCCGCCGAGGGGAATGTGCGGCGCGGCCCATCTCTGACGCATCGCATTGATTGGGTGTTCACCCGCCGCAACATGCCTTTGCAGGTTGTCGCCGAGCATGGCCATTGGCGCCGTGTCGAAGACCGTGAGGGCGCGGGTGGTTGGGTTCACTACACCTTGTTGTCCGGCGTGCGCACCGTGTTGATTGAGCAGGACATGGCACCGCTATATGCGCAGCCTGATATCGCCTCGCCGGTTGAAGCTTACGCCGAAGCTGGTGTGATCGCGCGGCTGGGGAAATGCGAAAACGGCTGGTGCCGCGTGACAGCAGATGGCTCAAAGGGTTGGATTTCACGAGCCGCTTTCTGGGGCATGATGCCCGGCGAGACCCGCGAGTAGCCTAGACAAAAAGCTCCGCTAATTGTTCCCAAAGCCGTTCGGACGCAGCAGTTAGCAAATGGCCTTTTCGCATGGCCGGATCGTAGCTGCGGCCGTCAAGAAGCCTGGCGATGCCGCCCGCCTCCTCATAGATCAAGACGCCGGCCGCATGGTCCCATACGTTAAGCATTCCATTGAGGCAAAATTGGGAATTGCCTTGCGTCAGCATGCGGTATTCATGGCAAGAACAGCGCAATGTCATCGTGCGCCGGAACCTTGGCAAGGTCGCCGCAAGCTCGGCTTGACGGTCCTTCGAAAACAAGTAGAGCCCGACAAAGCCCATGCAATCAGACAGCTCGTCAGGCGGCGCCGGCAAGACGAGTTGGGTTTGAGAGCCGTCCGCTTTGCAAAAAAATGCGCCTTGCCCCCGGCTCGCCATTATCCAGTCATCAAAACTAGGGTCGTAGAGCATGCCGAAGATCGTTTTGCCGTCTTCAACTACCGCTAAGATTACACCGTAGGTTGCGATGCCATTCGCGTAGTTCCAAGTGCCATCGATCGGGTCAATGACGACCACGAGCCCGGATTCTTTGACGCGCGACAGGACGGATTTATCGGCGGAAACGGCCTCTTCGCCCACGATTTGCGCCTGGGGTAAAAACTCGTGAATAGCCTTCGTCAGAGCAAGCTCTGCCGCACGGTCGGCAACCGTCACCAAATCATCCGGCGCTGTCTTGGCATCGATTTGCTGACTGGAAAGCGCCCGAAAGTGCGGCGTGATTTCCGCTTTGGCCGTGACGCGCACGATTTCGATCAACGCGTTGATTTGGTCTTGCGATAACATGCGTCCCCCGCCGCTGTCTCAACGCCTCACAAAGCACCCATGGCGGCGGATATCAAGACAAATTGCTCGCGTCCGGGCGCTCCCATGCATCCAGAAGAGGGAGGGGAAAGTTTGGGGCGGCCATTTTTGAAGCGCGCGCGAGCGCGCTCCTTAAGGTCAAGCGACTTTGTCGAGCCCACGACCTTTGAGCAAAGCCTCTACGCCCGGCATTTTTCCGCGGAAGGCCGTATACAACTGGTCGGCCTCGCGCGAGCCACCCGCCGATAGTATATGTACCTCCAGCTTGCGCGCCATTTCGGGATCAAACGCGCCGCCCGCTTCTTGAAAGGCCTCAAAAGCATCAGCATCCATGACCTCCGACCACATGTAGGAATAGTAGGCGCTTGAATACCCGTCGCCCGCGAAAACGTGGGCGAAATGCGGAGTTGCGTGGCGCATGCGGATCGCGTGGGGCATGCCTATCCCGTCGAGAATCTCTACCTGCCGATCCATCACATCTTTTGGGAGCTCACCATTGTGAAACTCCAGATCTACCAGCGCTGAGGCAACGTATTCGACCGTGGCAAAACCCTGATCATAGGTTGCGGCTTTCAACATTTTGTCCAGCAGATCGGCGGGCATAGCGGCGCCTGTCTCGAAATGGCGGGCATGCTTTTGCAGCAACTCCGGGACCTCCAACCAGTGTTCAAAAAGCTGGCTTGGAAGCTCCACAAAGTCGCGTGGCACCGAGGTGCCGGAAATCATCTCATATGTGACGTCCGACAACATCTGATGCAATGCGTGGCCGAATTCATGGAAGAGTGTGCGGGCGTCGTCGTAAGACAAAAGCGCCGGATTTCCTTTGGCGAAATTGCACACATTTATCACATGCGGTCGGATGTCGCCTTTGAGCTTTTGCTGCGCACGCAGCGCCGAACACCACGCGCCGGACCGCTTGCCCGAGCGCGCAAAGTAGTCGCCGATGAAGACTGCTATATGTGCGCCGTTTCGCGTTACTTCCCATGCGCGAGCCTCTGGGTGATGTAGCGCAATATCGAGCGGCTTGAACTCGAGACCAAACAGCCTGCGGGCACAATCAAAAGCCGCCTCGATCATATTCTCCAACTGAAGATAAGGCTTCAATGCGGCCTCATCGAGATCGTGCAAAACGGCACGGCGTTTTTCGGAATAGTACCGCCAATCCCAGGGCTCGAGCCGCCCATTTACGCCATCTTCATGCATCATCGCTTCAAGCTTGCCCGCGTCCAGCTCGGCCTGCGCTTTTGCCGGCTCCCAAACCTGCATCAACAGCTCGCGAACATTTTCGGGCGTCTTGGCCATTTCCGTCACCAACTTGTAGTCAGCAAATGTATCATGGCCCAAAAGTTGAGCGCGTTCGCGGCGTAGGGTCAGCGTTTCGAGCGCTATTGCGCGGTTGTCGGTCTCGCCGCCATTGGCGCCGCGCGCGGTCCAAGCTTCATAGGCTTTTTTACGCAGATCACGCCTGTCGGAGTATTGCAAAAACGGGACAATGAGAGAGCGCGACAACGTGATCACATAACCCTCAGAGCCTTTCTCTTGCGCCGCAGATTTGGCGGAGGCTACGACGAACTCAGGCAAACCAGAAAGATCATCAGCGCCAATTTCCATGAACCAATCGCGTTCATCCGCCAGCAAATTTTGGGTGAATTGCGTACCGATCACGGCCAAGCGTTCTTTTATTTCCTTTAGCCGCTCATAATCGGCTCCTTCCAACTGCGCCCCTGCCCGCATGAAGCTGCGATGCTGTAAATAAAGAACGCGGCGCTGCTCGTCGCTGAGGTCAAGCGTATCGCGTGCGTCCCAAAGGGCTTCGACCCGTGCAAAGAGGGCGCGGTTCATCGTTACCTCGGAGCCCCAAGCCGCCAATTTGGGAGAAAAATCGCGCATTAAGGCCTCCCGCTCGGGATTCGCCTCGACGCTCGCCAGAAGGTAGAATGGCGCCAGCGTTTTCTCCATCGCCTCCCCCATCAATGCGAGCGCGTCTATCGTATTGGCAAAACTTGGCGCTTCCGAGTTCTGGGCGATAGCCTTGAGCTGCGCACGTGCCGTTTCCAGTGCTTGCGCGAAAGCAGGGTCGAATTGGTCGTCAGAAATCGCCTCAAAGGGCGGTAGCTCAAACGGCGTGGTCCAATCGGCCAGAAGCGGATTTGTCATCGAAATCTCCTTTGCGCTCGACCTATGTGTCAACCGGCCCTGAACAAGTGGTTAATGGGGCAGCTGGCGTAGCTGTTTGATGATTTGAAGTCTTGCGCGCGTGATACGACGATCGAAAATTCATACTGTGTTTTAAATCCGGCGTTCAAAAAAAGAATAGGTGTCTCTCGGGACGAAATTCCCCGTTGCGTTAACCTTACTCATCTCTGCGTATTCGGGAAACCCTTACCGCGCTTTTGCATTTAGTTAAGAAATAGGACGTCAAAAAGATTTATGCGAAAGAACGCCCTGTTGATAGCTACTGGATACGCATTGGAGGTGCGCACCGTCTATACTTTTCAAAGGTGTTAAGGCGGCTACGACTTCTTCGCTGGCTTCTTGGTCTCAAGCGCGTCAAGCCGCGCTTTAAGCGCCTCATTTTCTTCGCGTGCCTTTTGCGCCATTGCGCGTACAGCGTCAAATTCGTCGCGCGTGACAAAGTCTCGATCGGCAAGCCAACGGTCCATCAAAGACTTCATGGCGTTCTCGGCCTCGCCGCGCGCGCCCTGAGCGACCCCCATTGCGTTGGTCATCAACTGACTCATGTCATCGAAAAATTTGTTTCGGGTTTGCATGTCGCGCCCTCATTCGTTGCTCTGCTCTCTATATGGTGAAGCCGTGCCCAAGACACAAGGTTGACATCGTCGCAGCCCCGGCCCACTCAACGCGCTATGACCCAATTCGCCCTGCCCTTCCCCGATATTGGACCCAATATTGTGGGATTTGAAATCCTTGGCTTCGAGATCGCACTGCGTTGGTATGCGATGGCTTATATCGTCGGCATATTGATTGGCTGGTGGATGGCCACCCGGCTGATCAGACGCGCAGCTCTTTGGCCGAGCGAGCGGGTGCCGATGACGTCTGATCAGCTGTCAGACCTGATCACCTGGATCGTGCTTGGCGTCGTTTTGGGCGGCCGGCTGGGCTTTGTGTTGTTCTACCAACCCGCATACTATTTGCAAAACCCGGTCGAGATGGTTCAGGTCTGGCAAGGCGGCATGGCGTTCCATGGCGGGGTCTTGGGCGTATTGATTGCAGGACTTCTTTTTTGCTGGCGCAATAAAGTCTCGCCCTTCTCTGTTGGCGATTTAATCGTGGTTGCGACGCCGCCTGCACTTTTCCTCGGGCGCTGCGCCAATTTCATAAATGCCGAGCTCTGGGGTCGCCCAACGGAGCTGCCCTGGGGCGTGACTTTTCCCGGTGACGCTGCACAAGCCTGCGCGACAGTGGAGCAGCTCTGCGCACGCCACCCTTCGCAGCTTTACGAGGCCGTTTTGGAGGGGTTGGTGCTGGGCGGCGTCCTTCTATGGCTTGCCCTGCGACGCGGGTGGCTGAAAACGCCTGGCGCGGCGATTGGTGTGTTTTTTGCGGGATACGGAATGGCGCGATTTTTTGTCGAGTTCTTCCGACAGCCTGACGCGCAGTTTTTCTCTGAGACTAACCCTTATGGCTACGCGCTTGAGATTGCGGGACCAGTAGGCTTGACGATGGGCCAACTTCTGTCCACGCCTATGATCGTATTGGGACTGGTCATAATGCTGGCCGCCCGGCGCCGCGCTCTGTGAGCCTGCGGGACCGGCTCTTGCGCCAGATCGAGGCGGACGGACCTATCACTATTGCGGATTATATGCGCGCCTGCCTGTTGGACCCGGAGTATGGATATTACGTGACCGACGATCCATTGGGCATGTCAGGCGATTTCATCACCGCGCCCGAGGTGTCGCAGATGTTTGGCGAATTGTTGGGATTATCTCTGGCGCAAGCCTGGATGGATCAAGGGGGAGGCGCGTGCGTCTTAGCGGAACTTGGTCCCGGGCGCGGAACCTTGATGGCCGATATGCTGCGGGCCGTGGGAACGGTCCCCGGATTTGAGCCTGAGGTGCATCTGGTAGAGGTCAGCCCGGCCTTGCGCGCTGTTCAGGCGGAGCTTTTGGCCGGTGTTGATGTCAGATGGCACGAACAAGTAAGCACGCTACCGCAAGCCCCGCTATTTCTTGTCGCCAACGAATTTTTTGATGCGCTTCCGATCCGGCAATTCGTTCGGCGAGGCCGGGGTTGGGCCGAGCGGCGGATCGGGGTGCGGGACGGCGCGCTGCAATTCGGGCTCACCGAACCAGCCCCAATGGACGCCCTTGCCCATAGGCTTTCGGATACCGGCGATGACGATCTTGTCGAGATTTGTCCGAGCGCTGCTGCGATCATCTCGGAGATTGGCGAACGTATCGCGACGCATGGTGGTGCTGCGCTGATTATTGACTACGGCGACTGGAAGTCCAAAGGCGATACGTTCCAAGCGGTTCGCGGACACGCGCCCTGCGACCCGCTCGAAGCTCCGGGAGCCGCCGACCTGACAGCGCATGTCGATTTTCATGCGTTGAGCCAAGCCGCCCCCTGTGCGGTGAGCAAGATGACCACGCAAGGCGACTTGCTGGCCGCGCTTGGCATTGGCGCCCGCGCGCAAAAACTTGCCGAGCGTCTCGATGATGCAGGCAACCGAGTTGCGCTAAAAAGCCATTTGGACGCTTACAAACGCTTGACGGACCCGGATGAGATGGGGACGTTGTTCAAAGCAATCGGCCTCTACCCTGAGGCCGCCGCTCCGCCGCCGGGATGTGCCCCATGACACTCGAAATTCTCACCGCCGACAGCCTTGCACCCGTTACGCATGGGTTTTTCACGCGTCGCGGTGGCGCATCGTCGGGCGTCTATGAGGGGCTGAATTGCGGCTATGGCTCCTCCGACCAAACAGACGCGGTTGCGACCAATCGCGCGCGTGTTGCCAAGGCCATCGGCGTTGCAGCTGATCATCTGGTGGGCGTGCATCAGGTTCATTCGGCCGAGGTTGAGCATATCACAGCACCGGTGACAGAACCCGGAACTGAGCGGCCCAAAGCCGACGCAATGGTGACAAATGTGCCGGGGCTTGCCTTGGGTATTTTGACCGCCGATTGCCAGCCTGTGTTATTCGCAGATACTGAAAACCAGGTGATCGGGGCCGCGCACGCCGGCTGGGGTGGCGCGCTCAAGGGCGTCTTGGGGGCGACCGTGACGGCTATGGAGACGCTCGGCGCGAAACGCGAATCTATAAACGCCGTGATTGGGCCGTCGATCAGCCAGTCCTCTTATGAAGTAGGGCCAGAATTTTTGGACCGCTTCGTAGATGATGACCCTGAAAATGCGCAATTCTTTGCAGGCGGAGCAGGCGACCGGATGCAATTTGACTTACCAGGCTATGGGTTGAAACGCTTGCGCGAAGCCGGTGTTGAAGCCGAATGGACGCGCCATTGCACCTATTCAGATCCCAAGCGGTTTTACTCTTACAGGCGGTCGATACATCAAAAGCAGCCCGATTATGGGCGGTTAATAGCAACAATCAGGCTCTGAACTACTCTTATTGTTTCACAATTCGTGACAATCTCTGGGCAATTTTGATCAGATTTTCGCCACACTCGACGGGCTCTCCATCAAAAACCGTTTGAAAACAGTGGTGAACAGCATCTGTTCTCGACAAGCAAAAAAAATTGAAAATTTAAATCAAATGCCATCCTACCGCCTGATTGCGCTGTGATGTTGGTGTTGTCCCAAGGTGGGGACATCAATGATCGGTCCGGGTTTTTCCCCAAGCTTATGGCAGCTTACCCGACCGACCAGAGATGGAGAGGCACAATGGCAAAGACATCACGTTGGATGGAGTGGGTCCTAAAGGACAGCGCCGAACAGCAGCAGACTTTACCTTGGTCGCGACAAACGCGACAGCAACGTCTTTCCGAATCGGCCCAAAAGGGGTCAAGCCGTGGCGAAGCAGACGCCCAGACGGCCTGACCGGTAACTTTAGGCTGGCACTGGGCGCGCGCTTATCACCCCTCAAAGTACGAGCGCGCGCCCACCTTTCCCTACCAATTTCGTGACTTGACGCGCCCGCGCAGCGCGCTCTTATCTTTCGGTATGAAACACCTGATTGTCGCTTTCCTTTTGGCGCCGTCCATTTCATGGGCCGCCTGCCCGCCCCCGCCGGAGCGATCTGCGCGGCAAGATACGCTTATGTCGCAAATTGCGACCACCGAGAGCGAAGCCGAAGCGCAAGATCTGTCAAACGCTCTATGGCAGATTTGGACGACCGCACCAGATGCTGCCGCGCAGGAAATGCTGACGCGCGGCATGGCGCGGCGCGGGTCTTACGACTACTTGGGTGCTTTGAAGGATTTCGACGCGCTCGTGGCCTATTGCCCCGACTATGCGGAGGGCTACAACCAGCGCGCTTTTGTGTATTTCCTGTCCGGCGAGTTTTCGAAAGCGCTGTCTGACCTAGACCGAACGCTCGCCATCACACCCGACCATATAGGCGCGCTTTCGGGCCGGGCTTTGACACTGTTCGAGCTTGGACAAGAGGAACAAGGCCAACTCGCCTTGCGCACAGCACTTGCCTTTAATCCTTGGCTGCCGGAACGGTTTCGTTTGCGGCCCTTGCCAAACCCCGAGGAAGGGGAAACGGAGCTTTAACCTAAAACTGGCAGGCATGAGCGCGCCGACCATTGTTTTTGTGAAGGGCAACGGATAGGCAGATCGGATGGGTATTGCGCCCAACCATAGCTGCGCGGGCGTGGTGGAATGGTAGACACACCAGACTTAAAATCTGTTGGGCGAATGCCCGTGGGGGTTCGAGTCCCCCCGCCCGCACCATTTTTTTATTTTTTCATTAATTATTTCAATAGCTTGGATGTGGTCGATCAAATTTCATCCACCTAAATATCCCCCTTTTACTGTGCGGTATTCTGGCCTACGATTGTGAATTCGCGAGATGGAGAACTGGGCGGGAAGCAGACCTTCGCTGCGGGTGCGAAGGTACTGGCCCGACCGGCGCAAAGCGGACCCTCGTTGCAGGTGTAAAGATCTCAAGAAATCGGCCGGACGACCTAGTTATGGGATTGGGCTTTATTCGTATTGAGGGCGAAAGGTAGTTGAACTACTTTGTACTTCATTTCGCCCAAAGCTGAAGTCTTCTACGCTCTTATGGGTAACTGATGGATCTGACCAGCTATACTAAAGGGCACTAGAACTATCCTCTTCGCGCCGCGTGCGCGCGACCATTCTCGGCTAACTTCACAGCGCTGAATGGAGAATGATGGTGAGAATTCGACACGAAAGGCCAATGTCAGAGATGGAGTATTCCGTCCGCGCGCCGCTCCGCCTTGAGGTTCAGGGCGGCGAGACCCTTGTGGTGCGCGAATGGTCTCAGTCTGGACTGACCTATCCACACGAAACGGACGTGCTGCCCAAACGCGGCGCGTTGACGATCCCGTTTCAAGGGGTCGATATCCGGTTTGACGTCGCATTCAAGAAGGGCGAGGGCCCACTGGATCTGAAATTCAAGGACCTGACGGGCCGTCAGCGTGAAGTGATTGGGGTGTTCTACCGCTCTATCCTGTCGGGAAAGATGGCTGCCTCAGAAGATGTGATCACATCGCTTGATACACCGGTCGACCTTGTGCCTATGGGCGAAACTGAGCATGAGGAGGCCGCCGGTAAATCCAAACAGAAACCACGTCTTTTGCGGATCGTCTGGAACCTGCTTTTTTATACACTGTTGGCGCTCTTTCTTGTGGGCGTCATTGGTGGGCAAATATGGGACCGCCTGTCGAGCGTCGGATTTGAAAATGCTCGCATCGTTGCACCGACTATATCCCATGTGACCAGCGCTGAAGGCTACGTTGACAAAGTCCTTGTGGAACCCGGCGAAGCCGTGCGCCGTGGGGAAACCCTGGTCCGGCTCTCAAACCCAGAGCGCGACGGCGATGTCGATGATATTCGACGCGATATATCGCGTGCCGAGAGACAGCTCGAGGCGGCACAGGGGCTTGTTGAAAATCACAGGGTCCGGGGTCCGGTTGTAAGAGCCAACCTAAAGATCACGGACCCCGAAGCGCTCGGGGACTTTGATCTTGGACTCAGCAGAATCCCGGGCGACTTCCATGATATACGCATTCAGCTGGACGCACAGAAAACAGCTGGCGAGGATCGCCTGCGCAGGTTGAAACGCGATTTGGGCAATGCCAAAGCGCATGCGCGCGCTAGTGACATTGTTGCGCAAAGCGACGGTATGATCTCAGAGGTTTTGGTTTTTAAAGATCAGTACCTCGGGCGTGGACATGAGGTGATGTCGTTAGAAGAGAACGTTGCCCGTACCGTCGCTGCCTGGCTCAATGAGGCGCGGTCTGACGCTATTTTTGTCGGAATGAACGCTGAGGTCACACTCCGCGACGGTGACGGAACCAAGACTTATTTTGGCGAAATATCTGAGATCACAGCCGGGATGGACCCGATCACGCAAAGCGATTTTGGGATGATCGTGACTGTTAACCTGCTGGAATTGGACCTTGTCCAGACCCGCACGCTGCTGCGTGACGGCGCACCGGTCAAACTGCGTGCCTTAAAAGATTGGCGGCTGCCAAGCTGGTTGCGCTGATGCACGCGCCGGAAACAGAATATGCGTTCGACAAGGACCTGACAGTGCGGCTTGCCGACTTGCAGGCCCCCGCCAAAACCGGATTTTCAAAATGGAGCGCGCGCCAAGCAGTAATCCTTCTCGTGGCTGCCATGACCCTTTTATGGGCGTTGACGCATCTGCCAAACCGGTTCTTTTCGCCTGACGTGATGCATTTGACTGTAACGCTCGGCATGCTGGGTCTTTGGCGTTTCGGCTGGTGGTTCACCCACGCGGTGCGCGCGGAGCTGTATCGCCGCATCAAATTTCCCAAACTGCGGGCGCGGGCGGCGTCGGTTTGGCAAAGCGGCTGGCGACCGCGCCGTCTGCACATACAAATGACGACTTATTACGAAGAGCCTGCGATCACCAAGCGGGTGATCGGCTCTATCCTTAGTCAAATTCAGCATGAACAGATCCCGACGACACTCTATATCGGCACCGGATCTTCTTATGACGAGTTGATCATCCGCGAGTTTGTGGAGACCTACGCCCAGGACATTCCCAACGATCTGGCAGAGCTTGTGTTCTTGCGGCAGAACCAGCCGGGCAAGCGCATGGCCATTGGGATGATCTTGCGCGCCATAAACCGCAACGGCGTCCATAAAGACGACCTTGTGATTTTTATGGATGGGGACGCGCTTTATGGCGGCGATGTTCTCGAAAAGACGCTGTCCATGTTTGGTGCCGACCCCGAGTTGCAAGCGCTGACCACTGATGAAGAGGTGATCTGCTACGGGCCCAAATGGATAGCGAATTGGTTGGATATGCGGTTCGCGCAGCGCAGGTTGGCGATGCAAAGCCATGCCATGTCCGACAAAGTGCTGACCCTCACCGGTCGGATGAGCGTCTTTCGCGCCGAGCATATGCTGAGCCTCAAGTTTATCCGCACGATCGAGGCCGATCACCTTGATCATTGGCTTTGGGGGCGGTTCCGCTTTCTCTCGGGCGACGACAAGTCGACCTGGTACCACATGCTGACCCGCGGCGCGAAGATGACATATGTGCCCGACGCAACCGTTTACACGATCGAAGTGATTAAAGAGAATGGGCTCGAGCGGATGGTGCAGAACTTCCGCCGTTGGTCCGGCAACATGCTGCGCAACGGCAGCCGCGCGATCGCGCTTGGGCCACGTCAGGTCAAACCTTTCATTTGGTGGTGCGTCGTCGATCAGCGCATCGCGATGTGGACGATGCTGGTCAGCCCGGTTGTCGCGATCATGGGGACGATGCTGGAGCCAAACTACATTTGGTCCTGCCTGATTTGGGTGTTGTTTTCGCGGATCGTTTTGTGTCTGTTTCTGTACACCTACAGCCGTCGCGTGGACCTCAGCTGGCCGGTGATCTTGTACTTCAACCAGATCATCAACGCCTCCGTAAAGATCTTCATGATCTTTCATTTGTCCAAGCAGAAGTGGTCGAACCGTGGGAACCAATCATCTGCGGCTGGCGAAGGTCTGATAGCGAAAGCGCAGAATGGGATGGCAAAGTTCCAGCTCGTCACCACGGTGATCGCCTTCCTTTACGGTTTGGCATGCTATGTCGGCGTAGCGGCCCCTCCGATCCTGTTCTAAGCGCAAACTATACCAAAGGATCGAGCCCCTCTCCAAAGAGAAGAAAACTAGCCGATGGAGCGGAAGATTGATCTAAAACAGAAGGTTACAACCGGCTCATCAAATCAATGAGTGGAGAAGAGCAATGGCACAACAAGCCTTAAAGAAGACAAACACAGACCTTTCAAACGCTGCAGACGCTTCCGAGGTGATCGCACTGAGCGCGGCTAAGCTTGACGACATGCGCTGTCACCGCCCGTGGGGGTACTACGAGACACTGGCGCTCGGCGGTCGTTTCCAGGTCAAACAGATCGTCGTCAAACCCGGCGCAGCCTTGTCCCTGCAAAGCCATATGCACCGCGCAGAACACTGGGTTGTTGTCGAAGGCACGGCCAACGTGACGGTCGATGACGATGTCAGAATGATCAGCGAAAACCAGTCGATCTACATTCCGCTCGGCGCGGTGCACCGATTGGAAAATCCGGGCAAAATTCCAATGCATCTGATCGAAGTTCAATCCGGTGCCTACCTCCAAGAAGACGACATCATCCGATACGAAGATGTCTACGGCCGCACCACAGAAGACGCGTAGCGGTCAGGCCCTGAGTGGAGGGCAAAAGTCACCCGCGTCTGTCAACTTCCACCACTCACACTCAGCGACAGGCGCACCCTAGAAGCCCGGCCCTCACCGCCGGGCTTCTTTTTCGTTTTGGGACACTTTTGCGCGGGGGCGTACTCGAAAGGATAGCGCAGCGATGCCAATGGCAACATTTCTATACTTCCTAAAAAATTATTTTATTTAACAGTCACTTATACCGGGTTTCAGAAACAGAAATTGTGGTGAAGGACCCGTTAAGATGTTGAATATTGATCCAAAGATGCTGTCAAATGCGCAACCCGCTGGTCAGCCTGGGATACAGGAAAAGTCGTCGATCAGCGTTGTTGGCTTGGGCTATGTAGGCGCGGTTTCTACGGCGTGCCTGTCAAGCCTCGGACACCCGGTCGTAGGCGTTGATCTTGACCAGACCAAAGTCGCACAAATTGCCGCGGGCGTCTCGCCAATCCATGAAAAGGACCTGGGCAAGCTGCTGAGTGAAGGCGTTGATGCTGGGCTGATTTCGTCGACGGATGATCTTGTGCGCGCCGTTCGCGACACAGATGTGACCTTTGTTTCAGTTGGGACACCAACATCGGCAGACGGTGGATGTGACTACCGTTTCATTGAAAGTGCTGCGCGCTCGATTGGCGAAGGTATCGCACAGAAAGAAAACTTTCACGTTGTCGTCATGCGATGCTCGATCCCGCCGGGCACGACAATGGGCGTTATGACGCCCATCATAGAAGAGGTCTCGGGCAAAACTCTGGGCGAAGGGTTTGGTGTCTGCTTCAACCCTGAGTTTTTGCGCGAAGGGGTGGCGGTCGAAGATTTCTACGCCCCACCTAAAACAGTGATTGGCGTAACTTGCGAGCGTTCGGGTGCAGTTGTGCGGGCGATCTACGGGCCGGTTGATGAAAACGTCATCGTAACCTCGATCGAGACCGCGGAAATGGTCAAATATGTCGATAATGTCTGGCACGCGACGAAGGTAACATTCGCCAATGAGGTGGGTCGCTTGTGCAAACCACTTGGCGTCGACAGCCACGAGGTCATGGACGTCTTTGTTCAGGACACCAAGCTGAACCTGTCGCCCTATTACCTGAAGCCTGGCTTTGCCTATGGCGGGTCCTGCTTGCCCAAAGAGGTACGAGCGGTTGCGCATATTGCCAAGGAGCAAGGCGTTTCCCTGCCTTTGATTGAAAACCTAGACGTGTCTAACCAGCAGCATATCGAGGCGGCCACTCAAATGGTGCGCGACACGGGCGCCAAGACCGTTGGCATCCTTGGGCTGGCCTTCAAGCCGGGCACAGATGACCTGCGCGAGAGCCCGATTTTGGAGACGATTGCGGCGCTTCATGCTCGAGGCGTCACGATCAAAATTCATGATCCTGCGATCACGGTTGAGACACCTTTGGAAGCGCAGCTCGGGAATGTCCAGCACGGCAGTCAAGGTCTGAAAGACGTGGCCCCGTATCTGGCCGATATGATTTACGTAAGTGTTGCTGAGGTTATGGACGGCTCTGAAGCCGTTGTCGTCACCCAGAAAAATGCGGAATACCGCGCGGCCGCCGCGTTTAGTGACGCACCCGTTGTCGACGTTGTTCGGCTCTTTGAAACCAACCAGCCTGCGCATTGTGCCGGTATCGGTTGGTAACCCCCCCACTCAAAAATAAGGAAATTTAGACATGGATGATCCAATCCTGGGCACGTCACAAGACGACGTCCTGCAAGGCGACAAACAGCAAAACACCATCATCGGCCAAGAGGGCGATGACCACCTTATCGGCGCCGCCGACGGCGATATCTTAATCGGTGATTTCGGTACAGAAAACCTGCTGCAAGGCGGCGAGAGCGCGAACAGTTTCTCGCAATACGCCGCGAATGGGGACTGGTCGGTCGAAACGCTCGCAAATGGTCACAGCGAGATGACCCAGTCGGTGCAAACCGTCGCTGGGGGCGCATATTCGATCAGCTTTGAGGCCGCGGCCAACACGGGCGAAGGTCACTTCACCGGTGCAGTTGAGGTACTATGGAATGGCGAGGTGATCGACACGATCGACACGTCATCGGGCATTTTCGAAGGCGTCTCCCTCGACCTTGTGGGCACGGGGGGCATGGACGCGCTTACTTTCCGTTCGGTTGAGAGCACGGCGAGCCCCACCGGGCCCGAGATCTTAACAGACGCACCAATTGCCTATTACGAAAAGCAGATGGAAATTGGCGGCGAAGAGGTCACCGTGCGTGCAACCGCACCCGGGCAGCCAAACGTGTACCAGATCATGAATGGCACGCTGCATAGCTTTGACGTCAAGACGCAAACCTACACAAAGGCCGGAGCTGTCGCGACTGTCGTGATCAACAGCCTTGGCTTTAATCAGGAGGACGACCTGTTCTACGGCATCGCTGTCGGCGACGGCGTCGATAGCCTTGGCAATGCTGTCAGCAAATCCGACATCATGATGGTGGATGCGGGTGGCAACAGCTACCGGCTTGGCGATGGCCCATACCGCGCTTGGACGGGTGATTTCGACGACAAGGGCAACCTATGGTCGTTTCATTCATCCATGGACCGGGTCAGCGTCATTGATGTTGACCAGTTCGATGCTGATGGCAATCCAGAGGTCACGGTTTATAAATTCCCTGCCGATCTGGTGACGCAAAGTGTTTGGGACGTGGCCTTTGATGCGGCGAGCCAGAAATTCTACGGCGTTGTCCGGCCAACGTCCGAAGGGCAATCCGGCACGTTGATGATCGTGGATACCTCTGAGGTCGCGAATGGTGGCGAGCCGAGCTTCTCGACGATGGAAGTCACAGGCACAATGATCGACGGCATCCTCGAAACAGGACTTCCCGCAATTACATTTGGGGCCTCAATCGTGGATGGCGACGGAAATCTCTATGTCGGCGGCAATGGCGGCGACCATGATATGGATGATGCCACGGGAAAAAGCGGTGGTATGTACCGGGTTGAAATAGACGAGGACGCAGGGACCGCCCATCTTGTGCTCGTCGCTGCGGCGCCAAAGTCTTATTCCAATGACGGAGCGGCCGACCCGCGCGCGATGGACCCGTTCAGCGAAACGGACCCTGGCGCAATGGTTCTGATCCGCTCGCCCGAGCTGGTCACGACGCCCGACGCATCTAAAAGCTACAATGACATGATTGAAGCAGGTGCGGGTGCCGATTTGGCCTCAGGCGGTTTCGGTGAAGACATGCTGATTGGTGCCTCCGCTGGTGACGACCTTTATGGCGATACGGGCGACGACCAGCTTTATGGTGGGGCGGGGCCGGATCAAAATTCCAGCATCATCTCCACCTATGACGAGGAGGGTTTGCGATACGACCAGTTCGGCAATCTGCTCGAAGAGGATGACGATGCGCTCTACGGCGGGGAAGGGAACGACTTCCTCAGCGGCTCGGCCGGACATGACGATTTGCATGGCGGTGCTGGCGACGATGAGCTTGACGGTGGCACGGGTTCCGACAGCCTTTATGGCGATGACGGCAATGACCTGCTGTCTGGCGGCAAGCAAGACGATGAGCTTTTTGGCGGCGAAGGTCAGGACGTGCTGTCTGGCGGGTCTGGCAACGACCTGCTTGACGGCGGAAATGGTGTCGATGATTTGGCAGGCGGGTCCGGCGATGACGTTCTGCTTGGCGGGGCGGCTGACGATTTGCTCAACGGTGGGTCCGGTCATGACGTCTTAGATGGCGGCACTGGGAATGACCGCCTGAAGGCTGGCTCTGGCGATGACACGGCAACCGGCGGCGACGGCAATGATTATATAAATGCGGGTTCAGGCGACGATGTCGTTGATGGCGGCGCGGGCAAGGACACGATCTATATGGGTGCCGGGAGTGATGACGCTTATGGCGGGTCGGGCTCCGACAGGTTCGTCTTCCGGTTCGAGGATCTCGACAGCGGCACGGATTTCATTTGGGATTTTGTCCGCGACGGCTCTGAGAAAGACCGCCTCGATTTCCGAGCGCTTGATTTGCTCAGCACGGGCGTGAACGAAGAAGACTGGGTGGCGCAGAACGTGACACAGCAAGACAGCGGGACTGTTCAGGTCGACCTGCAAGGGACCACGCTTGGCTTGCTCGATCACTCTGATCTGGGCGATGCGTTCTATGCGCAAGTGGTCGACGCGTTCGAGTTCGTCTAAGCAATAAAAATGAGGGGCCGGTCAGTAAAGGCCGGCCTCTTTCGCGATCATGGCAGCATGTGTCCGGTTTTTGGCTTCGAGCTTGCGGCAGAGCGTTTTGACATGCAGCTTGATCGTCACCTCTTGCAGGTCGAGCTCCCGCGCGATTTCTTTGTTGGCGAGGCCACGACAGAGGCCGTCAAGGACCTCTAGCTCGCGCGGGGACAGGCCCTTAGCGAGCTCATTGGTTTCTTCAGGTTCCTCCGCAGTCATGAACTTCACCGGGACAAAAGTTTCGCCAGCGGCCATGAACCGGATCGCGTTGATCATTGAATTTGCAGCCATGGTCTTTGGCAGAAATCCTATGGCACCGGCGTCTAGTGCTTCCTGTGCGATCGCCTTCGGCGCAATCCCAGACATGAGCGCGACAGGCCACGGCTCATTCGCCTCTTTCGCGCGGGCAAGGCCGTCCAATCCGTTCATCCCCGGCATGGAATAGTCCAACAGCACCAGATGAAAGCGGCTTTGCGCGTTAATCTTCTCGATGGCCTCATGCAGGTCACCCGCCTGTTCAATTTCGAAGTCTTTTTCGCGCGATAGAAAAGAGGCCAGGGTTTCGCGTACCAGGTCGTGGTCATCTGCGATCAGGATTTTCATTTGCTGCTCTCATTCTTTGATATTGCAGTCGCAAGGTGCCCCAAATTCACGGGTTTCGCAAACACGCCTTGGACCGAAGTCTTGTTGATCCTCGTATCCGACAAACGACGCGCAAGCGCGGTGACAATAAAGATCGGGAAATCGTCGACTTGTTTGTTGATGGTTTCAACGACGTCGCCGCCTGACATGCCGGGCATGTCATAATCGCTAATAAGCGCGTCCCAATCTCCCGGGTCTTCCAAGACAGTTTCGACGGCAAGTTCGGGGTCGTCCAAAACGCTGACCTCTGCCCCACAAGAGGTCAGAAAAGCGGCGGTGACTTTGGCAACATCAAGCTGGTCGTCGAGCACTATAATGGCTTTGCCCGAAAGATCAGGTCTCGCGAAGCCGTGCTCTTGTTCTGAGCTAGATGTCTCGAAGAGTGGTAGCGCAACCTCTACGGTCGTCCCTTCCCCAAGCGTGCTTTCCACAAAGATCGCCCCACCCAGTCTTTTGACAATAGCACCAACCATGGCCAAGCCCGCCCCGGTGCCCTGATGACCCTTTGTGGTGAAGAAAGATTGCATGATCTTTGGGATGTGTTCCTCAGGGATGCCTTCACCGGTGTCACGCACCGTTATGTTTGCGTATGTGAGATCGGTTAAAAGCTTGCCGGCAAGCGGGGTCTTGTCTGAGGAGGCGTGAATGCCAACGGTAAGCTCGATCTGGCCGGGGGCCCCTTGCAATGCGTCATTGGCGTTGATCACCAGGTTCAGGATGACGAGGGCGATCTCGGATATCGCGGCGCGGATGCTTAAGGCTTCCTCGCCAGCCGTAACTTCGAATGAGGTTTGCGGCGAGAGGTTGACCTCCGCCAGCGCGCGCACCTCACCCAAGGCTGCGCGAAGATCGAACACCGATGCGTCGTCATCAGTGCTGCCGAGATCAAGCATCCTGTTGACCAGCCGCGCCGCCATCCCCCCAGCTTTCGAGATACGTTCCGCGTGAGAGCGGACCTCGTCATTGGCGTTGGGGTCGGTGGTGATCAAGGTGGCTGACCCGGCAATTGCTGACAGCACATTATTGAAATCATGGGCAAGACCGGAGGCGAGCGTCGAGATTGCTTCATGGCGCCGGGCCTCCTCCATCTGGTTGTTCAGCTCAATCAGTCGGTTTCGATTGCGTATTGCTGATGACACGTCGCGCAGAACCAGAACATCGCCGACCTTTTCAACGCAGGTGCGTGTTACCTCGTGGTAGATGCTGCGCCCTTCGGAGGTTTTTCGCTTCAGGATTTCGGAGTTCTCAGAAAGGCCGAATTCAGCGCTGAGCTGATCTGCGCGTTCGGGCACGCTGTAATGCATGCGCCATTTGCGGCCCAAGGTCTCCGGCTCAGAACCATAGCCCAGAAGCCCGCCCAAAGCGCCGTTGGCATAGGTGATCCGTCCGTCCTCATCGAGGATCGCAATGCCGTTCTGCGCGTTTTCAACCGCAGCCGCGCGTTGGCGTAAAAGCCGTTCCGTGTTTCTGATCGCGGTGGTCTCCGTCGCGGAAACAACGATGGAATTCTCGTCCGTGCGTTGCGCGCGAAACAGCACTTGGCGCCCGTCCGCAAGATTGGAGCGGATACCAAGTGGCTGCCGGCACAGAGCGTCAAGATCGGGGTCCGCAAGCTCGTCTGGCAACGCGCCGAACGACGCGGGCATCCCGGCGATATACTCACGCCAGTTCTCTGAAAAGCTGGTGCCGGGACGCCACTTAGATTTGGGTGCTTTGAACATGTCCTTCGTGCCGTCATTGGCAAAGGCAACGGTGCCGTCGCTTTGCACCATCAGGTAGGCGTCGTTGGTGTGGTCCAACACGTCGCGCAGCCGCGCCCGCGCGGTTTTTGTATCTTCTTCGGCGAGGACCCTCTCAGTGGCGTCGGTTTGGGTCGCGACCAGCTGCGACAGCGTGCCGTTGCTGTCATAGACCGGGAAAAGTGACAATTCATTCCAGAAAGGCGTGCCGTCCTTCTTGATATTGCGCAGCAGGAACCGCCCCTCCGTGCGGTCCTTGACCGCTTGGCGCAGGCGGATGCGTTCAGGGCTGTCACGTGGCTCTGCGGACAAAAACCGGCAGTTCTGGCCAACCGCTTCCTCGCGCGAATAGCCAGTAAGCGTTTCAAACGCCTCGTTCACAAACACAAGCGGCAGGTCTTCACGGGTCGCGTCCGCAATGGCAAATCCCGAGGAGGAGCCGTCTATGACCGCAGCCAACAGTGCGTTTTGAGAACTTAGCTCCAGCGTTCTAAGCGCTTGTGCTGTCAGCTGGATGATGCGTTGCAGCAGGCTGAGGTTTTTCTTCGTAAATCGTCGTGGCTCCGAATGTAGGCAAACGAGCGCGCGCTGGTCCGTACCCGCGACATTTAACGGGGCAAATAACAGGCTATTGGCGGAGGTGGGACAGGTCTTGCACCAGCTTTCAAGCCTTGTGGTTTTTGTCGCATCCAACACATTGCGCGGCTTGGTCAGGAAGTCTGGGTCCACATTGATTGTAGCACCCACCATCGCGCGTGCCGTGGCGCTCTCGATGGTAAGCCCATCCGGTTTGATACGCCCGATAATCACATGCTCCGCACCAAGCACTTCAGCTGTTTTCTCAAGCGCCAATCCAAGCGCTCGGATGGGTCTGCCGCCTTCGGTTGTGATCCTCAGGATTTCAAGTAGGGCTTCGGTTTCGCGGAGTGTTTCCCGTTCGCGGCGCCTGAGAACCTCTATTTCGAGAAGCGCTTCGCGCAGGGTTTCGTTCTGCGACATTGCGGTCCCGTTGCAGTTACTTCGCCTTTGTAAAGGTTATACAAGAAATCATTAAATTCCCATGCCTATTGCCGGCGTCATAGACTGGCCCTTGCTCGCCGAAGGTAAAAACACCCAAAAAAGGGCTGTTTTCCAGCGCTGTATTGATCCCTGAGTAGACGTCCACCAGCCGATCTTGGACGACGAGCATGCACCCACCACAATAGACCACCAAAGCGCCCGCGACGTCGTCAGGCGCGAGGCTTCCTGATTTGAGCGCGAATTCGGCAACGCGGCCCGCCCGCGCCGCAAGCGCCGTCTTGTCGCCGGTCATCTGGGTCAGGGTTTCGCCTTCAGCAACCTCGGCGAAGAGATCAATCGTGCCATCAGGGTTGGCGTTGCAAGGGTGGGCAAGCAAGTAGTAAGGGACGTCGCCAAGCGAGCTGATCTTGCGCCCTAACGGCCAAAGCGTCGCCTGAGACAGGATGTTCTCCGCCTCCGCGCCAAGGGCTTGTGGCACCGCGCCGCCGGTCCAGCGCGCATAAACGTCTCCTGCCAAGGTGCCATCTATTTCTACAAGTTTGCGGCCTTCGACCTTCGTGACAACGCCGGAGTGTGCTGTTGGCTCGTAGCCGTTCTGATAGGCGAAATGCAGCGGGGTGGAGCAAAAAAGCACGGAAACAACAAGCCCGGATTGATGCGACACTGTCCCGTCACTAACGCTCCATCCGCCTGCGACCGCGTCATCTGCTGCGCTGCCCCCGATAATCGGGACGTCTTTGCCGATAACTGCTTCAATGCCGAGGATCGCATCCTCCTCCGCCCCTGGTGTGATTGATATCCAGACAAGGTCAGGCGCTTCGCCCTCACGTCCCGCTTTGCGCAAGGCAATGGTAACCGCCTCGCGCGCCGCATCGAAGGTGTTGTCGTTGAACGACACGCAACCCGTTCCATAGTCCCCCTCAGGGTCGGAGATAGCAAAGATCCCAACATCATGGAGACCGGTGTCCGACATGATGCCATTGCAAGACGTCGCGCAATGCACCGCCCCTGCGGCATCGGCGAGCCCAATCGGATCGAGCGCATTCTCCCGGTGATGGATCGCAACAAAACTACAGCCGTCAGCCTCTTGCGAAAAAAGCGACAGCTCCGCCGTTATCTGGTCTGGCCCAGCGATATCGCTCAGCCCAATTGATTTTGTTTTCATAGTCTCACCTCAGCTAACCTGAGATAGCCCATTTTATCTTAAGCGGCGGTGAGCATTCGCACATAGGCAATATACTTTGGTATAGTTCTAGGCAGTTCCGTAGGCGGAATCGATCATATGTTGTGACAAGACGCCGTAGGTCGCCGCCCATGCCTGCTCCGTTTGGGTATCAAATTCTGCACCCAATAGGTCGCGCAGTGTTTCGATCAAAGCAGCACCAACGGGTCCATAATGATCTGGCGTGACATTGAAATCGACATGGCGAATGGCAAGATCGCTTGCGACCGGCAGCAAAGTATCCATGTCATCGATATTGTCGATTATGAACGCAAGTGTTGCAGCCAGCTTCTTACCCTGAGCGGTTAAATCTGACACAAACAGACGTTCCGTTTCGGGCGCAATCTGAAACAGTTTCGCATAAAAGAGCCTCGACAAGGCGGGGCGGTCACTCACCGCCAGCGCCCAAGAACGCCGCAACAGCGCGTTTGTTTCAACCTGATCCATCTTTCCACCTCGAACGATGACACTTCAATCAGAGCTATTGGATTGCGCCCCTCGCCGCAACCAAGCTTTGCCATTGGTCCTCGATACCCAAAAGAATAGCAAAACCATCCTTCTGCCGCCAACATTGGGGAAAACCTTCGTTCTAAACACAGCGCCAACGAAAGGTGAGTGTGATGAAACGATTTGGAATTCTTTTTGGCGCGGCTCTCGTGTCTCTTTCTGGCTTTGCCTGTGCAGAAACGGAGGATGGCCTCTATGGCGCATCGGTCCCTGCAGGCGCGGTTTTTGTACGTGTGCTTGGTGAAGCGCGAGAACCGATTAATATTCTTGGGCGCGCAGTGGACGCGGCAGAAATGCCCAAAAACGTATTCGTCGCGTTCCCGGCATCCGCTCTCAAAACCGCGGAGCCGGGGGCCCACTATAGCATCGCGAAAAGCAATAGGGGCTGGGTTACCATTGAAGAACCAGATCGAGACAAGAAATCGAAAGTATATCTGTCCGTCATAAACGTTGATGCGGGGAGCGCTTCACTGAGCGTAGCACAGAGCGGTCCTCAATTGGTCGATGTGGTGTCTGCGGGCGGGGCCGGAACACGCGCCGTAAACCCGGTCTCAGCAACGCTGTCGGCCACCTCTGATGGGTCTCAGACAGAGTTTGACGTGGTGCTGCGCCGCAAACAAAACATCACTTTTGTGATGCGCGCAGGCGGCATTGTGGAGCTGGTCGACGATACGTATGGCCCTGTATTCGAAGCCCTGGCGCAATGATATTCGCCTCGCACATCTTTATCTTCGGCTTCCTGCCGCTCTTTCTGGCAGCCTATTGCATGGTGCCGGTTCGGGGCCGGTCGGCGCTAATACTATTGGCAAGTTACGCCTTTTACGGTTGGTGGCGCGTTGCTTATCTTGCGCTTGTTTTTGCGATTTCACTGGCAAGCTATCTCAGCGCCGCCTTGGCTGCCCGCGCCCGCAGCGAGGCGGTCCGAAGGTGGGCCGTTTGGCTCGGCGTCGCATCCGTTCTCGGGGCTTTGGCCTATTTCAAATACGCAACTTTTGTCGTTGGTCTGACGTCTGATATGACGCAAGTCTTCGGTGGCAGCTCATTTGCAACCGACGCGGTTATTCTGCCGATTGCTATCTCTTTCCTCAGCTTTCAGGCGATCAGCTACATCCTAGATGTTGCGCGCAAAGATGCGCCGCCCGCGCGAAACCTGATCGATTATTTGGCGTTTGTCTCGCTCTTCCCGCAGCTCATCGCGGGCCCGGTTTTGCGATACAAAGACCTTGCCAATCAATTTACGGATCGGGTGCATTCTGTCCAAAAATTCTCGCTTGGCGTACGCCGATTTGCCGAAGGGCTCGCCATGAAGGTCTTGCTGGCTGACACCATCGCCCCGCTTGCCGACCGTGCTTTCGCTTTGCCCGATCCGACCATGGCAGAGGCCTGGCTGGGCGCGGTTGCCTATTCTATCCAGCTGCTTTTCGATTTTGCCGGATACTCGGCGATGGCCATTGGCCTGGGCTTGATGATTGGGTTTTCCTTTACTGAGAACTTCAACGCACCTTATGTCAGCACCTCCGTGACCGAGTTTTGGCGTCGCTGGCATATCAGCCTGTCAGCCTGGCTCCGCGACTACCTCTATGTGCCATTGGGCGGCAATCGCGGCGGCACGCTCGCAACCTATCGCAACCTGATGCTGACGATGGTTCTCGGTGGCCTCTGGCATGGCGCGAATTTGACCTTTGTCCTTTGGGGGGCATGGCACGGGTTGGCATTGTCGATTGAACGTCTTCTAGGCGTGCGCGCGGGTCGAAGCGCGCTGCCTTGGGGCCTGTCGTGGCTGGCAACAATGCTCATTGTCTTGCTTGGCTGGGTTATGTTCCGGGCGGTTGATGTCGCGCAGGCCTTTAGCATGTACCAGGGCATGTTTGGCTTCAACGGTTATTCATTCACCGCGAGTTTCCTCTATGCGACACAGCAGATCGAGGTCGTGGCGCTGACAATTGGCATTCTGCTTTCGACCGTTGCGCCACATCTGCGCTTCGCGGATTTCGAGTGGCCGTTCGCGCGTGTCACCCTGTCAGCCTGTTTCATGGTCGCCGCCAGCTTTGTGCTCAGCGCGCGGCTGCACAGCCCATTTCTTTACTTTCAGTTTTAAGGAGCAGTCAGATGTCAGCGAAATATATCGGGCCCGTTTTCTTCAGTCTCTGGATTGCTCTTCCCGGGATGTTCGGCCTTGCTTCAACGAAGCTTCCAAGCCCCGACTTGAGTGTCATCTCAGGCACATATCAAAGCGCCTATGAGGATCAGTTCTCAGACAGCTTCCTTTTCAAACAGGTCGCCCGAGACGCTTTCACGGCCTTCAAGCTTGCTGCATTTGGGCAAACCGACCCCCAGGTGGTCGTCGGCCATCACTCTTGGCTGTTCACGGCCGAAGAGTTCGACGCACCGGCGGATTTGGTCGCATTTTCTGAGGTTCTCAGGGAAACAAAAACGCGCCTGGCGCAAGATGTCTAGCCCCCTCGTTCAGTACCACGAATTTGGCGTTTCTCTAATAAGGTTTCTGGGACGGGAGGACGCATGCCCAGGGCATGATGCGGCCGGACTTGGTTGTATTGCCTGAGCCAGACATTGATGGCGACCTGGGCTT
>JBCCDV010000003.1:0-453724 GCA_039030615.1 Pseudomonadota bacterium | reverse complement strand
CGACACAATCATCATTGCTCTGATGACGGCCGTTGTCGCGACGCTACCGCTGTTCATCGGCTGGTTCTTTTTCCCCGTTCTCTTCATTTTCTTGAGCTTCTTGTACCGGGTTGCAACGATCTCGTCGGGGTCAGCCACGTGGGGGATGCGCCTTCTCAATATCGAGTTGCGCAACAAAGAAGGCGCGACCTTGGAAACCAGCGAGGCAGTGCTTCATACCGCAGCCTATATGGTCGCCTCGAGCTTCTTTTTTCCGCAGGTCATCTCCATCATTTTGATGCTGATAACTGAGCGTGGTCAGGGCCTGCATGACATGCTTTGCGGGACCGCAGCGATCCGGACACCTTCGCGTTATTAAATCACTTCGTGACGTTGCGTTAACTACACCTTAACACCCATCAAAAAGAATTTGTCGCGCGGGGCCTGCATTGCTAGGCTCCGCCTGAAATATGTGGGATATCTGACCTTCAAATGCGCCATACGCTTCCGATAGCACCGCAGTTCTACGTAACTGCGCCACAGTCTTGTCCCTATCTAGAAGGACGGCGGGAGCGTAAGCTGTTCACCGCACTTCAAGGCGAGCATGCGACGACCCTGAACAATACGCTGTCAAAACAAGGGTTTCGCCGGTCCCAAAACGTTCTCTACCGCCCGTCTTGCGCCGAATGTTCCGCCTGCCTTTCTGCGCGCATTCGCGTTGAAGACTTTTCGCCTTCCAAATCGCAGCGCCGCGTTCTGAAGCGCAACAAGCACCTGCAGCGCGAAGCGACGAGCCCTTGGGCCACCGAAGAGCAGTTTGATCTGTTCCGACTCTATCTTGAGTCGCGCCACGCGGATGGCGGGATGGCTGATATGGATATCTTCGAATTTGCCGCGATGATCGAGGAAACCCCGGTCAAAAGCCGTGTTATCGAGTATTGGGACCGGACTGGTGACGAAGAACAGCTCACGGCAACATGCCTGACGGATGTGCTCGATGATGGGCTGTCGATGGTTTATTCCTTCTACCGCCCGGACTTGGCGCGTAACTCACTCGGTACGCATATCATTCTTGACCACATCGATATCGCGCGCAGCGCAGGGCTTCCCTATGTGTATCTCGGCTACTGGGTCCCAGGATCGCCCAAGATGGGATACAAATCAGGCTTCTCCGGTCTGGAGGTGTTCCGCGCGGGCGATTGGCATGACATCCAAGACGGGCATGACTATACGGCGGAAACGCATCCGTTAGCGGTTGACCCGATTGCCGAGCAAGTCGCGCGGATCACATTGCCTGACACCCGCAACAACGACTGAACACGCCGCCAGACATGTAAAAAACCCGCGGCTGGCAGACCGCGGGTTTCTTTTGCCTAGATGTAGTCGGCTCTAGGCGCGCCGCTTCCGGCCACCCACATACAATCCTCCCAGACCTGCAAGCAGAAGCAGGCCCGATGCTGGCAATGGGATTGCAGGGACTGTGCTATATTCGATCACAGACCGGATTTTACGACCTTTGCGCAGATCGTTCCAAGTGCCGCCACCCCAGATATGGACCGCGTCCTCTTTGGTGTTGCGCCAGTTGTTTGGCTCGTTTTTGGCGAAGGCGTTGTAGACGCCGGAAACATCGCCATTGTCATAGAAAACAGTCCCGGCTTCGGGGCCTTGAACCCATTGGAACTGGTTGTTCCGACCGATGCGTTCACCGGCGGTCCATGTCCAATGCCGACCCGTGAGCGCGTATATAAAGGCGTTCTCTTCAGCGCTGGTGATGGTGGCAAGATGACCTTGCAGGCCGTTGTGGCTTTGGGCCGTGGCGAAGGCCTTGGCGTCGTCAAATGTCATACGGGTCGTGATGATCTCATAGTAGTGACCATTGGCGCCAGCGCCCGAATTCCATTGGACCGGGGCGGCATAGGCGGCACTTGAAACACAGAGCGCGAAGGCACAGAGCAGAAACTTCTTCACAGGACTATCCTCGAAACGGTTACACGAATTTGACCTCGTGATCGTCTCGATTCGCGTCAAATTAATGGCAAATTCGGCGCGAAAGCTGACTGTTTTGCGGAATGGTTGCGCTTTGATGCGCGGATAGAAACTGTCCCGCGAAACGCGCCAAATTGGGCGCTTGCGCGGGACAATTGCAAGTTTGCGTCAGTTGCTGAGCAGGTTCGGAATGATTGTCACAACGCCCGGGAACCACCAGAGCAGCAGCAGCCCCAGAACCTGGATCAGAACGAACGGGATGATGCCGCGATAGATATGGCGGGTTGTGACTTCCTTGGGCGCAACACCACGCAGATAGAATAGTGCAAAGCCAAAGGGCGGCGTCAGGAAGGATGTCTGCAAGTTCACAGCAATCATGATCGTAACCCATTTCGGATCCATCGTGCCGCCATAAATCACCGGGCCCACAATCGGGATCACGATGTAGATGATCTCGAGGAAGTCCAACACGAAGCCCAAGACGAAGAGCACAATCATAACCACGATGAACACGCGGAACTCATTGTCGAAGCTTTTCAGGAATTGCTGAATATAGTGCTCGCCTCCGAAAGAGATCACCACAAGGTTCAACAGCTGCGACCCGATGAGAATGGTAAAGACCATGCTCGTGACCTTTGCGGTTTCCCTCACAACAGGGCTGAGCACCCCATTTGAAAACAACACCCAGCAGCCGAAAAGCAATCCGAACATCGCAAAGAGGTAGGCAGACTTGGCAAAGATGAAGCCCAGAAGGTTTTCAAAGCTCATGCCGTCATCGGTGAAACGCAGATCGAAGTTGACCCCGATCAGGATCATCACGATCACTGCAAAGGTTGCCATGATGATGATCCGGCCGGACTGGCCCTCATCCTTCAATTTGCGGTAGGCCGCCAACATGATGGCGCCTGCGGCCCCGAGGGCGGCGGCAGGCGTCGGGTTGGTGATGCCGCCAAGGATCGACCCTAAAACCGCCACGATCAGCACAAGCGGCGGGAAGACAACGCGCAAAAGCTCATTCTTGCCCAAACGTATGACGGCTTCTTTTGCGCCGTATCCAATCATGATGAGCGGCAGGATCATCAGCAAGAATGTATTGCCCGGCGTCGTCACCGGGGAGACCAGCACGGCATCGATGAAGATGGCCAGAGCAATGCCCCCTGCCCCGATCAGTAGTGGTTTGACGTCTGACGACGGCGACACGCCGCGCGCTGTTGTGAAGACCAGCGACATCAACAAAAGGCCAATTGCGATACCGGTTCCAAGCGGGGACGCGGCATTGACCTTTTCTTGCAAGGCGAGGGTCAGCTCTTCCTCGGTCAATCGAACGGAGGCTTGTAAGCCACCCGATTCCTCAATGGCGGCTTGTTCGGCCAAAGCTGTTTCCCAAGCCTCAATACCATGAAGGTCGATCATCGCGGCTTCGCAGCTCTCTGAGACGTTCGTGCGTAGGGAGGCCCCCTGACCCGCGTCAGAGAAGCTGTCGACAACGACAGATTGTGACCCGACAACGCCGACATTCATCAGAAGGATCAGGCCAGCAATCAGACCAATTGGCGCAAACAGGAACCATGTCAGCGATTCAGATCGCGCAACCGGCTCACCATTGGCCTCGCCCAGCTGAACAGCCGGCGCTTTTGACGGGTTAAAGAGCGCAAATCCGAATGCATAAGCCGCATAGAGCCCGGCCAGCAGGATGCCCGGCAGAAGGGCTGCTTGGAACAGGGTCCCAACGGAGACCACAGCAGGCTCCCCTAGATAGGTCAGCGCGTCGGTGCAACCGACCTCCAAAGCGCGCGCCTCTTGCGCAGCGGAATACAGATCGCCTGCCAGAGTGCCCAAAAGCACGATCACAATGGAGGGCGGGATGATCTGGCCCAACGTCCCTGACGCCGCGATAACGCCTGTCGCCAACTCTGGTGAATAGCCATTGCGCAGCATTGTTGGCAGCGACAGCAGGCCCATTGTAACAACCGTCGCGCCAACGATGCCGGTCGAAGCCGCAAGGAACGCACCCACAACAACAACGGAAACAGCCAGACCGCCAGGCAGAGGGCCAAAAACGCGCGCCATGGTGGTCAGCAGATCATTAGCGATTTTCGAGCGTTCCAGCGTGATGCCCATCAGAACGAACATCAAAACGGCCAGCAGGGTCTCGATAGATTGGCCTGCCAGAACGCGTTCATTGATCCGGTTCACAAGGAAGGACACATTGCGATCGAGCGCGGTTTCCCAGCCTTGCGGGAAGACGGCCTCGGCCGCACGGGGCAAGTCCGGGTATCGGAAGATAGATATCGTTTCCGCCTTCACACCCTCAGCAACAATGGCCGCGTATTCGGCTGTGCTAGTGTCAATGGCCTGGTGGATCAGCAAACCGGCGCTGTCCAGAGCTGCAATAATCCCAAAAGAAATCACCGCCGCACCTGAGATGGCAAAGGCGACCGGGAAACCCGACAAGATGCCGCCAAACAGGCAAAGCGCTACAATGATCAGGCCAATTTCTACGCCGTCTAAACCGAAAAGCATGTCCTGATCCTTTAGTGTATTTCTGCGACCAGCTCGGCGTCAGCGTCGCCCAGCCGGTCTTTGTCGAGATACTTGCCTTCTGAGGCCGACCCTTCTTTGAACTCAAGGTAGGAGCGGTAGAAGAAGGCAATCGCCTGCAAAAAGATCATCGCAGTCAGCGCGATCAACAATATCTTGAAGAGGAAGTAGGCGTTGAACCCGTTCGGCGAGAAGCCAATCGTCTCAATGTTCCACCGCACCGCGCGCGATTTGGCCAGCAGCCGTTCCAACGTGTCGGACGCCGATGGCTTCGGTGTGATCAAATGGCGCCACAGGAAGTACCACGAATACATCCAAGTCAGGACGGCTGCGGGGATCATGAAGAACAGGGCACCGAACATATCGATCACGCGTTTCGCGCGGTAAGAGACCGCCGAATAGACCAAGTCGACGCGGACGTGGCCGCCTTGAACGAACGTGTATGTACAGCATAGGCAGACGACCAGCGCGTTGTAGAACTTCAGTTCTTCCGCCCACCAGCTGATGTCTTTGGCAAAACTCATGCCAAGGCCCATTGAGATTTGCGCCTGCGCGAAGATGCGCTGGATGAAGATGATGACAACCTGTTGCAGCACCATAAACAGCCCGGCCCAGGCAAAGATGCGGCCCGTTGTGTTGGCGAAGCCTTCCAGAAGGCGGACGCAGCCCCACATGAAGCGATTGTTGATGATACCAACTAGGGTGATGATCAGCACGATCACAAGAAGGGCGAAGAAAAACTCGACGGAGCCGCCATAATAGACAAAGCGCATCAGCGCCTGTTTTTGTTCCGTCTCAGGAATTGTTTGGTTGATATAGGGAAGCCAGGACAACCAGAGGTCAGGTTGGATCAGCGCGTTAAAGATGTTCGCAAACGCGTTAAGGATACTGGTGAATATCCAAGTGATGCCGTCCAGCATGGTCGTCTCCCCCGTCAGGGCGGCGCGCTTGCGGCAGCCTGCCCGAATTCCGCTGTGTGCCTGCGCCAGTCCCGCGCAATATTCGACACTATGATTGGGGCCATCCTACAGAAAGGACAGCCCCAAACATTGACTTAGATCAAGTGATTAGCCGCCAAGAACGCGTGTGCGCTGCTCGACATAGTAGCCATCCGATTTCTGGATCCAGGACGCGGAGGACGCGAGGCTGGCCTCGAAGCTTTCGCGCGTGCGTGCGAAGAGCTCGTCATCCATGTTCTCATCCATGACCTTCTTGGAGGCCGCGCCATATGCATCCCAAACGTCATCTGGGAATTGCAGGGTTTTAACACCTTGCGCTTGCAGACGCGCCAATGCGGCACCGTTGTTGGAAAGCGTTTGCGACAGCTGGTAGGCTGTTGTCGCTTTGGTGGCGTTGTCGATGATGGCTTTGTGCTGGTCAGACAGCGACTCCCACACGTCGAGGTTCATGCCGCATGCAAGGCCGGAGCCTGGCTCGTGGAAACCAGCTGTGTAGTAGATTTTCGCAACTTCCTGGAAGCCGGCACGCTCATCTGCGAATGGGCCAACCCACTCCAGACCGTCCAGAGCACCAGACGACAGCGCTTGATACAGCTCGCCGCCAGGGATGTTTTGAACAGATGCGCCAAGCTCACCCAGAACTTTGCCGCCCAGACCAGGCATACGGAAACGCAGGCCCTGCAGGTCGGATGCAGAGTTGATTTCTTTGCGGAACCAACCACCAGATTGCGAACCGGAGTTACCGCACTGGAAGGATTTCAGGCCGAAGATAGAGCCCAGCTCGTCATGCAGCTCCTGACCGCCGCCATGGTAGTACCAGTTGGTCAGCTCCTGCGCAGTCGCGCCGAACGGAACAGCTGTGTAATACGCATACGCAGGGTGCTGGCCGATGAAGTAGTAGTCAGCAGAGTGGTACAGGTCAGCCTGACCGGCAGATACAGCGTCAAATACTTCGAAGGCACCAACAAGCTCGCCCGGAGCTTTTTTGTCGATCGTCAGATCGCCGCCCGACATTGCGTTAACCGCTTCGTTGAAGTAGCTCGCCGCATCATCCAGAACCGCAAAACCGCGTGGCCAAGATGTTACCATTGTCAGCGTACGGTGACCCGCAGCATAGGCCGGAGCGGCCAGAGATGTCGCAGCAGCGGCGGCACCACCTGCGGCAGTATTTTTCAAAAATGAACGACGGTCCATTCGTAGTCCTCCCTAAGTCGTTAAGAATCGGTGTGTCTCTATTTCCCTGTGAAACACGCCAAACGTGGGGCAATAGTTAGCGGACCCCATGGAAAGGTAAATACCCACTCCCCGGTAGATACTTGGCAAAACCGCACAAATTCTGGGCAAAGAGGGCAGTTTCTGGCGATTGACGCGGCCCGGGCGCTCCCGCAGACTATGGCGGCACTGAAAGGAATTGACAGGTGAGCCTGCAGCTCGACAACGGCAGAAACGGCAAATTAAACTACCGGCAAAAGGTTTTTCTTTTGGCGACGTTGCCGCTTGTCATCGCCGTTGCTGCGATTGCGCTTTTGGTGACAAACCAATCACGCCAGCTTGCCGAGACGGAAATTCAGGCCCTGGAAACGCAGCTCATCGAGGCCAAGAAACAGGAACTTCGCAACTACGTCACGCAAGCGCGCAACGGCTTCTACTATATTTATGGCAACGCGGCCCCTGATAATGTCGAGGCCAAAAAACGCGTGACGCAAATCCTGTCCGCAATGATTTATGGCTCGGACGGGTTCTTTTTTGTTTATGATTACGACGGCAACAACATCGTACATCCGCGCCAAACCGATTTTATAGGACGCAACTGGACTGGCCTGACCGACAGCGCAGGCACCCCCATCGTCGATGAGTTGATTGATATTGCCAGAACGGGGGCTGGCTACCACACCTATATGTGGCCAAAGCCATCGACGGGCGAAGAGGCTATGATGGTGACCTATGTGACGGGTTTTCAAAGCTGGGGCTGGGCTGTTGGCACGGGTATTTTCATTGATGATGTACTGGCCACCGTCGCGGCCGCCCGTGCAGCCACACAAGACCGGATCCGCACGACATTTCTGCTGATCGCATTGATCACGATTGCAGCACTTCTGGCCGTCTTTGGGACGGGCCTGCTGCTGAACCTGCGGGAACGTCGCCTCGCAGATGCAAAACTGCGCGCTTTGACCGAGCGCATTTTCGACACTCAGGAGGAAGAGCGTGGCAGGGTCGCTCGAGAACTCCATGATTCCATTAGTCAAATTCTTGTTGGAATTCGATACACGCTAGAGCTCGCCCGCCGGCGCGTCGGCAAAGGCGACGTACGAGCGGAAGCCGATTTGGACAAGGGAATTAACGGCCTGACGGACGCGATCCATGAGGTACGGCGCATTTCATCTGACCTGCGCCCCGGCGTATTGGATGACCTTGGCCTCGGACCGGCGCTTAAATCGTTGATCGACGATTTTGGCAAACGCACCGGCGTCGAAACCCGCTTCGAAACTGTGGTCTTCCGCAACCGGATCGACACGGACGCGAAGATCGCACTCTACCGCATCGCGCAAGAAGCGCTGACCAATGTTGAGCGTCATGCCGAGGCGACCAAAGTCGCGCTTGAGGTCTTCGGCCACCGGCGAGGTGCGACGATGCGCATCCAAGACAACGGGCGCGGCATCGGGAATGTATCGCCATCGGGTGGGTTGGGGCTGCGCAATATGCAGGAACGTATCGACCAGCTTGGGGGAAGCCTGCGCGTGCTTAGCGCGGATGGTGGTACGACCATTGAAGCCTCCGTCCCGCTCAGCCATATGTTGCACCCGCAAAGCAAAGACAGCAGGAAATCCGCATGACTTCTATCCGCGTCTTGATCGTTGATGATCATCCCATGGTGGCAGATGGCATCCGCGCCATTTTGGAGACTTATGATGATATCGAGGTTGTAGCCACGCTTTCCAATGGCCAAGAGGCGCTCGACCAAATCGACGCGCTTGCGCCTGATGTCATCCTGATGGATCTGAATATGCCTTTGCTGGGTGGTCTTTCAGCGACTGAAATACTTCTCGAACAAGACCCAACCCGCCGGGTGCTCATCTTGTCGATGCATGACGCGCCCGAATACGTGTCGACCGCGATGCGGTATGGCGCGCGCGGGTATATATTGAAAGATGTCCCGACCGAAGAAATCTACAAGGCCATTTTGACCGTGATGAAAGGCGAGACCTATCTGTGCACCGGCGCCTCTGTCGCGTTAACACCTGATAGCGGCCAGGACGTGCTGACGGCGCGGGAACAAACGATCTTGTTGCAACTTGCGCAGGGCAAATCCAACAAGGCGGTCGCGCATGAATTGGATATTTCCGTTCACACGGTTGAGACGCATCGCAAAAACATCAAGCGCAAGCTTGGCATCAACTCCACCGCAGGGCTGACGCGCTATGCGTTGGAGCATGGCGTGTTGCAAGGCACTGGCGCAGAGTTTTAACTGCCAGATAGTTTCCATTCACTTTGATCAATAGGCAAATAGGCTTCAATAGCCGCTGTCGCGATCACGTGGGTTTGTGCGTTCTCCGGATCAGGGACGTTGAGGCCGCCCACAACGCCGGTGACCTTCGCCCTGCCCCGTGGCAGTTCCGCCTCTAGCGCTGCTATGTCCAGTTTGTCGGGCTCCTGCACACCGATTGTGACCTGCACGCGCATGTCTTCATGGCTTAGCCCCAAAGACTTGAACAAAACGATTGAGGAGTGATGCAGCGCGTCCTGAATCGCGCGCTTTGCGGCCTTGGTGTAGTCCATCCCGTAAAGGTCATTGCCCATCCCCATTTCAAGGATCAAACGCTCTTCGCTCATTGGGCCTTCTCCATGTCGAAGCTCACGCAGATCGCGGCATTTGCGATCACCGTTTTGCCGCTGCCATCCGGCTTCGCGATATCAAGCCCGCCGGTCACAACATTGATCCGGGGTTGGCCATAGGGGAAAACATCCAGTAGCCGGGCTGTATCGACCTGATCAGGCGCTTGAACCCCCACCTCGACGTCGATCAGCATAGCCTCTTTCGGAAAGCCAAAGGCCGGAGCGATGGAGACCGAGTTGTGCCACAAAGCATCCTTTATGGCGCGCAGGGCGGCTTCCGTGTAATCCATGCGCCTCAACGATGAACCCATACCGAACTCGTTCAAAATGCGGGTCTTGGCCATCTCATCTCTCCTGATTGCCGTCATATGGATGGGCCATACCAAACATCAGAAGGCAAGCCCCCTCGTCAATGACATGAAACTCGCGTTGGTTGTAAAACTGGTTGAACGGCGCGCGGACGCGGGCCTCCGGCAGGTCCGAGAGGTTTGGGGCAAGCTCTGCCCAAAGGGCGTCAACATCATCAACGTCGATATAGACCATTTGTTCTCGGCGCTCGTCGTCCAGATCAGCATCGGTTCCCAACAGCCGCACAGCGACGCGATCGCGAAAAAGAAACGCATAGTCTGGCTCGCGCGACTCGAACCCGACCTCAAACCCCAATCTGTCTTTGAAAAAGGAAATTTCGGCCTCAATATCGTTGCACATTAAAAACGGTGTCACTTGGGTCAATTCTGTCATTATGAGCATCCTTTTTTGCGTTATTCCGCGTATCACCTAATTTACGCAACAAAAATACAACGAAAAACCGCTTGGCGACAGATTATTTAGCGTTTTGGCTGTTGACGCCCCTCTCTACATTGCTAGTGTCGCGCTGCAGACAAAGGAGTCCCTCATGACCAGTGTGGTCGTCATTCTAGGATTTAGGCGCATGGGTCGGTAAACCGGCATCCATTTCGGAAACCATGCGCCCCCGCCAAGATCGGGGGCTTTTTTGTGCACTAAGGGACGTCAACGGAGACAAAAGATGACACGTCAAATGACCGGAGCAGAAATCATCGTCCAAGCCTTGATCGATCAGGGCGTAGACACGATCTTTGGCTATCCCGGCGGCGCAGCGCTACCGATTTATGACGAGCTGTTTCAGCAAGATAAGATCAAACACATCCTCGTGCGCCACGAGCAAGGCGCAGCCCATATGGCTGAGGGCTATGCGCGCTCGACTGGCAAACCAGGTGTTGTTCTTGTTACATCCGGGCCCGGTGCGACGAATACCGTTACGGGTCTGACGGATGCGCTCCTCGATTCCGTGCCGATTGTTGTTCTGACAGCGCAAGTGCCCACCTTCATGATCGGCACCGATGCGTTTCAGGAGGCCGACACTGTCGGCATCACGCGCCCCTGCACGAAGCACAATTATCTGGTCAAAGACACCGAAGGGCTCGCTGATACGGTTCACCAAGCCTTCCATGTCGCAACCAATGGCCGCCCGGGCCCGGTTCTGATCGACATCCCCAAGGATGTTCAGTTCGCGAAAGGCACGTATTCGACGAAAAACAAAGCTTCAACAGGGCATTACGCGCCGAAATTGAAAGGTGATCTGGACCAGATCAAATCGCTTGCGAAGCTGATCGAAGGCGCAAAACGCCCAATCATCTATTCAGGTGGTGGCGTGATCAATTCCGGCGATAGCGCGACGGCGCTTTTGCGAGAACTGGTGCGTGAGACGAATTTCCCGATCACATCAACGCTGATGGGGCTTGGCGCTTACCCAGCATCGGGCGAGCAATGGATGGGCATGCTCGGAATGCATGGGCTCTATGAGGCCAATATGGCGATGCATGATTGCGATCTTATGATCAACATCGGCGCACGCTTTGACGACCGGATCACAGGACGGATCGACGCGTTCAGTCCCGGTTCGAAGAAGGCGCATATCGACATTGACCCCTCCTCAATCAACAAGGTGATCCATGTCGACGTGCCGATCATCGGCGATATCGCCCATGTTCTGGAGGACTTGCTGCGCATCTGGAAATCGAATGGCCGCAAGACCAACGCCGAGGGCCTGTCCAAATGGTGGGCGCAGATCGGGGAATGGCGCAAAGTGCGCTGCCTTGACTACAAAGCTGACGAGAAGATCATCAAACCACAATATGCTTTGCAGCGCCTTGAGGCCCTGACCAAGGGCCGTAAGGACCGCTACATCACGACCGAAGTGGGCCAGCACCAGATGTGGGCGGCGCAATATCTGGGTTTTGAAGACCCGAACCGTTGGATGACCTCAGGCGGGCTCGGCACGATGGGCTACGGCTTGCCAGCATCAATCGGCGTCCAGGTCGCGCATCCGGACGCGCTGGTCATTAACGTGGCGGGCGAAGCGTCCTGGTTGATGAACATGCAGGAAATGGGCACGGCCCGGCAGTACAACCTGCCCGTCAAACAGTTCATATTGAACAATGAACGGCTGGGCATGGTGCGCCAGTGGCAGGACCTTCTGCATGGCAACCGCTACTCGCATAGCTGGTCAGAAGCGCTTCCCGATTTTATGTTGCTGGCGCAGGCCTTTGGCGCCAAAGGGATTACGGTGTCTGACCCGTCTGATGTGGATGACGCAATCATGGAAATGCTCGACCATGACGGGCCCGTTTTGTTTGACTGCCTGGTTGCCAAGCATGAAAACTGCTTCCCGATGATCCCGTCAGGTGCACCGCATAACGAGATGTTGTTGGGTGATGCGAGCGTTGAGGATGCAATCGGCGCGACCGGCGCTGTGCTGGTCTAACGGCCTCGACCGTTTAAGCGCTGCGCCTCTCTTTTGCGGGCGCGGCGCTTTCGACAAGATTGTAAAGGCAATCAGATAAGTCGTTCATGCGGATTGGCTTGGTCAAAAAACCGTCCATGCCAGCGTCGAGACAGCTTTGTCGGTCGCTTTCAAATGCGTTGCCGGTCAAAGCCACAATTTTAGTGGGCACACCGCCTGTTTCACGTTCCTTTTCACGAATTGAGCGTGTCGCCTCTAATCCACTCATCTCGGGCATCGACAAATCCATGATCACGACATCGAAACGTTCTTCTTGCGCGCGCTTGCAAGCGTCTTTGCCGTTGGAGACGATGACAGGTGAAATGTCGTGCCGTTCCAGCATTTTTCTGGCGACAAATTGATTGGTTTTGTTGTCTTCCGCCAACAAGACGCGGCACCCGTCGTAGGACAGTATTTCTCTATTGCTACGCTGCTCTTCCGGGACGAGTTCAACATCGCTCGGCGGCAAATGCATCACGATCGTAAATGTCGTGCCTTCCCCGTCGACGGAGGCGGCAGAGATATCGCCGCGCATATTTGTGACGAGGTTCTTGGTGATGGCGAGGCCTAGTCCGGTTCCCTCAAACTCACGATGCAGACCGGTTTGAACTTGTTCAAAAGTGTCGAACACCGTGTCGATCTTGTCTGCCGGGATCCCAATACCAGTATCGCTTACAATGAATGTGACCTCCTGGGTCCCTGTTTGGCGCAGTTCAAACCGCACCTCGCCCTCGGGCGTGAACTTCACCGCATTCCCGAGGAGGTTAATTATAATCTGGCGCAAACGTTGTTTGTCGCCCTTCACGACTTTCGCAACCTCGGGATCAACATCCAAGATCAAATCGATGCCCTTGGCCTGCGCAATCGGCAGCATCATTTGCTGCACCTCGCTGGCGAGGTCCGGCAAATCAAACGGGTCTTCCGACAAGACCAAACGACCCGCTTCAATCTTTGAGAAATCCAAAATGTCGCCGATCAATTCGGTCAGGGCCGTTGCCGATTTTCGGATCGTTTCGACAAATTCAACTTGCTCATCATCAAGCTCGGTCTGTTGCAAAAGGTCCGTCACGCCAACAATGCCGTTCATCGGCGTACGGATTTCATGGCTCATCGTCGCGAGAAAATCGGATTTCGCTTTGTTTGCGAGTTCCGCATCCCGGCGGGCATTTTCGAGAAGTTCCGTTCGTGCGCGCAGCTTGGTGACGTCACTATGCACGATCACCATGCCGCCATCGGGACGTGGAATGCTCTTGACCTCAAGGCTCAAGCCGTTTGACGCGAGGTTCAACTCGAACACGTCGCCTTGCGAAATGGTGCGGCTTCGCTCATCCATATCTTCTTGGGCGATGTCACCGCGCGCGCTCAGATACTTGCTCAGCTCACTTACACTCATCCCCGGATAGGCTTCATGCTCCCCCAGGTTCATCAAGTTTCGATAGGCCGGGTTGAGAAATTGAACTTCGTTTGCCGGGTCACGAAGGTCGGTATGGCTTGTGACAAGCAAGCCCTCCCCCAAAGCCTCTAAGATCTCGGCAAGCAATCGGTTGGAGGCCGCAAGGTCGGCGTTGCGTTGAGAAAGGGCTTCTTCCAATGCTTCGGCGCGGCTTTGTAGAGACGACAAGAGCGAGCCGTTCTCTTCAGCCATTTGCATCGCATTTGTCAGGTGAAAGCTGATCCCGACATAGCCCGAAAATGCACCATCCGAGCCGTATTTTGGCAACGCGCTGTCGAGCAGAATAGCGCGGTCGCCAGTGATCATGATCCGCTCATAATTGACGCTTTCTATGGGAAGGCGCTTGCGCAAAAGGTTTTGATATTCCGCGAGCCCGCCTTCAGTGTCACCGCGCCCATATTGCGGGTTGAGAATGTTGACCCCTTTGAGGTCTTCTGGCTTGAATCCGGTTACTTTGCGAAGGTTCTCACTGGCAAAGGTCAGGTTATAGTTCTCATCCGTTTCCCAAAACCATATCGGAAGCGAGCTGGTCAGATCGCGCACGGCCTGAAGGTCGTGCTGTTGCAACAGCTTACTCAGGCTATCAATTTGTTGGGGCAACTTTACGCGCACGGCACTCTCTCAACTCCATTGATCCGAAATAGCCTGAAAAAGGTGAAAAAACGCTTAGCAGATGCCCGGTTCTACTGGTTCTAACGATGCAGAACGCGTAATCTGCTGAGACGAAAAAACTGGAGCCGTAAGTTCGATGTCACCGTTGAAGATCAAAAAAGGCAGTTCACGCAAGTCAGCATATGATTTGAAGGACCCGCATGCCGATGTCATCGAGCGCCACACGCTGGCCTGTATCGTGTCCAATGAAGCGGGCGTCTTGGCGCGTGTTATCGGGCTTTTTTCCGGGCGCGGTTACAATATCGAGAGCCTAACCGTCGCTGAGGTCGACCACGAAGGCCACAGATCACGCATCACGGTCGTTACAACCGGAACACCTGAGGTGATCCAGCAGATCAAATCCCAGCTGGGCCGCATGGTGCCGGTCTTCGATGTCCATGATCTGACCGAGGAAGGCGATGCCGTGGAACGGGAGCTGGCGCTCTTCAAAGTTGCCGGGTCTGGCGAGAAACGCATAGAAATGCTGCGCCTCGCAGAAATTTTCCGCGCAAATGTCGTCGACAGCACGCTTGAAAGCTTTGTGTTTGAGATGACAGGCACATCCGAGAAAATCGACGCTTTTGCCGAGCTCATGCGCCCTCTGGGCTTGGTCGAACTTGCGCGAACCGGCGTCGCAGCACTGTCGCGCGGCGCTGAGTGACACGGCCGCCGGCCCTTCGTCAGAGGCAGATCACACGAAAGGACGGCGCCGCATCGATGGCGCGCTATTGGGGTGGTGGAGGGAAGAGTAAGCGCGCCATCAGGGAGTTTTAGGCTTCCGGGATCAGACCGGCATCCAGCGCAGCGGCCATTTCAGCCTCATCGATAACGCCGTCGCCATTGGCGTCAATGGCACCGAAGCCTTCTTCGGTCAGTGTGGGATAGACCGCCAGCAATTCGGTGAAAGACGCGACCCCGTCGCCATCCGTGTCAACATCTGCAACAGCCGCAATGGCCCCGGTTGCGAAAAGGACGCTCGCAGCGGTGATAGCAAAAGCTTTATACATAACAGTCTCCTAGAGAGTTTATTTAATGTCGGATGACCGGGATGGCCTCCGTGGTTGCAACATGGGGTAGCGCGTCTGAAAGGTCAGGGGGGAATGGGCAACAGGCGCAAAACCCGCTGGAGATTGCCCGAAAAAGCCGGGCGTCCAAGCGCGAGCTTGCCTAAAAAGGGGCTCCAACTGCACCTGAGATGCGCTCGGCAAGTTTCGACGCAGCGCGGTGATGCGAACCGGCAAAAATTGACCGCTCCGATAGCAGCGCACCCAAATCCCCTGAGTCGCCATAGGATTTGAAATTGTCGCAGTGCGAAAAGTTTTCAGCGTTCGGCGTGCCAAACTGTGTGAAGCCACGCTATTTTTTACGGAGCCTGCGATGTCGACAGATTTGAGCTCAGTGACCCGCCCCATTGAACAGGCCAACGGCCTCCCAAACGCGCATTACATCGATGAAACGGTCTTCAAGGAAGAATGCGATGCGGTTCTGTTTGCCAACTGGGCCGGGCTTGCCGTTGCGGCGGATGTGCCCGAGCCCGGTGATGCAAAACCCCTGACATTCCTTGGCCTGCCGTTGCTGCTGATCCGCGACAAGGACGACGCTGTGCGGGTCTTTCAAAACACATGCCGGCATCGGGGTATGGTGCTCGTGTCCGAGCCGCGCAAGATCGAGGGTGCGATAAGGTGCCCCTACCATTCGTGGTGTTATTCGACCAAGGGTAAGCTGGTCGCAACGCCCCATGTCGGTGGGCCGGGGCAAAACGCGCATCCCGATATAGACCGAGATACGCTTGGGCTGATCGAGATTCGCAGCCATATCTGGCGCGATGTCGTTTTCATCAATGTCTCAGGCACCGCAGCCCCGTTTGAGGAGGTGCATGCCGAGCTGATCGCGCGCTGGTCCGAATTTGAAAAGCCCCTCTATCACGGCGGCGCGGATTCTAAGTTCGAGCTCAAGGTTGATACGAACTTCAAACTCGCGGTCGAAAATTACTGCGAAAGCTACCATCTTCCTTGGATCCATCCCGGGCTCAACAGTTATTCCCGGCTGGAAGATCACTACAACATCGCGGCACCCGGCAAGTATTCCGGGCAAGGAACGCTGGTCTATCGACAGTTCGAAGGCGCCAACGGGAAGACATTCCCCGATTTCGATGGGCTCAGTTCGCAATGGGATGAGGGGGCCGAATATATCACCGTCTATCCCAATGTGCTTTTAGGCGCGCAGCGTGATCATGCTTTCGCGATTGTCCTGGAGCCTAAATCGGTCAACCAGACAGTCGAGCATATCCACCTCTACTATGCCTCCCCGGAGATTGATGCTGACATGCGTGTCAAGAATACCGGGCTCTGGAAAGAGGTGTTCGAGGAGGACATC
This sequence comes from Pseudomonadota bacterium, assembly GCA_039030615.1. Classification (GTDB taxonomy): domain Bacteria; phylum Pseudomonadota; class Alphaproteobacteria; order Rhodobacterales; family Rhodobacteraceae; genus Litoreibacter. The sequence continues at coordinate 437,142 of JBCCDV010000003.1, read as the reverse complement.
TTCGTCGTCGAGGGCATGCAAAAGGGCCGTATGGGCCCCGGTTTCGATGGCGGGCGGTTCAGCCCGGCGATGGATGGGCCAACGCATTGCTATCATGCGTGGGTGGCTGAACAGATCGGTCGATACCGTCAAGCAGGCGCGCATGCCGCCGAATGACGATCTCGACACCCGATTACGTGCCGCCCATGAAAGCGGCGATCGCAGCATTCTGATCGGACTCTATTGTGAGGCGGCAGAGATGTCCTCTGACGCCGAGGCCACAGGCTTCTATCTCACGCATGCCTATGTGTTTGCGTTAGAATCAGGTGATCCGCGCGCGGCGGACCTAAAAAAGCAGCTGGTGTCGATGGGGCGGGACGTGACGCGCTAAGCCGCCACCTTATGCGCTTCACTATTCACCAGCAAAATGCGGCGTGCTTGAAGGGCGCCCGGCCAGCAGGCTTGCAGCGGCAACGCTGGTTGGAACCACCGGCGCGCGCAGCAGGTAGATCTTGCCCTCATAGGACGGCTTGTCATCGGCAAGCCCAAATGCGTCCAGCACATGTATCTGCGCAAAACACTCGCCTTCCGTACTGCGAAAGCTGAAACCGGCCGGATTGTGGACATACTCGTCCATCCAAAGCTCGGGGACATCAACGCAGGCGATCTGATCATACTCGTCGACGCGGTTGGTGGGATGAAAGGTCACGGCGGCAGGGATTTTGTCACCTCCCGAGGTCACAATCATTCCGCGTATGCTTTCACGATGACTCATACTCACAGCACCCTACCCTTCACTCTTTACACTACCGCCCACAACGCGATGAGACTAGCGGAAACCCGATGAACTCAAGGTGAATTAATGGAATATTAATACTCTGGTTAACTCGCATAGCGCGTTTCGACCAAGAAAAGGGTGAGCCCTGCGGCCCGTCCGTTCGTTTCGCTGATCCCCGTTGCGTCACGCAGAGACGCAACGTCCAAGGCCAGAGCGAAAATCATAGATTTTGGCGGAGTCCGCCTTTCCACCTGGCCTGCCAAAAGAAAAAGGGCGACCCGAAGGCCGCCCGTTAGTTTCGCTGATCAGGCTCATCGTTGGTACCGCCCGGTATCTTAATTGCCTGCGGCCTGATCCTCGTCGCGCGGCAGGCATGGCCCGCCGCGGTGTCCTATTCCTTAAAGAACCTCGCCAACTCTAGGAGCAAACGCACTAATTCCATGGCGCTTTTAGCATCTATCTCACCGAGGTACTTCCCAAGCTTACGGTTCACATGGTGGACATGTTCCTTTTTTGGCTTTGTCGCCACATATTGGCCCACTGCAACAAGCTCACCGGAAGAAAGAACTTTTAGCGACTCGAAGTCACCCCAAATCTGCTTGACGACTTTACCATCAATTTGAAAGTTGTTTATTTTCAGAGCTTTACTCTCTTCCGCAACAGCGGGTATGCCACAGTTTTCAACGACAGGATTGTTGATTTCTAGATTTTCTGCACCAACCACGTAGATGCCCACTCCGCATCCTATAGCTCTTATGCCATCCACATATCCCGTTTCGCCATAACTCTCGTACCCAATTGTTCTCCGGTCGAATTTAGCCATCTCAGCTACACCCGCTCGTTCCGCCGCAGGTGTTGCACTTCATGCAGGTGCCGTTGCGCACCAGCGTGTAGTTGCCGCACTCGCCGCAGGCCTCGCCCTCGTAGCCTTGCATCTTTGCCTTGGTCCGGGCGTCCATCGACACGCCGCCCGACGACACAGCCGTAGTCGCGCCCAATGGTGGAGCCGTCGAAACCTCTGGCACCAAAGTCTGCAGCGTGGCGACGGGGTCGCTGGCTGAATCCAATGCCACTGCGCCGGCCAGTCCGCCTTGCAGCACCTGTAGCTCTTGCGGCACGCGCTTGCGCAGGTATCCGGTGGAGCTGATTTGCTTGAGCACTTCCAAGGATTTGGAGGCCGCGTTCTCTCCAAGCTCGGCGATGTTGACCTTGCCCTCGTCCTCGCCGCGACCCAGATCGTCGAAGGTCTCACCGGTCGGCTTCACATGCGCCAGGTCGGTGCGGTCCAGATAGGACACGGCCAGTTCGCGGAAGATGTAGTCCAGCACCGAGGTCGCGTTCTTGATCGAGTCGTTGCCCTGGACCATGCCCGCAGGCTCGAACTTGGTGAAAGTGAAGGCGTCCACGAACTCCTCCAGCGGCACGCCGTATTGCAGGCCGACGGAGACCGCGATGGCGAAGTTGTTCATCATCGCCCGGAAGCCCGCGCCTTCCTTGTGCATGTCGATGAAGATCTCGCCCAGCTGGCCGTCCTCATATTCGCCGGTGCGCAGGTAGACTTTGTGCCCGCCGACATTGGCCTTCTGGGTGTAGCCCTTCCGGCGGTGTGGCATCCGGGTGCGGGCCTGCGCTTTTTCGACCTCTTTGATCACGATCTTCTCGATGATCTTTTCGGCCAGCACTTCGGCTTTCTCCATCGGGGAGCCGCTTTCCAGCACCTCAGCCGCCTCGTCGTCATCTTCGACCAGCGCTGCCGCCAGAGGTTGCGACAGTTTGGAGCCGTCACGGTACAGAGCGTTCGCCTTGATCGCGAGGGACCAGCTCAGCTCATACGCTTTTTGGCAGTCTTCAATGGTTGCGTCATTGGGCATGTTGATCGTTTTGGAGATCGCGCCGGAGATGAAGCTTTGCGCGGCAGCCATCATGTAGATGTGGCTGTCGACGCTCAGGTAGCGCTTGCCGATCTTGCCACATGGGTTGGCGCAATCAAAGACGCTGTAGTGCTTTTCCTCGAGGAAAGGCGCGCCTTCCAGCGTCATGGTCCCGCAGACGTGGTCATTGGCGTGGTTGATCTGCTCTTTCGTGAAGCCCAGATGGGTCAGCATGTCGAAACCCGGGTCGTTCAGCTTGGCCGCTGGGATGCCCAGCGTGCCGGTGCAGAACTCCTCCCCCAGCGTCCATTGGTTGAACACGAAGCGGATATCAAACGCGCTTGGCAACGCTGCTTCGATCTTCGCCAGCTCAGCTTCGCCAAACCCGTGACCGACCAGCGAGGTGTGGTTGATGCCCGGTGCGTTGCCCAAAGTGGCGTGACCCACGGCGTAGGAGACGATCTCCTCGACCTGGCTGGATGTGTAGCCAAGCGTCTCCAACGCGCCCGGCACGGAGCGGTTGATGATCTTGAAGTAGCCGCCACCCGCAAGCTTTTTGAACTTCACCAGCGCGAAGTCAGGCTCGATGCCGGTGGTGTCGCAATCCATGACCAGACCAATGGTGCCAGTTGGCGCGATGACGGAGACCTGCGCGTTGCGGTAGCCGTGTTTCTCGCCCAGCTCGAGCGCTTCGTCCCATGCCGCCGTGGACAGAGCGACGATGTCCTGATCGGGGCAGGAGGCATGGTCTAGCGCAAGCGGGTTGGTCGCCAGCTTCTCATAGCCCTCATCATTGCCATGCGCAGCGTTGCGGTGGTTGCGGATGACGCGCAGCATGTGATCGGCGTTTTTGACATAGCCCGGGAAGGGTCCAAGCTCTTTCGCGATCTCAGCGGAGGTCGCGTAAGACACACCGGTCATCAGCGCGGTCAGCGCACCGCACATCGCGCGGCCCTCGGCGCTGTCATAGCCAAGGCCCATATTCATCAAGAGGCCACCGATATTCGCGTAGCCGAGACCCAGCGTGCGGAAATCGTAGGACCGTTGAGCGATCGCCGGCGACGGGAATTGCGCCATCATGACGGAGATCTCCAGCGTCACAGTCCACAGACGCGTGGCGTGCATGTATAGCTCCGCGTCGAACTTGCCGTTTTTGTAGAAGGTCAGCAGGTTCATCGAGGCGAGGTTACACGCAGTGTCATCGAGGAACATGTATTCCGAGCATGGGTTCGACCCGCGGATCGCGCCGTCTTCTGGGCATGTGTGCCAGTCATTTACGGTGTCGTGGTACTGGATGCCCGGATCGGCACAGGCCCACGCGGCATGGCCCACTTTTTCCCACAGATCACGCGCTTTGATGGTCTTCGTTGCTGTGCCTGTTGTGCGGGAGATCAATTCCCAGTCGCCATCATTCTCGACAGCTTTCAGGAAGGTGTCTGTGACGCGGATAGAGTTGTTGGAGTTCTGCCCGGAGACCGAGTTATAAGCCTCTGAATCCCAGTCCGTGTCGTATGTCGGGAACTCAATCGAGGTGTAGCCTTGCTTAGCGTAGTCCAACACACGCTTGACGTAAGTCTCTGGGATCGCGACCTTTTTGGCCTCGCGGATCGCGCCTTTGAGAGTCTCATTGGCTTTAGGGTCAACGGCATCTTCGATCTTACCGTCCCAGGTTTTGATCGCCTGGAAGATGGTGTTGAGCTTCTGCTCGTGCATCTTGGAGCCAGCGACGATGGAGGCCACTTTCTGCTCTTCCAGCACCTTCCAGTCGATGAATTCTTCGATATCTGGATGGTCGGCATCTACGATGACCATCTTGGCCGCGCGACGTGTTGTGCCGCCCGATTTGATCGCACCGGCTGCGCGGTCACCAATTTTTAGAAAGCCCATCAGGCCGGAAGATTTGCCGCCGCCCGACAGCGGCTCATTTGCCGCGCGCAGGCTGGAGAAGTTGGTGCCGGTGCCGGAGCCGTACTTAAACAGACGCGCTTCACGGACCCAAAGGTCCATAATGCCACCGTCGTTCACGAGATCATCGCTGACGGACTGGATGAAGCAGGCATGCGGCTGCGGGTGCTCGTAGGAGGATTTCGATTTGGTCAGTTTGCCGGTTTCAAAATCGACATAGTGGTGCCCTTGCGCCGGGCCGTCGATCCCGTAGGCCCAATGCAGACCCGTGTTGAACCATTGGGGGGAGTTCGGAGCGGCCATTTGCTTCGCCAGCATCACCCGCATCTCGTCATAGTAAGCTTGCGCGTCAGCTTCAGTGGTAAAGTAGCCACCCTTCCAGCCCCAATAGCACCATGCACCTGCGAGCCGATCAAACACTTGCTTGGCTGAGGTTTCACCGCCAACGCGTTGATCTTCCGGTAGTTTCTTCAATGCGGTCTCATCCGCGACGGAACGTTGAAGGAAAGCTGGCACGCCCTTTTCCTTCACCTTCTTCAACCGCGCGGGAACGCCTGCTTTGCGGAAGTATTTTTGTGCGATGACGTCGGATGCGACTTGGCTCCAAGTGGTCGGAATCTCGACCTCGTCGAGCTTGAAAACAATCGTCCCGTCCGGGTTGCGGATCTCAGAGGTGGTCGTGGTAAATTCCAACGCCGCATAAGCGTCTTTGCCTGCTTCCGTCAACTTACGGTCGATCTTCATCTTGCTTCCCTACCCTGTGTGGCTTGCGCCTTAATGTCTCGTTCTGGCCTGCCTCATGCGGGCCGCAATAGTGTCAGGGAAGAGTTCTCCGCAGCCAGCTTTCCAAAAAGAAAGACAGCATGGCACCTGTACGATGCTCACTTTACTGGATTTATGTCCCAACCCTGTCGCCACCGTCACGCTATGCTAAATCACTAAATGTGGTGGCTGCCTTATCAGCCCGCACAACCTGCGGGATCCGCGCCCCTGTCGTCAACGAAATTTTTACCGGAAAATCGCTGAATTTTTGGTTGACCGTCACAACGCAAAATGGGCGCAGTTTTTGGTAATCTTCTGTTAACTGATCGCCGCACAAGAAAAACAAAACAATCAAGGGCACTTATCGGCCTTCCCTCGAAAATTGCTTCAACTATCCACAGATTCGTGCACAGGATTTTCCGCTCTCTAGTGTGTTCAAAAAAAAATTACACAAGATATAGGGGGTTCATAAAATGGTTACCAAGACACACTGAGACCCGCCCGAAGCGTTAATTCTGAACGAAACGGTTCACAGAATCTCAATGAACGGAAAACAACAAAGCCCGTGCACCACGGCATTCAATTCCTAAAAATCGGGGAGGTTTTCAGATGGTCGGGGAGGCAGGATTCGAACCTACGACCCCCTGTACCCAAAACAGGTGCGCTACCAGACTGCGCCACACCCCGTCCATCCGTGAAATGTGTCCTAAACCGCATTACTGCGTTTGAAAAGTCCAAACTTGCTCTTTCGCGCAGAGAATTGGCGTCAATCGGAACACGGCCACGCCGCCTGGTCCTGAGGAAGCTCAGGGTGGCGCAATTGGCTCCCGATGGTGAGCCCCAACCGCGCACTCATACCGCCATTGATCTCCAAAACGGACAGAAGCGGCTCTGGTCCTCCTGAGATCGGCGTCTCATCAAGAGGGATTGCATTTTCATGGATATGGACCACGGTGCCGGTCCCATCAATAAAGAGCATGTCGAGTGGAATGAGCGTGTTGCGCATCCAAAAGGCCAAAGGTTCAGGCCTTTGGTAAATAAAGAGCATGCCAGACATGCGCGGCATCGTTTCGCGGTGCATCAACCCTTGCGAACGCTCCTGCGGGTCGTCGGCAACCTCAACCTTGAAGCGCACCTTGCCCCAGTCTCCGCGCAGGTCGACATGGTCCGCGCTACAAAAAGCAAGAGCGCCTACCACAGTAGACGCCCAAACAATCCCAGCTGCGAGACAGCGCTTAATCGTTGTTAATCGCATAGTCCCATGCATGTACTTCGGCTGCCATTTGGCCGCGCTCGCCATCAACGATGCGAAGACTTACAGCCTCGCCCGCATCCAAGTCCGCCAGACCACAGCTGCGCAGCACCTCTATATGAAGAAAGATGTCGTTCTTCTCACCAAAAGCATTTGCAAAACCAAACCCTTTCGCCTTGTCGAACCATTTGACCCGCGCAGCCGTAAGCGCGACGTCGTCGAGGTTTTCGACCGAAATTTCAAAGTTGGACGCCTCACCGGACGCCGGCGGCGTGACTGAGATAACCTCAACCGCTTGCAGTCCGCGTTCGGTGCGTTGCACCTCCAACTCGACGGCAGACGCATCGGCGACCGACCCTTGTCCAAAGTTGCGCAAGACATTTGCATGCAACAAAATATCCGGCCCGCCTGCATCAGCAACTACGAAGCCAAATCCTTTTGCGGCGTCAAACCACTTTACTTGTCCAGTCACACGGGTGGTTGCACCCGATACTTCTAGTGTCTCTGTCATCCAAGATGTGTCGAAACTATCGACACCCCCAAGCCTGCCCATGAGCATCCTCACCTTTTATATGTAAGTTCTATGGTCCCACGGTTTTGCGATTTAAGATAGGTACGTATTTCCTGTCCTGCGAGTAGTATTGTGCATTCAAGCACAGTTTGCGTGAAATTTTTACACACGATTACGGGTTAAGGCGGTCAATAGTCCAAGAATCGGCGTTTTTGTCACGCAACCATCTAAACCTATCATGTAGCCTGAATGCGCCATCAGACCAAAACTCTATTTCGGTCGGGGCAATTCGATACCCTCCCCAGAAAGGCGGTCGAGACGGGTTTGTGCCATTTTCCGCTGTGACCTTCGCCACTTTCGTCATCAGACTTGTGCGCGATGACAAGGGACGAGATTGATCTGAGGCCCACGCGCCAAGTCGACTTTTGAGCGAACGGGAGGCATAATAGGCATCCGCCTTCTTCTCCGTTTCTCGGGTGACGCTGCCACGAACCCGAATTTGGCGACCGAGTGATTTCCAGTGCATCACAAAGGCCGCCTTGCCGCTCGCCTCAATCTCTTGCCCCTTCTTGCCCTCGTAGTTGGTGTAGAAAACGAAAGCATCGTCTTCGATCTCTTTCAGAAGGACCATGCGTACATTGGGCATGCCTTCTGTATCGACGCTGGCGAGGGCAATTGCGTTTGGATCATTGGGCTCGGATTGCTCCGCCTCCGCCAGCCATTGGCGTGCGATCAAAAACGGGTCGTCGCCCGCAAAAATGCCTGTCCTGTCAGACATAGAAAAGGTGCCTCATCGTTGGGCGTCCCCCGACGCCAAAGCCGGTGGATGACTGATTTTAACATATTTGGCAAGCTTGACCCAGCGTCCGGCGCGCGCTTGAAGCGCTTGGCGCTTTAGCCTACACCGTCCAAGGATACGGCAGACAGGCAAGGAGCAGACATGTCGAACGGTTTGATGGCTGGAAAACGCGGCCTGATCATGGGTGTCGCCAATGACAAATCCATTGCCTGGGGAATTGCAAAAGCCTGCTCCGATGCAGGCGCAGAAATTGCATTTTCTTACCAGGGAGACGCGCTCCTAAAACGCGTCAAGCCACTGGCTGACAGCATCGGCTCAAAACATGTCTTGCCCTGTGACGTGGGCGACCCGGCCTCGATTGACGCGCTGTTTGAGACCTTGAAAGATGATTGGGGTAGCTTGGACTTCGTCGTTCATGCTATTGGTTTTTCTGATAAAAATGAACTTCGCGGCCGCTATGTCGACACCAGCCCTGATAACTTCCGAATGTCGATGGATATCTCGGTCTACTCCTTCACTGCTGTCGCGCAGCGTGCCGAGAAGATGATGCCAGAGGGTGGTTCGCTGCTGACGCTCACCTACTATGGCGCCGAAAAAGTCATGCCGCATTATAACGTCATGGGCGTCGCAAAAGCGGCGCTGGAGGCGTCCGTGAAATACCTGGCTGAAGACCTGGGCAAAGACAAAATCCGGGTCAATGCGATCTCCGCCGGAACGATCAAAACTCTGGCCGCATCGGGCATCGGGGATTTCCGCTACATAATGAAATGGAACGAGTATAACTCGCCTCTCCGCCGCACCGTGACCCAAGAAGAGGTCGGAAACTCCGCACTCTATCTGCTTTCGGACCTCAGTACCGCTGTAACGGGCGAGGTTTTACATGTTGATTCTGGCTATCATGTCGTCGGCATGAAGGCGGTCGACGCACCCGATATCGAAAAGGGGTAAGCCCTTTGCGCCATGTCGCCTCGGCTGCGCTGTCCTTGCTATGTATCTGCGCGGTTGGCGCCGCGATTTACCTCGGTGCGCCGCCGGCGCGCGACGTGATTGACGAATATCTCGGGCGCGACGCCAATATCGCTGAGATACGCATCGCACAATCCGCGTTTTTGACGCCAAAGCTTGAGGAAAAGGGCCTCACTTTCGGCGCACCTGCCTATATCCGTATCTTTAAAGAGGAGGCAGAGCTGGAGCTTTGGCTGCAACAGGGCAACGAGTATGCGTTGTGGCGCACCTACCCAATTTGCAATTTCTCGGGCGATCTAGGGCCGAAGCTCAAGCAAGGTGATCGCCAGTCGCCGGAAGGCTTCTACAAGGTCGGCCTCGCCGCGCTCAATCCCTATTCGAGCTACCACTTATCCTTCAACCTCGGGTTCCCGAACCCCTATGACCGGGCAAAGTCGCGCACCGGAAGCTACCTAATGGTTCATGGCGATTGCCGTTCGGTTGGCTGTTACGCGATGACAGACCCGGCAATTGAACAGATTTACGTGCTGGTTGAGGCGGCACTGCGCAACGGGCAAGACGCGGTACCCGTCCATGCTTTCCCTTTCCGCATGACCCCCGAACGGCTTGCGCGGGAACGCGATCATAAATGGTACAGTTTCTGGCAGGAACTGCAGCCCGCCTATCAGGCCTTTGAGCAGGACCCGCAACCACCGCAGATTGCACTGCGGCAAGGACGCTATTTGGTGCAATGAAAGCTTCCCACGCCGTGCAAATCGAAATATCACCTCTCTTGAGCCAAGAAAGGGAGCGTCATGTCCGATACCAACCGCCTGCCTCATGAGAAAGGCTTCCACATCAGCTGGGATCAAATTCATCGCGACAGTCGAGCGCTGGCCTGGCGTTTGGATGGCCATGGGCCCGATGATGGGGCGTGGAGGGCTGTTGTTGCGATCACACGCGGCGGCATGGCGCCCGCAATGATTGCGGCCCGCGAACTTGATATCCGCACCGTAGATACGATCTCGATAAAGTCGTATGACCATCAGTCACAGTCAGAGGCACAGGTTCTGAAAAGTCCGGATGATGTGATCATGGGCGACGGGACCGGCATTTTGATCATCGACGACCTCGTTGACAGCGGCAAAACCCTTGAGGTCGTCCGCAAGCTCTACCCCAAGGCCCATTTCGCGACCGTCTACGCCAAACCTAAAGGCCGCCCGCAGGTGGATACGTTCATCACTGAGGTGAGCCAAGACACGTGGATCTTCTTTCCATGGGATATGGCGATGCAATATGTGAAGCCCTATCGCGGCGAATAAAACAACCCTTATCAACGCCTTATGATCCGCACCTCAACTCAGGACACCCTATGACGCTGCTCAACCCCAACATGGCCGCGACTTTTCCACCTCCAGTGATGGAAGCCCGGCGCTGGCTGGAAGGTGTCTCATTTTCGGATAACCGCCCGTTGATCAATGTGAGCCAAGCGGCCCCAGTCGACCCGCCACCCACTGCCTTGCGCGAGGCAATGGCGCGGTTTGTCTTGGATGACGACGAAACTCATCTCTACGGGCCGGTGTTGGGCCTGCCAGCGCTGCGAGCCGAGGTCGCCGCGCAATGGTCGGCAGGATATGGCGGCACGGTCACGCCCGAGCAAGTCGCGATCACGTCCGGCTGCAATCAGGCATTTGCCGCAACCATCGCCACGCTTGCCGCGCCCGGTGACGAGGTCATTCTGCCGACGCCTTGGTATTTCAATCACAAGATGTGGCTCGACATGGGCGGCATCACATCCGTGGCCCTGCCCACCAAGGCGGGTCTGATCCCCTCCGTCGAAGATGCCGCCAAGCTGATCACATCAAAGACGCGCGCGATTGCTTTGGTCTCCCCCAACAACCCCGGTGGCGTCGAATATCCGGCAGAGACGCTCGCGGGGTTCGCAGAACTTTGCCGGGCGCATAAAATCGCTTTGATTGTAGATGAAACCTACCGCGATTTTGACAGCCGCGATGGCGCGCCGCACACACTGTTTCAAGACCCCATTTGGGACGACACGCTGATCCAACTCTACAGCTTTTCGAAAGCCTACCGGCTGACGGGTCACCGCGTCGGCGCGATGGTCGCGCATCCTGACCGCTTGGCTGAGGCCGAAAAATTCCTCGACACGGTCGCCATCTGTCCCAATCAACTTGGCCAGCGCGCCGCCCTTTGGGGGATGCAAAACCTGACACCCTGGCTCGCCGAGCAGAGGCTTGAAATTCTGGACCGGGCAGCGGCGATCCGTGATGGTTTCCCAATGCTCGAAGCAAAGGGTTGGCGGCTCGAAGGGTGTGGTGCTTATTTCGCGTGGATGCGGCATCCGTTCGCGATGCCCTCCGACCAGCTTGCGCAAAGCATGGTGGGCGATATCGGCGTTCTTTGCCTGCCCGGAACGATGTTTGTTCCAGATGGTGACGGCAGCGGGGCCGGCGCGTTTCGCATTGCATTTGCCAATATCGACCGCGCTGGAATTGAAAGCCTCTACACGCGTCTCGCAGAGTTGAACGCCCCTTAACTCAACCGGTGCTTGCCCCCTCCCCCGCAACGGTTTACCAACGCCGGAAACCGGGACAACAAGGCAACAAAAACATGGCCAAAAAATCCGATATCAAAGCCCCCACCAGCTCGATGAGACGTGGCAGCACGGGCAGGATATTTGTCTGGATCATCCTTGTTCTCCTGATCCTAGGCCTCGCAGGTTTTGGCGCCAACAGCTTGGGCGGGTCGATCACATCCATCGGGTCGGTCGGCAAAACTGAGATTTCCGTTCAGGATTTTCAGCGCGCGCTCCAGCAAGAACTGAACTTTGAAACCCGCCGTCGCGGTGCCCCGGTCAGCTTGCAACAGGCCCGCGCCGAAGGCATCGACCAGCGCGTCATAGACGTTCTGGCCAGCACTGCCGCACTGTCGGAAGAAACCAAAATGCTGGGCATTTCCGTCGGTGACGCCGAGGTTGCCAATCAACTGCGAACGATCCCCGCATTTCAGGGCGCGGGCGGCGCGTTCAACCGCGACAGCTATGAATTTGCGCTCCGTCAAAACGGGGTCAACGCCGCAGATTTCGAGGAAGAATTGCGCATTGGCGCTGCGCGTACATTGATGCAGCAAAGCGTGACGGGTGGCCTCACGATCTCCGACACCTATGCCGATACCGTCTATAATTTTGTCGCGGAACAACGCTCTTTCCGCTGGGCCGTGATTGACGAGAGCCTCGTGGCTGACGACATCGCCGCGCCAACACAAAGTGACCTGACAAGCTTCCATGAGGCCCAAGGCAATCTGTTCCTAACGCCTGAGCTGCGCCGCGTGACCTACGCTTGGCTGACGCCCGAAATGCTGCTTGAGACCATTGAGGTCGATGAGGGTGAGTTGCAACGCTTGTACGAAGCGCGCTCAGCCGATTTCAATCGACCCGCCCGACGCCTTGTGGAGCGGTTGGGTTTTCCGGACATGGCCGCAGCTGAAGCCGCGAAAGCGCAGATCGAAGCCGGAGAAACATCATTTGATGCGCTCGTCGAAAGCCAAGGCCTGACACTCGATGATGTCGATCAGGGCGAGGTCTCGCGCAGCGATCTAGACGCCGCAATTGCCGACGCGGTCTTTGCCTTGTCCGAACCGGGCATCAGCGCGCCGGTACAAACTTCGCTCGGGCCTGCGCTTTATCGGATCAACGCTGTTCTTGAGGCCTCAACCACGCCATTTGAGAGCGCCCGCGCCGAATTGATAAACGAATACACCGCCGACCGTGCGCGTCGCATCATTGAAGATGAGATCACGGTGATCGACGATCTGCTCGTAGGGGGTGCAACGCTTGAAGAACTCGCGGATGAAACGCCAATGGAAGTGGCGCAGATCGACATGGCGCCCAACACCGCCGAAGGTATCGCCGCCTACGACCTGTTCCGTAGCGAAGTTGCGCTTTTGACCTCAGGCGATTTTCCGGAAGTGCGGGAACTTGGTGATGGCGGTATCTTCGCGGTCCGTCTCGATGAAATCGTGGCTCCCGCCGTGCCACCTTTGGCTGATATACGTGACGCGGTCGAACAAGCCTGGACCGCCGATCAAACAGCACAAAAACTGGCAGCTCTCGGCACCGATATGGCCGAACAGCTCCGCAGCGGCACGCGCATGGCATCAATGGACCTGGAAGCGACGCTCGAACAGGATGTCTTGCGATCCGATCAGGTCCGTGGTGCCCCTATTGGGATGGTTACGGAAGTGTTTGATCTTTCGCTCGACGCCGGTGGCGACGGCATCACATTCGTTCAAGGGCCTGATGGCCGTTCCGCGCTGGTTGAGCTGACAGCGATCACTGCGCCTGATTTGGAAAGCGATGAGGCCGTTTCTTTTGCCGCGCAGATCAACAGCACGGTTTCGCAAAGTCTCGCCGCTGATGTCTTTGAAATTTATGGCCAATCGGTACGGACGCGGCATGGGCTGACGCTGGATCAAACCGCTATTAATGCCGTTCTGTCGCAACTTGGCGGCGGCGGGCATGGTGGTATGTAACCGCTATGGCCATCCTTCCTGCCTATGATAGCTTCGCCGAGCGCTACGGCGCGGGGCAAAACCAATTGGTTTACACCCGGCTTGCCGCGGATCTCGACACACCCGTTTCCTTGATGCTCAAGCTCGCCGACGCGCAGCCTGACAGCTTTATCCTCGAATCCGTCACCGGCGGGGAGGTGCGCGGGCGATACTCGATTGTTGGGGTGAAACCCGACCTGATCTGGCGTTGCCACGGCGCGACATCAGAGCTGAACCGCCAAGCCCGGTTCGACCGCGCCACTTTCACACCATGTGAGGAAGATCCGCTTGCCGCGATCCGGTCGCTTTTGGCCGAAAGCAAGATCGACTTGCCCGCCGACCTGCCTGCAGCGGCTGCCGGGCTCTTTGGCTATCTCGGCTATGACATGATCCGGCTGGTCGAGCATTTGCCGGACGTCAATCCAGACGTTCTGCAGGTTCCAGACGCTGTGCTCATGCGCCCCTCCGTTGTCGCGGTGCTCGATGGGGTAAAAGGCGAAGTCATCATCTGCTCCCCCGCATGGGCGTCCACCGGGCTCAATGCCAAGGCGGCCTATGCGCAAGCAGCAGAGCGGGTGATGGATGCCGTTCGCGATCTCGACCGCGCGCCGCGCGCTATGCCGCATGACTTTGGCGAAGAAACTGCAACGGCCGAGCCTGTGTCGAATTTCGCGCATGCTGATTATCTCGCCGCCGTTGAGACAGCGAAAGACTACATAAAGGCCGGTGACATTTTTCAGGTCGTCCCGTCGCAGCGCTGGACCCAAGACTTCACGTTGCCTCCCTTCTCGCTTTACCGCGCTCTACGTCGCACAAACCCGTCGCCCTTCATGTTCTACTTCAACATGGACGGGTTTGACATTGTTGGCGCCAGCCCTGAGATTCTGGTCCGTGTCTTTGGCGATGAGGTCACGATCCGGCCAATCGCCGGTACGCGTAAGCGTGGTGCGACACTCGCCGAGGACAAAGCGCTGGAGGAGGACCTGCTCGCCGATCAAAAGGAGCTGGCAGAGCACCTGATGCTGCTCGACCTTGGCCGCAATGACACCGGCAAAGTCTCCAAAATCGGCACTGTACGCCCGACAGAAAAGTTCATTATCGAACGCTACAGCCACGTCATGCATATTGTCTCAAACGTCGTAGGCGAATTGGCCGATGACCAAGACGCCTTGTCGGCACTGCTGTCGGGCCTGCCCGCTGGCACCGTATCCGGCGCACCCAAAGTGCGGGCGATGGAGATAATCGACGAGCTCGAGCCCGAAAAACGCGGCATCTATGGCGGCGGATGCGGCTATTTCTCGGCCGGCGGCGATATGGATATGTGTATCGCGCTTAGAACCGCCGTCGTGAAGGATCAAAAGCTCTACACCCAGGCCGGTGGCGGGGTCGTGTTCGACAGTGACCCTGAGGCAGAGTTTGAAGAAACACTGAACAAAGCCAAAGCGATCCGCGCGGCTGCCGCGCAAGCGGGCCAATTCACCGGGCGCGGGAACTCCTAATCGCTAGTATTTTGCCCGCCCGTTAACCGCCTCTATGAGGACGGCTGCCCGATCAAGATTTGCGACACTGGCACAATGCTCAACGACGCACTTTTGGCATCCAGCGACCATTCCAGCAGTGTCGTCACCGTATCTGCATAGCTGTGTCCCAACAAAACGACGCTGCCATCCTTGGCGGCGTTAAATCCGGCCCGGTCCAGCGTGCGTTTGATGGCAGCTGGGTTTTCCGATTTGCCGTCCAGAACGCGGAAGACGGACGCCCCTTCGACCTCAGCCCGACGCGCGGCTTGCTGCGCGGAATTCAGTCCCTTGCTAAAGGTCACGAACCCGTGGCCTGTCCCTTGCAAAACACCCAAAACCGGGTTCAGCAAGCTGCGGCTTGATTGCAGCTTGCCGTCCAGCGTGTCGAGCACCGCGACGGCTTCTGGTAACGTATCAAAATAGCTGTCCATGGCGACTGTGACGTCGCTGGCCGACGCGCTTTCGGGCAAGTCAGCTGGCAGGGCCAAAACCTCGATCCCAGCCGCACGGTAAACCGCGGCGCGCGAAGCTGCATCCGGGGCGACCGGGTCAATCGCCACCGAGAATGGGAAAGCCAAGTCGGTCATCTGTTCAATCGGCATCCCGGCCGCGCCCGCGTCGATCAAAATGATGCTCATCAGGCCTGAGGCCCCGGCGTTTGCGATCGGGTTCGCCGCATGTGCACGCAGCGCGTCCGAGCCTGTCTGAACCGCTGCCGGGCTCGCGCTTTGCGTGCCGGGTGTCGCTGAGGTGCCGCCACCCAAAGACGGCAACCGCCCAGTCACAACACCGGTCACAGCGCGCGGCGTTTGTGGCACACCGATGGTTATGGGTTGATCGGCTGAAGACGCACCGCTGTCAGCTTCCGCCGCAGGATCTTCAGCGGCGGGATCCGTTTCGGGGGTTGCTTCGACCTCCGGTTCTGGCTCGATGCTTGGCAATGTCGACCGGCTCGGGCTTGCGGCCGTGATCTCGATCAACGGGGCAGTTATCCCTTCTTGCACAGGCGCGTCACCCAATGCCGGCGCATTGAAGGGCTGCGGCGTTGGCGCTGTTGCAAGTCCCGCATCTGCGCGCGCGGTCAGGATCGGTGCATCTGATGCTTCGGCATCATTTTCGGCAAGGCCCGTCGGCGCAGCAGGGTCGATGGCCGGATCGACGGGTGTTTGGCCAATCTCGTCGGCCAGCTCAGACGCTGGTGCCACGTCGAGCGTTGCCGCGGGTGCCGCTTCGATCACGACGACTTTTTGCACCTCGGGCACCGCAAGGGCGTTTTCCGCAATTTCGGCAATCGCGATAGGCGCTTCGGCCTGCACCTCGGGTGCTTTGTCTTCGGGTTCAAAAATCACAATGCCAATCGGGCGCTCTTCTTGCGGCTCTGGGGCGTCTACGACAGTGATCCCGTCATCTACAGGTGTTTCCGGCGCTACCGCCGACGCATCCATCTCAAGCTCTTCTTTCACGTCAGGCACAACTTCGACGATCACTACCGGCTCGACAACTTCAGGGGCGGGTTCAACGACAGGTTCGGGCTCGGCTTCGGCAACAACCGGCTCCTCGACCTCAGCTGTTTCAGCCTCCGCAATCTTTGGTGCGACTTCGGGCTCAGACGTCACCGCTGCGATCGCAGTCTCTTCGGGCGTTTCCGGCTCTAAGATTTCTGCAACCGAGGCGACTGTTGTCTTTGCAGGTTCCGTGACGGAGGATTGGACTTCGCCAGCCTCATCTTCCGTCTGAACTTCTAAACTACGCTCGGCGGAAAGTGGCGCATAAAGCGACAAAACCGCCATCACAGCGATGCCGCTAACACCGCCCCACAGCACGCCAGGAAGAAAGCCTTTGCCCATGAATTCTGCTCCTCAATCAATTTGCACAACTATTTCAGTGCGGCCACGTTCGTTTTCCTTTGCAATCAAAGGGCAGATGCCCTTGACCCCAGCGCGCGGCTCTGACCATTTATACCGCGACAAAGAGGGTGCCGAAACCCTTTTTGGGCACATCCCATAACGGGCGCGCGCGACCGTCCCAAATCAGAGACACCTATGCTGCTACTCATCGATAACTACGACAGCTTTACTTACAATTTGGTTCACTATTTTGGCGAACTTGGGGCGGATGTCGTCGTAAAGCGCAATGATGCAATAAATGTGCAGGAGGCGATGGCCATGAACCCGGTCGGCGTTGTGCTTTCGCCGGGTCCGTGTGATCCCAGCCAGGCAGGTATTTGCCTGGCGATGGTCGAAGCCGCCGCGGAGACCAACATGCCGCTGTTTGGCGTGTGTCTGGGCCATCAATCCATTGGCCAGGCCTTTGGAGGCCAGGTGGTGCGGCATAGCGAGATCGTTCATGGCAAAATGGGGACGATCACCCATAAAGATACAAGCGTTTTCAAAGGCCTGCCGCAGGGATTTGATGCGACGCGTTACCATTCTCTTGTGGTCGACCGCGCCAGCTTGCCGGAGGATTTGGAGGTCACAGCAGAGCTCGACGATGGCACAATCATGGGTTTGCAGCACAAAACAAAGCCGATCCACGGCGTCCAATTTCACCCTGAAAGCATCGCGTCCGAGCATGGGCATCAATTGCTGCAAAACTTTCTCGATACGCTAAAGGTGCCCGCATGAGTGATGTTATGAAAACGTTGATCGGTGCGGCCGCCGATCGCGCTCTTAGCCGCGATGAGGCGGAACAGGCCTTTGAGGCGTTGTTTGAAGGCGCCGCCACGCCCTCCCAAATCGGCGGATTCTTGATGGCGTTGCGCACGCGCGGTGAAACGGTCGAAGAATTTGCGGCCGCTGCGGCTGTGATGCGCGCCAAATGTAACCCAGTTGTTGCCCCCGCCGGTGCTATGGATATCGTCGGCACCGGTGGTGACGGCAAAGGCACACTCAATATCTCGACCGCGACGGCCTTCGTGGTGGCCGGGGCGGGCGTGCCAGTCGCGAAACATGGCAATCGCAATCTGTCGTCCAAATCCGGTGCTGCCGACGCGCTTTCAGCAATGGGGATCAATGTCATGGTTGGCCCTGACGTGGTTGAACGCGCCATCGAAAGCATTGGGATCGGCTTCATGATGGCGCCGATGCACCACCCCGCCATTGCCCATGTCATGCCCACAAGGGCAGAACTGGGGACCCGCACGATCTTTAACATTCTCGGGCCGCTGACCAATCCGGCAGGCGTCAAACGCCAGCTGACCGGGGCCTTTTCGCCCGACTTGATTGGACCGATGGCACAGACCTTGCAGGCGCTTGGGAGCGAAAAAGCATGGCTTGTCCATGGCGGCGATGGCACCGATGAACTAGCCATTTCCGCGCCCTCAAAAGTGGCAAAGCTTGAAAATGGTCGCGTCTTTATGGATGAAATCGCGCCCGAGGACGCGGGCCTCACCCTGCACCCGTTTGAAGATATCATCGGTGGCACGCCGGAAGAAAACGGCAAGGCCTTCACGGCATTGCTGGACGGAACACCTTCGGCCTATCGCGATGCGGTCTTGTTAAACGCAGCTGCCGCGCTTTGCGTCGCCGATAAGGTGAGCTCTTTGCGGGAAGGCGTTGACCTTGCGAAAGAAAGCATTGATGGCGGTGCTGCAAAATCAAAGGTAGCTCAGCTTGCCAAACTGACGTCGGAGGCCGCATGAGCACCCCAACCATTCTCGAAAAGATCAAAGCCTACAAGCTCGAACATATCGCCGCCTGCAAATCAGAACGCTCCGAAGAAGACTTGCTCAACGCCGCCGAAACTGCGCCTGCGCCGCGTGGGTTTTACCAAAACCTGAGCGAAGCCGCATCGCGCGACTATGGGCTGATCGCCGAAATCAAGAAGGCGAGCCCGTCCAAAGGGCTGATCCGCGAGGATTTCGATGCCCCCACCCTCGCCCGGGCCTATGTCGACGGCGGCGCCACCTGCCTGTCGATCCTGACCGATGCGCCCTCCTTCCAGGGCGACGACAGCTACCTGATGGCAGCGCGCGACGTTGTTGATCTGCCGATCCTGCGTAAGGATTTCATGTATGACCCCTATCAGGTGATCGAGGCCCGGGTGCTGGGTGCCGACTGTATACTGATCATCATGGCCTCCGTCTCAGATGCGCAAGCCACCGAATTGGAAGACGCCGCCACCCGCATGGGGCTCGATGTTCTTGTTGAGGTGCACAATGCAGAGGAGCTCGAACGCGCCTCCGTGTTGAAAAGCCCGATGCTTGGCATCAACAACCGAGACTTGCACACATTTGAGGTAACGCTCGACACCACGCGGAGCCTGTCCAAACGGGTGCCTGCCGATAAGCTGATCATCGCGGAAAGCGGTATCTTTGAACCCGATGATCTGGCCGAGCTCGCCCAATACGGCGCGCGGTCCTTCCTCATTGGCGAAAGCCTGATGCGGCAGGAGGATGTGGCCAGCGCGACGCGCCATATCCTGAGTAAAAAGCCTTTTACCAGAGGGATGTAGATGCCAAAGCTCACTCATTTTGATGGCGAAGGCCGCGCCCATATGGTCGATGTCTCGGACAAAGATGTGACCGACAGAATTGCAGTGGCTCGCGCCGCCGTCACTATGCATCGCGATACGTTGGCACTGGTGACTTCGGGAACCGCTAAAAAAGGGGACGTGCTGGGTGTTGCGCGGCTTGCAGGCATCATGGGGGCCAAAAAATGCGCAGAGCTGATCCCGCTCTGCCACCCCCTGCCCATCACCAAAGTCGCGCTTGAGCTGACCCCCGACGTAGATCTCCCCGGCGTCCGGCTTGAGGCGACCGTCAAAACAACCGGGCAAACCGGCGTCGAGATGGAGGCTTTAACCGCCGTGACCACAGCCGCCCTGACCGTCTATGACATGCTCAAAGCCGCCGAGAAAACGATGGAGATCACAGACGTGAAGGTTGTGCTCAAGGATGGTGGCAAATCCGGGCGGTTTGAGGCGTGATTTCGGTCAGCGAGGCGCTGGACGCGCTTTTCGCGCTGGTCGACCCGCTTCCGGCTGAGAGCGTCGCATTGAGTGAGGCGGCAGGCCGGGTCCTCGCGCAAGACGCAATCGCCGCGCGCGCCCAGCCGCCCTTTCCGGCCTCCGCAATGGATGGCTACGCCATAGCCAACACAGAACCCGCCCCTGGGTCTCAATTTAAGGTAATCGGCGAGGCCGCGGCGGGCCACGCTTTTGACGGAATGGTCGGCGAAGGCGACGCCGTGCGCATCTTCACCGGCGCGCCGATCCCGAAAGGTGGCACACGCGTCATCATTCAAGAGGATGTCACGCGCTCCGCCGATGTGATCACCCTCAACACAAATCTGGACGTAAAAACCCACATCCGCCCTGCCGCCGGCGATTTTGCTGCGGGCCAGCCGCTCAAGGCCCCGCGGCGTCTGAGCCCATCTGAGATTGCGCTGCTCGCTTCGATGAATTGCGCAAGGCCAATGGTGGCCCGGCGTCCGACGGTCGCGCTCATTGCGACCGGGGACGAGCTTGTCATGCCGGGCGAGGCCCCGGCCCCCGACCAAATCATCGCGTCCAACAGTTTTGGGCTGAAGGCGATGTGCGAACAGGCCGGCGCAACGGTACGCATGATCCCAATTGCCAAAGACACCGAAAGCTCACTCGCGCAGGCGCTGGAGTTGGCTGCTGGCAACGATATGATCATCACCATCGGCGGCGCGTCGGTCGGCGATCATGATATCGTTGGAAAAGTCGCCCAAGAACAAGGGTTGGCGCGCTCTTTCTACAAGGTCGCGATGCGCCCGGGCAAACCGCTCATGGCGGGCCGCATCGGCGGCGCGGCCTTGGTGGGTCTTCCCGGAAACCCGGTTTCTTCAATGGTTTGCGGGGAGGTCTTTATCCTTCCCATGCTGCGCAAAATGCTAGGCTTCCCGGCCGAACGACGCGCACGCACACGCGGGACGTTAATGAAGCCCCTCGCCGAAAATGGACCGCGCGAACACTATATGCGCGCCCGATGCGACCTGGCATTTGCGCAGGTTCAAGCATTCCAGCTCCAAGATAGCTCTTTGTTAACCGTTTTGGCCGAAGCTAACGCCTTAATCGTGCGTCCCCCGCATGATCCTGCCAAGGAGGCGGGCGACGAGGTTGAGTTTATCCCGCTTGGGTAAAAGTTAACGAAACGTTGACACAAAAGGGGAACACGGGTAGAACATTAGCGAACACAGTCCGTTAAGGGAGTTCGAGCACATGCTGACGAAGAAACAGCTGGACCTGTTGAGATTTATCCACACCCGCGTGAAACGCGATGGTGTCACCCCAAGTTTTGAAGAGATGAAAGACGCGCTTGATTTGCGCTCCAAATCGGGCATTCACCGTTTGATTACGGCACTTGAAGAGCGCGGTTTCATTCAACGGCTTGCGCACCGTGCGCGCGCTATTGAGATCGTGAAGCTGCCCGATGCCATTGACGGCGGCGTCTTGAACCAACCAACCGGGTTCACGCCGAAAGTGATTGAGGGCGACAAGATCGACCCACCACGCGCCGCGATGCCGGTGAAGGAAATTCATGCGATGGAGCTGCCTGTTATGGGCCGCATCGCCGCTGGTACGCCGATTGAAGCGATCAGCGAAGTTTCCTCTCATGTCGCAGTCCCGGGCACGATGCTTTCGGGAAATAGTCATCATTACGCGCTTGAAGTCAAAGGCGACTCGATGATTGAAGCTGGGATCAATGACGGCGACGTCGTAGTGATCCGGGAGCAGAACACGGCCAATAATGGCGATATCGTCGTGGCCCTGGTTGAGGATGCGGAGGCAACCCTGAAACGGTTCCGCCGCCATGGCTCCTCTATCGCTCTGGAACCCGCCAATGTGAATTACGAGACGCGGGTGCTGCCTGATGACATGGTTAAAGTGCAAGGTCGATTGGTCGGGTTGATCCGCTCCTACTAGCCTCTACCGCGCCCAAAGACGCGCGCCCCGCAGGTCGCGCGTCGTTATCTGATTTGTACCAGTGTCATCATGATAGATCGCGATGGACCCGGTTTTGCGAAGGCTCGCGGCCGTGATGGCCGAGCACGAAAGCTGCTCTTTTTGTTGCGGCAAAACCAATATTTCGGCCTTGCCGCAAAGGCGGTTTGCCTCCGCCTCGCTCATTTTCTTGTCGTTGACGAAAAACAACCGCGACGCGCCAAGCGCGATATAAACCGTGTTGCGTTCTAAAGACGCCCGCGCCCAGGCGGCCTCCTGATCGGCGCCATCACCATCATTTTCAAGCCAGGCGCCTGCAACAAACCCCTCGCCTTTGGGCTTGTTCAAGGCGCGCCCGTCAGGCGTCATCACCCCGATCAGCGTGCCGGTGTCGGAAATCAAAACCGCGGGCCGGTCGTAGCTCGCCCAGACGGCAAAGGCGCCAGTTAAAACGGCCACGCCTGAAAAACGCCACCGGCCACGTATCAGGCACAGCAACGCTCCGCCCATTCCAAGCGACGGTAAAACCCAAGGGCCCGGCGACGGAAAGAGGCGCAACGCGCTGTCCCAACCCGCAACTGTTTCTGCGACAAAGATGATCCAGCGCACGCCCAGCTGCATGATCTGCAGCCCGATGCTTTCGAGCCCGAACGGGCTTAGCACCGCCGCCAGAACCGCGCCGGGCATGACCACAGCCCCCATCACAGGGACCGACGCCAGGTTCGCAATAAGCCCCCATTGCGCCATCTGGTTGAAATGAAACGCTCCAAAAGGGGCCGTTGCTATCCCCGCCACTGCCGATGAAATCACCAGCGAGACAAAATTGCGCCACCAGCGTGGCCAGCCCAGCATCAATTGGCGGTCCCGTATCTCGGCAAACACCGCCACCAGCGCTGTTGTTGCCGCGAAAGACATCTGAAACCCCGGCCCCGCCAAGCTGTCAGGCCGTATCGCCAACACGATGAGCGCCGCAATCGCGACGGCGCGCAGCGTCAGGGCGCGTCGATCAAGACAGATCGCCAGCAGCATCACGGCGACCATGATGAAGGCGCGCTGCGTGGCGACGCTTGCGCCTGAAATCCACAAATAGCCAAACGCCGCAATAAAGGCAGCCACGGCCGCGACCTTCTTTGGCTCACTGCGCATAGCGACGCTTGGAAAGAAGGCAAAACCCAGCCGGATCATCGCAAAAACAACCCCCGTCAGCATCCCCATATGCATTCCCGAAATCGCCAGAAGATGCGCAAGGTTAGAGGCGCGCAAGGCCTCCAAAGCCGCCGCATCGATGTCTGAACGGTCCCCGGTGATGATCGCGCTGGCAAAGGCGCCTTCGCGGGGCGCCATACGCGATTTGATCGCCTCCGACAGCTGCATTCGAAACGCAAAAACCTTTAGGGACAAGCTGTTGCGCTCGGCCGGACTTTGCAAAAGCACAGGCACCCTTGTGTAACCAACGGCGCCCAGCTGCTGAAACCAGGCATGGCGCTGAAAGTCGAACCCGCCCGGCTCAACCGGACCTGAAGGCGGCGACAAATGCCCGGTCATCATCAGTATCTGCCCCGGTTTTGGGTCCACATAAGGCTGCTCGCCGTGGAAGGAGACGCGCACCCGGGCCGGACGGTTCACCGGGGCGATCCGGTCCAACCTCACCTGATCCAATGTCGTTCTGAGCGCGCCGGAGGCGGAGCGGTCAATATTGACCACCCGCCCTTCTATTGGCCCGTAGTAGCGATACTCCAAGACCGGGGCCGCGACGCGGTGGCTGTGCAGACCGGCCATGCCAAAGCCCGCGCAGGCAAAACACAAGGCCCAGGCAAAGGGCAAAATCCGGGGAAACAGGCGCGCCAACGCGGGGCAAAGCACCCCACCTACGATACTCCACACAAAGATCACGCGCGGCGGCTCGAACATCAAAGAGAAGTACAGACCGACGCCCACGCCAAAATAGATCGGCAGCCACAGGAAAACCTGGTTGCGCGCCATGACCTGCAACGCGAGGCCGCTTTGCCAAAACCGCGCCCCAAAGGCGCCGGAGGCTGCACTTGTTTCCATGATCAGACCGGCCTAAACACGCCTCCAACATCGCTCACATTAGCCAAATCTTGGTTGCCAAAAGGTTAAACCCGCCCATGTCCGACGCCTCCATTGTCACCCGTTTCGCGCCGTCACCCACGGGCTTTCTGCATATTGGCGGCGCGCGCACTGCGTTGTTCAACTGGCTTTATGCGCGCGGGCGCGGCGGCAAATTCCTGCTGCGCATCGAAGATACCGACCGGGCGCGCTCTACCCCTGAAGCCACCCAAGCGATCCTGGACGGGCTAAGCTGGCTTGGCCTTGATTGGGACGGCGAGGCGACATCGCAGTTTGAGGCGGCCGCGCGCCACGCAGAGGTCGCCCATCACCTGTTGGCTGAGGGAAAGGCCTATAAGTGCTTTTGGTCTCAAGAAGAGACTGCTGCTGAAAGAGACTTGGCTCGAGCAGAACGTAGACCAATGAACTTTTATTGGCGCGATAAGCCCGCGTCCGAACACCCCGATCTTCCCTTCGTTATTCGCATTAAGGCTCCTGAAAGAACGGCCGATACGATTGCTGACGCCGTGCAAGGCAGTGTTGTGTGGGGGGAACAGCTCGATGATATGATCCTCCTCCGCTCGGACGGAACACCAGTCTATATGCTAGCGGTAGTAGTCGATGATCACGACATAGGGGTGACGCATGTAATTAGAGGTGATGATCACCTCGCAAACGCTTTCCGTCAAAAGCTTATCTATGAAGCCATGGGGTGGGACCTGCCAACCTACGCTCATATTCCCCTGATCCACGGCCCTGATGGCAAAAAGCTGTCCAAACGTCATGGCGCGCTGGGCGTCGAGGAATACGCGGCCATGGGCTACACGCCCGCCGGGCTGCGCAATTATCTGGCCCGGCTGGGTTGGAGCCACGGCGATGATGAGGTCTTCACCGACACGCAGGCGCGCGACTGGTTTGACCTGTCAGGGATCGGAAAAGCGCCTGCCCGGCTCGATTTTAAGAAAATGGAAAATATTTGCGGGCACCACATCGCTATGAGTGATGATGAGACGTTGATCCGCGATATTGAACATTACAAAAAAAGCCAAAGTTCCGCAAACCTTTCGCAGGTGCAGAAAGACTCATTGATGCGGGCCTTGCCCATTCTCAAAACCAACGCCAAAACACTGCAGGCCCTTTTGGATAAAGCACATTTTGTCCTCGGCAGCCGTCCGTTTGCGCCCGATGAGAAGGCCGCGAAGCACCTAGATTCTGTATCCCGTGGTATACTGAATGAATTGACGCCGCAGCTGCAAACTGCTAATTGGGCCCGTGAAACGCTTGAGGGCGTGCTGAACGATTTCGCAGCATCCAAGGAGATGGGGTTCGGCAAATTGGCCGGTCCGCTTCGTGCTGCTCTTTCGGGGCGCGCCGTCTCTCCCAGTGTCTTCGATATGATGATGCTGATCGGGCAAGAGGAAACGCTTGCCCGCCTCAAAGACGCTCAGGGATAACCCTAACAAAATGCGTCTAACATAGAATTTTTGGACCTTTTGGGGTCCATTGCAACAGGACGGCGCGGTATAGCCAACAGCGCGCCTAGAAGATCAAAGAGGTGTCAGAATGGCCGATAAATCCGCGAAATTAACCTTCGACGGCAAAGAAATTGAGTTGCCAATCCTGTCGCCGACAGCGGGACCAGATGTGCTCGACATCACCAAGCTCTATGCGCAGGGCGGTGTCTTCACTTATGACCCTGGCTTTACGTCGACGGCGGCCTGCGACAGCACCATCACCTTCATCGATGGCAACAAAGGCGAGCTGCTTCATCGCGGCTATCCGATCGACCAATTGGCCGAGGATTCGCATTACCTCGAGGTCTGCTACGTGCTCCTCTATGGCGAACTGCCCTCAGCGCAACAGCTGGAAGACTTTGAAACGCTCGTCACCAATCACACGATGCTGCATGAGCAGATGGTTTATTTCTACCGCGGGTTCCGGCGTGATGCGCATCCGATGGCGATCATGACTGGCGTCGCCGGCGCGATGTCGGCCTTCTACCATGACAGTACGGACATCAATGACCCGCATCAGCGTGAGGTCGCCTCGATCCGCCTGATCGCCAAGATGCCAACGATTGCGGCTTGGGCGTACAAATTCTCCATCGGCCAGCCCTTCGTTTATCCGCGCAATGATCTCGATTACGCGTCCAACTTCCTGCGCATGTGTTTCGCGGTTCCGGCAGAAGACTATCAGGTCAACCCGATCCTCAGCCGCGCAATGGACCGCATCTTCACGCTGCATGCCGATCACGAGCAGAACGCGTCGACCTCAACAGTGCGCTTGGCGTCGTCCTCGGGCGCGAACCCGTTTGCGTGTATCGCAGCTGGCATCGCGTGCCTTTGGGGCCCGGCCCATGGCGGCGCGAACCAAGCCTGCCTTGAGATGCTCGAAGAGATCGGCACCGTAGACCGCATCCCTGAATACATCGCCCGCGCCAAAGACAAGAACGACCCGTTCCGCCTGATGGGCTTCGGGCACCGCGTCTACAAAAACTTCGACCCGCGCGCGAAGGTTATGAAGAAGTCGGCAGATGAGGTGCTCGACCTGCTGGGCGTGGACAACAATCCAAAGCTGCAAGTCGCCAAGGCGCTTGAAAAGGCGGCGTTGGAAGACCCGTATTTCACCGAGAAAAAGCTGTTCCCGAATGTCGACTTCTATTCAGGCATCATTCTCGAGGCCATGGGCTTCCCAACCTCTATGTTCACGCCGATCTTCGCGCTGGCGCGCACCGTGGGTTGGATCAGCCAGTGGAAAGAACAGCTCGCCGATCCGAAACTGAAAATCGGCCGGCCACGTCAGCTCTATATGGGCGAAACGATGCGCGACTATGTTGACATCGAAAAACGCAAATAAGACAAGATCGGCCGTCCAACAGGACGGCCTTTTTCGTTATGATCACGACCGAACGCCTTTTGATCCGACCTGCGCAAGACCGCGACGCGGCCGACCTGTTCGAGGTGTATGGAGACGCCAAAACGATGCGCTACTGGGACACGCTGCCTGACGCGCAGCTTGCCCAAACCGAGCAGCGCGTGCGCAGTTTCATGCAGGCCGAACACCCCGGCTATTTCGTGATTACACTTGAGGGACGCGCCATCGGCACAGCCGGCATCCATTCAAATGACGAAATTGGCTTCATCTTGAACCGAGCCCATTGGCGCAAAGGTTTGATGCGCGAGTGTTTGCAGGCCCTGATTCCCTGGTGTTTTGAAACGCTCAACTTGCCCCAGATCACCGCGGATACTGACCCGCGCAACACGGCTTCCATCACATTGCTAAAAACGCTCG
The DNA here is from genome assembly GCA_039030615.1 of Pseudomonadota bacterium. Classification (GTDB taxonomy): domain Bacteria; phylum Pseudomonadota; class Alphaproteobacteria; order Rhodobacterales; family Rhodobacteraceae; genus Litoreibacter. The sequence continues at coordinate 409,984 of JBCCDV010000003.1, read as the reverse complement.
GCTTTGAGGAAACCGGTCGCGCCAGCCGGACGCTGAAAGTCGGTGATACATGGTGCGACAGCGTGTATTTCCGCATCGCACGCAGTTCGCTGCAGCGCGGCGATTATGTCGCAGGGTAAAACCCTACAGAAACACTCAGGTCATCCTATCTCTGTTTCAACAGCAAATTAGAGGAGCCCGACCCCCCGCGATGAAACACGCATCCGACTTCAAAACCGCTGAAGCCGAATTCCAACCCGCCCATCACACGCCACAGGATTTCCGCGATAAATTCGCCTATCGCCTGGTGAAGTTCATGCGCTTTTTCGCGGATAGGTTTTTTGCGGGCCGCTATGGTCATCGCGCGGTCGTCCTTGAAACGGTCGCAGCCGTCCCCGGAATGGTCGGCGGGCTCTTGCAGCACCTCAAAGCCATCCGCCATATCCGCGATGATCAGGGTTGGATCAAGGAGTTGATCGAGGAAGCCGACAATGAGCGGATGCACCTCATGACCTTCATCCACATCGCTCAACCCTCTGGGTTTGAACGGTTTTTGATCATGGTCACGCAGTTCTTCTTCTACAACGCGTATTTCTTCCTCTACCTTCTGGCGCCACGCATTGCGCATCGGGTCGTAGGCTATCTCGAAGAAGAAGCGGTCGTCAGCTACACGCAATACCTCGAAGAAATCGACGCCGGAAATGTCGAAAACGTGCCCGCGCCGCAGCTGGCGAAGGACTACTGGAACCTGCCCGATGACGCGCGGCTGCGCGAGGTGGTTCTGTTGATCCGTGCCGATGAGGCGGAGCATCGCGACACCAACCACCATTTTGCCAATCAGATCGTCAGCGGCGAAATGAGTTAAAAAACTTCGCGGGCAGCGCTTGGCAAAATCGCTGCGCGCCTCTATGTCAGCGTCACGGGTCGGCAAGGACCCAGACGCCGTCGGCCCCAATGGGCTATGCTAAACCTTGCTGCAGACCAACAGACCTGAAGCCAAACTTTTTAATGGCGTCACGGTCGACAAGGACGGCTCTCGACCATTTTACGACGCGTTGAGAAAGGTTCAGGCTTATGCCCACGTCATCCATCCCCCTCGTGATCGAGGATCTGTCGAAATTTGCGCGCCATCTGCGTGAAAACTGGCCCGACACCTCGCCCGGTCAGGCGCAAACGCTTGCTTTGCTCGCCCGTGCGGCCGGATATCGCAATCACCAAGCGCTCAAAGCCGAACATGGCTCACCTCAACCCGCCCCCCCGCTCAGCGAGCTTGAAAACCGCAGGTTGCGCGACGCGCTGCGCGTGTTCGATCTGGAAGGGCGTATGACCCGCTGGCCGTTGAAAACATCGGTTCAGGGGCTCTGTCTCGCGGCCTTTTGGGCGGTTCTGCCGGGACGGCGCGACTTGACTGAGAAAGAGGTGAATGTGGCCATAAAAGACGGCGAGCGTTTCGGCGATCACGTGCTGATCCGACGAACCCTGATAGAGCATGATATGGTCACGCGCGAAATTGACGGCTCTCGCTACAGGCGCGTCGAACGCAAACCGACAGTTCTGGAACGCCATTTGATCAAAGCAATCTCAGAACGGCGTCAGGCCGCGTTGCGCGATCCCATTGGTGGGGGACGTCCTCGCTAACGAAGACGGTTAACGGCCCTCAAACCCGGCAGCGCGCTTGTCTAGGAACGCCAAGACGCCTTCGCGGAAATCATGGGTCTTGCCCAATTCGCCTTGCAGCTTCGCCTCCAAAAGGAGCTGCTTTTCCAGCCCGTTCTCGTAGCCTTTGCGTATGGCCTGCTTGGCCCGCGCATAGGCTGCGGTCGGCCCGTTGGCCAGATGCGCAGCGCGGTCTTTCCAGACCTGCTCAAACTGGTCATCGGGCACGGCTTCCCAGATCATGCCCCAATCCGAGGCCTGTTTGGCTGTCACAGGCTCGGCAAACAAAGCCGCCCCCATGGCTTTCGCCATCCCGATCTGGCGCGGCAAGAAGTAAGTGCCGCCAGCATCCGGGATCAGCCCGATCCGGGTAAATGCCTGCAAAAATACAGCGCTTTCGGTGGCGATCACCACGTCGGCCGCCAATGCCAGATTTGCCCCTGCACCTGCAGCCGGTCCATTCACCGCAGAGATCACAGGAATGGTACAGTCATAAATCGCGCGCAGCATCGGAATATATTCGTCACGCAATGTGCGCTCCAGATCGATGCTGGCGACGGTCGCGCGGTCGCCCAAATCCTGACCCGAGCAGAACGCGCGCCCCTTGCCCGTCATTACGATGACCCGTGCTTCTTTCTCACCCGCTTTGATTGCGTGCAGCAGCTCTGCGCGCATCTGGGTGTTCAGCGCATTCATCACGTCAGGGCGTGAAAATTGAATGACGGCGGTGTGGTTGCGCACCGAATATTTCAGGGTTTCATACTGCATCTGACGGGCCTCTCTCTGCCTTTGAACGCAAAATAGCGAACTAATCGGTTTAGAAAAGAGGAACCTCCCGTCAAAGCGTCATTTAATTAACCGCCCCGGCGCGCGCGCCAGGCTTCCAAGGCGGCATTGGGTGACGGGGTTCCGGCTCTTTGCGGCGTAGGTGCCGCCTGCTGACCTTTTGGTGACAGACGGCCGGGCCCCCGAGAGTAATGCAGCTCCCGCGCGCCAAAATAGAAACTCACAATGGCCCCCAGAAGCCACCAAAGCGGTTCCGGCACGGCATTGAGCCCCATCATACGCGGCGCGAAATTTGCCGGATCGACCATGGCAAAGACAAACAACCCCAATGTGCCCAAGGCCAGAAACGGGCGCGGCAGGCGGTTCAGCCCGTTCATAATCGCGTCAAACCAGCCGATCCGCCTGTATTGAAACTCCTTGCCATGTTGATCAAGTGCGGCGCGGTAGCTTTCATGACCGAGGATCATCGCCTTGGTCGCATTGGGCCGAAACCCATCTGCGACATTGCTCACCGTCTGGCCGACCTGCATGGCCGTGCCGCCAAATATGCGACCGATCAGGCCCATTTTCGGACCCGCGCTTTGTGCTGCGCCATGGTCAGGTGATAGGCCGCATCCATGAATTTCTCGGCGCGGGTGATCCAGCCGCCCTTGCCGCCATTGCGCCGCCGCGCGTATTTGCGCGAAGCCGGGCGCCGGTCGCCAATCGCATAATAGTAGTTGCGCCGCGCAATCCCGTAAGCATCGACCAGAAAATCCTTGGCCTCGCCATGTGCGGCAAAACAGGTGCGGATCGTCTGCGGACCAATCGCGCCGTCTTTGGCGATGTCATACCCCATCTCCCGCAACAGGCGTTGCAGAATTTTCACCGCATTCGACCCCGCATTCACATACATATCGTAGACGCTGGCTTGAATCGGGCCCGGCAACGCGTCGATGCGCGGTCGGCGATAATAGTGATCTTCAAAGATCTCGGCCGCCTGCTCGCGCGTCAACGCTTTCACATCTGCAACCGTCACCCGTCCGTCACCCGTTAAATCCAGCCCAAGGCGGCGCATCGTGTGGATCGTAACCCCAAAATTTGTGGCCCCGCCGGGGTCGTCAGGGTCATTCACATAGCCACCCTCAGCGCGCAAAATCTCTTGAGTGATGTCGTCTACATTGATCATGGTCGTCCCCTCGAAAAACTCGAAGGGAGAGTGCCGCTTTGTGGTTAAGAGAGATTGAGCGCACCGAACGGTGCTTTACGCGTCAGGGTCTTTGTAAACGCCTTGCTCCTTCAGCGCATCAATGACCTCTACCGGCATGTAGGTCTCATCATGTTTTGCAAAGATCGTATGGGCTTGGAAGACGTTGTTCACGTAGCGTCCTGTCGCAACAGTGCCCTCACCCTCCTTAAAGAGGTCCGGGCGCGGCTCATTTCCGACATAGGCGACAGGCACTTCCGCATTGCCATCTGTCACGACAAACTGGAATGCAAAGCCATCGCCATTGACGATGCTATCAGCCACAACCAGCCCGCCGATGCGAAATTCCTCGGCCTCGGATGGCGGGTTCTCAACCACTTGGGTGGGCGAATAGAAAAAGTTGATGCCATCGCGCAGCGCATACCCGATCGTGACCGTGGCGATGATGAGGCCCACCACGGCCAAGGCGACGATCTGGATCCGGCGTTGTTTTTTCAGCCCGCGCATGGCGCTCCTTCTACGGGAATATCGGCGCGAGCATCAGGCCCGCGGTTTCATCCTCACCTAACATCAGATTGGCATTTTGCAATGCCTGCCCCGATGACCCTTTGGTGAGGTTATCAAGCGCGCAGATGATGATGGCACGCCCGTCAATGCGGTCTGCAACCACGCTGAGATGCACAAAGTTGGAGCCCCGGATATGGCGTGTTGAAGGGACCTCTCCCATCGGCAAAACCTCGACAAAAGGCTCGCCTGAATATGCGGTTTCAAATGCGCTTTGAATCGCTTCTGCGTCGCCTTTGACATAGACCGTCGCAACGATCCCCCGATTGGAGGGCAAAAGGTGTGGCGTGAACTGCACCTTTACGGACCGCCCGGCAATCGCGCTGAACTCCTGATCAAACTCGCCCAAATGCCGGTGCGTGCCGCCAACAGCATATGGGTGCGCGCCCTCCGACAGCTCAGCATGCAGAAGGTTTTCCTTCAATGACCGCCCCGCCCCCGACACGCCGGTCTTCAGGTCGATGATGATCTCATCAAGGTCAATCAACCCAGCCTCGATCAATGGCCGCAGCGCGTATTGCCCTGTCGCCGCATTGCACCCGGTGCCCGCCACCAAACGTGCCGATTTGATCTCGTCGCGGTAGAACTCTGTCACGCCATACACCGCCTCCGCCTGCTGCCCCAAAGCGCTGTGGGGATTGCCGTACCATTTTTCATAGGCCTCGGCGTCGCGCAGCCGGAAGTCGGCCGATAGGTCGACGATCTTCAATTCCTTCGGCAGTTTGGCAATCACCTCCTGAGAGGTTTTATGCGGCAAGGCGCAGAAACACAGGTCGACCCCCGCGAAATCGATCTCATCGATCTTTACCAGCTTCGGCAGATCAAGGTGGCGCAGATGCGGGAAAACCTGCGCCATATTCATCCCCGCCTTACGGTCCGCCGATAGCGCCGCAATGGACATGGTAGGATGGGTGGCGATCAGCCGGACAAGCTCAGCGCCGGTATAGCCGGACGCACCAAGGATGGCGATTTTATGGGTCATGAGAGCACTCGAATTCAGAATTTACGTGGGTGTAGAAGAAAGAAGGCTGCGCGGCAATCAGGCCGCCTCAAATTCAATCTTTCGTCGCAAAAACTGTGTCGCACGGTCCGTGACCTGCCGCGCGTCGCCTGTAGTCAGAAACTGGGTCTCAGTGCCGTCGCCCAACATGGAGGGATGGCGCTTCAAATAATCGTCCAGGCTTGCCGAAACCAACCCGGCTTGGCTGTAGACTGTCACATCCGCGCCCAAGGCCTCTTGAAACGCGGCCTGCATCAAGGGGTAATGGGTGCAGCCCAAAATCGCGGCCTGCGGGTGTGGCATCCGCCGTTTCAGCGCGTCCACATGCGATCTCACCAGCGCTTCGGCCAACATCTCATCGCCGTCTTCCAATGCGTCCACCAGCCCACCACATGGTTGAGCTTCGACGTCTACCCCTATGGCACGAAACGCTAATTCGCGTTGGAATGCGCGACTGGCAACTGTTGCAGGCGTCGCGAACAGGGCGACGTGCTTCACATCCACCTCCCGCGGCGGGGAGTTGTCGCCCCATTTGCGTTCCGTCAATGCTTCGATCATTGGCACGAAAACACCCAAGACCCGCTTGTCGCGTGGCACCCAATGCTCTTGCATCCGGCGCAACGCCGCCGCGGAGGCCGTGTTGCAGGCCAGGATCACCAGATTGCAGCCGTGATCAAACATCGCGCCGACCGCAGCAGTCGTCAGCTCATAGATATTGTCGGCTGTCCGCGTTCCATAGGGTGTGTTGGCGCTGTCGGCAAAATAGCAGACAGGCAGCTCGGGCAGGTCTTGCGCGATCCGGTCGTAGACGGTCAGCCCGCCCAATCCGCTGTCAAATATGCCGACCGCCATGCGCAGCCCTTTTATGCTTGTCTTCAAACTCAAACCCGTGCGGCACCGGCTGATTGGCTGGCACGATGGGCGTTGGAGACAGGTCATAGGTGGACTGGCGCAGGAAATCCATCATTCCTTTGGGGTCGCGGCTGTATTTATTCAACTCTGATCGCGCGATAGGCTCCCCAATCACAATACGCACGGGCTTACCCGCCTTGCGCTTAAATTCATTGATCAGCAGCCCCATTCGCAGCGTGTAATGCGCGTGGCTCGCCAATTGAAACAGACGCGAGTTTCTTCCGTCAAAATAGATCGGGACGACGGCGGCCTCCGATTTTGACACAAGCTTCGCCGTGAAGCTGCGCCAGCCGGGATCAAGCGGCGCGCCAAATGGTTTGGCCGCTGTTGAGACCGTGCCACCCGGAAAAATTCCTATCGCACCGCCCTCCTTCATGTAATCCAGCGCGGCGCGGCGTGTGGCAAGGTTCTGTGCCACTGCCGCCTTCGTCTCATCAAAGCTCACGGGCAGGATGACCCTGTTGATCTCTTCCGCCTTGCGAAACACTTTATGGGCAAGAATACGAAAATCGCCTCTGATATGGCTCAGAATATGGCCCATCATAAGCCCATCAAGGATACCGTAGGGGTGGTTGGCGATCGTGATCAACGGGCCGTCGCTGGGAATGTTGTCGAGGCTTCCGCCGACGATCTCTAAGCTTAGACCGTAGCGTTCCGCCATCACGGTCCAGAAATTGGCACCGGCCGCGACCTCATGCTCGTAACCTTTGGCCTGCTTGATCAGCTTGATCCGACCCGTTGTGTTTTCCATTGTGCGGATCAATGCACGCCCGGCTTTGGTTTTCGCCGAATGGGCGTAGCTGATTTCACGCGTTGCTTGTTTCATTTTGACCTCTGCCCGGCGGAGTTCGTTAGCCCTTGTTTATATGACAAAAGGGTTTCAACTTTGTGACAGATTGGCGCAGTAAAGACACATCAACTCGGTCGCAATATGCGCGCCCGCGATCGCCGTGGCCCCCGTCGTGTCATATTGGGGGGAGACCTCAACAACGTCGCCGCCGACCATATTCATCCCCTTAAGCCCCCGCAGGATTGCAAGCGCCTGCGCCGAACTCAGCCCGCCTGATACTGGCGTCCCCGTCCCCGGCGCAAAGGCCGGATCAAGGCAATCAATGTCGAACGTCAGGTAGGTTTGATGATCGCCAATGATGGATTTGATCTTCTCCAAAGTCTTTTCCGGCCCAATGGTATGGACCTCTGGCGCGTCAATGATGTTAACGCCCAGATAATCCTCACACTGCGTGCGGATCCCCACTTGGACAGAGCGTGCGGGGTCAATCAGGCCCTCTTTCACGGCCTTGTAAAACATTGTGCCATGATCGACACGGGCCATGTCATCATCCGGCCATGTGTCGGAATGGGCATCAAATTGCAGCAAGCTCAGCGGGCCAAACTTGGCGACATAGGCGCGTAAAATCGGGAAGCTAATATAGTGGTCCCCGCCTAGGACCAGCGACCCGGCCCCCGCAGCCAAAATACCCGCGATATGATCTGTTAATGCTTGAGGAAAGCGAGGTATATCCCCGTAATCAAACGCTAAATCACCGTAGTCGATCACATTAAAATCGGTCATCGGATTGATGTCCCACCCGTATGGCGCGTCCATCGCCTGCAAGGTGGAAGCTTCCCGAATAGCACGCGGCCCGAAACGCGTTCCCGGCCTGTTGGTCACCGCTTGGTCGAACGGCACACCTGTCACAGCCAGATCAACACCGGTCAAATCCTTCGTATAAGTTCGACGCAGAAACGACAATGCGCCACCAAAAGCGTTCTCAAAAGACATGCCGCGCTGCCCGTCGCGGGTTACAGCGGTGTCGACATCGGATGCCGCGTCAGTCAGTGCCATTCTTAACCTACCTTAACGTTGTCATGGGTCAGCGCATTCGCGACCTCTTTGATTGACGCCCCAAGCGTTTCAACCACAAAATCCACTTGCGCCTGCGTGATCACCAAGGGCGGAGACATCACATTAAGATGCCCTATAGGCCGCACCATCAGCCCCTTGGCCTCCGCCACGTTTGAAATACGCTTCCCGATATCAATCTCATCAGGCAGGAGCGTTTTACTGTCCTTATCAGCGACACTCTCAACACAGGCGATCAAACCTTGGCCGCGCACCGATCCCACAAATGGAAGGTCGCTCAAGCTCTGCAGACGCTCCTGAAAATAAGCACCGATATGGGCCGCGTGGTCCAGCAGCCCCTCTCGTTCGATGATCTCGATATTCTTCAACGCCGCCGCGCACGCAACGGGATGGCCCGAATAGGTAAACCCAGACGCATACCACCGGTCGCCTTGCATCGCCGCATAAATTTGATCCGAAAATATAACAGCACCAATAGGTTGGTAGCCGGAGCTCAGACCTTTCGCACAACAAATAATATCCGGCTGCGCGTCAAAAACATCCCTCGCAGCGAACCACTTGCCCAGCCGCCCAAATCCCGTCACCACCTCGTCTGCAATGAAAATGATCCCATGCGCCCGGCAGATCCGCGCCATGGCGGCCAGATACCCCGAAGGCGGCATGATCACCCCGCCCGAAGCCTGTATCGGCTCCGCAAAGAACGCCGCGATCCGCTCCGCGCCCAATTCAGTAATCTTCGCCTCGAACTCCGCGACAAGATGGTCACAAAACGCGGCCTCATCCATGCCCTCCGGCATGCGGTACGTATTGGGCGTTGAAAGATGGTGAATGCCATCCTCTTTGTAGTGAAACTCCGGCACCTTGTCGCCCGCGCGCTTCCCGATGGAGATGCTGGCAAAGGTCGAGCCGTGATAGCTGTCATCGCGCGCAATCACATGCGTGCGCTCCGTCTCGCCCCGGCAACGGTGATAGTAAATCGCCATCCGGTAGGCGCTGTCGATGGCCGTCGATCCGCCCGTCGTGAAATGCACCCGGTTCAGATCCCCCGGTGCAATCTCCGCCAGCTTTGCCGCCAGCAAGGCCGCAGGCCCATGGGTCATGTCGACGAAATTGTTCGAAAACGCGAGCTTTTCGGCCTGCGCGGCAATAGCCTCGGCCATCTCCCGGCGGCCCAAACCGATATTGGTGCACCAAAGCCCGCCAACCGCGTCCAGATATTCCCGCCCGTCGCGGTCCCACAACACGCAGCCTTCGCCGCGTTCAATCACCAAAGGCGCCTCGGCCTGAAAGCTGTCGAAATGGGTCCAAGGGTGCAGGCCATGCGCCTGATCCAGCGCCGCGATGTCATTTACGGGATGCGTCATGCCCGGCACCATGTGGCAGCGAAAAGCGCTTGGCAAGGCTTGCGCTCGGCCTAGCTCACGGGCAAGGAGGCGTCATGCCCGATACGCAACTCAAAACTGATTTTATTGACGCGATGAGCGCGCTCGTCTCAACCGTTACAATCGTGACGACCGATGGCGATGCGGGCCGCGCGGGCGCGACCGTGTCGGCCATGTCCAGCGTCTCGGCAGATGGGGACGCGCCAACGCTATTGGTTTGTTTGCATCACGAGGCCTCAGCCACCGCAAAAATCCTCGAAAACCAATGCTTCTGCGTCAACGCTTTGGGGCAGGACCAAAAGGACATCGCGAATGTCTTTGCCTCCCGCAGCACGCCGTCAAGCGGGGACAAGTTCGCCGCCGCGGAGTTCGAGCCGCTCAGCACCGGCGCCCCTGCCCTCGCCTCGGCACTGGCCAGCTTTGATTGCCGCCTCAAAAGTCATGAACGGATCGGAACACATCACGTCATGATCGGTCAGGTCCGCGCCGTGCGCTTCGCAGATGGCGCGCCGCTGCTCTATGGCAACCGCGCCTATCAAAGCGTGTCATAAGCGCATAACGGCATTTCAGTATACCTTCGCATACAGCCTTTTCATAGCCGCCCGACTGGTCTAAGACGCTCGCAACGAATCCCAACGTAGCCGGAGGCCCCAATGTCTAAGATCAAGGTAGAAAACCCCATCGTCGAGATGGATGGCGATGAGATGACCCGCATCATCTGGCAATTCATCAAGGACAAACTGATCCTACCCTATCTGGACGTTGACCTGCTCTACTATGATCTCGGCATCGAAGCGCGTGATGACACCAATGACCAGATCACCATTGATGCGGCTGAAAAGACCAAAGAAGTTGGCGTCGCCGTCAAATGCGCGACCATCACGCCCGATGAGGCCCGCGTCGAGGAATTCGGCCTCAAGAAAATGTGGCGCTCCCCAAACGGGACCATCCGAAACATTCTGGGCGGCGTTGTGTTCCGCCAGCCGATTATCTGCTCCAACGTGCCGCGCCTTGTGCCGGGCTGGACCCAGCCCATCGTCATCGGCCGCCACGCATTCGGCGACCAGTACCGCGCCACAGATATGAAATTCCCCGGGCCGGGCAAGCTCAGCATGAAATTCGTTGGCGAAGACGGCACGGTCGAAGAGCATGAAGTGTTCGACGCCCCTGCATCCGGTGTCTTCATGTCGATGTACAACCTCGACGAGTCGATCAAAGACTTCGCACGCGCCTCGATGAATTACGGCTTGAACCTCGGCTGGCCGGTCTACTTGTCCACCAAGAACACAATCTTGAAGCAATATGATGGCCGCTTCCTTGAGCTGTTCCAGGAAATCTACGAAGCCGAGTTCGAGGCGAAGTTCAAAGAAAAAGGCATCACCTATGAACACCGCCTGATCGACGACATGGTCGCCTGCGCCATGAAGTGGAACGGCGGCTTCGTCTGGGCTTGTAAAAACTACGATGGCGACGTGCAGTCTGACACCGTGGCGCAAGGCTTCGGCTCGCTCGGTCTGATGACATCGCAGCTAATGACGCCCGATGGCAAAATCGTCGAGGCGGAGGCCGCCCACGGCACCGTCACCCGTCACTACCGCCAGCACCAGAAAGGTGAGGCGACGTCTACCAACTCCATCGCGTCTATCTTTGCGTGGACCGGTGGCCTCAAGCACCGCGCCAAGCTCGACAGCAACGAACAGCTTATGAGCTTCGCGGACACGCTCGAGAAGGTCATCGTCGACACGGTCCAGAGCGGCTCCATGACCAAAGACCTCGCGCTTTTGGTCGGCCCTGATCAGACATGGCTGACAACCGAAGGCTTCCTCGAAAAGATCGATGAGAACCTGAACAAGGCGATGTAACTGAACATCAATAGCTGATATGGGCCGGGGGCATTCCTCCGGCCCTTTTCTTTTGGCGCATATGAAAAACGAACCCCATAAACCAACCCAGCACGCCCTTTGGGAGGACGCTTTGGCCTTCGTCCTGGGCACAGCGCTTTGCGCCGTCGGGGTACAGTTTTTGACCCATCTGGGGCTCATCACCGGCCAAACCGCGGGTCTCGGGGTCTTACTGGCCTATGCCAGCGATCTGTCCTTCGGGGTTTGGTTCTTCTTGCTGAACCTGCCTTTCTATGTGCTCGGCCTCATTCGTATGGGTTTGCGTTTCACGGTTAAAAGCTTCATTGCCGTGGCCCTCGTCTCAGCGATGTCAGAAGTCTTCCCGCACGCCTTCACGATCGCCACGCTCAATATCTATTTCGGGGCGCTTTTATCCGGCGCCTTGATTGGGATCGGTCTTATTGTCCTGTTTCGCCATGGCGCAAGCCTCGGCGGGATTGGGGTGCTCGCGCTGTTTTTGCAAGAGCGCATCGGCATTCAAGCGGGATGGGTGCAGCTTGGCTTTGACGCATTGCTTTTCCTCGCGGCCTTTGCTGTCTTGGACTGGAAAATCGTCGCACTCTCTCTGCTGGGTGCGGCTGTCGTCAATGTCATTGTCGGCGTCAATCACCGCCAAGACCGCTATATAGGGCGTTAGAAAACGGGGGGCCTATGCCCAAGCACTTCCTCTACCTGATCGCGGCCGTGATCGCCGAAACCATTGGCACAACAGCCTTGCAAGCCAGCCAGCAATTCACCCGGTTTTGGCCCTCGGTCACGGTGGTGGTGGCCTATGTGATATCCTTCTATCTGCTGGCGCTGACGCTCAAATACATGCCGGTCGGCGTGATGTATGCATTGTGGTCTGGCTTTGGGATCATCCTGATTGCGGTCATCGGCTATTTCTATTTCGGTCAGAAACTTGATGCCCCGGCTGTTTTGGGGCTGGCGCTGATCATCGCGGGCATCGTGCTGATCAACGTCTTCTCCAAGACCAGCCTGCATTGAATATCGGCGCACCAAACGTGGCCACAATCCTGCTGGCCGCCGGGGCGTCGTCCCGCATGGAAGGCGGCGATAAGCTGATGGAACTGGTGGGCGGCGTCCCCCTGATCGCAGACCGCGCCGCCTGCCTTGCTAAACCCGGCCACGGAACGTCCGACACGATTGTTGTGCTGCGCGCAGATCGTCCCGCGAGGCGGGCCGCGCTGGCTGATATGCACGCGCTCACATTGATCGACAACCCTGCGCCCGAACAAGGCATGGGTGGATCGATCTCCATCGGCATTTCAGCCGTGCCCAAATGGTGCTCCGCGGCTTTGATCCTGCCCGCCGATATGCCCGGCATAACGCAGAACGACATTGAGACACTGCGGAACGCCCACGCCCTCAATCCCCGCGCTATTTTGCGCGGCACCACGCCTGATGGGGTCCCCGGCCATCCTGTCCTCTTCCCCCGCGCCTGTTTCAAAGAGCTTGCACAGCTCACAGGCGATCAAGGCGCCCGTAAGGTAATTTCAAACAATGTCGATACCGTAGAGCCCGTTATCCTGCCCAGCGATAACGCAACCCTTGATCTCGACACGCCGCAGGACTGGGCCGCATGGCGGGAGCGCAAACACTGAGGCGCCGCATTGGTCTACCCGCGCAGCAGCTCCGCCTCGTAGCGCTTCAGGGTCATCCGCGCAGCCTCAAACCCTTCGACGCCCGCGCGGCTCGCCAGTTGCGGGAACAGGGCCATGACCTCAGCGCGCTGCGCCGCACCAATGCCCTTCAACGTGTAGTCGCCGGGTTGAAAACTCTCGCTCCAGGCGCCGTTCGATAAGATCACCTCATGGCGGTCAAAGAGCACATGCCAATAGGTGACGCAGCTCTCGGCACTTTCGCAAATCCCCTCCCGCCCGACGAGATGCTTGACCACCGACAGAACCTCAGGCTCCTCAAAGAGCATATTCACCCGGTCCTCCATCAGCAGCACCCGGTGGTTGGGCGACAGCACCAGATCCCGTTCAGGCAACCCTTTGCCCAAGGCCCCCGCGGCGACCCGGACCGGGCGCAGCTTCGGCAGCTCCACCGTCATCGCGGCACTCACCTCTTTGCTGCCAATCCAGCGTATCTCCTGAATACCGTTGTCACGGGTGATCACCTTGTCCCCTTCAACGAGCCGCTCGATCGGGACCTCGCCCCGCGGCGTCGCGATCATGGTGCAGGAGGTAAAGCACGGCACAATCCTCTCGATCTCGCGGAACTCAAACCCGCCAATGACGTTGCCGTTCTCATTCAACAGCTCTACGCGCCCAGATTGGCTGTTGCCATCGGCATCAAGACACAGGTTGGTTAGACGGAACGGGCCGGTTTCACGCAAGTCAAGCGTGTCAAAATCGTCGCCGCCCGTGCCCCCATCAATAAAATCGCCATTGCTGCTTCGGGCATCGCCTTGCAAGAACGTGTCACGGTCATCGCCGCCAAACAACTGATCCTGACCGTCGCCACCGCTGATTTCGTCATCGCCAGCACCGCCAAACACGCGATCAATATTTGCGCCGCCATCGAGCAGGTCGTCGCCATCGCCGCCCTTAAGCAGATCGTCGCCTTCGTCGCCAATTATGAGATCATCGCCTGCATTGCCAAAAAGGCGGTCCTGACCTTGCCGCCAATCAAGGTGTCATCGCCGGATTGGCCTCGGATCAGGTCGTCGCCCTGACCGCCCGACAAACGATCATCGCCTGCGCCGCCATCTAACTGGTCCTGCCCCTGACCGCCTTCAATCGCGTCGTTTCCGCCCTCCCCAAAGAGCCGATCATCTCCCTGGCCGCCGTCGATGTCGTCATCACCTACGCCGCCCCAGACCCTGTCTTGTCCCTGATCGCCAGACAGGTCATCAGCGCCAGCTCCGCCTTTGATCAGGTCCTCGCCATTGCCGCCGCTGATCGTGTCATCGCCGTCATCGCCAAACAGTTTGTCATTGCCGTTGCGCCCGATAATCTTGTCATCGCCGCCCTTGCCAACAATCGTATCGGCGCTATTGGTGCCTTTCAGGCGGTCACTGTTTTCGGAGCCTTCAATATCGGCCATAAATGCTTTGTCCTCGGATAGGCGGCGAAACCCGTTTGGGTTTGAGCGGACTGTCTTAACGCAAAGTTAATGAAGAACTTAAAACTGTCAGTATCGCCCCGTCGGATGACAGAAAAATCAAATTGGCGTTGGATATGCAACGCGGCAAGGACAGGTCCAAACCGAAATCGGCATTTTCCCACCCATACCATTCATAAAATGTCGCTATTGGATCGCTTCAGCGAAACAGCATCTGTGCTTCGTGCTTTTTCAAGGACAACCGCGCGGAGGCGTAGGCCTCCCGCCCCCTTTCGCCCTTCAATTCAGGGAAAAGTTCAAAAATCTCATTGCGTTGCGCGTTTCCGACGGCGCGCAGGGAGTGGTCGCCGGGCTGGAAACTTTCGCTCCAGGCACCGTTCGAGAGGACAACCTCATGATTGTCGAACATGAAATGGAGATAGGTCGTGCCCATCGACTGGATGGAGTGCACCCCCTCGCCGTGGTTTTCGAGATATTTGGCCGCGACAAGCACTTCATTCTCTTCGAAATACAGGCTCACGCGGTCCGTATTGACCAGAACCCGGTGGTTTGGGCTGACGAGCATATCGCGCTCCGGCAGGCCATTGCCGAGGGATTCTTTCGCGATCAAAATTGGCTGTAAATGCGGGTTTTGCTGCAACGCGCGCGCATCCATCCGCTTTGCACCGACCCACCGAATTTCCTGAATGCCGTTATCACGTGTGATGACCTTGTCACCAATTCTCAAATCCTCAACCGGCACCTCGCCGCGCGGGGTTGCAATAGCAGTTCCAGGGGTAAAGCAAGGCACGAGGGTCTCAATCTCCTTAAAATCTAGCGTGCCGATCACAGGCCCGCCCACACCATCAAGAAATTCGACTGTTCCAGAGGTGGAATCGCCGTCCGCATCAACGGTCTGGTTCACAATACGAAGTGGTCCGGCACCGGTTAGATCAAGCGTATCTCGGTCATCGCCGCCCGTGCCCCCGTCGATGATATCACCGAACCCGTCATCAGCGTCGCTGACGAAGAACGTGTCGGCGTCATCTCCGCCAGATTGTGTGTCCGCGCCAGCGCCACCGGTGATCTCATCATCGCCAGTGCCCCCAAGGATGGTGTCATCACCACCCTCGCCGAAGATCACATCGTCACCAGCCCCACCATCGAGCAGATCATCCCCGTCCTCGCCGCCATCAAACAATGGGACGTCATAGTAAACGTCGGTGATGAAAATGCCGGTGTTGCGTGGCCCGTCCTGAAAGTGGTTGATCTCAATGCGCGAAACCGGTCCCGCAATTTCAACCAGCACCGAATAATCCTCTGACGTCGCAGGTGCATAGCCACCTTGGCTGTCAGCCGTATCGGCGCCGCAGACCGCATCATTGTCGAGCAGATCGACCCGGTCGCCGCCGGTTAGCGATATGTCAATCAGATTGCCAGCGGCATCAAAGGCCCGAACCGAAACAACCCCGTCGCCATCGATGTCGTTGATCCGAAAAGCGACATTTTCGACCGGATCAGAGAAGTCCAAGCCATAGCGCGTATCATTTCCGCGGCCATTGGTCAGCGATTTAAGCGCGCTGTTTTCGTCGATGTTCTCATCGCCTGCATCAATCGCATCGATGTTCTGGTCCCGAGCCGCGAATTCCGTCGTGGAGGCGCCTTCTTGCAGCAAGGTCGTGAAGGTGACCTCAACCGCGCCTGTATCTTGCGTAAAGCCGGTGATATCGCCTTGGTTTTCGGACCAGTTCAGGCTTTCGCGCACCATACGGCCCGCACCCGGACCGTCATAGTTGCTGTCACCATAGACGGTGTCATTGCCCGCGCCGCCCTGTACGTCATCGGCACCAGAGCCTGCGAAAATTGTGTCATCTGCCTCACCGGCCCGGATCGTGTCATCGCCCCCAAAGGCGTCGACAATGTCCTGATCACCCGACTGGCCGGGCAACAATGCGTCGCCCGCGTCGATCAGATCGCCGTCAGGATCGCCAAGGTAGGCTGCATCAATCAGATCCGCGTCATTGCTGCCTTCTACGACACCGTCGCGCGTGTCAGGTTCCACAAAGCAGATATTGTCGATCGCACCGGAGCCTGCCAGCTCCACCTCCATCCGCGCCACATCGTCGGTGAACAGGTTCACAACACCTTGCTGGTTGTCGCCAGCGGGCGTGATCGGGACGGTTTTGATGAGCGTGCCGTCCTCGGCATAAAGACGAACCTCGCCCCCGCTCTCTTCAATATCGAGCGTGCCAAAGTTCAGAACGCGTGTCGGCGCCGCGAATTCGAAAACGAACGTGCCGCCACCCGCATTGTCGTCGGGATCGCTGCTGTCGCGATCCTCCGACAGGATCAAAACATTGCCGAGCGTGCTGCTCGCCAAATCCGTGTCACCACCGGTCGGGTTCGCGCTGTCAAACACCATCGCGGGCGTGCACCCGTCGAGCGTCGAAATCGTGACGCCTTGCGCCTCAAACTGGTCATTGACCAGATCACCGGCCTGCAGTTCATCAAAGTTAAGAAGAATATTGGTCATCGTGACACCTCAACCGCTCGGAGCGCATGCGCCTTTTGCTGGGAGCAAAAAGCCGCATGCGCCGTCGCCGCTACACAGGCGATTAAGAGCAGACTCGTTAACAACAAAAACATTACCCTTGTCCTCACTAACCACCACCCGACATGAACTCCGGCTCAATTGCGGACCGCAGTGCGGGCTCTGGATGCTTCGGTTTGCTAAGAGGAATGCAGAGGCCTATCTGGCCACCTTGGCGCGGGTCCAACACACCCTTTGCCGTCGCACTCGTTCTTCTGCAAGCCGCAGAGATTACACGTGCGGCCGCCCCAAGCCGTATGTTCACCCCCCAGACGGGTGTTGATTAAAATTAGCGAAACGCTTGCCTCAAACAAAGCGAAAATTGGGCAAACCGGCCCGTTTAAGGCAAAAATATGGTTAACCGCCCCGCCCAACACCCACCAAAACGCCTCCGAACCGGCGCAATTCCGCGCCTGAATTTCGACCATAGCAGAGCTTGAAGAAAACCGATTGTTTCAAAACAAAGGCGCCGAAAGGCCCGTATTTGCAGCTCCGCCAAATCGATTGTTTCGCCAAGCGCCCGGTTCCGCCACGTGCAAGCACAGCCCAGTTTTCAGCTCCGCCCGTATGCACACTGAACCCGTTAACCGGTTCCGCCCCAATTTGGACATGCTTTTGCAAAACCAGCAACAATCGCTCCGCCAAATTCCAACTGTCCCGCCACGGCGCAAAATCGCTTCGAATCGATCTCGAAGAAAGCGCACCCGCAGACTTCAATTGCATCAAAATTTGGGCGCGTTGGTTTTCGAAATATAAACAATGCAGCCAAAACCCGCGGGATTGTCCACCCACGGCGTCGCCGTATCTGTTCGGTGTTTTTGAAATGTGGTACCCGAGGCCGGACTTGAACCGGCACGCCTCGCGGCAATGGATTTTGAATCCATCGTGTCTACCATTCCACCACTCGGGCCCAGATATTTGCGCAGCGAGGTAGCCACCGCGCGGGGTAGCGGCGGTTTAGCCCTGCGCGCGCGGCCCGTCAATCGATGATCGCGGATTTATTGTGCTGAAATCGAACCAAGTGCGATGCCGCCGCGTATAACACTAAAAAGCTGAGGAACCAGATGCGTCGCTTTCTAATGTCCGCTCTTATGCTCACCACCGCCAGCCTGCCCGCAGGGGCCTTCACTTTTGGCGGCATCGACGGGGCCGACATGTCGCTCGATCAGTGGCGCGGCCAGCCGGTCTTGGTCGTTAACACCGCCTCGCGCTGCGGCTTCACTTACCAGTATGACGGGCTGCAGGCCCTTTATGACGCCTATCGCGACCAGGGGCTTGTGGTTCTGACCGTCCCGTCCAACAGTTTCCGGCAGGAATTTGCCACGGGCAAGCAGGTCAAGGAATTTTGCGCCGTCAACTTCGCGCTCGACCTGCCAATGACCGAACTGACGGATGTGCGCGGGCGCGAGGCGCATCCGTTCTACCAATGGATCAAGCAGGAAACCGGCTTTGTGCCAAACTGGAATTTTAACAAAATCCTGATCGCACCGGATGGCACGGTCGCAGGCACCTGGCGCTCGAGCACCAAACCTATGAGCGCGGCGATCACCGGCCCGATTGAAACGCTGCTCGACGGCTAAAACACCGCGCCCACCAGCCAAAGCGACAAGGCCGGGAACGCCACCAAGATACCAACACGCACCAGGTCTGAGGCCACAAACGGCAAAACCCCGCGATACGTGGTGCCCATCGGTATGTCATCCGCGACGCGGTTGATGATGAACAGGTTCAGTCCCACCGGCGGCGTAATCAGCCCGACCTCGACGACGATCAGGGCAAGGATGCCGAACCAGATTGCGACCTCTTCAGGCCCCATCCCGAAATCCAGCGCTTCGATGATCGGGAAGAACACCGGCACGGTCAGCAAAATCATCGACAGCGAATCCATCACGCAGCCAAACACCAGATAGCAAGCCAGCATGCCCAGCAGCACCACCATCGGTGCCACACCCGCCATCTGCACCCAATCCGCCAAAGCTTGTGGGGCTTGCGTAAAGGCCAGGAAGGAATTGAAGACCTGCGCGCCGAACAAGATGAAAAAGATCATGGCTGAGGCCTGCGCGGTCTCCAGCACCGCCTCTTTCAAGCCTTGCCAGTTCAAGCCGCCTGTCGCCGCGCCATAAAGCCCTGTGATCACCGCGCCGACGGCCGCGCCCTCCGTCGGTGTGAACAGCGCCTGCACGCCCGGGCGCGCCCAGTTCCAATCGCCAATGATGCCGCCCATCACAGTGCCAAAGATCAAAATCACCGGCCAAGTCTGCCACAGCGCCCGCATGCGACGCGCCAAAGGCGCGCGCTCAGATACTGGCCCTGCATCAGGCCGAACCCGCACATAGATCGCGACCGTCAGCATGTATCCCAAGGCCGCTAGCAGCCCCGGGATCAAGGCCGCAAGAAACATCTTCACGATATTCTGTTCGGTCAGGATCGCATACAGGACAAGGATCACCGAGGGCGGGATCAGGATGCCCAAGGTTCCGCCTGCCGCCAGCACCCCGGTGCTCAACGCATCCGAATAGCCGCGTTTGCGCATCTCCGGCAGCGCCACCTGCCCCATTGTCGACGCCGTCGCCAGCGAGGAGCCGCAGACCGCACCAAACCCCGCACAAGCGCCAACGGCTGCCATCGCAACACCCCCGCGCCGATGCCCCAACCACTCGGACGCCGCGCTAAACAAGGCGCGGCTCATGCCCGACTTGGTCGCAAACTGACCCATCAGCAGGAACAGCGGGATGATACTCAGCGAATAGCTGGAAAACGTGTCATAGGTCAGCGTCTTCATCTGGCTCAGCACGGCCGTCGGTCGGCCCAGAACAATCCATGTCCCAATGAACCCGGTCAAGAACATCGCCGCCCCAATCGGCATGCGCAGAAAAATGGCGACCAACATCAGACCAAAACCTGAAAGGGCCAGTTCCAATCCAGACATCAGCGCGCCCCGCCCCTGCCGATCAATGCCTTCGCGGAACACCAGACCGAAAACAGACTGGTTGCGAAAAAGAGCAGCGCGCCGATTGTCGCAAACCCAAAGGGCACCCAAACGGGAAATTGCAGCTCATAGCTGGTTTCGGGAAAGAAAGGTTTGAACCCCATCGCCAATGCGTCGCGCATGGGCTGTTCGAAGAAAGGGAATTTCTCGCCAAACCCCAGATAGAGCCTCCATAGGATCAATCCCGAAATCAATGCGAGCGCGGCGTCCCCGATGACGGTCCAAAACGCTTTAAGCCTCGGGCTCATACGCCGCACCAACAAATCCACCGTGACATGGCCCCTTTGCATCTGACACCAAGGCAAGAACATGAAAACAGCAATCGCGGTGCCTGCCTCAACAAGCTCAAAATCTCCGCGGATCGGGCGCAGGCCCGCGAAAGTGAACGCCCGCCCCACAACCGACACGACCGTCATGACGGCCAAAGCCAGCAAGATGGCACCACCAAAATAGGCCGCGACGCGCGCAGCGCCGTTCAAGGCTGCGCCGATGCGCGCCTCCGCTGTTTCGGTAAATCTCATGGCTTAAAGCTGCGTCGCGCCGAACGTGTCACAGGCCTGAATTTGTGGGTTTTCATAGCCGCGCTGGAACCAGCGCTGCCGCTGGGCCGAGGTGCCATGCGTGAACGTATGCGGGTTCGGTCTATGCCCGGCATTGCGTTGCAGCGTGTCATCGCCAATCTGCTTGGCCGCGTTGATCGCCTCACCGAGGTCGCCGCGCTCCAGTGAATTGAACCGCGCTTGGGCGTAGCGGGTCCACACGCCTGACAGGCAATCAGCCTGCAACTCGATCATCACCGAAATGGCGTTGCTCTCTGCTTGGCTGACCTGCTGGCGAATGCGGTTGGCTTGGCTCAGGATCCCCAGCTCGTTCTGCACATGATGCGCGATCTCATGCGCCACCACATAGGCGGCTGCGAAATCGCCACCCGCGCCAAGACGGCGCTCAAGCGTCACAAAAAAATCAGTGTCGAGATAGGCTTTCTTGTCAGCTGGGCAGTAAAACGGACCTGAGGCCCCGCTCGCCCCGCCGCACGGGCTTTGCGTCGCGCCCTTGAACAGGACCAAAGTGGCCGAGTTATACCGCTCGCCAACCTGATCACGGAAAATTTCGGTCCAAACCTCTTCCGTATCGGCCAGCACCACGGAGACGAACTCGCCGGCTTGTTGATCTGCAGGCGTGATTTCTTGGCTCACCGTTTGTTGGGAGCCCCCGGGCTGCCCGCCGCCTTGCAGCAAGGGTGACACGTCGATCCCAAGGAAATACCCGATCACCAGGATGGCGATCAGGCCGATGCCGCCAACCCCACCCGTTTTGCCGACAGAGCGCCGTCCGCGCCGGTCCTCGATATTGCGGCTGCCCCGCCGTCCCCGCCACTGCATGACGCACTCCTTATCCCTTGCCCAAACGGGCCTCCCATTGCATATAGCCTAAAAAGAAAATCCGGGCAGGCCAATGATTAAGCGCCTTTACGAATGGACAATGTCGCTTTCCGCGCATCACAACGCCTTATGGGCGCTGGCCTTCGTGTCCTTCATTGAAAGCTCCGTCTTCCCGATCCCGCCCGATCTGCTGATGATCCCGATGATCATCGCGCGCCCCAACCGCGCCTTCGTGATCGCAGGCGTCTGCCTCTTCGCCTCCGTCTTGGGCGGGCTCTTGGGCTACGCCATCGGCGCGCTGGCCTTCGACTGGCTGGGCCAACCTATTCTCGAGGCGCTCGGCAAAACCGACCGCATGGCCGAGTTTAGCGAACGGTTCAACGATCTGGGCTTCTGGGCGGTTCTTGGCGCGGGCATTACGCCTTTCCCCTACAAGGTCATCACCATCATGTCTGGCTGGACCGGCATGCCGCTGGGCACGTTCATCGCCACCTCCATCCTGGCACGCGGCATCCGGTTCTTCATCATCGCGGGGCTCTTGTGGAAATTCGGCGCCCCCATCCAAACCTTCATCGAAAAGCGCCTCGGGCTGGTGTTCACGGCGCTCCTAATCCTGCTCGTTGGCGGCTTTTACGCGGTGAGATACCTATGAAACCGGTGCACCTCGCCTATCTCGCCGCCGCGGGTTCCGCCGCGCTGCTCGCCGGTGCCTTTCTGTTCCAATTCGCAGGCTACGCGCCGTGCAAAATGTGCCTCTGGCAGCGCTACCCGCACGCGGTGGCCGCCGCCCTCGGCCTCGCGCTTATGGCGCTCAACCACCGGATCATCTTGTGGCTCGGCATGCTCGCCGCACTCAGCACGTCGGCTGTTGGGATGTATCATGTCGGGGTCGAAAAGCAGTGGTGGGAGGGGCCTTCAAGCTGCACCTCCGGCAGTATTGGCGGGCTCAGTGTTGATGAGCTTCTGGACAAGATCCTTGCCGCCCCCGTGGTGCGCTGCGATGAGATCGCGTGGGAGCTTATCGGCATCTCAATGGCCGGTTGGAATGCGATTATTTCACTCGCTCTGGCCGCGCTTTGGCTGATCGCGGCGCTGGCCTATAAACGCGCGTAAATCGCGCCAAAACACCGCCATTGCACCCCAAACCTAGCTTAGGCTATAGTTCCGACAACAAGATATAGGCCCCACGCAAGCGGGCCCAAAAGCAAGATCGGAACCTAAGTGAACGACACGCCGGAAACCCCTGAAAACGAAGACGAAACTCCGCCTCAGCGCATGTTTCATGACGGACCGCAAGTCTCCATCACCGATGAGATGGAAACCTCCTTTCTCGACTATGCCATGTCGGTCATCATTTCGCGCGCCATTCCGGACCTGCGCGACGGGCTGAAACCAGTGCACCGGCGCATCCTCTATGCGATGTTCGAGGCTGGAAACACACACGATAAATCTTACCGCAAATCGGCGCGGGCCGTCGGCGACGTGATGGGCAAATACCACCCACATGGCGACGGTGCGATCTATGATGCGCTGGTGCGTATGGCGCAGGAATTTTCCATGTCTCTGCCGCTCTTGGATGGGCAAGGCAATTTCGGATCCATGGACGGCGATAATCCCGCCGCTATGCGCTATACCGAGGTCCGGATGGACAAGCCTGCGGGCTTTATCCTGGCCGATATCGACAAAGACACGGTCGATTTTCAGGACAATTACGACGGCAAGGATCGCGAACCAACGGTCCTGCCCTCGCGCTTCCCAAATATGCTCGTCAATGGCGCAGGCGGTATCGCCGTCGGCATGGCCACAAACATCCCGCCGCACAATCTGGGCGAGGTGGTGGATGCGACGCTTGCGCTCATTGAATCGCCCGACCTCGATGAGGTGCAGTTGATGGAGTACATCCCTGCCCCCGATTTCCCCACCGGCGGGATCATTCTGGGTCGGTCCGGCGCGCGCAAAGCCTATACGGAGAGCCGCGGTTCGGTCATCATTCGTTCCAAAACCCATGTCGAAGAGATACGCAAAGACCGCTTTGCGATCGTGATTGATGAGATCCCCTATCAGGTTAACAAAGCCACGATGATAGAAAAGATCGCCGAGGCCGCGCGCGAGAAACGCATCGAAGGGATCTCGCATGTCCAGGACGAATCTGATCGCGTCGGCGTGCGCGTCGTCGTTGAGCTGAAACGCGATGCCACGGCAGAAGTCGTGCTCAACCAGCTCTTCCGTTTCACCCCGATGCAGACCTCGTTCCCGTGCAACATGCTGGCCCTGAATGGCGGTAAGCCCGAGACGCTGACACTGCGCTCGTTCCTCACGAACTTCGTGGCGTTCCGCGAAGAGGTCGTCGCCCGCCGAACCGCTTATGAGCTGCGCAAGGCGCGCGAACGCTCACATATCCTGTGCGGTCTGGCTGTGGCCGTCACCAATATCGACGAAGTGGTTCAGACAATCCGCAGCTCTGCCGATGCGGCCGAAGCGCGCTCCCGTCTGATGACCCGCGCCTGGCCTGCCGAAAGTATCGCCGACTACATCAAACTGATAGACGATCCGACCCATACGGTTAACGAAGATGGCACCTACAACCTGTCCGAAACACAGGCTCGCGCCATTCTCGATCTGCGCCTGCAGCGCCTCACGCAGATCGGCGTTAAGGAAGTCACCGATGAGCTGGAAGAATTAGCTGCTAAAATTAAGGAATATTTGGCGATCCTGCGCTCCCGCGAACGGATCATGGAGATCATCTCAACCGAATTGAAAGAGGTCAAAGAGCAATTCGCCGTCCCCCGTCGTTCCGAGATCGTGGATTGGTCCGGCGACATGGAAGACGAAGACCTGATCGAAAAAGAAGACGTTGTCGTCACTGTCACCCAAACAGGCTGGATCAAACGCACGCCTTTGGCCGAATTCCGTGCGCAGCGTCGCGGCGGTAAGGGCTTGTCGGGGATGGCCACCAAGGAAGATGATGTTGTCACCACGCTCTTTGTGGCCAACACGCATACGCAGCTTTTGTTCTTCACGACCGATGGGATGGTCTACAAGCTCAAGACATGGCGCTTGCCGCAGGGCGGGCGCACCGCGAAGGGCAAAGCAATCGTCAACATCCTGCCGATCCCTGTGGGCGTATCGATCGCTGCGATCATGCCCGTCGACCGGGATGAAGAGGATTGGGGCGACCTGCAAATCGTCTTCGCCACAACCGCAGGCGACGTGCGCCGCAACGCGCTTTCAGATTTCACCAATGTCATGCGTAACGGAAAAATCGCGATGAAATTGCCCGAAGGTGTCGAGCTGGTAAATGCTCGCATCTGCGATGAAAATGACGACGTGATGCTCATGTCCAATGCGGGCCGCGCGATCCGCTTTCCATCCACCGATGTGCGGGTCTTCTCCTCACGTGCCTCAACGGGCGTGCGCGGCATAAAATTGCAAAGCGGACAATCCGTCGTCTCCATGTCCGTTATCCGCCATTTCGTGGCGACGCCCGAAGAACGCACCGCCTATCTGAAAATGCGGCGCGCCATGGCAGGTCTGACAGATGATGAGGGCGAAGATGAAGCGCCCGCTGATCCTAATTTCAGCCAAGAACGCTATGCAGAGATGTCGGCAGCAGAAGATCTGATCCTGACTATCACGGCGCAAGGTGCTGGCAAAATCAGCTCCAGCCATGACTACCCCGTACGCGGACGCGGCGGGATGGGCGTGCAGGCCATGTCGATGAAAGCGGGCGATATCGTCGCCTCCTTCCCAGTCGAGATGGACGACCAAATCATGCTCGCCACCTCCAAAGGCCAGTCGATCCGCTGCCCCGTTGACGGCATCTCCTTCCGGTCGCGCTCTGCGGGCGGGGTGAAGGTGTTTGACACCGGTAAGGGCGAGACGGTCTCCTCCGTGGCGCGCATCGCCGAACAGGGCGAGGACGAAGACGAAGCGTCAGAAGAATGAACGACGCCCTGGCCCTGATCGGCCGGGCCTTGCTTGCGTTGCTGCTGCTGCTCGGCGGGTTTCAAAAGCTTGGCGATGCCAGTCCCGTCATGACACTTCTGACAGATCGCGGCTTGCCCGAGGGCCTTATTTGGCCCGCCCTCGCCTTTAACCTCATCGCCGGTGCGGCTTTGCTTGCGGGGGTGTTCACCCGGCCCTTTGCCTTGCTGGCCGCGGCGTATTGCGCCGCCACCTCCATCTTCCACTACATCTCGGATGACCCTTGGCAAATGACCATTTTCGTCAAGAACTGGTCCCTCGCAGGCGGCTTCCTGATGCTCGCGGCACATGGCCGGGGCCGCTTTGCAATCCTAAAGCGTTGATTGCATTGAGGGCTTTCTCCCGTTAACAAACGTAAACTGGTTAACATTAAGAGTGTTAACCAAACCATTAATAACAAATAGTAATTTTAATTACTTTTTCGTAAATCTACCTCGGGGCTCTTAGCTGCGAGGTAAGTTTTATGACACATAAGTTGTCGAAAGTAATTGTCCTGTCCGTTCTCTGCGCCGCCGCGCTAAGCGCACCCGCCACCGCAATTGATCTGACGGGCGCCTATCTGTCCGGAAGCCATGCCGCCTTCACAGACCGCGACACAATTCGCAAAACCGGCGTGCACGCCGGCGCCGAATTTACGCTGAATGAGCGCTACGGGCTACAATTCGACACCAGCGCTTACCAGTTCGAAGAGGCCGGCACCGCCGCCTATAACGTCGCCGCACACGTCATCATGCGCCCCAGCGACACGCTCGCCCTTGGCGCCTTCATCGGCACCGAACGCGTCTCAAACCAAAGCGCGGGCTACTACGGCATCGAGGCTGCGGTCGAAAAAGGGCCGATCCGCGCACAGGCTTACGCCTCGCAATTCATCGAAGGCAATGCGCGCAGCGCCGCAACCTTCGGGCTGTCGGCAACCGCTTCGCTCACGGACCGCGTCGATCTTGGCCTCGATTATGGCCGGTTCGAGATCACAGGCACGCGCGACGTCTCCCGCCACTCCGTCAAGGCCGGCTACCAGATCAACGCGCGCACAAGCCTTACGGCTGAATACGGCAAGGTCGAGCTGGGATCGCCCTTCGGCAATCTCGACGACAACTTCGTCTCGCTCGGGGTCACCATGCATTTCGGCACCGCCGGGCGCACCACATTCAGGCAGCGCGGGCTCAGCACCATCCTACCAGGCGGCTAAACCCTTCCCATTTGCCCGGCCCCGCGCTACATCGCCCAGTATGACAGATCTCAACATCATAGGCGGCGGTATGGCCGGGGCGGAGGCCGCATGGCAGGCCGCCAATATGGGCGTCCAAGTAACCATTCACGAGATGCGGCCCAAGGTCGAAACCTTCGCGCATCGCACCGGAAATTTGGGCGAAATGGTCTGCTCCAATTCCTTCCGCTCCGATGATGACGAACAAAACGCCGTGGGCCTGCTGCATTGGGAAATGCGCCAAGCCGGTGGGCTGATCATGGCCTGTGCCGACCAGCACGCCCTGCCCGCGGGCGGCGCGCTGGCCGTTGACCGTGACCCGTTCGCGGAGACTGTCACCGCAAAGCTCAATGCCCATCCCAATATCGCCGTCAGCTATGACGAGATCACGAGCCTGCCCCAGGACGGCACTTGGATCATCGCCACAGGCCCATTGACCTCAGGCGCGCTCGCAGAAGCGATTGCCAAGGAAACAGGCCAAGACGCGCTCGCCTTTTTCGACGCAATTGCGCCGATCATGTATTTCGACACGATCAACATGGAAAAGGCTTGGTTTCAGTCCCGCTATGACAAGGGCGAAACCGAGGAAGAGCGTACAGCCTACCTCAACTGCCCGATGGACAAGCCCACCTATGAGGCCTTCATCGACGCGCTGCTCGCGTCTGAGAAAACCGAATTCAAACCCGGCGAAACCGCGAAGTATTTCGACGGCTGCTTGCCCATTGAAGTGATGGCGGAGCGCGGTCGCGAGACCCTACGCTTCGGCCCGATGAAGCCCGTGGGCCTCACAAACCCGCATCAGCCCGACGTCAAAGCCCATGCCATAGTGCAGCTCAGACGCGACAACGCGCTCGGCACGCTGTTCAATATCGTGGGCTTTCAGACCAAGATGAAATACGGCGCGCAAAAAGAAGTGTTGCGCATGATCCCCGGCCTTGAGGAGGCTGAATTCGCCCGTCTCGGCGGCATTCACCGCAACACCTTCATCAACTCGCCCACATTGCTGGACGGTCAAATGCGGATGAAGTCGAAACCGCATCTGCGCTTTGCGGGGCAAATCACCGGCGTCGAAGGCTATGTTGAAAGTGCCGCCATGGGCTTGCTCGCTGGCCGTTTTGCAGCCGCCGAAATCAAGGGCGAGCAGATCGAAACACCGCCACCAGAAACAGCTATGGGCGCGCTCATCACTCACATTACAGGGGGTGCGGAAGCCAAAACCTTCCAACCGATGAATGTCAATTTTGGCCTGTTCCCGCCTGTCGTCGACGCAAAAACCGGCCGAAAAAACCGCGCAACGCGTTACAAGATGTATACGGACCGCGCAAAACACAGCTGGTCGCAATGGCTTGATCACGCGCGACTGGACGCCGCTTAACCTTTTTGTCAGTCTGTCATCATGGCTGAAAAATTCCTCGACAAGACCTATAAGACCTCCGGCGCAGAGGCGATTCGCGATCTTTATGACGACTGGGCTGACAGCTACGAGCAGGAAGTCGGTGAGAACGGATACGCCATGCCCGCACGCCTGGCGCGCGCCCTACGCAAAGCGCTCCCCGATACCGATACGCCCATTCTTGATTATGGCTGCGGCACAGGACTGTCTGGCATCGCCTTCACCGAGGCCGGTTTTACCACCATCGACGGCATGGACCCGTCTGAAGGCATGCTTGCAAAATGCCGTGAGAAAAACCTTTACCGCGAGCTGATCCTGCTCGATCTAGGCGCGCCCCTGCCGATTGCGCAGGCCCAATATGCCGCGATCATGGCGGTCGGTGTGATTTCGACCGGCGCTGGACCCGCCAGCTTGATGGATGAGTTGATAGGCCTATTGCCGCGCGGTGGTTTCTTTGGGCTCTCGCTCAACGATCACGCGCTTGCCGACCCAGACTACCCGGCAGGCATTCAGCGCCTGAAAGACGCAGGTCATATCTGCCACGCCGAGGAGCACGGCACCCACCTGCCCGGCATCGGGCTCAAAAGCACGATCTACCTGTTCGAAAAGAAATGAGCTTCCGCACCCGGTTCGCGCCGAGCCCGACAGGGCCTTTGCATCTGGGACATGCATATTCGGCAATTCTGGCCCATGACATGGCGATGGCGCATGGCGGTGAGTTTTTGCTTCGCATCGAAGATATAGATCAATCTCGCGCGCGCCCGGAATGGGAACAGCAAATCTACGACGATCTTGACTGGCTTGGGCTAACATGGAGCACCCCTGTTTTGCGGCAATCCGACCGTGTCACACACTACGCGACACAGCTAGACGCGCTTTGGGGCCGAAAGCTGCTCTACCAATGCAACTGCAACCGCAAAGACATCGCCGCAGCCATCGCCGCACCGCAAGAAGGTGTGACGTTGGTTGGCCCCGATGGCCCAGTCTATCCAGGGACATGCCGCAAAAAACAAATAGCGGAAGAGGTCGCGCAGCCGATGCCAACCGGTCAGGTACTT
This sequence comes from Pseudomonadota bacterium, assembly GCA_039030615.1. Lineage (GTDB taxonomy): Bacteria > Pseudomonadota > Alphaproteobacteria > Rhodobacterales > Rhodobacteraceae > Litoreibacter. The sequence goes on along the minus strand of JBCCDV010000003.1, from coordinate 381,100 downwards.
CGGCTCAAGATGAAATACGCGACACTTGCCTCACCTGACGGGTTCTCATTTGTCGAGACTGGCTCAGGCACAGACGGCGAAACGGGCCGCATTTCCTTCGCCGCCCACGAGGTGAACCGCAACATCGGTGATATTGTTCTGGCCCGCCGCGACATGGGCACTTCTTATCACCTGTCCGTCGTTCTTGATGACGCCGCGCAAGGCATCACCCATGTCATTCGCGGCCAAGATCTTTTCGAGGCCACGAAGATTCATGTCGTCCTCCAACAACTGTTTGATCTGCAAACACCGACCTATCATCACCATAAGCTCATCCGTGACGACCAAGGGAAACGTCTCGCAAAACGCGACGACGCGCGGGCGATCTCGAAATATCGCGAGGATGGCTATACGCCCGACGACATCCGCAAGATGGTCGGTCTGCTGGGTTAACAACTCGTAAAAATTTCTCGAAACCTAATCTAAATTAACGCACTACAAGATTCCCCGCATGGGGGGCAGCGCCACATAAGGTCTCCATTTGGTCAAAAATACTCAATTCCAGAGCTAAGTTTCAGGCGCCATCAGCTCAACTTCTTTGCCGTCCCGAATGGCTGTATAAAAGCAAACCCGGCGATTGGTGTGACAGGCCGCCCCGGTTTGATCGACCACGGCCAACAAACAATCCCGGTCACAATCAACGCGCAGATCAATCAACGCCTGCGTGTGGCCCGAGGTCTCCCCTTTAATCCAAAAGGAATGCCGCGAGCGCGACCAATAGGTGACACGCCCCGTGGCCAAGGTTTTCTCGACCGCCGCACGGTTCATCCACGCCATCATCAACACCTCGCCCGTCTTCTCTTGCTGAGCGATACAAGGGATCAAACCCGCCTCGTTGTACTTTAATGTCGCAGGGTCGAAAGCCATGTCGTTTCCTTTTGCATCTGGCGCGGACGGCCTTATCTATGAACTGAGAACCGCAGGGACAAGCAAGATGAGCACAGACGGCGATCTGATCAAACTCTATTCGGGCCAAATCTTGGCCCTTGCTGCCGATATCCCAAATCTCGAGCGACTCGAAACCCCGGACGCGACTGTCAAGAAACGCTCACCGCTGTGCGGCTCTACTGTGACTGTAGACGTGAAAATGACCGACGGTAAGGTCAGCGCCTTCGGACAGGAGGTCAAAGCCTGCGCCCTCGGACAGGCTGCAGCATCTGTGGTGGGCGCGCATGTGATCGGGCGCAGCCGCTTTGAAATAGAAAAAGCCCGCGACGAGCTGAAAGCGATGCTGAAAGAAGACGGGCCCGAGCCGACAGCCCCCTTTGATGGGCTGAAAGTGCTGCTACCAGCCCGCGATTACAAAAACCGCCACGCCTCCATCATGCTGACGCTCGACGCGCTGGTCGAAGCCACCGCTACATAAAAAAACCGCCGCGTTTCGGGACAGAAACGCGGCGGCAGTCAGCTTGTCTGGGTTGGACAGACACGCAATCACCGGGGAAAAGGCAAGCCGGTGGACAGGTTGGGGACAAGGCGTGTCGCGGCGTTTTGCAAAACGGGACAGAGTTACAAAACAGGGTCCGGGCGTTCAGACAGCAGGCAGTTACTTAAATTCCATTAAATCAGATGTGGAAGATACAAAGTCACGCACATGATCACTCCGATTGCGGCTACGCCGAGCGCATCTTGCAGCACAGTTTTGGGCGAACGACACAAGATTTCTTTCACATCTGCGATCATTTTGGCGACCTCCTCAAGTCATGTTCTTTTGTTTCCTCTTTGTTCTCATTTTGGTTAACGCATGTAAAGAACTTTTTGAGAACATTTGTGAACTTTTTGTTCACTCAGTGAGAATGCTGTACCTATCCGACTGATATTAAACGAATTGCTCGATCCTGTTCCATCAGCCATAGAAGAACACGTGCAGCGCGTCCGCGTTCTGTCTCCAGGAATGGATCCAGCGTCAACAAAGCTCGTGCATCGCTTTGTGCCACCGCCATAAGCGCGCTTTGGCGTCCCAAATCTGCGATACGAAAACGCGGCAATCCCGATTGTGCGGTCCCGATCATATCGCCGGCGCCGCGAATTTTCAGGTCTTCTTCGGAAATGAGAAACCCGTCCTCGGTTTCGCGCAGAATGTTTAGCCGACGTTTAGCGGTCTCACTCAGAGGCTCTTGAAACATTAAAAGGCAGGTCGAAGCGCCCTCGCCGCGTCCAACGCGACCCCGCAATTGATGCAGCTGTGCCAGGCCGAAACCCTCAGCGCGTTCGATAACCATGATTGTCGCATTGGGCACGTTGACGCCCACTTCGATCACCGTCGTGGCAACGAGGACAGAGGTGTGCCCTGCTACAAACCGACCCATAGCGGAGTCTTTTTCCGCGGGCGGCATCTGGCCATGCACAAGGCCGACCACGTCTTCACCCAAGGCTGCCCGCAGTCGCTTGAACCGGTCTTCGGCGGCTGTTTTATCCGAGACCTCGCTTTCTTCGACCAATGGGCAGACCCAGTAAGCCTGCCGCCCCTCTGCAATTGCGCCGCGCAGTTTCTCGACGACTTCTTCCATGCGTGCCGTCGATACAGTCACCGTTGTGACCGGTTTGCGCCCGGGCGGTTTTTCATCAAGGACCGAGACGTCCATATCCCCGTATTGCGCCAACGCAAGGCTGCGCGGTATCGGGGTCGCTGTCATCACCAAGACATCCACCGCGGTGCCTTTGGCACCAAGCTCCATCCGTTGTGACACCCCAAATCGGTGTTGTTCATCAACCACGGCGAGACGAAGGTCGGAAAACACGACATCAGACTGGAAGACCGCATGGGTGCCGATCAAGACTTGGATATCGCCTTCGGCCAAGGCGTCAAGTTTTGTAGCGCGATCACCCCCGTTGTCGCGCCCGGTCAAAAGCGCGATCACGATCCCCGCGTCTTCGGCCAAGGGTTTAAGGCTTTCGAGATGTTGACGTGCCAAGATTTCTGTTGGGGCCATTAAGACGCCCTGCCCGCCTGCCTCAACCGCTGTCAAAAGAGCCATGAATGCAACGAGCGTTTTTCCCGCGCCTACGTCTCCCTGCAACAACCGATTCATGCGCGCATCGCGCGCCATATCATCAGAGATCTCGCCAATAGCGCGGGTCTGTGCGGCAGTTGGCCGATAAGGAAGCGCTGCAAGGGTCTTAGACTTAAGCCGCCCGGTCGCAACGCTCGCGCGGCCCGGTTTTGACCGAACGGAAGCGCGGGCAAGCGACAGCGTCAACTGATGGGCGAAAAGCTCGTCATACGCCAAGCGCTCCCGAGACGGGGCCATCGTGGAGATGTCTTTAAACGCCTGTGGCCGATGTGCAGCTTCAAGAGCGTCTTGAAAACCGGGCCAACCCGCCTTTTTTAGCTGTGCTGGATCAATCCATTCCGCCAGTTCAGGCATCATGTCCAACGCGCCGTTTGCCGCCCGGAACATCTGTTTTTGCGTGACCCCATGCGTCAACGGATAGACAGGTTCAAACTCAGGAATCGACGCCGCTTCTCCGACAGAAACCATATGATCGGGATGAACCATCTGGGCCATTGTGTCGAACATCTCGACCTTACCAGACACCACCCGCCGTTGCCCTGTCGGCAATTGTTTTTGCAGGTAGTCGCCACGCGCATGAAAGAAAACGAGGCGAAATTCCGTTTCGGCGTCGCGGACATGCACGTGATACGGACGCCCCTTTTGTCGCGGCGGCACATGCATTCCGATTTCCACTTCGACCGTAACGACCGCAGGCAGGACCGCGTCCCGAATGCTTGATTTGCGCGCGCGATCAATGCCCGATCCGGGCAAAGTGAAAAGCAGATCGCGCGGCTTTTCAATATGAAGTCCGGCAAGGTTCTGAGCCGTTTTGGGCCCGATACCATCCAACTTTGTCAACGCCCCAAAAAGAGGAAACAACGGTTCCGGTCGGGCGCTCATAACCCCTCAATCAAATCGAGCCATCCGTCTTCGTCGAGTGTCTCCACCCCCAGATCGGACGCTTTTTTGGCTTTGGAACCCGCGCCGGGGCCAGCAATCAAAAGATCAGTTTTGGCGGAGACTGAGCCAGACACTTTTGCGCCTAGAGCTTCCGCGCGCGCCTTCGCTTCTGCACGCGTCATTTTCTCAAGTGTACCTGTGAAAACCAGCGTTTTGCCAGCCACTGGGCTGCTCGCTGTATCGCGCTTTGGCATGTCTTGAACGTCTAGCTGAGCGATGAGGCGATCAATTGCAGCACGCTCGCGGGGCTGTGCAAAGCTTTCCGTCAACGACCGCGCCATAACCCCGCCGACGCCGTCAATGCCGATCAAGTCCTGCCAGGCCGTGCTTTCCTCATCCAAGGCTTCAATCAAAGCGGCCGCCAGCACTGACCAGCTGACATAGTGATTTGCAAGGAGGTTAGAGGCGCTTTCGCCCACATGCCGGAGGCCAAGAGCAAAGAGCACACGATTGAGCGGAATTTTACGCTTCTCTTCGATCGCGGCGAATAGGTTTTCAGCGGACTTTTCGCCCCAACCATCACGGTTTTTGAGCTTTGTGAGTTGTGCATTGTCGCGCATCTGAAGCGTAAAAATGTCAGCTGGTTCTTTTATCGGCAGCTGGTCATCATGGTAAAACGCTTCCACCTGTTTCGCGCCAAGACCTTCGATATCGAAAGCCCCGCGCGAGACAAAATGCTTCAACTTCTCAACGGCTTGCGCCGGGCAGATCAACCCGCCACTGCATCGTCTGACGGCGTCTCCTTCTTCACGTATCGCGGCCGAGCCACATTCTGGGCACATGTGCGGGAAAACGAAAACCTGCGCCTCAGACGGGCGTTTCGACAAATCAACATCTGCGACTTTCGGGATCACGTCGCCCGCGCGGTAGATCTGAACCCAATCACCTTCGCGGATGTCTTTGCCGCCTCGGATCGGTGCCCCTTTCGCATCACGGCCAGCGATGTAGTCTTCATTGTGCAGCGTCGCGTTGGACACAACAACGCCCCCGACTGTCACGGGCTGCAACCGAGCAACCGGCGAAAGGGCGCCAGTTCGACCAACCTGTATTTCGATCGCCTTCAACCGCGTCCAAGCGAGTTCGGCCGGGAACTTATGTGCGATTGCCCAGCGGGGCGTTGTAGAGCGGAACCCAAGCCGTGATTGAAGTTGCAGATTGTCGACTTTGTAGACAACACCGTCGATGTCATAGCCCAAATCCGCACGCCGCTCAGCGATATTGGTGTACTGCGCGATGAGTTCTTCGGGTCCAACGCAGCGTTTCGTTAACGGGTTTGTTTCAAAACCAAGCTGTTTCAATCGTTCAATAGCACCGAATTGCGTGTCTGACAGCGCGGCACTTAAAACGCCCCAGGCATAGGCAAAGAATTTGAGCGGTCGTGCTTTTGTGATTGTCGCATCGAGCTGGCGCAAGGAACCCGCCGCCGCATTGCGCGGGTTTGCAAAGCTCTTTTGGCCCGAACTCACCTGCGCCGTATTCAGTGCCTCGAAGTCGGCATGGCTCATATAGACTTCGCCTCGCACTTCCAGCACATCCGGTGCGCCTTGAAGCTTTTGCGGGATCGAAGCAATCATGCGCGCGTTTGCCGTGACATTCTCCCCTACCGCGCCATCACCGCGGGTGGCGGCGTAGATAAGTACCCCTTTTTGGTATCGCAGAGACAGCGATAATCCATCAATTTTTGGCTCGGCGGTGTAGTGCAACGCGGCTTCTTGTTGCAGTCCCAAATACTTTCGAATGCGCGCATCGAAATCAGTAACATCCGGATCGTCGAACGCATTGCCCAGCGATAACATCCGTTGCTCATGCGCGATCTTGGAAAACCCATCGGCCAAAGGCCCACCCACTTGGTCGCTTGCGGAATCGGTGCGTTTGAGGTCTGGGAACTGCGCCTCCAAGGCAGCGTTGCGCCTTTTCAGGCGGTCATACTCAGCATCCGAAATTGTCGGCGCATCATCTGTGTGGTAGGCGCGGTTCGCATCTGCGAGCTGCCTGGCAAGCGCGTCGATTTCGGCCTTTGCCTGTTTCGCCGTCAAATTATCGACCGCGATCACCTCTTGCCCTGCCATCTTCGCCTCGTTCATGTTCAACGTCTTGCTGAACCGAATAGATAGGCTGCTTCCTTAAAGGCGTCCAGCGATCGAAACTGAAGCGGTATACAAAAAACGCCCCGTGACCGGAGCGTTTTTTGTTAATAAAAGCTGGTGGCGGTATTAAGCGCCGATCGCTATGCGCTGAGGGTCATTCTCTTGCTCAGGCACTGGATCACGCAGAACGTACCCGCGCCCCCAAACAGTTTCGATATAACTTTCGCCACCCGTCGCTGTTGCCAGTTTTTTGCGAAGTTTACAGATAAACACGTCGATAATCTTGAGTTCTGGCTCATCCATACCGCCGTAAAGGTGGTTCAAAAACATCTCTTTGGTGAGCGTCGTTCCTTTGCGCAAGGAGAGCAGCTCGAGCATCTGATATTCTTTGCCCGTGAGATGAACTGATTTTCCATCAACTTCGACAGTTTTAGCGTCGAGATTCACCGCGACATCACCTGTCTTGATGATCGATTGCGAATGGCCTTTCGATCGTCGGATAATCGCATGAATGCGCGCAACGAGCTCTTCGCGGTGGAACGGTTTGGTCAGGTAATCATCAGCCCCGAACCCAAAGCCTTTGAGTTTGTTTTCTGTATCATCCGCGCCCGACAGGATCAAAATTGGCGTCTCGATCCGGCTCAGTCGCAGCTGTCGCAGCACTTCGTGGCCGGTGATATCGGGAAGATTGAGATCAAGAAGAATGAGATCATAATCGTATAACTTCGCGAGATCGATCCCCTCTTCGCCTAGATCGGTCGTGTATACGTTCAAGTTCGCATGGGTCAGCATCATCGTAATCGATTTTGCTGTAGTTGGATCGTCTTCGACTAGAAGCACGCGCATATTTTAAACTCCGATAAGCCCCCTCGGAACTCTCAAAATTAACAATTGATCAAAAAGGTTAATTTTATATTACCAAGCAAAATATCGCGCATCAAACTTAATCGGAGCTGAGTTCTGTTTGCCGAAAGCGCTGTAGAGCCGTTGTTTTCAAGGCGCCAACACCAAATTCAGAAACTGCGCTGCACCAACTCGCCAACTCTTCTGAAGAAAGGTTATAAGTCTCGCACGCCTCTTCCGCACTCAGCAGGCCGTTTTCGACAGCTCTGACCACAAGCGCTTTTCGGCTCGCGACCCAACGTGACGTATGTGGACTGGGAAGATCCGACCGATTCAGTTGAGTTCCGTCCGGCAGAGCCACGGTGACCGGACCTTGTGGGCGTTTGAGATACATTTTTCGCTTCCGTTTCAACTCGTTTGCGCCATCAAAACGCAAGAGACTTAAAGACCGGTGAAGCAACCGGTTGTAGACGCGTAAGATTTTCCTATATTCCGCGATAACACTCTATTTCATACGCATTAGGACGGGTTAATGCCGCTCGATCGAACAGATGACAGCCTGAATTCTCTGGGCTTTGCAAAGGCTCCAGCGGATACCCGTGTCGTGGTCGCGATGTCGGGTGGTGTGGACTCGTCCGTGGTTGCCGCGATGCTGGCCGAAGAGGGCTATGATGTCGTCGGCGTCACGCTGCAGCTCTACGACCATGGCGCGGCTTTGGCCAAGAAAGGCGCGTGCTGCGCTGGTCGCGACATCCATGATGCGCGCAAAGTGGCAGAAGATATGGGCTTTCCACACTACGTACTTGATTACGAAAATGTCTTTAAAGACGCGGTGATAGACGAGTTTGCTGATAGTTATTTGGCAGGCGCCACGCCGGTGCCATGCATCAGATGCAATGAACGGGTGAAGTTTAAAGATCTGCTTGAGACGGCAAAAGATCTTGATGCCGATTGCATGGCAACCGGTCATTATATTCAGCGCAAAATGGGCGGTTCCGGCCCCGAACTTCACTCAGCCGCAGACGCCAATCGGGACCAAAGTTACTTTTTGTTTTCTACGACACCGGAGCAGCTATCCTATTTGCGCTTTCCGCTCGGGCACTTGGCCTCAAAGTCCGAGACGCGCGCGCTCGCTGGAAAATACGGGCTAAGTGTCGCCGATAAGCCAGATAGCCAGGATATTTGCTTCGTTCCCAACGGCAATTACGCCTCCGTCATCGAAAAACTGCGCCCTGGAGCAGGAGAGCCGGGCAATATCGTCGACATGGACGGGACAGTTCTGGGCGAGCATCAAGGCGTTATCCATTACACTATTGGACAGCGTCGCGGCCTCGGAATTGGCGGGCTCACGACGCCCCTTTATGTCGTTAAGCTCGATATAGATAAAAAGCATGTCATCGTCGGCCCGAAAGAGGCCTTGGCCACACGGCATGTCCCTGTGCGTGAAATTAATTGGCTCGGCGACAATGCCTTCGACGCTCCAGCGGAGCATCACGTCAATGTCCGTGTACGGTCGACCAAGCAGCCTATGCCAGCCGTGGTCCGTCCACTTTCGGCAACTGAGGCTACGGTCGAGCTCTTGTCGCCGGAGGAAGGAATTTCGCCCGGCCAGGCTTGCGTGTTTTACGAAGACGGTAGCAGCCGCATCCTTGGCGGTGGCTGGATCTGGCGCGGCGCCTGACGGCAACGCGCCAAATCTTAAAAAAGTGATGACAAAACCCGAGGAACGCGTGTTACGCTGTAAACTATAGTTTACAATTTGGAGAAAGTAATGCGCCGCAAAATCATCGCCATCACGTCTATTTCGCTTGTGACAGCCACCATTGCATTTGCTGGCGGGCATAGCGGGGACCCAGCCGTTAACGCGCGCAATGCGCATATGGGACTTTATAGCTTCAACATCGGGTTGCTCGGCGACATGGCCAAAGGGACCATCGACTATGACGCCTCTTTGGCCTCAGTGGCCGCCAACAATCTCGCAGCGCTCGCTGCTCTTGATCAGTCCAGCTACTGGACCGAGGGGACGGAACAAGGCGCAGCGCCGGGTTCCCGTGCCAAGGCTGAGATTTGGTCTGATGCCGCGGGTTGGGCCGAAAAAATGCAAATGATGGAAGATGGATCCGCCGCGCTTGCTGCGGTGGCCGGCGACGGGCTTGACGCACTTCGTGGCGGAATGGGGGACGCCGGAGCGGCTTGTGGCGCGTGCCATAAAGCCTATCGCGGACCGCGCAACTAAAGCTGATGTGGGGGAAGGTTTTTCGCTGGTGCGTATTTCTAGGTCTGATCGCACTTGGCGTTTTTTGGTTTGTGACGCGCCCCTCGACATTGCCTGAGACGGCGCTCGCGGGGCTCAACGGGACAGCGACGCAGGGCGAGATCATCTTTACAGCTGCCGGGTGCGCCTCCTGTCATTCCCCCGCGGATGCGACCGGCGCAGACAAGCTTGTCCTTGCCGGCGGGCAACGCTTCCCATCCGAGTTTGGGACTTTCATTGCCCCCAATATCAGCCCAGATGCGCAACATGGGATCGGTGGATGGACCCAGCTCCAATTTACCAATGCCGTCATCAAAGGTGTATCGCCCAATGGGCAACATTACTTTCCAGCCTTCCCCTATACCAGCTACAACAAGATGAGCCTGCAAGACGCAGCTGATCTTTGGGCCTATATGCAAACCCTGCCGGCAAATGCGACCCCGTCTCAACCGCATGAAGTCGCATTTCCTTTCAACATCAGACGCAACCTTGGTGGCTGGAAGTTTCTGTTTTTAAATGACGAATGGATTTTGGACGCGAGCACACCGCAGCTTGAACGTGGGCGCTATTTGGTCGAGGCGCTCGGCCACTGCGCTGAGTGCCACACCCCCCGCAATACCCTCGGCGGGCTTGACACCACGCGTTGGATGCAAGGCGCGCCTGACCCGTCCGGCAAAGGCCGCGTGCCGGGGATCACGCCCGCAAACCTGGGTTGGGTTGAAGCCGATATTACTGAATATCTCACAAGTGGCTTCACGCCCGAATTTGATACGGCTGGCGGTCACATGGTCAATGTCATTGAAAATACGGCTTTGCTGCGCGACCAAGACCGTGAGGCGATCGCAGCCTACTTGTTGAATTTGCCGAACTAGCACCACGACGAGAATTTACAAAGATAAAGTCAGACTTTGAGCCCTCAAACTTCGATGGGCTGATAGAGCGATTGGATGAATTCAAACGGATCGAAGAACGAAAAAAACGGTCAAACAGCTATCTCTTCTTCGGGGCCTTCGCAGTTTTCGGAGTCGCAACTGCCGTATTGTTTGGAGCAACGCAAATCCTTGAGGTTCTCAAAGACACAGAGATTGGACGTTTCCTGTTAGACATTATTTTCGGACCAGGCGGTACATCTTCTACGGGCAGACGCTAGCGAGGCATGCGAAAGAGAGCGTTCCTTGGCTAGCCATAAAGCTCTTTCGCGCGTGCCTCAAAGGCGCGCACGACGCGTTGCATTGCCTCATGAAAGAACAGTCCGGCCGCCCCTTGCAGCAGACGTGATTTGAACTCGAAATCCACGTCAAAGCTCACTTTGCAGCTGCCCTCTTCGTCGGTGAAACGCCAAGTGGAATGCAAGTGTTTGACCGGCCCATCGAGGTATTGCGTCTCGATACGCTTCTCCCCTTCATACATCTCAACTTTGGATGTGAAGCGTTCCCGAAACACTTTGAAGCTGATCACCAAGTCGGCAATCATGACGTCCACCTCACCGACCGTCTCCCGTGACTTGATGCGTGCGGCTGCTGTCCATGGCAGAAATTCTGGATAAGCTTCGACATCCGCGACCAAATCATACATCTGGCCAACGCTGTAGGGCAGGATACGGGTCTCGGAGTGGCGGGGCATGTAGGAACCTTTGCTCGACGTCGCACGCGTTTTCGTTGCATAAAGCGGCAAGTTCAAGGGGTTTACATGTCACATCCACCTTACGTTATCGACCAAATGATCTCGGCAAAATCCATTGCCGCGCGAATTGAGGATTTGGCCAGCGAAATTCACACCCATTTTGCGGGTACCGACAAGCTGGTCATTGTGGGGCTCTTGCGTGGTTCATTCGTGTTCATCGCCGATCTAGTGCGTGAACTTGACCTGCCCGTCGAAGTCGATTTCTTGGAGGCCTCCAGCTACGGCGACAGCACACAAAGCTCTCGGGAGGTGCGTATTCTCAAAGACTTACGCGGGAAGATTGGTGGGCGCGATGTACTGGTCGTGGAGGATATCGTTGACACGGGGTTTACGCTCAGCCATGTCATAAAGCTTCTCCAAGCCCGCGAACCCGCTCGCATGGAAACGGTTGCGTTGCTCGACAAACCGTCGCGGCGCGAGGTGGATATCAAGGCCACTTGGACCGGCTTTGAAATACCCGATGAATTTGTCGTGGGCTACGGGATCGACTACGCGCAGCGCAACCGCAACCTGCCCTATATTGGCAAAGTGCGCTTCACATGAACGGCTACCGCTGGTTGATGCGGGCGGCGCTTTGGGTGCGCAATCCGCCGTCGGAAAACCGGGTTAAGTTCTTCGCCGCGATCCTTCTGCTGTGTCTCGCCATAGGATTTGTGGAATATTATATTGGGTGGCCAGAATGGGCCCAGCGGGACCGGGTGCCGCGCCTCCCGCGATAGCCCTTAGCACCATGCAGCTTTTTGTTTAGACTTAAGCGGTGCTTGCCTCTCTAAAACATAGTGCAATTGTCCAAGCCTTTGCGGCTTTGCTGGTCGGCCGCGCCGGTATGCTGGCGAGTTGGAGCTTTGTGCCGGACGACATCAGGTTCAGTTGGCTCGCACCAGTTTTGGTGCTTGATTCCGTCATTTTAGGGTTTCAGCTGTCTCTGGTCAGGCGGGCGATACGGGCACAGGGTGCGTCACTAAGCAGCTACTTTCTGGTCATTCTAAGCTTTGTGATCTTAGGACTTGTCGGTGTGACGGCGCTGAACCGACTGGCCGTGGCATCAATGAAAGACGCGCCCGACGTTGAGGCCACAATGTATGAGGTCGACCTAAACGGAGCCGCCAGACTAGAGGGAATGATTGATTTTGCGCATTACGCCGCGCTGAAATCGCTTCTGGAAAAGGACGCGCATGGCGTACGCGTTGTCCATCTCAATAGCACAGGGGGGCGTATCCCGGCGGCGCGCGGGATCGCACGTTTGATCCGCGAGGCTGGGTTGGATACGCATGTTTCTGGCACCTGCGCTTCCGCATGCACGATCATATTCATTGCCGGTAATGCGCGCACAATCCAGCCGGATGGACGGATTGGTTTTCATGGCTATCGCTTGCTAAGCACAATCGCCACGGTAGATGTCGCTGAAGAGGAAAGGAAAGACCGCGCAGCCTTTCTGGCCAAAGGGGTAACCGCTACTTTTCTTGAACGAGCCTATAGTGTCCCGCATAGCGAGATGTGGTTTCCAAGCCACCGGACACTTTTGGACGCTGGCGTCGTAACGCAGCCCAACTAGGAAATTTTAGAACGAAGCGCGCTCAGGCCCCGAGCTTTTTCAACCGTGCGGCCCTTAACCGCGCGAAGTCGTCACCCGCATGATAGCTCGACCGCGTCAAAGGCGTAGCAGACACCATCAAGAAGCCCTTGCCGTAGGCTGCCTTTTTATAGGTCGCAAACTCTTCAGGGGTCACAAACCGGTTCACAGCGTGATGCTTTGGCGTCGGCTGCAGATACTGCCCGATGGTCAAAAAATCGATATCGGCGGCGCGCATGTCTTCCATCACCTGGACAACCGATTGGCGATCTTCACCGAGACCAACCATGATGCCCGATTTGGTAAACATGCTTGGGTCAAGCTCCTTGACCCGCTGGAGCAAGCGAAGTGAATGGAAGTATCGCGCCCCAGGCCGCACCTCTGGGTACAAGCCGGGCACCGTTTCAAGGTTGTGATTAAACACGTCGGGTCGGGCTTCAACCACGACCTCCAAGACGCTGTCGTCGCAGCGAATAAAGTCTGGTGTTAGAATTTCAATCGTCGTCCCTGGAGACCGCTTTCGGATCGCGCGGATGGTCTGAGCAAAATGCTCCGCTCCGCCATCCTCGATATCGTCTCGGTCTACGGAAGTGATCACGACATGGTTCAAACCAAGTTTCTCTACGGCGGCCGCGACGCGACCCGGCTCGAACACATCCAGGTTTTCTGGTGGTTTGCCCGTGGCGATATTGCAAAAAGTACAAGCCCGGGTGCAAACCTCACCCATAATCATCATGGTTGCGTGGCCCTGGCTCCAACATTCGCCGACATTGGGACAACCCGCTTCCTCGCAGACCGTGACAAGCTTGTTGTCACGCATGATTTTTGCGGTCTCTTCGAAACCTTCGCTCACTGGAGCTTTAACCCGGATCCATGAGGGCTTCTTGGGTTGCGCATTGTCAGGGTTGCGCGCTTTCTCGGGGTGGCGTTGCGCTGGAATTTTCAAGTCACGGGTGGCCATAAATCGCATCCTCTTGCTTGGGTCCAACCTAGTGATGGGCGCAAAAGAGGGCAAGCGCGACGTCTGCATAGCTGCAATGCATTAAAAAAGCGCGCCCGGGACGGAGCACGCCTATTCGTTGAACTTTGACAATTGGTTAGCCGATCAAGGCGCTCACCGAACCATGCTTGTCTATGTAGTGTTTGCGCAGCCGTTGTAGCGCAATGCGCAACACGATCTTGCCCGAGCGGGCTGACCAGCCCATGCGCTTCTCAGCCGCTTCAAGCCCCTCCAGAAAACAACAACAACGCATAATAATGTCGCCCAATCCGGGGCCCAGATCTTCAAGCGCGTCTGTGATGCGCGCGCGCGCAGCGCGCGGTCCTTCCGCGATTCCGTTGTCGGACCCAAATGCCCCTCTGTCCCCAGACGTCATAAACCGGTCCCAGTTCTGGGCCACACGAGGTCCCATCTGAGCCAATTCAAAGTCTTCGCGGAAACGCTCGCCCGCCTGGACGAGATCATTGTCGAGGAATGGCTTCCCGTCACGGTCCTTGCGGCGTGACAACATGGTCAAAGGGCTTTCGGCAACGTTGTAGCGTATGGTGGTTTTTCCGGATGCGGCGCCGGAATTGCCCACCTCTTTCGTATCCCATTCAATATGCTGCTCTTGAAAAGCGTCCGGGGCGCTTTCGTCGCGTCCTTTGCGCCGCGCATTGTCCTCAGACAGGTAGCGTTTCAACGCTGCCCGGCCGGCGGATGTGATTGCGTAGCGTGCGACGCGCCCCGTGCCAGAACATGAGATCCAGTCTTTGAGAGCGAAGGCCTGCGCGATATCGCGGTCGACGACAGCGGTTCGAACGGGCGGCGCCTCGGGATCTTCCAAGCGAGTGCGCAAAACGACCGCCTTGCCGAGCTCGGGGGCAAGCGCAAGCACCGCACCCGTCTCACAAAGGCGTCGCAGGATGCGCCGCGCCTCACGTGTAAGGGTTTCTTCATCGGGCAAGGCCTTTGGTCGGGCATAGGCGTTCATGGAAATTTGTCCTTTCTCAATCGTCTCTTGCATGGAGGGCTGCATAAGGGCACCCAGCCCGTCCAACGCTTCGTCGATCAACGGGTCGTCGCGTCGGTTTTCAAAGCGGCGCACTTGTCGCAATACAGTCGAGGCATGGCATCCCTCGTCACGCGCAACATCTCTTAACGACAATCCGTATTCGACGTGTTTCAAATACCTTTGGACAGGGGCAGGCACCCAATTTGGGACACCTTCTATCGATTGATTTTTCGGAATAATTTCCATTCGTCAGCAACCCCCGTCGCAAAATTAACAGGGCAAAAACTGCGACTCATTTCTTTAATGTTGGTTAACAAGCCACGGTTTTTAATGATTTTGTTTAAAATTTGTAAACAATGTTATCCACTGCGCGCGTTGCTAAAGCCACGCCGCAACGCTTTAAAATAACGCGATATTTCTTACGAGACATCAAAATTTGCTCTCGGAAGGACGACTATCCATGCAACAGCTAAATGGCTTTCTCGCAACACTCCGCCGGCCCCGACTTCTGGTGCGCGCCGCGCGACACGGGATCGCAGATTACAATCGCAAGCGCGATTTGACACGTCTCACCGGGCAAAACCCCAGCAAAAGTACCCGCGCAATCGTAGAGCATCTGATCGCGCAAGAAGAGATATTGGAAGAAACACGCCGAACAGGTGACGCGGCCTACCGGCCATCCAAACACATCGAGCTGCTTGTCGCGTTGATCGCAGAATGTCGCCTTTTGCCCCGCTCGCTTAGCACTTAAGCTGCGGCTAGATGAAAGCGTCGGGCATAGACGCTTTTTTCTTCTTCATATATTCTTTCAGCGCCTCATCAATGCTCGGATCAAGATGGGGCTGCTGATAGTCGCTCAACAGTTTTTCAACACGAGCTGACGCTAAGGTTTGCGTGTCGCGCGCGCCCTCGTCCGACCAAGTTTCAAACGGTTTGTAGTCCAAAAGATCGGAGCGCCAAAACGCCTCTTTAAAATTTGCTTGGGTATGCGCGCAACCCAGGAAGTGCCCACCGGGCCCGACCTCTCGCAAGGCATCCATTGCTTGTGCATTTTCATCGACGCTGACGCCTTTGGCCAACCCGTGCAAAGCGCCCAATTGGTCCGCATCCATCACGTATTTCTCGAAAGAGGACACAAGCCCGCCTTCCAGCCAACCGCAACCATGCAGCATAAAGTTTACGCCAGCCAGCAGCCCTACATTTAGCGAATTTGCCGTCTCATATGCCGCCTGAGCATCCGGCAGCTTTGAGCCACAGAACGAGCCTGCGGACCGGTAAGGTAGTCCTAAACGCCGCGCCAATTGCCCGGCCCCATAGGTGATGTGCGCAGCTTCAGGCGTGCCAAAGGTCGGCGCGCCTGAATTCATATCAATCGACGTCACAAACGCGCCCATAATTACGGGCGCACCGGGGCGGATCAGTTGGCTATAGGCCACTCCCGCCAGCACTTCAGCCAGCACTTGTGTCAGCGTGCCGGCCACGGAAACCGGCGCCATCGCACCACCGACGATGAAGGGCGACACGATGCAGGCCTGATTGGCTTTCGCATAAACCTCCAAAGCCCCCATCATAATCGAATCGAACGTTAGCGGGGAGTTGATATTGATCAGCGATGTCATAACCGTGCGGTCATTGAGCCCGCCAAACAGGATATCGCACATCTCGACGGAATCTTGGGCGCGTTCCGGCTCGGTCACAGAGCCCATGAACGGCTTATCGCTCAGCGACATATGCGCATAAAGCATATCAAGATGGCGTTTGTTGACCGGAATATCTGTCGGTTCGCAAACCGTGCCGCCCGAATGGTGCAGCCATTTCGACATATAGCCAAGCTTCACGAATTTCTGGAAATCGTCGATTGTCGCGTAACGGCGCCCAGCATGCGCGTCGCGCACAAAAGGCGGTCCATAGACCGGCGCGATCACCAAGTTGCGTCCCCCAATTTCGACGGAGCGTTCGGGGTTGCGTGCATGTTGCGTAATTTTCGAAGGAGCAGTCCCACAAAGCTTCCTGGCAAGGCCGCGCGGGATACGCACGCGTTCGCCGTCGACCTCAGCGCCCGCTTCACGCCAACGCTCAAGAGCTGCGGGGTTGTCGACAAAATTCACGCCAATTTCCGCCAGCACGGTTTCAGCATTCGTCTCGATGATCTCGAGCGCCTCTTCGTTCAACACTTCAAAATTGGGGATGTTGCGCTCAATATACTTTGCGGTCTCGGTGCTCACGGCCGTCCGCTCTGCGCGACGCGCCGCTCCGCCGCCGCCACGTGTTCTGCGTTTTGGTGCTGTCGCTGCATCGCTCATGGTCGCATCCCCTTGGTCATCGCGTGCCCCGTCTTACCGACCATCACGCACAAAGCAGCGCCGAAATTCGGCCTTCTGGGCGGGAAAGCGACATTGGCCGCCAAAAACGCTACATCGCGACCCAGCCAGCGCTTGAAACCCCGCCACATGAATCGTAGAGGAAGCCATGTCAGATATGCATCACGACCGCCTCCTCATCATCGATTTTGGCTCTCAGGTCACGCAGCTCATCGCGCGCCGCCTGCGGGAGTTGAACGTCTATTGCGAAATTCATCCCTTCAACACGGTGGACGACGCATTTCTCGAGAATTTTGCGCCAAAGGCTGTGATTTTTTCTGGCGGCCCGTGCTCCGTTATTGATGACGGCTCCCCGCGTCCGCCGGCGTCCGTTTACGGCCTTGGCGTCCCGATTCTGGGGATATGCTATGGCCAGCAGGTGATGATGCAAATGCTGGGCGGTCAGGTCGAGCGCGGACATGGCACTGCCGAATTTGGCCGCGCCTATGTGTCCCCTTCCGCGGCGCAAAGCGATCTCCTTACTGGCTGGTTCCTCGAAGAAAAAGAACAGGTCTGGATGAGCCATGGCGACCATGTCGCAGAAATTGCGCCTGGGTTTGAGGTTTATGGCACCTCCCCCAACGCGCCTTTCGCGATCACCGCCGATAAGGCCCGCAATTTCTTTGCGGTCCAGTTTCACCCGGAGGTGCACCACACCCCCAATGGCGCAAGGTTGTACGAGAATTTCGTGCGCATGGCCGGGTTCACCGGCGATTGGACCATGGGCGCCTACCGCGAACAGGCTGTGGCCGCGATCAAAGAACAAGTCCGCGACAAAAACGTCATCTGTGCGCTATCCGGGGGCGTCGATAGCTCCGTCGCTGCTGCACTGATCCATGAGGCCATCGGCGAGCAGCTGACTTGCGTGTTTGTCGACCATGGGCTTTTGCGCAAGAACGAGGCGCAAGAAGTTGTCGCCATGTTCCGCGACCACATGAACCTGCGCCTCATCCATGCAGATGAGACGGAACGCTTCCTCGGCGAGTTGGAAGGGCAATCCGACCCGGAAACTAAGCGCAAGATCATTGGTAAGCTCTTTATCGACGTCTTCCAGAAATACGCGAATGAGATCGAGGGCGCGGAATTTCTCGCCCAAGGCACGCTCTACCCTGACGTGATCGAAAGCGTTAGCTTTTCCGGCGGACCGTCGGTGACAATCAAGTCCCACCACAATGTCGGCGGCCTCCCAGAAAAGATGGGCCTGACGCTGGTCGAGCCATTGCGAGAGCTGTTCAAAGATGAGGTGCGGGCCTTGGGTCGGGAACTTGGCCTGCCTGACAGTTTCATCGGTCGCCACCCCTTCCCCGGACCCGGCCTTGCCATTCGCTGCCCCGGTGAGATCACAAGGCCAAAGCTCGAAATTTTGCGCGAAGCCGACGCCGTTTACATCGATCAGATCCGCAAACATGGGCTCTATGACGAGATTTGGCAGGCATTTGTCGCGATCCTTCCTGTTCGCACCGTCGGTGTCATGGGTGACGGGCGCACATATGACTATGCCTGCGCATTGAGGGCAGTGACCTCAGTTGACGGGATGACAGCCGATTATTACCCGTTTAGCCATGAATTCCTCGGCGAGACAGCCACACGCATTATCAATGAGGTGCCCGGTATCAATCGCGTCACCTATGACATTACGTCCAAGCCACCCGGCACTATTGAGTGGGAATAAGCGCTTCTAGCAGCAAATCTGCGCTGAACGCGCCGGGCGCACAGGCGCCAAGATCACCCTTTAGCCCCAGATCAAACCAATGCTGCCGCGCGGCCGTTCCAATAGAGACGCGCGGACCTTTTGAAAGCGGGTTGCGCCCCCAATGGCTGCCCGTGAAAGGCTCGGACGTATAAGCGGCCTCAAGATCAAACGCTCTTCCGCCTGCCGCATTATAGAGAAAGCCAGCGATGCATTCGACCTGGCTTGTGACCCACCCCCTTAATTTGGCTTCCTCGAGGGGACGCCGGCGGATTTCACGCAAGGCAATATCGGCCACGCCGTGGCGCACTTGGACGGCGTGGCCCATCAAATGAGCAAGCTCATACCCGGCAACCGGGCTCCGCTCCGCATCCTTGTGGATCAAGATCGCATTTGCGCTGGTGCAGTAAGCCATCTGAGGGTGCACATGCGCATCCGCGCCGCACGTCCCTTCAATCCGGGGGACTGGCTTTAAGGCAGGCATGTCGTCGAAGAGCGCATAGCTTGCAGTCGCAACCGCGTCGATCGCAGGGTGATCGGCCGAGATCGCTGCCTCGGCAACGACACTATAACATATCGCAACAGCCAGAATTCGCATTGCATTCCTCGCCTTCGCGGCCCAAGGGTGAGGCCTTACCTTTTTCTTCAAGCACAAGACCATGCCTGCCGCCACCGAGCAAACGCAACCTCTCAAAGCCGCTCTCTGGATGATGGGCGCTATCGTTTCCTTTTCGGCAATGGCCATCGGGGGGCGGGCCGTCGCGGCGGAACTCGATACGTTTGAGCTGATGATGTACCGCTCGTTTATCGGCATCATGCTGGTTCTGGCGTTTGCTTCCGCATTCGGCACGCTACGCGACATCAAGACCACGCAGCTAGGCCTACATCTTAGCCGCAACCTGTCGCATTTTGCCGGGCAGAACCTTTGGTTTGCGGCGCTCTCCATGATCCCGCTGGCGCAGGTTGTTGCTCTCGAATTTACATCTCCGATTTGGATCATGCTTTTGGCCCCCTTGTTTCTGTCTGAGCGGCTGAGCGCGCGGCGGGTGTTTGTCGCACTCGTGGGCTTCGCGGGCGCGATGATCGTCGCCCGGCCAGATTTCACAAATATTCAACCCGGCATTCTTCTGGCTGCCGGCGCCGCGATTGGCTTTGCGGGCTCCGCCATCTTCACCAAGATCCTAACGCGCACCCAAAAAATCACGTCAATTCTGTTTTGGTTGGTCGTGATGCAAGCCGCTCTCGGGGTCATCTGCTCGGTCTGGGACGGCGATGTCGCATGGCCGAGCTCTGCCGTGATCGGCTGGGTCGGATTGGTGGCGGTGACCGGTTTGGCCGCGCATTTCTGCCTCACCAGCGCGCTGCAGCTTGCACCTGCTTCCGTTGTGATGCCATGTGATTTTGCGCGGCTTCCAGTAATCGCGCTGATCGGCGTTTGGCTTTATGCGGAGCCATTGGAATGGCCGGTTGTCTTAGGCGCGTGCATCATATTTGGCGCAAATTACTTTAATATTTTCGCTGAAAGCCGCAGCGTTAAGACTTCGTAAAGGATTGTTACCTTACGGCACCTGTGAGTTTTAAGTCACGAAACAGGGCGTGACGTGCCGTCAAGGCGGGATTACTGTTTATGACGCAGGGTCACAAATTGACGCACCTGAAATTGCGGCGCAAACAAATTCGAGCGATAAGAAAAAGTCTTCGGGAGGGACAAGTATGAAACATATGACAACAGCCACAGCCGTTCTTGCGCTATCGAGCGCAGCGGCCTCCGCGGGCGGCGTGGACCGCTCCGGCCAGAACATCGGCGTGATTTTTGAGGAGGGCACCTACGCGGAGTTCTCATACGGCTACGTTGACCCAACCGTTTCAGGCGTCGGAGCTGGCGCTGCAGCAAACCCTGCCCAACCGACACCTGGCGCAGCAAGCGGCAATATGAGCGCGAGCTATTCGCTGTTTGGCCTGGCGTATAAGCACCAATTCAACGACAAACTGTCGTTTTCATTGATCTATGATCAGCCCTATGGCGCCAACGTCGATTATCCAACCGGGACAGGCTACTTTGCAGGCGGTGCGACGGCTGAGCTGAACACCGACGCGCTCACTGGGCTTTTGCGTTACAAAATTGACGACAACTTTTCTGTGCATGGCGGGCTGCGTTACCAATCATTCGCTGCCGAAGCTGTCGTTCCATTCGTTGCCGGATATACTGCAAACGGCGCGAAGGATTACGGCCTTGGGTTTGTCGCGGGCGCCGCATATGAGCGCCCTGAAATTGCGCTCCGCGTTGCGCTGACATATTCGTCTGAGATTTCACACAGCCTTGCAACGGTCGAAACAGGGCCGGTTCCTGGCACAACCACGACCGCAGTTGAGACGCCGCAATCTGTCAACCTCGACTTCCAAACCGGTATTGCAGCCAACACCTTGCTCTTCGGATCGATCCGCTGGGTCGATTGGAGCGACTTTGATGTCGCGCCTGCGGGCTATCGCCTTGCCACTACCTCCGCCACCAATCCCACGGGCAGCGCACTTGTTTCCTACGAGAATGACGCGATTACCTACAATATCGGTGTTGGGCGCCGGTTCAATGAAAACTGGTCCGGCGCGGTTTCGCTTGGCTATGAGAAATCCAATGGCGGCTTCGCTTCGAACCTTGGCCCAACGGACGGCAATATCAGCATCGGGCTTGGCGGCACCTACACAAATGGCGCCATCAAGGTCACTGGCGGCGTTCGCTACATTGACATCGGCGATGCCAATACGACGCTGAGCGCTGCTAGCGGCTTGGCCGCCGGTAACTTCACGGGCAACAAGGCCATCGCTGTAGGCTTCAAGGTCGGATATAGCTTCTAAGCTGAGCGACGACGCGAGAGTTAACAGCCCCGCCCGACCGGCGGGGCTTTTTTTCTTGAGAAATGCGCGGGTTTCGGGTCGCGAAGCGTCGCGCGAGAGCGCTAGAACCGTCTTATGAGCCCACAGAAAACCCTTTCTCCACGCGCCTGGGGCGAGCTGATACTGCTCTCCGTAATATGGGGCGCGTCCTTCCTGTCGATCAGGGTGGCTCTGGACGAGGTGCCTTTTGTGACGACCGTCGCACATCGGGTGGTTTGGGCGGCCCTGATCTTATGGTGCTATATCCTGATCAAAGGCCTTCCCCTTCCAACCGCTCCGCGTATCTGGGGGGCTTGTTTGGTGATGGGCATTTTCAACAACGTTATCCCCTTCTCGCTGATGGCTTGGGGGCAGCTCTATATTGAAACCGGGCTCACCTCGATTTTCAACGCCGCGACTGCTATTTTCGGCGTGTTGGTCGCGGCACTGGTCTTTATCGATGAAAAGCTAACGCCCAATAGGCTCGCCGGTGTGGTGATTGGCTTTGCCGGCGTCGCCGTTGCGATCGGGATCGATAATCTGCGCAACTTCAACCTGCGCTCGCTGGCGCAACTGGCGATCCTTGCGGGCACGTTGTCTTATGCCTGCGCCGGGTCATGGGCACGCAAGACCATGGTCGATTTGCCTCCACAGCTTGCCGCCGCAGGCATGTTAACAGGCTCCAGCCTCATCATGCTGCCGGCCGCCTTTTTGATCGACGGCCCGCCGAGCTTTGCGTTGCAAACCGACACTGTGATTGCCATTACCTACTACGCTGTCATCGCGACCGCAGGAGCCTATCTGCTTTACTACCGTGTGCTCGCAATGGCCGGTTCGGGCAACTTGATGCTCTGCACATTGCTGATTGTTCCGGTCGCGATCACGCTCGGGGCGGTATTTCGCGGCGAAGCGCTATCACCCAATGCCTTGTTGGGTTTCGCTATCCTCGCTTTTGGGCTGCTGATACTCGATGGCCGCATCTTGCGCATTTTGCGGCGCGCCCCCTAGGCAGAGTTTGCGAAGGAGGCTACCTACAAGGCTCGACGGCCACAGGGAAGCAAGCCTATGCTTTATAATTCAGCGCAAGACTGGCGCAATGCAAGCGGCAAACGCGTCCTGTTTTTCGGGATGTCGGGGCTGGGCAAAACCCACATCTCAAACATGTTGCGCGCCTCGGGGGACTGGTTCCACTACTCCGCCGATTACCGCATCGGTACGCGCTATATGGGCGAGTATATCACCGATAACTTCAAACGCCGTGCCATGCAGGACCCCTTTCTTGCGGAGCTTTTGCGTTCAGATTCGATCTATATCGCCTCGAACCTAACCTTTGACGACCTGTCGCCGCTGTCCACCTATCTGGGCAAGCCGGGCGACCCGTCGAAAGGCGGACTGAGCTTTGATGAATACCAAAAGCGACAGGCCCAGCATCATCGCGCCGAGGTTGCCGCGCTCTATGACACCGCTCATTTCATTGAGCGTGCCAAGGACCTATACGACTACGATAATTTTGTCTGCGACAGCGGCGGCTCCACCTGCGAGGTGGTAGACCCGTTCGACCCCGACGACCCGCTTCTGAACGCGCTGGCCGAAAACCACCTGATGGTGCGCATCGAAGGCTCGCAAGAGCATGAGGCCGAACTCGTCCGTCGCTTCAAACAAGCGCCCAAGCCAATGTGCTACCGGCCTGAATTCCTCAGCGCGATCTGGCAGGAATATCTCGACACACACAATCTGACAGAAGAACAGGTCGACCCGAACGACTTCATGACCTTCACCTATGCCCGCGCCATATCAGGGCGCGATCCACGCTACCGGGCGATGGAAGAGCATTTTGGGGTCTCTGTGTCCCATCTCGATCTAGCGAAGTGCACCTCACCGGCGCTTCTCGATGAGTTGATCGAAGCGACACTTGGCAAGGCCTGATCCGCGCCCTAACTAAACACCGCATAGTCTAGGACCTTTTTATGCCGATCCGCCTTCCCTCCTCCCTACCCGCCTTTGACGTGCTTCAGCGCGAAGGTGTGATGGTCATGGGCCTGGCGGAGGCCGACCGGCAGGATATCCGCCCCCTACGCATCGCGCTCTTAAACCTGATGCCCATGAAAATTCAGACCGAGAACCAGTTTGCCCGGCTGATTGGCGCGACGCCCTTGCAGATCGATTTCACCCTGATCCGTATGAGCGAACATCAGACCAAAAACACCGCCGCCGCGCATATGGAGGAATTCTACCACCCGTTCCAGGAAGTAAAAGACCAACGCTTTGATGGCCTTCTGATCACCGGCGCACCGATTGAACATCTTCCCTTTGAAGACGTCACCTATTGGGACGAGCTGAAAGAGGTGATGGATTGGACCCAAACTCACGTGCATTCGACCTTCGGCATTTGCTGGGGCGCGATGGCGATGCTCAAATACTTCCATGGCATCGACAAACATATGCTCGACGCCAAGGCCTTTGGCTGTTTCAAACAAAACAACCTCGATGCGTCCTCCCCTTTCCTGCGCGGGTTCTCGGATGAATGCGTGATCCCCGTTTCGCGTTGGACCGAAGTGAAGCAAGCGGAAGTCGACGCCGCTGATGGCGGTCTGAAGACGCTCTTAGGCAGCTCAGAGACCGGACCGTGTTTGATTGAGGACCCGGCACATCGTGCGCTCTATATCTTCAACCATTTTGAATATGACAACGACACGTTGAAGCAAGAATACGATCGCGACGTGACGAATGGCACGCCAATAAATGTGCCAATGAACTACTACCCCGGCGATGATCCGAGCCAAAAGCCCTACAACCGGTGGCGCAGCCATGCGCATCTGCTCTACGGCAACTGGATCAACGAAATCTACCAATCCACGCCTTTTGATCTGGAACTGATCGGTGCGACGTAAACTCATAGCACTCGCACTTTTGGCGTTTCTGGGCGCCTGCGCGGCTTACGTGGAAGGGTCAAACATGCGCAATAATTCCGCCGCGATGCGCGAAACGCCCCCCTCTGGCCAGTTTCTCGACGTGAATGGCACGCAAGTCCATGCCCATATCGAAGGCACCGGGCCTGATCTGATCTTGATCCATGGCGCTGGCGGCAATTTGCGCGACTACACCTTTTCTATGGTCGATAAGCTCAAAGGCGATTTTCGTGTCATCGCGTTTGACCGTCCCGGCCATGGCTACACACAGCGCATCGCGCAGCGCGCAGAGCTTGGCGAGACACCGGCCGAACAGGCCGCGTTGCTCTCCGCCGCTGCCAAGCAGCTCAATGTCGACAATGCCATCATCGCTGGCCACTCGTTCGGCGGCGCCGTGGCGTTGGCATGGGTCCTGAACCATCCCGAACAAATCAGCGGGCTGGTCATGTTTGCGGGCGTCTCCAACGAATGGGAAGGCGAGCTCGACAGCTGGTACACGACCACCACCGGCTTTTTCGGTCGCAATATACTTGTGCCCACACTTTCCGCACTTGCGTCGCGCAAGCGGTTGGAGGGGACAACAACAGGCATCTTCGAGCCCGACCCGGTGCCGCAAGGCTATCTTGATCACATGGGCCCTGCTCTGTCGAAATCGACCGTGACGCTGCAATCAACCACCCAGCAGGTCGGCTTTGTCAAACCGCATATTGTCGAAATGCAAAAGCGCTATAAGGACATCAAAATCCCCGTCGAGATCGTCCATGGGACAGCGGACACCACCGTTCCGATCAATGTACACGCTCGGGTGCTGGCCTCCCAGGTAAAGGGCGCCAATCTCACGGCGCTGCCCGGCGTCGGCCACATGCCCCATCATGCCGCGGAGCCGCAAGCCATTTCCGCCATAAAGCGCGCCGCAAATCGGGCTGGCCTGCGCTAGTCAAAGCCTGCATACTCCCGCGACGACCAAGACGAGGAGAGCGTCCATGCCCCTGCCCTTTGACGGTGCCATCAGCACGTTTTTCAAAGACACCGCCCCTAAAGAAGTGCGTGACGCCATCGAAAACGCCAAAAAGGGCCGCATACTCGATGACAGCTATCCCTATGAAGCGCGTATAGATAAGAGCGATTATGAAGAAATGCTTGAGGCGTTGCAGATTGAGCTGGTCAAATTGCAATCCCATATCAAGGAGGCAGGCAATCGCGTGATCGTTGTCTTTGAAGGACGCGACGCGGCCGGCAAAGGCGGCACAATCAAGCGGCTGCGCGAGAACATGAACCCGCGCGTCACCCGCACTGTGGCGCTGTCCAAGCCCTCCGACCGCGAACAAGGGGAATGGTATTTCCAGCGCTATATTGACCATTTTCCAAGCGCCGGTGAAATGGTGCTGTTTGACCGCAGTTGGTACAACCGCGCTGTTGTCGAAAAGGTGTTTGAGTTTTGCTCTGACACGCAACGCGAAAAGTTTTTTACCCAAGTCCCGCAGTTTGAACAAATAATCGTGGAGGAAGGCATCACGCTGGTCAAGCTTTGGCTCAATGTGGGCCGCGCCGAACAGCTGCGCCGCTTTCTTGACCGTGAGAAAGACCCGCTCAAACAATGGAAACTCAGCTGGATAGATGTTGAGGGCCTTAACCGTTGGGACGCATACACAGACGCGATCGCGGAGACGTTTGAACGGACTCAGATCGAACATGCGCCCTGGACTGTGATCCGCACGGATGACAAGCGCCGCGCGCGGATTGCCGCGTTGAAAACGGTGCTGCGAACGACCGAATATAAAGGTCGGGACGACACGCTGCTCAGCGCGCCCGACCCTGCGATCTGCGGAGGCCCCGACATCTGGCATGCCTAAACGCGGCTATCATCACGGCAACCTCAAGCAAGCGCTGGTTGAGGCCGCCCTCAGCCTGATCGAGCAGAAAGGCCCGCAAGGCTTTACCGTGGCCGAGGCCGCGAAGCAGGCAGGTGTCACGCCCGCTGCGGTCTATCGACACTTTGACGGGCGCGAGGCGCTTATCGCTGAATGCGCGCTTCAGGGGCATCGTATCTTTGGCGATTTGATGGAGCACGCCTATGCCGACGGGCACCCAAGTGCACTGACAGCTTTCGAGGCCACTGGTCGCGCCTATCTTGCCTTTGCGCGCAAGTTTCCGGGCCATTACGTCGCCATGTTTGAAAGCGGTTTGTCCTTGCAATCGAACGCTGATCTCGCACGTGCCGCGGAGCGGTCGCGTGGCGTGTTAGAGCGCGCCGCGACCGCTTTGTCGGAGCATATCCCTGAAGACAAGCGCCCGCCTGCGTCAATGTTTTCCGCCCATATCTGGGCCATGAGCCACGGCGTGGTCGAACTCTTCGCGCGCGGAACCCCCGGCGCAAAGGCACCTTTCCCGCCCGAAGACCTATTGGAAACTGGCATAGGGATTTACCTGAGGGGGCTGGGTCTGATCCGGCCTGACAGCTGATTTTCTGCGGATAACTCTGCTTTGTCCCAAATTACTTTCAAATTTTAGGAAATCGTTAGAACGACTCATCCAAAGCTGCTTGGCGAAGCAAAAAAGGATACCTGCCATGCGTGCCTTGATCGTTCATGAAAGCGCCACTTTCCAAACCAACCTATCCTATTCTTTAATGCAGCAAGGGTTTCATGTGTTGACCGCGATGGAAATCGAAAGCGGTTTGGCTTTTGCCAGGCGCGGCGCGTTAGACCTACTTATCATGTCGGAACGTATGGAGGATGAGCTGGCCCATTCTGTCGCGCTATCCGCCGAACGGCACAGCCCCTATGTGTCCACGATCATCCTGACGCCGCGCCGCGATGAGGATTTGAAAGAGCTCTACGAGCTTTTGCCTTCGCTCTATTCTATTCTTGGTCACGACATGCCACTGGAACTTATCAAAACACTCGGCATGGCCAGCATGACGGGCTCTGCACTTGAGGTCAGCTCAAGTCCGCTCGCTCTTCCAAAACCGAAAGAGCCGACAATTGTGGAGGAAAGCCTCGAGCAGGAGATCGAGCCGATGGCGGAACGCATGATGGCATTCAGTTAGCAAATACCACAAGGGAGCCTTCGTCCCATGTCACACGCGTTTCGGACCCGCGCTCAAGAATAGGACGAGAGGTGAGGTTTTTCATCGAGATCGTCACGGGTTGTGACGTGCCATCCAGCAACACCTCGTAATATGTCATATCGCCATAGTAGCTCAGATCGACGATTTTTCCGGGCACGGCAGATTTGGCATTGGCTTCATAGTTGATGCTTAAAGCCTCTGGACGCAGCCCCACCACCGGCGCAAAGCTGCGTGCACCCTTGGGCAGGTTTTTGACACGTATGTTTATGTCCCCCAATCCCTCGACGGCAAAACGCACTTCGTCGCTGCCTATATCAATCTGGCGCGCATCCAGAAAATTCATCACACCGATAAATTCCCCCACGCGGCGTGTTGCCGGACGACGATAAAGCTCCTGCGGGCTGGCCAATTGCGCGATCTCGCCCTCAAACATCACCGCAATCCGGTCCGACATGATCAATGCTTCTTCTTGATCGTGGGTGACCAGAATAAAGGTGATGCCAACTTGGCGTTGCAGGCGGCGCAGCTCAGATTGCATTTGCTCGCGCATTTTCTTGTCCAACGCCGATAGCGGTTCGTCAAGCAGCAGAACTTTTGGCTCAAGGATCAATGCCCGCGCCAGCGCCACACGTTGTCGCTGCCCGCCCGACAAGGCATGGGAGGCACGCGCGCCGAACCCTTCGAGCCCTACCATCTTTAGCGCATCATCGACTTTTGCAGACATATCAGCAGCGCTCAATCGTGCGCGGCGCAACCCGTAGCCCACATTTTCCGCGACACTGAGATGCGGGAAAATCGCATAGCTTTGAAACACCATATTGGTAGGGCGTTTATTTGCTGGAACGCCCGCCATGTCCTGCCCACCAATGACAACTGTGCCGCCAGAGACATCCTCAAAACCCGCAATGACGCGCAACAACGTGGTCTTTCCACAGCCCGACGGGCCCAAAAGGGAGAAAAACTCCCCTTCCGCGATCTCGCATTCGATGCCCTTGAGCGCGTGATAATCGCCATAGTACTTTTCGATGCCGCGAAGAGAAATGATACTCACAGAAAGCCCCCGCTGTCTTTGCCGCCGACACGCGCCACGCCGCGCCGACGGTAGAATTCCGCCACACTCAAAATGATCAAAGACGCCACCAGCATCAACGTGCCCAAAGCCATCACCGCTGGGATTTTGGTCGGAAACCGCAGCTGGCTCCAGATGTAAACTGGCAAGGTCGGCTCCGCGCCCGTCAAGAAAAAAGCGATGATAAATTCGTCCAGCGAGATAGTGAAACAGATCAGAAAAGAGGCGACGATCCCCGGGCTTACCAGCGGCAGGATAATATTTTTGAACGCACCCCAGCGGGTTTCCCCCAAATCGACAGCGGCTTCCTCTAACGATTGGTCGAGCCCTTGGAAGGACGACGTCAATATGGCGATGGCGAATGGCGTACAAATGAGCGTGTGACCTGCGATCACGGTCCAGGCCGAAAGCGGCAGATCGAGCACCTGAACCATGACAACCAAGAGCGACACCGCGACGATGATCTCCGGCAATACCAACGGCACCATAATCACCCCCATAATCGTACCCTTATAAGGAAACCGAAACCGGGTTGAGGCGCGCGCCGCGCATATTCCAAAAATCACCGATAGGCTCGCCGTTACAAATGCTACGAACACCGAATTCAATAGCGCGCCGTGTAGCGCCTGAATACCGGCCAGTTGGACGAACCACTCGGTCGTAAAGCCCTTCAACGGAAAGGCGATCACTGTGCCTTGGTTGAAGGCAAACATGGGCAAAAGCAGCACCGGCAGGTATAAAAATACCAAATACACAATCGCATAGACCCGCAGCCAACCACCCTTCATCGCAGATACCTGCGGTTAAACAACACGAAGACCAGCGAGATAGCCGTTACCGCGAACATGGCCAAAACAGCCAGGGTCGCGCCCATTGGCGCGTTGTTGAGCTTGAGAAACTGCGTTTGGATCATATTTGCGATCATCAGCCCGTTCGGCCCGCCAACCAGCCGCGGCGTCACATAATCCCCAATCGTAGGGATGAAAACGATCAAGGTCGCCGCAACCACCCCGGGCATTGCCAACGGCAACGTGACCCGGAAAAATGTGGTTACCCGGCTCTCTCCCAAATCGCGCGACGCCTCCAGAAGGGAGCGGTCTATTTTCTCCAAAGCCACATATATTGGCAGGATCGTGAACGGTGCGAATGCATGCGCCAACGTGATAACAACAGCATTGGCATTGTAGAGAATGAAGGTAATCGGCTCATCGATCACGCCGAGCGACAGCAGCCCGGAATTCAACACGCCGTTGAAACCCAAGATCACCTTCCACAAGAAAACCCGCAGCAAATAGCTGGTCCAAAAGGGGATCGTGATGAGAAATATCCACAGCGCCTTGCGCTCCGGTGGGACGTAGAAGGAGACGAAATAGGCAATTGGAAAGGCTAGAACGACCGTGACAACGGTCACGATGCCCGAGATCACCAGCGACCGCACCATCAACACGCGGTAAAGCGGGTCCGAGAAAGCCTCAACGTAATTGGCCAGCGTGAAACTGCGGTCAATCGTCAGAAAGTCTTGTGTCCAAAAACTAAACGTGACGACTGCGGCCAAGGGGGCGGCCAAAAGCAGCAACACATAGACTGCCGTGGGCGAAACCAAGAGCAGCCCCCGTTTTGCGTCTCTGTCCAAATGCGTCGCGATTTCATTAGCCCCCAAGATGTTTTTAGAGTGCCCCGAGGCAAAGCCTTCGGCAAGCCCTCAAAATGGGGTCCATTTGGTCATAAATATTCTGCGGGTTTGCCCTTGCGGCGCAGGAATGACACTCCTTCAACAGCGAGATCATAAAGCGCGGCGCGGCAGCACGACGGGGTTAGACCGGCCGGGGTCAGAACGGAATTTCATCATCCAGATCGCTGGAGCTGCCCTGCGCGCCTCCACCATATCCGCTGCCTTGGCTGCCGCCACCGCCCATCGGGTCATCGCTGTAGCCGCCGCCTTGGCTGCCGCCACCGTAAGACCCGCCGCCTCCGCCGTCGCCGCGCCCGTCGAGCATGGTCAAGGTTGACGTGTAGGGGCGCAAAACAACTTCCGTCGAATACCGGTCTTGGCCCGATTGGTCTTGCCATTTGCGGGTCTCGAGCTGGCCTTCAAGATAGACCTTTGAGCCTTTCTTCAGGTATTGCTCAGCTACGCGCGCCAAAGGTTCCGAGAAGATCGCAACCGAATGCCATTCGGTCCGTTCCCGACGCTCGCCAGAATTGCGGTCTTTCCAATTTTCTGAGGTTGCTATGCGCAGGTTGCACACTTTGCCGCCATTTTGAAACGTCCGAACCTCGGGGTCGCGCCCAAGATTGCCGATAAGAATGACTTTATTGACTGAACCTGCCATAGCGAACTCTCCTCGAATCTCATGTTTCGCGACCCTACCTCACAGCGTCAGGGTTAATAAGAGCAAAACAACGCCTCTGGTCCTATGCATGAAATTCACTATAGTGCCCTCAGAATGTTGTGGGACTGGGTGAAGATGCGTCTCGTGTTAACCATAGGCCTCGTGCTGGGGCTTTCAGCCCAACCAGGGTTGGCAGAAGGGCTCAGCGGCTCTGGCTCCACATCCGCACGGGATAAGCTGTTCCAATCGCAATCGCGCCTTCTCGACGGCCGGCTTTCAAATCAATATCGGGCGTCGACCAAATACTCGCCCGGCGGTAAATCCATCGCAACTAGCACCGCCAGCATCCCGCGCTATCGGGGGAGCTACCGCGGGACATATCTCAACGTTGCCAAATCCATGGCGCGCAAACATGGCATCCCCGAAGACCTGTTCTTGCGTCTAGTTCAACAAGAAAGCGGCTTTAACCCTCGTGCACGCTCCCACAAAGGGGCAATAGGGCTAGCGCAGCTCATGCCACAAACCGCGCGCGCGCTGCGCGTTGACCCACATGATCCACAGCAAAATCTTGAGGGCGGGGCGCGATACCTGCAGCAGATGTACCGCAAATTTGGCAGCTGGCGGCTCGCGCTGGCCGCTTATAATGCGGGGCCCGGCGCCGTCGAAAAGTACAATGGCGTGCCGCCTTTCAAAGAAACCAAGAACTATGTCCGGCGAATCCTCGGAAGCTAGATCTGCGATTTAGCGCCTGTTGCTATGCGTCATTAGCATTTACCGACCGCGCAATACCAACGGCTTGGCCCAAAAGCTTTCGCATGCGAATTGGTATTATTGGGCTAGTTCTCCCAATTCGGATCGCGTTTCTCGAGGAAAGCCGCGATCCCCTCCTCCGTGTCCCGCTCCGCCATATTTGCGACCATGACATCGCCGGTAAAGGCATATGCCTCGCTAAGCCCCATTTCCATCTGATCGTAAAACGCGCCCTTGCCGTAACGCACCGCCACGCCAAGCTTTGAGGCGACTTGCTTTGCCAAGGCTTGACTTTCCGTTTCCAGATCCGAAGCAACGCGGTTTATAAGCCCCAACTCACGCGCGCGTGCCGCATCAATGAACTCGCCAGTGACTAGCATCTCAAATGCCTGTTTGCGCGCGATGTTGCGCGACAAAGCCACCATTGGCGTCGAACAGAAAAGACCGATATTAACCCCATTCACGCCGAAGCGCGTCCCCTCTTCCGCGACGGCCAAATCGCATGAGGCGACCAATTGGCAACCTGCCGCAGTGGCGATGCCGTGGACCGAGGCAATAACCGGCTGTGGCATCCTACGGATCGTCATCATCATTTCGGCACAGCGGTCAAACAGGTCTTTGAACGCGGCCGCGCCGCCGTCCTCCGACTGGCGCTTTTCGGTCATTTGGCGAAGATCGTGGCCTGCGCAGAAGGCTTTGCCGGCACCGCGCAAAACGACGGCTTTGACCGATCTATCTTTTGCAATCGCATCGAACTCCGACTGCAAAGCGGCCAACATCTCATCGGAAAGCGCATTCAGTTTGGCCCGGTTGTTCATCGTCAGCCACGCGACTGAACCGCGCGCTTCGCGCAAAAGTAACGTGTCGTTCATATTGCAAGACTCCCATGCTTACGGCTTAGTTAACTGCGAAGCGCGGAGGAAAGAAAGCCATGACCCTGAAAATGAATGCCGATGATCTTCGCGCTTTCCTACAAAGAGATTTCACGCAAGTGGCGGATGAGTTCGACTTTGTTGAGGTCAGCGAAAGGCATGTCATCATGGCGCTGAGCGCAACGGAAAAGCATTTGCGCCCCGGCGGCACTGTTTCAGGGCCAAGCATGTTTGGCCTCGCCGATGTCTGTGCCTATTTTTGTATCCTGTCGCGGTTGGGGCCTGTGGCGCTGGCGGTGACGACCAATTGCTCAATTGATTTTATGCGCAAACCCGCACCGGGGCGCATCTTGTGCCGGATGGAGCTTTTGAAGCTCGGCCGTGCGCTTGCAGTGACCGAAGGGCGGCTCTATTCGGAAGCGGAGCCTGAGAAATACGTCGCGCGCGCATCGCTAACCTACTCAATCCCGCCGGTGACCGGTGGGGTATAATAATACCTTATTTCCAAGCGATTGTTTTATAACACTAAAAACAGACAGACACGCATTGACTGCACATCAAATACCCTTAGAACACGGCTATCCCAGCGGGCCGTTGCCCAATGGCCAAAGATTCTAAGGATGACCCATGAAAACCTTTACCGCTACACCAGGCGATATCGACAAGAAATGGATCCTGATTGACGCCGAAGGCGTTGTTCTGGGACGTCTTGCCTCGATCGTCGCGATGCGCTTGCGCGGCAAGCACAAACCGTCTTTCACGCCGCACATGGACATGGGCGACAACGTGATCATCATCAACGCTGACAAAATCCAGATGACCGGCAAGAAGCGCGACGAGAACTTCTACTGGCACACTGGCCACCCTGGCGGCATCAAGTCCCGCACCAAGCAGCAAATTCTGGACGGTGCGCATCCTGAGCGCGTCGTGACCATGGCCGTCAAGCGCATGCTGCCCGGCGGCGTGCTGTCGCGTCAGCAAATGACCAACCTTCGCGTCTACGCAGGTGCCGAGCACCCGCATGAAGCGCAATCTCCTGAAGTTCTGGACGTCAAAGCCATGAACCCGAAAAACACGCGGAGCGCATAAAGATGGCTGATGAAGTAAAATCCCTCGACGATCTGAAAGACGTCGTAGACACCGCTGAACTGGCCGAAGCGCCAACAGCAGCCGAGGCTGTATCGGCCGCGATCACACGTGAGCCGGTCCGTGACGAGTTGGGCCGCGCCTATGCGACCGGCAAACGGAAAGACGCGGTCGCTCGCGTTTGGATCAAACCGGGCTCCGGCAAGGTCACCGTAAACGGCAAAGAGCAAAACGTCTATTTTGCCCGCCCCGTGCTGCAAATGATTCTGCGCCAGCCCTTCACCGTGTCTGGCACCGAAGACCAATTCGACGTGATGGCAACTGTCAAAGGCGGCGGCCTGTCTGGTCAAGCTGGTGCGGTCAAGCACGGCATTTCCAAGGCGCTGCAGCTTTATGATCCGTCCTTGCGCGGTGCGCTGAAAGCAGCAGGCTTCCTGACCCGCGACAGCCGCGTTGTGGAACGTAAGAAATACGGTAAGGCTAAAGCCCGTAAGAGCTTCCAGTTCTCCAAGCGTTAAGCCGTCTGGCATGTTTTCAAAAAGGGCTGCTCCACTGAGCGGCCCTTTTTTTCGGCCAGCCAAATGCGCAAAGAAAGAAGCTTGCCTGCGGCATGCAGGCTCCTTTAGGTCACGCTAACCTCAAGAACCGATTTCACCACTTCTAGGTCGACCTCGGACGTCACAAACGCATCGCCAATCCCGCGCGCCATGATGAAATTAAGTTTGCCGCGGACGACCTTCTTGTCTTGGCCCATCAGCTCAATCAGTTTTTCGGCGTCCGGCAGATCACCTGAAATGTCCCGCAGATCGCGCTTGAGCCCCATCTGTTCCAGATGGGCGCGAACCCGGCTTGGGTCTTCTTGACTGCACAGCCCCATCCGGGCGGAAACCTCGAACGCCAGTGCGCACCCAATCGCGACCCCTTCTCCGTGAAGCAGCCGATCAGAATAGCCGGTTGCCGCTTCGAGAGCGTGGCAGAACGTATGGCCCAGGTTTAAAAGCGCCCGTTCGCCCTGCTCGGTCTCGTCGCGCGCAACGATCTGGGCTTTCATCTCGCAAGAGCGTTTGACCGCATAAATGCGTTTGGACTGATCCCCAGCGGCAAGCGCGGGTGCATTGTCCTCAAGCCAGCTGAAAAACGCCGTATCGCCCAAAAGCCCGTATTTCATCACCTCACCGTAGCCCGCCAGAAAATCACGCTCGCTCAACGTGCCCAACACGTCGACATCGGCGAGAACAAGTGCGGGCTGGTGGAAGGCGCCAATCAGGTTCTTGCCATGCTCCGAATTGATCGCCGTTTTACCACCGACGGAACTGTCGACCTGCGCCAAAAGTGAGGTCGGGATTTGCACGTAGCGGACCCCGCGCCGCAACACCGCAGCAGCAAAGCCGACCAAGTCGCCGATCACGCCACCGCCCAATGCAATCACCAAATCGCCGCGCTCCACCTTTTGTGCCAGCAACCAGTCGACGGTCCTTGAAAAATGTGGCCAGCTTTTCGTGGCCTCCCCGGCAGGCAAAATGAGGCTCTCCATACCAATTCCGGCTGCGGAAAGCCCTTCGCGCAAAGTCTCAAGATGAAGGGCTGCGACATTTTCATCTGTAACAACCGCTACGCGCGACGAAGGCTCAAGCTCATGCACCAGCGCGCCGGTCTGCGACAGCAGCCCAGGTCCGATCAAAATATCATAAGCGCGCGCGCCCAACTCAACCCGCAGCTGTTCCATATCTTAGCTCTCCACCACGCCCGCTTCGATCAGCCTGTCACAAACAGCTTGCGCCATTTCTTCGATTGAATAATCGGCACGGGCCTCAACAAACAAATCTGCCTTTGCGTAAAGCGGGTCCCGTAACTCAAAGATCTCCGACAGAGTCGCATGCGGATCATCTGTCCGGAGCAGGGGACGTGTCGTTTTATGTTTTACCCGGTTCCAGAGCAGATCAAGATCCGCTTTCAACCAAAGCGAGACACCCTTCTCAGAAATCAACTGACGGTTCTGGGCCGACATGAACGCGCCCCCTCCGGTAGACAGCACTGCGGGTACGCCAGTAAGTAAACGGTCAATGACCTCTGTTTCGCGTTTGCGAAAGAAAGCTTCGCCGTCGCGTTCAAAAATCTCTCCAATGGACATATTTGCGGCCTCGGTCAAAGCCTCATCGGAATCGAGGAACTGGACCGCCAAGAGCCGCGCCAGCGCCAAACCGACGGCGCTTTTACCCGCCCCCATCATGCCAACAAGCACGACTGGCTTGACTAAGTGCGGGGCATTTGGCGGCATTCTCTTGCTCATACTCTTTTTCTGTTGCCTCAATGGCGTGATATCGCCCTAAATGCCATATATAAATGCAAGTGGGCATATGAGACCGGGTCAAGCCGCGCAAATCGGCGCCGGATGAGGCAGAGCATCAAAAAGGAAGAACGCAAATGGGGCGGCTGATAAAGCTCTTGGTTTTCTTGATCATAGTGGGGATTTTTGCAGTTATTGGCTATGCCTATCTCGGCGATCTGACCCCAAACCGGATCGAGGTCAATCAACCGGTGGAGCTCAATGGGACCTAAAACCATTGCGCCAGTCGTGACAGCTGCTGCGTTGCTTTTTGGCACAAGCGCCTTTGCGCAAGACCAAGATGCGCCGCTTTCAGCGATTGACTGGCTGTCCAATGTGGTCGCAGCACCGGAACTTCCAGCGGTACCCAACCGTGATGACATCGCGCAATCAGCTGTGGTTGCGCCTGTCACCACGACACCGCTTGGCCAAACACGGCTGGACGCTGTGGGGATTTTGCCGCGCGCGGTGACCGGCTTGCCCGCCGATTTCTGGTCGCGATCCTCAGCGCCCGACCTGACCAGACTGATCCGCAACTTGCGGACAGACTTACCGCCGCCGCTGACCCAGTTTCTCACGCGATTGCTCTTGGCGGAACTGCCGGCCCCCGCCGACAGCGCGCAAGGGGCGGAGCTGTTTTTGGCACGTGTCGACAAGTTCCTTGAGCTTGGGGCGCTTGATCAGGCGGAGGCGTTGTTGAGCCGCGCCGGACCCGCTGACCCCGTTGTTTTTGGTCGTTGGTTCGACGTGAGCCTTCTGACTGGCCAGGAAGATCGAGCCTGCAGCGCTATGCGCGAGACCCCCAATATAGCGCCCACATATGCCGCACAGGTGTTTTGCCTGGCGCGCAACGGCGATTGGGAAGAGGCGGCCGATACGCTTGCGCAAGGTCAAAACGCGGGGGCGATCACCTCCAAAGAGGCCGATCTGTTGTCGCGCTTCCTTGACCCCGAGCTCTTTGAGGGCGCTCCACTGCTTCCAGTCCCTGACCGCATTACACCCTTAAACTTCCGTATGCATGAGGCTATCGGCGAAGCGCTCAGCCCTGGCGGCCTGCCGAATGCGTTTTCTTATGCCGAGCTTTCAGAGCGTACCGGTTGGAAGGCCCGAATTTCAGCCGCCGAGCGCCTGTCGCGTGTCGGCGCAATCCCGCATCAGCAACTTTTTGCACTTTATAATGAGCGCAAACCAGCAGCATCAGGCGGCGTATGGGACCGCGTGGCGTCCGTTCAAGCCTTTGAGGCGGCCCTTGCGTCCTCGGACGAAGGGTCACTTTCTTTTGAGCTTCCTATCGCCATGCGTGCAATGCGAAGCGCCGGGCTTGAATACATGTTCGCACAGAGCTTTGGATCGAACCTATCTAATTTGGGCCTGAGCGACGCCGCGCAACGCGACGCCTTACGCGCTGGCCTCATGTCAAAAGACTATGAGATAGTTGCTATGTCGGACGATGCACAGGCGGGGCCGAGTTTTTGGACGGCCGTGGCCAAAGGTGACGCCGCCGCTTCGCGCAGTGAAGACCCTCTAGAAAGCGCGATCATTTCTGGCTTTGCCGCCACTGAAACGCCGGAACAGTTTCAAGACTTGCTGCGAGAGAGACGTTTGGGAGAAGCTGCGCTGATGGCCATAGGCGTGATGGCTGACGGTGCACGCACAGACCCAATTGATGTTGAACGCGGCCTAAACGTGCTGAGACAGCTGGGACTTGAGGATGTGGCACGCCAAACAGCACTTTACATTCTGCTCACCCGACCACGCGCATGACCTCACCCGTCCCCAACTGGGCCAGCCGCTGGCTTGACGGTTTTTTAGAAGCTCAAGCCGCGGAACTGGACGCCGCCGAAAACACGCGGCTCGCCTATGGGCGCGATCTGATTGATTGGGCGCAATGGCTCGACAAGCGTGGCCGCGATTTTCAAACCGCAGCGCGCGACGACGTTGAGGCCTACCTTATCGACTGTGACGCAGCAGGTCTGGCGCAATCCACGCGCGCGCGGCGTTTGTCAGCGATCAAACAGCTTTACCGCTTCGCTTATGAAGAGGGCTGGCGCGAGGACAATCCAGCCATCCAAATTAAGGGCCCCGGCCGCAAGAAAGCCCTGCCCAAGACGCTTTCGCTTGAGCAGGTGGACCGACTTCTAGGGGCCGCGCAAACCTCCGCCCGAAGCCAAAATGACCGCCTGCGCAATACCTGCATGATGGAGCTTCTCTATGCGACTGGCATGCGCGTCAGCGAGTTGGTAGGCCTGCCCGTAAGTGCGGCACGCGGCGACCCGCGTATGGTTCTGGTGCGCGGCAAGGGTGACAAGGAACGGATGGTACCGTTGTCGCCGGCGGCGCGCGATGCGCTTGCCGTTTGGATTGAACTGCGCGACCAGCTCGATGAGGCGGCGCGCAAGAAAGGCGCGGCGCCGTCCAAGTTCCTTTTCCCGTCCCGTGGCAAATCGGGGCATATGACCCGCCATCGCTTTTATTTGTTGATTAAGGAACTTGCGGTTGCCGGCGGGGTCGACCCGTCCGAGGTGACACCGCATACGCTGCGCCACGCGTTCGCCACGCATTTACTCGCCGGTGGCGCGGATTTGAGGGCTATTCAAACAATGCTTGGCCATGCGGATATCTCGACGACCGAGATCTATACCCACGTATTGGACGAACGTTTGAAAGAGTTGGTTTTGGAAAATCACCCGCTTGCAGGGCCCCAGGATCGCTAACGGCGCAAAGCCTGCGGCAGGACGTCTTCAGAAGGCCAGAACCCAGTGCGCAGGCCCGTTTCATAACCTTGTACCAAACCAGTCGCCTCCATTCGCGCGGCCGCTTGCTCAAAGTCGTAGGTCAGTCTGTGGACCGTAAAACCACAATTCGATGCGATCACAAAACGCGTTTCAGGCGCGCCATCATGCGGCGGCATCCCGATGACACCGGCGTTGACCCAAAGAGTATTGCCAATCTGTCGTTGGAAGGTCACGCCCGAATGCCCGGCGACAACGACATCTATGTCGCAACCCAATTGATTGATTTCACTCTGGAAAACGTTATCCTCATCGGTCTCCCAAATAAAACGCGCGACATCTGAGACACCCCCGTGGAGTGCGACACAACGCAACCCAGAGTGGCGGAAAAACACTTTATCGGGCAAATCAGAAAGCTGAGAACGCAAGGGCGCCATTTTCGCACTGGCATGTGCAAACCACGCTCCGGACGCAAGGTCGCATGCCGTGCCCTCCTCAAACCCACAGCCGCAATCCTGCGCACCTTCTGTAAGCTGAATTTCACAATTGCCCGCAACAACCGCCGCCGTTTCACGCAAAACAAGCTCCGCCGTCTCCAAAGGATCTGCGCAATAGGCCGCCAAATCACCCGTACAAATTCGGTTTTCGCGCCTAATATGGCGGGTCTGATCGAAGAGCGCCTGCGTGGCTTGAAGGTTGGAATAGGGTCCGCCGAAAAGGAGCAAATCCCCCGACAAGTCGCCCAAATCCAAGTCCCTTGTTCTCATCTTAATGCGCCCTACCCTTGAATCGGAAATAGCTTAGCCCCATAACGATTTAGTACTTTATTTTCGCTGCGGAAAAACACCTCAAATGGAAGACCCTTCAATTGCGATTGAAACCGCCTCGTGGATCACCGCGGGCGCAATAATACTATTGTTGGTTTTGTCGGGTTTTTTCTCCGGTTCAGAAACTGCGCTTACAGCTGCGTCTCGCGGCAAGTTGCGGTCGCAGGCAGATAAAGGGTCCGCGGGCGCAGAACGCGCGTTGGAAATAACGGAAGACAGCGAACGGTTGATAGGCTCAGTTCTATTGGGCAACAATTTGGTCAATATCCTGGCCACTGCGCTTGCGACCTCCTTTTTTACGGCCCTTTTCGGTGAATCCGGCGTGGCCTTTGCCACACTGGTTATGACGCTTCTGGTGCTGATCTTTGCCGAGGTTCTTCCAAAGACATATGCCATCACCAATGCCGAGTCCGCGGCAGCCATGGTGTCGGCGCCAATCAAAGTCGTGGTCTCGGTATTCTCTCCCGTCGTCAATATTGTGCGGGCGTTGGTCCGGCAATTACTGCGTCTTTTTGGCGTTGAGACGGACCCTGACACCCAAATCTTATCGGTGCACGAAGAAATTGCCGGAGCGCTGGAGCTTGGGCGACAAGAAGGCGTTGTCCAAAAGGAACAGCGCGATCGGCTGTTGGGCGCGCTTGATCTGCATGACCGTGACGTTGAGGAGATCATGCTTCACCGCTCCGAGATTGAGGTCATCAACGCGGCGGAAACGCCTGAGGCGATTGTCGAGCAGTCGCTCAAGTCGTCTTATACACGCCTACCCGTCTTCAAAGACGACCCTGAGAACATCATTGGCGTTCTACATGCAAAAGACCTTCTGCGCGCCGTCGACAAAGCGCTGCGCAAGCCCGATGGGCTGACCGGAAATCTCGACAGCTTTGACGTCACCCAAGTGATGCGCAAACCCTATTTCGTGCCCGAAACGACGACGCTCGAGGAGCAGATGCGCCAGTTTTTGGCACAGAGCACACATTTTGCGTTGGTTGTGGACGAATATGGCGGCCTGCAGGGGTTGATCACGCTGGAAGACATTCTTGAGGAAATCGTGGGCGAAATCACAGATGAATTTGACCTTGAGGATGAACAAAAGCCAGAGGCCAGCGCAGATGGCAATTATGACATCGAAGGTGCGATGACGATCCGCGACCTTAACCGCCAACTTGATTGGAGCCTTCCCGACGAGGAGGCTAATACCGTCGCAGGCCTTGTGATCCACGAAGCGCAGTCGATCCCTTTGGTCGGTCAAGTGTTTAGCTTCCATGGGTATCGCTTTGAAGTGACAGGGAAATCCGAGAACCGGATCACTAGTTTGAAAGTGCGTCCACTATGAGCCCGCGTCAGATCATCATCGACACCGATCCCGGTCAGGACGATGCTGTCGCAATGCTGTTGGCATTTGCGTCACCTGAGCTGGACGTATTGGGTGTAACCGCGGTCGCTGGCAATGTGCCAATGGCGCTAACGCAGAAAAACGCACGGATCGTCTGCGAGCTTGCCGGCCGTTCGAACATGAAAGTGTTTGGCGGATGCGAAAACCCGACGAAGCGCAAGCTTGTGACGGCCGAGCATGTTCATGGAAAGACCGGCTTGGATGGTCCGCAATTGCTTGACCCGGTCATGCCATTGCAGGACCAGCACGCGGTCGCATTCATTATTGATACATTGCGTGCAGCACCCGCGGGTACTGTGACGCTGTGCCCTTTGGGACCTTTGACCAATATCGCGAACGCCTTCACCCGGGCGCCGGATATCGTAGAGAAAGTTGCTGAGATCGTTTTGATGGGTGGCGCTTATTTTCAGGTTGGAAACATTACACCAGCTGCTGAGTTCAACATTTACGTCGATCCGGAAGCCGCTGATATCGTGTTTAAATCTGGGGTGCCTCTCGTCGTACTTGGTCTTGATGTCACTCACAAAGCTCTGGCAACACGTGCACGCGTCGAGGCGTTTCGCACCATTGGCACTGAGGTTGGGCGCATGGTCGCCGAATGGACCGATTTCTTTGAGCGTTTTGACAAAGAGAAATACGGCTCCGAGGGGGCGCCGCTGCATGACCCATGTGTGATCGCTTATCTTTTGCAACCCGACATTTTCGAGGGCCGCTTCATCAACGTAGAGATCGAAACACAATCAGAATTAACGCTTGGGATGACGGTTGCCGATTGGTGGGGAGTGACGGACCGGACGCCCAATGCGCTCTTTATTGGCGATATGGACTCTGATGCCTTTTTTGAGCTGCTGACAGAGCGGATCGCACGGTTGTGACCCCGCTCTTCGACAACCACTATGCGCGCTTGCCGGAGCGGTTTTTCACAAAGCAGGCCGCGACGCCCGTGACCGCCCCGGTCTTATTAAAACTCAACAACGCATTTGCGACAGAGATCGGTTTGGACGCGTCTTGGCTTGAAAGCGCGGAGGGCTTAGCGATGCTCGCCGGTAATGCCACTCCTGAAGGCGCGGAGCCATTGGCACAGGTCTATGCTGGCCATCAGTTCGGCGGGTGGTCGCCCCAGCTGGGCGACGGGCGCGCCGTGTTGCTGGGCGAGGTTACGGGCCCCGATGCGAGGCATTGGGACATCCAGCTCAAGGGATCGGGGCGCACGCCCTATTCGCGCGGCGGTGACGGGCGAGCCTGGCTTGGTCCTGTCATTCGCGAATATCTGGTAAGCGAAGCAATGGCGGCCCTTGGGGTACCGACGACGCGCGCATTGGCTGCTGTTACGACGGGGGAGCAAGTCCTGCGGGAGACGCCCCTGCCCGGCGCGATCCTCACCCGCGTTGCAGAAAGTCATATCCGTGTCGGTACGTTTCAATATTTCGCCTCGCAACAAGACCGTGACGGGCTCGCCACACTATTGGCTTTTGCAATCGAGCGCCACTACCCGACGCTCGACCCGGACGACGCAATAGGGTTCCTCGGCGCGGTCGTGCAGGCACAGGCGCAACTTGTGGCAAAATGGATGGGGCTGGGTTTCATCCACGGCGTGATGAACACCGACAATTGCCATGTTGGCGGGATCACAATTGACTATGGGCCATGCGCTTTTCTTGACACTTACGAGCCCTCCAAAGTCTTTTCCTCAATCGATCAGTTTGGGCGCTACGCCTACGGCGCCCAGCCTGAAATTCTGGTCTGGAATCTGGCCCAACTTGCCAGCGCGCTTTTGCCATTGATCGACGCGGATTCGGAAAAGGCAATCGCGCGGGCGCAGAAGGTCCTTCATGACTATGGGCCGGGTTATACAGTGGCCTGGAAGAACACATTTTTTGCCAAGCTAGGCCTTTCTGAAGGCAGCGAGGCGGACGTCGCGCTGGTACAAGACTTGCTGGAACGGATGGCGGG
The DNA here is from genome assembly GCA_039030615.1 of Pseudomonadota bacterium. Classification (GTDB taxonomy): domain Bacteria; phylum Pseudomonadota; class Alphaproteobacteria; order Rhodobacterales; family Rhodobacteraceae; genus Litoreibacter. The sequence continues at coordinate 338,430 of JBCCDV010000003.1, read as the reverse complement.
AAACCAAGCCGATTTCACACGCACCTTTCACGGGCTGCTGGATGGATCAGCGAGCAACGAATTTATCGACCCGACCGCCTTTGATGACTGGGCAAAGGAATGGCAAGCCCGCACGCCGAGCGACGCTATCTTGATGCGAGCGAACCCAGCGGTGATCCCGCGCAACCATCAGATCGAGCGCGTGATAGCCGCCGCCGTTGCTGGCGACACAGCCCCGTTTCACGAGATGGCACAGGTGTTGGAACACCCGTTCAACCCCAGCCAAGACATCGAAACCTGGCAAGCGCCGCCCCGTTCGGAAGAGGCCGTACAAAACACGTTCTGCGGGACATAACTCATGCCTGTTTTGGAGCTTGTCACCAGATTTGATATCTTCGCCGAAGGGCGCGCCCTGGCGGTTGACGATCCTGACATGAAGCGGGCCGAGGGGACGGCCTACCGCTGGTTGCATTTTGACGTCAGTTCAAATGCGGCCGCCGAATGGATGCGAACCAACCTGCCAGCGATCCCCGCCTAGGCAATGGTTCAGACAGAAACCCGCCCGCGCTCTAACCTGTTTGGCGAAGGCGTCTTGATCAACTTACGTGGCGTGAACTTGAACTCCGGGGCGCATGAGGATGATAAGGTTTCGCTGCGCATGTGGCTCACCGAGGATTTATTGGTCACAGGCCGTTTTCGACGGGTATTTGCGGTCGATGCCTTGGTCGAGATGGCACAATCAGGGCGGGCACCGGCCACGCCAGCAGCGCTCGCAACTAAGATTTGCGAAGGGTTGTCAAACCGTATCGAGGATGTGTCGCTGCAACTTGAAGATGATGCTGACGCGCTGGAAGACACGTTGTTGGAGGATGGATCGGTTGACGCGACGGTTCTGGCTGCAACCCGGCGCAAATCCATTCGCTTGCGCCGCCACATCATCCCGTCGCGCGACGCGATGCATGTGCTGGCCTCACCTGAGACGCCGCAGATTGGCCGCGACGAGAGCACGCTGTTGCGCGAAAGCGCAAACCTGATGGATCGCTGCGTCGAGGAAATCCTCGCCGTCGGCGACAGGCTGACTGCGGTGTCCGATCAGCTCGATGCAATCACAGCCAACAAGATCGGGCGCAATTCCTACATTTTGTCGTTCTTTGCCGCGATTTTCTGCCTTTGAGCTTTTTGACCGGGCTCTTTGGAATGAATGTAGGCGGGCTACCCTGGACCGACTGGACCTTTGGCTTTTTGGCCATCAGCGCGGTCATGGCCGTGATTGGCATCGGGCTCTATTTGCTGTTTCGCGCGCGCAAATGGCTTTAAACACGCGCCTATTGGTGGCACCATAAACAAAAGTCATTTTGGGAGAGTCTAATGTCATTGATGAGAATGGCCACAAAAGTGGCAATCGGGTTTGCCATCGCGAAGGGCTTTAGTGCCGTGCAAAAATCTGGCGGGATTGGCAAGGCGATGGAGCAGATGAAAGGCGCGGGCCGCGACGCTTTGGGCAAGGCTCAGACGAGCGGCGCTGGCGGTTTGGGCGACTTAATGAGCAGCCTTGGCGGCGGCAGTGGTGCAGCCGCAGGTGGCCTTGGCGGGCTCGGTGGTTTGTTGGGCGGGATGGCTGCGACACGCAGTGGCGACAGCTCCAGCGGGTCGTCGCTTGAGGATTTGCTCAGCCGTGACAACCCGGTCGAAGAACCGCCCGCTGAAGAAAGCGCCGGGCTGATGATCCGAGCCATGGTTATGGCCGCCCGTTGCGATGGCGAAATTGACGCCAATGAGCGAGAGACGCTGCTGGCCACTATCGGGGAAGACGCAACGCCTGAGGATATGGACTTTGTGCGCGCCGCTATGGATGCCCCCGTGGATGCACGTGCACTTGCGCAAGACACGCCTCAGGGCATGGAGACGCAAGTCTATTCAATGTCCGTTATGGCGATAGAGCCAGACCATCCCGAGGAGGCCAAATACCTTCATGAGCTGGCCACCGCACTTGGGATTGGCCAGGCCACAGTAAATGAGATCCATGACAGCTTTGGCGTGCCGCGGCTTTACAGCTAAGCTGCGACTTTAGGCCCCTGACCGCGCCTGCGCCGATTGCGCTTGCGCTTGGGGGGGCCGTTGGGTTTGTCGCCGGCAGGTTTTGCACCCTGCCCGCGCGCGCCGCCCTTGGGCCCGCCACGTCCGCGGCCACGTCCGGGCGCGCCGCCACCACCGCCTCGTTTTGGCTTGGACTCTTCCTCAGATGGTTTCCAGCGGCGACCACCGGCCACGGGGATCTCCATCTTCAAGATCTTTTCGATATCTTTGAACTCGCCCATCTCATCAGGGGCGCAGAACGCGATTGCCTCGCCCTCCTTGCCTGCGCGTGCGGTGCGCCCAATGCGGTGAACGTAGTTTTCAGGAACATTGGGAAGGTCAAAATTATAGACAAATCCCACATCTGGGATGTCGATCCCCCGCGCGGCCACATCCGTGGCCACCAGAATGCGTAGCTCACCTGATTTGAACGCATTCAAGGCACGGTCGCGCTGGTTTTGGGATTTGTTGCCGTGGATTGATCCGGCCGCAAAGCCCTTTTTCTCAAGGTGCTTCTTCAGCCGTTCCGCGCCATGTTTCGTGCGAGAAAAGACAAGGGCAAGCTCATCACGGTGCTTGTCCAGAAGCTCAACCAGCAAGTCCGGCTTGGCGGCCTTGGCAATGAAATGCACCGATTGGGTAATTTTGTCCGCAGCTTTACCCGCGCGGGCGACCTGCACTTTGCGCGGATGGTGGAGATATGTCGCGGCAAGCTCTTCCATTAACTTCGGCATTGTCGCCGAGAAAAGAAGCGTCTGCCGTTCTGTTGGGATGACTTTTGCGATTTGGCGCAAGGCGTGGATGAACCCCATATCAAGCATCTGATCGGCTTCATCGAGCACCAGATATTCAACAACAGATAGTGAAACAGCGCCTTGCTCCATCAGGTCAATCAATCGGCCTGGGGTGGCAACCAAAATATCGGTGCCACGCTCCAACGCCTTGCGCTGCGTGTTCATCGACAAGCCACCGACGACCATATTGATCTTAAGATGCCCGCCGCCTTGAAACATTTTCAGGTTGTCACGTATTTGACCGGCAAGCTCACGCGTTGGCGCCAAGACAAGCGCGCGCACGGTTTTGGGATCGGGTTTGGTACCAATCTTGATCAGGTTGTGGATGATGGGCAGACCGAAAGCGAGCGTTTTGCCCGTGCCGGTTTGCGCCAATCCCATGACGTCGCGGTTTTCCAGAATGATCGGGATCGACTCCTCCTGAATCGGGGTCGGGTCGGTGATCTTATGCTCGTCCAGTTTGGCGGCCAATTTCGGGCTGATGCCCAAGGCTTCAAATTTATTCAACTTATGTCCTTTCAAGACATGTGCATAGCCGCCCCGCTAGAGAGGTGGCGTCGCGTAATTTAAGGGCGTGGAGCTGAGGCTCCACCGCACCCATTCGCGTGAAAAAGGGGAACGTATCGAGCGCGCGGTGCTTTGACCTGAGATCAGGGTTCACGCAGCACATCACGCACGCCGATGAAGCGCATATGCGCGCTTGGCGGCAAAAGGTCAATGCGCGTGCGGCATTTTCTTATGGAGGGTTGCGCCGGATTTGTCTTAAATGGCGGCAAGCACGGAGAAGATATGGCAGACAGTTTAATCGAGCGTTCCGCAAAAAAGGGACTGCGCATGACCGGTCAGCGCGTCATTATCGCAGATGTTCTGGAGGAGGCGATAGATCATCCAGACGTCGAAGAATTGTACGCCCGCGCCGTATCGCGCGATCCCGGCATTTCGATTGCGACCGTCTATAGGACCGTAAAGCTGTTTGAAGAGGCAGGCCTTCTGGAGCGGCACGAATTTGGCGACGGAAGGTCGCGTTATGAAAATGCTGAGCGCGATCACCATGACCACCTGATTGACATGCAAACCGGCGAGATCATTGAATTCATTGACCCGGAGATTGAGGCGCTTCAGGAAGCCATTGCCAAACGTTTGGGTTACCGGCTGAAAGGGCATAGGCTCGAGCTATACGGTGTGAAAGAGCTGAAAAACGGCGGCGGTTAGTGCCCGGCCTTAGATGACCATGTCAGACAGCGAAAGCTGATCTACGGAAACATCAGCCAGAAGTGCGATATCGTCGGATGTCACACCACCGCGGCCCGTGCCCTGACCAAGGAGCCGGATTGCGACGTCATCGCCCACCTGCTCAAAAACGATGGTCCCGTTGATCCAAGAGTCGTTACCGATATTTCCGATACGCACCTTTTGCTCATCGCCAATGGCCACGTTAAGAAAATCGATATCGGCGGTAATGGCACGCAGGTCGAGCTTGTCCTCGCCGGTGGTGAAATCCGTGACCGTGTCGATGCCCCCATCTTTGGCGAAAACGAAACTGTCTCGCCCTTCGCCGCCTGTCAGCATGTCCGAACCGCCAATACCGCCATCGAGCACGTCATCGCCGGCACCACCATCGAGAATGTCATTCTCCACACCGCCGGTCAGTGCGTCTGCGGCATCTGTGCCGAGCAGGTCGAGGGCGTTTGACTTGGTCAGGATAACCTCAACAACCTCATAGCTTTGCGTGAATTCAAAACTGATCTCGTCGTTCGAAAAATCAACCGTTTTGTCAGATATCACGCCCGTCTCATAGAGCGCACCTTCTGGCATTTCATCGACCTGGGCATGATCAATAATGCCGTAGGTTTCCATCCAATCGGCATCCAATTCCGAGGTCAGGCTACGCGCCGTTATATCGCTGAAATCATACCCCAGTCCGCTAAGATCAAGCTGTGCATTAAGCGGGCCCATCCCGTCCTCAAAGTCATCAGCAGACAGATAAAGAACAACGCGGTCCTCGTCCTCGAACGCATGCAGATTCATCTCACCATCGCGCTCATTTGCGGCGTCGGTTTCGATGACCCAGGTGCCCATCAGGCTTTCAGACATCATCGACAGCATGCTGCCGCCGACAAACACTTCGCTACCCCAGCTAATATGAGCTGCGTAGGGCGTATCGACGCCGTAGATCGTTGCAACATCGACACCAAGCTCAAGCCCCATCGTGAACAGCTCAATGATGGCGGAGGCTTGCGCCAAGCCGTAGTCGCGGTTCACCAGCCCCCATTTGGTTGCCGCGACCACACCGTTTTGCGAAGTCACATGGCCTGTTTGCCAAAAATTTTCGAACCCTACGTGGTTGCGCGTGTCAAGGTCGATGAGATCGCTGTTTACGCTTTCGCCAAACTCAGCAAATAGCTCTTCCTCATATCGGCTTAGGGCCTCTTTGCGCGTCCATGACGCGACATTCCAGCCCGACATATAAACTTCGTAATCCGTGGTCAGGCCCGCATCGACCCAAGCTGCTAGGCTGGCGTCAACCGTGTCTTGATGTGCCTTCGCGTCTTCGATGCCCCACGCGAAGCGATGAAAGATGAGCATGTCAATTTCTGCCATATCCGCTGGCGACAGCACATCTAAGATGGCATCGTTATCTGCCTCACCCTTGCCGATCTGGGCCGCAAGATCGATCTCAATCCCGTCAAAGGCATTTGGATTGTCAGACTTAAATTCAGCAAAGACTTGAGCCGCGGCGCTGACGATCTCACCATAGCCTGAGGCGTCATTCTTATAGGCTGAGGTTGCGTAATACTCGTTACCGATCTCGAACGTGATCTCGGACGGCATCTCTCCCAGAACGCCCGCTTCCAGTCTTTCCAAAAGTGAACGCAGGTCAGATTTGAAACGCGCGTGGTCATCTGCGTATTCACTGGTCGGCAGGATGATATTGAGCGGGAGGTCGTGCTCAATCGCGTAGGCGGCCATTTCGCGCACGCCGATCTTGGAGGTGTTTGGGTCAACCAGATTTTCGAATTCCAACCCGAACCAACTTGCGGTCTCGGCCGCCGCGCCGCCGGGCCAACGTATTGATGTCAAACCTATTTCGGCATCGGCGTTGTCAAACCGCGTGAAGTTGCGATAGCCCGTGTAAATCCCGCCAAAATGATCCTCGGTCACGACTTGGACAGTATCAGCCGGGTCAGATATTGAGAAGCTAAACATTGGACTGGTCATACGTTCACAGGTGTTAATACGGTTTGATTACGTTTTCCTTTTATTAGGATCGGTGGATATTGCACCTATTTTACAATGACTTATTTATGCGACTTCATTTAAAATTTGCCACAAACCATGAACGGCTTGCGCAATTCCTAAAGAAAACACGGCAATCCTGTTCATACTGCTTAACGCGCGGCCTTTGTAAAATTTAACCAAACGGGTCCTCAACAATCTACCAGCCCTTGGTGTTAGCGCTATCACACCTTGCCTTGCCCCCGTTACAGAGCAGAGCTATACCGCGCGCAAACGCAGTTATTTACGCAAGGATGGCCTCCAATGAGCACGATCATCGACATTCACGCCCGCGAAATCCTCGACAGTCGGGGGAACCCAACCGTTGAGGTGGATGTCATCCTTGAAGACGGCACGTTGGGCCGCGCGGCTGTCCCGTCAGGTGCATCCACCGGTGCATATGAAGCCAATGAAAAGCGTGACGGCGACAAAAAACGCTACGCCGGAAAAGGCGTGTTGGACGCGGTTGCCGCCGTCAATGGCGAGATCGCCGAGAACCTGTTGGGTGAGGATGCCACCGACCAGGTTGCGATTGACGAAATGATGATTGAACTGGACGGAACCGAGAACAAGGCGCGCTTGGGCGCGAACGCGATCCTTGGCGTATCGCTCGCAACCGCGAAAGCCGCTGCCGATTTCACCACTATGCCGCTCTACCGCTATGTAGGCGGCACCAGCGCGCGGGTTCTGCCTGTGCCGATGATGAACATCATCAATGGTGGCGAGCATGCCGACAACCCGATCGACATCCAAGAATTTATGATCATGCCCGTCAGCGCCGGAAATATCCGCGACGCCGTGCGCATGGGCGCTGAGGTGTTTCATGTGCTGAAGAAGGAACTGTCTGCTGGCGGGTATTCCACAGGTATTGGCGACGAAGGCGGGTTTGCCCCGAATATTTCGTCCAGCCGCGAGGCGCTCGACTTCATTCTGAAGGCGGTGGAGAAGGCCGGATACAAGCCGGGGGAAGACATCTTCCTCGCTCTCGATTGTGCAGCGACGGAATACTACAAAGACGGCAAGTATGACATGAAGGGCGAAGGAAAGGTTCTAAGCTCAGACGAGAATGTTGACTACCTTTCAGCGCTAGTTGCGGACTACCCCATTATATCTATCGAAGACGGAATGGGCGAAGACGATTGGGACGGATGGGCCGCATTAACTGGCGCATTGGGCGACAAGATTCAGTTGGTGGGCGACGACCTGTTTGTCACAAACCCGGCGCGGCTGGCAGAGGGCATCAAGCTGGGATCAGCCAATTCGATGCTCGTTAAAGTGAACCAGATCGGAACGCTCACCGAAACATTGCGCGCCGTTGATATGGCGCACCGCGCGGGCTTCACAAATGTGATGTCGCATCGCTCTGGCGAGACGGAAGACGCCACGATCGCCGATTTGGCTGTGGCCACGAATTGCGGACAAATCAAGACCGGCTCGCTCAGCCGTTCGGACCGCCTTGCCAAATACAACCAACTTATCCGCATTGACGAAGCGCTTGGGGAACAGGCGATTTATGCGGGGACATCGATCCTCAAGGGATAATCCGATCCGCCGATCGGCGGATACATCTATGCATTAGCTAAGTGCTGGATTAACCACGATAGCCGTGCAAAGCTTTGGACACACCAAATCAAAGCAATTTGCCCGTGACGCAATACGCTGACGAACAGACTATCAGGTCCACTGCACGTGAACGCAGTTCTCTCTATGATCATCAAATCATGGAGCTCCGAGAGGCGGATGTAGGTTCGGCCCAGGATTGCGCGCTTCGCTATATCGTCATCACCGCGTCGGGCATCGCCCTTTATATTGCGACGAGAGATCTCATTATGCTGGTCTGGCTGGCCAGCTATTTGTGCATAAATACGATATACGCGCTCGCCTTGTACCGCACAAAACCGCCGGTCATCCGGTCCAAATACATCGCCCTGCTTCTCGGAAACTTTGTCAGCTCAGGCTTGTTTGCATCTATGCCGATATATCTGATCGCGGTGCGGGCAGAACCGGCATTGCATGCGTTGGCTCTTGCCGGAATGGTCGGCCACGCGCTGTTCAACCTGTCACGGCACAAGACGCGGTCTCCGGTCGCCTATTGGGATATGTTTTGTATCACCAGCTACTGCCTCCTCAGCGGTCTGCTGCAAATTTCACAGACAGATAAGATCGCTGAAATCGTCGTTTTCACTGTCGCCGCGTTGGCGGTGTCGGGATATTACGTCAGCGCACAGCTCAACACGATCCACATGCATCAACGGGTGGAAGCCGCCCAAGTCGCCGCCGCACATGATCAAAAGATCAACGCCATAGGAAGGCTGACTGGCGGCGTTGCGCATGACTTTAACAACTTGCTCACAGTCGTGAAGGGTAACTTGGAGCTGTACCGCGAAATCGACGACCCCTCTGAGAAGCAGGAGGTTATCGACGAGGCCCACAGTGCCGCACAACGCGCGGGCGAAGTCATTGCCCAACTACTGTCATTCTCGCGCCAGTCGCGACTGGCGCCGGAACCCACCGATATTGAGACTTGGGCGCGTGAGTTTGAATTGCTCAGCACACGGCTCCTACCCGAGACTGTGCAATCGAATTTCCAAGTCGAAAAAGCAATCGGCAAAGCCTATGTCGACGCGGGACAGCTTTCGGCGGCGGCCATGAACATGGTGATCAATGCACGCGATGCGATAGCAGGCGCTCCGGGCGAGCTGCATGTTTCGATCTCAGCCCCGTTCGGCTCGTTTACGACGCTCGCCGGCGTGCTGGACTACGACCAGTATCTCAAAATTGCCGTTGCTGATACCGGGGTCGGAATCGACGACGCAACTTTGGCGCGGGTCACGGAGCCGTTTTTCACCACCAAAGAAGTTGGGCACGGCTCTGGGCTTGGTCTGTCGATGGCGCGAGGATTTGCGGAACAATCAGGGGGCGGCCTGCAGGTCACAAGCGTGCTTGGAAAGGGCACGGAGGTCACGCTCTACATTAAGCGTAGCCCAGTACCACATGGCTTCGATGAGCTGTTGGCGCCCTTGAGCCAAAGAAACGTTTCTGCAAAGTGAGCCCGCTATGACAGCCGATGATCTTATAACTCATCTTCAACTCTCCCCCCACCCTGAGGGCGGTTGGTACCGACAAACATGGGCCGCTTCGGGTGAAGGTCGTCCCGCGGGCACATGCATTTACTTTTTGTTGAAACAGGGCGAGCGATCCCATTGGCACAAGGTCGACGCGGGCGAAATTTGGCATTTCTATGCGGGGACGCCGTTAGTTTTATCGATATCGCAAGATGATACCGGCCCCGCACGCGATCTCGTCTTGGGCACTGATCTGATGGCCGGTCAATCCCCACAGATCGTTGTGCCAAAAGGATGGTGGCAAGCCGCTTCCGCCCCGGATGGGTGGGCATTGGTTGGATGCACCGTCTCTCCTGGGTTTCAGTTTGAAGGGTTTGAGCTGGCTCCGGTTGGATTTGATATCCCGCGTCAAGCGGCCTGATTTTCTCTGCAATATTCGCAGTTGGGAGCACATAAAAAGCTAGCCTTGTAAGCCACCCGGATAACTGATGCGACCGCCACCGACGCTGGCTGCAACGCCCGTCGTGCTGGGACAAGAGGTCGGCAACCCACGAGCAACACGGACGGCGAGAAACCCGAAGGCCTGCGCCTCCAGCATGTCACCGTCGAGACCGGTTGCGTCTATGTTTTGCACCTGTGTCTGGGCGCGCGTTTCGAGTTGCGCCATGAGCGCTGCGTTCTTGCGCCCCCCGCCCGTTACAAAGATTTTCTGAGGCGGATGAGGCAGCAGTTCAAGACCCTTTGCCACACTCGCGGCGGCGCAAGCCGTCAGAGTTGCAGCAGCATCTGCGTCGGCAAGCTCTGCAACAAGCGCAGTGAGCATCGGAAACGCATCGCGGTCGAGCGATTTGGGCGGAATTTTGTGGAAATAGCTATGGTTCAGGAACCGCGCAACAACTGCCTCATCGACGTCGCCCTGTGCCGCGAGGGCGCCTGCTTCATCGAATGCGACGCCCCGGCGCAGCTGCATCAGATCGTTGATCGGCGCATTGGCGGGACCTGTATCGAAGGCCATAAGTGCACCGTCATCCTCCGGTCTTGCCTTGGTGGGATCAATATAGGTCAGGTTACCGACGCCGCCGAGATTAAGAAACGCAACGGGCTTTGTTTCCCCAAGAAACCGGACGCAGGCGAAATGGTAGAACGGGGCCAGCGGCGCTCCCTGCCCGCCCAGCTTTACGTCATTGCTGCGAAAATCCCATATGACTGGTTTGCCCAACAGCTCAGCTATCAGGGCGCCATCGCCCGTTTGGTGCGTGCCCCGTCCGCTTGGCTCATGGGCGAGCGTTTGTCCATGAAACCCGACAAGCTCGGCGTCAGCAAAACGGCTTAAGACAGCGGCATGTGCGGTCTCAACAACCTCCTGCGCCTCTCCGACCCCGCTCTCTCCGGGCCAGCGGCCGAGGGCCGCCCGAAGGCAGCTCTGTTCCGCTTCGGTATAGCCGCGAAACTTTGCTTCACCCACCTCTGAAATTGTCTCCCCGTCGGTGCAAATCATAGCCGCATCGACCCCGTCAAGCGAGGTGCCCGACATCGCGCCCAAAGCCCAAACGGGTCCGTTGATTTTCACTGCTTCCCCTCACCCTGCCCGCTGGCTATACCGTGGCGAAAATACTGAACGGAAAAGATATGGCCTACCACCCCAAATCCGAATTTTTGCGCGTGATGACCGAACGAGGCTTTCTGGCCGATTGCACCGATTATCAGGGCCTTGATGAGGCTTTGCTCGCAGGGGTGGTGCCTGCCTATATTGGCTACGATGCGACGGCCAAATCGCTCCATGTCGGCCATTTGATGAACATCATGGTGCTGCGTTGGTTCCAAAAAACTGGCGGCAAACCGATCACATTGATGGGCGGCGGAACCACCAAAGTGGGTGACCCCAGTTTTCGCGCGGATGAGCGACCATTGCTCGACGATGCGGCAATTCAAAGCAACATCGACGGGATGCAGCAGGTCTTTGCAAAACTGATCACTTATGGCGACGCGCCAACAGATGCGCTGATGCTCAACAATGCCGAGTGGCTCGATGGGCTCAACTATCTAGAGTTTCTGCGCGACATCGGGCGGCATTTCTCGGTCAACCGGATGCTGAGCTTTGAAAGTGTGAAATCGCGGCTCGACAGGGAACAGTCGCTGTCCTTCCTCGAATTCAACTACATGATCCTACAGGCCTATGACTTCCTCGAGCTCAACCGCCGTTATGGGTGTCTGCTGCAAATGGGCGGCTCGGACCAATGGGGCAACATTGTCAACGGTATCGACCTGACCCGGCGCGTTCTCGAGAACGAAATTTACGGGCTCACAACGCCGCTTCTGACAACCAGCGACGGGCGAAAAATGGGCAAGAGCCAGGGCGGCGCTGTCTGGTTGAACGGCGATATGCTGTCGCCCTATGAGTTTTGGCAATTCTGGCGCAACACCACTGATGCCGATACCGGTAAGTTCCTGAAGCTCTTCACCGAGTTGCCGGTTGCGGAATGCGACCGATTGGGCTCGCTTGAAGGCTCCGAAATCAATGCAGCCAAGGTCATTTTGGCAAATGAGGTGACATCGCTTTTGCATGGGCCCGAGGCCGCAAGCGCCGCCGAGGCCACAGCGCGGGAGGTATTTGAGAAGGGCGGAGCGGGTGATGATTTGCCAACTTTGGAGCTCTCAGCGGATGAACTTGGCGACGGTATTTCTGTCGTGCAGCTGTTCGTGCGCACCGGGCTTGCAGGCTCCGGCAAGGAGGCCAAGCGGCTCATTGCCGAGGGCGGCGCCCGTGTCAATGACGCCGAGCTGACCGATGCCGGGTTGTTCATGACGCCTGACCAGCTGTCCGCGCCTTTGAAGCTGTCGGCCGGCAAGAAACGGCACGCTTTGGTGCGGCTCACCTAGCTGAAAATTAACCCCACCTTAACCAAGACGGGGTCAGTTTGAGCCTATGCTCAGACCCCTTCAACAACACCCGCACTTCGCCGATTGTCTGCGCGCCGGAGGGCGTCACATCATCGAAACAGAACATGGCAATATACTTCTCCGCCGCTTTGCAAGTTTGAAAGTCGGACTGATTTCGCGCGGGTCACGCGCGATGCTTTCGGCCCCTGTACCAAGACTGACGACCCGAATTTTCAATGCGGAAGAAGGTTTTGGCGGCCCCCTAAGCCAGAATGGGTATTGGCAGCTACGCTCCGGGATTGAGATCGCCGAATGGTCGCTTGATGGACCTTTGCCGGATCTGGCGAAGGCCATGCGCAAAACGTGGCGACACGCTCTAAACCGTGCGGAGGATGCGTCCCTTAAAATCTCTGTGACGACGATGCCGTCCACCTCAAATCACTGGTTGCTCGAGGCTGAACAAGCGCAGGCACGGGCGCGTGGCTATACAGCGCTTCCGCTTTGGATCACCCGGGCATGGGCGACGTTGCACCCAAAAGATGCCGTGTTGATCGAGGCGCGGCGCAAAGGGGAGCTAGCAGGCGGCATGGTGTTTTTGCGGCATGGAAAAGTCGCCACGTACCATATTTCTCACGCGACGGCGCTTGGCAAAGAGACGGACGCGCATCGGGCGATGCTGTGGCGGGCGGCGACCCATTTCAAAATGCGCGGCGTGTCGCGGATTGATCTGGGCACACTGGATCAGGAGGCCGCACCGGGATTGGCAAGCTTCAAGCTTGGCACCGGCGCGCAAGCGCGGAAGTTGGGCGGAACTTGGTTGAGCTTGCCCGGTATCGCACGGGCTCGTCGTCACTGGATACGCCACACACCCACAAGCCAGAATGCGTGAAAGGCAAAGATGAGGTTATGCGGCTATCACCTTGGTCGGCACCAGGTCGCCTAGATTGCACCCGCGTAGGCGCTTGAAAACAAAGTAAGTTTTCAACAGTACCTAAGTCGAAAGCTTCTCCAAAGATCAAAGAAAAAAAACCGGCCACGCAAAGCCCAGCCGAGGTTCTGAAACAATACACCCAAAACTTGGGCCTTGTTCGCTAATCGGTAACAGTTACCGCCACGATATGGTCTGGCTCGCCGGTGACCTGCAGGGTCGAGCTGTCCCCGCGCTTGATATTGTCGAGCACATCCATGCCGTCTGTCACGCGGCCCACAACCGTGTATTGCCCGTTCAGAAACGCGCCTTCATCAAACATGATAAAGAACTGGGAATTAGCGGAATCCGGGCTTTGGGACCGCGCCATACCGACCACTCCACGCTCAAATGGCAGATCGGAAAACTCAGCGCCCAGGTCATCGAGTTGAGACCCGCCAGTGCCCGCGCGCCGAAGATCACCACCAACCTTGCCCATCTCGCCATCCCCGGTTTGGGCCATGAAGCCGTCGATCACGCGGTGGAAATAGACGTCGTTGTAGAACCCTTCGGAGGCCAGCTGTGTAATTTGGGCCGCGTGGTTTGGGGCGACGTCTTCAAGCAAGTCGATCTTGATCACGCCGCTCGTGTGCGCGCCCTCCACAGTGATCTCAATGCCGCTTGCATACGCTGGCGCGGTCATCAGAGCTGCCGCGAACGCAAACTTACGCATCCGCAGCAACCTTCATAGAAATCATGCGGTCTGGGCTCGCAGGTGGCTCGCCACGGGTGATGGCATCAACATGTTCCATGCCGGAGATGACCTGGCCATAAACGGTGTACTGACCGTTCAGAAAGTCATTGTCTTTGAAGTTTATGAAGAATTGCGAGTTGGCGGAGTTCGGGTTGGACGACCGCGCAGCACCAATCGAGCCGCGTGCATGCGGTACCTTTGAAAATTCAGCCGGGACGTCCGGATGGGACGAGCCGCCTGTTCCGGCGCGCCCAATATTGAACCCATCTTCCATGTCACCATGTTCTACGTCGCCCGTTTGGGCCATGAAACCGTCGATCACGCGGTGAAAACAGACATTGTCATATTCACCCGCGCGCACCAGCGCTTTCATCCGGTCGCAATGTTGCGGGGCTACGTCGGGAAGCAACGCGATGGTGACTGTACCGTCTTTAAGCTCCATCAGAATTGTGTTTTCGGGGTCTTTGATGTCGGCCATTGGGCTGCTCCTGTCATATCATTTGCGCAAGACATAATGCGCGATAGCAGGAAGGAAAAGCGCTTATCGAAGCCGGTCTTTCAACGCAGCCTCAACGGCGGGGCTGACAAAGCCGGAAATGTCACCGCCGAGCCGCGCAATTTCCTTGACCAGTTTGGATGCAATCGCCTGATGCTGGGCCTCGGCCATCAGAAAGACGGTTTCAACGCTGTCGTCCATGGCACGGTTCATGCCGACCATTTGATACTCATATTCAAAATCAGCCACGGCCCGCAATCCGCGTACAATCAGTGAGGCACCCACATCCTTGGCGCAGTGAATAAGCAGATTTTCAAAAGGATGGGCAACGATCTCGCAACCCGTTTGAGCTGCAAGGCCGACGCATTCGGCCTCAATCATCGCGACGCGCTCATCAAGCGAAAAAAGCGGACCCTTGTCGCGGTTGATAGCGACCCCAATGACCAACTTATCGACCAGCGAACATGCGCGGCGAATAATGTCCGAATGACCCAGCGTGATCGGATCAAATGTTCCAGGATAGAGTCCAACACGCATGGGGCAGCCTTTCGTTAACGGCCTTACGCAACATGATTGCGCCCGGCGTTGCAAGACCGAATTCTTTGGCCCTTAATGGCCCATGATCATCCCTTCGAGCGCATCTTTTTCCATCGCGAGCTCCGTCAGGCGGGCTTTGACGAGATCGCCAAGCGTGATGAGACCGATCATCTCGCCATTTTCAACGACCGGCATATGGCGGAAACGGCCCTCGGTCATGCGTGACAGAATTTCGTCTGCGGTATCGCTGGCCACACAGACCACCGGGTCACGCGTCATCATATCTGCGACGCTGTCATTCAGGCAGCCCGGCCCCCGTTTGCCGATCTCGCGCACAATATCGCGCTCCGACAAAACACCTGCCGCGTGTTTCCCATCTGATGTGACCACAATCGTCCCGATGCGTTTGGAAGAAAGCAAGTTGGCCGCATCAGCGACAGAGGCGTCAGGCCCTATTGTCACAACCCCCTCAGAGGATTTTGATTTCAAAACTTGGCTGACCAGCATTGGCGCCCTCCCTTTTGCAAAATTCATCGTTCTAATGCGATCAGTCTGACGGAAAGGGACATGACCGGTCAAGTCAGCGCCGTTTGGCACAGAAAGTCGCAAACAAAATTTCACAAGAGAGGTGCTTTCGTAGCCTCGTTTGCGCAGCTAAGGTCGCGCCAAATCAGCTTACGGGAGGGACCCATGCAAGAACTGACCCATTACATCAACGGCGCCCATGTCAAAGGAACCTCAGGTCGGTTCGCCGATGTGTTCAACCCCGCAACCGGGGAGGTACAAGCAAAGGTACCTTTGGCCTCGCCGGCCGAAATGGACCAGGCCGTCGCAGCAGCAGCAGCTGCTCAACCCGCCTGGGCGGCCGTTAACCCGCAGCGCCGTGCGCGCGTGATGATGAAGTTCGTCGACCTTTTGCACCGTGACATGGACAAACTGGCAGAGGCTCTTTCGCGCGAGCATGGCAAGACCTTGCCTGATGCCAAGGGCGATGTGATCCGCGGGCTTGAAGTGGTCGAATATTGCATCGGCGCGCCGCACCTGTTGAAGGGCGAGTATACTGATAGCGCCGGACCCGGCATCGACATGTATTCGATGCGTCAGGCTCTGGGCGTCACCGCCGGTATCACGCCGTTCAATTTCCCCGCCATGATCCCGATGTGGATGTTTGCCCCTGCGATCGTCTGCGGCAACGCCTTTATCCTGAAACCTTCAGAACGCGACCCATCCGTGCCGCTGATGCTGGCCGAATTGATGGAGGAAGCCGGCGCACCAAGAGGCATTTTGCAGGTGGTCAACGGTGACAAAGATGCCGTAGACGCGATTTTGCACAATGAGGTCATCCAGTCAGTGGGCTTCGTAGGCTCCACCCCAATTGCCGCCTATATCTACGCCGAAGGCTGCAAGGCCGGGAAACGCGTGCAGTGTTTTGGCGGCGCAAAAAACCACATGATTATTATGCCCGACGCCGACATGACGCAGGCTGCCGACGCTTTGGTCGGTGCCGGATATGGGGCCGCAGGAGAACGGTGTATGGCCATCTCCGTCGCTGTGGCTGTGGGCGATGATACGGCAGACCGGCTCTTGGAAAAGCTCGTGCCAAAGGTCGAAGCGCTGAAGGTTGGGCCTTACACGTCCGGCAACGATGTCGACTACGGGCCCGTTGTTACGGCCGCCGCAAAACAAAATATCGAACGTCTGGTTCAAACAGGCATCGATCAAGGGGCCAAGCTGGTCGTAGATGGTCGAAATTTCTCGTTGCAGGGTTATGAGGACGGCTTCTTCGTTGGCGCGCATCTCTTTGACGCGGTGACGACGGATATGGACATCTACAAGCAAGAGATTTTTGGGCCCGTTCTATCGACAGTGCGCGCTGATACGTATGAATCTGCTCTGAAAATGGCGATGGACCACGAATACGGCAACGGCACCGCGATCTTTACCCGCGACGGCGACACCGCACGTGATTTTGCAAATCGCGTCAATGTCGGCATGGTCGGCGTCAACGTGCCGATCCCAGTGCCTTTGGCTTATCACACGTTTGGCGGCTGGAAGAAGTCGGTCTTTGGGGATCTGAACCAGCACGGGCCGGACGCGTTTAAATTCTACACACGAACCAAAACCGTCACCTCCCGCTGGCCCTCGGGCATTAAAGAAGGTGGAGAGTTTTCTATCCCAGTGATGGAATAGCCGTCACACAATTGCGTGAAAGGGGGCAGATCGGGCGATTTGTCCCCTTTTTTTCATCGCATCTGGGGTATAATGCGCCCTAACCCACGCTTTTTGAAAGCATTGAGATGACCAAAATCAACCGACGTGCCATTGTCCTTGGGGTCGCAGCCACTTTGTCGACCCCAGCCGTTTTGCGTGCCCAGCAATCGCCAAACGCGCGGCTGTCGCCCTCTGGCGTCGTGACACGCCGCAACGCATCAAGTTTTGTCGTACAAGACTGGCGCGATCATTTCTCATCCCTTGGGGTCGCCACCATCATCTGCGACACAAGCTCTCGCGCCCTGCACTATTGGAACGCAGACGGGTCCGACTACCGCGTCTTCGCGACCTCAGTGCCAAAAACGGATGAGCTCACACGGCGCGGCTACACCAAGATCGTGCGCAAACGCGTCGGCCCAACGTGGACCCCGACAGCCGATATGCGCCGCCGCGACCCGTCGCTTCCCGAATTTATGGATGCTGGTCCAGATAACCCGCTCGGCACGCATGCGATGTATCTCGATTGGCCCGCTTACCTGATCCACGGCACGCATGACACGCGCAAGATCGGGCGGCGATCCTCCTCTGGCTGCATCGGGCTTTACAATGAACAAATCGCTCAGCTGTTTTCCATCGCCCCCGTCGGCACGCAGGTTCGCCTGATTTAACCTTCCCCTCTTGCCAAGCGTATTGAGCTTGTTAAGAATTAAACGCGCGTTCAATTCCTGATCGCGTTAAGGGAGGCATGCGATGGATTTCGAAATGTCAGAAGAACAAGTGGCCATTTTCGATATGGCACACGCGTTCGGACAAGAGCATATTGCATCCTTTGCGCGCGACTGGGAAGCGCAAGGCACCATCCCCAAAGAGCTATGGCCGAAGCTGGCCGAATTGGGCTTTGCCGGGCTCTATGTCGGCGAGGAAAGCGGCGGCTCAGGTCTGTCCCGCCTCGACGCGACGCTGGTGTTTGAGGCGCTGTCTTCCGCCTGCCCTTCGGTCGCTGCGTTTCTATCGATCCACAACATGTGCGCCGCAATGATCGACAAATTCGGATCGGATGATCTGAAGGCGCGCTTCATGCCAGGGATCCTGACGATGGAAACGGTCTTTTCCTATTGCCTCACCGAACCTGGTTCAGGCTCAGATGCCGCTGCCCTAAAAACACGCGCGGTCCGGACCAATGAGGGGTATGCGCTGACCGGCACGAAGGCTTTCATCTCGGGTGGCGGCTATTCTGACGCCTATATTGTGATGTCGCGCACCGGAGAGGACAGCCCGAAAGGCATCTCTGCGCTCATTGTTGAAGACGGAACGGGCGGGCTAAGCTTCGGCGGTCTCGAAGATAAAATGGGCTGGAGATCACAGCCCACCCGACAAGTGCAGTTGGACAATTGCAACATTCCTGCCGGGAACCTGCTGGGTGAAGAGGGTAAAGGTTTCACTTATGCGATGAAGGGCCTTGATGGCGGACGTTTGAACATCGCCGCGTGCTCACTTGGCGGTGCGCAGGCCGCGCTGACCCAAACGCTCGCCTACATGAGCGAACGACAGGCCTTTGGCCGCTCAATTGATCAGTTCCAAGCGCTGCAATTCAGGCTCGCAGATATGGAAATCTCGCTGCAGGCCGCGCGGGTGATGCTGCGCCAGGCGGCTTGGAAACTCGATATGGGCGCACCGGATGCCACGCAGCACTGCGCGATGGCCAAGAAGTTTGTCACGGAGACAGGCTCACAAATCGTCAACGCCTGCCTGCAACTTCATGGCGGTTACGGCTATCTCGCCGACTACGGAATTGAAAAACTGGTGCGTGATTTGCGTGTCCATGAAATCCTCGAAGGCACGAATGAGATCATGCGCATGATTGTCTCCCGAAACATGCTCGCAGCAAGATGAGCGAGATCTCGATCCGTATTGAAGGACATGCCGGACGCATCACGTTGAAGCGGCCCGATGCTCTGAACGCTCTGACCTACGAGATGGTTCTGGCCATCGAGCACGCCTTGGACGCATGGCGCGCTGACAATGCTGTTGCACTGGTTTTGCTCGACGCAGAGGGTGAAAAGGCTTTTTGCGCGGGCGGCGACATTGCCGAGATGTATGCCAGCGGCAAACGCGGCGACCTGAGCTACGGGCGGAAGTTCTGGCGTGACGAGTACCGGTTAAATGCGAAACTATTTGAATATCCCAAACCCGTTGTAAGCCTGATGCAAGGCTTCACTATGGGCGGCGGGGTTGGTGTCGGGTGCCATGGTTCCCACCGGATCGTTGGCGAAAGCAGTCAAATCGCGATGCCCGAATGCGGCATCGGCTTGGTGCCGGATGTGGGCGGCTCGCTCATGTTGGCGCTGTGTCCGGGACATTTGGGGGAGTATCTTGGCACAACCTCCGCGCGCATGAATGCGGCGGATGCGATCTATGCGGGTTTTGCTGATCGATATGTGCCGGAAAAGCACTGGGCCCAACTGACCGAGACGCTTTGTGGCAGAGCCGATCTGTCCTGCATTGATGAACTTCAAGCCACCCCGACAGGCGGTAATTTGGAGGCGCAGCAAGACCTGATAGACGGTTTATTCTGCGGCAACGGGCTTGGAGACATTTTCCGCAACTTGAAGGCCTATGAGGCGGATTTCTCGACCACCGCACTAAAGCCCCTTGGCCGCAATGCCCCCTTGGCGATGGAATGCGCCATCCAGATCATCCGGCGTTTGCGCGAAGCAAGATCAATCCGAGAGGCTTTAGATATGGAATTTCGCTACACCTACCGCGCCGTGGAGCAGGGCGACTTCATCGAAGGCATCCGCGCTGCAATCATTGACCGCGATCGTGCGCCCGCTTGGGCGCATCAGGGCCCGGACAAAGTGCCAGCGGTCCATGTTTCAAACATGTTGCGCCCTTTGAAAGAGAACGCATTGAATTGGGAGGATATGCCATGAAGATCGGTTTTATTGGGCTTGGAAATATGGGAGCACCCATGGCGCAAAACCTGGTCAAGGCCGGGCATCAGGTCTTGGGGTTCGATGTCGCGGCCCCCTGCCCTGAAACTGTAACCAAGGCGAGCACAGCGGCAATGGCAGTGGCCGACGCCGATGTTGTCATTACCATGTTGCCAAGTGGCGCGATCTTGAAAACGGTAACCGATGAAATCATCCCCGCGATGCGCCAGGGCGCCGTTTTGCTCGACTGCTCGACCGTCGATGTGGACAGCGCGCGCACGGTTGCGGCACAGGCAGAAAGCGCCGGGCTTTTGGCCGCCGACGCCCCCGTATCAGGCGGCATCGGCGGGGCCAGCGCCGGGACGCTGACATTCATGGCCGGCGGCAGCGACGCTGCGTTTGAAGCGGTCAAGCCGCTCTTTGATATCATGGGGCAAAAGGCGGTGCATTGTGGGCAATCGGGCAATGGGCAGGCCGCCAAGATTTGCAACAATATGGTTTTGGGCGTGACAATGATCGGTACCTGTGAAGCCTTCGCGCTCGCCGATAAGCTTGGGCTCGACCGGCAAAAAATGTTTGATGTGGTCTCAACCTCGTCTGGCTACAGCTGGACAATGAACGCCTATTGCCCCGCGCCCGGCGTGGGCCCTCATAGCCCCGCCGACAATGATTACAAACCGGGTTTCGCCGCCGATCTGATGCTCAAAGACCTCCGCCTAAGCCAACAAGCAGCAGAGGACGCGGATGCTGACACCCCTATGGGGCAAGCCGCAACAGCACTCTATGCGCGCTTTGTGGAAGAAGAGGACGGCGCGGGCAAAGACTTCTCCGCCATGCTGCCGCGTTTCACATCGCGCAGACGCTCCTAGCTTGATTGCTTCGAAAAAACTCTTCGGATGAGCCCCTGCCCGCGCGATGTCCGTTAGCACTGCGCAAAACCTCATGACACAAACCAAAAAAGCCCCGAGCAACGCTCAGGGCTTTTTTCAGGCAATGGTGGCGCGGTTGACGGGGCTCGAACCCGCGACCCCCGGCGTGACAGGCCGGTACTCTAACCAACTGAGCTACAACCGCCCATTGCGCATCCCGTTGCCGGAATGTTTGGCTGTATTATGGCCCACGACCTTCCCCGTCAAGCGCGATCACGGGCGCTTTTGCAGTTTTTTCAAGCCCGCATCACCGGGGCGGCAATGGAATAAATTCAGCGTCATCTCCGGGCGGCAATTGAAAACGCCCATGTTTCCAATCTTCCGCGCGCCAAGCTTCTTTTGCGGCATCAATCCGGTCTTTGGAGGACGCAACAAAGTTCCACCAGATGTAGCGCGGTCCTTCCAGCGTCGCGCCGCCAAGAAGCATCAGCCGTGCGCCTTGCGGACCAGCTTTGGCGGAGATGCTGTCGCCAGGCCGTAGCACCATCATTTGACCTGCATCAAAGCTTTGCCCGGCGATCTCGACGCTGCCTGTGACCACGTAGACCCCACGATCCTCATGGTTGTCCGGCATGGGGATGGCGGCGCCCGCTTGCAGCACGGCGTCGGCATAAAACATCTCAGACGCCGTCTCCACCGGTGCCCGTTCGCCGTAGGCATCGCCAAGGATCAGCCGAACCTCTTTCCCTTCACCCTCCAAAAACGGCAAAGCGTCCTTTGGCGCATGTTCAAACATTGCTGGCCGGTCTTCATGCGCTTCGGGCAGCGCGACCCAGGTTTGAATGCCAAAGAAC
The DNA here is from genome assembly GCA_039030615.1 of Pseudomonadota bacterium. Classification (GTDB taxonomy): domain Bacteria; phylum Pseudomonadota; class Alphaproteobacteria; order Rhodobacterales; family Rhodobacteraceae; genus Litoreibacter. The sequence continues at coordinate 316,799 of JBCCDV010000003.1, read as the reverse complement.
GGCATCGGGTCGGTTTGGGTCGCATCATCGGTGCGCTCTGAATGGGTGATCCCATGGCCTGCAACCATCCAATTCACCGCACCAGGTTCAATCCAGGCATCGGTTCCAAGGCTGTCACGGTGGTGCATCCGCCCGCGATAAAGATAGCTGATCGTTGCCAAGCCAATATGAGGATGCGGACGCACATCCATGCCCTTCGTGGGCAAAAACTCCGCCGGGCCCATCTGATCAAAGAAGATGAACGGGCCGACCATCTGGCGCTTTGGCGCTGGCAATGCGCGGCGGACTTCGAAGCCGCCCAAGTCGCGCGCACGCGGCACGATCACCGTTTCAATTGCGTCAACCTCGTCGCCGATTGGGCAATGCGGGTCGAGGGCGGGGTTCCAGCTCATGATCGATCTCCAAAATGTCGTTTGAACAAGAAGTAATACGCTCGGGCAAATGCGCAAATTCGGAGATTTGGCGCAGTTTCTGTGCAGCCATGCGAAGCATTGAAAACGGTGCACGGATGCGAGGTGTTTCAGCCACCAAACAGGTGTGGACTATCAGGGATTGCCGGAGCTTTTAGATGCGTCTGATCTACGAAACGCATGGTGGGTCGTGAGAGGCTCGAACTCCCGACATCTTCGGTGTAAACGAAGCGCTCTACCAACTGAGCTAACGACCCGATGGCGTGCCGTTTAGCGCGAAATTGCTTGGGCGTGCAAGCCCTTGTTTGTGAATTTTACACGGAACCGACAAGCTTAAAAAAGTGTGGGTGATTGGAGCCCCAAACTTCCGGCATTTCCCATATCAGAGAAGCGTTCTGCCGCAGAGCCAATGCCCCATTTGCGTTCTCTATTTTGGCTCAGTGGGCCCCGCCAAAGGGTTTTTCGCGGCGTCCGGCCCGGACCCCGGCTTCTTTAATTTAACCCGCAGGACCACCAACTCGCCATTGGGCGTGTCTTTCTTTCGCACCAGCTTAACCTTGCCCAACGGTGCTGCTGATATGTGTTTCCCCTCCGAAAGCACTTGCCCCAATGTGCCCAGAACGGCCTCAAGCGCGCCCCGCGCCTGACCCTTTTTCATTCCGGTCTCCGCCATAAGGCGTTCGACCAACTCGCGCTTGTTGACCTCCCCGGTCGCAGCCTCGGGTGCCGCGGCCACGGGCAATTCAGGGGATTTAATGACTGCTGGGCGCTTCGTTGCTGCCTTGGTAGAAGATCTGCGCGCGGAGACTGGCGCCTTGCGCACAGGGGTCGAGGATTTTTCTGACGTGGTTTTCTTTGTTGCCATGTTCACTGTCCTCGCTGCAAATTCCCGCCTCACATGCGACAATCTTCGCATTACACCATGATTGTTTCCCAATTGGTAGTGCAGCGCCAAAACCGTATCAAACATGGCCGACCGGATGGGTCATGAGGCCTTCGGACTGCTCCGCGCTCAGATCGCCCATCCTGACCAAACGCGTATGGATCGAAAAAACGACCGCGCCTGTTTCTGGCAATCGTAGGACCGATTGCCGCTCAGACCGCAGATAACCAGTCCCAACCGGGACGTCACTTTGGGCAACATGGCGGTCGGGCTGGAACAGATCGGGTGTCGCGTAGCGCAGTGCATTTGCACGCCAAAGCGGGCGCCCAACCTTCACAGCGTCAAACAAACGCTGCACCCGGCGCGCCATATCCTGCGTATAGGGTTTGACCGGAGCGTGAATAGCGCTGAGCGGGCGGCCTAACTTTTCAGCGAGACGCCAATTTGCGGGAAAACATAGGAGAGCCGAAATCAGGACATGCTCATCGCCACGTTTCTCAAGCAAACACATATCTTCGACGACACGGCCCGCAATCCGCTTGAGCGGGTCGGGTTCTGAGCTATCAAGTCCGGGCACACCCAATCGGGACAGTTGGGCGTCGACAAACCGCGCAAGCTCTTCCTCCGCCGCGCCGGCGTCGGGCAAGCGCTGCAACACCTGATCCTGACGCATAGACAGCAACCGGGACCGCTCCGAAAGTTGGGCCTCATAAGCGTCGTCAAACTGCAACCAATCGTTCATATCGAGCGGTTGAACCCCAGGCAGACCGCGCGTTTTGGCGGACAGCCAAGGCGCATCGGAGAGGTGATTTTGGCAGATTTCCGGCATTTCCCGACCCGTAAAACATCAATTTTGACGCAATCAGAGTAGCACGCGCCGCAAAGCGCTTCCATCGTTACGATGTTAAAGGGAGGCCAGAGATGAACCAGCATTACCGCGACACGCGCAAGATTGACCCCAGCAAAGGCGCGCTCCTTGGCGATGGCAACCTCAACGACAATGACCGGATCGAAATCGGGCCGACGCTGCTGGCTTACCGCGAATGGGAGGCAGCAGGTCTTACCCTGCCAAACCTTGAAGCCATGCGGGCCTTCCGTCTCAATCGCCTCACCCAACAGATCGTAGACCGCAATATGGGCGGTCTGCTGATGTTTGACCCGCTCAACATTCGCTATGCGACTGACAGCACGAATATGCAGCTTTGGAACACGCATAATCCCTTCCGAGCGGTGCTGGTTTGCGCAGATGGCTATATGGTCATATGGGACTATAAAAACGCCCCGTTCCTGTCGAAATTTAATCCTCTGGTGCGCGAGCAACGCTCGGGCGCGGACCTGTTCTACTTTGACCGCGGCGACAAGATCGACGTCGCGGCCGATGTGTTTTCAGCCCAAGTCCGCGATCTGATCATGGAACATGGCGGCGGCAATATGCGGGTCGCGGGCGACAAGATCATGATCCACGGTTTGCGCGCGCTTGAAGCACAAGGCTTCGAAGTGCATCCAGGCGAAGAGCTGACCGAACATGCCCGCGCTATCAAAGGCCCGGATGAGATTTTGGCAATGCGCGCTGCGTGTTTGGCCTGCGAAATTTCTGTGGCTGAGATGGAGCAATTTGCCCGTGAAAACGTGCCCGGCGGCAACGTCAGCGAGGATGATATCTGGGCCGTGCTACATGCCGAAAACATCAAGCGCGGCGGCGAATGGATTGAAACACGGCTGCTGTCATCAGGACCGCGCACCAACCCGTGGTTTCAGGAATGCGGGCCGCGGATCGTTCAAAACAATGAGATTGTCGGCCTCGACACCGATCTCGTCGGCGCTTACGGCATGTGCTGCGACATTTCTCGGACCTGGTGGATCGGCGACCAGAAACCGCGCCCTGACATGATCGAGGCGATGAAACACAGCGTCGAGCATATTCAGACCAACATGGAGATGCTCAAACCCGGCGTCACAATTCCGGAACTGACGGCCAATACCCATAAGCTGCACGACAAGTATCAGCAGCAAAAATACGGCTGCCTGATGCATGGTGTTGGCCTGTGTGACGAATGGCCCTTGGTGGCCTACCCTGACAAGGCCGTTGAGGGCGCGTTTGACTATGCGTTGCAGCCCGGCATGACGCTTTGCGTCGAGGTGCTTGTGGGCGAAGTTGGCGGCGATTTTTCGATCAAGCTCGAAGATCAGGTCCTGATCACCGAAACAGGGTATGAAAACCTCACAAAATACCCGTTCGATGCGGCTTTGATGGGCGGCTGAGCCCGCCTCACGCCAGATCAGACCTGCTCACCATCTTGTGAAAAAGGCCGCCGTGCCGTTGCTTTGCGGTGCCGACACCCCCATCGTCTGTGCCAACAAAGGAACTTGTCATGGCAACCGAACGATTCACCTTCACCGGCCATTCCGGTGTCGAGCTCGCCGCACGGCTCGACCTGCCCGATGGCCCCCATTTGGCAACAGCGCTTTTTGCGCATTGCTTCACCTGTTCCAAGGATATTCCCGCGGCGCGGCGCATTTCGGCACGTCTGGCCCATATGGGCATTGCCGTGCTTCGGTTTGATTTTACCGGCCTTGGCCATTCCAAGGGCGAGTTTGAGAACACGACCTTCAGCTCAAACGTTGACGACTTGGCGCTCGCCGTAGACGCGTTGAAAGCGCGCGGCATGGGCCCTGAATTGCTGATCGGCCACTCGCTTGGCGGTGCCGCGATTATCGCCGTCGCGGAACAAGTCCCGCAGGCGCGCGCCGTCGTGACCATAGGCGCGCCGTTTGATCCCGACCACGTGACGCATAACTTTGGCGGCCAGATCGAAGAGATCAAAGCGAAAGGCGCAGCCGAAGTTCAGCTTGCCGGGCGTGGCATCAGAATCGGGGCTGGGTTTTTAGAGGACGTCGCCAGTCGCAAGCTAGACGAAGCGCTCAGCCATCTCAAGAAATCCTTGCTGGTTTTGCATGCGCCCAAAGACGATGTCGTCGGTGTTGAGAACGCGACACAGATATTCATCCACGCCAAACATCCCAAGAGCTTTGTAACGCTCTGCGACGCGGACCATCTGATCACCCGCGAACAGGACGCCGAATATGCGGCTGATGTCATTGCGGCCTGGTCTTCGAAATATCTCGACCTAAAGCCCCCGGCCCCGCCGATTGGCGCGCCGGAAGGCGTTTTACGTGTGCGCGAAGCCGACCCAGACGGGTTCTTACAAGACATTAACCTCGGTCATAAGTTTTTCATGCAGGCCGACGAGCCGGTGGCTTATGGCGGCACGGATAAGGGCATGACCCCCTACGGATTCCTGTCCGCCGGGCTGGGTGCGTGTACATCGATGACTATCCGAATGTATGCGCGTCGCAAGAAAATTCCGCTCACCCATATTTGGGTCGATGTGAAGCATGACGCGATGCATGCCCAAGACGCGGATGGGGGCCATTCCAAGATCGATACATTCCTGCGCGAGATACATCTCGAAGGCGATCTAGATGACGCGCAGCGCCAAAGACTGCTGGAAATCGCCGATAAATGTCCGGTGCACAAAACTCTGGAAAGCTCGGCCGAGATCAAGACGGTTCTGGCAGACGCCAAATAGGGGCCACGAACCCGGTCGCGTTACTCAGCCGCGATGGTTTTCTTCGGGGCAAGCATCGAGGCGAGGTAGTGCCCGGTATGGCTGCCTTTGATCTTGGCGACCTGCTCCGGCGTCCCTTTGGCAACGATCTTTCCGCCGCCGTCACCGCCTTCGGGGCCAATATCGATGATATGGTCAGCCGTTTTGACGACGTCGAGATTGTGTTCAATCACCACCACCGTGTTGCCTTGGTCAACAAGCTCGTGCAGCACTTCCAGAAGCTTTCGCACATCTTCAAAGTGCAGGCCTGTTGTCGGCTCATCAAGTATGTAAAGCGTCTTGCCAGTGGAGCGTTTGGCCAGTTCTTTGGACAGCTTCACGCGCTGCGCTTCCCCGCCTGACAGCGTCGTGGCCTGCTGGCCCACCTTAATATAGCCCAGGCCCACCCGCATCAGCGCATCCATCTTTTCACGGATAGATGGCACGGCCTTGAAGAACTCCTGCGCGTCTTCGACTGTCATATCGAGCACGTCGGCGATGCTCTTGCCCTTAAACTTCACTTCCAAAGTCTCGCGATTGTAGCGCGCGCCTTGGCAGGTCTCGCAGGTGACATAAACGTCGGGAAGAAAGTGCATCTCGATCTTGATGACACCGTCGCCTTGGCACGCCTCGCAGCGCCCACCTTTGACATTGAAGCTGAAGCGGCCCGGCTTGTAGCCGCGCGTTTTGGCCTCCGGCAGCCCCGCAAACCATTCGCGGATCGGGGTGAACGCGCCTGTATAGGTGGCAGGATTTGAGCGCGGGGTGCGCCCAATGGGGCGCTGGTCAATGTCGATGACCTTGTCGAGCAGTTCTAGACCCTCAATCGTTTCGCAAGGCGCAGGCGTTTGGCGCGCGCCGTTCAGCCGCATAGACGCGGTCTTAAACAGTGTCTCAATCGTCAGGGTCGACTTGCCGCCCCCCGAGACACCGGTCACGCAGACGAATTTTTTCAGCGGGAAATCGGCCGTAACCTTTTGCAGGTTGTTGCCCGTCGCCTTTTTGACCGTGACCTTCTTACCGTTACCTTTTCGGCGGGTGGCGGGCACTGCGATCTCTCGCTTGCCGGTTAAATACTCGCCGGTAATCGAATTGGGGTTGCTCGCAACTTCTGACGGGGTGCCATGGGCCGTAATTTGTCCCCCATGGATGCCGGCGCCGGGGCCGATGTCGAAGACGTAATCCGCTTCCCGGATTGCCTCCTCATCATGCTCGACAACGATCACAGTGTTGCCTTGGTCGCGGAGATTTTTCAACGTTGTCAGCAGCCGGTCATTGTCGCGTTGATGCAAGCCGATTGAGGGTTCATCCAACACATAGAGCACGCCCGTTAGGCCTGACCCAATCTGAGACGCGAGCCTGATCCGCTGCGACTCGCCACCCGAAAGCGTGCCGGAATTGCGGCTGAGCGTCAGGTATTCAAGGCCCACATTGTTAAGGAAGCCAAGCCTTTCGCGAATTTCCTTCAGAATCGCGCGCGCGATTTCATTCTTTTGGTCGCTCAGATGCTCCGGCACGGTCTTACACCAGTCATAAGCCTCCCGGATCGACATCTCGACCACTTGACCGACATGCAACAGATTGCCGGGCGCACCGATCTTCACAGCCAGCGCTTCGGGTTTCAGTCGGTAGCCGTCGCAAGTGCCGCATTTACGGTTGTTCTGATAGCGTTCGAATTCTTCGCGGATCCAAGAGCTGTCCGTCTCACGGTAGCGGCGCTCCATATTCGGGATAACGCCCTCAAAACTGCGGGTCACCTGGTAGACGCGTCCGCCCTCGTCGTAGCGGAAGGGGATTTCTTCTTCTCCAGAGCCGTAAAGAAACACCTGCTGCACGAATTTCGGCAAGTCTTTCCATGGCGTGTTCTTGTCGAACTCGTAATGCTTCGCAATCGCCTCGATCGTTTGCAGGAAGTACGGCGATTTACCTTTCCGCCATGGCGCCAACGCGCCGTCATAAAGCTTCAAGGCCCCGTCTGGCACAACAAGCCGCTCGTCGAAAAACAGCTCGACCCCAAGACCATCACAAGACGGACAAGCTCCGAAAGGTGCGTTGAATGAGAATAGGCGCGGCTCGATCTCGGGGATCGTGAAGCCAGAAACGGGGCAAGCGAATTTCTCTGAGAAAGTGTAGCGTTCGGGCGCGCCGTCTTTTGGGGCGGTCTCAAGGATGGCAATCCCGTCAGCCAAGTCCAAAGCGGTACGGAAACTGTCAGCCAGTCGCGTCTCCAGGCCCTCTCGCACGACGATGCGGTCGACAACGACGTCGATGTCATGGCGGAATTTCTTGTCCAATGTTGGCGGGCTGTCGAGCTCATAGAACTCGCCATCCACTTTCACGCGCTGAAAGCCTGTTTTGGCCAGCTCGGCAAATTCTTTTCGGTATTCGCCTTTGCGGTCGCGTACAATCGGGGCCAACAGGTATCCGCGTGTCCCCTCTTCTAGCGCCATGGTCCGATCGACCATGTCCTGCACTTGCTGCGCCTCAATCGGCTTTCCGGTTTCTGGGCTATAAGGCGTCCCGACCCGGGCAAAGAGCAGCCGCATATAGTCGTAAATCTCAGTAACAGTACCGACGGTTGAGCGCGGGTTTTTGGAGGTGGTTTTCTGCTCAATTGAGATCGCGGGTGACAGCCCGGCAATGTGGTCGACGTCAGGTTTTTCCATCATATCGAGGAATTGTCGCGCATAGGCTGAGAGCGACTCAACATAGCGGCGCTGCCCCTCGGCGTAGATCGTGTCAAACGCCAAGGACGACTTGCCCGAGCCAGACAGCCCTGTGATCACCACCAGCTGATCGCGCGGTATGTCCACGTCAACATTCTTGAGATTGTGCTCGCGCGCGCCGCGCACTTCGATGTTTTTCAGCTCGGCCATTGTCCACCCCAAATGCGGTCCCGGTAGAGATAAACCCTGCCCAGAAGACGTCCACCCTAATAATGGAACATTAGGCGAACATCTATAAGTTTATTTAATCCTGCCTGCAAGCGCGCGGGTCATCGCCAATCCCAAGAGACAACATAGGGCTGCCAAGACGCACATCAGCCCAAACCCGCCCCAAAGCTGGGCCAAGGCAAAGAGAGGCGTGCCAAAGCTGGTCCCAACATTGCCCAGCTGCGCCAACCCGCCCGTTGCACGTGCCCGGTCCGCTTGGCTGTAGTTGAAATGAGGTATTGCCGCGAAGGAGCCTGCGGGAATGAACGCCATCATCAAGAACAGCACAAAGAGCGGCCAGATTGCGTCGCTCAAAACAAAAGACAGCCCCGTTGCAAAAATTGTTGCGACAAACCCCGCCGCGACAACTTGATCCGGGGCCACGAATTTGGCGACCCAGCCGCCCAGCACCGTTCCAAAAATTGAGATGATTGGAAAGGCCGCTATGCTCCATTGCGGCAAGTCGCGTGCCAGTGGCAGAACACCCAAAAGGGCGATGTAAATCATGGTGTAACACACGAAGCTCGCGCCCGGGATCAACAGGCGCGGATGGCTGTAGATGACCCGGTGGTCCTCTATGACGCGGACCCGCGGCAAGGCGCTGCGGTCTGAGCGGGGTAAAACCCGCCATAGCCAAACGCCCATCACAATCATGCCCGCGCCATGGAAGGCTAGAACCAAAGGAAGGCCTCCAAATGCCAGCAGGCTCGGAAGAATGACCGCCAAAACCGCCATCGAGATCCCAAAGAACGCGGCCCAGATGCCCATGACAAAAGGCCGATCAGCATCGTTCGCAATCGAGGCCATCGATGTCGGCGTCGCCACTACGATGGCCAAGTGCGATACTCCTTCGGCAACACGCAACAACGCGAACACCGGAAGCGACGGCAGGCTGGTTTGCAGCAAAGACAGCGCCCCGCCAGTCAAAAGGCCGAGGACCAACACGCGTGACAGCCCTAAGGCCGCAACGACGCTGCCCGCCACGGCCCCAAGGGCAATGCCGACAAAACCTATGGTCGAAACCAAAAGCGGCACAAAGACCCCGCCATCTGGATAATGCTGTTGCAGCACGCCAAGCGTCAGCGTCAGCTTGCCAAATTGCGCCGCTGCAAACAGCCCGGCCAACAGCAGCAGGAACACTAGCGACCAATTTGTTTTTTCGAGGCTTTCCATCTTATCTGGCGGTTTGCGCCGTTCTGGGACGCAGCGCAAGCCCGGTGTCGCGCGGTCTGGTCAGCGAGGGCAAACTGCCCCCGCCGTGATTTTGAATTAGGCGTTTTGCTTACGGCGGATCAGCCCAAATGCCGCAATGCCTGCGACCAGCAACGGGAGACCGGCAGGCAGAGGAATCGGCGCAACTTGTAGGTCCACATTCGCCAAACCAAACTGAGCGCCGGTCAGGTTTGGTGCCCCAAACACGTCTGTCAACGCGCCACCGAGCGCGCTCGAGATCAACACCTGAATTCCGTCTGCTGTAGAATTGCCGAGCGTGAAAAAGACGACATCATCAATGGCGTCATTCAGCGTCCCGGAAATCGTTCCAGCGGCCGTATCAATGAAGAAATTCCCAACCGTCGCGGTCGAGGTTCCGTCCGTCAGGCTCACGCCGGACCCGTCATGTTCGATCAGCGCTTCCCCCGTGCCCAGATCAACGGAGCCGCCGGTGATACCAAAGGAAAAATCTGCGCCATTGGCCGTGGCGGTTCCCGTTGTACCAGGTGTCAGTCCAAGTCCGGCAAGATCAGCCGTCACGGACACGGTGGTCTGATTGCCAATCAGGTTGAACACGCTGGCGCCGGCGGCGGCAGTCGCCATTAGCGGCAAGGCAAGAGAGAGCGCAATAGTCTTGAGAAACGTCATAATATCCTCCTGTTAAAGTTTTGTGTGTTTTTTTCACACAAACCTAATACGGGGGAATTGCCGTATGGGTTCACTTCTTTTTTCAATGGCCTGATGGCGACGCTCAAACCAAAAAAAACGCCCGCAGAAATGCGGGCGCCAAACTAAATATCGTGGGCGCGCGAAAGCGCGCACCTTTGGATCACAGCAATCTAGAAGTGAATGGCCCGACCATAGGCATCAAGCACGCTTTCATGCATCATTTCAGACAGGGTTGGATGCGGGAAAACGGTTTCCATAAGGTCCTCCTCCGTGGTCTCCAACTGGCGTCCCACGACATAGCCTTGGATCAGCTCCGTCACCTCGGCCCCCACCATATGTGCGCCCAACAGCTCCCCTGTTTTTGCGTCAAATACGGTCTTAACCATGCCTTCGGGCTCGCCCAAAGCGATTGCCTTCCCGTTCCCAATAAACGGGAACCGGCCCACTTTGACATCATATCCCATCTCTTTGGCCTTGGCCTCGGTATAGCCAACGGAGGCCACTTGCGGGTGGCAATAGGTGCAGCCGGCAATGCTTTCTGGTTTGACAGGGTGGACTTTGTTTTTTCCGGCAATCAACTCCGCGACCATGACACCTTCGTGGCTCGCTTTATGAGCCAGCCAAGGCGCGCCCGCGATATCGCCGATGGCGTAGAGGCCCTCGACCCCTGTGCGACAGTATTCGTCTGTCACGACATGGGTGCGATCAATTTTCACTCCAAGCTCTTCAAGCCCAAGGTTCTCGGTGTTACCAACAATACCGACCGCCGAAATCACAGTGTCAAACTCTTGCTTTTCGGTCTTACCGCCAGTTTCGATATGCGCCGTAACCTTGCCTTTCGCGCGGTCGAGCTGTTTGACCATCGCCTTTTGCATGATCTTCATGCCCTGCTTTTCGAACGCATTCTTGGCGAATTTGGAAATTTCCTCATCCTCCACGGGCAGCACCCGGTCCATCACCTCGACCACTGTCGTGTCGGTGCCCAGGGTGTTGTAGAAGCTGGCAAATTCAATCCCGATCGCGCCGGAGCCGATAACGAGCAGTTTCTTTGGCATGCGCACGGGTTTCAACGCATGTTTATAGGTCCAGACCAGATCGCCATCCGCCTCAAGGCCCGGCAATTCACGAGCGCGCGCGCCTGTGGCGAGGATAATGTTCTTCGCTGCCAGCTCCTCAGTGCCTTTTTCCGTTTTGACGGAAACCTTGCCTTTGCCAGACAGTTTCCCTTCGCCCATAACAACGGTGATCTTGTTCTTTTTCATCAGATGGGCGACGCCAGCTGAGAGCTGTCCGGCCACGCCGCGAGACCGTTTGACCACCGCATCCAGATCATAGTCGATCTTGCCAGCCGAGAGCCCGAACTCTTTCGCGCGATGCATCAGGTGAAACACTTCCGAGCTGCGCAACATTGCTTTGGTCGGGATGCATCCCCAGTTCAGGCAGATGCCGCCCATATGCTCGCGCTCGACAATGGCCACGTTCAGCCCAAGTTGCGCGCCACGAATAGCCGCAACATACCCTCCGGGGCCCGAGCCAATTACAATCAGATCATACGAAGAAGCAGCCATGTCAGTCAGTCTCCCAAAAGCGACGTAAAATTAGTTTAACGCTAAACTATTTGGGAGCACGCCATAAAGCAACCGGCCAGAGTGCGACCCTGTGTTGCGTGCGACGCATAGCATGACCTTGTGAAGCCTAAGTCAGGACGCAGCCTGAAGCTCACGCACCGTCGCTCCGTAGCCGCCGTTCTGCAGGAAACTCTCTTCCGGCTGGGAGGTTTTGCGTGACAGCGCTTCATTGCGAAACGGGAACCGGCCAAACTTACGGATGACATCGCGATGCGCTTGGGCATGGATCAGATTTTTTTCGCCCGTTTCATCCATACGCGTCGCAAACATACGAATGCAGCGTTCTTGGTCGGTAATGCATTCCGAATGCATCATCGGAAGATAGAAGAACTGTCGCGCCGGTTCATCGATCTTGAGGTCCCAGCCGCGATCAACAGCAATCTTGGCCAGCGCCAGTGCAGCGCCATCCATCGAAAAGGCCTTGGCCTCCCCGCGGAACATATTGCGTGAAAACTGATCTGTAAGGATAAGGTAAGCCAGCGCGCCGCTGGGGTAGGTCATCCAAAGCGACAAAGCACCTTCCGAGGCGCGCTCCCAAAGAGGCAAAAACCTATCGCGGATTTTTGCATCCAGCGCGTCTGAGGCTTGATACCACCCATCGGGCCCAACCTCATCCAACCAAAAACTCAATACGTCCTCAGGCGTTGCCACAGCGCGTCCTTTCGTGCCGGTTTGCCAAAACTGTTAAAAAATCGTTACAAGTCGTTTTGCGTCGCGCAAGGTTTTTCTTTGCGAAAGGCGATCAATTTGAATTAAATTTCGAATTGTTGCGTGTGCTCACAGACGCGTATCACCATCCTCTTCGACGTCATCATCCCCGTCCGCGTCTCCCTCAGCATAGTATTCGGTCGCAACATCGGCGGTCATGACGGTACCGGCGGCCGTAACTGGCGCATAGGGGACTGGCTCATAATCTTCGCTCTCATCGGCATAGAGCGATTGGCGCTGCGTGACGCGGTAGAGCCCATAAAGCGCCAATGCGGTCATTAGAAAACACACAACCCACCAAAAACGGTCTGGTCCGAACCGCGACATCATGTAGCCGATCACCACCGGCCCGCCGACTGCCCCCAACCCATTGACGAAGATCAATCCGCCTGAGGCTGCGGCCATATCGTCAGGCTCGAGATAGTCATTCGTGTAGGCAATCAGCAGCGCGTAAAGCGGGTTCGACATTCCACCCAGAAAAAACGCTGAGACGCACAGCACCCAAAAAACACCACCCGACGCAGCACCTATCGCTGCAGAAAAGCCACCAAGCGCTGCGACATAGATGATCAGCCAGCGCCGATCCATACGGTCAGAGAGAATCCCGATGGGGTATTGCAGCAACATCGCGCCCACAAAGATTGCGGAAACAAAGATCGAGATTTGCCCGACCGTCAGGCCGATCTGGGTCGCATAGACGGCCGACATCCCGAACTGCGCGGCGAAGATGCTTCCCAAGAAAAACATCCCGACAAAGCCCAAGGGCGATTGCTTGTACAGTTCGCCCAGCGTCATATTTTTGCTGGTGTCGAATGTTGGCGCGGGCGCGACGGACAACAGGATTGGCGCAAATGAGATCGACACCAGGACCGACGGGATCACGAAAAGCAACCACCCCGCAGGATCAGCAACATTGAGCAGGCCTTGCGCCGCTACGATCCCGACCATTTGGACGACCATGTAAAGTGACAGTGTCTGTCCACGCGTCTCGTTGGACGTCGCGTTGTTCAACCAGCTTTCCGCCGTCACATAAAGCCCCGAGAAGCAAAACCCGACCAAAATGCGCAACAAGATCCACGCCCAAGGCTCTGTGATCGCTGGGTAAAGAATGACAGCCGCTGAGACAAACGACCCAAGTGCCGCGAAAACCCGCACATGGCCGACCCTTCGGATAAAGTCTGGCGCCATGCGGGAGCCACCCAAGAATCCCAGAAAATAGGCGGAGGTGATAAGCGACAGATTGAAGGTCGAAAATCCTTCGAGGTCGCCACGGACCCCCATCATCGTGCCTTGCATGCCGTTTCCGACCATCAACAGCATCATGCCCAAGAGCAGCGCCCAGGCATTGTTGATTACGCTAAACATCGGGCGGACTCCAAAAACTGGGGGATTCGCATTTCACCTAAAATCTAGTCCCGCCTATGCCCAATATGCGCGCCCTGCAACGACCAAAATGGCGACGATTTTAGACCTTAACTTCGGACCCGTTTACGGGATCAAAAGCGAGCTGTCGCCATAGGAAAAGAAGCGGTACTCCTGCGCGATTGCATGCGCGTAGATTTCGCGCATGCGCCCCTGCCCCATGAGGGCCGAGACCAGCATCATCAGCGTCGATTTCGGCAAATGAAAATTGGTCATCAATGCGTCGGTCAGTTGGAACTCGAAGCCAGGGTAGATGAAGATATCTGTTTCACCCTCCCATGGCGCGATCTTGCCGGGCGCAATGGCAGCCGTCTCGATCAGGCGCAGGGCGGTTGTGCCGACGGGGACAACGCGACCTCCGCTGGTTTTAACGTCATTAATGGCAGACGCCGCGGCCGCCCCGACCTGCCCCCATTCGGCATGCATCTTATGCGTCGCCACATCGTCGACCTTGACCGGTAAAAACGTGCCGGCACCGACATGCAAAGTGACTTCCGCAAACTGAACGCCCTTTGCGCGCAACCCGGCCAGCAGCTCTGCATCGAAATGCAAAGACGCCGTCGGCGCGGCAACAGCGCCTTTATGCTTGGCGAACGCCGTTTGGTAATCCTCTTTGTCGCGCGCATCGGCCGCCCGCTGGGCGGCTATATAGGGCGGCAATGGCATATGACCGGCTTCAGCCAATGCGGCGTCAAATTCCTCACCCTCACAATTAAAGGCAAGCACGCCCTGCCCTTCGACCCGCGTCACAAGCCGCGCTTCCAGGCCCGCGTCAAACATGATCACTTCGCCATCTTTGACCTTGCGCAGCGGTTTGATCAGCGCAAACCAATCACCATCCCGGTTCGGATGAAGCAATGTGACTTCGATCTTTGAGACATTGCCGGCTCGATCGCGGGTCCCAAATAAGCGTGCCGGTATCACTTTTGTGTTGTTCAGCACCAAAAGATCGCTGGGTCCCAGCAAGTCGGGCAGATCGCTGACCGACATATCGCGCCGCTGATCACCTTCCGCGACAAGAAGCCGTGCCGAAGAGCGCGGTGAAACAGGCCGCGTGGCAATCAGCCGCTCGGGCAGGTCAAAGTCAAAATCGTCGAGCTTCATTTGTGGATCAGTTTTGTGGCTCAGGTGGGTCGCGGCGGAACATCTCCCGGAAGATGCCCGGCGTAAAGACCGAAAGCGGATTGACCGAAACCCGCGGAGCATCCACAGAGCCGTTGACCTGATAGGTGAAGCCAAAAAGCCCCTCGCCCCGTTTCGAGAACAGAAACCCTAAAGGGCGGTTGAGCATGTAGATCGGCGAAATCACACCCTGCATCTGCATGCGTTTGCCCGCATTCGCGTAAACCCCATCAAGCGTAATGCCCATCGAGGGCCCTACGGCGCGCGCCTCGCGCACCGTGACGCCGCCGGGCGAAAGCGCGAAAATAGCATCTACTTCACTGAACAAAATGCCTTCGCCAGAAAGCTGTTCCAGAAGCCCCACAATGGACAATGCCGAGAGCAGGTCAGCCAGAACCGGCGCTTTCTTGATCCGAGTATTTGCCAAAGTGAGCTGCCCCAGATAGCGCCCCGCCCCGCCATTGGGTCGCAGCACCAACGACATCTCTCCGCCGCGCGCGTTTTGGAAAAGGCCCGTCGAGGATAAGACGCCCCCGCCATTGGCCGATGTCATACGGATGGCGAGCCCGTCGCGCGTGGGAACCAGCGCACCGCGAATTTCCGTTCCACCATTCACCTTGCCGGTAAAGCTGCCATCCAATCCAGAACGGTTTTGAAACCGTCCCCGGAAGTCATTAATACTGATCGCGTCGGTGATCCGGAGCCGGGCCAACGCAAGATCAAGCGGCGCGCCCCCACCACTTTGCGCAGCGCCGCTTGTTTCAAAGTTGCGGATATCAACCGTCCCGCCCCGGACAGCCACAGCGACCGGCACGCCCTTGCCGCGTCCGGTCAGCTCGACCCTCGCATCAATCCGACCATCAATTCTCAGCGGATCAAACACCGCAGTTTGCAACCCGCCATCCGGGTTCAAAACAACGCGCCCCTGCGCGCTTATCCCCGGCGCCGAGATACTCAGCGCATCAACCTCGGGCACGTCGCCAAGCGTTGCTTGCAGTTGCAGATCACCTGTCTGGGATTGTGCCTTGCTCCAGCCAAGCGCATCTATGCGCAGTCCGATCCCTCTTAGGTCCGAGCTCAATTTCAACAAAGGCGCCGTCCCGGGTTCGAGAACCAGCGCATAATCTGCCTCACCGCTGCCGGAAACCGTCCCCTCGGGCAGGCCAATATCAAGCGCATCAAGCGTGGCCTGCGACAAGGAAATTACCCCACTTGCTTGCGAGCCGTCGCCGCTTCCCGGACCAATCGCGCGCGCCCATTCAAGCGACAGCGGCACGCCGTTCAGCCGCGCCGGTCCATATATTTTGAGCGATGTATCTTTCGCGGTCAGCCGCAACGCCTGCGCGCTCAATACACTGCCCGTCACAATCCGCTTCGAGCTGACATCGTTCAAAGTCGCTTCGACGTCAAAGGCCACATCTCGCACCTTCAAGTCCTTCGCGAGCGGCAGGTTCAAACGTGCCGTCACCACTGCAGCCCCATTTGCAAGGTCGACAGGCACCCCTGATTTGCTCAGAAATTCAAATGGTTTTTCATCAAGCAGCGACATGGCCGCTTGCAGAGGGCCGCGCGCCGCAATGTAGAACTCCGCGTCCGGGATTTTTTGATCGACCTTCGGGATTTGCATCACCGAGCCGCCCATTTCCAGCCTTTGCCCGTTTGGTGTGATGACATGGCCTTCATGCAAGGCGAGCGTCATGTCGCCCCTAAAGATCGAAAGATATCCGCGCCCGTCTTCAATCACAGGAAGCGTTTTGACGTAACGGACCTTGGCTTGCGAAAAGTCGAAGCTGACAGCCGCATCCGGTGGCTTGCCCGGTCGCACGCGGATGGCGGCGGCTGCATTTTTCAATGACCCCGAAATGATATTCTCAGAAAGCCAGTTGCGTGTGGGCTCAACGGCGGTTGTCGGCCAAAGCGCCATCAGTTCGCTCTGGGTAATTTCCCCGATATGCGCGTCGATGGCCGCGCGCCAACCGTCTTCGGCGACCGAAGCAGTGCCAAAACTGGTGATTTCCGTAGTGCCCTGACGCAAGACAAGCTGACCAAGCTCAGCCTTAAGCGCAGCGGGGCGGTATCGCATGTCAGCTTGCGCCTCGCTGAAGCGGATCGGGGTTTCAAAGACGCCCTTCGGGTCCAGTTCGATATCTTCCAAGCGCATCTGCATCAGCAGAACTTGCGGAACCCCGGCGTCAAACTCTTGCAAATCTGCGTGCCCTTTTCCTGACAAGCGCAGCTCAGGTGCATCCAGCATCAGGTCTTCAAGATGGAGCCGCCCGGTCGCAGCACTATAGCGGATCTGCGTGCTGGCGGCGTTCAAAGGCAAGGGTTTGGCTTGCGGCGCCGGTTGCAGAGCCCCCGCGCCAATATCAAGCTCGCCGGCGAAGCTGACAAGCTGACCGGCGCCGCCAAACTCAGACGTCAGATTGCCAGAAACAGGCGCATCCAGAACACTGAGAAAATCCAAGGTACGGACCTGTTCCGCGACATCCCGGACCCTGAGGTTTGCAAACTCCGCACGAAACCGGCCCCCGAGGCCGCCCTTGGCCTTGTCAGCGCGTAAGGTGATCTGCGCAGGCGTATTGTCGTCAAGCGAGGCCTCAAAAGCGACCGTCAGCGCCAAAAAATTCGCGCCATTGATCAAGATCACGCGCCCGTCCGCAACGGAAAGCTCGCGCGCCGTTTTTAGATCGGACAATTGCATGCCCAAGCCGCCGATGCTCACCTCTTCCAACTCGCGGGCGGCGGGATGCTCGAACGCTTGGTCGACCAGGCGCAACACATCAGCCACTGAACCAACCGCCGTATCCGCCGCGTCAAGCCCTGCGCCAAGTGTGAAGGAAAGCTGACCATCAAATCCGCGTATCAGGTTGACGCGGGCGTTACGAATATCCAGCGTTTCCAGAGCGATACGGCCTTGGATTAGCTCAGACGTGTCTAATTTCACCTGCACAACCGGCAGGGCCATCATCGGGGTCGCGGTGTCACCGGCCAGCCTCAGCCCTTGCAGCTCAAGTGTTGGTCGCAGCTCATTGTCCTGAAGCCCCACGCGGATACCCGACAGCTCGACCTCCGGGCCATCAAACTCGTCATTGATGCGCGTCTCAACCATCTCGGCAACGCGGTCAGGCAAAGAAACAGAGCGGCCCATCAACAAAAGGACGCCCACCACAATCAGCGCAACGACAATGCTGCCGAGCGTCGACAGAACCGAGGCCAAAACCCAGCGTTTGCCCACACCAAAAAAACGGCGCCGCTTTTTGGGCACTTGATGCGCGCCACCGGGCAAGGGCGGTGGCGCGTCCACCCCCTCCTCCGGTTCGCGATCAGGCGCGTCTTCGGTCATTTCTATCGGCCTGCTCTTTTTGCTTTTTCGGCTTTATCTTCTTGTACTCTGCCCTAGCTTGACGGCCATATCAATTTGTCTTGAGACCACAGAAGGATCCGCATCGATGTTAACCGAAGGTGACATGGCCCCAGATTTCACTCTGCCGCGAGATGGCGGAGGCAGCGTGACCCTTTCCGATTTGCGTCCGGGCAAAGCTGTTGTGTATTTCTACCCAAAAGACGACACACCCGGCTGCACGAAAGAAAGCATCGCGTTCACACAACATCTGGACGCGTTCAAAGCCGCCGGGACCACCATCATAGGCATTTCGAAAGACACCGTTGCCAAGCATGACAAGTTCATCACCAAACATGATCTGGGCGTCATCTTGGGCTCTGACGCCGAGGCGGAAACCTGCGAAGCTTACGGCGTTTGGAAAGAGAAAAGCATGTATGGCAAGACCTATATGGGAATTGAACGCTCGACATTTCTGATCGGAGGCGACGGCAAGGTCTTGAAGGAATGGCGCAAGGTCAAAGTGCCCGGCCATGTCGAAGCCGTGCTGGAGGCCGCTCAAAGCGCATGACACTCAACCTGCGCGCGATGGCGGTCGAGGTCCTGACAACGGCTGATCCAAAGGAAAAAACTATGCTGAGCCGCGCCCATGCTGCGCGGTGGAAACAGGCGCGCGCGGCTGATGAGACGGTTGAGCTTGGCGACGCGTGCCCCCCAGAATTCCCGGCGCGTCCGAGCGCACCCGCTCTGCACGACCCGCGCGACGTCCCAAAACGCAAGCCTGGCACGCCCGAAGGCCGCACCGCCATGTTGCATGCCATCGCCCATATCGAACTCAACGCGGTGGACTTGCATTGGGACCTTATCGCGCGTTTCCCCGATACTGAATTTCCAATGGGTTTCTATGATGATTGGGTCAAGGCAGCCGATGAGGAATCCAAACATTTCAATCTGTTATCTGACTGTCTTCAGAGCTATGACAGCCACTATGGCGCGTTGCCGGCGCATGCTGGTATGTGGCAGGCGGCTTCTGACACAGCTACGGATATTATGGGCAGGCTTGCCGTCGTACCCATGGTCCTCGAAGCACGCGGGCTCGACGTCACGCCCTCGATGATCAAACTATTTCAGCAGGCGAAAGATCAACAAACCGTTGATGCGCTTGAGGTGATTTACAGCGAGGAAGTGGCGCACGTCGCCTACGGGTCGAAATGGTTTCATTTCTTATGCGGACGCGAGGACATTGATCCCAAAACCGCCTTTCACGCACTCGTTCAGCGTTATTTCCATTCAAAACTGCGCCCGCCTTTCAATGAGGAGAAGCGCGCAGAAGCCGGGATCGCGCCTGATTTCTACTGGCCGCTTACGGAAACGCCCCCGGCACTCAGTTAGCCTGCTGGAACCAAAGCCGAAAACATAGGCAGCTTTCCGCAGTAAGGTGACAAAAAGCGACTGTATTTCTTGAGGTGAGCGTGCGTTTGGGCTACTTCATGCGCGGGGGTGCTGCCTTTGACGCGTGGGGACGCGAGGTAGCCGGATGCTGGATCAACGAACGGGGCTCAATTTGCACACGCGATTGCTAGATAAGCTGAACCATGCGCTTGAACGCAAGCTGCCGGAACAGCGCATTTTCGTAAAGTCTGAGACCGGGACGCGATTTATCCGCATGCGCCCCCTGACCATGGCGGGCATCGGCGCGGGCGTCGGCATCCTGATCGGTTGGACGATCATCGTTACCGCGATCTTCCTGATGGATACGCTCAGTTCCGGCAACCAACGCGAACAAGCGCAACGCGAACGTGCGATCTACGA
The DNA here is from genome assembly GCA_039030615.1 of Pseudomonadota bacterium. Taxonomy (GTDB): domain Bacteria; phylum Pseudomonadota; class Alphaproteobacteria; order Rhodobacterales; family Rhodobacteraceae; genus Litoreibacter. The sequence continues at coordinate 297,049 of JBCCDV010000003.1, read as the reverse complement.
GGCGCGCCTGAACGCGCTCAGCCAAGAACGCGACGATCGCGCAGAAGAAGCTGCGGCGGCGCAAGATCGGTTCTTTGTAGCACTGGACCAAATCTCGAAAATGCAAAGTGAGGTCCTCGCCTCCGAAGACCGTCGGACTGAGTTGGAAACCGGCATCGAGGTAATCCAGAAAACCCTGCGCCGCACCATGCAGGAACGCGATTCTGCACGCGGCGAATATGCGACGATGATGGCGGAGTTGGAGGCGGCAAAAGCTGGCGACGCACCGTTGGTTGCTCATGCCCGTTCTGTCGACGGCTCTGTCGCGTTTCTGACCGCAGCACTCGAACGTACGGCGTCTGAGCGTGACGAAGCGCTCAAATTTTCGTCCGAGGCGGAGCAGATCGTCGCTGATCTCGAGTTCGAGATGAAGCTCAACGAAGACCGCAACAACCGCATATTCCAGCGCCTTGAGGAAGCCGTCACCGTTTCTCTTGAGCCTTTGGACAAAATGTTCCGCGCCGCAGGCATGCCGACGGAGAGCATCCTAAACGAGGTACGGCGCGGCTATTCGGGTCAAGGCGGCCCGCTTCTGCCTGTCACCAAATCAACGTCCGGCGGAGAATTGATCAAGGACGCGACGACAGATCGCGCAAACTTACTTTTGAAGGAGCTTGACCGGATCAACCTCTTCCGTATTGCCGCCGACAAAACACCCGTGGGCATGCCCGTCAAATCGGCGTTCCGCTTCACGTCGGGCTTTGGATACCGCAATGATCCCAAGGGCGCCGGTCGGCGCATGCATGCAGGCGTTGATTTTGCGGCTGGGACTGGCACGCCGATCTATGCCTCGGCGGACGGTGTCGTAACGCATGCCGGGTGGCAATCGGGCTATGGCAGGTTGGTCAAGATCAAGCACGCCTATGGAATCGAAACGCGCTATGCACATCTGTCAAAAATTAATGTCAAGGTAGGAGAAAGGGTATCGCGTGGCGACCGTATCGGTGGTATGGGAGCTACTGGCCGGGTGACCGGGACGCATCTTCACTACGAAGTGCGGCTCAATGGCAATCCCGTTAACCCTATGACCTATATCAAGGCAGGACGAGATGTTTTCTAAAAGCAAAATCAACGAAGCCACCGGAGCGACGGATGGCGAAACCAGCAAACCCGCAGCCGATGCTTCTGCGAGTGCCAGCAAACCGTTGGAGCTGAACAACAGCACCCCACGCCCGAAGGCGGCTCCCTCGACACTGTCGAGCGACCTGACAATCACGGGTAACCTCAAGACAACCGGCGATATCCAAGTTGAGGGCACCGTCGAAGGCGACATCCGCGCGCATCTTTTGACCGTCGGCGAAAGCGCCGTCATTAAGGGCGAGATCATTGCGGATGACGTGGTCGTAAATGGCCGTATCGTCGGGCGCGTTCGTGGCTTGAAAGTCCGGCTGACCTCCACCGCGCGCGTGGAAGGCGACATTATTCACAAAACCATCGCCATTGAATCCGGCGCCCATTTTGAGGGCTCCGTTCAACGCCAGGACGATCCTTTGAACACAGGCGCGTCAAAACCGGCGGCGGCTTCAAAAGCAGAGACAGCGAAAAGCTAGTTTAAATGACAATTTCTACCGCCCCAGAGCCAGATACTGGCTCAGGGGCATACACATTGTGCGCCCCTGAGGCGCGAAAATATATTCTTTTTGCGGCAATTCTTGCCTCCGGCCTTGGGTTTATCGACGGCTCTATGGTGGCAATCGCTTTGCCGGGCATGCGTGATTCCTTAGTGGCGACGTTGATACAGGCGCAGTGGATTTCCAACGCCTACATGCTCACGCTTTCATCTCTCATCCTGGTTGGCGGCGCTATCGGTGACCGGTTCGGGCTCGCCCGCGTTTTTGCCGCCGGCATCATGCTGTTTGTTGTGGCCTCAATGGCTTGCGCCTTGGCGCCGACCCCGCAATTTTTGATCGCGGCGCGCGGGCTGCAAGGAATTGGGGCCGCCTTTATGGTGCCCGGCTCCTTGGCCTTGATCTCACGGGCCTATCCTCCCGGTGAGCGTGGCCGCGCGATTGGTATCTGGGCCGCATCCTCGGCGATCACCGCCGCTTTGGGTCCCATCATTGGCGGGCTCGCCCTGACCTTTGGCGACATTCATACTTGGCGCTGGATCTTCGCGATCAACCTGCCTCTGGGCGGGCTAGCCCTTTTCGTGCTTTGGACCAAGATTGAACGTGATCCGCCGCAACCCGACCGCGGCGTAGATTTTCCCGGCAGCATCCTCGCTACTCTCGGGCTGGGTCTGGTGGCTTGGGGGCTGACCGGCGCCGAGCATGGAAATCTGATCGACGCGCAAGGTATCGCATTTCTCGGCGCGGGGCTCGTTGCGCTGGCGGCATTCCTTTGGGTCGAGGCGCGCAGCCCGCACCCCATGATGCCGTTGCAACTGTTCCGAAACGCGCGGTTCACAATCGCGAACATCGTCAGCTTCTTCATCTATTTTTCCTTCTCCACCATCGCGATGTACCTGCCGATGGCAGTTGTCGGCGGATGGGGCATCACCGAGATCGAGACCTCCGCTGCCTATGCCCCACTGTCGTTTTTTATTGCGGCGCTGTCGGGTCTTTCTGGCAAAACGGCAGATAAATACGGGCCCGCGCCGCTGCTAGTGGTCGGCTCCCTCATCCTCGCCATAAGTTACGGCGCTCTGTCTTATGTCGCGCATTCAATGAACTTCTGGGGCGCGGTCATGCCCGCAATGTGCCTACAAGGCATTGGCATGGCCCTTGTCGTCGCTCCTCTTTCAACGGCTGTGATGGGGTCGGTTGAAAGCCATAAAACAGGCACCGCATCCGGTGTGAACAATGCCGTTACACGCATGGCCGGCCTCATCTCGGTCGCAATGATGGGCAGCGTAATTTCCGTGACCTATGGCGGCGCGGATGGTGGTGGCAGCTTCGGCGAGTTCTCGGAACTCGCAAGCCATGCTCAAGCCTCAAATGAGGCCTTTGCGCGTTTCACTTGGATCGCCTGCAAGCTCTGTCTGGTCGCTGCGTTCATTTCGCTGTTCAGCGGCACAGTGCCACGCAAGCCCGACAAGCGCTCAAAAGAACTCAACAGCGTTGTCTCTTAGCGACGCTCCTAGCTCTGCGCCTCGCCCCGGCTTTTGCCCGCCACGTTTTGCGCCAGTGTTTCAGCCATAAACCCATCCAGATCGCCGTCTAGTACACCTTTTGTGTCTGATGTCTCAAAGTTGGTCCGCAGGTCTTTAACCATTTGGTATGGCTGCAAAACATAGGATCGGATCTGGTTGCCCCAACCCGCGTCACCCTTGTTCTCATGCGCCTCGTTGATGGCAGCGTTGCGCCGATCCAATTCCATCTGATAGAGCCGCGACTTCAACGCTTTCATGGCAATATCGCGGTTTTGGTGTTGCGACTTCTCAGAACTGGTCACGACGATTCCGGTGGGCTCATGCGTGATGCGAACGGCGGAATCGGTCGTGTTAACATGCTGCCCGCCAGCGCCCGAGGAGCGATACGTGTCGATCCGAATATCGCTTGGGTTTACCTCGATATCGATATTGTCATCGACCACCGGGTAGACCCAGACCGATGTAAAAGACGTGTGCCGCTTCGCCGCGCTGTCAAACGGTGAGATGCGCACCAGCCGATGCACGCCGCTCTCAGATTTCAGCCAGCCATAGGCATTGTGTCCGCTGATCTTATAGGCCACCGATTTGATCCCAGCCTCGTCACCGGCAGATTGCGATTGCAGCTCCACTTTGAAGCCGCGTTTCTCCGCCCAGCGTGTGTACATGCGTGCCAGCATCGACGCCCAGTCACAGCTTTCCGTGCCGCCCGCGCCCGCGTTAATCTCGAGAAAGGTATCATTGCTATCGGCTTCGCCGTCCAAAAGCGCCTCAAGCTCTTTCGCCGCCGCCTTTTCGACGAGGGCCCTCAAAGCCTCTTCCGCCTCGCTGACGACGTCTGCGTCGTCTTCCATCTCACCCAACTCGATCAGCTCGACATTGTCGTCCAGCTCCTGCTTCATACGGGTGTAGCTGTCGAGCGCATCAACCAGTGACTGGCGGTCCCGCATCAGCTTTTGCGCCTTCTCGGGGTCGTCCCAAAGCGTCGGGTCCTCGACGCGCGCATTGAACTCTTCCAGACGATGTTGCACCGTCTCCCAGCCCATACGGGACTTGAGCAGCTCCAATGATTTGGTGATGGCCTCAACGGCATTTTGTGCGTCTGCGCGCATTGCTTAGCTCTCTCTGTCGTGCGTGTTTTTACCTACGCTCTCCACGAAGCGAGGTCCAACCCGATTTTGGGAAATACCGCGTAGCGCTCTAGTAAAGTCCGCCGGAGCTGATCGTCCCGAGATTGGCATTTTTCGGGATAACGGCCTTTTTACCGGTGCTTGTCGTGACCTCAGTCACGGCATTCACACTTGTGTCGCCGCGCGCGATCAGGTTCAGGTTTTGGCCCATGGCAAATCCGCCGTCGAGAATACTGCCTAGCCCGTAAGCCGGCAATTCGCCCTCCCGGAAATACTCATTAACGACGTAGTCGCCCGCTGCACCCTGCGGCAACACAGCGCCCGTGAAACGGTCGATTGGGACGAAATAGCCGCCCGGAGGAACCTCAAATGCGCCGCCACCATATTTGGCTGTGGCCTTCTCCATGAACCTGTCAAAAACCGGCCCACAGGTCCCGCCGCCAGATGCGCCGCGTCCCAGAGAACGCGGTCGGTCGTAACCAATATAGCACCCCGCCACGATGTTGGATGTGAAGCCCACAAACCAGACATCTTTCGCGTCATTTGTTGTCCCGGTTTTGCCTGCGGTCGGCACGCCCAGATTGACGGTGCGCGACGCGGTGCCCCGGTCGACGACGCCCCGCATCATCGATGTCAGTTGATATGCGGTGATCGCATTCATCACGCGTTCGCGGTTGGAATAGATTTTCGGGGCGAATTGCGTTTCGATATCAGCGCTTTGGCATTCCTCGCAAACACGTTGGTCGTGGCGATAGACGGTGCGCCCCCAACGGTCCTGGACCCGGTCGACGAGCGTGGGCTCAACCCGTTCGCCGCCATTCGCAAACATGGCGTACGCCGCAACCATCTTGAACAGCGTCGATTCCTGCGCGCCAAGCGCGTTGGACAAAAACGGCGTCATGTCGTCATAGACGCCAAAGCGCTCCGCATAATTTGCGACGGTTCCCATGCCGATTTCCTCGGCGAGACGGATCGTCATCAGGTTACGTGACCGCTCAATGCCCGTGCGCAGCGGCGCCGGGCCATAGAACTGGTTGGAGGCATTTCTGGGCCGCCACAGCCCTTGCGGCGTATTCACCTCAATCGGCGCATCAACAACGATCGTATTGGGCGCAAAACCCGAATCCAGCGCCGCAGCATAGACAAACGGTTTAAAGGACGATCCCGGCTGACGTTTCGCCTGCGTCGCCCGGTTGAACACAGAATGCTGGTAAGAAAACCCGCCTTGCATCGCCAAAACGCGCCCGGAGCTGACATCCATCGCCATAAAGCCGCCCTGGACCTGAGGCACTTGGCGCAAGGCGTAATCGCCGCCCTCGCGCGCGCTGACATGGATGACATCACCCACTTTCAGCACGTTGTCAGCACTTGCACGTGCCGAGCCGAGAGTGCCATCCGCGCGCCGCGGCTTCGCCCATCCAACGGTGGAGCCACGCAAGACAGCCTCACCCTTGTCATCAATCCCAATCCGCGCATCGCTGCCGTCGAAGCCAAGCACGACCGCCGCGTCCCAGCCTTCTATGTCACGCGGGAAGACGGTGGCGTTCATCGCCTCTTGCCAGCCCTGCGTTTCCAAGACCTCTGCTTCGATCTTGGTCGCGACTTGGTGGAAAATGCCCTGCGCGCGGTCATAATCCTCAAGCGCGGCGCGAAGGGCCGCTGCAGCTTCTTTTTGCAGCGCCTCATCGACGGTCGCGCGAATGGTCAGGCCGCCACCAAAAAATTCCTCTTTGCCAAAATCCGAGGATAGCTGGCGCCGAATTTCATCCGTGAAATAGTCGCGGTCAGGTATCTGGGTCTTGAATGCGACGAAATCGCCGTTCTGGACCGTGCGCAGCGGGGCGTCTTTCGCACGGTCATACTCGGCCATGTCGATATAGCCATTCTCATACATTTCGCGCAGCACGAAGTTGCGCCGCCCGACGGCGCGTTCAACCTGACGCACCGGATGATAGTTCGACGGCGCTTTGGGCAAAACGGCTAGATAGGCCGCTTCTTCCGTGGTCAGCTCGGGCAAGGTCTTGTTGAAATAGGTCTGCGCCGCAGCCGCCACGCCAAAGCTGTTTTGACCAAGGAAAATCTCGTTCAGGTAAAGCTCGAGTATCTTTTCCTTGCTCAACGTGCCTTCGATGCGGGCGGCGAGAATGATTTCCTTGATCTTGCGCTCCGCAGAGCGTTCGCCCCCCAGCAGGAAGTTCTTCATGACTTGCTGGGTGATGGTCGAAGCGCCACGCAGGCGCGCGCCCTGGGCCGCATCAATCGCTGCAGCGGCCATCCCCATCGGATCATACCCGGCATGGGTGTAGAAATTCTTGTCTTCCGCTGAGATGAAGGCTTGCTTAACCATCTCGGGGATCTCTTCGGCGGGCGCAAAAAGGCGGCGCTCTTCAGCGAATTCGTCAATCAGCTCACCCTGACCAGAGTAAATCCGGCTGATCGTCGGTGGCGAATACTGAGCAAGCTCATCTGTGTCCGGCAAATCATTGGCAAACATCACAAAGACCACCGCTACGAGCATCGCAACAGCAAGCGCCCCCAGCGTGATCAGGCTGAAGATCGACCCAAAGAAGGACAGAATCGCACGTAGAACCACGTCTCACCCCGTTAAATACTTGCCTATGGTATAAGCGCTTCGGCACAGATCGTCAAAACGCGCGATCACCGCATTGCGGTGTATTTTCGCCAAAACCAATCACTTTTGCAGCGATACGCCAGGACACAACCAATCAACTGCGCGCGCGCTCATCCAAAGCCCAGACCGTAATCGCGTCTACAATCCCTTTTGCGGCCTGCCCGCGCCAGCCGGAGTCCAGCAAGTTGTTCAAATCTGTGTCAGACGACATAAAGCCCAACTCGATCAAAACCGACGGAATGTCAGGGGCCTTGAGCACGGAGAACCCAGCCCGCAGGCGCGGGCGCTTGTGCAATTTGCCAAGACTTTCACGCAACCCGACGACCAAGGCATCCGCCAGCCGGTCCGAGCGCGGTGCCGTTTCCAGCCGCGCAAGATCCATCAATATCGTCGCGATTTGGTCATCTTGCTCGCGCAAATCGACGCCTGCCAAAATGTCTTGCCGGTCTTGGCGTTCTGCCAGCAGCGCGCTGGCGCGGTCAGATGCCTCTTGCGACAGCGTGTAGATCGTCGTCCCGGTGGCGCGTCCTTCCGCCAATGCGTCAGCATGCAAAGACAGGAAAATGTCCGCATTTGCGGCACGGGCAATCGAAATCCGTGCGGGAAGCGACACGAAGCTGTCATCGCTGCGGGTCAGTTCAACGCGGTCGACACCGCCACGCAGCAGCGCCTCCTTCAGCTCGAGCGCAAATTGCAACATCAAGTCGGCCTCATCATAGCCTTTGCGCTGCGCGCCGGGATCAACACCGCCATGGCCGGGATCCAAGACCACCACCAGCGCCCGATCGTCAGGCGCTTCGGGACCATCCGAGATCGCCGGTTCCCGAGATTGCGCCGCGAGAGAAAATGCCTCTTCGCTCGAGGGCCCAAGAAGGAGCGACACGACAGCGTCCCCCTCCTGCGGATCGGTTGTCAGTGCGGCTTTTGTCACTTCCATCGGACCGTCTAAGACAAGCTGAAGCTGAGACCATCCGGGGCGCGCATCGCCGCCGACCACCTCGCTGATACGCTCAGACCGGTCAAGCAACTCAAGATCAGAACCGAAAGCCACTTCCCGAAACTCGATGACCACCCGTTTCGGTGCATCCAACGTGTAGACGCGGTAGGGCACGGCCTGCGTCAGCGACAGCGTGATCATGACGCCTTTATCGACGTCTACGATTGATGAGCCCAACGGATCGAGCCGCGCGAGCGCGCGCAGATCTTCCGCCGTGGCCTTCGCCCCGGAGATCAGCAGCGCCAAGCCTGCAACAAAAAGGAACCGTATCATAGCTGCTCGCCATTTTTTCAGACATGTTAACGCATTTCGCGCCGGCTGTCCTGCCCAGAATTTACCCGGTGCGGCTTCTCATAAAAGCGCTAAGCCGCTCCAGCCCTTCAACAATATCTTCGGTCGCGCGCGCGTAGGAAAACCGCACAGTTTGGTGCCCGCGATGTGGATCAAAATCGAGCCCCGGTGTGATCGCGACGCCGGCTTCATTCAACACTTCGCGGCAAAACGCCAGCGAGTCCGATGTGTGCTCGGAAACATCTGCATAGATATAAAACGCACCATCTGGCGGCGCGATCTTGTCAAACCCTGCGCTTGGTAGGCCATCCAGCATCAATGCCCTGTTCCGTGCATAGACCTGCAACATCTCTTCTGTTTCATCGCGGGAAGAAAGCGCACCTAATGCCGCCACCTGCGCTGCATGCGGCGCGCAGATGAACATGTTTTGCGCCAGCCGTTCGATCCGGCGCACATGATCTTGCGGCACCACCATCCATCCCAAGCGCCAGCCCGTCATCGAGAAGTATTTGGAGAAGGAGTTGATCACATAGATATCATCACTCACCTCCAAAGCACTGACAGCGCGCCCCTCATAGTGAACCCCATGATAAATCTCGTCGGAGATAAAGCTGGTTCCAGCGCTCTGGCAGGCGTCGATCAACTGCGCCAAATCGGCTTTTGAAAGCATCGTCCCGGTCGGGTTGGCAGGCGAGGCCACGATCAAGCCATCCAAAGGCTGCGTCGGAAGTTGCGGGACATGGCGGGTGTCAGAAAACGTCGGAATGCCATGCGGGCGCAGGCCGAGAGACTTCAAAATTTGGCGATAGCTTGGGTATCCTGGCTCTGTCACGCCGACGGTCTCACCCGCGTCAAAGAGCGCCGTAAACGCCAGAACAAATGCAGCTGACGACCCGGCGGTCACAACGACCCGCGCGGGATCCAGGTCGACGCCGTACCAATCATGATAAAGCTTTGCGATACCGACGCGCAGCTCCGGCAGGCCAAGCGCCACCGTATAGCCAAGCGCGTCTTGCGACATGGCGTCGACCAAGGCCGCGCGCGCGCCTTTCGGGGCCGGCGTGCCCGGCTGGCCCACCTCCATATGAATAACCCGGTGTCCCTGCTCCTCGCGCTGGCGCGCTGCCTCCATCACATCCATCACAATAAACGGATCGACCTCGCCCCGGGTTGAACTTCGCATCACGTCCTCGCATTCTACTGACACGTCCCGCTGATGACGCAGCGGCACGAAAAGGTCAATCTAAGGGAGGTCCCCGTCCATGTTCGCAAGGCTTTTGGCACTGGCTCTCGTCTTGGGTCTGGCACTGCCGCTCCACGCCAAGGCCCTCACCGTCATTCGTGATGCGGAGATCGAACGCTCCTTGAAAGAGATCGCAAAACCGGTCTTGCGGGCGGCGGGATTTGGCGCGAACTCGATCCGGTTGATTGTCATTCGCGACAATTCGCTCAACGCATTCGTGGTCGACCGCCGGCATGTGTTCTTGCATTCAGGACTGATCCGACGTTTGAACTCAGCCGAGGCGCTGCAGGCCGTTATTGCCCATGAGGTCGCGCATTTGGCCAATGGGCATCTCGTAAGACGCGCGGGCAATGCGCGCGTCGCGAGCCGGGTTGCAGCGATCGGGCTGGCTCTTTCAGTCGCGGCCGCTGCAAAAGGCGAAGGCCAGGCGGCCCTTGGGATCGCCGCGGGCACGGCGGGCTCCGCCCAACGGGTCTTTTTCAAACACACCCGCGCGGAGGAAGCCTCCGCCGATCAATCCGCGCTGCAATACATGGCCCGCGCAGGCATTGACCCCGCGGCGATGAGCGAAGTTCTCGAGCTGTTCCGCGGGCAAGAGGCGTTGCGACCGGGCCGTCAGGACCCATATGCCCGCACCCATCCTTTGACCGCTGACCGCCTGCGTGCCGTGCGCGGGTACGCAGCCGCCTATAAGGGCAAGACCCGGGCGACGCCTGCTCAGACCGCCTATTGGTTCGCACGTATGAATGCCAAGCTTGACGGGTTTCTCAGCAATCCGCGCACAATCCTGCGCCAGAAGGAAGCGAAGGGAAATTCCGAGCTGGCCCTGCTGCGCCGCGCGGTCGCGTTGCATCGCAGGCCCGACCCCAAAAAGGCCCTTACCGCGATGAACGCGCTTTTGAAGCTGCGACCCCGCGATCCCTACTATCATGAGCTGCGCGGCCAAATACTGCTCGAAGGTGGCAATGCCGCGCCCGCTGTGACGTCTTATCGCAACGCGGTCACCCTTGGCGGCAACAACGCGCTTCTGCTCGGCGGCCTGGGGCAGGCCCTGCTGGCACAAAACACACGCAGCTCAAATGCCGAGGCCCTGCGCGTTCTCAGCAGCGCGCGCGGGCGCGACCCCGGCGATCCGTCATTGCTCCGCAACCTGGCTTTGGCGCATGCCCGCAACGGGCAAAACGCGCTGGCCTCGGTGGCGACGGCGGAACGCTATCTGGTCATCGGACGTTTCAAAGAGGCGCAGCTTCACGGCAAACGCGCCTCCGGCCAGTTGCCGCGCGGCAGCAATGGTTGGCTCCGTGCCCAAGACGTATTGGCAACCGCCAAATCCGCACAGGCCCGCAAGCGCTAGCCCCGAAAAACAGCCTCAATATTGTGGCCGTCAGGGTCGCATAAATACGCAGCATAGTAGCCGCCGCCATACTCTGGACGCAGCCCCGGCGCGCCGTTATCAGCCGCCCCTTCCGAAAGCCCCGCTTTGTAAAACGCGTCAACCTCCGCCTCTGAGCCCGCTTTGAACGCCAGGTGAAGCGGCGCGATGGCGTCACGCGTCTCAATGATGCCAAAGGCCCAACTGTCCGTGCCAAACCCAATCGCAGGCCCGTCTTGCGCAACGCGCCGATATCCCAAACAGCTCAATACACGCTCATAGAAGCGTGCGGTCTCAGCAAGATCGCTCACCGGCAAGTTAAAATGATCAATCATGGGGTGCCCCGTCCAACGGACTTTTGAATACAAAAAAGGGCGTGCCAATGACACGCCCTTCTCGAACTATGATCAACCCTGTCAGCTGCGGCCAAGGGACCACCACCCTTTGCGCTTTGCTTTGGGCTTCTCCTCAGTCGCGACATCACCAGCCCCCTCCTCGGCACCCGCCATTGGCGTTGTGCCGGAGGTGCGCGTCCGCGTGCGCTTCGCCTTCTCAGCGGGCGCCTCATCCGCAACGGGTTCGGCGGCCTGCTCTGGTTCCGCGGCGGGAGCGGCCTCAGCACCCTCTTCCACCTTCTTAGGCTTGGCGCGCGACCGGCGTTTTTTCGCAGGCTTTGGCGCATCCTCTTCCGATGCGACCTCGGGCTCAGACGTTTCGGCAGGTGTTTCTGGCGCAGCCGCCGCAGCGGTTTCGTCTGCAGGCGCGTCTTTCTTCTTGCGGCTCCGGGTGCGCTTCGGCTTTGGTGCCTCATCCGCGTCCGGCGCTGCGTCCGCCTCAGGGGTCTCCTCAGAAACCGCATCTTCTTGTACCGCTTCCGTTTTCTTGGCGCGGCTGCGGCGTTTCCGCTTTGGCTTCTCGTCCGATGTCTCGGCGACCTCTTCAGTCTCGACACCTTCGGAGGCCTTGGCTTCCGCAATCGAGGGGCGCGGATCATCATCCTCTTCCGTCTCAGGCGTCGCGTCCGCATCCTGCTCCGACATCTGATCGCCGTCGCGGTCCCGGTTGCGGTTGCGACCACGGCCCCCACGACGCCGGCGGCGCTTCTTCTTGCGCGGGTTGCCGTCTTCGTCCAACTCGGGTTCATTGCTCGGCTGTGCGTCACGCGGCGCAGGGGCCTCATCGGCCTCCGCCTCAATGGCCTCATCGATATCGGTCATATCAATGCTGTCCATCGAAATCGCCGCTGTCTTGGCAACAACCGCGCTGAGGTTGCGGGTCGCCGTCTTGAACTTCTCAAGCTTGAAATCAGGGCTGACCATATGCGGGTCGGCCTCAAGGCGTACCGCCATTCCGTAGCGCGCCTCGATCTCGGCGATATGCTCGCGCTTGGCGTTCATCAGGTAGTTGATCACGGCCACAGGGCCCGTCAGCAGCACCTCGCGGGTGCGCTTGCGGGTGCCTTCCTCTTCGAGCTGGCGCAGAATTGTCAGCGCCAGGCTGTCATCGGAGCGGATAAGACCCGTACCGTGGCAATGCGGGCAAGGCTGCGTGGTTGCCTCCAACATACCCGGGCGCAGACGTTGGCGAGACATCTCCAACAAACCAAAGCCTGAGATACGACCCACCTGAATGCGCGCACGATCTGTTTTCAGCTTGTCTTTGAGCTTCTTTTCAACCGCGTTGTTGTTGCGCCGCTCTTCCATATCGATGAAGTCGATGACGATCAGGCCAGCCAGGTCGCGCAGACGCATCTGGCGGGCAACTTCTTCTGCGGCCTCCAGGTTGGTCTTTAGCGCGGTCTGCTCAATCGAGCCTTCCTTGGTCGCGCGGCCGGAGTTTACGTCGACCGCCACAAGCGCCTCGGTGATCCCGATCACGATATAGCCGCCGGAGGGCAGTTGCACCGTTGGGTTAAACATGCCCGACAAGTAGCTTTCCACCTGATGGCGCGCGAAAAGCGGCATCGCATCGGCGTAGTGTTTCACGTTCTTCGCGTGGCTTGGCATGATCATTTTCATGAACGCCTTGGCCTCGACATAGCCCGCCTCGCCCTCGACCAGAACCTCTTCAATCTCACGGTTATATAGGTCGCGGATCGAGCGTTTGATCAGGTCGCCTTCTTCATAGATCGGGGCCGGCGCGATGGATTTCAGCGTCAGCTCGCGTACCTGTTCCCAATGGCGCTGCAGGTATTCGTAATCGCGCTTGATCTCTGACTTGGTGCGCTTGGCCCCTGCCGTGCGTACAATCAGCCCCGCGCCCTTCGGCACGTCGATCTCGTTGGCGATCTCTTTAAGCTTCTTGCGGTCTGCCGCATTGGTGATCTTGCGCGAAATGCCGCCGCCGCGGGCGGTGTTCGGCATCAAGACACAGTAGCGACCCGCCAGAGAGAGATACGTGGTCAGCGCAGCGCCTTTGTTGCCGCGTTCTTCTTTGACAACCTGCACCAATAGAATTTGGCGTACTTTGATGACTTCCTGAATTTTGTAACGCTTCGGCCGCGGCTTGCGGGCCGGGCGCACCTCGTCAGTGTCATCTTCCTGGGCGACGGACTCGATATTGGCGTCCTTCTCGGTCGCCTCCAGCTTGTCCTCATCATCGTCTTCGGCATCGGGTGCCTCGGACGCATCCCCGCTTGCCGGGGTTTCAACAGGCGTCTCAGCGACCGTCTCCATCGGTGACGAGCCTTCTTCGACCGCTCTCGGTGCTTCGGCCTCATCGCCTTCCTCAAGGTCAACGACATCCATGCCCGGGATCGCTTCAGCCACTTCCGCGCCGTCTTGCGTCGCGATCTCTTCGCTGACCACAACATCATCCGATTTCGCCTCAGCCGCTTTCGAGCGGGAGCGCGACCGGGAGCGCGATTTGCGCTTTGGCTTTTCTTCTTCCTCGGCCTGTTGGCGGGCGTATTCCATCTCCTCATCCAGCAGCGCCTGTCGGTCGGCTACCGGAATTTGGTAATAGTCTGGATGGATCTCGCTGAAGGCCAGAAAGCCGTGGCGATTGCCGCCATAGTCCACGAAGGCCGCCTGCAAAGACGGCTCTACGCGGGTTACTTTTGCAAGGTAAATATTGCCAGCAAGCTGGCGTTTGTTCTCTGATTCAAAGTCGAATTCCTCGACTTTGTTTCCGTCTGCCACAACGACCCGGGTCTCTTCCGGGTGAGTGGCGTCGATAAGCATCTTTTTTGCCATGGTGTCCGTACGCATCCGACATGCACAACCTGCCCGAGCGTAAACCCGGGGGAGCGGCCGTGGTGGTGGGATGTCTTGTTTGGGCGAGCTGCGACGCGCGGACCGGTAAGGCGGGCTGCATGCGCGTTGCGCTGATCCCTTCTGCCTGTATGTCTCTTGCGCGTCTCATCGCGTTCTTATCTCCGGCAGCGCCGTTTCGGAGCTGCCCGTTTATGCTGGCGGTCTGGGCCGCCTGCGGCTCTAAGGCCTCAACACAAATCCGAGGCCGTCAATCCTGGCCACCAAGCGTCCGTTTTGTCCTGCGGGCGGGGGTCAGTGAAACTCTACCGTCCAATGCGCCAAGTTAGCGTCCACCGGTACGTTCTGTCGTATTAGGGGGTTTTTGCGAAGGATTACAATGCGCAATCTACGCCGCGGCGCAGAAACGGCGTCATTTTCGTTGTTTCCGCAACGGAAATAATCAAACCCTCCCAATAATCCGACTTTGTTTTGGAAATATTGCGGGGTGTTTGAGGGGCCACGCCCCTCATTCCCGTCATCATGCGCGGCGCAGCCGCACCTTTAGGTCACAAATAATCCGACCGCTGCAGCCCGTATTTGGCCATCTTCTCGTTCAGCGTACGGCGCGGCAGGCACAGCTCATCCATCACCGACGCGATGGAGCCTTTGTGGCGCCGCATCGTGTTATCGATCAACATACGCTCGAAGGCTTCCACATATTCTTTCAGCGGCTTTCCTTCAGTGGTGATGACCGGCCCCATCTCGGCATTGTCCGCCATCAACAGCGACGCAATCGAACCAGACCCGCGGCGGTTTTGCAAAACCGCGCGTTCCGCCACGTTGATCAATTGACGTACATTTCCCGGCCAAGGCGCCTGCAGCAACTGCGCCGCCTCTTGCGCAGACACTTCCGGCGCGTCCGAGCCATAATCGTCAGCAAATTGTTCTCCAAAGCGGTTGAACAAGGACAAGATGTCCTCACCACGCTGGCGCAGCGGAGGGATGGTGATCTTCATTGCAGCCAGTCGGTAGTACAGGTCGCCCCGGATCAAATCCTCGCAAGTCTTGCCCTGCTCCTGCGTGTTGCAAATCGCGATGATCCGCGTCTCCGCCGGGCTGCCTTGGTCATTGATGAACTGCAGCAAGCGCGCTTGCAGGGTCGACGGCAAGGCCTCGATGTCTTCAAGCACAAGCGTTCCGCCACGCGCCTCTTCGACCAATGGCAGCGTCTCGCCCTGCTCCACCGGTTCAAACAGTTTTGTGGCCAGCGCCGCTTCGTCAAAGGCCGCGCAGCTCAAAGCCACAAACTTTTTGCCCGCCCGCGGGCCAACGGCGTGCAGCGCATGTGCGGTCAGCGTCTTGCCGGTTCCGGTCTCGCCATCGATCAGAACGTGCCCATCGGCCTGACCCAAATCCAATATGTCCTCGCGCAGCCGATCCATTACGGGGCTGGAGCCGATCAGCTTTTGCATCAGCTTGGTGCCGTCTGAGAGCTCTTTGCGCAGGGCGCGGTTATCAAGCGTCAGGCGCCTGTTGGTTGTCGCGCGCTTGGCCAGCTCCGTCATGCGGTCGGGGTTGAACGGCTTTTCGAGGAAATCAAACGCGCCAACCCGCATGGCCTCAACGGCCATAGGCACGTCGCCATGGCCGGTAATCATGATCACGGGCAGCGAGCTGTCGGCGCTCATCAAACGCTTGAGAAACTGCATCCCGTCCATGCCCGGCATTTTGATGTCGGAGACAACGATGCCGGGATAGTCGGACCCAATGCCTTTCAACGCCTCTTCGGCGGAGCCAAAGGTTTCCGTGTCGTAGCCTGACAAGGCCAGCCATTGGCTGATGGACTGCCGCATATCTTGCTCGTCGTCGACGATCGCAATCTTCAGGGCGCTTGCGCTTGGCATGGGTCTTCCTCCGCTCGGACGTTATTCTGCGGCGGGCATTTGCCGCGCAGATTCTGTCAATTGCTCCCTAGAGTGGTGTAACGGCAGCTGCATTTCAAATACGGCCCCGCCCGATTGGCCATTTCTTGCCGTCAGGGTTCCGCCAAGCTCATTCACGATCGAGGACGAGATCGCAAGACCTAGACCAACCCCCTCGCCCGGTTGTTTCGTCGTATAGAAAGGCTCAAATAATTCATCAAGGTTTTCAATGCCTTCGCCGTTGTCTCTGAGCGATAGAACCGCCGTTTCACCGGCGTTGAGCATGATCTCGATACGTGGCGACCGCACTGTTTTGGTGGCATCTAGGGCATTACGGAAAAGGTTAATAATCACCTGCTCGAGCCTGACACGATCCGCCAGAACCGGCACTGGCCGGTCCGGCAAGGTCACAAGCACGTGAACTTCACCGCGTTTAAGCTGTGGCTCCATCATCGAAAGGGAGCCAGAGACGGCATCACGCAGATCAACTTGACCGAGCTGTTCGTCACCCTTTCGGGCATAGGATTTCAACTGCTTGGTGATCGCGCCCATACGCTCAATCAAATCGTCAATGCGCTGGAAGGAGGTCTGCGCCTCCTCAGGTCGCTTGCGTTGCAACAGCAGTTTCGCGCCCGCAAGATAGGTCTTCATCGCGGCAAGCGGTTGGTTCAACTCGTGGCTGACAGCGGCAGACATCTCGCCCAGAGCGGCCAGTTTTTGCGATTGCGCCAAAGACTGTTCGGCAACGGCCAGAGTTTCCTGCACCTTCTTGCGCTCCGCGATCTCGCGGCTTAGCCGCATGTTGAGCGCACGCTGCTGCTCGCTTTCGCGGCGGAAAAAGCCCGCGGCTGATTGGGCGCGGCGCTTCATAATATAAAAAGCCAGCGTCGTCAGGATCGCAAAACCCATGATTTCAAGTGCCAGAACCCCATTCACGCGCTCACGCACGGAGGCGTAGGATGAAAAGCTGATCAGCTGCCAGCCGCGAAACGGGAGCCGCCGTTCGACCTGCATCACGCCTTGTCCCAGCAGATACGCATCCGGCGCGCGCCCAAGCTCAAAATAGGTATTGGTCACATCCAATGCTCGTTGAAAAGCGCCCGCAGGCGATTGATTTGCCAAAGCACTCTCGACCGTCAAACCGCGCCAGCGCGGGTCAGTGGCCAGAATAATCTGGCCCTCGCTATTTGTGATCATCACCGCATCAGACGGCGTCCGCCAGCGCGTTTCAAATTGCTGCAAATCCACATCGACGACAATCACACCAATGCTCTGCTGATCAAAGGAGATGCGCCGCGAATAGGTGAATTGAAACGCCCCTGTTTCAAGCTCGGTGACCTGAAACTGCGTGTCATTGTTGCGCAATGCGTCGAAGAAGAAGCTGTCATTGCGTTTCACTTCGCCGATTTGCGTCCGGTCTGAAGAGGCCACCGTGCGCCCCTCCTCATCGAGAAGCCTAAGGCCGGCGGCACCGATCTCTTCGGCGAAACTGATCAATCGCTGCGAGGTTGCGCTAAAGTCATTTGAGTTCAGCGCAGAGACCATAACCGGGTCGCGTGACAGCAAAAGCGGCACCACCCCGTTGCGCTGCAGCTCGGAGGTAATCGCACTTGAGTAAAGTGCGATGCGCAAATCCGCGGCCGAACGGGTCCGCTCCGTAAAACGGTCCGACAGCCAAAGGTTCGAAATCCACACAATCGTCACGGCCAATGCGATCAGCATGACCGCGAAAAGCCGCACCTGCCATCGCGCGCCAATCGGCCTTGGTGGGCCCTGTTTTTCAGCTGAATTCGGCGTCATCGCGCTAGGTTAAGGCCTAGACCTCTCGGGCTCAAGCCGCATGCGCCCTTCACTATCGGCGGATTTACGCCAGCTGCAGGTCATCCACGAGGGATTTGAACAGCGCGGCGCCATCCGTATTGCCTTGCGCCGCATCAACCGCCCGTTCCGGATGCGGCATCATCCCAAGCACACGCCGGTTTTCCGACAAGATCCCCGCGATATCGCCCGCAGAGCCGTTGGGGTTGTCCAGATAGGAAAATGCTACCCGTCCTTCGCCGCGCAACTTTGTAACAAGCTCCGCATCCGCCGAGTAATTCCCGTCATGATGCGCAATCGGCACCGTGATCTCGGACCGGTCATCATAATGGCGCGTGAAAGCGCTCTGCGTCGTCTCCACGACCAGCCTTTGCTGTCGACACACAAATTTCAGCGTCGCATTGCGCATCAAAATGCCCGGCAGCAGCCCGGTTTCGCACAGAACCTGGAACCCGTTGCAAATCCCGATCACGTAGCCGCCCTTTTGGGCAAAATCGACCACGGCGCGGCAAATCGGCGACTGCGCCGCAATGGCTCCGCAGCGCAGATAGTCGCCAAACGAAAACCCGCCCGGGATGCCAATGATATCAAGATGTGCCGGAAGCTCGGTCTCCTTGTGCCACACCATCGTGACCTCGGCGCCCGCCTTGCGGAACCCTTCGGCCAGATCGCGATCGCAATTGGAGCCGGGGAAGGTGATAACCGCGGCGCGCATCTTAGGCCAATTCGATCGAGTAGCTCTCGATCACCGTGTTGGCCAACAGTTTCTCGCACATATCCTTTACGGTCGCCTCAGAGGTGCCATCCGCCAAGTCTAACTCGATCACTTTGCCCTGACGCACGCCTTCCACCCCGGCAAAGCCAAGGCTGCCCAAAGCATGTTTCACGGCTTCCCCTTGCGGGTCCAGCACACCGTTTTTCAGCATAACATGCACCTTGGCTTTCATCTTGCGCGTTCTCCCCGTTCCGTTCGAAAGTTTAGTTAATCAGTTGCGGCTTGCCCGGCTGCGGGGCGTTTTGCGGCATCACGCCCAGACGGCGCGCCACTTCGGTATAGGCATCCGCCAAATTGCCCAAATCGCGCCGAAACACGTCCTTGTCGAGCTTTTGACCCGTTTCGATGTCCCACAACCGGCAGCTGTCAGGCGAAATCTCGTCGGCGACGATCAAACGCTGGTAATCTCCCTCATAATGGCGGCCAATCTCGATCTTGAAGTCGATTAGTTTAATGCCCACGCCGTACATAACGCCCGACATAAAGTCGTTCACGCGCAGCGCCAAAGCCACCATGTCATCCAAATCCTGCTGCGAGGCCCAACCGAAAGAAATGATATACTCCTCAGGTACCAGCGGGTCGCCAAGGTCGTCATTCTTGTAGGAAAACTCGACAATCGGTCTGGGCAACGGCGTGCCCTCTTCCATCCCGAGACGTTTCGCGATGGTCCCTGCCGCGTAATTGCGCACAATCACTTCGAGCGGGATAATCTCAACCGACCGGATCAGCTGCTCGCGCATGTTGAGCCGCTTCAAAAAGTGGTTTGGCACCCCAATTTGCGTCAGACCGGTCATGAAATACTCGGACAACCGGTTGTTGAGAACGCCCTTGCCCTCGATCACGTCACGCTTTTCGGCGTTGAACGCGGTCGCGTCATCTTTGAAATACTGCACCAAAGTCCCTGGCTCGGGACCTTCATACAGAGTTTTGGCTTTGCCTTCGTAGAGTTTTTTGCGACGCGACATATGTTCGGGTCCCCCAAAATGCGGGACTCACCGTCCCGCCCGTTAAAATCAGGCTATACGTGAGCAATGGAGCGCGCACAAGTTGTGGTAGGCGAGGCTCTTGCACTGCTCCGCCAGCGAGGTCATATGTCACTCAACACTTCACTTTGCAGGAGCCCTTTCCATGTCCAGCTTTGACGATCGCTCAGACGCTTTTGAAAACAAATACGCCCATGACGCCGAGATGCAGTTTAAGGCCGAAGCGCGGCGCAATAAGCTGTTGGGTCTTTGGGCGGCTGGCCTGATGGGAAAATCCGGCGACGATGCAGATGCTTACGCCAAAAGCGTGATCAAAGCCGATTTTGAAGAGGCGGGTGATGATGACGTTTTGCGCAAGGTCACAGACGATCTTGGTGATTTGTCCGATAGCGACACGATCCGCGCCCAAATGACCACCCTGCTCGCTGAGGCAAAGTCTCAAATTATGAGCGAAAGCTGAGCCTTACGCGCTTTCCTTAATATGCCGCCCACAAACGGGCGGCATTTTCTTTGGGATAAACTCATCGCAATTTTATCTGTTAACTCGGCAGGAACGTTGACGCCCTAATCGTCTCCGCAAAGGAGGCGTTTCGCATGTTAAATCGCGGCCAAGACATGACCTTGCGCCTGCCCGCGCTGCGGGCTTTGATCCCAGTGGCAATCTCACTCGCCATTCTATGGCTGTTGCGTGATCGGATCATGGGCGTGGATGTCGCAGCCCTGAGTGCCGCGTTCAGCCAGTTTCAGCCCGGCCTATGGGTCAGCGCCGCGGGCCTCTCAATCGTCAGTTTTTATGCCATCGCGCAATATGACCGGCTTGCGGCGCATATGCTGGACCTCAAGATTTCGCGACATGCAGCGTTGATGTCAGGCTGGCGCGCGACCGCTGTATCACAGGTTTTGGGCTACGGTTTGATAACCGGCGCGCTGATCCGCTGGTGGGCTCTTGGACATAACAAAGCTCTTTCCCTATGGGCCTGCGCGCGCTTGACGCTGACCGTCACTGGCAGTTTTTTCGCCGGCTGGGTCGTCGTCACCGCCTTCGCGGTGCTTGTTGCGCGCCCTGATACGTTTTCCGCAGCGGCAGTGCCCTTGGCATGGCTCATCGTTATCGCCACGTCTGTCGTCCTGATTTTGTCGCTTTCACCGCAATCCAAGCTTCAGCGCGTGTTGCCAAACCTCTCCCTCAGCGCGCCCATAATCTTCTATACATTCATCGACACACTCGTAGCTTCAGCGGTAATTTACTTATTTTTACCAGCGGGTTATTTCGATTTCTTCACCTTCTACACCGCCTTTCTCATAGCACTCGCCGTCGGCATGACGTCTGGGCTTCCTGGGGGTCTAGGTGCGTTTGAACTTTGCCTGATCGCTCTGTTGGGTATGGGGCAGACGTCCGAACTGCTCTCAGCTATCCTGGCTTACCGCGTGGTTTATTTTGCGGGCCCCGCGGTGCTGGCGATGCTTTCGCTCATCGCGCAAAGGCAGCAGGACAAAGCACGTGATCTCCAAACAGCCCGCCATAGGATCATCCCCCATTGGCTTCAATGCGCTGTCCCACCGGAGGCACAACTTCTCGCTCAAGACCAGTTGGACCTGCAACTGTCTAAAACACTTGAGGGCGGGATACTCAGCCACCAAGCACGGCATTGCGATTTGATCCTGGGCGATCCGTTCAGCGCAACCCCTGCGCACAAACGCAGTATCGCAAATCAATACGCCGCTACGGCGCTCCGTCCGTTTTGTTTCTATAAATGCTCTCAGACACTCGCAGATTGGGCGCGCGCCAAAGGCTTCATAGATCTAAAGATCGGGTCAGAAGCTTATGTAAATACGCATGATTTTAACCTGTCAGGCTCGGAAAAACGTCAACTTCGTCGCAAACTCTCACGGGCTGAGAAGTCGGGGCTCGAAGTCGCGCCCTTTTTTGGATTCCCCGATCAACTGGCTGAGATCGACCAAGCCTGGCAAGCCCGCAACGGCCCGGCACGGCGATTTTCTATGGGCAGTTTTGATGCACAACTATTGGCTGTCTCGCGCGTCTGGGTTGCCAGCCTGGGCGAAACCCCCGTTGCTTTTATCTCCGTCATGACAAGCGCGGACAAATGGACCCTCGATCTCATCCGCATGACTGATGATTGCCCTGACGGGACCATTCACGCACTGGTCGTCGCCGCAATTCATGCCGCCAAAGACGAAAGTATCGCCGAATTCTCACTGGCTTCTGTGCCATTTCACATGTGTCACGGCGCAGACAGTCTAAACGGCTGGGTCGCGCGTCAAATTTTCGCGCGCAGCGGCGGCTTAAAAGGTCTACATCAATTCAAAGCCAGTTTCGCGCCGTCTTGGCGCTCAGAATACTTTGTCGCAAATGGCATATGGGCCGGATGTATTGGCGCGGTCGATATCTTCCGCACAATTCACGGGAGGGCAGCGATCAGGAAGGATATTCATAATCATTATTGGTTTTATGAAATTGCTTCAAAAATCAACCCATGTCATGCGCTACTGCGCATGACACAAAGGGACCGCATCTATGGACGCGTTGAGCAAACTTCTCGAAAGCCGCGATTGGCTTTTGGCCGACGGAGCAACCGGGACTGAGCTTTTCAACATGGGGCTCCAATCCGGCGACGCGCCTGAGCTGTGGAATGCGGATCACCCGGACCGTATCAAAGCGCTCTATCAAGGCCCGGTCGATGCGGGCTCCGACCTTTTTCTGACAAATTCATTTGGCGGAAATGCCTCCCGCCTTAAACTGCATGACGCGCAAGCTCGCGTTTTTGAGCTGAACAAGCTGGCCGCCGAACTGGGCCGCGACGTGGCTGACCGCGCGGGCCGGCCAGTCGTTGTTGCGGGCTCCATGGGTCCCACGGGCGACATCATGCAACCTGTGGGAACGCTGTCGCACGAAGATGCGGTCGAGATGTTTCATGAACAGGCCGAAGGTCTCAAAGCCGGCGGCGCTGATGTCTTGTGGGTCGAGACCATCTCCGCGCCTGAGGAAATGAAGGCCGCTGCCGAAGCCATCGCGCGCAGCGGAATGCCTTGGTGTGGCACTATGAGCTTTGACACGGCTGGCCGCACCATGATGGGCGTCACCGCCCCCGCACTCGCCGCGCAAATGGACCGTCTGAAACATCCGCCCATTGCCTTTGGCGCGAATTGCGGCGTCGGCTCTTCGGACCTGTTGCGCACCGTTTTGGGCTTTGGCGAGACGCCAAAACACATCATCGCCAAGGGGAATGCCGGTATCCCGAAATACCATGACGGCCATATCCACTATGACGGCACCCCGGACCTGATGGCCGATTACGCCATTTTGGCCCGCAACGCGGGCGCGCGCATTATTGGGGGCTGCTGCGGCACAACGCCGGTCCATCTGCGCAAAATGCGCGAAGCGCTTGAGGCGCATGACAAGGGCCCGGCCCCGTCGCTGCAAGATATCGAAGAAAAGCTGGGCGGCTTTTCATCGGTCGATGACGGCACGCAAGCCACCCCGGCCCCCAAACGCCGCGAACGCGCATCCTCGCGCAGACGCGCGCGCGCCTAGGCGCACCGGCCTAAAACAGCGACAGCTGATCTCCCGGCTGGTCTGGACGTCGAAACAAATCACATCTCAGGGCGGGGCGACGCTGCTCCAGCCCCAGCTTGCGGCATGCAAGCTTAAAGCGGTTTTGCAGCAGCTCTGCGTGATGACCAGACCCGGTCATGCGATGCCCAAATTTTGCATCATAATCTTGACCCCCATGCATCTGCCGCACCCGTGACATCACGGCTTTCGCCCGGTCGGGGAAATGCACGGCAAGCCATTCCTGAAACAGCTCAGACACTTCAAGCGGCAGGCGCAAAGGGATTATCGAGGCGCTGCGCGCGCCCGCCTCTTGGCCCGCCACAAGGACCGCCTCAAGCTCGTGATCCGTGAGCCCGGGAATCATCGGGGACGCCATAACCCGGACATCGATGCCCGCCTCGGACAAACGCTCTATCGTGCGCAATCGGCGTTTTGGCGCGGGCACGCGTGGTTCCGCCTTGCGCGAAAACGCCCCAGGCTGGTCACTGAAATTCCGACCCTGACCAGGTCGAGCCGCGCCATGCGGGCAAGAATATCAACGTCGCGCTCGATCAAGCTGCCTTTGGTTACGATCGCGACCGGATGGCGAAATGCCTCCAAAACCTCAAGAACGGAGCGCATGATTTTATACGTCTTCTCAATCGGTTGGTAAGGATCCGTGTTTGTTCCCAATGCGATAACCCGCGGCTCATAGCGCGGCATAGACAACTCGCGAGCGAGCAGTTTTGGCGCTTCGGGCCGGGCGATAAGCTTGGTTTCAAAATCAAGCCCAGGTGACAGCCCCAGGTAGGCATGGCTTGGGCGCGCAAAGCAGTAAATGCACCCATGTTCGCAGCCGCGATAAGGGTTGAGGGAGCGATCGAATGGCAGATCGGGCGAGCTGTTTCGGGTGATCACAGTACGCGGCCGCTCGATGCTGACATCGGTGCACAAAACATCCTCCGCGGGCGCTTGTCCCCAACCGTCGTCAATCCCAACAGACACCAGTCGCTCGAACCGGTTCGTCGCGTTGCTGGCAGCGGCGCGCCCTTTTATTTGACCAACACTTAGGCTCTGTTCATTCTCCATTCATACATGATGGAACAAAATAGGAACATAGACAATGGCCGTCGCGCGTGACACGGCGCATGTCGTAAAATTAATTGCAAGGCCAAGGATTTGGAGGCAAGGCTGATCCAAATAACGGGAGCCAAAGGGTAAAGCCAATGTCTGACGAAGAAGACGACATCATCCTCAGCGAATTGGACGACGAAGAGCTTGTCGCCCAAATGTTTGACGACCTCTATGATGGTCTGAAGGAAGAGATCGAAGAAGGTGTGAACATCCTGCTCGAACGCGGATGGGAACCTTACCGCATTCTGACCGAAGCGTTGGTCGGTGGGATGACCATCGTTGGCAATGACTTCCGCGATGGCATCTTGTTTGTGCCCGAAGTGCTGCTCGCTGCGAACGCAATGAAAGGTGGCATGGCCATCTTGAAGCCACTGTTAGCCGAAACAGGCGCGCCCCGCGTTGGCAAAATGGTGATCGGGACGGTCAAAGGCGACATCCACGATATCGGCAAAAACCTCGTCGGGATGATGATGGAAGGTGCCGGGTTCGAAATCGTCGATCTTGGCATCAACAACGCGGTTGAAGCGTATCTTGAAGCGCTGGAGACGGAAGAGCCTGACATTCTTGGCATGTCGGCCCTGCTGACAACCACAATGCCCTATATGAAAGTCGTGATCGATACGATGGTAGAAAAGGGTATTCGCGACGACTATACCGTGCTTGTCGGCGGCGCGCCTTTGAATGAGGAATTCGGCAAAGCCATCGGCGCAGACGCTTACTGCCGTGACGCGGCGGTGGCAGTCGAGACCGCGAAAGAGTTCATGGCGCGCAAGCACAACCAGATGGCGGCTGGGTAGCGCCAAGCCAACCCCTCAAAATCATGCGTGCGAGAGGATATTGAAATTCTCGCACGCGCCCATAGGTTTTTTCAGGACTGGAGAAACCCGATGCCTTTGACAAAATTGGTCCTTTTGCTGACCTATGTGCTGATTGCGGCGGCACTCACGATTTTTTTGGTCGCTCAACTGAGCCCTGAGGGCAACGCGGCACAAGTGAGCGCTGTGTTGCTGCCCTTGGCAATGCTCGCAGGGATCGCCATCCGGGCGCTGCATAAGCGACTTGGCAAAGATGATACCTAGTGACGAGATATTGACCGAAGCCGGATTGGCCGCAAAAGGAACGGGAAAAATCCTTCTGCTCGCCTGCGGCGCTCTGGCGCGCGAAATACTCGCCGTAAAAGAAGCCAATGGCTTGGACCATATGGTGCTGTCCTGTTTGCCGGCCATCTATCACAACACGCCTGACAAAATTGTGCCCGCGGTGCGCGAAGCCGTGGCGCAAAACCGCGATGACTATGCTCAGATATTTGTTGTCTACGCCGATTGCGGGACCGGCGGGTTGTTGCAAGCCGCCTGTGCGGAATTGGGGGTCGAGATGATTGCCGGGCCGCATTGCTACAGCTTTTTTGAAGGCAATGACGCGTTTGAAGCGCGCGATGAGATCACAGCTTTCTATCTCACCGACTTTCTGGTGCGCCAGTTCGATGCGTTCGTCACGCGCCCGCTTGGGCTCGATCGGCACCCCCAGTTGCGCGACATGTATTTTGAGCATTACGAAAAGCTTGTCTACCAAGCGCAGACGCGCGACCCGGATTTGGAAGCCAAGGCGCAGCGCTGCGCCGAGGCCCTTGGATTGGACTACGAATATCGCTTCACGGGTTATGGCGATCTGGAAGGCACGCTCCAGGCACTTTAGGCATTTGCCGCCACCGTTCTGATACGCTCGACCATGGCCCGCAGCCCGTTGGAGCGCTGCGCAGACAAATGATCGTTCAGACCCAGACGGCCCAGCTCTGCCGCCGCATCAACTTTCACAACCTCGCCAACCGGCAAACCGTCATAAAGCGCGTGAAGCACCGCAATCAGCCCGCGCACGATCATGGCGTCGCTTTCTCCATCAAAGTGAAACACGCCGCCTTCAAGCTTTGGATGTAGCCAAACCTGCGAGGCGCAGCCATCGACCTTCGTCGCAGGCACTTTCAGCGCGTCCTCAAGCGCCGGCATCGCTTTTCCCATGTCGATCACTTCACGGTAGCGGTCTTCCCAATCGTCGAGGAATTCGAAGGTCTCGACAATCTCTTCAAATTTTTCCTGAGCCATTTCGGCCTATCCTCTGCGCCTGTCCTTCAGCAGGTATAGCGCGCGCTCCGGGCGCGTCCACCACCTTTGGCTTTTCAATTCATGGGCGATAGGCTAGGCCTTAGAAAAAGATGCGCTGCTCGAAAAAGAGAGGCGCCGGGAGGGGCGGACATGTCTAAATCCATTTTGATTATTTTGGCGACGAGCCTGACCCTGACCGCCTGCGGCCGCGTGGCCGAAAGCCGGTTCAACCCGTTCAATTGGTTCGGACGCGACCGCGGCGAAACGGTTGAGGCCGCCTCACCCGTGGTGCAAGAACGCCGTGGCCTGGTCGCCGATGTCGTCAGCCTCACGGTTGACCGGACACCGGGCGGCGCCATTATTCGCGCTGTTGGTGTTCCGCAAACGCAAGGGTTTTGGGATGCAGAGCTGGTCCGCGTCGAAACCGAAGACACAAGCATTGCGCTCTATGATTTCCGCGTGTCACCGCCATTTGAGCGGCGCGCCGTATCAACGCAGCAATCTCGCGAAATCATTGTGGCGACCTCCCTCAACAACATAGCGTTGGAAACGATCCGCCAGATCGTCGTGCGGGGCCAAAATACGCAGCGCGTGGTGCGCCGCTAACCGTCAAGATCGATGATTTTGACGCTTGCGCCCGCCGCCGTTAGTGCAACCTCGCCGCGGCACAACCGCAAAGCGTCTTCACCAAAGACCTCGCCCCGCCAGCCTTTCATCGCCAGCCCCTCGCGGTCCCCCATTGCGATATCGTCAAGTTCAGCCGCTGTCGCGATCAGCTTTTGCGCAACGCCAACCTCCTCAGCCTTGGCTTTCAACAACACGCGCAACAGATCGGCTAAGGCCGCGTTGATTGAACTTTTGTCGCGCGCAGGCGGCGCGTCGGGCAATTGCTCGGGCGGGCAGTTCAAACCCTTTTGGATCGCCGCCAAGATGCCGTCCGCGATATCGCCGCGGCGCGCTTCGCGCAGCAAAAGACGCGATTTACCAAGGTCATTGTGCGATTTGGGTTTCGTGGAGGACAGCTCAAGAAGCGCATCGTCTTTAAAGACCCGGCTGCGCGGCACGTTCTTGGTCTGGGCATAGTCTTCGCGGAACCGCGCAAGCTCACGCACGATGGCCAAGAACTTCGGCGCGTTGGTGCGTACTTTGACACGCCGCCAGGCCTCATCGGGTACAATCACATAGGTTTCCGGGGCGCGCAGCACCGCCATTTCTTCTTCAACCCATGGCAGGCGCTTGGTGCTCGACAGCCGTTTGGCAAGATATTCGTAGATCACGCGCAGATGGGTCACATCCGCCAGCGCGTAGTTTTTTTGGTTGTCCGACAAAGGCCTGCGCGACCAGTCGGTGAAGCGCGAGGATTTGTCGACGGAGGATTTGACGATTTTGCGCACCAGCGTCTCATAGCCGACCTGCTCACCAAAATTGCACACCATTGCGGCAACTTGCGTGTCAAACAAGGGCGCTGGGATCACGCCACCTTCGACATAGAAGATCTCCAGATCCTGCCGCGCGGCGTGGAACACTTTAACGACCGCTTCATCCCGGAACAGATCGTAAAGCGGCTCCAGCGACATCTCCGATCCTTCGATCGGGTCAACGAGGACGGCGTCATTCTCAATATCGTCGCCTGAGACGGCAAGCTGGATCAAACACAGTTTCGCGTAATAGGTGCGTTCGCGCAGAAATTCGGTATCGACGGTGACGTAGGCGAATTTGGACGCGTAGGCGCAATAGTCCGCCAGTTCTTCGGTCGTGGTGATGGTTTTCATTCGGTTCCGGTCGTTCTTTTTATTTTGCTTGCCCCCGGCTCAACCATGAATACGCGGTTGACGGCAAAAAGGAAAGAGCCGCTGGCGCGCCATCCATTCATGTCGGGTAGTCAACACGGCTGCGGTCGCCTTGGACAAATCGGCGCAGCGTTTCGGGATAAATAATATGCTCTTTGACCAAGACACGCGCTGCAAGGCTAGACGCTGTGTCATCTGCGGCCACTGGCACGCGCCATTGGCACAGGATCGGTCCACCATCAAGCTCGGCCGTCGCCTCATGAACGCTGCACCCGGCCTCCAAATCGCCCGCCTCAAGCGCCCGGGCATGGGTGTTCAACCCTTTGTATTTGGGCAAAAGCGATGGATGGATATTGAGCATCCGCCCAGCCCATTTTTCCATAAAAGCAGGCGTCAAAATACGCATGAACCCCGCAAGGCATATTATGTCCGCGCCCGCATCGCGCAAATGCGCGTGAACCTGCGCTTCAAATTCGGCCCGATCGTTGCCAAAGGGGCGATGATCGACAGCGGCCGTCGCAACGCCGAACTCCCGGGCCCGCTCAAGCGCTGGCGCATCAGGATCGTTCGAAAACACCAAACAAGGGCGCGCGGGATGATCACCGGTCATGCTTTCGACCAGCTTGACCATATTCGACCCGCCGCCCGAGACGAGGATCGCGACCTGTTTCAAAGAAGCTTGCCCGTGTAGCGCACCCCCGGCTCCGCCGTAACGGCCCCGATCCTGTGAACGCTTTCGCCCGCATCTGTCAGCAACACCTCAAGATCAGACGCCCGATCTGCTGCCACAACCAGAACCATGCCAATTCCGCAGTTAAAGGTCTTCAGCATCTCCGCTTCCACAATGCCCGCACTCTCGGCAAGCCAAGAAAAAACCGGCGGGATATTCCAGGCGCCAAGGTCAATATCCGCGCCCAACCCATCGGCCAGCACGCGGGGAAGGTTTTCGGTCAATCCGCCACCGGTAATATGGGCCAGCGCGTGCACGCCCCCTGCCCGAACAGCCGCCAAACTTTGCCGCACATAAAGCCGCGTCGGCGCAAGCAGCGCCTGCCCTAGGGTGCCGTCGCCAAAGGGCGATGCGCTTTCCCAGCTCAACCCCGATTGCTCAACGACGCGCCGCACCAAGGAATACCCGTTGGAATGCACGCCGCTCGACGCCAAACCCAGCAGCACATCGCCTTCCGCCACGCCCGTAGGCAGGCTCTCGCCACGTTCCATCGCGCCGACGGCAAAGCCCGCCAGATCGAAATCGCCTTCGGAATACATTCCCGGCATCTCGGCCGTTTCCCCACCGATCAAAGCACAGCCAGACGCTGAGCAGCCCTTCGCGATCCCTTCGATGATGGTCGCGGCAGCATCAAGTTCCAGTTTTCCCGTCGCGAAATAATCCAAGAAAAACAGGGGCTCTGCCCCTTGGCACACCAAGTCGTTGACGCACATGGCGACCAAATCAATGCCGATTGTGTCATAGTGACCGGTGTCGATCGCGATACGCAGTTTGGTGCCAACGCCGTCGGTCGCACCCACCAAAATCGGATCGCTATAGCCCGCGGCTTTGAGGTCGAACATCGCGCCGAACCCGCCCAAACCTTCCATGACGCCAGGTCTTTTTGTGGCCGCTGCTGCCGGCTTGATCCGGTCGACCAAGGCATTGCCCGCATCGATATCAACGCCTGCTTCGGCGTAGGTCAAACCGTTCTTCTTTTGATCGCTCATAGCAGCCCCCGTATACTCGCGCATCGCCTAGCGCAAAGCGGGGCGCGGGGCAACCGGATGGCACGGCGTTAACCGTTGCACTCTTGACGCGCCCGCGCGCTCTGGTAGCTAGGCATCATGCCAATCTGGGGGCCTGTAGCTCAATTGGTTAGAGCAGAGCGCTCATAACGCTTTGGTTGCGGGTTCAAGTCCTGCCGGGCCTACCAAATCGCTGCTAGCGCGGCAGCACCAAATCGGCACTAAGCCCACCCAAATCTGTGCTATCGCCCAGTCGCAAAAGCCCGCCATGGCTGCGCGCGATATCAGCCGCGATCGCCAGCCCCAAACCAACGCCTGAGCCCTGGTTCTGGTTGCGCGCCGCATCGAGCCGCGCAAACGGCTTGAGCGCTTCTTCACGCATGTCCTGCGGGATGCCCGGTCCGTCATCCTCAACCCTGAAACGCACGGCACTGTCCAGAATTTCAAGCGACAGCCGCGCCTGCGTTCCATAGCGTGTCGCATTTCCAGAGAGGTTTTCAAGCGCGCGTTTCAAGGCAAGCGGGCGCACCCGCATTTCAATTTCACTTTCAGGCATATGCCCAAGGCTTACGGCCCGTCCGGCGCGTTTTGCGTTCTCGACAATCTCACGCAGCAGGTCTCCGGGATCGGTGCGTTCAAGGTCTTCGGTTGCGTCAGCCCGTGCGAAATCCAAAAATGCCGTGATCAGGCTCTCCATTTCGGCGACGTCGCCCAGCAGCGCATCCGTTTCGGGCGAAGCGTCTTGCATCGACAGCCCCAGTTTCATCCGCGTCAGCGGCGTACGCAGGTCATGGCTGACCCCCGACAACATCATGGTGCGCTGTTGGGTCTGGCGCTCAATTCGCGAGCGCATGTTCAAAAAAGCGCTCCCGGCAGAGCGGACTTCATTCGCCCCGGTCGGGTGATAGGGCACGATCTGACCTTTCCCGAATGCCTCCGCCGCCGAGGACAGCCGCTTGATCGGGCGCAGCTGGTTGCGCAGAAACATATAGGCGATCAAGGTCATCAAAATGCCCGTCGCGAGCATCAACACCAAAAGTTGATGCGGGTTGCGGGCGGACACACGGCTGCGCGGAAAAGACAGCGCCAAAGGCCCCGCCGCGCTGTCGAGCTTGAGATGCACCCATTTGCGGTCCTGCACCAGATCCACGGCTTGCAAGTCTGGTAAACTGGCGCTCAACGTGTCGCGGATCGCGCGGCCCGACAGATCATAAAACCGGATGCGGTTTTCCAAACCCGTCTCGCCCAAATTCGCCGTAATTCCCAAAACCGAAGAGCGTTCCTGAATCTCAGCACTTTGAATCTCGGCGGTTTTGAGTAAAAGTTGGACTTGAGGAACCATATTTTGCGTCATTTGTACCGTGACGTCTTCATAAAGGCGTTGGATAAAGGAAAAGGAGACGACCAATTGAATGGTCACAATAGGGACCAAAAGTATTAGGGCGGCGCGCCCATAAAGGCTCCGCGGCAAAATTCGTTTGATAGAGATTTCGGCCATATTGAACAAAAGAGTATGCGCCTTGGGGGGCGAGGGAAAGACTTATGGAAGACCAAGCATCATTTGATCCAGTTATTGGCAAGGCAGAAAAACTAGCGTCCGGAATTAGACGGGTTTTGGCACCCAATGCCTCGCCCATGACCTATCGCGGGACCAACACCTATTTGATCGGCCACCGCGACATCGCGGTAATCGACCCCGGCCCGCCTGATGAGGCGCATCTCAAGGCCATCATGGACGCACTGGAGGGGCATCAGCGCATCAGCCATATCTTTGTCACCCATAGCCATATCGACCACTCCCCGCTTGCGATGGTTCTGGCGCAATTTACCGGCGCCAAGGTGCATGCGTTCGGGTCCAGCAAGTCAGGACGCGCCGAGGTGATGGAAAAATTTGGCCAACTCGGCGGTGGCGAAGGCATTGATGAGACCTTCCTGCCCGACAAAACGCTCTCGCATCTTGAGGAAGTGAGCGGCTCCGACTGGACATTGCGCGCGCTCCACACGCCGGGACATCTGGGAAATCACCTGTGCTATGAGCTCGATTGGGACGAATTCTCCGGCCATGTGTTCACTGGCGATCTGGTGATGGGCTGGGCCACCTCGATCGTCTCCCCGCCCGACGGGCATCTGACGGATTTCATGAACTCGCTGCGCTTGCTCGAATCGCGCCCCGACCATGGCACCTATCACCCGGGCCACGGCGCGCAGATCGAAGACCCGCGCGGTCGCGTGTATGGGCTCACCCAACATCGCTTGGCGCGCGAGTCCCAGATCATCACGACATTGTCCAAGCGCGAAGGCACGGCGGCCGATCTTGCCGCGCGGATCTATGTCGATCTCGACCCAAATCTGCTTCCGGCGGCCGCACGCAATGTGCTGGCCCATCTCATCGACTTGAGCACCCGGGAAAAAGTGATGCCAGACGGCGCGTTACACGAGGATTCAGTTTTTCGCCTCAGCTAGGGTTTTTCGAAACTTATCCACTTGCCGCGGCAAAACTCCCTTGCTATATCGCGCGCACCGTTCCGGCGTAGCTCAGCGGTAGAGCAGTTGACTGTTAATCAATTGGTCGTAGGTTCGATCCCTACCGCCGGAGCCAATTTTCTTAGCAAAAACAAGAACTTTTGCTTATACAGAGTTGCGGATGTGCTTTCTGCTCTTTTCGAGGCCCAACCAAGGCCCAATGAGCCACCTTATGCAGCGACTATATTCGGCAAAACTTCCCAAACTGCGTCCGCTACTCCCTGCGCGATTTTCGGATTACGCATCACCCGAGTAAGCCAACTTTCGAAATCTCCACGCCGATTTGATCGTAGGTGTCTGCCTGCATCCGCCAACATGCCTTTGTCATCGATGAGTTTGAGCAAGTCATTGATGTCTTCTCTGCTGATGTCCTCAGCAATCCTTTCGCGCATATTCTCAGCAATGAGCTGAATATCTATCTCTGCTGTCTTGTCGGTAAAACTCACCGCGAGCTGATTTGCACTAGCGACCTCTCCCATATCGAGATTCTTCAAGAGCCGGTCGATCTGGCGTTTGCAGTGACGAATTACAATCGCCTCGACCTTCTCCGAAGAGTCCACTCTCGTCAAAATATCAGCCATTAGCCCTTCAAGAGCTTGCCTCAAATCATCGCCAGTTAGTCCTTCATGCTCGGCGATTGCACGGCTCACAGACGGCAACATAACAAGATTCTCAACCTCAGAAACAGGCAGTGTGGCGATTCCAAGTTGGTCCAAATAGGCCTCTTCCTCAACCTCGCGACCATCCGCATCAATTATCCCTGAGCACAAGACACGTGTGAGCTCAGCATTTGCTCTCATGGTTACAACAGAATGGATAACTTCGGAGCACGAATTTCGCGGGATTACCGTCCAGCTAGGGTAGCAGCAACGATATATCGCCACATCAAGACTGGTTTCACCACCTTCCACAAAAAGCACGGGCTGGCGGCTTCCTAGGATTAGTGTTGCAATCTCCTCACTAAATCCTGTGTCCTCGGGTACGTCTTCCAACTCCCACCGCGGAGCAGGAACATACGATTTTATGACGACCTTTTTTGCGGACCTGGCCGCCGCAAACTCTAAATCGTGTGTGATAAATACGAAGCCGCAATCCGCACGGCACGCCTCCAACCGATCCCACAGCTTCGACATTATTGATCTATGTACGTGGAGCTCCGGCTCGTCGATAATGAGCAAAGTGTCAGGACGCGCTACTAGAACCTGCCCAATCATATAGAATATCGCTCTTTCTCCGTCACTCATTTCGCTAGCGGAGTATGTTCCTGGGTTCCCAGGGACGGAAACTTGGATGTCATCGCCCGAAATATTCAACTCACGGTGTGGGAGGATTTCGCACCAAATTTCCTCCAATTGCTCGAATTTCGTGGATTGGAGATTGTCGAGATCAATCGTTCGGTCCCTTGCCGCACGATGCGTGGCGTCAGTTGCATTCGTTTTCTCGGCAAAAAGGACCTGCAACAGCTGATCAAAGTCGTTGAGCAGATAGGTCGCCGCCTTCCGCCCCCACCTTCTTTGCGCTCTCATGCCCGCGCTAGCCTCATCAAAATGACCGTACATCAAAGCACGTCGAGCCTGTTCCTCTCGAATTTTGTTTACGTTCGGGTTTAGATTGAGAGAACGGTGAGCCGATATACGATGGGCGCGATCCCCAAGAGCGTTCTCGATCTGAACCGCCAAGCGCGTCTTGCCACCTCCGTTGGCGCCTACAAAGATCAGTGAGTTCCCAGCTTCCACCGAATATAGTTGATTGCCGCCTTCGGTCGGGACTTGAATCTCAAAAGCCATCAAAAAAAGCACTTCTCTTTGTACAATTATTTGCTTAGAACAATTATAGAACATGACCGGAGTGCTGACAAGAGATCAGACTTGGCGTAGACCCAAGCTATTGGGCAAGAGCAGGAAGAGCGGACCACATGTTGACATCACTTGAGCTCTGCGCAGGTGCAGGCGGCCAAGCGCTTGGCCTTGAGGATGCTGGCTTTCAGCACAAGGCATTGGTGGAAATTGACGCCCACTGCTGTGAGACGCTGAGGCACAACCGGCCGAGTTGGCAGGTACTCGAAGAGGATATTCGCGAATTTAAGGAACGGGCCGCAGACTATCGGGGCGTGGACGTCGTCGCAGGCGGTCTGCCATGTCCACCATTCTCGGTCGCCGGCAAGCAACTCGGCGCCGACGACGAGCGCAATCTGTTCCCTGACGCACTTGAAATCATAGCGGACATCAAACCCAGGGCGGTGATGATCGAAAACGTTCGCGGCTTCCTAGGCGCCGTTTTTCACGACTATCGAGAGGGCCTGCGAAGTCAACTCGAAAAGATGGGGTACAAAGCCGACTGGCGCCTCCTGAACGCGTCCGATTATGGCGTGTCCCAGCTACGGCCGCGGGTCGTGATCGTAGCGATGCATCGTGATAACTGGGATAAGTTTCATTGGCCGACTCCAAAAGAGGACAACCCGCCAACCGTGGGCGAGGAGCTCTACGACATGATGGCCTCACGCGGCTGGAGGGGTGCCGCAAAATGGCGGGACCGTGCGAACGAGATCGCGCCGACCATCGTCGGGGGATCCAAAAAGCACGGCGGCCCCGACCTTGGTCCGACCAGAGCCAAGCGCGCTTGGGAGACCCTAGGCGTGAACGGCAAGACCATTGCTGAGGAGGCCCCAGACCCAGATTTTGTCGGAATTCCCAGACTGACGGTCCCGATGGTGGCAAAGGTACAGGGCTTCCCACCTGAGTGGCACTTTGTAGGCCGAAAGACGAACGCTTACCGGCAGGTCGGCAACGCTTTCCCTCCACCCGTCGCTAGGGCAGTCGCAGAGCGAATTTCTGTCGCGCTCAAGGCACGCAGGCTCCACGCGGTAGCATCTTAGCGTCCTTTTCTATTCTCGAAATCCTTGATCAGGCGGACGTGATCTTCGGGAATGTCTCGCCAGTTTTTTAGAGCGTAGAACGACTGTACGCCTTTCTCGTCCTTCCTCTTTGAGACGTCGATAACAAGACCGATCGGAGCATACCTGAGTTCTCGCAGGCGCTTGCGCCAGTCGAGCTGTTGGTCGCGAACGTTGGCCACAAACTCGATGGCCCAAGCGGGCACCGGCTCCGGCATGTGCAAGCGAAGGAAGTTGGCTATCCTTTCATGCACGGATTCGATGTGTACGACCTGCTGCATCTCTTCAGCACTGAATGATGCGAAATAATTGCGTTTGCCGCGGTTGCAGGCCTCACAGATTGCCCACAAGTTCTCCATAGTGGTCGGCCCTCCCCAACTCTGGGGCACCTTGTGATCAGCCTGCAGCTTGATGCGGTCGTCAGCAATCGTTTTTCCGCACATCTGGCATCGGCCGTGCGCTAGGTGGATCACAGCGGCCCGCAACCTTTCGGACACCTGACCAGAGTCAGACTGAGGCTTAAGATCGCCAAGCACATAAATGAACGCACCATCGGACTTTCGGCGCTTGCCGGGCAGATCGTACAGCTTCCTGATGTCGCGGACGCGGCGGTTGAAGTGTTCCTGTTCCTCCGCACCCATGCCTAGCAACTCACGCATCTCGGCCATTGTAAGGCCGTCGGGATGCTCCCGCAGCAATTCGAGCGCTTTAGAGGCGACGTGGCCCAGGCTGATGGAATCCCCCGTTGACATGGGAGCAGGGTCGGCGCTGGAGTGGTGAAGGTCAATGGCCGGTCGAATAGAGATTGCCGAACAGGGCCACACGTCTTGGAAGCGAAGTGCGGCCCCTTACCAGCATCCTGGAGTGGCGTCTCAGGCGGGCACTCGCGTGTTCTCACGCGTATAGCGTTTCGCAACCAGTTTCTGGGCTTCGTGCAGGTCGCGTTCAATTGGTTTCTCGAACTTTTCAGAATCCCACTGCAGCAGTGCGGCCTCAACCCAGGCGGGTCCTAGGTGGTCGGCGAACATCCAGCCATGGTCTTTGACTGCAGTTAGTGCCGCTGCGGGACCGAGATAGGACCATACGTCCATTTGTCCAAAACTGCGGCAAGTGCTGCCCCCCATCGCTTCGTTCGCGACCAGGTCGATCAGGTCCCTCACGGGCACCTTAACAGTAAAGTCGATAGTTGTGTTCTCCAGCGCCTCGCGCTGCTGTTTGTCATCGTCATACATGATTGATTCATCTCCTTTATCATGCTACTCATCGGGAGCACCGTACATCCCGTACACACCTACTCACATATCTTGGCGGGTTGTGCAAGGAAATTGTGAGACCGTACACGTATTTACACAAGGCAATGAAATGGCTCGATCATTCAGGATGAACCTCTCACTACCCGCCGATCTGCACGAGGCGGTCGAAGCACGGGCAACAGACGAACGGCGCGCCTTAGGCGATGTGATTCGGGACATACTAAGGGAGAGGCTGCTCGGCCCTGACGCCGAGCCAGCCGTGCAGGGCGTCGGTGACCTGGCGATGAAACTGATAAAAGAAGGATTGCCCAATCAAGAGGTGCTTGCTCGCGTCAGAAAGGAATTTCCGGATGCGTCCACGACAATGGACAGCGTGTCATGGTATCGATCAGCGATGCGACGTGCCGGAGAAGACGTGCCAACATCCATTGAGGCAAAGCGGCTGGCAAAGGAAGATAAGTAGAGAACCTAAAAGAAAAGCGGGGCAGCATCCGAAGACCAATAGGGATGCCGCCCCTAGCCGCGCGACCAAGGAGATAGCCGCACGGAATTCTTGGATCAGCCTGCTGCCTTCGCGATGTCGATGGCGGTGAGCAACGAGATCGGCTGGCCCTCGCAGGCCTTGTGGAACTGCACCTGCCTAGCTTTATCCATCAGTCGGCGCTCGCACTCCTTCTCTGTGAGTGATGCCTCGATACGTTTGCTGAGCGGTGCGGCCTCGACCGCAGCCCGTTCAGCCATCTCTAAGACTTCAGAAAGTGCCGAACCCACGTCAGTTGCGTGCACCGCGGACCTTGCTTGGTCATGCGTCAGGACGCCATCGGTGCCCTGCACTCTTGCGATCATTTCGTTCAGTCGGTTGAGCGCCGCGTCGCGCAGGGTCTCTGCAAGTAGGGCAAGGTTCGGGGCACCCTGCTCTAAAGTGCCCTCCGTTGCCTTTGACAGGAGTTCCCAGCGCCGCTTCTCACGGTTGGGTGCGGCGTCGTGGACCTTGAGCAGCAGCCTAGACAGGCGATGCTGCGTCGTCCCGAACGCCTTCTCGAATTCATCGGTCATGCGTCTTCCTTTTCGATCTCTGGATACTTGGAGGTCAGGGGGCGAACCTTGTGCAGCCCGCCCGGCACCGCACTCAGCCGGAGCCGCTTCGACAGTGGGCGGGCTGAGTTCCACATGGCGGACACGAGCGAAGTGGTGCGCGCATGACCTGCGATAACGGGGCGCCTTCCATCTTCACCGATCTCCTTTTCGAGCGAGGCGGTCTCATCGGCAAGCCGTTCGAGACTTTCGAATGCCTGGTTCGCCGCCAGGACAGCCGCGTCGAAGGCCGCCGCAGCCTCGTGCTGCCGTCCTCGCATTTCCCGCAGTTGCGAACGAACCTCCGCCGCGCGCTGCGCGCATGCGGCCTCAGCCTTCTCGGCATTTAGCCGTTCTTGTTCCTCGGTTTCAAGCTGATCCAGCTCGGCCTCAAGTTCCTCTTTATCGAAGCGCTTGATCTCGTCGGTCAGCGCCTTTCGTGCCTTGGCCCTATCTGTCAGCACCAGCTCTCTCGCTCTGTCGAACATGGTCTCAGTGTCCCTTTCGCTTCTCTCGCGCATCGTGCGAAGAAAACGGTCGCCACGGAAACCAGCATTCGCCCGGGGGATCGATTTCAGCCCCTGTCCACGAGGTCCTGGATCAGCTCATTGTCGACCCCAGGCAGATCAAGAGCCGCCGTCGGATCGCTGGCGAGATTGCTCTTGTACCATCGCACGACCTTCGCCGACGGCATGACACCCCTCGCCCCGGCGAGCGCGACCATGGCCGAACGCACCCAGCCGCGGGCAAAGTTCATCGTCCCGGTTATCGCGTACATCGCGAGGATCAGTCTCAACGCGTCCGAGGCCTGGGAGTTCTTCGGGTCGAGAGGGTGCCCCGTAGCAGCAAGGTCCGCTATCGCCTCGGCGACGAGTCCGTCCGCTACGGACTGACTGCCGATGGGGCGCGGGAGCCCGGCGAACCGACCCGCGAAGGCGCCGTCTGCTGGCATTCTCCTCCAGACGACCGCGAGCTCTGGCCTCTTGTAGATCGTGCTGTTTAGGGCGCAGGCGCTTGTGCCCAGCAGCTCCGCCACCTCGCGCTTGGTCGCGCACCCCTCCATGGCTAAACGGAGTTCGGCGATCCGGTCGCTAGAGCCATCAACCTTTTGGTTCGGCAGTTCGTTTGTTTTATGGTCAATGCGGCGCAGGATGGCGCGTTGGGAATGGCGGATTAAGCCAGCGTGACGCCATCGTTTCGGGCCCTCGGGCGGGCCTATTTTTGCCGGCCTGGCAAGCCTCTGGCATCTATGGGCAAATAGGGCGCCTTTCGGCGACGAGTGATGCGCGGTCACAGGTCCGGCGGGCAGATGGCTTTTCCGAACAGGCTAACCACCTTGGCATCTGCCGCATCGGGCATGTCATCGGGCAGGTCAGGTTGATCAAAGGACACCTCGGTGGCGATTGGTTCGTGACTCGTCTCTTTGGCCTGCCGAGAGGTTTCTTGGCGCGCTTCGGTGGCTTCGATGTCTCCATCCGGCCAGGTGCAGTACGGTCCATTACCGCCGACAGGCGTTCGGCTGACCTTCAAGGCGACATCTTCGAGTCCATTTCGAATGCACCAGGCCGCGCAGTCACGCCTCGCCGCATCGTCCTCGAATGGCCGCCCGACACAACATTCTACCGCAACGCCATCCACGAGCATGGTGGCCCCGGTGAACACCGCGTGCGCCGTGCCCGTGTCGGGGTTCCAGAGTACCGCGCCGAAGCGTTCCCAGTCGGGTGGCGCCACGAAGGTCACCTGGATCAAGTCTTCATCGCTCGATGATACGACCCTGCGCTCTGCGATTGCCTCAGCGGCGGCCCAGTCATCCTTCGCGAGGGCTGCCCGCGCTGCCGAGACGCGCGCGTTCTCGGACAGAAAGGGCAAGTCGACACGGTCGCCCTTCGCATCCGCTTCGATGCCACCCGCCAGGGCGGTCCCATCTTCGAACAGGAATAGTGTCCTAGTCATTCTCAATGACCTCCGTGTCGATTAAAGGGGCCAGTTCGATTTCAGCTTTCATTGCGTCAAGGTCGAGCGGCTGGCCCGGCTGTACCTCGGTGGCGGCGGCGTAATTGTTGTTCTGGACGGCAACGAGCGGCGCCGTGCGCGCGTTCAGATCGCGCATGCGAAGCGACATGAGCTTCACTGCGATCCGCGGGTCCACGTTCGAGCAATCGAACCGAATAAGCGGCTCGAGGTCGTCATCAAGCTCAATGTCGCCCGTCTCAGGATCGACCGCGGCCACCCATCGTCCGGTGCCCATATGGAGGGCAGTCGCGATGACCCGCTGCGTTAGCGTCTCCTCGAAGGCCTCTATCGCATCATCCCATCTGGTGGCGAAATCCGTATCCCTTCGCCGCCGGTCGTAGAGCGAACGTCGTGCCATGCCACAAACGTTCGCGGCGTATGTCACCTGGCCAAACTCTGCCAGAGCGGAAAGGAAGCGTTCATCCACATCAGCTGGGATGACCGCCCTGGTGTGGTAGCGGCTGGGCGCGTCGGCCTTTGCGGGCGGCCTTATCTGAATGGCAGGGTTGCTCATGTTCCACCTGTAATAGGCCCACCGTCGGGCCTCGTTTTCCGCCCCTCACAAGGCACTGATATGGATGGGTTTTACGGCCACTTTGGCGGGATGACTGACTACCAATCAACCAGCTGGGTTCTGTAGCGGCAAAAAATCGGAGCGCCGTCTCGACCGTCTTGAACAGTTATGACGCGCTATTCGGCCCCTTGCGTACCAGCGTTGCTCGGGGGATGTGAGAGTCCCATCAGTTCACGGTTTCAGTGTCGATGACACTATGCCGCTTGCTGTATTGTATGACCTGTAAGGCGTCACTCCACCAAGGCTTTGTTTCGTATAACTAAATGACGCTTATGACTCTTGTGACACTTAATAACATAATGACCTTAGAACAATGAAATGGCCGAAGTCAGAATGCCAGCCAGACGCGTTACGTCGTCGCGCACACAACTTCTCGGCGCCGACAGCCCGAACCGCAAAAACAAGCGTCTTTGCGTCAAGGTGACATTTAGGCAATAAGATCATGCATTTACGTAATTCCTAAGCGTCATCCATGTGTCACGTATGTGACACAACGACTCTCGTTCGCCGGAAAGGCTTCGCCACATACGCTCTCCATGAGCGCACAACTCACTTGATTGAAGGCTCCCTCGCCAACTTGTCAGGCGTCAAATACACCTTCGGCGCCAATCGTCCGCTCGAACTTAGCGCGCATGTCAGGCAATCTTGGAATGACCCAGCCACGCTCCTTCGCACTCAAGCGCTTGGTTTCGAGACCAAACGGCTTTGCCGCCTTTACAAGCGCCTTGTGAGTCGGTCTGACGCTCAATATGCGGT
The DNA here is from genome assembly GCA_039030615.1 of Pseudomonadota bacterium. Lineage (GTDB taxonomy): Bacteria > Pseudomonadota > Alphaproteobacteria > Rhodobacterales > Rhodobacteraceae > Litoreibacter. The sequence goes on along the minus strand of JBCCDV010000003.1, from coordinate 256,166 downwards.
TGCGCTTCAGATAGCTGTCGTAGGCCGCCACCAATTGGTCCTTCTCATCAGAGCCAATCTCGATCGGCGTCGCGCTCCAGTCGTCGATCTCGCCTTCATTGAAGATGATATGGGCAAGTGTGCCCTCTGAAAGCACCGAAAGCCAGAACTTGGATGCCGGGTCGAGGCTCTGTATCTTTTGGTCACCGAGCGCCCTTGTCTGCGGAATGGTGCTTGCAGGACGCCAGCCGTCAAGATCCATGGCCATCAGGTCGTGCATCATTGCGGCGAACCCGCCATCCTCCATTTGCTGCCATAGTCTACCAAAGAATGCCTGATCGTTACGGCGTCGATCCGAGACATCAGACACGAAGAACCGGCGGGCGTCCTTGCCCGCAGGGACGATCCAGTCTTCGTTTGAGGCGAGCATCATGTGCACCATGTTTCGACCGGGCGTGATGTCCTTGCCCTTGGCCTCGTACGAGATGATAGGTTCCGTGACGAGCTGCTTGATTATGCCTTCGCCATCCTTGTCACCCGGCCACACCGCCTCATCGGCGAACAGGAACACGCAGTTACGAAGGTGCGCATTGAAGCGCCCGGCAAATTGCGCGCGACTGGACACCGTCAGGCCGTGCGTGCCGGATATCCGCATTAGGGCACGCCCAAGCGTACCTTTGCCAGTCCCTTCTGAACCGCGAAACGCGATTGCAGCCTCTGGTGTCTCCCACGGTTTCTGCAACATGTAAGCAATCCAGCGACGAACGTATTCTTCAGAGGCCGCATCGCGGTCGCACAGGACATCTCCGATCAGTTCTTCCATCAGCGACCAGTCACCGGGCCTTGGTTCGATAGCCCAGCCGCGCCAGAGGTTCAGCTTGCCTCTGTTTCGCGCCAGGTTCTGCGGGTCCATTACGATCCCGCGATACTTGCGGCGCTTCGGATGTTCCAGCCAGAGGTCTGCCTTGGACGGAAACCTGTTTTTCGGCGTGTCTGGCAAAGGAACTTTCTCATCCTGAAAATAATTTCGAAAAGCATCTCGATTCAGACTGGTCCACGTTTTTCTGTCAGGGAACGCATCATCCGTATCCTCCATAAACACCTGAAACTGGTTGCCATGAAGAACCCCGCAGAACACTTCATTCATCTCTTCAACGATGAGATCGATCGGGTTTCCAGCCTTGTTAACCCCTGCCCCTTCGGCGTCCTGTTGCCCTTCGATTTCAAGATCATCTTCAAAGTCCTCTGCGGCGGTGATCTGCGGCGGCAGCTTGGACCACGCAAGGGCTAGATGGCGTTCAAGTTCGGTTCCCTCGTACTTGCCATCGTCCTCGCCGTTTTCATCAGCCCACAGCGGAACATGATATGACAGCAGATCAAGTGCCGCATCGAATGATGCGCCAGAACTCTTCAGGTCCGCAGCGATCGCAAAGAAGTGCTCGTGGCGCGGGCCGCCATCGGGGCCGTCTAGCCTGTCTGCCAGGAGCGCCAGAACCTCTTCGGACACCTCGTTTCCAAGTTCACGGTCAAAGTCCAGGTCGACTTCCCTGGCGGTTGAGGTGCGCAGGTCGCTAAAAACGTCTGTTGCGGCTTCGTCCTCCAGTCCATCCGCAGCGCGTAGCATTTTGGACAATCGCGACATTGCCTCGTCGTTCAATCGGACCTGTCCACCCGTCGTGCGCATGTCACCCTCGACCTCGTCTATCGCGTCCGCCATCTTGAACTTCCAGTTGCCGACCGCTTCGGCATCTATGCAACGAACCCACACGTGGCCACGGTCTGCACGACCGCTCGTCGATGGGGTCACGCAGGCGACAACATCACCGTAGCGATCGGTCAATATCTCCGCGGCCGTATCGGGTCCGTCACCCTCGTCACAGTCAAGCACGACACACCCGAGGGACGCAGGCTGAATGCCCATCGCGTTTCGTGATGGATTGCGTTCTAGGTGTTCGAGAACCTGTTTGACCGTCGGCCTCAGTTCGCGCCAGTTCTTCTGGCAGGGCTTCTTGTCCTTCAAGAGGACCAGCGCGGGATCATGTCCCTGCTTCACGGCGGCGTCGAAGAATTGAGCTAAGAGTGGTTGGTCGGTCATTTCAACAACCCCCGACGGCTCGCAAGTTTCGTCTCAATCCACTGAAGCACCTCGGATCGAACGTAGTGGACGGTCTTGCCGTTCCTGTGAAACGGGGGGCCCCTGTGACGGTTGCGTTGGGAACGGTACTCACGGATGGTCTCAGGCGTATGGCCGCTGAGCGCCGCGACGTCCGCCGTCGTCAGGACCTCTCCGCCTAACGCTGGTTCGCTTTTGGTAGGAACTTGCTTACCTTGGGGATCAGTCATTTGGACCTCCCTGGTTTAAATGGCGATCAGTCATTTCGGCCCCTCCTGGGGTTGGCATGTACTCTTCAGTAGGCATATCGGTCTCCGAACCTATTCATGTCTTTCAGCCCATCGCGTTCCCCCACGCGATGGGCTTCAGTTTCCACTGCTGTTACAAACATTACGCAGTATCCACCCTTGGATACGCCAGCGAACACCCCCCTGCATACCAACACTTCGCAGCTACCTGTTTACCCGGTCAGCCGATTGAAAGTCAGTGATATGAGTGGTTTACGCTTTCTCCGAAGATTGGCGTCCATCCGTAATTCGCCCGGAATTCCGCAAAATCGAAGATTTCTTGGCCGCTGTATTCGCGGTCCTGGGCTGTAGCGCCCTCTAAGAAGCGCTGCGGGGTCACATATGCGCCCGCCGAGTGCAGGTAGAACCGATTGAAAAGTGTCGCCATTGCACGGTCGGCCTGCCAGGACCAGCGGACGAGGTGCATGTCGCGACAGGCCCTAGCCAACGAGGAGGCCTGCGCATCCACGCCGTCTAATTCGGGGCGCGATGCCCCACGGCAGAATTCAAGATAGGTTAGCCGAAGCAGTTGAGCGAGCGTTTGGCGGTCCTCTTCCGACCATTCGGACATCGGTCTCTCTGGCGCCCACCGGCTCACGATAAGGGTTCCTGACGCAGGCCGTCCATGAAAGCCCTGAGATCCTCGACAGCATAAAGGCATTTGCGTCCCACCCGGTGGAATGCCGGGCCGCCGCCCTTCATGCGCCACAGGTCCATCTGCTGCTTGCTGAGGCCGAGGAACTCAGCAGCATCGGCCACGGGTAGATAGGCCCGCGTCGGGTTGGAGATTGCCGCCTCGATACGATCAAGGCGCTCTATGATGTGTTCCATGTCGGTCGCTAGGCTTGTTTATGATCTGACACAGGATGGACCACAGTTAGAGCCAAGTAACCCAACACTTCTTACAGCAGACTATGGGGCGATATTTGGGAAGATTTACTGACAAGTTTCGCAAGTTGAACACACGCCATTGCGAACCAATGGCGACGCTATGCCGGACTTAGCTAACTATTGGTTTGGTACAGTGATTGTCTGCTTCTAGGGTAAAGCAAAATAGAATGTGGAGCGACCGGGCGGATGATCGCTCCACATATTGTTTACGACGGGGTACATGTCATCCCGTTACGCCGTGCGTTCGAAATGCAGTCGGATTTGTTGACGTAACCTTCCGTAGAAGCGCCAACGATCCGGCCGTTCGAAGCCGTGCGCCGCCACCGCCAGTCGGAAGCAGTGCTCTTGTAAATTTCCCATGTGTCGCCGCCGGCGATGCAAGTGTCAGCCATGATGGCCTCCTATTTTTCACTTCAAAAATGTATAGCTAATGCTACACTTGCTCGAAGTACTACAATCGCTATACTTGAGTCAAGCGTTTGAGCAACGAAAGCACCCATGTCTGAAAAATTTGGCGAGAAACTCCGAAAAGTCAGGACTGACAGGAAGAAGACGCTCGAGGAACTGGCGACAGCTATCGGTAGCTCCAAAGCTTATGTCTGGCAGTTGGAGAACAAGACGAACGCGAAACCATCCGCCGAACTTCTTCTAAAAATCTCAAATTACCTTGGTGAGTCGCCTGACTACTTTCTCGACGACGCAGCTAGTGAGCGTTCAGAAGATCAAGTTGAGGACGCGTTTTTTCGCAAGTTCCGAACACTATCTGATGAAGATAAGCGATACATTGATAGGATAGTTTCGGGGCTTGATGGCAAAGAGAACTGACCCGAAAAAAGAAGCCATACGCCTTACAAAGCTGTGGCAACAATATGGGCCAAACACATACCCCCTCGATCTCGATCAGCTTGTCAACGGCGCAATCCTAACCAGCGACTTTTCCGATGCGCTGGTTATTGATCGCAATCGGTTTGAAAGCTTCGAAGGCTCATTGGTTCGAACGAAAGGAACCCGAAAGTGGACTGCACTTCTGAACACCGAGGTGAGGAATACGAGGCGGCGTCGATTTACCTTTGCTCATGAACTTGGGCACTTCATGTGCCACAGGGAATTGCGAGACAAGTTTGAGGACAGCGAAGAAACTCTGAACGACTTTCACGACGAGATCGAAACAGAGGCCAATGTTTTCGCATCATGGTTGTTAATGCCTGCAAACCTCATCAGAAGTGAGTTTGGCGGAGCGCAGTGGGAAACCGATGCGCTACGTGAAATAGGCAATCGGTTTGAATGCTCACTCCAAGCGAGCGCGTTGCGTTACGTTCGCCTAAGTCGCAAACCGATTGCGTTTGTAGTGTCTCGTGATGGAATGATTTTGTGGGCCGCAAAGAGTGATACTGCGCCCTACATGGCCAGTTACTGCTTCGGTGATGAGCTGCCGATAGGGTCACATGCCTTGAGCTGCCATCAAGTCAATGATGCTGGCTTTGAGAGGCAAGCCGTAGGCCCGGTTTGGAATGACCAACGTCACGCCTTCGAAAGCCAGTATTTTGAAGAGTCCGGTCGAGGCTACCAATACACATGCATCGAGTTTCAATAAGCCTAAAGTCGTCAGACAAAAACGCAGATTCCAAAACGGTCAAATGGAGACCAAAACAACTCCCACGATTGCAGCAGTCATAGCGATAAATGAAAACCACCCGTTGGCGGTCTTATACCACGGCCGAGCCAACTCAGTTAAAATACCCTCTAAAACTCCATGCTGGTTTCGAAGGAGTTCAATATTCACTTCGGATTGTTTTTTTGCTTCAAACTCGCAATTTTGGGTGCGTTTACTTTTCTCTCGCACCGCTTTTTCATATTCAGATTCGCCAAAACTCAACGACGGCTTTGTGAACTTCCGGTTGTCTTTTATGAACTCATTAAGCTCAATCGTCGAGTGAGACTCAAAACCTGTTCGTCCACTTTGGCTAATCATGCCGTTGCTCCTCTCCGATTATCATTTGGTTATCAATCTGAAAAATATCAAGTGTTCCCAACTAGTGAATTGTCTGGGCCGAGACCGAAAGTATAAGAGTGGCTCGGAGCCGTTTCGTTGCGCGGGTAGTCTGATGGCCGAAGTACTCACCGCACTCCCCGAAAAGATAGGATCTTCGTCGCGGTTGCTTCGGTTGAGTCGCGCATCGGCCCGAGCAGGTTGTCCCTCGTGATGTATCCCCACGTGACGTCAGTGGACTTGTGATTGAGCAGAAGCTTGGACATTTCCATGGACAAACCGGCTTCTAGGGACATCGTCATCCAGGTGTGCCGCAGTGAGTGCGGCGGATGCGGCCATGACTTCAGCCGCTTCAAAGTCTGAATATAGCCTCTCTTAGATGTCGAGGGGAATACGAACTCGCTCTCAAGCGGACGGGTGTAATCCCGCACCGATTCCAACTCCTGCAATAGTATTCGCGGAAGAGGCAGCTTGAACGCCCTGCCCTCGCCGCCCTTCGGTGACGGCACGGTGAGCACCCCGTCATCGTCCAGGTTCTCCCACTTCATTGACCTGACGTCGTTGGACCTGAGACCCGTGAGTAAGAGCGTCAACCAACAGCCGCGTCGCACGATGTCTTCCATGGCATCCAGCCTTCGCCACAGCTCCGGCATTTCCGATGGCGGCACTGCCCAGTTCCTCGGTCGTTGCGGATGCATGCGCACACCCCTCGTCACGGGGTTGGGCGGCAGGTCGTGGGTCCTTGCCGCATCGTTCAAAACGGCGCGCAGTATTCTCATCGCACCGTTCGCCATGCTGGCCCCGCTCTTCTTCGTGATCTTGCCGTGAAGCTCGTGCACGGTCACCGGGTCGACCTTATCAACCGGGAGCTTTACCAGCGGCTTTAGCGGACCCCGCATTCCTTTCCGATACCATTCAACACTGCTCGGCTGAAGGTCCGGTCTGTCTTTCAGGTACCGCTCAAAGGCTTCTAGAAAGCTCGGAATTTTGGACCGCGGCCGTCTCGGGTCGATGCCTTTGCGCATCTGCTGCTTTAGGTCCACCGCGGCGTCTCTGGCGGACCTCAGTGAGACGTCGGTTGTCTTTCCGAGCATCACGGAAACGTACCGACCAGAGCCGTCGTTGATGCGGGATACAAACTTCCACGAAGCGCTCGTCTTGCCCACAACTATTCGGAGGCCCTTGGCCTGATCATCGTACAACTGAACGCCGGGTGCGTGCGTCTCGCGGACGCCATTCACTATGGATTGGGTTAGTCTCGTGGTCATCGTTGCCACTCTCCTTTTCTAGTGCAGCTGGGCCATTCCTCAGGCCCGAAACCGTGCAGCACCCGGTAGGGCACCATAGGAGAACGATGTCTTGTTTTTATGTGTCCGCGAACCCTGATAAGGCCCTGTAGAACAACATAAAAAGCCGATTGTGGAGACTGTTAATCAATTGGTCGTAGGTTCGATCCCTACCGCCGGAGCCATTTCATCAAAATCACTGTCGGTGTCACCTGAGGGATTCGCTTTGTCGTTCATCTTTGCGCTGAATCGCGCAAAAATATGTCGGCCCGACGCCTCAATCGCGCCTATTTTCGGGAAAAATTCCAACTTAAAATCATTATATATCAGATGTTTACGAAAATATTAGCGAAGATGAACCGAAAATGAATATCCGGTTCGCTCTGAGTTAACCGCATTCCTGCCATATTCATTCCATCGACGGTGAACAGCCCGGTCTTCCACACCCTCCAAGGGGCGGCTCACTTGAAATAGAAGAGATATCGAATGACGCAACCAACGATCCGTTGGCGTCTCACCAGGAAGCGAAAGAGGCCACCCTCACCTCATGCCCCGCTTCGGAGACCAGGATCAGATCGGGACACGCCGTCGAACCGCTTCGCGCTACAGAGTTTAGACGCTCGCTACACACCATTTGACACGGATGCAGGCTGATCGCATCGTGTCTCCCTCCAAAAGAGAAAGGCCGCTTTCGGGCGGTCTTTTTCATTTGCGCCAGTAAATTAAGGGGCATGCGACTGAAAGTGGTCGCAAGGGGGTCATAAAGTCTCCGCAATCACGCTCTATCTCAGGCTTTATGAGAATTTTACTTGCAGAAGATGAGCGGCTCCTGAGCGAGCAGGTCAAAACGCTCCTGATCTCGGAAGGTCGCGCCGTTGACGTCGCCTATGATGGTGATGAGGCGCATTTCCTGGGCGAGACCGAACCTTATGACATGATCATTTTGGACATCGGCCTGCCGGGACAGGATGGCATTTCCGTTTTGAAGAAGTGGCGCAGCAGCGGCATCGACACGCCTGTTTTGATCCTGACGGCGCGCGACGGTTGGTCTGATCGCGTCGATGGGCTTGATGCGGGCGCCGATGATTACATGACAAAGCCGTTCAATATGTCAGAGCTCGCCGCGCGGGTTCGGGCCATGTTGCGCCGCAAAACTGGGCAGACGAACCCGCTGTTTGAAAAAGGCAGCATCAGTTTTGACACGCGCACAAGCCGCGTCACACTGGACGGGATTCCTGTCGACCTCACCAGCCAAGAGGTCGCCGTGCTCTCCTACCTGATCCACAACAGTGGCCGGCTGATTTCGCGGACTGAATTGTCGGAACATATCTACGCTTATGACGGGGACCGCGACAGCAACACCATCGCCGTCTTCATCACACGCCTGCGCAAAAAGCTGGGGACTGAATTGATCCAGACGATCCGCGGTCGTGGCTACATGGTAGACGCAGCCTAATGCTTTCTTTGCGCAGACGCGCAGTGATTGGCGGCGCGTTAAGCGCCGTGGTTGCTGTGACTGTCGGCACCTATTTGCTGTACTCCTTGATGAGCTCAATCGCCGTCTCACGCTTTGATCAAGCTTTGGTCGAGCGTCATTCGCAATTGATTGTCGCCCTGAATGACAGCAGCGCCGCACCAGAGACGCTCAATCAGCTGGTGTTCGATCCCGGATATCGCACCCCCTTCTCGGGTCGATACTGGCAGGTCATGGCACCCGACGGTCGGACATTCACTTCAGAATCCATGCTCAGCGAGACGATCGATGTGCCCGGTGGCATCACTGAAGGCGCGCTTTTTCGCGACGCGCTGGCCTTGGCGAATGAGCCTGTGCGCAGCATCCACCAAAGCGTCCGCCTCGCCAATGGTGAGACCTGGGGCGTCACAGTCGCTGAATCGCGGGAGCGTTTGGCCGTCGAGCACAGCGCCACGCGGCGCAGCCTCCTGTTGGCCTTTGCTCTGGTCGGCATGTTGGGAATTGCCGGCACGATATTGCAGACCAAAGCCATTATGCACCCTCTCGACAAGCTCAGACAGGATGTTGGGCGCCGGTGGGTCGCGGAGGAAGGGCTCAATATTCACGAATACCCCGAAGAAGTAGCTCCGCTTGTGGCTGACATAAATGAGCTGTTGGAACGCAACCGCGAAATCGTCAGCCGCGCTCGCAGGCAAGCCGCTGATCTCGCCCATGCCCTCAAAACGCCAAGCTCGATCCTGCGCAATGAACTGACAACGCTGAACGAAAAAGGCTTGCCGGTCGAAGCCTCGCTCGAAGCGCTCGGACGGCTTGACGCTCAGTTGGGTCGGTCCTTGGCCCGAATGCGGGCCGCGAATGCGGGCGCAGCCTCAGCGGCCAGCACCAGCCTGTCATCATCCGTCGGCCGCTTCACCCGGCTCTTTGGGGCCATGGCGGAACGCGACGGGAAAACGCTTCTGACGGAATGCCAAAGCGGCTTCATGGTGCGTATCGACGCGCAGGACATCGAAGAAGTGATGGGAAACCTGCTCGATAACGCGCTGAAATACTGTGACACGACGGTGAAACTCTCACTGCACGCTGTTTCTGAAGGCGTTGAGTTGCTGATCGAAGATGACGGCCCCGGCATACCCGAGGCCGCCCGTCGCGAAGCGCTCAGCTCTGGCGGACGTCTCGACAGCTCGAAACCCGGCACGGGGCTTGGCCTCGCCATCGCGCTCGATCTTGTCCACGCCTACGGCGCCGATCTGCGTCTGCAAACCTCCGGTGATCTTGGCGGCTTGGCCGTCAGCGTTGTGATCCCGCAAAAGCTCATTCGCAATCAGGGGGACGCAAGCGCCCCCGCGCAAAATTTCGCGCTCGCCCCTGCGCAGTAATCCACCCCCACACGTTGCATCGCCACCCATTCCCGTCATAAGGGGATGACATGCCAGAGCGCCCGGGGTGTTATGCAGACCGCCAGAATAGTCACCGTCACTTACAACAGCGCCGAGGTCATTGGTCCGTTTCTGGACAGTATTCCTGCCGGGGTCGATCTGGTCGTCGTCGACAATGCCAGCGCGGATACCACCTGCGAGATTGTTCAATCCCGCGGCGTCTCCCTGATCCAACAATCCGAAAACCTTGGCTTTGGGGCCGCCTGCAACGCGGGCGCAAACGGCGCGACCCAGCCTTATGTATTATTCGTAAATCCCGATGCGCGGTTGGAACCGGGCTGCATGGAGGCTTTGTTGAAAGCCGCCGAAACCCATACCGAGGCCGGCGCCTTCAACCCGGCCATCCTCACTCAATCAGGGGCCGTGCGATTGAATCGGCGGTCTTGCATCCTGCCCCGCGCGCTTTGGACGGACAAAGCCCTCGCCACCCCGGACCCCGCCATCAGCACAGAGGTGCGGGTGCTCTCAGGCGCGGCGCTATTTTGCCGCCGCGACGCGTTCGAGCAGGTGGGCGGGTTCGACCCGCGCATCTTCCTCTATCATGAGGATGACGACCTCAGCGTGCGCCTCTCTGAGGCCGGCTGGCGGCTCAGGCTCGAACACAGCGCGCAGGTGACCCATATCGGCGGCGCCAGTGCCGGTCATTCGCTGCAGGGCGCGGCCTTCAAGGCGGCGGCAATCGCGCAATCTCGGCTCTATGTCGAAGGCAAACATCGGATCAGCCAGCCAAAGCTGCGCGGCTATCTGCGCGCGCTCGGGAAGCTCGCGTCGCCGCTCACGCTGGTGTCGTCGCGCAAACGCACGCAGGCGATCGCCTATGCCAAAGCGGTGCACCGGTTCGACCCCAACACCTACGGCACCAAAGGCTAGTTCAACGCGGTCGCCCTTGCGGGCATCGCCGACAGATCATGCTGCGCAAGCCAACGGGCCAGCTCCGCCTCGCTCATCCAATCGGGGTTTGTGTTTGAGGCATAGGTAAAATCTTCCGGGACGGGCTGGCCGTCTTTGATGCGCGCGGCGCTGCGGGACCAGTCGTGGATCGCCGGTAAAATCTTGAAATGCTCGGGGTATTCAAAGGTAAACGGCGCGTCCTCGCGCCCGATCATCTGCTCGTGCAGCTTCTCGCCCGGGCGCATCCCAATGATCTCATGCGCAGCCTCCGGCGCGATCACGCGGGCAATCTCCATAATCCCCATGGAGCTGATTTTCTTCACATAAACCTCGCCGCCCACCATGTCCTCAAAGGCATGCCATACCAGTTCGACGCCCTGGTCGGGGGTGTTCATGAACCGCGTCATGCGCGGGTCGGTGATCGGCAGGACGCCGGTATCTTTGATGGATTGGAAAAACGGGATGACCGAGCCGCGTGAGCCCATCACATTGCCGTAGCGCACGACCGAAAACCCGGTGCTGTGCTCACCCGCATAGGCGTTGCCGGCCACAAACAGCTTGTCGGCGCAGAGCTTGGAGGCGCCGTAAAGGCTTGTCGGGTTCGACGCCTTGTCTGTCGACAGCGCCACCAGCTTTTTGACGCCTCGGTCGATGCTGGCATCGATGAGGTTCATCGCGCCAACGACGTTGGTTTTGATACATTCAAACGGGTTGTATTCGGCGGTCGAGACAATCTTTGTTGCGGCGGCATGAACCACGTAATCGACCCCGCGCAAGGCCCGGTATAGCCGGTCGCGGTCGCGCACATCCCCGATCAGAAAGTCAACGCGCGCATCGCCCTCATAATGACGCGCCATCTCCCATTGCTTCATCTCATCGCGGGAGAAAACAATGATCTTTTTCGGGCTGTAGCGCTGCAGGCTGCGGCGCACAAATGTGGTGCCAAATGACCCTGTTCCACCCGTCACAAGAATGACGCTGTCCGTTAGCATGGCCGCCCTCTGTTGCGACGCTCCGCCTTCCAAAACCTCGTCCGAAAGGGGCCGTCAGGAAAAAGACAAACTGTGTATAAAAAGAGCTAGACATCTAAGTGGTTAACAAATCGCTGATTTTATGCTATTTTATTGAGGTCTCACTTTTGCCCCGATTAGATGCTCAAGTGAAACGTGTGAAAGGTAACCAGTAATGAAAGGTGCATTGTTATGCCCAAACGTGACCCAAAACCGACCCCAGCCACGACAACACCGCCCGCAAAACCAGACGCCGCGCCATGGCGGTTTTCTGATTGGGCCAGCCTCTAAGCAAGTGCTTTAAGCGGGAATTTCTATCCGCTATATTTGGCGGATGAGTGAGCCTGTTTCATCCATCCGCAATCTGGGCCCTGCCTATGAAAAAAGCCTCGCTGAGGTTGGTATTCGTTCGGCCCAGGCCCTGCGCGACATTGGCCCGGACGCGGCCTATGCGAAACTGTTGGAAGCGGGCCAAAGGCCGCATTTCATCGGCTATTACGTGCTGGTCATGGGCTTGCAAGGTCGGCCCTGGAATGACTGCAAGGGCGCCGAGAAAGCCAAGCTTCGCAAAAGATTCGATGCGCTGAAAGCAAAGCATTTCAACAGCAATCTCAGCGCCTTAGAAGCTGAACTTGACGCTATTGGCGTCGGCACACGTCGCTAGACACGCACCGCACAAAAAAAACCGCCCCGAAACCGGGACGGCTTTCTATTCAGCAAGGCTGTTTGGCCTAGCCAACCAGCTCGAGGCCGGAAAAGAAGAAAGCGATCTCTTCAGCCGCAGTCTCGGGCGCGTCGGAGCCGTGGACCGAATTCTCACCAATCGAAAGTGCGAACTCTTTGCGGATGGTGCCCTCAGCAGCTTCCGCCGGATTGGTTGCGCCCATGACTTCACGGTTCTTTGCAATCGCGTCTTCGCCTTCCAAAACCTGAACAACAATCGGCTCTGAGATCATGAATTCGCACAATTCGCCAAAGAACGGACGTTCCGCATGCACGCCGTAAAAGGTTTGGGCTTGTGCCAAAGTCAGCTGAATGCGTTTGGACGCGACGATACGCAAACCAGCGGCTTCAAATTTGGCTGCGATTTGACCCGTCAGGTTGCGCTTGGTGGCGTCGGGTTTGATGATCGAGAAGGTGCGTTGAATGGCCATTGGAAGGCTCCTTTGCGTATGAATTTGGCGCGCATCTAGCATGAGGCAATGCGGTTGAAAAGCGCTTGATTGACAAGGGATCGGGCATAGGCGACAGGTGCGCCATGCTACGTATGTCAGATCTGCGCTACTCGGTCGAAGGCCGCCCTTTGCTCGAGGGGGCGTCCGCCACCATTCCCACCGGCCACAAGGTTGGGCTTATCGGGCGCAATGGCGCCGGAAAAACGACGTTATTCAAGCTGATACGCGGTGAACTTGTCTTGGAAAGCGGCACGATCACCCTGCCCGACCGGGCCCGCATCGGCGGCGTCGCGCAGGAGGTTCCGGGCAACGAGGTCTCGCTGCTGAACACCGTTTTGGCTGCCGACACGGAACGCGCAAGCCTACTGGCCGAAGCCGAAACGGCGAGCGATGCCAACCGCATCGCGGAAATTCAAACGCGGCTGGCTGATATTGATGCCTGGTCGGCCGAAGGGCGCGCCTCTTCGATCCTGTCTGGCCTTGGCTTCACCTATGCCGAGCAGCACCAGCCGTGCTCTGCCTTTTCGGGCGGGTGGCGGATGCGCGTGGCCCTGGCCGCTGTGCTTTTTGCGGCACCTGACTACCTGCTACTCGATGAGCCTACGAACTATCTTGACCTTGAAGGTGCGCTTTGGCTTGAGGCCTATCTCGCCCGCTACCCGCACACGGTCATCATCATCTCCCACGACCGCGGGCTGTTGAACCGCGCCGTCAACGCCATCCTGCATCTCGAAGGCCGTCAGCTCACCTATTACACCGGCCCTTATGATCAATTTGCCCGCCAGCGTGCCGCTAAGCGCGCGGTTCAGGCCGCCGCCGCCAAGAAACAAGACGCCAAGCGCGAGCATTTGCAAGCCTTCGTCGACCGCTTCAAAGCCAAGGCCTCCAAAGCCAAACAGGCCCAATCCCGCGTCAAAATGCTCGAAAAGATGGAGACGATCACCGCGCCCGAGGATGCCGCGCGCACTGTCTTCACCTTCCCCGAACCCGAAGAGCTGTCGCCGCCCATCATCAACACCGAATCCGCCTCCGTCGGCTATGATGATAAAGCCATCCTCAGCCACCTGAACCTACGCATCGACCAAGATGACCGCATCGCGCTTCTGGGTCGCAATGGCGAAGGAAAATCCACTCTGGCCAAGCTGTTATCGGACAGGCTTAAACCTATGGGCGGGCGTCTCACAGCATCGAACAAGCTGCGCATAGGGTTCTTCGCGCAGCATCAGGTCGATGAGCTGCATATCGACCAAACCCCGCTTGAACACCTGATCAAAGAACGCCCCAACGAAGGTCAGGCCAAGCTCCGCGCCCGGCTCGCCTCCTTTGGCCTTGGCGCAGATCAGGCCGAAACGGCCGTCGGGCGCTTGTCTGGTGGTCAAAAGGCGCGGCTGTCGCTGCTGCTGGCCACCCTGCCTGCCCCGCATCTGCTCATTCTCGATGAGCCGACCAACCACCTCGATATTGAGTCGCGCGAGGCGCTGGTCGAGGCCCTGACCGCCTATTCCGGCGCCGTCATTCTCGTCAGCCACGACATGCACCTGCTCAGCCTGGTCGCAGACAGGCTTTGGCTGGTCAAAGACGGCCGCGTGAGCCCCTACACCGACGACCTGGAGGCCTACCGCAAGCTTCTCCTCGCCCCGCCCGACAAGGACAAATCCGGCAACAAGATCGAAAAACCCAAGAAAAAACAGGCCTCCCGCGAAGACATTCTCGAAATGCGCGCGGAGGTCCGCAAATGCGAGGCCCGTGTCGAAAAGCTCTCCGGCATGCAGGATGAGCTGGCCAAACGCCTCGCGGACCCCGCCATCTACGAGGACGCCAACGCCGCCAAGCGCGACGTCTACCAGAAGAAATACGCTGAGGTGATGGACGCCATGGACCGCGCGGAATCCATGTGGCTCAAGGCGCAAGACCGGCTCGAAAAGGCGCAGCGCTGATGGAATTGACCCTCGCCATCACCGCCTTCTTCACGCTTTTCGTGGTGATCGATCCGGTGGGCCTCGCGCCCATGTTTGTCGCCATGACCCGCGGCATGACACAAGGCGAGCGGCTCAAAATCGCGGCGACCTCGTGCATCATCGCGGTGCTTATCCTCACTGTTTTCGGCCTCGCCGGGCAGAAAATCCTTGATTTCATTGGTATTTCGCTGGCCGCCTTCCGCATCTCGGGCGGCATCTTGTTGTTTATCACCGCGCTCGACATGCTCTTTGAACGTCGCTCGGCGCGGCGTGAAGAGAAGGCCGATGACGTGGCTGAGACCGCAAACGACCCTTCGGTCTTTCCCCTCGCTATGCCCTTGATTGCGGGGCCCGGCGCGCTGGCTTCGATGATCTTGCTGGGCTCGAACGCCCAGTGGGAGGTGACGCTCAGCGTCATCGGCGTCATGATCGTCGTGGTGGCGCTGGTCTTCGCGCTTTTCCTGCTCGCAGGCCCGATCGAGCGTCTTTTGGGCGCGACTGGCGTCACCGTGGCCACGCGCCTGATGGGCATGCTCTTGGCCGCGCTTTCGGTGCAATTCGTGGTTGATGGGCTGCGCGACCTTGGCGCGCTGGCACCGCTCTGACCGCGTCCCTATATAAAGAGCAGGAGGCGCAGTCATGACCGGCGACGATTTTGGACAACTGATCTATCTGGTGCTGCTCTTATGCGTCATCGGCGGCTATTTCTTGGCATCCGGGCGCAAAAACCTTGGCGCAAACGCCCGCGCTGCAATGCTTTGGGTGTTTATTTTCATCGGCGTTATCGTGGTCTACGGGCTTTGGTCGGATGTTGAAAGCACGGTCATGTCGCGCCAAACCGTCAACGCGGGGGCCGGCCAGATCGAGGTGCCACGCCGCGCCGATGGCCATTTTTACCTGACGCTCTCCATTGGCGATACGCCCGTCGAGTTCATCGTCGACACCGGCGCCACGGATGTCGTTCTCAGTCAGGAAGATGCGGCCCTTGTCGGTCTCGACCCGGACACGCTGATCTATGGCGGGCGTGCCTTTACGGCCAATGGCACGGTGCGCACCGCCCAAGTCCGCCTGCAAGATGTCACCATCAGTGGTTTCGACGAGGGCACCGTGCGCGCGTCAGTCAATGAGGGTGAGCTGTTCGGCTCGCTGCTCGGGATGAGTTATCTGGAGCGATTTGAAAGCATCGAAATTCGCGGCGATAAGCTGATTTTGACCCGCTGACATGCGGGCTCAGATGGTCTGATCTCGGTTTTGAAACCGCTCGGCCGCTTGCGCAATCACGTCACGATTGAGGCTCAACCCCAAGCCCGGCTTGCCCTCCAGCGCCAAACGGCCTTTCACCGGCGCGACATCCGGGCCATCCAGAACACTGTCTTGCAAGAGCTGCCACATGACTTGGTTTCCATCGTCTAGGTTCGGAATGACGCGGCCAACATGATGTTCGGCAACCGTCGTAATCGCGGTCGTCATGGAAGAATGAATGCACAGTTTTAGCCCGGCGGCCTCAGCAATCCCGGCGGCTTTGATCATTGGCCTTAAGCCTCCGATCTCACGCGGGCCCACCGCGATCATATGCGCATGACCGCCATAAACCGCGCGGTAGACCTCGTTCAGGGTGAAAACGGATTGATCTGCCCCTATCGGGATGGGGCTTTGCCGCGTCACTTGCCCCAAAGCTTCCAAAGACGTCGATGCGGTCGGCTGCTCGATATATTCAATATCGCAAGGTGCAAGGCGGGTGATCATCCGCAACGCCATCGCCGGATCCCATGCCTCATTCGCGTCAAGACGCAAGCGCGTCGCGCCAATGGCGTCCCGCACGGCTTTCACCGCCGCAACGTCGCGGTCTGGATCAATGCCCACTTTCAAATAGATAATCGGGTGGCCTTGCGCGACCGCAACCCGCGCATCAGCAACAAGCGCTTCAATACTCTCGCCCTGCAAAAAGTAGAAATAGCTCACATGGTCGCGAACAGCGCCGCCAAGCAGATCCCAAACGGGGCGCCCCGTCGCCTGCCCCTGCAAATCCAGCGCTGCCATATCGAAGCCGCACATGAGCTGGTTTGCATAGCGCGGCATGTTCCCGCCAAACACCAGAAAGTCACCGCGATACGCCTCCGCCATGATCTGCGCGGCTTCAAAAACAGATCGCCCCACAAAGCGCCGGCCGATCTTGCGTAAGACCATGGCTTGCGCGGCAGCATCTGGTGCCGTGGTCGTCTCCCCAATGCCCACATGCCCATCCTCGCCGACCAGTTCGATCAGGTTGACGCAAAAGACATCCTCGATGCCCTGCGACCAGACATAGGGGGTCTTGAGCGGCAGCATCATCGGGGTGACGCGGATTTCGGTGATGATCACTTTGCGGGTCCTTAGAGATGGTCGTAGAGGTCTGAGACGCTACCAAGATCAAACCGGCAATCCATCCGGGCGCGTGGCTTCAAACGGTCGCGGCGGCACGACGGATAAGTCCCGCACATTGGCTGCATGCGCAACAGGGACCCGGTTTGAGCGGGCAACGTCAAGGATGAACTGGCGGTCGCATCGGCGCTCCACTTGATGACATGCATGTCGACCATATCCGTCAGCCAGACCAAGGAACGTTTATTCACGACGAGAGAATGTCCGGCGCATGTCGCGCGTGCGACGGCATGATCGACAGACGGTCGCCTGCGGTGCTTTTCGCGGCATTTCGCTGGGCTTTTCAGGCCGAAAACGGCAAAGGTTTCCATCCGCTTAACAAAAACCTATATATTATTTAATTTCAGTATCTTACAGAATCCCCCGCATGCGGGGATCTCTGAAAATGGCCGATTTTGAAGCAGATCACGCTTTTGGGTGCTGGGCCTTCATCTCCCAAGACCCGCTTTCCTGAGACCAGTATTTCGCCGGAATTTCCGCCTCAGTCAGCGATTTCCACTGCCCCCGCGCGACGCTCAGCGCGTCGCCATCATTTCCGTCAAAAATGATCATCACCCGCTTCAAGGGCGCGATCTCTTCTGGCGCGATTTCGGCCCCATCCACGCTGATCAAACAATCCGGCGCATTCCCAGCCGACCCCGTGGTTAGCAAAACAGACTGATCTTCATCATGTGGACCACCGGCAATCCCATGCGGAAGAAACCCGTCCCCCTCCCAAAGCTTGCCGTCCAGCCATTCCAGCCGATCCTGCGCCACACCCCGCACAGCAATCCTCCACCCCGCCTTCCGAGCGAGCCCCAGAAGTTTCGGCAGCGTCTGCTCCAAAGGCTGCACTGTGAGGTGGTAGAAATAGGCCTCCGACACCGCCTACTGCTCGTAATTGTCGGCGATCAACCGGTTCAGCGCCCGCACGCCCCATCCAGTCGCACCTTTCGGAGCAAGCTCCGTTTCAGACTTCACAGACGCCACACCCGCAATGTCGAGATGGCACCAAGGTGTCTCCGGCTTCACAAAACGCTGCAAAAACTGCGCGGCAGTGATCGATCCCGCAGGCCGGCCACCCACATTCTTCATGTCAGCGATGCGCGATTTGATCTGCTCGTCGTATTTCTTTCCCATCGGCATCCGCCACGCCCCTTCATCTTCCGCTTTGGCGGCTTTGAGGAAGGCATTGGCGAGCCCGTCATCGTTTGAAAAGACCCCCGCATTTTCATGTCCAAGCCCAATGATGATCGCACCTGTGAGGGTTGCAAGGTTGATCATCCCAACCGGTTCATAGGTTTCTTGCGCATACCAAAGCACGTCGGCCAGCACGAGACGCCCCTCTGCGTCGGTATTGATCACTTCAATCGTGTCACCTTTCATGGAGGTCACAACATCGCCGGGCCGCACCGCATTCCCAGAGGGCATGTTTTCAACGAGCCCCACCAGACCGACAACATTTGCCTTTGCCTTACGGGAGGCGAGTGTTTTCATCACCCCCGAAACGACGCCGGCACCGCCCATATCCATCGTCATATCTTCCATGCCCGCAGCGGGTTTGAGCGATATGCCACCAGTATCGAACACAACACCCTTGCCGACCAATGCGAAAGGTTTGTCATCCTTAGCGCCACCCATCCATTCCATAACGACGATCTTGGACGGGCTATCAGAGCCTTGGCCGACACATAAAAGCGAGCCCATGCCAAGTTTTTCAAGCGCGTCTTCTTCCAGCACCTTAACCTTGAGACCCAGTGCCTCAAGCTCTACCAAGCGGTTGGCGAACTCAGTCGTGGTCAGAACATTTGCGGGCTCATTGGTGAGGTCCCGGGTGAAAAACACGCCCTCAGCGATGGCCCCATGCGCAGCACCAGCATCTCGCACCTCATCAGGTTTGTTGACCATGAACGTTACACTGCCCTGTGCCTCATCGTCTTTGGTGAAGTGATCGTTGAACCCGTAGCTGCGCAAGGCCAGGCCCAATGCGACCTCTTCCGCCCGGCGTAAATTTCCGCATAAAACATGGATCGCTTTGTTTCCCGCCATTTTGGCGATTGTGGCACCAGCGGCGCGCGCATCGCTCACTGCGGGCCGTTTGGCAAGCTTTACGACAATGACGCCTTCGGCGGACAAGTTGATCGGATAAGCGAGCATCATCGCTTTGCCGGCGTCGAGCTTGCCGAAAGCTTCCCCCTCCGCCAAACGGGCAACCGCACCGCGCGACAAGCGGTTTACGCGCTTTGCAGTCGCGTCCATCGAGCCTTCGTCACCAAGAAATATCGCGAGCACACCCTCCATCTCTTTGATCAGATCAATATCAGTGGCGATGAAATCAGGCGTTCTGGGAGCGGTCATGGCGCGGCTTTCTGCAATTGAGTTCGATGGTGTCCGACAACTAGCGCGCCACCACACAGATGACCAGAAGGGCCTTTTTAGCCCGTGCATTATCGTCTAGTGTTTTCAAAAAAATCGGGCAGGAGGATCAATTGGCGCGTTTTGACAGATATATGCTGTCTCAATTGCTGCTTTTGTTTGGCTTTTTCTCGCTCGTGTTGGTGTCTGTCTATTGGATCAACCGCGCGATCTCGCTTTTCGATCAATTGATCGCTGACGGGCAGACCGCATTGGTCTTTCTTGAATTCACTTTGCTCGCCCTGCCCTATGTCATCATGATCGTGCTCCCGATCTCTGCTTTTGTCGCGGCGGTCTATGTCACCAACAGGCTGTCCGCAGAATCAGAAATGGTGGTCCTCCAAACGGCCGGTGCTTCGACGCTACGTATCGGGCGCGGCGTTCTGTATTTTGGCATGATTGTCGCGATACTCGTGGGGATATTGGCCCATCTACTGGTTCCTGCCGCGCGCACCGAGCTTGCCGGGCGCAGCGCTGAGGTTGGGCAAGACATCACCGCAAGGTTCCTCAAGGAAGGCCAATTTATTCATCCTGCCACAGGGATCACGGTCTACATTCGCGATATCACCGATCGCGGTGAAATGCTTGAGCTGTTTTTGGAGGATGAGCGCGACGGTTCTGCGGTCATCACTTACACCGCCGAAAAAGCGCTGCTGGTACGGGCGGAAACCGGGCCACGTTTGGTCATGTTCAACGGGATGGCCCAAACACTGCGCCCGAAAACCGGCAACCTGACGACGGTTGAATTCCAAGATTTTGCCTATGACATAGGCGGGCTCATCAAAGAAGGTGGCACCCGGCTGCGCGATCTGCGAGAGCTCCCGACCCACGTTCTGCTGGACCCCACACCAGAAGACGTCGCAACCGCAGCGGGAGAGCTACCGGACTTTCTCTATGAGGGGCATGATAGATTTGCGCGTTCTCTTCTATCTGTCGTGGTGCCGATGATGGGCTTCGCGGCGCTTGTGATGGGCGGGTTTTCACGGTTTGGGGTCTGGCGCCAAGTCATCCTCGCGGTGGTCTTGATTATCCTTGTTCAACTGGTAGCGAACGCATCCGAGGATGTGGCGCGCAAAGATGCAGACCTTTGGTGGATGGCGTATTTGTCGCCGCTCTTTGGCGCGACAATAACGAGCGCCCTAATTGCGGCCTCAAGCCTTCCCAAGCTACGCCGCGCGCGCACAGCGACAGGTGCCGCATGAGGTTGGATTGGTACGTGGCGCGGCTGTTTGTACGATCTTTTCTTGTCGTGTTCGGCGTGTTTTTTGGAATCGTGTATTTGATCGACATGGTTGAGCAGATGCGCCGCTTCGACAGCGAGGTTGTCGGCTTATTTGAAGCTGGTGAGCTGGCTTTGCTGAAATCTCCCGCCACCATGTATCGCATGTTGCCGCTTCTTACAGTGCTGTCGACAATCATGCTGTTTTTGAGCCTGTCTCGCACATCCGAAATGGTGGTCACGCGCGCCTCCGGTAGATCTGCGATCCGGACACTGGTTGCGCCTGTTATTACGGCTGCACTTTTCGGGGCATTGGGCGTTGCCGCGTTGAACCCCATCGTTGCCGCCACGTCAAAACAGTTTGAATTGGCTTCGCAACGCTACGCCGGCACCTCGAGCACATTGTCTATCAGCGATCGGGGGCTATGGCTTCGCCAAGCGAGCCGCGATGGTCAGGTTGTTATCAAAGCTGAGCGATCGAATTTGGACGGTACGGAAATTTATGGCGTTACATTTTATGGGTTCGACCGGCAGGGCGAGGTCACCTATCGCATCTCGGCTGATCGCGGCGTCTTAGAACCCGGTCAGTGGCTCCTGACAGACGCAAAGCGCTGGATGTTTGAGGCCGACACCAGCGCGGAGGAAAGCGCGCAGAGCTATGCCAGCCTGTCCCTGCCGTCTGATCTGACGCGCGATCAAATACAGGACAGTTTTGGCTCCCCCTCGGCGATCCCGATCTGGGAGCTTCCAGGTTTTATCAGGCAGCTTGACCGCGCGGGGTTTTCGGCGCTGCAACACAGGGTCTGGTTGAATATGGAGCTTGCAAACCCGATACTCCTGGCCGCGATGGTGCTGATTGGCGCAGGGTTTACGATGCGCCATACCCGGTTTGGGCGCACTGGTCTGATGGTTTTGTTGGCAATATTGATGGGCTTTTCGGTCTATTTTCTTCGGAACTTCGCTCAGGTTCTCGGTGAGAACGGACAAATTCCGATCATCGTCGCTGCTTGGATGCCACCTTTGGCGGGCATTTTCTTATCGCTCGGTCTTTTGTTCCACACGGAGGACGGGTGATGTTGCGCATCTTTTTCGCAATCGCAGTCAGTCTTTTTTGCCTGCCTCTTTGGGCGCAAACCTCCACAAGCCCGGCGTCTTTGGTCGCGGATCAAGTCACATTCGATCCAAGCGGACAGCGGCTCATAGCCGACGGCAATGTCGAAATATTGCAAAACGGCGTCCGGCTGCGGGCAAGCTCGGTCACCTATGATGGCAAGACCGACAGCCTGCGCGTCGGAGGTCCGCTTTACCTGATCGATGGCGATGACATCACGATTGTTGCAGCATTCGCCGAGCTCTCAGGGGATCTGCAATCGGGCGTCTTGGCGCAAGCCCGCGCCGTTTTCACCCAACAATTGCAGATTGCAGCAAACGAAATCCGTCGCACCGACGGGCGGTTCACGCAGTTTTATAAAACCGTCGCTTCAAGCTGCCAGATTTGCGAAGACAACCCGGTACCTTTGTGGGAAATTCGCTCCGAACGGATAACGCATGATCAGAAAGAGCGCCAACTTTATTTTGACAATGCGAGCTTCCGGGTGCTCGATATTCCTGTGTTTTACTGGCCCTATTTGCGCTTACCGGACCCAACCGTCGAACGCGCTACCGGTTTTTTGCTACCGTCATTGCGGTCTAACGGGGATATCGGCGTGGGTATCAAAACGCCCTATTTTATTACGCTAGGCGATCACGCAGATCTGACGCTGACGCCCTGGGTCACGACCGGTGGCTCGACCACGCTAGAAGGGCGCTACAGACAAAAGTTTCGGTATGGCAGCATTGAACTGAACGGGGCCGTCACAAATGATGACCAAGTCAGCAATGCCAATGCGCGGTCTTACCTATTTGCGGATGGCCGTTTTGCCCTTCCGCGCGACTATGAGCTGGCGTTCGATCTGGAGCTGGTTTCCGACCCGGGTTACTTATTGCTATACGACTATTCTGACAAAGACAGGCTTGATAGCGCGATTACGATTAGCCGAGCGCGGGCTGACGAATACACCGGTTTCGAGTTTATCCACTATAAGTCGCTGCGCGAGGGCGACGACAACCGTGTCCTTCCTACACTTGTCGGTGATGCCATTTACGCCCGGCGTTTCGCGCCATCGATGGCAGGTGGGATCGCAAAACTGCAATTGGAAGCGTCCGGGCTTTTTCGCCGCTCAGATTTGGCAACGAACGGGGTTGGGCGTGATGCTGCCCGCCTTTCAGCGGTCGTTGATTGGCGGCGGGATTGGGTTTGGCGCAATGGGATGATCTTTGCCGGGTCAACTTCGGTGCGCGCAGATTGGTACAGCATATCGCAAGATGACCGGCCTGAATTCAATGACACCACCGAGGTGACACCCTATGTCGCAGCTGAGTGGCGCTGGCCGATGCTGCGCCAAGGCTCAGGTGCCACGCATCTTTTGGAACCGACCGTTCAGCTGGTCTGGTCGAAAGAGAGCGCGCGCAACGTCGCCAATGAGGACAGCCTGCTCATGGAGTTTGACGAAGCAAACCTATTTTCCTATTCACGGTTCCCCGGCGTGGACGCGCAAGAGCGTGGCGCCCGCGCAAACATTGGGCTGAGCTACACCCGTGATGACGTTGACGGATGGTCCCTAGGGCTGACCGTTGGGCGCGTACTGCGCGAAACGGATTTGGGGCAGTTCACGCCCTCATCTGGCTTGCAAGGGAAGGATTCCGATTGGCTCGCCGCAGCACAACTAAAAGTCGGCACCCAGTTCACACTGACAAACCGCGCCCTGTTTGAAGATGACTTCTCCTTTTCGCGCAACGAGATGCGCATGAGCTGGGCAACCGACCAGTTTAACTTGGGTTCAACTTATGTCTGGCTTGAGGCCGATAGCGCGGAAGGCCGCCCCCTCGATATTTCCGAATTCGCGGTCGATGGGGACTATCGGCTGAACCGCCATTGGACCCTTTCATCCGATCTGCGCTACGACTTTGTGGAGGACCGCACCAGCCGCGCTGGTCTTGGGGTCAGCTATCAAAACGAATGCGCCCGGTTTGACCTTTCCCTCTCGCGCCGGTTCACGTCTTCGACTAATGTAACGCCAACAACCGATGTAAGCCTGTCGGTCCAACTGGCAGGGTTCGGGGCAAAGGGCATAGGCGGCGCAGGGTTTGCGCGCTCTTGCAACGGGTAAAAAGAAGACGAGACGGGCGGGCCAGACAATGACGATCACACATGCTCTCAAAACAGCAGCTATGGGTATTGTAACCTCGGCGGTGTTGGCCTTACCGACGCTCGCGCAAGGTCTGTTTGAGCCCGTAATCTCCGTCAATGACGCGATCATCACACGCTATGAGCTTGACCAGCGTACGCGGCTGCTAACGCTTCTGCGTGCGCCCGGCGACCCAGCCGAGGAAGCGCGCAAAGCGCTGATTGAAGACAAGTTGCGATTGGCCGAAGCACGCCGTGCCGGTATCTCTCTTACCGACGAGGATATCCGCGGCGGAATGGAAGAATTCGCCTCCCGTGCGAACCTTACCGCGGAACAGTTTATTGCTGCGATTGGCCAAGCTGGCGTTTCGGCAGAAACCTTCCGCGACTTTGTCGCCTCCGGCCTCGCTTGGCGAAATTATGTACGTAGCCGCTTCGGCCCGCGCGCGCAGGTAAGCGATGCCGAGGTGGACCGCGCGCAGTCGCAACGCACCGAGGGGCGCGGCGGTGTCCGTTTGCTCCTGTCGGAAATCATCGTGCCCGCACAGGGAGAGAACGCCGCGGCGAACCGGGCGCTTATCCAACGGCTATCAGATACGATTGTAACCGAAGGCGGTTTTGCCGCTGCCGCGCGGCAGTATTCAGCGGCCCCGACCCGCAGCCGTGGTGGACGGCTTGAATGGCTGCCTATCGGACAGGTGCCGCCTGTTTTGCGAGCGGCGGTCCTGGTGCTCGAACCCGGTGAGATCACAGACCCGGTCCCTCTCGGGGCGGGTATCGGTATTTTTCAGCTGCGCGCCTTGGAAGAAACAGACCCCGAGGCCCCGGACACCCTTGCGCTTGAATATGCAACCATCTTGGTACCAGGCGGCACCAGCGCGGCTGCGCAGTCAAAGGCGCAAGACTACAGGGACCGCTATGACACCTGTGATGACCTTTACAAGCCAGCCCAGTCATTGCCCGCCGATCAGTTTGAGCGTGTGACACTGGCCTCCGCCGACGTGCCCTCTGACATAGCCTTTGAGCTGGCAAAACTGGACGACAATGAAGTCTCAACGGCTTTGACGCGACAAAATGGCGAATTCCTGGTGTTTCTCATGCTCTGCGGGCGGACTGTCGAGACCGGCCCCGTGGCGGAGCCGGAGCTCGATGAAAACGGCGAGCCGCTTCCCGTGGTTGATGAACGCGACGCAATCCGCCAGCAGCTTTTCAACCAAAGGCTGGCATCTTACGCAGATAGCTTCTTAGAGGAGCTGCGCGCTGACGCCATCATAGTCGAGTCGCCATGACCCCGATCTGTCTCACCTGCGGGGAACCTGCCGGTGTCGGACTGGAAATCGCGCAGAAATCTTGGGCCGCGCAAGGGCGTGAGACGCCGTTTATTCTTATCGCTGATCCGCGCCATGTTGCAGGGCCTGTCCAGGTCCTCGAAGCCATCGAACAATTTGACGCCAACGGGCCCCTGCCCGTTTTGCCGCATGTGTTCGACGGCGATGCCGTCCCCGGATCGCCCGACCCACGCAATGCGAAGGGCGTGATTGAGACAATCGAACGCGGCGTATCATTGGTGAAATCTAAGGCCGCAAGCGCGCTTTGCACGTTGCCGATTCATAAGAAAGCGCTGAAAGATGGCGCCGATTTTTCTTACCCCGGACATACCGAATTTCTGGCAACACTGGATGGCAAAGACCACGTCGTGATGATGCTGGCCTGCCCCGAACTGCGCGTCGTACCCGTTACGATCCATATCGCGCTAGGCGATGTCGTTTCCGCGCTCACCCCTGAACTGGTAAGCGAAACGCTTCGTATTACGCAGGCCGCTTTGAAGCGAGACTTTGGTATCGCTGCGCCGCGTTTGTCGGTTTGCGGCGTGAACCCGCATGCTGGTGAAGGCGGCACGATGGGCAAAGAAGAGTTGGACTGGATCGTGCCGCTGTTGTCGAAGCTGGAGAGCGAAGGAATGCGTGTCAGCGGCCCGTGGCCTGCCGATACCATGTTTCATGCAAGCGCGCGCGAAGGCTATGACGCGGCCATCGCGATGTATCACGACCAGGCGCTCATCCCGATCAAGACGATCGATTTTGCTGGTGGCGTCAATGTGACCCTAGGGCTCGATTTCATACGCACCTCGCCCGACCATGGCACCGCGTTTGACATTGCAGGTCAAGGGGTGGCCGACCCTAGCTCAACCCTCGCAGCGTTAAAGATGGCTCGGGATATGGCATCTGCGCGCGGCGACGGTTGAGTATTTTTGACCAAATGGAGACAGCATGGCGCAGATAGACGGCCTGCCACCATTGTCGGAGGTGATCCGCGAGCATCAGCTTTCCGCGAAAAAGTCTCTGGGACAGAACTTCTTGTTGGATTTGAACCTGACGGCAAAAATCGCGCGTCAGGCAGGGGACCTAGAAGCCTGCGATGTCTTGGAAGTCGGCCCCGGGCCAGGTGGCTTAACACGCGGCCTTTTGGCCGAAGGCGCTCGGCATGTGCTAGCCATAGAGAAAGACGCGCGATGCCTGCCAGCCTTGTCCGATATTTCGAAGGCCTATCCCGACAGGTTGCAAGTGATCAATGGCGACGCATTGGAGGTCGATCCGTTGGCGCATTTGACGCCGCCAATTCGGGTGGCTGCCAACCTCCCCTATAATGTCGGCACTGAACTGTTGGTCCGCTGGCTGACACCACCGCACTGGCCCCCTTTTTGGCAGAGTCTGACCTTGATGTTTCAACGTGAAGTGGCACTGCGCATCACAGCCAACCCAGGCAGCAAAGCCTACGGACGCCTTGCGATACTCGCCCAATGGCGCAGCACTCCGCGTATCGTCATGGAGCTTGCGCCTGAGGCTTTCGTGCCGGCCCCTAAAGTCCGCTCCGCTGTTGTGCATTTGGATGCGTTGCCAGCACCGCGATATGAGGCGGATGCAGCCACGCTCAACAAGGTTGTCGCGGCGGCATTTAATCAACGTCGCAAGATGCTTCGGACGGCGCTAAAAGCGCTTGCACCCGATATAGAGGACCGGTTGATCAGCGCAGATATCAGCCCGACCGAACGCGCGGAGCAAGTGGGTTTAGAACAATTCTGCGCCCTCGCGCGGGCAATTGCGGCGCGCTAATTTTTAAAATTTCGACTGGGTCGAGGAGGAGCTTATTCAGCAGCGGTTTGATCGTCTGCTGGCGCTTCAACCGCTTCCTTCTTAGGCTTGCGTGGTTTGCGCGCAGGTTTTGGCGCCGCCTCAACGGTTTCTACCAACCCACTTTCATTGTCATCAGCACCGCTCAGATCAATGACGTCAGGCTGGTCGCCTGCGCCCAGAACCCGATCCAGGCCATCGCGTTCGCCTTCGACACGTGGTTTGCGAGAGCGTCGCGGCTTTTCCTGTGCATCAGGTTGTTGCTGCGTGTCACCATTTTGCATGGTCTGCTGCTTTTCCAGACGCTCTTCGCGCTCGCGCTGTTGGCGCTCACGATTTTGGGCCTGCTGTGCTTCATGCGCCTCGCGTTTCGCTTCTTGTTCGCGCATCGCCTCAGCCAGCATGCGCGCGTAATGCTCGGCATGTTGCTGGAAGTTCTCTGCGGAAACGCGGTCTCCGGACAGCTGCGCATCGCGATGGAGCTGTTGATATTTCTCAATAATTTGCTGCGGCGTGCCGCGCACCTTGCCTTCGGGGCCCGAGCTGTCAAAAACGCGGTTTACGATATTGCCCGAAGGACGGTTGTTGTTGCGGTTCTTACCGCGCGAACGGGATTTCTGTGATCTCATTTTGAAATTATTCCAGCCTTATCTCAGAAGGTCGGCTTGTTCGATCTTTTCCACTTCCAAACGCGGCGTCACAGCGACGCAAAATCGAGACCTTATTTTTGGCTTAGGTGTAAGGGGCGCCAAGGCACCAACTTCTTACACTCACACCAAACAACGCGTTGCGCATTTATGCAAGCCGATTCGACAAGAAGCTGTAAATTTTCAGCCCCTTTTCGCCGAAATGACACGTGAATGCCCGCTCAAGTCCTGAATGACGGCAATCTCTTGCCATTCAGCGTTGCGCAAAATCTCTTGCACAGCGTCCCGCTGGTCAAATCCAATTTCCAGCAAAAGTGTGCCACCTACTGCCAGATGCGCCGGCGTGTCAAGTGCAAGGACGCGGTAGGCATCGAGACCATCGCCACCTGGCGTAAGCGCAACCCTTGGCTCAAATTTCAGCACCTCGGGCTGCAGCGTTTCATAGGCGCCTTGCGTAATGTATGGCGGATTTGACACGATCAGGTCGAACACCCCTTCAAGTCCGACCAGCCAGTCGCCCCTTTGCAATGTCGCGCGTTGATTGAGTTCGAGCGCGGACCTGTTTCGCATTGCGACGGACAAAGCGTCTTCGCTGATATCTATTCCAACACCGCGTGCCTGCTCCCGTTCCGCCAAGAGCGACAGCAATATGCAACCTGACCCCGTGCCCAGATCAAGTACGGTGCGCCACTCTAAATCGAGCGCGGCCTCGACCAGAGTTTCTGTATCCGGACGTGGATCCAAAACGGCGTTGCTGACTTCGAACACATGGTTCCAAAACGCGCGGCGTCCCGAAATGTGTGACAGCGGTTCGCGAGAGGCGCGACGCGCGACGACCTCGCGGTACCGGGCGGCAAATTCAGGCGTAAAGACTTCCTCGTAATCGACGTATTTCCTTGGGAACACCACGCCGAGAAGCAAATCAGCCTCACGCGCCGCATCGACTATTCCAGCAGCTGTCAATTTGGCAATGGCGTCGGCGCGTTCATCGGCCAGGGTCACAGGCCCTCATCCGCTAGCATTTGCGCCTGTGCATCGGCCGTCAGCGCGTCGATGATCTCGTCCAAGTCGCCTTGCATGACCTGGTCGAGCTTATAGAGCGTGAGGTTGATACGGTGATCCGACATGCGCCCTTGCGGAAAGTTATAAGTGCGGATGCGTTCAGACCGGTCGCCAGACCCAACCTGCGCCTTGCGGTCCGCGGAGCGTGCATCATCGATCTTTTGCCGTTCCAGATCATAGAGCCGTGCACGGAGCACCTGCATCGCAATCTCTCGGTTTCGGTGCTGAGATTTTTCTGAGCTCACGACAATGATGCCCGTCGGGATATGGGTAATTCTAACAGCCGAGTCCGTCGTATTGACATGCTGCCCACCAGCGCCGGAGGCCCGCATCGTATCGATGCGAATATCAGTAGCCGGGATGTCGATATCGACGTCTTCGGCTTCTGGCAAGACCGCGACGGTCGCAGCTGAGGTGTGAATGCGGCCGCCCGACTCTGTTACAGGAACGCGTTGTACGCGGTGCACACCGGATTCGTATTTCAACCGCGCGAACACCCCCTGCCCCTTAACATGGGCCGTCACCTCTTTGATGCCGCCAAGCTCGCTCTCGGCCATCTCGATGATATCAAACGTCCAACCTTTGTCCTCGGCGTAGCGCCGATACATGTTCAAAAGGTCGCCCGCAAACAAGGCGGCCTCATCGCCGCCTGTGCCGGGGCGTATTTCAATCATTGCAGGCTTCGCGTCAGCCGCATCTTTGGGCAGTAAAACGATCCGAATAGATGCTTCGGCATCCGGCAGTTGGGCGCGCAGCTCAGAGAGCTCCTCTTCCGCCAATTCCTTCATTTCCGGGTCGGACAGCATTGCTTCCGCCGCCTCTATTCCGTCCAATATTGCGCGGAAGGCGGCAACCTCTTCGGCCACAGGTTTGAGTTCAGCATATTCGCGACTTATCGAGGCGATGTCATCTGTTGCGCCGGAGGCCAATTGCGCCTCCAAAAACTCAAAGCGCTGTGTGATCTGTGCCAGTTTTTCTAGTGCTACCATGACGATGGTGCTGCCCGATTGGCAAAGGGGCGTCAACTGTGCTAGCGTTTTTACATGAGGAAAATGACGCTTATTATCGCGCTGGCCTCTGCTGCATTAACGACGCAATCAGTGGCCGAAGGCAAAAAGACAGTTGAGTGTTATTGCACTGACAAGGGCGGTGTGCGGGTCGAGCTTGGCGAGGTCCGGTGCATGACGGTCGGCGGTCGCGTATTCATGGCAAAATGCGAGATGTCTTTGAACGTTCCTATGTGGCGCGAACAACGGGGCAGCTGCACGCTGTCGTGACAACACTAAAGCTGTGAAAGCCAGCTTTCTACGCGGGTTCGGTTTACGCCCAGGTCTGCGTAGCCATAGCGTTGGCGAGAAAAAATCCGCACACTGCTTCCACCTTCAACCGCAACAATCTTGACGGAAGCGATGTCGGGAAACCCCCATAGGCGACTGCGGGTTACGAAACTTGCCCACCCATCTTCAAGCTTCCCTTCCAGCCGCATTGTCCTTGGCGTCGCAAGTATAACCGCCTCGAGGCGCGCCGCGAGCTCGGGTAGCGGCAATGGGTAAATTTCCGGTGCTATATCGCCGTTTTCACGCATAAGAACATGTCCGGGGTTGCCCGGACGGTCCACGGTTTCGGGATCTACATGCAAAGCCTTGGGATCGAGCGGGTTGAGCCTGACAAACCCACCAAGAGCGATGACAGCCAAGCCCAGAACAACTGCAACGGTTTTGAACATGGCTATTCCGCCTCTACGGCCTCTTCGACATCAAGCTCAGCGGCGCGTTTTTCAACAAGCCCGACAATATGATCGACCATGCCTTCATTGCTTTGCTTATGATCCTGCTTGCCAGCCATATAGATCATACCTGAACCGGCACCACCGCCGGTGAACCCAACATCCGTCATCAAAGCCTCCCCCGGCCCGTTTACAACGCAGCCAATAATAGAAAGGCTCATTGGTGTCTTGATATGCTCCAGACGCTTTTCAAGCTCCGCCACAGTCGCGATGACGTCAAAGCCCTGACGCGCGCAGGACGGGCAGGAAATGATGTTGACGCCGCGATGCCGCAGCCCCAGCGATTTAAGGATTTCGTAACCAACTTTAACCTCTTCAACCGGGTCAGCGGACAATGACACGCGGATCGTGTCGCCGATACCCATCCACAGCAGGTTGCCCAGCCCAATGGCGGATTTGATCGTCCCGGAGACCAGTCCACCCGCTTCGGTAATGCCCAAATGAATTGGCGCATCAGTTTGCTCAGCCAGGCCCTGATAGGCGGCGGCGGCCATGAACACGTCGGAGGCTTTGCAACTAATTTTGTATTCGTGAAAATCGTTGTCTTCGAGAATACGTATATGGTCGAGCCCGCTTTCGATCATCGCGTCCGGGCAAGGCTCGCCGTATTTATCCAACAGATGTTTCTCAAGTGAGCCTGCATTGACCCCGATGCGGATTGAACAATTGTGGTCACGCGCGGCTTTGATGACCTCTTTTACACGGGTCTCGTCACCGATATTTCCGGGGTTTATGCGCAAACAGGCGGCCCCTGCTTCTGCGGCCTCGATGCCGCGTTTGTAGTGGAAATGGATGTCGGCCACGATGGGAACCGGGCATTCAGGAACAATCTCTTTAAGCGCCTTTGAGGACGCTTCGTCCGGGACAGAGATCCGCACAATATCTGCACCGGCCTCGGCGCAGGCTTGCACCTGAGCGATCGTGCCTTTGATGTCTGTTGTGACTGTGTTGGTCATCGTCTGAACCGTAATCGGCGCATCACCGCCCACGGGCACATTTCCGACCATGATCTTGCGCGAGGGACGACGATCTATTTGGCGCCAGGGGCGTATGGAATGCAGTGACATTTGTGCTCAGCTCCGCGACGAGTATCTGTCATAGAATATAGACAGCTCACGTGGCGGCGCAATCGAAAGCGATAGACTTATTGTGTGATCGGCGCGTCCGGGTCTTCGACAACCGGCGTGTCCGCCATTGCTTTCAAGGTCTCGGCCAACAGGGCTTCGGTCGTGTCCGCCTTTGCATAGACTTCTTTGATGGCATCGACACCCAAAGCCACATTCTTTGCAACAGAGGCACCGCTACCTGCGGGGCCATATGTCTCACCTTTGACGTTGAAAAAGACCGAGCCCGCATTGCCAGCACGCAGCTGGGGCGGCTGGCTGGTTTGCGGCAGGATATATTGCTCACCCGCATCGAGAATTTTCTCAAAGAGTATGGTGCCGTCGAGCGAGGCAACACGCACCCAAGCGGGCCGTACCGCAAAGAGCACGACGTCAGGTTTGTCTTCCTCAAGCACCTGCGGCGGCGCGGGGAAAGCCGGCGCATCAACCGCAGCAAGTGCGACTTCAATTTCTGCTTGGAATGCTTCAACAGCATCAACCAAAGCGCCATTTGTTTTCGGGTCAAGCGCGGCGATAGGCCCGTCGCGCGCCGTCAAAACGGGCGCCTCCAACGCTTGCGGACGATACAGTCGGTCCAATGCATCTGGCGTCGGCGCGGCGAACCGCCCGCTTGCGACCGGGTCGGCTTCGTTTGGCAGCCCGGTTTGCAGTCCGGCCACCTCAGTCGCGACGCCTGCCGATTGCTCAACTGGAGCAAAATCTACGCGCTGAATCTCGTTCAAGACGGTCCAGCCGCCGAACCCCAAAGCCGAAATCAACGCCAGCATAACAACGACGGACCCGACAGCGCCCGGCTCAATACGCGAAAACACGCTTTCGCCAACCGGCGCATAAGGCGCCATGGGCTGTACAATCGGATCGTCTCGTAGCTTTCGGCCCGAAGGCGCAGATGATTTCGCTTTGCTGGTGGTGGCCGTCGTGGCCGAAAGACCTTCAACGCCATTGAAGCCAGATTCTTCGCAAAAGCGCTGAAATGCCCAATCTGGATCGAGCCCAAGAAAGCGCGCATAGGAGCGCACATAGCCTGCGATAAATCCTGGCGTTTCAAATACGGAAGGGTCGCAATTCTCGATAGCGGCAATGTAATTGGCTTTGATTTTTAGTTCGCGCTGCACATCAAGCAGGGACTTGCCCATCGTGGCACGCTCGCCGCGCATGAGATCACCAAGCTTCACATCATAGTCGTCGAAGCTACGCTTTACGTGCTCCTCACCCGACTCAGAATGTGACTTACGCCCCAGCATCAGACCCTGCCCGCCACTTAAATTGCTAACTTATCAGTCCCTTAAGCCTGCGATTCGTCCCCAGTCAGGCCCCTAAGTTGTTGTTAACATAAAGAGCGGTTCAGATGCACGCAGGAAGACTCTAGCCCGCCACCTTGTCTCTATTTAGAGCACAATGGGACCATAATGTGTCCAATGCTGAAACAAGCGCATCCACTTTGGGCGGCGTGTGAACCGGCGATGGCGTGAAGCGTAAACGCTCCGTGCCACGTGGAACCGTTGGGAAATTGATCGGCTGGACGTAAATGCCGTGATCTTCAAGCAGCATATCGGAGATCATTTTGCACTTCACGGGATCACCAACATGCACAGGCACAATGTGGCTGCCATGATCAATCAGGGGCAAACCGAGGCCCTTAAGCCGCAGCTTCAGGGTTGCCGCGCATTGCTGATGTTTGGCGCGTTGCGAGCCGCAGTCTTTAAGGTGGCGAATGCTTGCCGCTGCCCCGGCAGCCACCGCTGGTGGCAGCGACGTGGTGAAGATGAAACCTGGTGCGTAGGATCGAATGGCGTCGCACATTTTGGCAGAGGCCGCGATATAGCCGCCCATGACACCATAAGCTTTGGCCAATGTTCCATTGATAATATCGACCCGGTCGAGCAACCCGTCGCGTTCGGCGATCCCGCCACCACGCGGGCCGTACATGCCAACCGCGTGCACCTCATCCATATAAGTCAGAGCGCCGAATTCATCAGCAAGATCGCAAATCGCCTCAATCGGGCCGAAATCACCGTCCATCGAATAAAGGCTTTCAAACGCGATTAGTTTCGGCGCGTTCGCGGGCAGAGAGGCCAGCTTTTCGCGCAAATCATCTAGATCATTGTGCTTGAACACCATCTTTCCGCCACCGTTGCGGCGGATGCCTTCTATCATTGACGCGTGGTTCAGCGCGTCAGAAAGGATCACCATGCCCGGAAAAAGCTTCGGCAAGGTCGAAAGGGTTGCGTCATTCGCGATATAGGCCGACGTAAACAGCAGCGCCGCTTCTTTCTGATGAAGGTCGGCCAGCTCAGCCTCAAGCCGTTTGTGGTAGACAGTTGTGCCTGAAATATTGCGCGTCCCGCCGGAGCCCGCACCTGTCGCATCGAGCGCCTCATGCATAGCTGCCAAAACGCTTGGATGTTGTCCCATTCCCAAGTAGTCATTTCCGCACCAAATGGTGACGTCTTTTTGAGACCCGTTAGGCTGCGTCCAAACCGCATCGGGGAAGTTCCCGCGTGTGCGTTCCACGTCGATAAAAATGCGATACCGCCCTTCGTTATGAAGGCGGTCTAAAGCGGCATCTAGCGCGGAATTGTAGCTCATAGGTCAGTCCCCAATATTCAGTTGGTTGCTATATAGAGCACCCCCACCAATGAAACACAGCTACAATTTGCCGCTCCAACGCGGATGTGAATAAAATAAGTCGGCACCATAGCACATTTTAGAGCCGCGAGAGTGTGTCGGCGGCCAGAAAGTATGCGTAGTGGGATGCCCAAATGGTTAATTTTTGTTTTTAATCAATCTATTGTATCCAATTTAGTGCGCAGTCCCATGCGATCACAAAGCATTGTTTCAGCCTATGTCGGGTTTGACTTTACAGAGCTGGCGGGGTCGTTAAACCTGTGGTCCAAACAGACAATCGCGGGGGCGGATTATGTCTTTAGACCAAGTTTTAGCGCAAGTTGATTCCGACCTGCAAAATGCAACAGACCGTTTGTTGGAGTTGTTGCGCATTCAATCTATCTCAACCGATCCGGCCTTTGCCGAAGCCTGCGAGGAAGCCGCTGATTGGCTGGTAGCGGACCTCAATGTGCTCGGGTTTGAGGCGTCCAAACGCGCAACGCCGGGCCACCCGATGGTCGTAGCCCATGGTCCCGGATCGGGCACACATGCGATGTTCTATGGCCATTATGATGTGCAACCTGTCGATCCCTTGTCCCTTTGGACCAACCCACCGTTTGAACCCGCGGTCGAAGAGACACCGAAAGGCCGCGTCATTCGCGGGCGTGGCGCTTCTGACGACAAGGGGCAGCTCATGACTTTTGTTGAAGCGTGCCGCGCTTGGAAAGCGGTTCATGGTAAGTTGCCGGATCGGGTCTCAATCTTCTTCGAGGGCGAAGAAGAGAGCGGCTCACCATCGCTCGTGCCGTTCATGATGCAAAACAGCGAAGAGCTGACCGCAGATGTCGCCTTGATTTGCGATACAGGTTTGTTTGGCGAGGATACGCCGGCAATTGTCACCCGCCTGCGCGGATTGCTCGGCGAAGAGTTGACAATTACGGGGCCAAACAAAGACCTCCATTCAGGCATGTATGGTGGCATTGCCCGCAACCCCATCCGAGTTCTGTCCAAAGTCATCGCGTCGCTGCATGACCACACGGGTCGCATTATGGTGCCGGATTTTTATGACGGCGTTGCCGAGTTGCCGCGTGATATCGCGGGGCAATGGAACGATTTGGGGTTTGAGAACGCTCAATTCCTCGGCGAAGTAGGCCTTGGCGTCCCTGCTGGCGAAGACGGACGTACGGGCCTTGAGATGATTTGGTCTCGTCCGACATGCGAAGTGAACGGCATTTCCGGCGGCTACCAGGGCGACGGATTCAAGACGGTTTTGCCCTCACAAGCATCCGCCAAAATCAGCTTTCGACTTGTCCCAGGCCAGGATCCATTAAAATTGCGCGAAAGCTTCCGCGCATTCGTACAATCGCAACTGCCTGAAGATTGCACCGTCGAGTTCAAAGACCACGGCGCATCCGCCGCGTCTGAGATGGCGACGGACCACCCGGCGTTTGAAAAGGCGCGCAAAGCCCTGTCAGACGAATGGCCAAACGAAGCGGCCTTCGTGGGTTGCGGCGGCTCGATCCCAATTGCGGGCCATTTCAAAGACATCCTTGGCATGGACGCGTTGCTCATCGGGTTTGGCAAGGATGACGACCAGATCCACTCGCCCAATGAGAAATACGACCTGTCGAGCTTCCACAAAGGCATCCGATCCTGGGTGCGCGTGCTCGACGCGTTGTCAAAATAGGTGGCCGGGCGGCGCGCCTTTCTGGCGTTTGCCGGGTTGGGGCTGGCCTATTGGGGGGCGCGCAGCGTTGTGCCTAGCCTGTGGGCCAGCTACGGAGCGCTTCCAGAGATGACGCGCGCTGGCATGCCGGAAGGCTTTCGCAAGATGGCGGGCGAGGCGCAGTTTAGCGGCGGGCTGGCCAACCCTTTGATCGGGCTCGACCGACAGGCAGCTCCCCTGCCGCCTTTGAGTGACGGGGATATGTGCCAGGCGCTGTTTTCGCAGGGCGACGGGCGGCTGGCGCTGAGCTATTTCACCGATTACCAATGCCCCTATTGCCGGGTGTTGGGGCGCGATTTGAAGCAATTGGCGGCGGCGCGCGCTGATCGGCTTGAGCTGAGCTATCATGAGCTGCCTTTGCTGGGTCCGGGGTCCGTGATCGGCGCAAAAGCCGCGCTCGCCGCGCGCAAACAGGGCGCCTATGACGATATGCACCGGCTGTTGAACACCGGCGTTGTGCGGATCAATCAAGCCTATGTCGAAAAGATCGGAAGCGAACTTGGGCTCGACCTCGGCAAGCTGCGCGCCGATATGGAGGGGCCCGGCGTTGCGCGCGCACTTGTGACGTCGCAGGCGATCGCGGATCGGTTCGCGGTGATCGGCACGCCGTTTTTGTTGATCGGACGCACCGCAATTTACGGCCGCATCAGTCCAGAGCTACTAGACCGCTTGGCCACGGCCGAACTTGCCCGCCGCGCGCCGGACCGCTGCGTCTAGAGCGGCAAGGCGGTCGTTGATTTGATTTCTTCCATCGACAAAAGTGCGGTCACATTGAAGATGCGCACCTCTGAAATCAGCGCCTGATAGAATTCGTCATAGGCACGCGCATTGGCGACCTGCACTTTCAAGATGTAGTCAATGTCTCCGGCCAACCTGTGCGCTTCCAACACTTCGGGGCGTGCGTTCAGGGCGTTGAGGAAGCGGTTTTGCCAGTCGGCCTCATGCTCTGATGTGCGCACGAGCACAAAGAAGCAGGCCTCCAGCCCCAACTTTTCAGCGTCCAGCACCACCGTGTCATGTTTGATCACGCCGCGGGCGCGCAATTTCTTAATTCTGTTCCACACGGGCGTCTTGGATGACCCCGTTTTGCGGGCAATTTCATCAAGAGATTGTGAGGCGTCGCGTTGTAGCTCCGCGAGGATGTTCCGGTCCATTGCGTCCAAGTGGTCTGCCATCCCCAAGATCCTTCATTTGCGGAACATGCGTTCCTGATTGCCGCCGAAGCAGAACAATATTCCTTATCTTCGCGAATGGGTAGGCTTAATTAGGAATTTTTTCTATTTTAAGGGCAACACAGCAATTGGAGCGCTCAACATGAAGCACTTCCCGATCTTTATGGCCCTTGAAGGCCGCCGCGTCGTCGTCTCTGGCGGCGGTGAGGCCGCATTGGCCAAACTGCGTCTGCTTTTAAAGACAGAGGCTAAGCTCGTCGTGGTCGCGGCGGATGCCGCACCGGAAATCCATGACTGGGCCGCGCAAGCACGCTTGATGCTGATCCCACGCGCAATGGAGCCCGGCGACGCGCTTTGCGCATCGCTGTTCTACGCTGCCAACGAGGACGATGCCGAGGACGCACGCGTCGCGGCTTTGGCGCATCGCGACGGCGCCTTGGTCAATATCGTCGACAATCTCGCCGACAGCCAATTCATCACCCCCGCCATCGTGGACCGCGATCCAGTGACAGTTGCCATTGGAACCGAAGGCGCGGCACCGGTTTTGGCGCGCTCGATCAAGAAATCTCTGGAAGAACAGCTGTCTCCCAATCTGGGTCTGATGGCGCGGATCGGCAAAGCGTTCCGCTCCAAGGTCGAGGCCCTGCCCTTCGGCGCGAAACGTCGCGCTTTCTGGTCGGACTATTACGCCGCTGATGTAGGCGACGCCGATGTCGCGCAAGATCGTTTGGAAAGCCTGCTGGACACGCATCTGAATACGCCAGAGCGCAAAGGCTGGGTGGATTTGGTTGGCGCCGGGCCGGGCGATCCCGAACTGCTGACACTGAAAGCGCGTAAAGCTTTGGATAACGCGGATGTGGTGATCTATGACCGGCTGGTAGCCCCTGAAATTCTCGAATTGGCCCGCCGCGAAGCTGTGATGCTGTCCGCCGGCAAGGAAGGGTTTGGGCCGTCCGTCACCCAAGACGCGATAAATGAGATGATCGTCAGCCATGCCCGTGGCGGCGCGCATGTCGTGCGCCTGAAATCGGGCGATCCGACCGTGTTTGGCCGTCTGGACGAAGAAATTGAGGCCTGCGAAGCTTCGGGCGTTAAATGGACCATCGTGCCGGGCATTACCTCTGCCTCCGCCGGCGTGGCCGCTTTGGGCCAATCGCTCACCAAGCGCGGCCGCAACTCTGGCGTGCGGTTCATCACGGGCCATGACACCAAAGGCTACGCCCCGCATGACTGGCGCGCTTTGGCCGCTGAGGGTGAGGTCGCCGCGATCTACATGGGCAAGAAAGCCGCGCGGTTCTTCCAAGGCCGTTTGCTCATGCATGGCGCCGACCCGGCAACGCCCGTCACCGTGATTGAAAACGCTTCGCGCGCGTCCCAGCGCATTCTGGCGACCACATTGGCAGAACTGGAACCCACTTTGAGCGAGGCCGATTTGAAAGGCCCTGCCCTTGTATTTCTTGGCCTTGCCCCGCGCGACGCGTTGAAGGCGTCCGAGCAATTTGACCAACAGGAGGCTGCGATATGAGCAAGCCATTTACCCCGAAAGTTGTCACCGCCAATGCATTGCTGGAAGGCGATGTGATCTACCTGACCGAGGGCGATGATTGGTCGCGCGCGTTGGAAGACGCCGAAGTGATCGAAGATGAGGCGCATGGCGACTTGCGCCTGCTTCACGCTCAAAGTCAGCCGAGCGAGATTGTGGGCGCCTATCTGGCCGACGTGACCCTGACCGAAGACGGCGTAGCGCCCGCGCATTTCCGTGAGGAATTTCGCACCAAGGGACCTTCCAACTACAAACACGGCAAGCAGGAGCAAGCGTGATGTATCAATATAACTCATTCGACCGCGACTTTCTGGCCGAGCGCAACGCGCAGTTTCGTGCGCAAGTCGAGCGCCGCATCGACGGCTCGCTGACTGAGGACGAATTCAAGCCCCTGCGCCTGATGAACGGGCTCTACTTGCAACTGCACGCCTATATGCTGCGCGTGGCCATTCCATATGGCACGCTCAACAGCGCGCAAATGGACCAGCTGGCGATGATCGCGGACAGGTGGGACAAGGGCTACGGCCATTTCACCACGCGCCAGAACATCCAGTATAACTGGCCCAAGCTGCGCGATGTGCCTGATATGCTGGACGCATTGGGCGAGGTTGGGATGCACGCCATCCAGACTTCCGGAAACACGATCCGGAATGTGACCTCTGACCATTTCGCCGGTGCGACGGCGGACGAGATCGAAGACCCGCGCCCCACGGCGGAACTACTGCGTCAATGGTCCACCGATCACCCGGAATTCCAGTTCCTGCCTCGCAAGTTCAAGATTGCCGTCACCGGGTCGCCCAATGACCGCGCCGTGACCAAAGCGCATGATATAGGGCTGCGCATGGTGCGCAATGAGGCCGGTGACCCGGGCTATGAGGTGATCGTGGGCGGCGGTTTGGGCCGCACGCCGATGATCGGCAAAGTGCTGCGGGAGTTCCTGCCTAAAGCCGACCTGCTGCCCTATGCCGAGGCCATCGTCAGCGTCTACAACCTGCTGGGCCGCCGCGACAACAAATACAAAGCACGCATCAAGATCACCGTGCATGAGAACGGGATTGAGACCATTCGCGATCTGGTTGAAGAGCGGTTTGCACTGCTGCGTCCGCAATTTGGCGGCGTCGATCAGGAAATGCTCGCTGGTATCGAGGCGCAATTTGCGGCGCCTGAGTGGCAGCAAGCCTCCATTGCGCCATTCAATGCGGCCTATCACGAGAACCCGGTCTTCCAGTCCTGGGTCGACACCAACATCACCAAGCATCGCGAGAGCGACTATGCCATCGTGTCGATCAGCATCAAAAAGCAGGGCAACACGCCGGGCGATGCGACCTCCGATCAGATGCGCGTCATGGCCGGGATTGCGCGCGACTTTGCGCATGACGAGCTGCGGATCAGCCATGAGCAGAACGTGATCCTGCCGCATGTGCATAAATCGCACCTGCCGAAAATCCATGCCCGCTTGCGCGAGGCTGATCTGGCGACCGCAAATATCGGGCTGATCTCCGACATCATCGCCTGCCCCGGCATGGATTACTGCGCGCTTGCCACGGCGCGCTCGATCCCGGTGGCGCAGCAAATTGCGACCCGGTTTGACGAGCTGAAGCTGGAGCATGATATCGGCGAGCTGAAGATCAAAATCTCAGGCTGCATCAATGCCTGCGGGCACCACCATGTCGGCCATATAGGCATTCTTGGCCTCGATCGTGCGGGCGTTGAGAACTATCAAATCACGCTGGGTGGCGATCATACCGAGACCGCTGAGGTTGGGCAGCGCGCAGGTCCGGGCTTTGCCTATGACGAGATTGTGCCGGCGATTGAGCGCCTGATCGGCGCTTACCTGGAGCTGCGCACGGGCGCCGACGAGTCCTTTATCGACGCATATCGTCGTCTGGGCATGGCGCCGTTCAAGTCTACCCTTTACCCGGAGGTTGCAGCCAATGCCGCTTAAGGAACTGGCCGAACGCCGCAATCTGCTGCACCGCAAAAGCGACGCGCAGACGGTTTTGAAACACGCCTTGGACGATGTGCAGATTGGTGAAGTCGCTCTCGTCTCCAGCTTCGGGGCGGAAAGCGTCGTGCTGCTGCATATGGTGGCGCAGATTGACCCTGCGACGCCGGTCATCTTTCTGGACACGGAAATGCTGTTTCCCGAAACAACGGCCTACCAGCAGGAGGTCGCGGAATTTCTGGGGCTGACGGATTTGCGTGTGGTGACG
The DNA here is from genome assembly GCA_039030615.1 of Pseudomonadota bacterium. Taxonomy (GTDB): domain Bacteria; phylum Pseudomonadota; class Alphaproteobacteria; order Rhodobacterales; family Rhodobacteraceae; genus Litoreibacter. The sequence goes on along the minus strand of JBCCDV010000003.1, from coordinate 215,405 downwards.
CCCGCCCGCGAAAAGCTGCTGGAACGCGACGTGGACGGTATCTTGCACACGTTCGACACGGACGCCTGCTGCACTTTGCGCAAGACCGAGCCGCTCGATGAGGCCCTACAAGGGTTCGGCGGCTGGATCACCGGGCGGAAACGCGTCCAAGGCGGTCAGCGCGCGGCATTGCCTCTTTATGAAAAAGACGACGGCGCGCGGATAAAGATAAACCCGCTGGCCGATTGGACGCCTAAGATGATCGCGGACTACATGGAAACACACAACTTGCCGCGCCACCCGCTGGTCGCACGCGGGTTCAAATCCATCGGCTGCGCGCCCTGCACCACCAAAGTCGCGGAGGACGAAGATCCACGCGCGGGCCGGTGGCGTGGGCAGGAAAAAACCGAATGCGGCATCCACTTTGAGGGCGGCAAAGCGATACGACGGGAGACTGCGGCATGAGCACTTTGGTACACGACACTGGCTTTGTGGCCGACGATTGGGTGCGGGGCTTCACGCCTTTGGCTGACCTGCCCGCGAACGATACCCCGTGCTGCATCGACATGCCCAGCGATGCGGATCCGGCGGGTTTGGCCAACCGATTGAGCGAATTGGACATGATCCGCATCGACTTCCCATCTTCCGCTGACGGGCGCGGCTTCACGATTGCGCGGCGGCTGCGGCTGTTGGGGTATCAGGGCCGCTTGCGCGCCCGTGGCCATGTGCTCGCGGATCAATATGCAATGGCACGTCGGTCGGGCTTCGATGAGGTCGAAATTGACGATGACCTCGCCGCGCGCCAACCCGAGGCACAATGGCTGGCCCGCGCCAATTGGCGCGCGCATGACTACCAAAACCGGCTGCGCGGCTAGAGCGCACTTTCGCTACCAGATATTCCCAGTTACAGAGAAGGGCGCGGTGTCAACCGCGCTAGACACGCTATGAATGACATGACTATGCCCGAAAAAGCAGCCCCCACCCTGCCCGACGCCCAAACCGTGACCTCTGTCACGCATTGGACAGACCGTTTGTTTTCGTTCCGCGTCACGCGGCCTGCAAGCCTGCGCTTCCGCTCCGGTGAGTTCGTGATGATCGGGCTTATGGGCGACCCGCATCCGGAGACCGGTAAACAAAAACCGCTACTGCGCGCCTATTCCATCGCCTCGCCCAGCTGGGACGAGGAGCTGGAGTTCTACTCTATCAAGGTACAGGACGGCCCGCTGACCTCAAAGCTGCAGCACATTCAGCCCGGTGATGAAATTATCTTGCGTCCCAAACCTGTCGGCACCTTGGTCCATGACGCGCTGCTACCTGGCAAACGGCTTTGGTTCTTTGCCACCGGCACCGGCTTTGCGCCTTTCGCATCGCTCTTGCGCGACCCGCAGACGTTCGAGGATTATGACCAAATCATCATGACCCATACTTGCCGCGACGTGGCGGAGCTGGACTACGGCAAGCAGCTGATCGAGCATATCCGTACCGACGAGATGATGGGCGAGCTTTTGGGCGAAGAAAACCTCAAGAAGCTGGTTTACTACCCAACGACCACGCGGGAAGAGAGCCCGAAGATGGGCCGCGTCACCACGCTTTTGGAAGATGGCACGTTATTCAAAGAACTCGGAATTGATGGCATATCGCCCGAAACAGATCGCGCCATGGTCTGCGGTTCCATTGGTCTGAACACAGACCTTAAAGCTATTCTTGAGGGCTTCGGCCTTGAGGAAGGCGCTAACAGCGATCCAAAACACTATGTGGTCGAAAAAGCCTTCGTGGGCTGAGTTCTAGCGGCCTCGTTCTGTGAAAATGAACTCGAAACCCGGCCCCTACTTCAGCGGCTGGCCCTCGATCGTGATGCGCTGCATGTAACGGCCCTGCCCTTGGTAATCGGCCACAGCAAAATGTTGCACCAGCCGGTTGTCCCACATCACCACCGTGCCGGGCGCATAGCTGATCCGGCACTGAAACGCAGGCTGGGTGCAAAAGGCGTAGAGGTAGTCCAGAAGTGGCTGGCTTTCTTCGCGCGTCCAGCCGTCAAAATGCATCGTAAAATCGACGTTCACGTAGAGCGCGCGTTGACCTGATTGCGGATGAGTGATGATCACAGGGTGGAGGCTCTCGACGCCTGTGTCCGCACCAATGCCGAAACGATGATCGGCGCCTTCGAAGCTGCTGTCGCTATGCCAGGCATTCAACCCCTCCAAGGTCGCTTTTAACCCGCTCGATAGATGCGCATAGGCCGCTGTCTGCGACGCAAAGCAAGTGTCGCCACCAAAGTCAGGCAATTCACGCGCGACAAGGATCGAGGCCATGGCCGGTGCCGGGTCATAGGAATGATCCGTGTGCCATGTCCCGCCGATCACGATGTTTTGGCTGGGTAAAGTGCGAACATCTGCGATTTGCGGATAACCCTCCACCTTGTTTAGAAACCGGTTTACATTGATCTCGCCCCAGCGTTCCGCAAAAGCAACGTGATCGGCGGGCGAAAGCTTTTGGTCACGAAACGCCAAAACGCCATGTGTCCACAGTGCGTCTTTCACTTTCGCAAACTCAGTCTCGTCAAGCGCTTTGAGATCTATCTCCGTCAACTCAGCGCCAACAGTGCCCGTCAGTTTGGCAATATGCATCTCAGCCTCCCAAAATCAGGCCAAAGCGTCGCGTCAAACATCCAAACTGGCAAGAAAAAACCGCGCGCCCCGCCAAGGGCGCACGGTTTCACATTAAAAAGCAGGCCGTTACTGGCCGATTGCGGCCTTCACAGCGTCCAATGCCGCCTTGAGTTGCTCAGGATTTTCGCGTGCGGCTTCAACCCCTTTTTTCAAGGTCGTGCTGAGCAGCGGGTTTGATACGTTTTCGTCGATCATGTTCGACACTGCATCAAGATCAAAACCCTCAACGCTCAAGATATCGGCGACGCCGGTCGCGGCATCGGCAGCACCTTCGGTAGCCGCCTCGGCACCATCCGTCGCCGCATCGGTCGCGCCCTCGACGACGTCGGCGGCACCTTCGGTGACGGCCTCAACGCCCTCGGTCACGGCATCGGTTGCGCCTTCGACCACGTCTGCCGCGCCTTCAGTTACCGCCTCGGCGCCTTCGGTCACTACATCAGTCGCACCTTCGACCACGTCGGCTGCCCCTTCAGTCACGGCATCGGCGGCTTCCTCTGTCGCAGCTGCCGCTTCTTCGGCCAGTTTTGCGGCTTCTTCTTCGGCAGCCTTGGCGGCCTCTTCGGCTTCCAGTTTCGCGGCTTCAGCGGCAGCAGCCGCCTCTTCCTCAGCGGCTTTGGCTTCCTCAGCCACTTTGGCAGCCTCTTCCTCAGCTGCGGCAGCCGCCGCAGCGGCTTCCTCTTCAGCTGCCTTGGTTTCTTCAGCCAGTTTCGCGGCTTCTTCTTCGGCAGCCTCGGCGGCAGCGGCTTCAGCAGCTGCGGCTTCTTCTTCGGCTTTCATCTTCGCCTCTTCGGCAGCTTTCGCGGCGGCCTCTTCGGCAGCAGCTTCGGCCTCTGCGGCCTCGTCATCACCAGAGAACCAACCCATGGCGGACGCAGGCGCCACCGCTGTGGCCCCCAAGACAGCAGCCAAGACGAAAGCAGAGAGTAGGTGCGTAGGCATTTCCAAATTCCTTATTTCTTGGGGGTCAGTCCCCCCGACAGGCTTGATCTAAGCAATGCTAAGGGCATCAACAACGCAGCTTTAGGGGGAAAGCGCGCGGATTCGCGTCATTCCGCTCAAATGGCGCTTGAACCGGTGCGTGCGGCCCCTTAGTTTGCAGGCCTGATTTGTAGAAACAAAATAAGGAACTGGCGCCATAGCCCGTAGACCCCATAACGCGCCCCCACAGCGCGACACCGGCCCCCGCGTGAACGATCGTATCCGCTCAGACGAAATCCGCCTCATAGGCGCAGAAGGTGAAAATGTGGGTGTTGTCACCCCGTCGCGTGCCATGCAGATGGCTGATGAAGCCGGGCTCGACCTTGTAGAAATCTCGCCAAATGCAAACCCACCGGTCTGCAAGATCATGGATTTCGGCAAATTCAAGTATGAGCAGCAGAAGAAAGAAGCTGAGGCGCGCAAAAAGCAAAAGACCATCGAGGTCAAGGAAGTTAAATTCCGCCCCAACACCGACACGCATGATTACGACGTGAAAATGCGCAACGTGTATAAGTTTCTCGAAAATGGCGACAAGGTGAAGGTGACGTTGCGCTTTCGTGGTCGCGAGATGGCGCATCTCAATTTGGGCCGGGAACTTTTGGAACGCGTGGCAGATGATGTCGACGGCAAGGGCAAGGTTGAAAACATGCCCAAAATGGAAGGCCGCCAGATGATCATGATGATCGGCCCGGTCAAAGTCTAAACCGACCTTCAAGACGCCTAATTAGCCCCGCGAATTGAGCGGGGCTTTTTTATTGCGGCTCTATGCGTTCTGGCCCCCGGCGCGGCTGCGGGCGTTGCGGTATTTCCTTCAGCAATCCGCCGACACCCATTGCGGCAATATCGTCCGTTGTAACATCTAGCCCACAAGCGATCCGTTCTAAGACAAAATCTGCCCCATTGAGCGCAGGCGACCGCGCGCAGCCAGGCAAACCAATCACCGGGCGATCATTGCATGTTCCCAAAAACAACAAATTGCCGGGGTCTACAGGCATCCCGAAACGCGTGATTTTCCCACCGGCGGCCCGCACCCCTTCCGGAGCCACGTCATAGGCATCTGATGTGGCCGATGCGGTCAGGATCAAAATCAAGTCCTGCGCGGCGGCGCTTAGGGCCTGCGAAATAGCGTCAGGCTCATGGGCGACATGGCTCACAGCATCCAGCGATATGCCAAGCGCTTTTAATCGAGAACGCATAGCCTCGACGCCTTTTTCCGCGACAGGTGCAGCATCGGTTTGTGTCACGATCAAGCTGGCAGTTTTAAGTTGTGCCGCGAACAGTCCGACGGCCCCTTTGCTTTGTTTTGCTGCGCGCTCCGCACGCGCGAGGTCCCTCTCAGCCACGCCGTAGGAGATGATTTTGATGGTTGCAATCAGACTGCCTGTCCCAAGCCGCACGAATGGCTGCACCGTCGCGCAGGTGATCATTGGGTCGCACGCGTTGATTTCGGCAATAACGGCGGCATCGATGCGCGCGACACCGGGGCTTTCCGCGACGATATTGACCCGTCCGGTGAAAGCCGTCGTTGCAGTGACACCTTGAGCCTGACCAACCAGCGCAGACGCCAGACGGGTGGCTGCCGCATTTTCGTCGATATCGCCCGGGTCCAGCTGTGCAACCACGACCTCTGATAAGCCGGCGCGCGCCAACTCTGCGACGTTTTCTCGTGTCAGCACCCCGCCTTTGCGGAGCCGGCCGTTTGGCGTCGCTACGGAATGGGCGAGGATTGCGCCTTCCGCTTCCATCACCGGCACCGGGCCGAAGCGCATCAGCTGCGTCCCTTTGGCCCGCGCAATGCGAGTATGATTTCCGACAAAATAGCGCTGGCGATTTCACCGGGCGTTTGCGCCCCGATATCCAGCCCGACCGGCCCGTTGATCCTTGCGATATCGTCTTCGCTGAAACCGGAGGCTTCTAGCCGCTCAACGCGTTTGGCATGTGTGCGCGTTGAGCCGAGACACCCAAGGTAAAAGCAGTCACTGCCCAATGCCGCCTCAATCGCGGGGTCATCGATCTTCGGGTCATGGGTCAAGGTAACGACAGCACTGCGCGCGTCGAGCTTGTAATGCTCGAGCGCTTCATCGGGCCAGTCTTGCGACAAGGTTTCACCCGGAAAACGGGCCTCGCTGGCGAAGGCCGCTCGCGGGTCGATGATGAAGGGCGTAAAGCCCGCGAGCCGCGCCATTTGGCTTAATGGCTGCGCGATATGCACTGCGCCCACGATCGCCAAACGCAACGGCGGGTTGTTGATCGCAACAAAGCGATTCTCGTCAAAGCCGGATCGGTCAGCGGCAAAACGTTGTGCAAGACTATTGGTGGGACCGCTCAGATACCGTGTCCAAGTTGTGGTATCGACAATATAGGCCACGGGGGTATTGATCGCGCGGGTCTCCACGAGCTCAGCCAACATTGGTTCAGGAATCCCGGCACCGATAGGCTCCAGCAAGATACGGATCGTGCCGCCGCAAGCGAGCCCCACGGCAAAAGCTTCGTCATCGCTGACGCCATATTCCAGTAGTGACGCTTTTCCGCTTTCAATCGCGTCTAAAGCCTCGACAACAACCGCACCCTCAACGCAGCCGCCTGAGACGGAGCCTGCAATCTCCCCGTCGCCGTTGATCGCCAATTGGCTACCAACCCGGCGCGGGGCAGACCCCCAGGTCTCCACAACTGTCGCGAGCGCCGCGCCTTTTCCGGCGCGATGCCAGGACAGAGCGGCTTCTGGGATAGAGTCGAATTCAGACGCCACTCAGAGTTCCTTTCTTGCACTGAGCACACACCTAGCCATGCGCCGCGCATACGCGCAAGCCACTGGCGCCGCGTCATGGCGCCCGATTGCCTCGCAGCTGAGACAGGCGTAAAGAAATACTCACAAAGGGAGAAGCGCCATGAACATCTCGACACCGATCAAACCCAAGGACGCGCCGGATATGGCTCGCTTTGATTGGGAGGATGCCTTTCGCCTCAACGACCAGCTTTCCGAGGATGAGCGGATGCTTCGCGACGCCGCGCGCACCTTTGCGAATGCCGAGCTCGCGCCGCGTGTCATTGACGCCTACCGCAAGGAAACCGTAGCGCCCGAGCTGTTTGCCAAAATGGGCGAGGCTGGCTTGCTAGGCGTGACCGTGCCAGAAGAATATGGTGGGCTTGGCGCGTCTTACGTGACCTATGGCCTTGTCGCGCAAGAGATCGAACGCGTCGACAGTGGTTACCGTTCGATGATGTCGGTGCAGTCCTCATTGGTGATGTATCCAATATACGCCTACGGGACGGAGGCGCAGCGCAAAAAGTATCTGCCCGGACTCGCGGCTGGCAGCCTCATTGGGTGCTTTGGGCTGACCGAACCTGATGCGGGCTCGGATCCGGCTGGAATGAAGACCACCGCAAAGGTCAAAAACGATGGCTATGTGCTGAATGGTTCCAAGATGTGGATCTCGAACGCGCCCTTTGCCGATGTTTTCGTGGTTTGGACAAAGTCCGAGGCGCATGGCGGAAAAATACGTGGCTTCGTTTTGGACAAAGGTATGCCCGGCCTGAGCGCGCCCAAAATCGACGGCAAGCTGTCGCTGCGCGCCTCAACCACTGGCGAGATCGTCATGGAGAATGTCGAGGTCGGCCCGGACGCGCTATTGCCCAATGTCGAAGGATTGAAAGGCCCGTTTGGGTGTCTCAACCGCGCGCGTTACGGCATCAGCTGGGGCGTCATGGGCGCCGCAGAATTTTGTTGGCATGCAGCGCGGCAATACGGGCTCGACCGCAAGCAATTTGGCAAGCCACTGGCGCAAACGCAGCTCTTCCAGAAAAAGCTCGCTGACATGCAGACAGAGATCGCACTTGGGCTGCAAGGCTCGCTTCGGTTGGGCCGTCTGATGGATGAGGGCAATGCGGCGCCCGAGATGATCTCACTTATGAAACGCAACAATTGCGGCAAAGCGCTCGAAATCGCGCGGCATGCGCGCGACATGCATGGTGGCAACGGGATTTCGGAAGATTTTCAAGTCATGCGCCATATGGTGAATCTGGAAACGGTAAACACCTACGAGGGGACGCATGACGTGCATGCCCTGATACTGGGGCGGGCCATCACTGGGTTACAGGCGTTCTTCTAGTTTTTAACCGCCGGGTTTCAGATTAGTGCCATAGGCCATCCGTGTTTTTCGGCGGTCACGAGGTCTGCTTTGCACGTTCGACGGTAAAGAAAAACCCCGGCTCAAGGTCTTGCTTGAAGGCTATATCATCGGGAACAGATGACGGCCCCTCTAGAAAAACGTTTGCACCAAAATGTGTATGCATGCGCGACAAGCGCTCCATGCGAGCGCTTGTAAGGGTTGCGTAAAACGCGGCGTAATTGTCCTGTGATTTTAGTTTTTTGATCTTGGCGCGATGATGCGCAACAGACGCCTCATGCAGCTTTTTCAGCTCTGGGTCCGATAAGAGCGCATCATATTCGCGCTGCAACAACGCGCGCTTGGACTGAATTGAGCTGTCACGCTCCCAATTGTTGTTCATGCGAAACCAGTAGCTCAGGCCTTGATCGCGATCGACATGGTTGACCCGTCCGCGGTCGCGCTTGACCAAAAAGCTCTCAGCGCTGCGCACAGCATAATGGTTTAAAGTCACAAGCTCGTAGCCATAGCTCTCCAAACTCGAACGCCAGCCGTTCCTCATGAGCTTTTGCGGCATCGGCTTCCCCGAGCCATTGACCCAATCAATGCGGTCCCAAAGATCGGGCTTTAGACCTTTTGGACGGTGCACACCCATCTTTTTGTAGATGCCAAGATTGCGAAACAGCGTCTTGAATCCCCAGGCTTGGTGAGGCTTTCGGCACAATTCCGGCGCGCATTGGTCAAACTGGTCTGTGACAAAACTGTCCTCGAATGCGTGGATATCCCCATTGCCGAAAAGCCGCCATGTCAGCGATATCATGTTGGCCTGACCTACGGCCTTGTAGAGATCGCTCAGGCGCCCCTCACCCACATGAATGTTGATAAACTCGTCAACATCCATCGAGATAATCCAGCCCGCAGTCTTCAAAACTTGTTCATGCTCGGATGCCGCAAGCGCCCAGTGTTGAGGCTTTATGCCAGTCCCATGAAACTTATTGTCGCGCCGCTGGACGAGGCCGCGAGACATAAGCGCATCCAGCAGCACGTCGGTGCCGTCTTCGCAATCATTGGTGTAGATTAGAAAATCCTCCACCCCGATTGCGCGGTGATAGGCGAGCCATTCAAGGATGAAGGGGCCCTCATTTTTCATGCAGGTGACGATCAACGTCCGTTCGGCCGAACCGTCCGATTTTGCAGCTTTTTGAAACTCGCTCGCCGGCGCGCGCACGGGTTTATGGCCCCAGGTGTTTTGCGCAATCTTCAACAAAGCAGGGTCTTCAATCAAAGATGTCTTTGGCACAATTTCGGCAGTGGTGCTGTTTGGGTGCCGCAGCGCCATGGCGCGCCAAAATCCGGCATGCTCGTCCTTGTCTGGGGTTGCATCCATGACGCGAACCAGTCGCCAGACTTGATCCGCCGAAAGTCGCGCGGGCGCCAGACACCAACGCCTATTGGCACGGCTGGTGTCAAACTGACGGCATATATGATCACCAAAGCGCGGGTCCTTCTTGGGCCTCACCCGCCACGGATAAATACGCTGGCCGACCAGGTTGATCACACCCGCGCTGCTGTCATGAACCGCTTCAAACGGGTTGTTTTTTGGGTCAAGTAGGTCGCTAAGATCAAGATTAGCCACAGCGCGGGCACGGGCGAGAAATCGCCATTTGGCAATCTCATAAATCTGCAACTCACCAAGCGGCGCGCGCCACAGGTCAGGCTCAAATCCTTCCATACGATCTTTGCCGGGGGCGTCGGCAGCATTGAAAGGATGAGCCGACGGCGGCAAGTTGTGCGCCCCAAGCGGAACTTCTGAGGTCAGATGGACGATCCGTTTCAGACCCGACTCGGCAGAGTGCCGCTTAAGATTGTCTGTGAACCTTTTGTTTTTATTATTCTTTGCGCGATCAATTAGGAGAACCCCTTCCAGCCCAAAATGCGCAACGTGGTAACTGATCCAGTCTTTGAGCTGTTCAAACGTTTCACCGTTGCGCTCTGCCAACATGCAAGTCATTCCGGCAAAGAGCGCGGCTTCAGGCCGGCTGATCGGAAGCGTTAGCGCGCCCGATGGCAATGCTACTTTTACTGTCTCGGACACAGTGTCCGATGTCCCCGCGACCATAAGGCCGTCATTGATTTGACGCGCCGTAGTGAATGCGGCGCAGTCGGTTCTTGGCTCTGTGGCAAACTGTTTGATATCGGTGCCGATTGCAAAAAAGATGCGCAATCCCATACCGCCGACCGGATCAGGCCAACCGATTGAAGAAAGGGCCGTAACCCCCTGTTCTGTATGACTGTTCAGACGACGCGCTTGATAGATGTCATTGTCCGCCATGCACGCTCCTATAGGCTTCGATCAAAGCAAGCGCCCGCTCCTGAGGCAGCACGACACTGTTGTCAGCAAGCAAAAGGCGACCATAGAGCTTCAAGCCATCAGGCGTCGCTATCGCCGCCTCAAACTGGGCGCGGTGCCACGCGCGACACTTTTCTTGAAGGTCGTTCACGCCTGCGATTGAAAGAAATTTAGCCTCCTGTGCGATTGTGTCTGCGCGCATTGCGGAGATGCTGGTCTCCTCAACATGGTTGAAATTCCGTTCGACCCAGTAAGTAAGATCAACCGGCTTCTTGGTATGATTGGGTAATCCACGCGCACGTTTGACCATGAAGTCAGCCGCAGACTTGACCGAATAATGGTTAAGCTGAACCAAATCGCTCTTGATGACTCCACCCCAATCCATGATCTGATTGTCATTGGCCGCAAGCCCTTGCGATACCAAGCTGCCCGAGCCGTTATGGATGACCGGTAAACCATTCCGCTCAGCGTTCTTTTGCTTCGGCCTATGAACCCCTAACTGGCGAAAAGGGCCAGCGCGGCGAAAAAGCGTCTTAAAATAGCTTCCAATTGGTGGAAATGGCATCTCTGCCGCCGCGGCACGTGTGAAACGCTCGGTCACCGGCGCCTCGGATATGTCTGCATGCCCGCCTGCGCCGAACAATCGCCAAGGCAGCAAAACAGCGTCGCCCCCAACTTGCTCGATAAGATGAGGAATATTCCGTAAACCACTACCAAGATTTATAAATTCGTCACAGTCAATACATGCGGCCCAGTCAGCGCCCGTCACGACCGGATGGCTCCAGGCGGCGCGGAGGGCTTGCCACTGCGGAGACTTTTCTGTGGCGATTTGCCGGACAACAGTCACGCCCGGCAGTAGCCCCAGCAGCGCTTCCGTTTCATCGTCACAATCATTCAGGTAGACCAGAAAATCCGTCACCCCTGCCGCCCGGTGGTGGGCCACCCACTCCAGCGCATGCGCGCCTTCATTGCGCATCGTTGTGACGATGGTGATCTTCATTAACCGCTCTTTTCCAAGGCTTTAGCCTTATTTGTCTGTCTCTTTTGGCTGGCGCCAAGAATCAGCTTTTCCTTGCGTTTTAACCCTACCTTTGCGAGAATCGAAACAATCACAAGGAACAAGACGGGGCAAACCCGTTACTTGCGGGGCAGATCGTGAAGAAAGACTACGCAATCGCACAGCTGTGGATTGGCGGTGCATTGACTTACATGGAGCAACTTTGCGCCGTGTCTTTTCGCGATGCCGGGCACCATGTCAAAATGTACACCTATGGCGAGGTCCAGAACATTCCTGACGGGATTGAGGTCTGCGATGCCAATGAAATCATGCCGATGGGCGATGTGATCGCGCATAAGAGGACGGGCTCGCCAGCGCCACAAGCAGATAAGTGGCGCTACAACATGCTAGCCAAAACAGATGATCAAATTTGGGCAGATACAGACGCCTATTGCGTGAAACGCTTTACCTCTGACAACGGGCATTTTCACGGGTGGGAAAGCACGCATCACATCAATAACGGCGTCGTCGGACTGCCTTCGAACAGTGATGCCCTCTCGCAGCTTATCGATTTCACCTCTGACGAATACGCGATCCCAGATTGGTTCAAGCCGGAATTGCGCGCCGAGATGGAGCGCAAAAAGGACGAAGGCAATCCGGTACATGTCGGCGAGCAAAGCTGGGGGGTCTGGGGGCCACAAGCGCTCACCCACTATCTTCACAAGACCGGTGAGCAGAAATACGCAATGCCGATAGATGCGCTCTTCCCGATCAGCTTCAAAAAGCGACGGATGATGCTTAAACCGAATGCAGACCTCAGCGAGTATATCACCAACAACACGCTTTCGATCCATTTCTGGGGTCGCAGGATGCGGATGCGTATTATCGAGCGGGAGGGAGGCGAGCCGCATAAAGACAGCTTGATCGGCAAGCTTTTGAGCAAACATGGGATCGTACCATCTGACGCGCCTATGCCGAAATCGAACCCTCACAAGCCCGAAGAAGCGCCAGCAGTGTCGAAAAACCCTCCGAAACCTCGACGCAAAACCGGGATCACAAACCTCACAGATATCGCTGACGCGCTTCAGCTTGACCAAGGCAGTCAAAAACACCGTTTCACAGAGCTTTACCACTTGCTGCTACTGCCGCTTCGGCAACGCAAACTGAACATGGTCCTTCTTGGTATGGGAAATCAGCTTGAGGCCGAAACAGGCACCAGTCCGACCGTTCCGATGTGGCTGCGCTATCTGCCTAAGGCCCAAATAACGGCCGTCGACGAGAACAGCTTTCCAAGACTTCGCGACCCAAGGGTCTCAACCCATAAATGCGACTTTGAAACGCGCGGTCCCATTGGGCGGCTTGCGAAGAACCTGGAAAAGGTTGATCTGGTGCTCGACGACGCGTCTCACCTGTCGCACCATCAGCAACATGCTTTTGTCGAACTTTTCCCAAAGTTGAAGCCCGGTGGGATCTATCTGATCGAAGACCTGCGTTTTCAGCCAAAGACGCGCGAAACATCGGGTTACCCCAAGACCGCGCGCCTGTTTCAAAACTTTCTTCGCTCCGGCACATTCCAACATTCAGATGCCGGGCTCGAGGATGCGCTAAACGCAATACGTTCAGATTTTTCGGGCTGCTTTCTTCACCAAGCTCAATGGCAAAACGACAGGCGCGATCAGGTTCTTGTCGTGCATAAGAGGTGACCATGAGCGCGCGTCATCTGGTTCTGACTTGCATGAAGAACGAAGGGCCGTTCATCCTAGAATGGGTCGCATATCATCTCTCGATCGGGATTGATCACTTCTTGATCTACACCAACGATTGTGAGGACGGCACGCCCGAGATTTTAGACCGATTGGAATTGATGGGTTTGGTCACGCATCGCGACAACAATCGCAAACCGCACCAACGCCCGGCACATCAGGTCCGTGCCTATCGAAAGGCGCCCAAAGAACGTGTGTATCGGCGCGCGCATTGGGTTTCGGTGATCGATGCGGATGAGTTTATCAACGTCCATGTTGGCGACCGCTCAATTCGCGCGCTGACATCCGCGGTCCCCGATGCGAAATGCTTCTCGCTGACTTGGCGCGTCTTTGGTAGCGCTGATCAGACGTATTTCCACGACGGCTTTCTCACAGAGAAAATGCGCCGCGCCGCGCCTGTGCTATGCCCAACACCGATGCAGGCCTGGGGCATGAAAAGCATCCACCGCACGGATGTGGTTGATATTATCGGTTGCCATCGGCCGCGTCGCGTCACTGGCGGGGATTGGGATGCGCTGAATTGGACGAGCGGCAATGGCGCCCCGATGCCCGCAAGTTATCACCATGCCAATTGGCGAATGAACCGCGAAACAGCGGGCTATGCGCTCGCCCAGATCAACCATTATGCCGTGCGCACGCGCGAAAACTACCTGATGAAAGCAGCGCGCGGGCGGGCTTACACACCCGATTTTCTGGGTGCAGAATATTGGCATCAAATGGACCGCAATGAGGTGGAGGACCTTTCTATCCAACCGCTTCTGCCCGCCGCGCGCGAAGTCTATGACGCGCTCCTGGCTGATCCTGTTTTACGCGGCTTGCACGACCAATCCGTTGCTTGGCATCACGCCGCAATTGACAGCGTCGCCCGAAGCGAGACTGGGAAGGCGTTGATGGCCGAGATTACACCTCAGCGGGCACTTTTTGAACGAATGCCAGCATGAAAGGTGCAATCGACCTTGAAAAGGCCCTGCAGGAAGAGGACCGAGACGCTTGGAACAGCGAGCTGCGCTCCTTGGGCGAAAAGCACGGTTTCTTTGAAGAACTCGGTGCTGACCACTCCGCCCTCTTCGTGAAATCTGGCGGCACGCTAATTGTGACATTCGAAAACCTGGACCATGTGTTCGAGCATGGCGAAAGGCTCCCATGGGGGTTTGATTTCGTCCAAAAGCAGGGATGGTCGATCTTGGGCCTGATGGCGCATGACTGGACCTGGTATCGCGACAAAGACGTTTACGCGTTTTTTGACCGTCTAAGGGATGAAGGCTTCTTCGAACAATTCGACCGCGTCGTCTTTTACGGCGCCTCAATGGGGGCCTATGCCGCCTGTGCCTTCTGTGCCGCCTGCCCCGACGCGACTGTCGTAGCAATTAGCCCGCAAGCGACACTCGACCGGGACTTGTGCTCTTGGGAGACCCGCTATCAAAAAGCATGGTTTCGTGATTTCAACGCCGCTTATGGCTACGCACCCAAAGAAAGCGCCGCCGCGCGCGAGCTGTTTTTGTTCTATGATCCGTTGGAGCCACTCGACGCAATGCACGCGGCGCTGTTTCAGGGCGAGAACGTCACAAAACTGAAGTGCAGGTTTCAAGGTCATCGGATCGCTTCGGGTCTTATTCAGATGGGGCTTTTAAAACCAATCGTTGGTGCTTGTGTTGATGGGACGATGACGCACGCTGGTTTTTACAGAATGCTGCGCGCGCGCCGGACCTTTCGGCGTTACTTGCGTGAACTTTTGCAACGTATCAATGAGCGCAGGCACCCGTTGCTCATCGCGCTTCTTGCAGAACATGTGTTGGCCCAAGGGGCCGCCCCGATGTTTCGCCGAAAACTCAACGCAGCAAATCAATTGCTTGAAAAACGCGGCATCACCCCGCCCGGCCAACGTGTCGGCATCAATGGGGAAAACAATGACAACTGAGAGCAGGACAGGACGTTTATATGGGACAGATTTGGCTTCATATTGGATCCCCTAAGACGGGGACGACCTCGCTTCAGGGGTTTTTGAACGACAATCAAGAGCGCCTGCGTGATGAAGCCCGCGTAAATTTTATGCAGGCCGGGCGCAGCCATATTGCTCACAACCAGCTCGCATCCGCCGCGCGTATGGGGGAGACAACCAAGCTCTTTGAGCAGATTGAGGCAGAGGTCGACGCAGACCCCGATGCGCAACATGTCATGTCTTCGGAGCTCTTGTTTAATCCGTTCACCACCCGCAAATTTACCCAGAGCGTCCCCGACAGTCTGAAAGGCGGGCGCACTAAGGTGATCTGCTACATTCGCCGCCAAGACACTTACCTTGAGGCGCTGTACAAACAGTTCCTCAAAAACAGTCGTATCGATCCTGATCGACAGGCCTTTCTGGCCGACGCACATCGGCTCGTTCGATACTTTGACGTGATCAATGCTTATGGCCGCGCCTTCGGCCCCGAAAACATCTTGCTGCGCCCCTTCTCGCCAAATCGTCTCAAAGGCGGGGACATTGTCTTGGATTTCGCCGAGACCCTGAGCATCCAGATAAAGAAAGGCATGATCTTAAACAAAGGCTTTGCCAACAAAACCTTCTCTGCCGAGATGTCAGAAACACTGGCAACTCTCAGCGAGGTCACCGATTTCAATACGCGCGAAGTGATCCGCGAACTTATCGCAATCGACCACCCCGGTACGATTAAATCCCGCGACGTTTTCACCAATGCCGAGCGGCGGTCACTTATGGATGCGATGACCCCTGAAAACCGCAAACTCGTGCGCAGGTACATGCCAGATCATGCCGATTTTTTCGACTACAGCGATCTAGAAGTCACCGATGAGGTCAAAAAAGACGAACAAGCCGAACAACTTCAAGATCGGGCGGCCGCGACCGAGGCGATCTTGAAAGCAATTGGCAATTTGCAGCGCCGCCGAAAACAAGAAGCAGAACTTGCCCCGGAACCGAAAACAGCGCCAGAACCAGCAAGCGAGTTAGATGCAGAATACGCGCCGCCTTCATGGTACCGTGAGATTTACCCCGCCGGCGCGCGCGATGGTTGGTTTCGGAAATTTGGCGACTATAGCTGCTCTTTTGTGGAACGCGACCGCGCCCAGCTTGTCGTGAGCTTCGACAACCTCTCACAAGCGGGCAATGATGCTTTCGCACGCGAACCCTGGGCACAGAAGTTCTGTGAAGATCGGTCCTATTCGCATCTCGGCGTCTACGCACAATCGCCCACATGGTTTCGCGACACTGCTTTGATCGACTACCTCGAACAGTTGCGCGATGAAGGATTTTTCAAAGGGTTCAAGCGCGTTTCGTTTGTTGGAACTTCTATGGGCGCTTTTGGGGCGCTCACGTTTTCGTCGCTGGCGCCCGGCAGTACCGTCGTGGCCTTCAGCCCGCAGACCACGCTTGATGCGCAGGAAGTGCCTTGGGAGACCCGCTTCGGCAAAGGACGTAGCGCTGATTGGTCGCTTCCCTATTCCGACGCAGCCTTGGAAACCGTGACGGCAAAGCGGGTCTATCTTATCTATGATCCGTTTCACCAAGGCGACAAGAAACACATTGAGCGGCTTGAAGGCGGCAATCTGATCCATCTTAAAGGCTTTGGAATTG
The DNA here is from genome assembly GCA_039030615.1 of Pseudomonadota bacterium. GTDB lineage: Bacteria > Pseudomonadota > Alphaproteobacteria > Rhodobacterales > Rhodobacteraceae > Litoreibacter. The sequence continues at coordinate 198,977 of JBCCDV010000003.1, read as the reverse complement.
GCCATAAGTCAGCTTTGGTGCTGAACAGGATTAACGTGTTGAAGCAGGTTATGGAGCACGGGATCGCGGGAGATTTGGACCCGGCTCAGTTCTACAAATGGCTTCGCGGCCGCAAGGACATTTATCTCTACCGCCAGTCCATGGAAGGCTACCTGGAGGCCCGTGGACAAGAGGCGCGCATCAAGAAATTTGGAGACGCTTTCAAAAAACGTCGTCGTCTACAAAACGCGACGTAATGTTCGAAAAAGCCAGTGTCACAACATGATTTCTACGATCTTATCGCCGTAATGTTCGTTTAGTGAAAGCAAACTAGCACCGATACGCTGTGCCCGAGACACGATATTGCGTCTCATTTTGGGGAGCCGGGTCGAAAACGATGTCCGTTGCCCCTTGTTCAATCGCCGCCCGCTTCGCAGCATTCCGCGCGTCTTTCAGGCCGAACTCAGCAAATGGCCCATACACTCCTGGAACGCCTGCCACGCGCCCCAATTCTGAACAATTTGAAACTTGCTGGGCTGTTGCCTCACGAATGGTTTGAACCTGAGCTGCTGGTTGCGCGCAAGCGGCAAGAACAGTTGGCAAAAGAACCAAATAGCGTCGCATCGATAGGCCTCCTCTTTTTCGCTACCTTATGCATGCCGCGGCGCGGCCCCCAGAAAAACTTTCATCCAGAGCGTATCCTCGCCGATTGGTGCTCTGGTCCCCACGGAAAGTTTTGGGTAAAGCTCACCCGACATCTACGAGGGGCGCCGCACCACATGACAGTTCTTACAATCCGACGCCCAGACGACTGGCATTTGCACCTCCGCGATGGCGAGATGCTCAAAGGGATACTGCCGGAGACCACCCGACACTTCGCACGCGCAATTATTATGCCAAATCTTGTGCCACCTGTTGTGACAGCACGCGACGCCGCAGAGTACCGAGACCGGATCATGGCCGCGAAGCCCGACAATTCCGATTTCAAACCGCTGATGACGCTCTACCTGACCGAAGAGACGGACATCAAAGACCTGCGCGCCGCATATGAGATAGGGCTGATCTCGGCGGTGAAGCTTTACCCGGCCGGGGCCACGACCAACTCCGCCTCAGGCGTCAAGAATTTTGCAAATGTGCGCCGACAGCTTGAAACGATGGCCCAGATTGGCCTGACGCTCTGCGTTCACGGCGAGGTCACAGACGCCGATATCGACATTTTCGACCGAGAGGCCGTATTTATCGAGCGCGTTCTAGACCCGATCCGCCGAAGCTTGCCCGAGCTAAAGATCGTGATGGAGCATATCACCACGAAAGACGGCGCCGACTATGCCGCAGCCAACGCAAATACCGGCGCGACGATCACAACGCATCACCTCGTGATCAACCGTAATGACCTGCTCGTGGGCGGCATCAAGCCACATTACTACTGCCTGCCGGTCGCCAAGCGCGAAGAGCATCGCCTCGCCCTTCGCAAGGCAGCTACGTCCGGCGATCCTACTTTTTTCCTGGGCACGGACAGCGCCCCCCATATCGATGCGCTCAAAGAACACGCCTGCGGCTGCGCGGGATGCTTCACCGCAACCAACACAATGTCGATCCTGGCGGAGGTGTTCGAACAAGACGGCGCGCTCGACAAGCTCGAAGGGTTCGCCTCGCTTCATGGCCCGGCCTTTTACGGCCTGCCCGCGAATGAGGGTACGATCACGCTGACCAAAGGCGCGCCCATCGACTATCCCGACAAGATCGACACAAGCGCCGGCCCCGTCACCGTGTTTGACCCGCAAATGCCACTGCATTGGCGCGTGACCTAGGCTTCATTGTTTCACAAATATTCTCGCCGAAGGCTCCGGCAGCAACAAGAAGGATGACCAGATGATCCCCGCCAGCTACCCCAGCAAAGAAGAGATTGCCCGCCTTTCCGCCGCGATGCTGCTTGAAATCAAAGCCGTCAACTTCAACACCCGGGCCCCCTTCATTTTGGCATCTGGCCTGCCATCGCCCAGCTATATTGATTGCCGAAAGCTCATCTCCCATCCCCGCATCCGTTCGACCCTGATGGATTTCCTCACTGTTACCGTCATGCGAAATGCGGGCTTTGAAGCTTTCGACAATATTGCAGGCGGAGAGACCGCTGGCATCCCATTTGCAGCGCTCGTGGCCGAACGCATGGCCCTGCCCATGACTTACGTGCGCAAAAAGCCCAAAGGGTACGGCCGCAACGCGCGGATCGAAGGCGAAATGACGGAAGGCCAAAACGCGTTGCTTGTTGAAGACATGACCACCGATGGCGGCTCCAAACTCAGCTTTGTCGACGCAATCCGCGACACGGGCGCCAGCTGCGCGCACACGGCGGTGATTTTCTACTATGATATCTTCCCGGAAACGATCTCTCGGCTTGGCGATCATGAGGTCACGCTGCATCACCTGTGCACGTGGTGGGACGTCCTGGCCGTCGCGAAGGACCGGCAAAGCTTCGATGCTGAGACGCTCGCCGAGGTTGAAAAATTCCTGACCGCACCACGCGATTGGCAAAAGGCATGGCAAGCAGCCAACGCAGGCTGACGATTCGCGAAGCGTCGCAAATGCGCTTGAACGACTCATCGAAAGTGACACGCAGCCTAAAACAGCGCTCCAAGCAACCCGCCAAGGCAAAAATAAACTTGGCCAAGGAATTACGCGGTCCGACACCAAATCTTGACCTCACCCCACTCTTCAGCGCAAGATAGGCTAAATACAGGACCCGAAAATAAGTCCCCAAACCGTCCACAGCTTATCCAGATTGATCGGATTGGCGGTATCAGACACACCCGTGGCGGGCATGCAAAAAACATTCGGGGGAGCAGTAAATGAACGACATGAGCAACATGGGGGCCGAAGCGAGCAGCGCCGAAGCCATGACTGCGCTTCCTCACAATATTGAGGCGGAACAACAGCTCTTGGGCGCGATCCTGACCAACAATGATATCATGGACCGCGTGTCCTCAATTGTGAGCCCTGATCATTTTTTCGACCCGGTGCATCGTCGTATCTTTGAGACCGCAGCGGCACGCATTCACAAGAATCTGTTGGTCTCACCGGTCACTTTGAAGCCCTATTTCGAAGAGGATGAGGGCCTGAAAGAGCTTGGCGGCCCCGCCTATCTGGTCCGCCTTCAAGGCGCATCAATCTCGTCTTTTGCAGCACGCGACTATGCGCAAATGGTCTATGATCTGGCGATACGTCGGGAATTGATCGGCTTGGGCGAAGAAATCTCGTCGCGCGCGCAGACCGTCGACACGGAAAGCGACCCAAAAAGCCAAATCGTCGATGCTGAACAACGGCTCTACAAGCTTGGCGAAGAAGGCAAATCTGAAAGCGGTTTTCAGAGCTTCCTGAAAGCCGTCACCGATGCCGTCCAGGTCGCCAATGCCGCCTATATGCGCGATGGCGGGATGGCCGGTATATCAACGGGCCTCACAGATATGGACAAAAAGCTGGGTGGCTTGCACCGCTCTGACCTTTTGATACTCGCAGGCCGCCCCTCGATGGGGAAAACGTCGCTTGCAACCAATATCGCGTTCAACATCGCCAAAGCCTACAAGAAAGGCATGACGCCTGATGGTATTGAAGGCGCCGTTGAAGGCGGAGCCGTTGGGTTCTTCTCCCTCGAGATGAGCGCCGAACAACTCGCCGCACGTGTTCTGTCAGAGGCCGCCGAAGTGCCCTCTGAGCAAATTCGTAAAGGCGATATGACCGAGGTTGAGTTCCGCCGCTTCGTTGAAGCCGCCAAAGCACTCGAGACCTGCCCGCTCTTTATTGACGACACTCCCGCGCTCCCGATCTCCCAGCTTGCGGCGCGGGCCCGGCGATTGAAACGGACACATGGGCTGGACGTTTTGATCGTCGACTATTTACAACTGGTCCGACCGGCAACGGCGAAAGACAGCCGCGTAAATGAGGTCTCGGAAATCACGCAAGGGCTCAAAGCCATTGCCAAAGAGCTCGACATTCCCGTCATTGCGCTCTCCCAGCTTTCGCGGCAGGTGGAAAATCGCGAAGACAAACGCCCGCAACTCTCAGACCTGCGCGAATCTGGCTCAATTGAGCAAGACGCCGACGTTGTGATGTTCGTCTACCGCGAGGAATATTACAAAGAACGCGAAAAACCCGGCGATCATGACCTCGACAAGATGGCTGTCTGGCAGGAGGAAATGGAACGCCTGCACGGAAAAGCCGAGGTTGTCATCGGCAAGCAGCGGCACGGCCCCATCGGCACGGTAGAGCTCAGTTTTGAGGGTCGCTTTACCCGCTTCGGCAACCTTGTCAAACCTTGGCAGAATGACGGCGAGGCGGCTTCTGGGTTTTAGCCCTTCATTGTTTCTCAAATATTCTGGGGATGAGGACAGTCAGGTCCGAAGGGGCAAAGCCCCTTCAACAACCTGAGCGTTAGCGAAGCGCTTGAGGCGCGCCGCAGGCGCACATTTAGCTCATTCAGACTTATTGCCGCCCAAATGCTTGCGTAGCTTCGACGGCCCTGCTTTTTTTCGCCCTTTGTAAGGGTTGGCGTCCGCCTGTGACCGCATGAACATTCGGATCGGCGTGCCCGGCATGTCGAAATCTTCTCGCAGCCCGTTGACCAGATAGCGGGTGTAGCTGGCAGGCAGCAGATCTGGATGCGAGCACATCACGACAAACCCCGGTGGGCGCGCCTTGGCTTGTGTCATGTAGCGCAGCTTAATGCGCTTTCCTTGTGGCGCCGGCGGCGGGTGCTGCTCGAGCATCCCCACCAACCAGCGGTTCAAATGTGAGGTCGGAACGCGCCGGTTCCAGACCTCGTGGGCCTCCAAAATGGCCTCCCGCAGACGTTCCAACCCGCGGCCCGTGAGCGCGGACACCGTGATAAGAGGCGCGCCCTTCAATTGCGGCAGCAAGCGCGAGAATTGTTCCTTAAGATCGCGCAGCTTCTCTTGCTTGGCTGTCTCCCGGTCCCATTTGTTGACCGCGACAACCACGGCACGCCCCTCGCGCTCTGCCAAATCGGCGATGCGTAGATCTTGTTGTTCAAAAGGAATTTCAACATCCAGAAGCACGACCACGACCTCAGCAAATTTAACGGCGCGCAGCCCGTCGGAAACGCTGAGCTTCTCCAATTTGTCCTGAACTTTGGCCTTCTTGCGCATCCCGGCAGTATCAAAAATGCGCGTCGGTACATCGCCCCACTCGGTCATCACAGAAATCGCGTCACGCGTGATCCCGGCCTCGGGCCCGGTGAGCAGCCGATCTTCCCCTATGATCTTGTTGATCAAAGTCGACTTGCCTGCATTGGGCCGTCCAACGACCGCGATCTGCAGAGGTTTTGCGGCGCTCGGCGCGACATAGGTGTCGGCTTCCTCGCTGCCCTCCTGGATACTCACCTCAACCTCAGGCTCTGATTGAACGCTGCTTTCCTGGGCCGTTTCGATCAACGGGCGCAGGGCTGCGGCCAGATCGGCCATCCCTTCCCCATGTTCGGCGGAAAGCCCCAACGGCGTCCCGAGCCCAAGCGCATAGGCTTCCATCATGCCCGCCTCGCCTGCTTTGCCTTCCGCTTTGTTGGCGCCAAGGATCACGTTCGCGTTGCGTTTGCGCAAGATGTCGGCAAAAATCTCATCGGCCGGCAACACGCCGTCGCGCGCATCAACCAAAAACAAGCAGGCATCTGCCATATCGACAGCGCGTTCCGTCAGCAGACGCATACGCCCTTGCAGGCTTTCGTCTGTGGCCATTTCCAGCCCAGCCGTATCGATCACCGTGAACTTCAAATCGCCGAGCCGCGCCGCCCCTTCGCGCAGGTCGCGCGTGACGCCGGGCTGGTCATCGACCAGCGCCAAACGTTTGCCGACAAGGCGGTTGAAAAGCGTTGATTTGCCCACATTCGGGCGACCAACAATGGCAAGGGTGAAGGACATGGGACTCACTCAATCGGGTCAGGCTCGCCTGTTACAGGCAATTGCCCTCAACGGAAAGCGGCGAGTTGTCCCTTTTCGGTGACGATATACAGCGTGCCGTCCACAATTGCAGGGTTGGAGGCAGCCCCCCCGCGCAAATCGGTGGTGCCTGTCAGCGCGCCGGTCGCCGGATCATAACTGCGCATCAACCCGTCATTGGAGGCCACGATCAAACGCCCACCTGCCAAGACAGGGCCGAAATGCGCGTAAACGGCTTGGCGTCGCTTAAGCCTGCGGTTCTCAAAGTAGGGCAATCTTTGCCCCCAAATGCGCGCACCTGTTTCACGATCGAGCCGCAAAAGCTCACCCTGCTCAGAAATCATGAAGACGGAGTCTCCAACTGGCAAAGGCGGCGAATAGGCGCCTTCATTGGCGCTCCAAAGCCGCTGCCCGGAGGCTGGTGTTATCGCAACGACCCGCCCCCCAGCATTTGCTGCATAGACTTTGCCATCATAAAATACCGGATCTCCCGTGATGTCGGAAATCGTCGCATATGCGCGCCCACGCCGCTGACCAGCAACAGCTGACCCCCAGACCCGCAGGCCAGAACGTTTTAAGGCAGCAACAAGCTCGCCCGAGCCGAAGGGCACAATCGCCACACGCCCGGCGATCAACGGACCCGATCCACCAATTAGCGTCGCCTCGCTCGGCGCGCCCGCCAGCTGCCAGCGAATGCGACCCGTCTCCGCATCTATCGCCCAAGCGCGGCTGTCGCGGGTTACGACATAGACCAACCCATCGGAAAATGTCGGCGCGGATGTAACCGGCGCCTCCAGCTTTTGCCGCCAAAGGGTCGCGCCCGTCTCAGGGTCAAGCGCAAAAAGCTCGCCAAATCCGGTCGTTGCAAATACTGCGTCAGTCCCAAGCGCCAAGCCACCGCCGGACGCGTCGCGATCTTTGTCAGAGGCCGGGATCAGGTCTTTCGACCAAAGCATACTCCCCGAGGTGCTCACAGCTGAAATGCGAGACGCGGAATCCAGCGCAAAGACGCGCCCACCTGCGACCACCGGGTCTGCTGTCAGGCGCTGCTTGCGTCCATTGCCCGCACCGATATCGACGGAAAAAAGCTGCTTCAGCGAAGTATTGAGCGCGGGGTGGCTGAGGTTACGCGTCGCATCTCCACCACGATGAGTCCAAGCGCTATAATTTGTAGGCGTGGGGGCCGCAAAGGCGCGGGTCGCACTCTGTTCGCCCTCTAGCGCGGCTTCGGAGGTCCCCTCACGAATATCGAAGCGCTCGCCGTCGAGAATAAGCTCCCGCTCACCGCAAGCTGCGAGGGTAAGCATGGAAAGGCCCAGCACCGATTTTACCAAAATATTCAAGCGCCCAGCCCCTTCTTCCATGGCCGGTATACCGGCTCTGACAAGCGCGTGGCCTCAAACATATCGAGGCATCACCCTATTGCGCGTCACTATCGCCGATATCGGCGCCCAAGGCCACAATCAATTCAGCTGTCCGGCGGCGCAACCCCGGCGTCGCTTCGGCCAGTTCCACAAGCGAGCGTAATGTCGCCAGCGCGCCGTCATGATCACCCGATGCAATCATCACCAGCGCTTTTTGCTCTTGCGCGAGCGCGCGGAACGGGCCCGATATCGCATCAAAGGCTGCGATGCGCTGGTCAGCGGGCGTATCTGGCGTCGCTGCTAAAGCGGATTTGAACGCGGCCAGCTGTCGGTAAATCGGGGCAATCTCATCGTTCTGCTGAACATTGCTCAGTGCTTCAAGAGCTTGCTCCGGTGCGTCGGCGGCAAGGGCTGCGGCGGCTGCCAAATGGTTCGCGACGGCCTCCTGCCCCGGCCCCGTAGCTTCGACAGCAGTAGCTGCATCCGCAGCGCTCGCCATATCTTGCGTGTCTATTGCGGCCAACAAACTGTCACCAAATGCCTGGGCGTCCGAGCGAGCCTGTGCCTTGCGCCACTCATTGTAGCTGGCGCCACCCACGGCGACCAAGATCACGACGATACCGATCCATCCCCAACGTTTCAGCGTTGCAAACAGCTGGTCGCGACGGACCTCTTCTGACACTTCATCGATAAAGCTGTCGGTATTGCTCATGTCACCCTCCAGGCCGGGCCCGCAATTTCGTTCGAATGCCTCATACCCCGAAGGTTTGCGCCTGAACAAGAGGCATCGCACAGCGCAAGTGCCCAGGTGCACATCTTTGATGCGCGAGACATCTTGCACCTGCGGCATGAAAAAAGTAATCTAAACTGGTCGGTTTAGCGTAAAGCAAGCATGACAGGGATCAGCGGGGCGGTCGCTCCGCAGGATTTGGACACATAATGCGCCAAAGCCGCAGGAATAGACAGAGATGCGAATAGTACCAATCATTATCGCCATAATCGTGGCCTCCGCCCTTTATTTGGTCGTGTTTGAACGCGACCGGCTCATGTCTTTTGCTGCCGGAGGCGACGCCTCAGAGGCGGAAGAGGCCGAAGTTGCGGAAGCCGCGCCAGCCCCCGAACTTGAAACGACCGAACGAGTCGTGTCCGTTGTGGCGCTGAAGTCTCAAGCGAGCGAGATTGACAGCGCTGTCTTGTTGCGGGGCCGTACGGAGGCTGCCCGTCAAATTGACGTGCGCGCAGAGACCTCTGGTTTGATCGTGTCCGAGCCATTGCGCAAAGGCGCAACGGTCGAAAAGGGACAGCTCATTTGCGAAATCGATTCAGGCACACGCGAAACGTCGCTTGCCGAGGCCGAGGCACGCGCCATCGAGGCGGCATCACGCATACCAGAAGCGGAAAGCAGGTTGGCGGAAGCCCAATCGGGGCTGGAAGAAGCCAAGATCAACGACAATGCCGCACAAGAGCTCTCTAAAACGGGTTTCGCCTCAACAACGCGCGTCGCTGGCACAATGGCCGCCGTGTCCTCAGCTGAGGCGGCTGTGTCTTCCGCCAAGTCCGGCGTTGAAGCCGCAAAAGCAGGACTGCAGGCCGCCAAGGCAGCTGTCGCATCAGCCGAGAAAGAAATTGAGCGTCTGAATGTCTTGGCACCTTTCGCGGGCCAGCTAGAAACTGACAGCGCTGAGTTGGGCAGCTTGCTGCAACCGGGGTCCGCCTGCGCGACGATCATTCAACTCGACCCAATAAAACTGGTGGGCTTTGTGCCGGAAACCGAGGTGTCAAAGGTCGTTGTCGGCGCGCCAGCCGGGGCGCGGCTGACATCAGGTCGCGACGTCACCGGGAAAGTGACATTCGTCTCCCGCTCCTCCGATATGGAAACGCGTACATTCCGCGTTGAGGTCGAGGTGCCGAACACTGATTTGACGATCCGGGATGGGCAGACGGCGGAAATTCTTATCGCGTCCGAAGGGACCCAAGCCCATCTATTGCCCGCCTCTGCGATGACGCTAAACAATGAGGGCAAACTAGGTGTCAGGCTCGCGCAGGACGGCGTCGCCGCGTTCGCTCCGGTCACGATCCTACGCGACACCGTCGACGGGGTCTGGCTTGACGGGTTGCCGCAGCAGGCTGATGTAATTGTTGTCGGCCAAGAATATGTGATCGACGGTGTCACGATCGATGTCACCTACCGGGAGGCCAAGGGATGACCGGCCTCGTCGATTGGGCGGGTGAACGCGCCCGGATGATCATCGCCTTTATCGCCATGTCGGTGGTGATTGGCGCTTTTGCTTATGGCGGCCTTCCCAAAGAGGGTGAGCCAGACATCGAAATTCCAATGTTGGTCGTCTCGCTGCCATTCCCTGGTATTTCTGCCGAGGACAGCGAAAAGCTCTTGATCAAGCCGATGGAAGCGAAGCTTCAGGACCTCGACGGGCTCAAGACAATGCTGGGCACCGCGGCTGAAAACTACGCCAACATTGTCCTCGAGTTTGAGTTTGGCTGGGATAAGACCCAGATTCTCGCCGATGTCCGCGACAGAATGAGCCAAGCGGAGGCCGAATTCCCCGATGGGTTTGAACAATACACCATCGACGAAGTGAATTTTTCCGAATTCCCGATCTTGATCGTCTCCCTGTCCGGTGATCTGCCTGAACGCACCCTGTTGCGCGTGACCAAAGACCTGCAGGACGTGCTCGAGGGACTTCCGCCGATTTTGGAAGCCGGGATCGCCGGAAACCGCGACGAGATGCTTGAGGTGATCATCGATCCGCTCGCGCTTGAAGCCTATAACGTGACTGCGAATGAGCTCATCAACGTCGTCTCAAACAACAACTTGCTGATCGCCGCCGGTGAGGTTGATACCGAGCAAGGCGCGTTCTCGGTAAAAATCCCCTCCAGCTTTGACGAACCGCGCGACGTTTACGATCTGCCCGTCAAGGTCAATGGCGACAGGATCGTTACATTGGGCGAACTTGCACAGATCCGCCTCACATTCGAAGACCGCGAAGGCACGGCCCGCTTCAATGGCAACGACACTGTCGCGTTGCAGGTCGTGAAACGCAAAGGTTTCAACATCATCGAAACCTCCGCCCTCGTGCGGAAGGTCGTCGCGGCAGAACAAACCCGTTGGCCGCAGGAGCTACAGGACGCGATCCGCGTCGACGTCACGCTTGACCAGTCCAAGCAGGTCGAAGGGATGGTCAACCAACTCGAAGGCTCGGTTCTGACCGCGATTGCACTTGTGATGATCGTTGTTTTGGCCTCGCTGGGCACCCGTTCGGCGCTGCTGGTCGGTTTCGCGATCCCCACGTCTTTCCTCCTTTGCTTCATCCTGCTTGGCCTTATGGGCATCGCAGTGTCCAATATCGTCATGTTCGGTTTGATCCTGGCCGTGGGTATGCTGGTCGACGGCGCTATTGTGGTCGTCGAATACGCTGAGAAACGCATTGCGGAAGGCGCCGGCCCAATGGAGGCCTTTACCGACGCCGCCAAGCGGATGTTCTGGCCGGTCATTTCCTCCACAGCCACGACGCTCTGTGCTTTCTTGCCGATGCTCTTCTGGCCGGGGGTTCCGGGTGAGTTTATGGGCATGCTGCCCGTCACGTTGATCTTTGTCCTGTCGGCATCGCTCATCGTCGCATTGATTTACCTGCCGGTTATGGGCGGCGTCTCAGGCCGGATCAGCCGCGCAATTGAAAACCTTTCAAATGGTGCGCGCGTCATTCCATGGTTGATCAGGGCGCCGATCGCGTTGGGTTCGATTTTCTTGCTGTTTGTCGCCGCCATGCAGGTGCTGAACGCCAATTATGTGCTGCCACTGGGCGAGATGGCGATGTTGCCACGCATGGTAATCACAGCGGCCTTCTTCGTATTTGCCGCTATGTTCGCATCGATCATGATGGGGTCTATCGCGCGTCAACGACGTGAACAGCGCATTCGCGCAGGCTATCGCCGTACACCATTTGGCAAGTTCACAGCACTCATCGCAGGCAACCCTATCATGCCGTTGGCGGTCATCGCGGGCGTTGCCTTCTTTGTTGTGTCGACCTTCTCTTACTTCGGCGCCAACAATAACGGCGTCGAGTTCTTCGTCGAGTCTGAGACCGAGCAGGCCATTATCTATGTTCAGGCGCGGGGCAACCTGTCGCTGTCTGAGAAGGACGCGATGGTCGCAGATGTGGAGCAGGCCGCGCTCTCAACCGACGGCATCGTCTCCGTTTTCGCCTTTGCTGGCGGTGGCGGCCTCAACACCAACAACGGTGGGGCGTCGGGACCACTCGATACAATCGGGCAGGTCCAGATCGAGCTATCGGACTGGGATGATCGTCCAACAATCAGCGAGCCTTGGTTCAGCCCATTGGGACTTTTCACAATCAATCGAAACGTCGTCGCCCCTGAATATATGGGCGTCCAAGTCCTCGACAATCTGCAAGCCAAGCTCGACGCAATTCCCGGCATCAAAACGGAGATCCTCAGCCAAGACCGAGGCCCTTCATCCGGCAAGCCAGTCAACCTGCGCCTGAAAAGCGACAATTGGGATGAGCTGCGCGAAGCCACCAATATTGCGCGCGCGCATTTTGAAACGGTGCCAGGCCTGATCCAGATCGAAGACACGTTGCCGCTCCCGGGCATCGATTGGCAGATCGACGTCGACGTTGAGGCGGCCGGGCGCTACGGCGCCAATGTCGCAACCGTCGGCGCCATGGTGCAGCTGGTCACACGCGGGTTGTTGCTCGACACGATGCGCGTAGACAGCTCCGACGAAGAAATCGAAATCCGCGTTCGTTTGCCCGAAGAAGAGCGCGTGCTCTCCACGCTCGACAACCTCAAAGTACGCACGCCAAACGGTCTGATCCCGCTATCAAACTTCATCACCCGGACGCCTGTACAAAAGCTCGGCCAGATCGACCGCGTTGATCAATCACGCTACTTCGACGTCAAGGCGGATGTGGGCTTTGGCTTGATCAAACTAGTCGAAAACGAGACGCCCGTAGCCATATTGAAAGCCACCCCATCTGGTCCGCTCGAAAATTCCGAGGGCGAACGGTTCTCAATTTTGGAGATACTGGCGCCCGAAGCCAGTGAAGCCGAAATCAGCGATAAATTTGGCGACGGAAGCTACAACATTGTTGTCGTCGACGCCAATGAGCGCATTGCCTCTCTCACAGAGTGGATAGAGGCTGAGGACCCGCTGCCCCCCTCACTGACCTACGAATGGGCCGGCGACACTGAGGAACAGGCAGAAAGCCAAGCCTTCCTTTCGTCTGCTTTCGCTGCAGCGCTTGGTTTGATGTTCGTGATCCTGCTCGCGCAGTTCAATAGCTTCTATAATTCCGGACTGGTGCTTTTGGCGGTCATCTTGTCGACGGCAGGTGTCCTTATCGGCATGTTGGTCATGGACCAGAAATTCTCAATCATCATGACCGGGACGGGCATTGTCGCGCTCGCGGGGATCGTTGTGAACAACAACATCGTCTTGATTGACACCTATCAGGAATACTCCCGCTACATGCCCCGGATCGAAGCGATCATCCGTACTGCGGAAGCTCGTATCCGCCCGGTGCTCCTGACCACAATCACCACGATGGCGGGCCTTGCGCCGATGATGTTCGGCCTGTCGCTCGACTTCTTTGGTGGAGGCTACTCGGTCAACAGCCCGACTGCCTTGTGGTGGAAGCAGCTGGCGACGGCGGTCGTTTTCGGTCTGGGCGTTGCAACGGTGCTGACCCTTGTTTTGACGCCAGCCTTTCTTGCGCTCCGCGTCTGGGTGTCTTTGGGTGCCTATGCCTCGATCAAGGGTTTGGCCGCGCTGTCCTCGCGTCGATCACGGTCGCGCCATGACCTTTTGCTGCGTCGTCAAGCCGCAAAGGTTCGCGACCCAATCTTGCTGTGGTCTGAGGACGACGACGTGCCGGAGAAGGTCGAAGTATCTTCGACCGGCGCGGGCGACACATTGACCGCTGCCAAGGAAAAGCTCGCGAAACTGGGTGAGACGTTGGAGGAGCTTGATCCGACCCGTGACGGGTCGTCAGGCAAACCAAAACCGCTCCGCGCCGCCGAGTAACGGGTCTTGCGCAAAAGCGCTTGACCTCCCTGCCCCCATGTTTCACGGAAAGCTCATGGGAACAGGAACGCTCACCATAGACCTTGAAGCGCTGGCCGCGAACTGGCGCGCGCTCGACGCGATGAGCCGCGCAGAAACCGCCGCAGTTGTCAAAGCAGACGGGTACGGCCTTGGCATAGAACTCGCTGCCAAAACACTCGCCAATGCAGGTGCGCGCAAGTTTTTCGTGGCCGTCGCCGAGGAAGGCGTCGCCGTAAGGGCGGCCCTTGGGGCCGGGCCTAAGATCAATGTCTTTTCAGGCCATATGTCCGGCGATGCGCCCCTTTTGGCTGAGGCAGGTCTGGTCCCTATGCTAAACTCGCCCGAGCAAATTGCGCGCCACAATGCCGCGCTCCCTGACGCGGCATATGGCCTTCAGATTGACACCGGAATGAACCGCTTGGGGATTGAGGCCTATGACTGGTCGCCCGACATGGCAAAGGGCGCGACGTTGGTCATGTCGCATCTGGCCTGTGCCGATGAGCCGGATCATCCCGCCAACATGTCTCAGCTAAAAGCGTTCTGCGCGATGACCGACGGGGTTCATGCCCCCCTCTCACTGGCTGCAACAGGCGGCACGCTGATGGGCCCCGACTATCACTTTGACCTCACGCGTCCGGGCATCGGGCTCTATGGCGGTTTGCCATTCAGTACAGCGCGCTCAGTGATCACGCTCGATCTTCCCGTTGTTCAAACCCGCGTTTTGCAGCCGGGCGAGAGCGCAGGGTACGGCTGCGCCTTTGTGGCAGAGCGGGAAACCAAGGTCGCAACGGTCTCCGCCGGATACGCCGACGGGTTGATCCGCGCAATGTCGGGCAAGGCCACACTTTACGCCGGCGCAACACCCTGCCCGCTGGCTGGCCGCGTTTCCATGGACTTGCTCACTGTCGACGTCACAGCGCTTGAAGAGGTCCCTGAGAGCTTGCAAATTCTGGGTCCCCACCAATCAGTCGATCAGCTGGCAGATGCCGCTGGAACGATTGGCTACGAAATTTTGACCTCGCTTGGTGGGCGCTACAATCGGGTCATCGCATGAGCTGGCTCGCGGCTATCGGCGCTGCCACTCTGGCCTTTCTGGCATCTGTCGGGCGCATTGCGATCTTTGCGGGCCAAACGCTGGGACACGTGTTCCGGCCACCGTTCTACCTGAAAGAATTTGGTCAACAGATTTTGCAGGTCGGGTATTTTTCGCTTCCGGTTGTCGGGCTCACGACCATTTTCACAGGCGGCGCGCTTGCGCTGCAAATCTATGCCGGCGGTGCAAGGTTTAACGCCGAGGCCGTTGTGCCGCAGATCGTGGCCATCGGCATGGTGCGCGAACTGGGACCTGTGCTGGTGGGCTTGATGATTGCGGCGCGGGTGACCTCCTCCATCGCGGCTGAGATCGCGACGATGAAAGTGACTGAGCAGATCGACGCGCTGGTGACGCTCTCTACGCATCCAATGAAATATCTCACCGTCCCGCGCGTTTTGGCGGCGCTTTTGGTGGTGCCTTTTCTCACAGGCGTCGGCGATGTGATTGGGATCATGGGCGGGTTTTTGGTGGCCACCAAAACACTGGGCTTCAACGAGGCCGCATATCTTCAAAACACCGCGGATTTCTTGCAAAGCTCTGACATCTTTTCCAGTCTGGCCAAAGGCGCCGTCTTTGGTGTGATTGCCGCATTGATGGGCTGCTATTACGGCATGAATTCGGGGCGCGGCGCCCAAGGTGTTGGTGCGGCAACCAAGGCGTCCGTCCAAACTGCAGCGATCCTGATCCTCGCGGCCAACTTCATTCTGACCGGGATATTTTTTGCAGCATGATCACATTGGAACATGTACAAAAGTCTTTCGGATCGAACCATGTGTTGCGCGACATCAACCTGCACGTGCCCAAAGGCGAAAGCATGGTTGTGATTGGCGGCTCTGGAACGGGCAAATCCATCCTCATTAAATCTGTTCTGGGCCTCGTGTCGCCCGATGCGGGCCTCATAACAGTAGACGGCAAGGACGCTACCAAAGGCGACCGGGACGCGTTTCTCGCGCGCTTTGGGATGCTGTTTCAGGGGGGCGCACTGTTTGATTCCTTGCCCGTCTGGCAGAACGTGGCCTTCCGCTTGATGCGCGGCGCGCTGAAACGCCCCAGAGATGAGGCCCGCGAGATCGCGATTGAAAAGCTGCGCCGTGTCGGGTTGAAGCCCGATGTTGCTGACCGCTATCCTGCGGAACTCTCCGGTGGGATGCAAAAACGCGTGGGACTTGCGCGCGCCATTGCCGCGGAACCCAAGATTATCTTCTTTGACGAGCCGACGACGGGACTGGACCCAATCATGTCAGGGGTGATCAACGACCTCATCCGAGAGATCGTCGTTGAGATGGGGGCAACAGCCATGACCATTACGCATGACATGTCGAGCGTGCGGGCCATCGCAGACAAAGTCGCAATGCTGCATGGCGGCATAATTCAATGGACGGGCCTCGTCTCCGAGATGGACAGCGCAGACGATCCTTACCTGACGCAATTCGTATCGGGCTCCGCAACGGGCCCAATTGAAGCCGTCAGATAGCGCAAAAGAACTGCGAGTCGTCTGCACCCCACCAAATCGTTAACAAAAAGAGAATCACATCGCGGCAATCAGTCGGAAAACCACAATGCCACGTTTAATGCCCTTTTGATTGTATACGCTGCGGAAACAATGGCCCTGAATCGGTGTTTTTCGCCGATTTTTGCACCCTAGATTGCCGTAATTTTGTCAAATTTACGGTTCGCAACCGGCAAAATATCGCCTATGATCGCTAAATAGAGATTAGCCCAAGGCTTTATTAGAATTGAGGGCAGCCCAATATTTTGCTGCATGTCCGCCGACACCTCACCCCAAAAGTAAGCTTCGAGCCGATCTTGTAACCAGTGGGAATGCAATGCCGCAAGGCAGCGTAGGTGGTGTTACACGGTGTTTAGGTAACGGTATAGGAATGGCTTGCGCCTCGGCGTGAGCCATTCTTATTTTAAGCGCATGATACTCCGCATCCTGAACCTATCGCTCCTCATCGCATTTCCAATCGCTTGGTTTGCCCCCCTGCTCAAAGCCGGGTTGTTACCCTTTTTCAGCCTTTCAGAAATTTCGGTTCTCTCAGGGCTTTATGCTCTTTGGGAGAAGGACATTTTTCTCGCCGTGGTCGTCACAATTTTTGCCCTCGTCGCGCCATATCTCAAGACCATCGGCCTGGCGCTGATCCATTTTAACGCGGCACCTGACAGGTGGCTCGGGTACATTGCGATGCTTGGCAAATTGGCCATGGCGGATATCTTCCTGATCGCGCTTTATATCGTGATTGCGAAAGGTATCGATCTGGGGCGGCTCGAAACCGGTTGGGGACTTTATCTTTTCACTGGATGCATTTTGGTGTCGCTTGCCTGCTCGGTCTTAACAAAGCCGCAATCCCAATCCAATGAAACGCCATAGGCTAGGCACATGCAAAGGCAGACGTTAAACTGCCGTCAAAGAGAGGGCTTAGCCCCGAAGTAGTTGAGGATAGGCAGAATGGCTCCATTGTTGTTGGGCATCGTTTTGGCGGCATGCGTGTTCGCGGCCTTGTTGTGGTCGATCTATCGCACAGTTCAGACAAAAGGAAATTTGCGCCTGTGCTAAGCACTGCTGTCGATCTCCACAATCGTGATCGCCGTCGGAGTGTCATATGACCTGTTGGGCGTATTGGTGAGCGCCGGGGTGACATGCGTGGGCACATCGCTCGTGGCAATCTACAATGACAAAGGCTGGAGCAAGCTCTTGCCCGTCGCGCAGCTTCTTCTCGGCGGGGCGAGCGTTTATTTTGCCAACCTCATCCTCTTCTCGTGATCCCGCCTTGCTCTTGCAAGCGAACTGAGCCAAGACCCGTCCATGGCCAAACAAGCACAATTTACCTGTACCGCATGCGGAACGGCGCATAGCAAATGGTCCGGCCAGTGCGAAGCCTGCGGCGCGTGGAACTCCATTGTTGAAGAAGCGCCGCTCTCCGCTGGACCATCCAAGAAATCTCTCGGTGGCGCGCGCGGAAGCACGTTGGAGTTGACGGATCTGTCGACAAAAGACGATCCCCCGAAACGCACCGTCTCCGGCGTGAACGAGCTGGACCGGGTTCTGGGCGGCGGTTTGGTCGATGCGTCCGCGATCCTTCTGGGCGGCGACCCCGGCATCGGCAAATCGACGCTCTTGTTGCAGGCGGCGGCGCGATTTGCGCGCAACGGGATGAAAGTAATCTATGTTTCTGGCGAGGAAGCTGCGCAGCAAATTCGTATGCGTGCACAAAGGCTTGGGCTAGAAAGCTCACCCGTCAGGCTTGCCGCAGAGACCAATCTGCGCGACATCCTCACAACGCTCGACAAGGAGCGGCCTGAACTGGTGATCATCGACTCGATCCAGACCATGTGGGCCGATACTGTCGACAGCGCCCCGGGGTCCGTGAGCCAAGTCCGCGCGGCCTGTCATGAGCTCGTTACCTTCGCCAAAAAACGCGGTTGTTCCGTGATCATCGTGGGCCATGTCACCAAGGAGGGCGCAATCGCAGGCCCGCGCGTCGTTGAACATATGGTCGACACGGTCCTCTATTTCGAGGGCGAACGCGGGCACCAATTCCGTATCCTGCGCGCCGTTAAGAACCGGTTCGGGCCTGCTGACGAAATCGGTGTGTTTGAGATGACAGGTCGCGGTTTGGCGGAGGTAAAAAACCCCTCAGCACTGTTTTTGTCAGACCGCGGCAACCCCGCGCCCGGCTCCGTCGTTTTTTCCGGTATCGAGGGAACCCGCCCGATGCTCACCGAGATACAGGCGCTCGTGGCTCCGTCACCGCATTCGCAAGCGCGGCGCACGGTTGTGGGCTTGGATGGGCAGCGTTTGGCCACGATTTTGGCGGTGCTTGAAGCGCGTTGTGGGATCCCTTTTGCCGGGCTTGACGTGTATCTCAACGTCGCCGGAGGCATGCGTGTCAGCGAGCCTGCAGCCGATTTGGCTGTGGCCTGCGCGCTACTGTCGGCACGCGAAGACCACGCTTTGCCCGCCGACACGGTGGTTTTTGGTGAAATAAGCCTGTCAGGTGCGCTAAGAGCAGTCACACAGGCCGAGAACCGGTTGAAAGAAGCGTCAAAACTTGGATTTGGCGCGGCGATCACCCCGGTACAAAAGAAATTGCCGCAAGTAGACGGTATGACGTTACGAGCGACCGATGATTTGGTCACGATCGTGAATGAGGTTTTCGGGGCGCAATAGCCGCCCTAGGACAAGAGAGAGACGGGACATGGAAGGTTTCACAATCATTGACGGGGTGGCCGCGCTGGTCATCGTGATCTCGGCGATCTTGGCCTATTCGCGTGGGTTCGTGCGCGAATGCCTGTCCATCGCGGGCTGGGTCGTCGCGGCCATTGTCGCATTCATGTTCGCGCCGCGCGCTATGCCGCTTGCGAAAGAAATTCCCTATGTGAACACACTGCTCGAGCGGTGTGAGCCCGCAACCATCGCCGCTTTCGCCATCGTTTTCGCACTGGCATTGGTTATCGTGTCGATTTTCACACCCATCTTCTCTGGGGCCGTGCAACGCTCTGTTTTGGGCGGGCTTGATCAAGGCCTTGGCTTCCTTTTTGGCGTGGCCCGTGGCGTCTTGCTGATCATCGTGGCTTTCATCATCTATGACCGCGTTGTGGCTGATGAGGCGATTGCCATGGTCGATGACAGCCGCACAGCGCGTGTTGTCGCGGAGATGTCAGAGCCAATTGACGGGATGATCCCCAGCGACGCACCCTCTTGGATTGTTGGAACATATAACGATCTGACGGCACATTGCGTGGCCCAAGGCGGACTTCCAAACTCAACAACGCCTACGACGCCGACGACCCCGACCGAAGGCTAGAGCTTTCAGAAACGCCGTGGCGCGTCGCGCCACGCGCCGGGCTCCAGGTCTCCGAGGTGCCAATCACCAACTGCGATCCGGATCAATCGCAGCGTCGGATGGCCCACGGCCGCCGTCATCCTGCGCACTTGCCTGTTGCGTCCTTCTGTGATCGTTAGCTCCACCCAGCTGTCGGGCACAGTCTTGCGAAAACGCACCGGCGGGTTGCGTGGCCACAGCCATGCGGGCGGCTCCACAAGACGGGCTTTTGCAGGTGCCGTCTTGCCGTCTTTGAGCACGACCCCCGCCCCGAGCGCGCAAATCGCTTGCGCCTCTGGTTCGCCCTCAACCTGTACCAGATAGGTTTTGGGCATTTTGTTCTTCGGCTGAGCGATGCGGCTTTGCAGCTTTCCGTCATCTGTGAGCAGCAAAAGCCCCTCGCTGTCGCGGTCCAAACGCCCCGCTGCATAGACGCCCGGCGCAGCGATATAGTCCGACAGTGTTTGCCGTGTGCCGCCGCTGTGACCATCATCGGTAAATTGCGACAGGCAATTGAACGGTTTGTTAAATAGGATCAGCCGGGTCATGCACGCAGCCTTGCCATATTCCTACCATTCTAGGCAATTATTGCTCAACTCACAGGGTGACTTTTCGTACGTCACCCCCTATTTCTTGTCACAAAGCTGTCACGCGGATTCGGAGCTGCCATCCATGCGCCAAGTGGACTCTTCCCAGGACCAACCCGGTTGGTATGAACATCCGTTCGACGACGACAAACTCAAAGAAGAATGCGGCATATTTGGCGTGGTTGGTGTGGCTGACGCGGCCAATTTTGTGGCTCTCGGGCTGCATGCGCTGCAACACCGTGGACAGGAAGCGGGCGGCATTGTCAGCCATGATCCGGATATGGGTTTCCAATCGGCCCGACGTTTCGGATATGTGCGCGATAACTTCACCTCCCACAAAGTGATGGAAACGCTGCCCGGCCCCGTGGCCATTGGGCATGTGCGCTATTCAACTGCTGGATCCAAAGGGCAGACCGCGATCCGCGATGTACAGCCTTTCTTCGGCGAGTTTTCCATGGGCGGCGCCGCTATTGCGCATAATGGCAACATCACGAACGCAGACGCTTTGCGGCGCGAGTTGGTCGAGCGCGGGTCAATCTTTCAAAGCTCCTCAGACAGCGAATGCATTATCCACCTAATGGCACGCTCTATGGGGCAAAATATCCCCGACCGGATGGAAGAGGCGCTGCGCAAGGTCGAAGGCGCGTTCTCTGTTGTCGCCATGACCCGCACGAAGATCATCGGCGTCCGTGATCCATTGGGGGTGCGCCCGCTGGTTCTGGGCAAGATTGGTGAAGGTTGGGCGCTCAGCTCTGAGACCTGCGCACTCGACATCATCGGCGCCGAATTTGTCCGCGAGATAGAGCCGGGCGAGATGGTCGTCATTACCGCCAAGGGCGTCGAGAGCCATTTCCCGTTCCGGCCCGCAAAATCACGCTTTTGTATCTTTGAACATGTTTATTTCTCTCGGCCAGACAGCATTCTGGGCGGGCGGTCCGTCTATGAAACACGCGAGAATATCGGGCGCGAATTGGCCAAGGAAAATCCAGTCGACGCAGATCTGGTCTGCCCCGTGCCCGATAGTGGCACGCCAGCAGCGATTGGCTACTCGCTGCAATCCGGCATCCCATACGCCATGGGGATCATCCGCAATCAATATATGGGCCGGACCTTCATTGAGCCGACGGAGCAGATCCGAAATATGGGCGTTCGGTTGAAGCTGAACGTGAACCGAGCGCTGATTAAGGGTAAACGCGTGATCCTCGTCGACGATTCCGTCGTGCGCGGGACCACCAGCCGCAAGATCAAGGAGATGATTTTGGACGCTGGTGCAGCTGAGGTCCATTTCCGCATTGCCTCCCCGCCTACGGCCTGGCCTTGCTTTTACGGTGTCGATACGCCTCAGCGCGAAAAGCTGCTTGCCGCGACTATGTCAGAAGAAGAAATGCGTGACCATCTTGGCGTCGACTCCTTGCGTTTCATATCGCTTAATGGGCTCTACCGCGCCGTCGGAGAAGCGCATGGGCGTGATGCAAATGCGCCCCAATATTGCGACGCATGCTTCTCGGGCGAATATCCTGTCGCGCCGTCCGATCAGATCACCAAAGGCTTTGAATTGAAGGCCGCTGAGTGACGGAAACACAGTGTTTCCGCAGTCGTTTCTTGAGCATTAACTTAGAATTAACCACAATGAGGGATGTACCGTGGGGGTGTGTAACTTATGTGGTTGTTCGGTTTGCGGCTACCTATCATTGAGCTGATCTTTTTTGGCGCCATAATACTTGGCACTATGCAGTAGCGATTGGCGCTGCAGTAAGCTCAAAAAAACAGTGGGGAAGACATGAAAACGCCGTCCATATAGGACGGCGCTCTCTGTGTTCTTGCGTGTTTGACTTACCCTTTGGACAGGAGCTTGGTGCCACCCGTCACGACCAAGACCGCCAGAACAGCTTTCACGGCATCGCCAATCAAAAACGGGCTGACCCAGTAGGTCCAAATAGAGGACGCAGAGGATGCGACCCATTTGCCTTCGATCCCAGCGATCTCTGCCAGATACATTGGCCAAGCCACGCCTGGAATATAAAGCACAGCGGAAGCGACCAATCCGCCGATGACCAGCAGCGCCACATTTCGTGTGCGTTCCGCAAACCAGCCGGCGATATAGGCCAACGCAATGAAGCCGATCAAGAAACCAGCCGTGGGCCCTACCAGAGCGGGCGCGCTGCCGCCATTTGCAAAGACGGGCAAACCGGCCGCCCCTTCAAGTAAGTAAGCCACAACGGTCAGAGCCCCGAGGCGCGAACCAAACGACAGACCAACGATCAAGATCGCAAGCGTTTGAAGCGTCAATGGCACCGGGATAAACGGCACCGAGAATTGCGCAGCAATGGCAATAAACAGCGAACCGCCGACAACCATCAGAGTTTTTTTCAGAAGTGTGTCCGCGCCGATGGCGGCTTGCATAAAGGTCATGTCGAGGTCCCTCATCATTTTGTTTCTCTGCTTTTCGGCAGCGCAGCAACCGATGTCAAGCAAAGCAAGGTTGAAATAGCGCTAACGCAGTGCAAAACACGGATCATGAGCGCTCCAATCAGATACCGACCGCACCATTTTCTTTGCTCTCTGGGCTTTGAAGGACGGGGCTATTCGGACAATTTCACATCGAATATGGACGCCATTGTGCGCGGACGACTGCGCGCCGAGGGCGGAACGGCAACTCCATTTGAGGTCGTCAATGAAACGGATGACATCTGCGCGCCCTGCCCCAAACGTATCGGCAAGCTGTGCATGTCGCAGACCAAGATCAACGCGCTCGACACCGCTCATGCTGAAGCTTTGGACATCAAACCCGGCGACCAGCTAAGCTGGGGCGAGGCTTTGATGCGTATGAAGTCTCACGTCCAACCCTCTGACCTGCAGCGGATTTGCAAGGGCTGCAGTTGGCTCACGCTTGGGCTTTGTGAAGCCGCACTGAAACGCCTGCACGATACCGACTTGAACCTTCCCGCACCCGGTGACACACCCGCATTATGACACAAGAGACACAAAGACTGGCCATGGTCACCGGAGCTTCACGCGGGCTCGGTGCGGCTTGCGCCGAATACCTCGCCGCCGAAGGATTTCATATCGTGGCGCTCGCACGGACCACCGGCGCGCTTGAGGAATTGGACGACCGCATTCAGGCGGCAGGCGGCGCCTCGACGCTCGTACCTGTCGATATTACCAACGATGATGCGATGCGGCAGATTTGTCGGTCTATTTTCGATCGTTGGGGCAAGATCGATATGCTGGTCCATGCCGCGATCCATGCCGCCCCGCTGTGCCCGGTCGCCCATATGGATGCCAAGGACCTGCAGAAGTCGCTCACCAACAACGTGACGGCGACCGCGCAGCTCATTGCCAATACCGAACCGCTTTTGACGGCCGCCAAAGGCCAGGCCATTTTCTTCAACGATCATGTCAAATCAGCGCGTTTCCATGCCACCTACGGTATGACGAAAGCCGCGCAGATGCGCCTTGCGCGCAGTTGGCAGGATGAAAGGGCGAGTTTGGGAATCACCGTCCACATCCTCGATCCAAAACCTATGCCGACCGCAACCCGTGCACGTTTTTATCCCGGTGAGGATCGCAGCGCCCTGACGCCGTGCAAGGATGAGGCCGAACGGCTGCTATCCCCCTTGATTTAAGGCGCCGCTCTAAACGGGCAGCAGCGCAGCCCCGATGCGCCGTCCCTCGCTGAGGAGCACGTTATAGGTGCGGCAGGCCGACGGGGTCGACATCTGTTCTACACCCAAACCAGCCTCTTCCAGCGCCGCCCGTAACTCTTTCGGAATATGGGCTATCTCCGCCCCGGTGCCGACAAACAGAACATCGATCTTTGAGGCGTTTACGACCAAAGCCGCTGTGTCAGAATACCCGCCCCAGCCCAGAACCGCATCTGGCAGGATCAGCATCGGGCCTTCATGCACCTCACCCGCCACGCGGAAAAACCCATCGCCATAGCTGTCGATGGGCTTCGCCGCGTCATAGTCTATTTCGATCAGCTTCATGCGGTGGCTCCCGCTTTAGGCGTCTACATTTGCGAATTGGTTGCCTTGGTTGGCATCCGGCTTTGACCAATCCCGCTTCACCCCAAGATAGAGCAGGATCGCAGAGGCGACAAAGATCGACGAATACGTCCCCACAATCACGCCCCAGATCATCGCGAAGACGAAGCCCCGGATGACGTCCCCGCCCAAAACATAGAGCGATATCAACGCCAGCAGCGTGGTCACAGAGGTCATGAAGGTCCGGCTCAGCGTCTCATTGATCGAGATGTTGAGCACGTCTTTCAGCTCTTTCTTCTTGTACTTGCGCAGGTTCTCTCGCACGCGGTCAAAAACCACAACGGTGTCGTTCAGTGAATAGCCCACGATGGTCAGCAATGCCGCGATGATCGCAAGATCGAACTTGATCTGAAGCTCGGAGAAAATTCCGAGTGTCAGGATTACGTCATGCACCAGCGCCGCGACGGCGCCCACGGCGAATTGCCACTCGAACCGCAGCCAGATGTAAAACAAGACCGCTGCAATCGCCAATATGACAGCAATGGCCGCCGTCTGTATCAACTCGCCGGACACTTTTGGCCCAACAGACTCAACAGACGGGAACGGAAACGTCATGCCCGGATCAAAGGCTTGCATCGCGGTCGCAACGCTTTCAATCGTCGCCCCAGTGACGCTTTCATCGCCTTCCTGCGCCTCAATGCGGATCATCGCAACGTTCTTGTCCTCAGGGAAGGTCGGGTCAAAAACCTCAGTGATTGAGATATCGCCCAATCCAATAGGCGCGAGCGCGTCGCGGTAGGCAGCCACATCAACCGGTGTGGTCGATTCAGTCCGGATCGTCGTGCCGCCTCGGAAGTCGATACCGTAGTTCAGGCCTTGGATCATGAAGGATGCGAAGCCTACAACGATCAAAAGCATCGACAGGCCGAGCGTGTATTTCGCCTTGGAAAAGAAATCCCAGGAGGTGTTTTCGGGGACCAGTTTCAACCGCATCGCTTAAACCTCCAGCTTTTTCGGGCGCTTGCGCTCGAACCACATGATGACAATCACCCGCGTGAGATAGATCGCTGTGAAGACCGATGTCAGAATACCAAGCCCCAGCGTGATCGCGAAGCCGCGCACCGGGCCAGAACCCATGGCGAAGAGGATAACAGCCGTGATGAACGTGGTGATATTCGCATCCAAGATGGCCGAAAGCGCCTTCTCATAGCCAAGTTCAATCGCGCGGGCCGGACCTTTGGAGCCTCGTAACTCCTCGCGTATCCGCTCGAAAATCAGAACGTTGGCATCGACGGCCATACCGATGGTCAAAACAATCCCTGCAATGCCCGGCAGGGTCAAAGTGGCCCCAATCAGCGACAAGAGCCCGAAGATCATGCCGACATTCAGGATCAGCGCGATATTGGCGAAAATACCGAACGTGCCGTAGCTGAGGAACATAAAGACGAGAACCATCGCAAAAGCGACGATGCAGGCGATTTTACCTGCATCGATACTGTCTTGACCCAGCTCCGGACCGATTGTGCGTTCTTCCAAGAAGGTCATCTCGGCGGGCAATGCGCCAGCCCGAAGCAGCACCGCCAAATTGGTCGATTCCTCAATCGTGAAATTGCCCGAGATTTGACCGGAGCCACCGGTGATCGCCTCGCGGATAACAGGGGCGGAAATCACTTCCTCGTCCAAAACAATCGCGAAGGGCGAGCCCACGTTTTCTGCCGTATAAAGCCCAAATTTACGCGCGCCCGACGGGTTGAACCGGAAGGTAACGGCGGGCAGACCGTTCTGATCAAACGCCGGCTGGCTATCTGCCAGCTCCTCGCCCGTTACGACTGGTGATTGTTCCAACTCATAGAGCTGACCTGCATCTTGCGGATCAATGGATGGGTAAATGATGTTGCGCGGCCCGGGGCTGTCGCCGGGGCTTGCGGGCCCGACAACCGGGTGGAAGGTCAACTTCGCCGTGGTACCGATCAGGTCTTTGAGTTGCTGCGCAGAGCCAATACCTGGCACCTGGATCAAAATGCGCCGTTCGCCCTGACGCTGGATCGTGGGTTCCCGCGTGCCAACCTCGTCGACGCGGCGGCGGATGATCTCTAAAGACTGTTGAATGGTCCGGTCGTTCGTTGCGACTTTTTCGGCGTCCGAAAGCGTGATGATGATCACGTCGCCCTCGGCGCGCGCGACGATATCGGTAGAGCCAACGCCCGTCAGCGAGACCACCGGCGTGGCCGTTTCACGCACCAATTGCAAAGCGCGCTCCATGCCGGCGACGTTTGAGATGCGCACACGCAGCTCGTCATCGGGGGAATTCACACGCCGAATGGTCCCGATCGTCTCTCGCTCCCCACGCAACGCTTCGCGCACGCCCAGCCAGTAGCCATCCATGCGATCGCTGTAGACGTCCTCAACCTGCACCTCGGCCAAGAGATGCGCGCCGCCGCGCAAATCAAGCCCCAGATTGACCAGCGAGGATGGCATAAAAGACGGCCAGCCCGCCGCATCCGCTTGCAATTCAGCGTCGCTCAGCCCCGCCGTGGTCGCATTGGGCGAGACGCCGGTTTCGATATATGCAAGCGCGTCATTGTGCTTCTCCACGCTTGTGTAGAAGAAATTGGGCGACGCCAGCAGAACACCAACGGCCACGGTCAGCCAAATGCTGATCCGCGAAAAGAGCGACAGGTTGAGCATCTTATTTCGCGGGCTCGGTCTTGCTCATCACTTGTGCAATGGTCGACTTAACAATGCGGACTTTCACGTCCTTGGCGATTTCAACCTCGACCTCGTTGGCCCCATCTGCCCCGACTTTGGAGACCTTCCCAATCACGCCACCCTGGGTGACGATCTGGTCGCCACGGCGCACCGCCTCGACCATGGCTGCATGCTCTTTGACCTTCTTTTGCTGTGGCCGGATCAGCAGGAAATACATAATCGCGAAGATCAGGATAAGCGGTACAAACTGGGCGAAACCAGCAGCGCCACCCCCGGCGGCCTGTGCGTAGGCAGGAGAGACGAGCATGTCGTGGTCCTTTTGGTTGCAGGGCTCTTGAAAGGCCCGTTTAAGTTGCCGCGCACCCTAGGTCCAACCGGGCAGAGGTGCAATGTCAAACGCGCCTTTGCAGGTGGCGTTTCAGAGTAGATAGGCATCTTCGACATGCTTTCCACACAAGCCCGTTTCGGTTTTTGTATTTTCGCACCAAATTGCGGGTTGAACGGCCCAAGCCATCAAGATCGACCTTCGGCTTTACCCGCCGCCGCGGCATGTTATCTTTGCGAAATGTGAAAGGGTTTCTGTTGGCGTCGATGGTTCATAAACTTCCGCTTTGCCTGTGTTTTTTGCTGAGCATGGCACCTGCGCATGCGCAAACGATTGAGCTGTCAGTCTCAGACCCCGCGCGGGCCGCTTGGCCTTTTATCGGTCAGGTTAGTCACGGCTATGACCGCTTGGGTTTGTGCACGGGCACGTTGATCGCGCCTGACAAGGTGCTCACCGCGGCCCATTGCGTCGTGAACCCCAAAAGCGGGAAAATAGCGCCGTTCCACCGAATCCGGTTCCGCGCCGGGCTGCATGAAGGCGACGAGACCGCATCATCTTTTGCTAAAACAGTTGCGGTTCATCCCGGCTACCTTGACCGCGTCAGCGACAAAGGCATCGAACCACTGGACCTGTTTGAATACGATGTGGCTCTTGTCACTTTGAAACACCCGATGGCCAAGGTTGCGCCCGCTCAAACCAGTGTGCCGATTGATGCAAGCGGCGACGTCAGCGTCGTCGGCTATCAGCGGGGCAGCAACAACACGTTGATCGACTATATCGGCTGCGCGGTGAACTTGCAGGACACGCGATTTTTGGGGCTGAGCTGTACTGTCAAACCCGGCACCTCTGGTGGGCCGGTTCTGAAGCGCACAGATGGCGAATGGCGTGTCGTGGGCGTTGTGGTTGCGGCGGCCAGTCAGAAAAACACGGACATAAAAGGCGTCGCGGTTCGGGTCGATCTGGAAACCTTGCCGTCTGTCTTTCCCAACATCTTTCCCTAGCATTTGCGGCAAAAGGCTTCTAATCACCGCGGCACGGGCGCATTCGACCCATAACATCTGATATATCAAAAGGACTTGAGCCATGCATGACATCCGCATGATCCGCGAGACCCCCGAGGTCTTTGACGCCGCCATGAAGCTGCGGAAGTCCGACATCTCCTCATCTGATGTTTTAGCCATAGATGCTGCGCGCCGCGCCAAGATTGCCGAAGCCGAGGCCGCCAAGGCCGACCAGAACACCGCAAGCAAGGCGGTCGGCGCGGCCAAAGCAACGGGCGATGAGCCCGAATTTGAACGGCTGCGCGCATTGGTGGCGGAAAAGAAGGATGCCGTTGCGCGGCTCAACGAGGAGGCAAAGGCCGAGGATGCAAAGCTCGCCGACCTACTGATGGGTTTGCCCAATATCCCCTATGACGACGTGCCAGAGGGGGCGACCGAGGACGACAATGTCGAGATCAACCGCTGGGGCAATCCGCGCAATTTCCCGTTTGAGGCCCGTGAGCATTACGAGCTTCCTTGCGTCCAAGACGGGATGGATTTTGAGACAGCCGCGAAACTGTCCGGCGCGCGCTTTGTGCTTCTGTCTGGCGCGGTCGCGCGTCTGCACCGGGCGCTCGCACAATTCATGCTCGACACTCATACGGAACAAAACGGATTGACGGAGACCTGGGCTCCGGTACTGGTCAATGAGGCGATGATGTATGGCACGGGCCAGTTGCCGAAGTTTGGCGAGGACAGCTACCAGACGACCGAGGGCATGTGGTTGATCCCGACCTCTGAGGTGACTTTGACCAACATTGTCAATGGCGCCACGCTGGAGGAAAGCTACCTGCCCCGCAGGTATACGGCCCATTCGCAATGCTTCCGGTCCGAGGCAGGCAGCGCCGGGCGTGACACGGCAGGCATGCTGCGCCAGCACCAGTTCGAAAAGGTCGAGATGGTCTCCGTGACCCATCCCGATGAAAGCCGCGCCGAGCTTGACCGTATGACCAAATGCGCCGAGGGCATTTTGGAGGCGTTGCTTTTGCCCTATCGAACCGTCGCATTGTGCACGGGCGATCTGGGATTTGGCGCGCGGCGCACCCACGACATCGAGGTTTGGCTGCCCGGCCAAGGCAAGTACCGCGAGATCAGCTCTTGCTCCGTGTGTGGCGACTTTCAAGCGCGTCGGATGAATGCACGGTTCAAACCTACTGGCGGCGGCAAACCAGAGTTTGTGCATACGCTGAACGGCTCTGGTCTGGCGGTCGGTCGATGTTTGATTGCCGTGCTCGAGAACGGCCAGCAGCAGGACGGATCAGTCGAGCTGCCAGTGGCCTTGCACCCCTATTTGGCTGGCAAGTCTGTATTGACGCCATTTGGCACTTTGGTCTGAGGGATTGCGCCGCGTGTCCCACGCGTCGCGATTTGCGAGGGGTTTTACCCCTCGCGCTCCCCAGAGTATTTTCGACCAAATGGAACCAAACGCGCAGCGCGCCAAGGGAGTGCGATGACCTTACGCGCCGTTTTGATTTTGAGTGCGAGCATGGCTTTCGCGATCTCGCCCTTTTTGAACCCCGAGTTCGGCGGCTTCGATCCAGAGCGTTACCCGATCCCGCAGCGCAACCCGCCGGTCCAGCCAGCGGGCTATGCCTTTGCGATTTGGGGCGTGATCTATATCTGGCTGATCGTTTCGGCAGGTCTTGGCCTTTGGCAGCACCGTGATGACCCCAACTGGGACGCGACCCGCCTGCCGCTTTTGGGGAGCCTTTGCGTCGGAATTTTCTGGTTGCCGGTCGCGCTAGTATCTCCCGTTTGGGCGTCGGTCATGATCTGGGTCATGCTGGGTGGTGCAGTCATCGCCATGCTGCGCGCCAGCGCAGCGCACCCGAGATGGGCATTGATGCTGCCCCTGGGGCTTTACGCAGGCTGGCTCAGCGCCGCGTCTTTCGTCTCCATTGGTTTGCTCGGGGCGGGCTATGGCGTTTTGTTTGCTGAGATTGGTTGGGCCGTGACCGCCCTAGCCCTCGCGCTTGGATTTGCGCTTGCCGTTCAGGCCTTTGCGCCGCGGGTCTGGACATACGGCTTGGCCGCCGGATGGGGCTTTGCGGCGATCGGCGTCGCGAATTTAGGCAAAGAGCCCGTTCTGGCCGCGCTCGCAGGTGTTGCAGCGCTGCTCATATTGGGCTTTGCAGGCCTGCAATTGCGGCGCTGACTTTACCCCGTCCCAAGGCTGCACTAGGTCTGGGCCATAGGGTTTAGGAAGGGCACACATGCGCATTTTGATCACAAATGATGACGGTATTAATGCGCCAGGGCTGCAGGTCCTCGAAAAAATCGCGCAAGAGGTGGCCGGCCCCGATGGCGAGGTGTGGACGGTGGCCCCCGCATTCGAGAAATCGGGCGTCGCGCATTGCATCAACTACGCCCACCCAACGATGATCGCGCAAATGGGCGAGCGCCGCTTCGCCGCCGAAGGCGCCCCCGCAGACTGCGTGCTTGCGGGCATCCACGATGTTATGGCCGACGCGCCGCCCGATCTCATTTTGTCCGGGGTCAACAAAGGCAACAATTCCGCGGAGAACACTGTTTACTCCGGCACGATTGGGGCCTCTATGGAGGCCGCCCTGCAAGGCATCAAATCCGTAGCAATGTCGCAATATTTTGGCCCGGCCAATGCCAAGCTTGATGACCCGTTCGAGGCTGCTGCGGCGCATGGTGCGGCCCTTATCCGCAACTTGCTGAGCCATGGCAATTGGGGCGGCGATAGCCATGCGCAGGGCTACCACACATTTTACAACGTCAACTTCCCGCCGGTTCCGGCGCGTGACGTCAAAGGCACCCGCGTTGTGCCGCAAGGCCGGCGTGCGTCGGGCGGGTTCGGCGTGACCTCTCACCTGCCCCCAAATGGTCGAAAATACCTCTGGATCAAAGGACATCCGCAAAATGTGGGCTCCGGTGATAACACCGATGGAACCGTCAATCTGGACGGCTACATTTCCGCGACGCCGATGCGTTGCGATTTGACGGCACATGACCAGCTTGCAGCCCTCGAGGCAGCTTTGGGATGAACGACGAGCTCGCGTCAGATGCGGAACGCAAGATGCAGTTCCTCTACGCGCTGCGCTCCAAGGGCGTCATGGACACGCGTGTCCTGACCGCGATGGAAAAGGTCGACCGTGGGGCGTTTGTGACCGGCCATTTCGCCGAACGCGCTTATGAGGATATGCCGCTGCCCATTTCTTGCGGGCAGACGATCAGCCAGCCTTCGGTGGTCGGGTTGATGACGCAGGCGCTTGACGTGACCCCTCGCGACAAGGTGCTCGAGGTTGGCACGGGCTCCGGCTACCAGGCAGCGATCCTCAGCCAACTTGCGCGCCGGGTCTACACGGTCGACAGGCACGCGGCCCTAACCCGTCCGGTCAAAAAGATGTTCGAGGCAATGGATATCACCAATATCACCGTCCTGAACGCCGATGGCAGCTTTGGACTTCCCGAACAGGCGCCTTTTGATCGCATCATCGTGACGGCGGCGGCGGAAGATGCGCCGGGGCCCCTCTTGGCGCAATTGCGCGTTGGCGGTATCATGGTGGTACCGGTTGGCCAGTCAGACGCGGTGCAGCACCTCATCAAGGTGACGCGGCTTGATCAAGGCTTTGATTATCAAGAGCTTATGCCGGTACGATTTGTCCCCTTGCTTGAAGGGCTAGGGCAAGACTAAAAGACCGTAAGGCCCGGAAATAAGGGTCAGGTAAAAGGGTAGAGCAATGCGGAACATGCGTTTTGGCAAGATATTGCCAGTCGTGGCACTTGGATTTGGGCTTTCAGCCTGTGATTCCATCAACAATTCAATTGCAAATCTTGATTTTGATCTGCGCGGCGGCGCTGGGGCGCTCGATACGTCTGATGCGGCGCGCCAGGCCACATTGGCGCGACCAGAACCGGATGCGCGCGGCGTGATCTCCTACCCCAATTATCAGGTAGCGGTTGCGCGCCGCGGCGATACGGCAGCGACCGTCGCGTCCCGGGTCGGCGGCAATACGGTCGAAATTGCCCGTCTCAACGGATTGAACCCCGCAGACAGCTTGATTGGTGGTGAAATCATCGCCCTTCCCGCCTCTCTGCCTGCGCCTGCAAGCACGGGCGGCACGGCCAATGGCAGCCTGTCCGATATCGCAACCAGCGCAATAGATCGCGCGCCCGCGTCTCAACGCCGGATTGCGCCAGCGACGCCGTCAAAACGTATCGACGGGCCCGAACCGCTCCGCCACCGCGTTGAGCGTGGGGAAACCGCTTACTCAATTGCCCGGCTCTACAAAGTATCGGTCCGCTCTCTCGCGGATTGGAACGGGCTCGGGCCAGATCTCGATGTGCGGGTCGATCAGTTCCTTCTTATTCCCGTTGTTGATAGCGAAGCGCAGGTGACACCTGTTGCTGCCGCGCCAGCAGCTGCCCCGGGTCAGGGGACGCAAACACCGACGCCGCCCTCTGCCACCAAACCGCTGCCCGAGCCTGTGCCGGCCGTGGAAGAACCCGAAGCGACGAAACCGCAGGCGGCTGCACCGGCGCTGCCAGCCTTCACGCGTCCGGTCTCTGGCGAGATCATCCGCCCGTACAAGAAAGGCAAGAATGAGGGGATCGATATCGCTGCGGCGACAGGAACGCCCGTCGCTGCCGCTGCCGACGGGACAGTTGCCGCAATCACGAGAGACACGGAGCAGGTCCCAATCCTTGTCATGCGCCATCCAGACAACGTACTGACGGTTTATGCAAATATCTCCAATATCGCAGTCAAGAAGGGCGACAAGGTGAAGCGCGGTCAGAGAATTGCTCAAGTTGGAACGGGCTCGCCAGCCTTTTTGCACTTCGAGATTCGCGAAGGTTTTGACAGCGTAAATCCGCAGAAATACTTCAAGTAGAAGGCCCTCAGGCATCCATTAACCACTGGTTAACCTTCACGTTAACCTTTGGTTAAGACCTGTGGCGATTTGCGGGTATTTTTACCACGAAACCAATAGATTTCACCCGCAAAAATGCCATGAGTTCTAGCTACGGTCTGGGCGTAGAAGGTATTTGTTTACGTATAGTTTATTGAGTATTGCGAACGTCTATTCCAAGCGATCGATTTAGAAGGCCTGTGATGTCCCTCACCCCTCATCACAGGTCTTTCTCGTTTGAAAACAGCATTTAAGCCATCAAATACCTATAGCACGACGCCTTTGCGCCCCGCCAAATCGGTGAAGTATTGCCATGCAACGCGCCCGGATCGCGCGCCACGTGTCTGCTGCCATTCGACCGCTTCGGCGCGCATGACATCGGGCGCGATTGTCACGCCATATGCGTCGCAATAGCCTTGGATCATTTGCAAGAACTCGTCCTGATCACAGGGGTGAAAGCCCAACCAAAGCCCGAACCTGTCAGACAACGATACCTTTTCCTCGACCGCCTCGGACGGGTTGATCGCAGAGCCGCGTTCATTCTCAATCATGTCGCGGGGCATCAGATGGCGTCGATTGGATGTGGCATAAAGGATCACGTTTTCGGGCCGACCTTCAATACCGCCATCCAGCACCGCCTTGAGCGATTTGTAATGCTCATCATCATGGCTGAAGCTCAGGTCGTCGCAAAAGAGCACGAAGCGCATCTCACTTGCGGTGCGCAGCACATTCAGCAGCCGCCCGACGGAGGGCAGGTCCTCGCGTTGCAGCTCAATCAGCGCCAGCTGATGCAAAGCACTTACATGCGCATGCACCGCCTTCACCAGAGACGATTTTCCCATCCCGCGCGCGCCCCATAAAAGCGCATTATTGGCCGCGAAGCCTTTCGCAAATTGCGTCGTATTGGCAAGAAGTGTGTCGCGCGCCCGGTCGACCCCGATGAGCAGGTCTAACGCCACGCGCTTCACATCTGGCACTGGTTGCAACCTATCTGGGCCAACATGCCACAAAAACGCATCCGCCTTGCTGAAATCAGGCACAGCCGCCGGCGCGGGCGAGACGCGCTCCAGCGCGTCTGCAATGCGCGTCAGCGCCGCATCGCTCGTGTTTTCATTCAAGGACCGCGATCCTCTGGATGGGCTTCGTTTTCGTCCTCATCCTCATCCCAAAGCCCCTCCTCACGGAGTTTGGCTTCGCGTTGCTTTTCAACGCGGGTCACAAGAAAAATCGAAACCTCATAGAGGCCGTACACAACGACGAACAGCAAAAGCTGCGTCGTTACATCTGGTGGTGTTACCAGCGCGGCGACCGTCAAAATGCCAACAACTGCGTATTTGCGGACGTTCTTCAGCCCACCCGAGGAGGCCAGCCCGGCTTTCCCCATCAAGGTCAAAAGGACCGGAAGCTGGAAACACAATCCGAAGGCCACGATCATTTTTAACGTAATATCAAGGCTCTCATTGACCTTGCCGTTAAAGACAATGTCGATGCCCGTGTCCTTGGTCGTTTCCGCCACCTCATCGGTCGCCACGAGCGCCGCGAAAAAGGACGGCAAGTCCGCAAAGCCCAGGAAAAACTGCATCGCCAATGGCACAACGACGTAATGGGCGAAGGAGGCGCCGAGCAAGAACATCACCGGCGACGCAATCAGAAACGGCAAAAACGCGTTCTTCTCTTTTTTATAGAGACCGGGCGCCACGAAGCGCCACATCTGAAACGCGATCACCGGGAAGGCCAGGCACAGCCCGCCAACCATGGAAATACGGATCAGGGTAAAGAAGTACTCCTGCGGCGCGGTATATTGCATCACCGGATTTGGGTTGCCGAGGTTGCGCATCGTGGTCTCAATGGGCGTCAGCAGAAAATCAAGGATGATCCCGCCAAAGGCAAAGCAGATCGACATAGCGACGACGAAGGCCAGAACAGAACGGATCAGTCGTGTGCGAAGCTCTGCCAGATGCTCGATCAGCGGGGCGGAGCTGTCTTCAATATCCTCTGGGGCGGCGTTCGCGTCGCTCATGATGCTGCTTTCTTCGGCGCAGGTTTTTTCTTAGGCGCTGGCTTTTTTGCCGCTGTCGTTTTTGCGGCAGGCTTCTTCGCCACCGGCGTTTTCGGCGCGGCTTTCTTGGCGGCAGGTTTGGCTTTACTGGCTGCTTTTGCCTTGGGTTTCGGGGCGCTCGCCTCGGCCTCTGTAGCCGCAGCCTCCGCCGCGCGTTTGTCTGTTTCGCGTTTTGCTGTGGCTTCCTGAATTTTCTTGGCCGCATCTGCACGGTCTTTGGCCAGCTTCTGTGTCTCCGACCCTTCCGCGTAATCAGACGGATCTATCGCCTTTTTGACCGCGTCCAGACCCATCTTCTTGGGGTTGGTTGCCGCCTTAAGCGTTTTGGTCACGTCTGAGACGCCGGCATCATCGGCTGCGGCTTCCATCGCGTTGGAGAACTCGCGCGCCATGCGGCGCGCCTTGCCTGTGAACTGACCCATGGTCCGGAACATGCCCGGCAGATCCTTCGGACCGACCACAATCAACGCGACCAGCCCAATGATCAGCAGCTCCATGCCACCTATGCCGCCCATATCAGCGCTCCCCGCTTAATGCGTCGCTTAGGCTTTGTCTTTTTCGTCTTCTGGGGTGATGTCTTTGGCCGCCACTGCGTCCTCGACCTCGTTTTTGCTGTCGTCGACGCCCTTCTTGAAGGCCGTGATGCCTTTGCCGACCTCGCCCATCAGCGACGACACTTTGCCGCGACCAAACAGCACGAGGACGACAACTGCGATAAGAATCAGACCGACCGGACCAATATTGTTGAACATGTTCTTTCTCCCATCCGTGACGCGACCACGCGCCCGTTTGATAACCTAACGCAATACCTAGGGCGTTACCGCCCATTCGAAAAGCGCCAATCGCGGGCGATTTCGCCCTTATGCCAAGGTTTTTGACACCGAGTTGCAAAATTTCGCGTTTGCAGCAACACTCCTGACAGCTTTATGTCAGGAGTGCCAATCTACAAAGGCTATATCGAAACAGAATCACAGGAGCTTCGTTATGAGCCAACCACAGACCTTCAAAATCGCCGAAATTGTCCGCTTCAGATTGAAACCCGGGGTAAGCGACGCCGACTACATCGCCCTCAACGGCCCAAGCCACAGCTATTCCAGCGCTCTGCCCGGATTTATCTCCCGCAGCTTGTCCAAAAGCGCCGAAGGCGATTGGACCGATTATGTGGTCTGGGACAGCATGGAAGCCGCAAAACACGCCGCTGACGGGTTCATGGCACAGGACTTTGCGCCCGCCATGGTCGGCGCGATAGACGAAAGCACAATGGAAATGACCCATCAACAAATCCTGTGGCAGCCAGTCTGACATGCGCCGCACCGACCGCCTCTTTGACCTTATCTTGATCCTGCGTGACGGGCGTTTGCACCGGGCGGAGGATCTCGCGAAGCGTCTTGAGGTGTCGGTGCGTACGATCTACCGCGATATGGATACGCTGCTTTTGTCCGGCGTGCCCGTCGCGGGGGAGCGGGGGATGGGCTACATGATGACCGCCCCCATCACCCTGCCCCCTTTAAACCTGACACTGACTGAGCTTGAGGCCCTGCATCTCGGCATGGCTGTCGTGGGTGAGGCCGCTGATGATGAGCTCCGTCAAGCCGCCAAAACACTTTCAGCCAAGATCGACGCCGTGTTGCCGGAAGACCGCTCCACCCCACCCTCGGGCTGGGGCTTTGCTGTCTACCCGTTCCAAGACGCCGCCGCTGGATTTCGCTTCATGCCGCAGATCCGCAAAGCCATCAGATCACGCCAGAAACTTGAAATTACTTATGCCGATGACACTGGCACCCGCACCACCCGCGTCATTCGGCCGTTGCAAATGGAATATTGGGGCCGCGTCTGGACCGCGTCTTGCTGGTGTGAGCTGCGCCAGGATTTTCGTATGTTTCGGGTGGACCGCATCAGGTCGCTCAAAGTGCTGGCGGAACTTTTTGTCGAGGAGCAGGGCAAATCCTTGGCCGATCTAAAAGCGCGGGAGGGGCGCTGAAGACCCCAACGATGCGTTCACTCAGTCCGCTTGTATTCCGACATCATACGGTAGTCTTTCTTCGGGCCCTTCACGCGCCACATAGCGCGCCAGCTCTGCCTCCGCGCCGACCAACGGGTGAAATCATAGCTGACATGATAAAGGTCCGGGTCACAAAAATGCTCCGCATCAGGCATCAAGCGGTCCGTTCGAATGTCGTGAAAGTCGCGGCCATCGTCGAACTTGATCACGATGCGGTCGTCGGCCGCCTCCCAGATATAGCGCCGTGTGGCCTCCATCGGCGCTTGCGCCCCGTAGCTCAGCGAGCCGCTTTCGATATAGTCCAGAACTCCGGGCCCGCGTTTGGCAAACCGCGCCTCGCCCGTCAGAGTGCCTTTTGCTTGGGTCAAACGGTCCTCTATCACGCGCGACAGGTGCCATGCGCCCTCGAAATCTTCCAATTTGGGTACTCGTGCCATCGGCACTTACTCCACAATCCACCCTTCCGTAATGTAGCCAGTCTCCGAGACAAACCTTAAAACCTTGTCACTTATATGGCGCTCGAGACGGTAGCATTCCCAGCCATCCGCTGGGGGCCATTGACTACAATACATATCCCCCCGTGCCGCCCAATATCCCCAGGACGGCCTTCCATTATCATAGAGCGTTCGGCCCGATTTGTAAAAAACCTGGCGCGCGCCCTCATATTGAAGCGTGGTTTCATCTAGGGCGGTTTCAATCTCATCGCCCCCCATCGGCGCCCAGTCATCAGCCCAAACAGGCCCGGCGCATAGAAGGAATATGGTCAAAATTCTCAACACAGCACCGCCTCCCTTGTGACCCCCGCGCCTGAGGTTTAAGACGCGCGCAGTGCTGACACAAATCACGAAAGCGTCTCAATGATCCCTCGTTATTCCCGCCCCGATATGGTCGCCATCTGGAGCCCAGAGACCAAGTTTCGCATCTGGTACGAGATCGAGGCGCATGCCTGTGACGCAATGGCCGATCTGGGCGTGATCCCACGCGCAAATGCCGACGCGGTTTGGAAGGCCAAAGATGTCGAGTTCGACGTCGCGCGCATCGATGAGATTGAAGCCGTCACCAAACATGACGTCATCGCCTTCCTGACCCATCTGGCAGAACATGTCGGCTCCGACGAGGCGCGGTTTGTGCACCAAGGCATGACCAGCTCAGATGTGCTTGATACGTGCTTCAACGTCCAGCTTGTGCGCGCGGCCGATATTCTGATTGCAGATGTCGAAGGTCTGCTTGCAGCCCTGAAAAAACGCGCATTTGAGCATAAAGATACGCTCCGGGTGGGCCGCTCCCATGGCATCCATGCCGAACCGACGACGATGGGCCTTACCTTCGCACGGTTCTACGCCGAGATGGACCGCAACCTGGCACGTCTGCGCACGGCGCGTGACGAGATCTCCACCGGCGCCATCTCCGGCGCTATCGGCACCTTTGCCAATGTCGATCCGGCGGTGGAGGCGCATGTCTGCGAGAAGCTCGGCCTTACGCCTGAGCCGATCTCGACCCAAGTTATCCCTCGCGACCGTCATGCCGCCTTCTTCGCGGCGCTCGGCGTGGTTGCGTCCAGCATCGAAAACATCTCGACCGAGATCCGCCATATGCAGCGCACCGAAGTGCTTGAAGGCGCCGAATTCTTCTCGATGGGCCAAAAGGGATCGTCGGCAATGCCACATAAAAAGAACCCGATCCTGACCGAGAACCTGACTGGCCTAGCACGCGTTGTGCGCATGGCCGTCGTTCCCGCGATGGAAAACGTAGCCCTTTGGCATGAGCGCGATATCTCGCACAGCTCGGTTGAGCGCAATATCGGACCAGACACCACGATCACGCTTGATTTTGCCTTGGCGCGGCTGACCTCCGTGATCGACAAGATGTTGATCTTTCCTGACAACATGCTTGATAATATGAACAAATTTCCTGGCCTCGTGATGAGCCAGCGGGTCCTTCTGGCGCTCACCCAAGCCGGCGTCAGCCGCGAGGACGCCTACGCCATGGTCCAGCGCAACGCGCTCAAAGTCTGGGAACATCGGACGGATTTTCGGGAAGAGCTGCTCGCCGATGCGGATGTGCTCAAGGCGCTCTCAGTCGACGAGATCAATGAAAAATTCGACATGGGCTATCACACCAAACATGTCGACACGATCTTCGCCCGCGTCTTTGGTAAAGAATAATTCATCCTGCGACACTTCGTGATTTTGCCATTGGCGCAACCCGTGCTAGCTTTCTCAGTATTGAAAAAGGAGAGTTAGAATGAAGACCAAGATCCTCGCCGCGACCCTGGCCCTGACCCTCGCCCCTTCGGTGGCGCTCGCAATGGGCTGCAACTACGAGAAACATCAGCAAGCCGCATCCTGCCAGGCCGGCAGCACTTGGGACGCTGACAAAGGCCTCTGCGTGTCGACCCCAACAGGGTAAAACACCTCAGCAAAGAGAATTATTCGCGAGGGGCGATGCACAATAACTTGCATCGCCCTTCTGCTTTTTTGCGCTAAATTT
Organism: Pseudomonadota bacterium; assembly: GCA_039030615.1. Lineage (GTDB taxonomy): Bacteria > Pseudomonadota > Alphaproteobacteria > Rhodobacterales > Rhodobacteraceae > Litoreibacter. The sequence goes on along the minus strand of JBCCDV010000003.1, from coordinate 159,610 downwards.
CAGTCAGTCATTTTAGCCGAAGGAATTCAAAAATGCGTCTCTCAACTCTTAGCCTGATCGCACTGCTTGCCCCCTCCGTTGTCTTTGCCGCAGGGTCCAGCAGCTCTAATCCCCCAACGACCACGCAAACCGCGTCCGAATGTAAGGCGGGCCAGGTTTTTGATGAAAAAACCGAAAGCTGCGTCGATAAATCCTCTTCGCTGATTGATGATGACCAACGCTATGAGGCGGTCCGTGAGCTGGCCTATGCCGGGCAATATCAGCGCGCTTTGGGTGTTTTGGATGTTATGGATGAGGCCGATAGCCGCGTCCTCACCTATCGCGGCTTTATTGCGCGCAAAACCGGTGACATGGAGGCCGCCATGCAGTTCTACGCCGCCGCCCTGGATGCCAATGCCGACAATATTCTGGCACGCTCCTATATGGGCCAAGGGTTGGTTGAAGCGGGCGACCGCACTGGGGCAAAGCTGCAGCTTGCAGAAATTCGGGCACGCGGCGGGCGCAATACCTGGGCGGAAGTTTCCCTGAAAACAGCCATCGCGACCGGGGTTGGCAGCACCTACTAACAAATTATTCTATTAAAATCAGCGGTATCTGCCCGGCAGGTGCCGCTTTTTGTATAACCTTCTTTTAACCCAAAAAGGGCATTCATACCCAGACGCGAAAGGGTGTGCAGAGGCGATGCAAAGCAAACTTATCAACGGCCGTGGCGGCGCAGGTGGCAGTGCCAATCTGCCGGCCTTGGCAGGCTCCCAGAAGGCCGCGATCATCGTTCAGATGGTTTTGTCACAAGGCGGCAGCATCCCTTTGTCCAGCCTCAGCCCAAATGGCCAGGCCCGCTTGATGCGTGACTTTGTTGAGCTGGGCCGGATCGACAAAGCGACAATGGAAAATGTCGTCGCTGATCTAGAGCGCGATATCTCCATGGTCGGGTTGAGCTTCCCAGCCTCGGTCGCCGATGCGCTCGCAACGTTGGAATCGCATCTCAACCCGGAAGTTGTCGACAACTTGCGCGGGCAACTCGGCCTGACCGCGCCGCCCTCCCCCTGGCCCCAGATCACCACGCTTCCCGTCGAACAGCTGATTGATCTCATCCCCTATGAAGACACAAAGATTGCCGCGATTGTTCTGTCAAAGTTGGACGCCGAACAGGCTTCTGAGCTTCTGGACCGACTGCCTCCAGAACAAGCCACAGAGCTTGCCTTTGCCATTCAAAGCACAAAAACCGTGAGCCCCGAATTGCTGAGCCAAGTCGGCCAGATCATGGTCAAAGCGGTCCCGAAAGAGAAGCCATCAGCGTTTAGTGACGCCCCCGCCCTGCGGGTCGCCAATATGCTCAACGCGGCCTCCCCCGACAGACGGGATGAATTGCTGGCGCAACTGTCTGAAAAAGATGCGGTTTTCGCCGCCGATGTGCGTAGCAATATCTTCACCTTCGCCGATATCGCGACCCGGATCAAAGATGTCGATATCCTCAAAGTTACGCGCGATGTGGCGCAAGAGGACCTTGTCATTGCGCTGGCCTTTGCCAAAGACAGTGACGGCGACGCGTGCGAGTTCATCCTGAACAATATGTCCTCACGCATGGCCGACGCCTTGCGAGAAGAAATCGCTGAAGCCACAGACATTGACAAGAAACAGGGCGAAGCCGCCCTTGGCAAAGTCACATCTGCGATCCGTACCCTTTCAGATCAGGGTGAGATTTCGATCCTGCCCCCGCCAAGCGACGATGATGAACAGGACGCGGCGTAAGCGGACGCCGCCTTTCGCAACCATGTGCCCACCCGAAAACAAAGAGAGCGCCTCCAAAGAGGCGCTCTTACATTTGATCGAGACGCTTCACTAATGCGGCGCTTGTACACCTGAGCTGCCAGCCGTCTGCGCAAGCGCCGCGGCAGCGGCGGCTTCCTCAGCCGCTTCGTCCCATTCAATCGCTTCAGGTTTTGCAATCAATGCATGCTCCAGCACTTCAGAAACATGAGAAACGGGAATGATCGTAAGCCCCGCCTTCACATTGTCCGGGATATCCGCAAGGTCCTTCTCATTTTCCTCAGGGATCAAAACGGTTTTGATCCCGCCGCGCAGCGCCGCGAGCAGCTTTTCTTTCAACCCACCAATCGGCATCGCATTTCCGCGAAGAGAAACCTCGCCTGTCATCGCGATATCCTTGCGCACGGGTATCTGCGTCAGCACAGAAACGATCGACGTGACCATCGCAAGCCCGGCCGATGGGCCGTCCTTCGGTGTCGCCCCATCGGGCACGTGCACGTGAATGTCCAGCTTATCGAACGCAGGTGGTTTCACTCCGATCTTTGGCGAAATGGAGCGGACATAAGACGATGCCGCGTCAATCGACTCCTTCATAACATCGCCCAGCTTGCCGGTCGTTTTCATGCGACCTTTGCCGGGCAGGCGCAGGGCCTCAATCGACAATAACTCACCTCCAACGGACGTATAGGCCAGCCCGGTTACGACACCGATTTGATCCTCTTTCTCCGCCAGCCCGTAACGGTACTTTTTAACCCCAAGGAAATCATCAAGGTTATCAGGCGCAATCGTGACCGTTTCGACCTCCTTACGCACGATTTTGGTGACGGCTTTTCGGGCCAGTTTCCCAATTTCGCGCTCAAGGTTCCGCACGCCAGCCTCGCGGGTATAGACGCGGACAATCTCGAGCAGAGCCTCATCCGTCAGATCAAACTCGCCCTTTTTCAGCCCGTGATTCTTGACCTGTTTTTCGATCAAATGTTGCTTGGCAATCTCGGACTTCTCGTCCTCGGTGTAGCCAGCAAGCGGGATGATCTCCATTCGGTCGAGCAGCGGCCCCGGCATGTTGTAAGAGTTCGCAGTCGTCAGGAACATCACGTCTGAGAGGTCATATTCGACCTCAAGATAGTGGTCCGAGAAGGTTGAGTTTTGCTCAGGATCAAGAACCTCAAGCATGGCGGACGCGGGGTCACCACGGAAATCCTGACCCATCTTGTCGATTTCATCGAGCAAGATCAGAGGGTTGGTCGTTTTCGCCTTTTTCAGGGCTTGGATAATCTTGCCTGGCATCGACCCAATATAGGTCCGGCGGTGCCCGCGAATTTCGCTTTCATCACGCACGCCACCAAGCGAGATGCGAATGAACTCGCGCCCCGTCGCTTTCGCAACAGATTTTCCGAGCGAGGTTTTGCCCACACCGGGAGGGCCGACCAGGCACATAATCGGGCCCTTCAGCTTCTTGGAGCGCTGCTGCACCGCCAAATATTCGACAATGCGCTCCTTAACCTTTTCAAGGCCGTAATGGTCATTGTCCAAAACGTCCTGCGCCCTGGTCAAATCCTTTTTGACGCGGCTGCGCACACCCCAAGGGATGCCCAGAATCCAATCCAGATAGTTGCGCACAACGGTGGCCTCGGCCGACATCGGGCTCATATTCTTGAGCTTTTTTATCTCGCCTTGAACCTTTTCAAGCGCCTCTTTCGAAAGCTTCGTCTTTGAGACGCGTTCTTCAAGCTCGGCAACCTCGTTCTGGCCGTCCTCGCCGTCGCCAAGTTCTTTCTGAATGGCTTTCATTTGCTCATTCAAATAGTACTCGCGCTGCGTCCGCTCCATCTGCGTTTTGACGCGCGACTTGATCTTTTTCTCGACCGTCAGCACAGACATTTCGCCCTGCATGAGGCCAAAGACCTTCTCAAGCCGTTCGGTCACGCTGAGTGTCTCAAGGAGGTTTTGCTTCTGGTCCAATTCAACGCCCAGATGTCCGCCAACCAAGTCGGCCAGGCGCGCAGGTTCTTCCGTTTCTGCCACGGAGGACAGCGCATCCTCCGGGATGTTTTTCTTGACCTTCGCATAGCGCTCAAATTCTTCGCCGACGGATTTCACCAGTGCGGCAAGCGTGGTGTCGTCTCCCAGCGTTTCCTCAAGCTCAACGGCCTGAGCTTCGAAAAAGTCAGGATTGTCTACAAAATCAGTGATTTGAACCCGCGACCGTCCTTCGACAAGAACTTTCACGGTGCCATCTGGCAGCTTCAACAGCTGCAGCACATTGGCCAGAACGCCAACTTCGTAAATCCCGTCCGAGTTCGGGTCGTCAACGGATGGGTCAATCTGCGCGGACAGGAGGATTTGCTTGTCGTCCTTCATCACCTCTTCAAGCGCGCGGACAGATTTCTCGCGCCCGACAAAAAGCGGCACGATCATATGTGGAAAGACAACAATGTCGCGCAAAGGCAATACGGGGAAGGTTGTGTTCATGGGCCCGCTATCTTCAGTCATGCTCATTTCTTTTCCTTTTTAGCAAGATTGCCACAGCCCTTTTCGGCCTCTGGTCCCGCTGGGCGGCAACGCTCAGGCAATCCCCTCTTTGGTTGTCAGCCTGTTTAAAGTTTCTCGGCTGGTTCTGTACAAGGTGGGGCGCCCCTGCCCCGCTTTCAACCCGCTGAATTCGCTCAAAACAGTTTGGCCCGAACTGTACTGCGACCACAAGTGCTGCAGGTGTCACAATTTAAGTAAAAAATGTCATCTTTTGCCTGACCGGTGCCCAATCCCTGCCCTAAATTAGAATTATCCATAGTTTTGAACGAGTTTATTAGGGCGTAGTATGCTCAAATTGTTAACACGGCATTACAAACGTTTCGGGTTGTTCGCATTTGGCATGTCATGCGTCAGCCTTTCGGTCGTGTCACGTCTTGATCTTGGAATAAATCAACTAGGCCATTTGGTATTCTTTGCAATGTCAGTGGCCAGCTTTCTTGCGATCGCTTTCGCGGTCTACTCGCTCATTCCTGGCAAACGCGGCATCCTTGAGATCGCGGGCCTGACGGGTTTGCTGACGACCTTCGGGATTGTCTATCAAGCCGATGGGTATTTGAGCGTGGCGCTGTGGATCGGCATATACATTCTGGTCTTCGCGCTCATTTCGTTTGTGCTTCGCAACCAGGTTTCGCGCTCTCTCGGCAAAAAGGTAAGATGGCAGGCGCGGCACTCCATTGACCTTGCCTTTCCAGCTAAAATCGTTTGGAAGCATTGCGTTCCGGGCGCAGGCTCACCTAAAGATCATTGTACTGGTGTGATCGAAAGCTATGAACCAAGCCCCGATGACGAGGACACAATACGTGCCACGTTCAAGGCCCGGCGGCATGGCCAAGCCTGGTACGATATCACATTTCTCGAACAAGACGCCCCGAAGTTCTGTCGGTTCTACTTCGAGGGGGAGGAGGCAGATGGCAGCCTCGTCGATGGGATGTTCACAATTGCGATTGAGGTCACGGATCGCAGCTCATGCACGCTCATCGTCCATGAAGAACGCAACGGCTTGCCCTTGCACCACCTGATCGAGCGTTGGTTCGACGACGCGTTGGCCTATCACAATGACAAGCTGAGCGAGATGCTTGAGACGCGCTATGGCGACGGTGAGGGTGTCACAAAACCTATGTCGCAGGCCGCCGAATAAGCCCCTTTGGGCAAACGGGCGCGGCGCAAGACCGATTTAAAACAAGCCCCTCAAAGCGGTTCAATATCGCCCGAAGCCCGCATTTCATGAAAACCGGCCACGAAACTCTCCAACGCGTTCTGCGCGATTGCATCTCGCAAATCGGCCATAAGCTCTTGGTAGTAATGAAGATTGTGCCATGTCAGCAGCATGGATGAGATGATCTCCTGCGAGCGGAATACATGATGCAAATAGGCGCGGCTATACTGGCTGCAACACGGGCAACTGCACGCCTCGTCCAGTGGCCGCGGGTCATCCGCATGACGTGCATTTTTTATATTCACGACACCCCGCCGCGTGAACGCTTGTCCGGTACGGCCAGAGCGCGACGGCAATACGCAATCAAACATATCAATACCGCGCTGAACCGCGCCCACAATGTCATCGGGTTTGCCGACGCCCATCAGGTAGCGCGGCTTGTCTTCCGGCAACTGCTTGGGCGCGTAGTCAAGACAGCCAAACATCGCCTCCTGCCCTTCACCCACTGCCAAACCGCCAACGGCGTAGCCCTCAAAGCCAATACCGCGTAGCGCCTCGGCGCTCTCGGACCGCAGGTCTTCTTCCAGACCGCCCTGTTGAATGCCAAACAACGCATGGCCTGGCCGGTCTCCAAAAGCCTCCCGCGACCGCGCGGCCCACCTCATCGACAACTGCATTGATGCGGCAATACGATCCTTGGACGCGGGCAAGGCAGGGCATTCGTCAAAGCACATCACGATGTCCGAGCCCAGCAGCCGCTGTATCTCCATCGACCGTTCCGGGCTCAGCACATGTTTTGATCCATCAATATGCGATTTGAACGTCACACCTTCCTCGGTCAGCTTGCGCAAATCGCTAAGGCTCATCACTTGAAACCCGCCGCTATCGGTCAAAATGGGCCGGTCCCAATTCATGAAGCGGTGCAAGCCACCCAGCGTCGCAATCCGCTCCGCTGTTGGGCGCAGCATCAGGTGATAGGTGTTCCCAAGCAAAATATCCGCGCCTGTTTCCCGCACGCTGCCCGGCATCATCGCCTTCACAGTAGCCGCTGTGCCAACAGGCATGAAGGCAGGCGTCCGTATCTCACCGCGGGGTGTATCGATCCGACCCGTGCGTGCGCGCCCGTCAGTGGCGTGAATGGAAAAGGAAAATCGCTTTGTCATGCGCGCCGTTTAGGGCCAAAGCCCGCCAATGCGCAACCCAAGGGCCTCTCTGCCATGCCGATCACCCTCACAATTATGATACGTTTCAATATTTGCGCGTTCATCAAGCCCCCGCCTCTGGACCTGAGCCTTTGCAATCCCTACATTATCACTCAACAATCGATTGTCGGATATATGCAATGAACGATCAAACACCGCTCGAGGGCACACCCTTGATCAAGCCCTCTTCAACGGATCACCCGCTGCATGAGAGCATTGTCGAGGCTTGCCGGTCTGTCTATGACCCTGAAATTCCGGTCAATATCTACGATCTCGGCCTGATCTACACTGTCGATATCAACTCTGAGAGCGACGTGCGCATCCTGATGTCGCTGACGGCCCCAGGCTGTCCTGTGGCAGGCGAGATGCCCGGCTGGGTGGCCGAAGCCGTTGAACCACTGCCGGGCGTCAAAACCGTCGACGTCGAACTGGTTTGGGAGCCCCCATGGGGCATGGAAATGATGTCGGATGAGGCAAAACTGGAACTGGGGTTCATGTGATGTTCATTCCCGGACAACAAGCCGTGACAATCACCGCACGCGCAGCAGCGCAGATTGCCAAACTTATGGAAAAAGACGGCCATAAGGCGCTGAAAATAGGCGTTAAAAAGGGTGGCTGCGCCGGCATGGAATACACGATGGACTATGTCGATGAGCTGGGTCCCCATGACGAGGCGGTTGAACAAGACGGCGCGCGTGTCGTCATCGCCCCGATGGCGCAGATGTTTCTGTTCGGCACTGAGATTGACTATGAAACCAGCCTCTTGGAGAGCGGGTTCAAATTCAACAACCCCAATGTCTCGGATGCCTGCGGCTGCGGCGAAAGCATCAAATTCGACGACGCGCTCTTCGCCAAACCCGAGACTTAAGGCCAATGGCCGTCTCTGACGCCGACATCGCCTTCGCGGTTGAGCTGTTTGAGGGGCTTGGCGGCATCACCACCCGCAAAATGATGGGCGGGCTTTGCCTCTATTGCGACGGGACGATCTTCGCTTTGCTATATTCCGACGGGCAGCTTTTTCTCAAGGGCCAAGGCGATTTTGTCGAGGAAATTGAATGCCTTGGAGGACAACGTTGGACCTATCAGCGTGAGGGTAAGAAAGAGGTCGCAATGCCTTACTGGACTTTGCCCGACGCTTTTCTCGATGATCCGGCAGAGGCGCAGGCCCTCGCGCGCCGTGCACTCAGCCATTTGTGACGCTTCACTTTTTTAGGTGCACATAAGTCTCATTGAACCGCTTTGTCAGGTGATCGCCCGCCAATATCACCTCTCCCGATCCTATGGGCGCGACATTGGTGTCATAGTTCGGGTTGAAGAAAAGGGGGATCGATAGCCGCTCGGCGTCCCCTCCCACAACCCTATGCGGTGTCGCTCGCAACGCCTTACCGGTCCACATCTCAATCATTTCGCCGAAATTGATCACAAACTCCCCCGGTTGCGCTGAGACAGGGATCCAGCCGCCACCCCGCTTTCGCACCTCCAACCCGGGCGAGCCGTCCGTCGCCAACAAGGTCAAGCAGCCATAATCCGTATGCGTGGCGATCCCAAAATCTTTCTCGGTGGCCCAGGCCGGACGCTCCGGGTAGTAATTGCCCCGCAGCAACGCCATAGGTGCGGTGAATGCATCTGCAAAAAAGCCGCGCTCGCCGCCGACCGCCTCAATAATGTCTCCAAGAAGAGCGTTCGCCACCACCAGCGACTTGGCATAATAGTCCGAAATGCGCCGCTGAAACGCGGGCATCCCCTCAGGCCATTGATTTGGCGCATAAACCTTGAGGTCTTGGGCGGCCAACGCATGCCCGCCCGGCAGCTCAAATCCGCAGTCAAACACCTGTTTGTAATCAGGGTTCGCCTTCGGATCGACCTGCTCGGAGCCCTGCGCGCCCCAGCCACGGTTTGATTTCGTCCGGTCCATGTTGACCGCTTGCTTCAACCTCTCGGGCAATTTGAAAAAACCGCGATAGGCGTCCAAAGCGGCCTCGACCTCCGCCCCTGTCAACGCGGTGTTGTGCACGGTCAGAAACCCGATTTCATGCGCGCCATGGCGGGTGGCCTCGACCGCATCCACGTCTCCCGCCGCTAAGGCCTGCGCGTCAATTCTTGGGATCATCTCGCCCTCACCTCATTCCCCGCTTGCCCTTCCCTCTACCCTTTGCGAACTATGACGCCAACCAGAAGGAGCGACAGATGCGCAAAAAACTTGCCGCCGGGAATTGGAAAATGAACGGGCTGTCGGACAGCCTGACCCAGCTCGAGGCGCTGAAATCGGCCCATCCCGATCCATCGGTCGAAGTGCTGATTTGCCCCCCGTCGACGCTGATCAGCGCCGCTGTTGTCACCGCTGCCGATCACCCGCTTCAGGTCGGCGGTCAGGATTGCCACGCCAACGAAACGGGCGCGCATACAGGCGATCTTTCAGCTGCAATGATCAAGGACGCGGGCGGGTCTTATGTCCTCACCGGTCATTCTGAACGGCGCACAGACCACGGCGAAAGCGACGCCGACATCCGCGCCAAGACCCGCGCCGCGCACCAAGCTGACCTCATTGCCGTGGTCTGCATCGGCGAGACGTTGGAGGAGCGCGAGGCCGCCAACACTCTACAAATCATCGCAGGTCAGCTTGCAGGGTCTCTTCCCGACGTGCTGACAGCGGAAAACACCGTCATCGCCTATGAGCCGGTTTGGGCCATCGGCACCGGCAAGGTGCCTACCACAAACCAAATCGGCGAGGTGCATGATTTCATCCGCACCAAACTCGAACAACGCTACGGCGAAGGTGTCGGCCGCTCGATCCGCATCCTTTATGGCGGGTCGGTCAAAGCCGCAAACGCGGACGAGATTTTCGCGGTGTCCAATGTCGATGGCGCATTGGTCGGCGGCGCGTCCCTCAAAGCAGAGGATTTCTCACCCATCATCACAGCGCTTGAAAACGCCTGATCTCGCCATTTGCTTAGAAATATTCCGGGGCGCGCGCGGGGCGGGCCCGGCCATCGCGTGGCCGAAGGCCGCGCAAAACCTCACGCACGCGCGCAAGCGCGTTCAATAAAACAGGTTCAGCGCCCCAAGCGAAACGACCAAGAACAGAACTGTCATCACCCCGCCCGCTTTGACAAAATCGGCAACCCGGTAGCCCGCAGGCCCCATGATCAGCGCATTCACCTGATGGGTGGGGATCAAAAAGCTGTTCGATGTTGCAATTGCGACGGTCAGAGCAAACATCGCCGGGCTGGCCCCTGCCGCCACAGCGATGGAGACCGCCAAAGGCACCAGCAAAACCGTGGCGCCGACGTTCGACATGACCAACGTAAACACTGTCGCCAGCACCGCCAGTCCGGCCTGTAAGGACCAGATCGGCCAGCCATCCAGCAGCGACAAAATCTGCTGCGCAATCCATTCCGCCGTGCCGGTGTTCTGGACAGCCTGGCCCAACGGGATCAGGCTTGCCAGCAAAAACACTGTCTGCCAGCTGACCGCGCCATAAGCTTCATCAACTGTCAAAACCTTGCTCATAATCATGCCGACCGCGCCCACCAAAAGACATAGTGACAGGCGCATGTCGGAAAATATCACCAGCGTCAGGGCGACGGCGAAAAACCCAAGCGCCCAGGCCACCTTGTGCGGGCGCAGCTCTTCTTGCGGGAAATCCTGCGTCACGATCACAAAGTCGCGGTCCGACTTCAGGCGCGCAAGGGCCTCCCATGGGGTGTGTACGGCCAATGTATCGCCGGTATGCAAAACCTGTTGTCCCAACCGGCAGGCGGAATGTTCTTCCGTCTCAACATTGCTCAACACCTCTTCGCCGCGGTGGATGGCCAGCAGCGAAAACCCGTAAGTTTGCCTGATCCGCACGTCTTGCGGGGTCTTGCCGATCAGGCTCGAATTGGGCGGGATTACGATCTCGGCCACACCGGCGCTGGTCGTGGCAAAATCCTCGGAAAACCGGTCAGGCTGCGCCAAAACCGTGAGCCCGTAAATATCTGCAAATTCCTGAACAACGCGGCGCAGTCCAAGCACGGCGAGACGGCAGGGTGTTTCGATCTTGGTGTCGACCATCGGCGCCACGACCTTCTTGCCGCGATAATCCGTGCCGATAATGTACAGGTGATGCGCATCCATAATGTCGTTGAGGGGTTGTCCTACGAGGATATTGCCCTCGGGCACCAGCAGCTCGAATACATCGGCATTCAGCCCATAAGTCTGGCGCATATAGCCCTGCATAGACTGGCCTGCCGTTGCATCCTCTTTCTCGCTGACGCTGGGCAGCACCCAGCGGCCCAACAGCATAAAATACAAAATCCCTGTCAGGATCAGGAAAATGCCCACAGGCGTGACGGCAAACAGGCCAAACTCTTCGATCTTCTGGTCCTCAGGCAGAGTGTCATTGGCGGAGACGATCAGATCATTGAGCAAGATCAGCGGCGAGGAGCCCACCATCGTCATCGTGCCGCCCAAGATGGCGCAAAACCCCATCGGCATCAGCAAACGCGACAAAGGCAGCCCCGTACGCGCTGAGATGCGCGACACCACAGGCAAAAACAGCGCCGCCGCGCCGACGTTTTGCATGAAGGAGGATATCACCGCGACCGTACCCGACACGATGGGGATGATGCGCGCTTCCGTTGTGCCGCCTTTGCGCAGGATCAGACCCGCGACCTTTGACATCAAGCCCGTCTTGTCGAGCCCCATGCCAATAATCATCACCGCTATGATCGAGATCACAGCGTTCGAGGCAAACCCGTCAAACAGATGCGTCACGTCAGCCAGATTGCCGAGGCCCGGCAGGTAGCTCAGCGCGCCCAATAGCACCATGATGAACATGGCCGCCAAATCGATGCGGATGATTTCAGAGACGAACAGGCCAACCGTCAGGGCCAACAGCCCCAACACCACGCTCATTTCGAATGTCAGACTGATCGGGTCCACGGCGCCTCCAACCCGGCCAGTGTAGCCGGGTTGCAGAAAAGCGCTAGGGGCTTGTTTGGTCTCACTTTATGATGATCTCGGGTCCCATAAAGTAATTGGGCAGGAACGTTGAGATCGACGGCACATAAGTCACGATAATCAGGAAGACGAAGAGCACTGCCGTGAAAGGAAGTGCCGCTTTGACAACCCGCATCATCGGCATGTTCGCGACGCCCGAGGTGACAAAGAGGTTCAACCCCACAGGCGGCGTAATCATCCCGATCTCCATGTTGACGACCATGATGATGCCCAAGTGGATCGGATCGATCCCCAGCTCGATGGCAATCGGGAAGACCAGCGGTGCCACGATGACCAACAGGCCAGACGGCTCCATGAATTGCCCGCCAATCAGCAAGATGATGTTCACGACGATCAAGAACATCACCGGCCCCAGCCCGGCATCCAGCATCGCACCCGCGATTTTCTGCGGGATTTGCTCGTCCGTCAGCACATGTTTCAGGATCAACGCATTCGCGATGATGAACAAAAGCGTCACCGTCAGCTTGCCCGCCTCAAACAGCGTGCGCCGCGTGTCCTCATGCCAAAGTGCTGTCACAGCGGTCCAGGGTCGCGCGAAGAAGGAGCGGTTCGCCTCACCTGAGGGTGTCGAGAGCGGCCCCATATCTTTGTAGACGTAGGTTGCAATCAAGTAGGCATAGATGGCTGAAACCGCCGCCGCCTCCGTCGGTGTGAAAATGCCGCCATAGATGCCGCCTAGAATGATCACGATCAGGAACAAACCCCAAGCCGCGTTCAGAAAAGCCCGGCCAATCTCGCCCCAGCCCCTCCATTCACCATGTGGCAGGCCCTTGATGACCGCGAAGGCCCAGATGGCCAGCATCAACATGCCGCCGGCCATGAGACCCGGGATCACGCCCGCAAGAAACATACGTCCGACGGAAACTTCAACGGTTGCCGCATAGACGACCATGACGATGGATGGCGGGATCAGGATGCCCAGGGTCCCCGCGTTGGCGATCACGCCCGCGGCGAAGTCCTTGGTATAGCCCACCTGCATCATCCCCGCGATCACGATCGAACCGATCGCCACAACGGTCGACGGCGAGGAGCCCGACAAAGCCGCAAACATCATACAGGCAAAGACGCCCGCAATCGCCAAACCGCCGCGCAAATGGCCCACGCACGCAATGGAGAACCGGATGATCCGCTGCGCCACCCCGCCCGTTGTCATAAAGGCCGAGGCCAAAATGAAAAACGGGATCGCCATCAGGGTAAAGTGCCCTTCAAACGCTTGGAACAACGTGCCCGCAACAGAGGCAAGCGAGCTGTCAGAGAACCACAGCAAGAACAGAACCGAAGACAGGCCCAGAGACACCGCAATCGGCACCCCGATCATCAAGAAGCCAATGACCATGCCGAATAGGAGAAGTACGTCCATGTCTTACCCCTCCCCGTCCAGGCGGGCTTCGGCCACCTCGTCTTCGGCCTCATGGCTCACGATCAGACGGTCAGCCTTGCCGACCCATATCGAAATCGCGGCTTGTATGTAGCGATAAAGCAGCAACGCCATCGAGACGGGCAATACAAAGTAAGGGATCAAGCGCGGGATTTTTTCGTACTCATCGCCGTCATTAAACACATCCTCAATGAATTTCATGAAGCCGGGTACGGGGATGTCGTTGACCTCATACCAGCCCTGCCCGCGGTATTTCTCGACAAAGCCTGTGGGGAACCAGCGCCCCTCCGTTGGGGGCAGGTTGGCGAAGATCGACCAGTAATCCCATGCGCCTTTGAGAAGCAAAAAGGAGAAGACAATACAACAAGCGACGGAGGCCAATCCAAAGATGCGCCGCGTGGGTTCAGAAAAAATGTTTATCAACACATCCACGCCCAGATGCGCGTTCTTCTTTACCGCATAGGAGGCGCCCAGCAGCACCAGCCAGGCAAAGCAATAAAGCGTCAGCTCCAAGGCCCATAGAATGTTAGAATTAAACCCATAGCGCGCGATCACATTGGCAAATGACACCACTGTCATTGTGCCAAGTAGAAAGGCAATCAGGTTCTCTTCGATCTTGTCGAAAAAGCCCGACATGCCGCCCCCCTTGTTAGAAGTCAGTCAGAAAAAACGCGGCCCCGAGCATGTATCTCCGGGCCGCGTTATGTGCCGTGAGTGGTCGTTTAGCTACCAGAGTTCAGCGCTTGTGCGGCTTCGATGTTTGCGGCGCCAACGTCGCCTTCAAACTTGGCCCAAACCGGCTTCATCGCGTCAACCCAGGCTTGGCGCTGCTCTGGTGTCAGCTGGCGCACTTCGCCACCCGCATCAATGATCGCTTGCTTGGCTTGCTCATTGACCTCAAACGCGGCTGCGTTGCGCGAGGTTGTGACCTCGTTGAGGATCGTCAGGAACTGGTCGCGCACATCGGCGTCGAGGCTGTCCATGAAATCAACCGATGTCACCACAAGGTAGTCAATGATGCCGTGGTTGGTCTCTGTGGTGCCGTCTTGGACCTCAAAGAACTTCTTGCCAAAAACGTTCGACCAGGTGTTTTCCTGACCGTCCACAACACCCTGCTGCAGCGCGCCGTATACTTCTGAGAAGGCCATTTTCTGCGGGTTCGCACCCAGGGCTTCCATCTGCGCAACCAGCACGTCGGATGGCTGTACGCGGAATTTCAGACCCGAGGCGTCGGTCGGCGAGATCAGCGGTACGTTGGCCGAGAACTGCTTCATGCCGTTATGCCAGAATTCCAGACCTTGAAGGCCGCGCTTCTGCATCGAGTCCTTCATCGCCTGACCGGTCTCTGAGCTCTGGAACGCGTCAACCGTTGCGATGTCTTTGAACATAAACGGCAGGTCAAAGATGCGGAATTGCTTGGTAAACTTTTCGAACTTGGACAGCGATGGCGCTGCCAGCTGAACGTCGCCCTGCAGCATTGCTTCGAGCACTTTGTTGTCATCGTAAAGTGTCGAGTTCGGGAACACTTCGATGCAGGCTTTGCCGTTCATCTCTTCGTTCACGCGGGCGGCCAGCTCAGTGGCGGCGATGCCTTTCGGGTGTTTGTCGGTGTTAGTGACATGTGCGAACTTCATCACCACTTCGCCAGCGTCGCACGCTGCAAACGCAGCAGAGGCGGACACTGCCAAAGCAATAGCTGTTGTTGTCAAAATTTTCATGATGCTCCTCCCAGATGCATGTTTTTGAAGGCATTGAGGCCTTGAAGAAACAAAATCACCGCTCAAAACGAAGGACAAGCCGTAGTTTCGACACAGCTTCGAAAGGGCTTCAATGCTCTGATATTTATCGTTTTTATTGGGTTGATCGGCGATGCTTCGGCGGCCCAGTCGCAAAATTGGGTGGGAATCCGCACAGAGTTGTCTTGGTGTTTTCTCAGTTTCTCTCAGCGGCGGCGGTAATCCTCGGGCTTGATCGCGTGCCGGGTCAGCTTGTCGTAAAACGTCTTGCGCGGAAGTTGCAGCGCCTTGGCGGTCTCGGTCGCGTGCCCGTCATGCGCTTGAAGCGCCTCAATGATCAGCGCACGTTCGACCTGCCCCATCCGCTCAGACAAGCTCAACTGCTCGACCTCGTCAAACTCAGGCAGCCCCATGGCGCATCGCATCGCAGCATTCATCAGCGCACGGGCGTTGCCGTCCCACGGGTGGGACATCAAGCGCGCCATCTGGTCCGCAGTCACATTTGGCAGGGGCAGGTTTGCCTGTTCACACGCAATGCTAAGATAGTGGCGAAAAAGAACTGGAATGTCTTCGGCGCGCTCGCGCAACGCAGGGATACGCAGGTTTAGCGCCTCAAGTTTGAGCCGCAGGTCGGGCATGAACCCGCGCGCCTCCGCATCACGCAGGTTCTGGTAAGATGACGCAATCACACGCGCGCCTGTACCCTGCTCAAGATGGGTCAAAAGCGCGTATTGAGTGACCTCTGGTAGGTTGCTGATCTCATCGAGGTAGAGATCGCCGTCGCGCGCCGCGTCCAACGCCTCCTCCAGCAGTTCCGGGCTCAAACCCGCCGCCGCGCGTTTGACAAAGCCCTGTTTTGAGCGGTCCGACAGCAAATGGATAACCTCTGCGACTTTCGAACAGCCTGAGCCCGGCTCCCCCGTGATCAGCACCGCCTCCTCTAACTTGGCCGCTCTGCGCGCCTTAGCGCGCAGCTGTTCTGAGCGGTCCGAGACACCGAACAGCATTCGCGCCGCCGCGTCGCCGGCCTCAGCCGCGATCTCGTGCTTGCGCGTCGCCAGCACGGCCCTGCGCGTTTTCAAAGCCCGTTCCACGACATCCACAAACTGGGTCGTTGCGCATGGCTTTTCGAGAAAATCAAACGCGCCGCCGGATATGCCTTTCACTGCCATCGGGATGTCGCCCTCACCGGTAAGCAAGATCACTGGCAGGTCCGGGTCTATTCCACGCGCATAGTTGAGCAGATGAAACCCATCACGCCCCGGCATGCGAATATCCGTGACGATGACGCCGTCAAAGTTGCGGCTGATCAGATCCTTGGCCACGATGAATGACCCCGCCAGGACCGGTTCCAAATCCGCCAGCTCCAGGCTCTGGCCCAGCGCTTCACGCACAGGCGCCTCGTCATCGACCAGTAACACTTTGCGGCTCATGCAGCTTTCTCCTGAACCGGGGCAATGGGCAGCTCGATGGTAAATTCAGCGCCCCCCTCGGGGTGGTTGCGCCCTTTGATAATGCCACCAAAGCTTTGCACGATCCCGTAGGAAATCGACAGGCCAAGCCCCATCCCTTCGGCGCGGCCAACCTCTTTGGTGGTATAGAAAGGATCAAAAATCTTCTCCACCTCCGCCAACCCGGGTCCGGTGTCGCGCACCAGCACTTTCGTCGGATCACCCGCCGCGACCGAAACGAAAAGCGCGCGGTCGTTGCGCCCTTCCATCGCGTCCATAGCGTTGCCAAGAAGGTTCATCAAAACCTGCTGCAACCGCACCTCACCACCCAGCACAAAAACCGGCGCATCCGGGGCATCTACATGCAATTGCACGCCCTCATCGCGCAGGCGCACCGCCAATAGGTCAAGCACCGCCTCCAAAACGGTGCCAAGTTCGACCCGCCCCAAAGGCTCGGTCTCGTGCCGCGCAAAGGCGCGCAGGTTCTTGATAATGCGGCCCATCCGATGTGCCAGGTCGCTGATCCGCCCAAGATTGTCGCCCGCAATCTCCGACTTGCCGCGTTTGAGGAATTCTTCCGCGTTTTCGGCATAGGACCGAATCGCCATCAGCGGCTGGTTCAGCTCGTGGCTGATCCCCGCCGACATTTGACCCAAAGCCGACAATTTGCCCGCTTGTACCAGCTCCTGCTGGGCTTGCTCCAAAGCGCGCGTGCGCTCTTTCACGCGCGCCTCCAGCCGCAGGTTTGTCTCCGCCTCCAGGGCCAGCCTGTCCAAAACAACACGGCGGCGCTCGATGAAGAAGAAAATCACCGCCCCGACAAAGAGCCCAATCGCCCCCGCAACAAGCGCCTGAAGCAACGCCAGCTGTTCCGCGTCCGAGCTGTCGACCAAAATCTCGCCCTGCATGTTCATCAGCGGCAGCGGTTGGGTCACATGCAAAGCGCGCTCCGGCAAGTAGGGCACATCGTTTTGCACCCAAAGCTCCTCCCCGCCACGGATCTCGGACCGGAACGGAAAGAAGGACCGCAAATTCTCAATCCGGTACGCGCCTGACAAGGCCGTCGTTTCGCTCAAGGCCTCTAGTGGCTCGCGCGTCTGATAGAGCAGCTCCGCCCGGTTGGTCACAAACACCACGCCCGACGCGTCGGTGAAAAACACAACCCTCGGCGAGGCGCGCCAATCCGTCTCGACCCCCTCCAGATCAACCGACACCGCCACCGCGCCTGCGACCTTGCGGTTCATCCCAAAGACCGGCGCCGCAAAGGTGAAGGAGCGCTGCCCCTTCGCCCCAAATTGCGCATGAAGCGAGCCGAGCCCGCCTTGTTGCGAGCGCTTGAAAAAGGACGTCTCGCCAAGATTGCGTGGGCCATCCGCGCGCTCAAACCCGTGCGATTGCGCCACCACAGCGCCCGCGCCATTGAGCAGCAAAATCTCCAATGACCCGGTCATATCCGCCGTGCGCAACAACATCTGCTGCGCCGCCTGCACATCGGCGCTGCCGCCCGTCACCAGCGGCACCAGGCTCGGATGGTCGGCCAGCAACACGGCCAGTTCGCGGTAGCTTTGCAACTGGCTCACCAACCGGTCAGAAGCCAGTGACAAATCCGCTCGGCCCTGTTCTCCCAGCTGGCCCAATGCCGCACCCAAAGCGATCCACCACACACCAAAACCGACCGCCCCAACGGCAGCCAGATAGGCGCAGATCGCATAAAAGCGCGGTCGCATCGCGTGATCCTTTCAAAACCGACCCACAGCATAGGCGCTCAGCCCTTGCCTTGGCCATCCCCATTTCCGATACCTCGCCTATGCACCACGTCTCCCAATCGCCGACCGAAGACGCCTTCGTCCAGAACCCCTACCCGTTCTATGACCAGCTCCGCCCGCTGGGGCCGCTGGTATGGTGGACCGATTACGCGATGCCCGTCGCCGCCTCCCATGCTGTCGTTAGCGCGGTGCTGCGCGACCGCCGCTTTGGCCGTGAAAACCCGCTCGGCCTTGAATTTCCCGACCGGCTCGCGCCTTTTTATGCCGTCGAGGCACATTCGATGCTGGAGTTGGAGCCGCCACGCCACACCCGCCTGCGCGGATTGGTGCTGCGCGCGTTCACCTCGCGCAGATTGGCCGGGCTTGCGCCTGAAATCGAAGCGCTCTGCCACACGCTCATCGACGCCTTCCTGGATGCGCCGTTCGACCTGCTCGCGCAATACGCCCAAAAGCTGCCTGTCATCATCATCGCCCGCCTGCTTGGCGTTCCCGAGGCGATGGCCCCGCAGCTGCTCACCTGGTCTAACGCGATGGTCGCAATGTATCAGGCGGGCCGCACGACCGCGCAGGAAGACGCCGCGTGCCGCGCGGCGCAAGACTTCTCCAGCTTCCTGAAAGACTACATCAGGGAGCGCCGCGCCCAACCCGCCGATGATCTGATCACCAGCCTGATCACTGCCGAGCAAGACGGCGAAACGCTCTCAACACCTGAGCTGATCACAACCTGCATCTTGCTTTTGAACGCGGGCCATGAGGCGACGGTGCATACGCTGGGCAACGCGATCCGTACGTGCCTGCTCACTGGCGCCCGTCCCACAGATGGACCCCATTTCACGGAAGAATGCCTGCGCCACGACCCGCCACTACATCTCTTCACGCGTTTCGCGATGGAAGACCTCACGCTGCACGGCCATCGCTTCGAAAAGGGCGCGCAAATCGGGCTCTTGCTGGCGGCCGCTAATCGTGACCCCAGCGCCTTTCAAGCGCCCGCCGCATTTGATCCCACGCGCCCCGCAAAATCGCATACTAGCTTTGGCGGCGGCATCCACTTCTGCGTCGGTGCGCCGCTGGCCCGCATGGAAATTGACGCCGCTTTACCGATCCTTTTCGCGCGTTGCCCCAACCTCAAGCTAGACGCGACGCCGCGTTTCGCGCCGCTCTATCACTTCCACGGCCTCGACAGGCTGATCGTGCGCATATGAAGCGCGCCACCAGCAAAGAAACCCAACGCAATCTCAGCAAGAAAAAGGGCCAAACAGCACCTGCGCAAGCGCGCCCACAGCCAGGCTCAGCGCCGGAGGCGCTCCGTCTGATCGAGGCACCACTCCACCCTCAGCTGGTCTCGCCTGCCCGAACAAGACGCATCATCCCATCAACGTGCCTCACCCAGTATGAACCGGAAAGACAAAGCATCTGTCGCGCCGCATCGCCAACCAAAGCGGTGTGCCGGGCTTGGGCAGGAACAGCGCTGGCACCGTCGCGCTGAGGGTCGAGCCATCAAACTCCATCTCAAACTCAACAAGGCTTTCACGCCCCATGAAGCGCGCACGTTTGACAATGCCGCGCGCCGGAACGCCTTCCTGCGGCGTCGCATTGGGCCCGCGGCCGTGTCGATCAAAATCGATGCGCAAATGCTGCGGGCGGATGATGATCTCAACGGGTTGTCCGTCTTTTAGCCCAGGCGTCAGAAACTGGCCAAAGGCGGTTTCGGTCAGCGCCCCATTCGAGACGCCCTGTATCACATTGATATCACTGAAAAACCCGGCGGCCTTTTTGTCGACAGGGGC
This sequence comes from Pseudomonadota bacterium, assembly GCA_039030615.1. Classification (GTDB taxonomy): domain Bacteria; phylum Pseudomonadota; class Alphaproteobacteria; order Rhodobacterales; family Rhodobacteraceae; genus Litoreibacter. The sequence goes on along the minus strand of JBCCDV010000003.1, from coordinate 139,831 downwards.
GTTGTAAAGGTTGTACGGGTTTCCGCGCTGCACAATTCGGCCCGCACGCATCAGGGCAATCTCGTCTCCCATCCGCATTGCCTCATCCGGCTCATGCGTGACCAGAAGGACGGCCGCACCCTCCTCCTTCAGCACACTCAGCGTTTCGTCGCGGATGCCGTCACGCAACCGGTTGTCGAGGCCCGAGAACGGCTCATCCATCAACATAACTTTCGGGCGCGGCGCAATCGCGCGCGCCAGCGCCACGCGCTGCTGCTCACCGCCAGAAAGCTGATGCGGGTAGGCATCGTGATGTGCACTCATCCCCACACGTTCAAGCAATTGCCCGACGCGCGCTTTCACCTGCGCGCGATCCGCATTGATCCCAAACCCCACATTCTGAGCGACGCTCAAATGTGGAAACAAGGCAAAATCCTGAAACATCAGGCCAACGGGGCGTGCCTCGGGCGGCAGGCTGCGCGTCGCGCCGCAAATCAGCTCACCGTCAAAGTAAATCTCGCCTTCGCTTTGCCGCTCTACGCCCGCGACCATCCGCAACGTGGTCGATTTTCCACACCCCGAGGGGCCCAAGAGGCATGTGACCTGCCCCGGAGAAATGCTCAGAGACAGATCATCCACGACACGCGTGTCACCATAGGTTTTGGTGATATGTTTCAGTTCCAACCTGGCGGTCACGCGCGGCCTCTCGTTTTATCTGATGAAAACAATCAGATAAGCTTTCCGCCCGAATAGCAGCCGTGCCCTCACACGGCAACCCTGCGATGGCCCAACACCACCGCGCCGAAACCCGTGATCAAAACGGCGATGCAGATCACCAAAAGCTGCTCGTATTTATGGGCCTCAGGCAGCACCAAGGCGACGCTTTCCCAGCTGCGGGCAAAATAGACGAAGGCGCCAAACAGGGCCACGCCGAAGCTGACCAGATAGGCCCAAAGCCGCACTTGCCAGTTGAAGACAAAACTCGCGACCATAATGGGCGTCAGAAACATCGACGCCGTTCCGCTCACGGCCACCGCGTCAAACAGCGTCGCATTGCCCCACAAGGTCAGGGCGCCGCCCAAAGCCATGAAGAGCCCCATCGCCACACGCCCACCGCCAAGCGATCGCCGCGCCCACCCCAGCTCCTCAACGACCAGTCGCGCAGCCGAGCTCAAAGCGGAATCTAGCGTCGAAAGCGCCGAGACCAGCAGCGACACCATCAACAACACGAAAACCCCGGCCGGGAACATCTGCGCCCAAGTGCCCAAGAGCTGCCCCTCATTGCCCGCGCCAAGATTGGCCGCATGGATGCCGAAAAAGCCAAACCCGATGATGCACAGGCTGGAGAGCCAAAACGCATGAAAAAACGACCGCCGCGTTGTGCTCCGGTCCGCCAGAAACCCGCGATCCATCATCACCGGGTCATGCGCCGGGTAGGAAAACACCTGCAAAAGCGCCACGGCCAAAAGCACCCAACCCGGCCGCGTGCCGCTGGCCCCGTCTGAGCCCACAATCGCCGCGAGCGAAAAGGTCGGCGAAGTCACGAGGCACAGAAACGCCACCGCAAAGACCACTAGGAACGCCACCATTTGCACCACATCGGTGCGCAGCGCTGCCGACAATCCGCCATATGCCGAATAGGTCAGCGCCAGCAGTGCCACCACGACAATGGCCGCCGTCCCGGCCCCCGCGACATCCGGCATCACCGCCGCGAAGATCAACCCAACGACCAGCAGGTTTGCAAAAACCTCCGACAACAGGCGAAGGGCAATCACCAGGTTGTAAGTGCCTGTTCCCATGGGCCCAAACAGCGCGCTCAGCCAATCCTGAACCGAAGCCGCATCGCGCAGCCGCAGCTGGCCCACAATATAGCCGCCCGTCAAAAAGGACAGGTAGTAGGCGGCATAGGCCAGCGTGCCGGGAAAGCCGTAATAGTAGCCGAGGATCGCCGCATTCATCAAAGAGCGGGCAAAAATCCAGGTCGTCACCTGGCTCAAAACCAGCACCAATAGCCCCGGCGCGCGCCCCCGATATTGACCGGAGAAAAACCCCTCAATGCTCGCGCGGCGCGGCGCCACCATAAAAGAAACAACAATAATGGCGGCAAGAATGCCGGTGATCGCGAGGCTGGTCATGAGGTGATAGGTCCGGTTCTTTGGTCTCAGTCAGGCCCGCTTAGCCGCGCACCTGTTCAAAGGCGAGACGCAATCCCGCCCTTGACGCAGATGTGAGCTTGCACCGGTCTAGATCGTGGCGTTCGTCGCGCCGCCATCGAGCAAAATGTTCTGACCGACGATGAACCCGGCATGTTGGGAACACAGGAAGGCGCAGGTCGCCCCGAACTCTTCTCGCGTGCCGTAACGCCGCGCCGGGATGGTGGCTTCCCGTTGCGCGCGCGCCTCATCCATGGTGATGCCTTGCGCCTTCGTTACGCCCGTATCAAGCGACACCGCGCGGTCTGTCGCGTGGATCCCCGGCAAGATATTGTTGATCGTCACGCCCGAGGATGCCACTTGCCGGGCGGTTCCGGCGACATAGCCCGTCAACCCAGTGCGCGCCGCATTCGAAAGTCCCAAAACCGCAATTGGGGCTTTCACAGATTGCGAGGTGATGTTGACGACCCGGCCCCAGCCGCGCTCCATCATCGACGGCAGGCAGGCTTTCATCAGGGCAATCGGGGTCAGCATATTGGCGTCAAGCGCGGCAATAAAATCATCCCGCTCCCAATCGGACCACAGTCCGGGCGGCGGGCCGCCAGCGTTGGTGACAAGAATGTCAATCTGGCCAGCGGCGTCCAGGACCTCGGCGCGGCCCGTTTCGCTGGTGATATCTGCGGCAACGGCAATCACCTCAACATCGAAACGCGCGCGGATGTCGGCGGCAGAGGCCTCAAGCGCCTCTGCGCTTCGGGCGTTCATCACGATGGTGCACCCGGCTTCCGCCAGCGCTTCCGCGCAGCCCAGCCCCAAACCTTTGCTCGATGCGCAGACCAAAGCCCGTTTGCCGCTAATCCCTAAATCCATTTCGTTGCTCCCTGAAACTGTTTGAGACTGCGTAGCATCGTAGCCCGGGAAGGCGAAGCCCCAAGCGGCGCAGTTTTCGCACGCTGCCCTGAAAATTCTGAGGTTTCCATGCATCAGGCATGCATGGTTTTGCGCAAAGCTGGCCCCTAAGCCGGTCCCGCGATTTGCAACGCGCGGTCGCGCGGGCTATCTTCGCGTCGTGGTGGGGTTAACTTTTGAACGATGAAGACGCGCGAAAGCGACCACCGATGAGCCAGACGACACCTCCCGAAAACCAAGCAAGCTTGGTGCTGCCGGTCTATCCGGCAGAAGGGATCCGCGTGTGCGACGGGGTCAATCATGGCGATCCATTGTCAGATCCTGCGATCTTGTGCACCGGCGACACGTACCGTTTGCCGCATGAAGCGCAGCCGCTGTCGCTCGTCCTCGATGACACGCAGGACCCTCAAGCGCCGCGCCCGGTCTTTACGGTATCCGGCAGCTCAGAGGTCGAAGGCGCAGGCGTCACGGCCTCCGTCACCGCCCGATTGACCTTCATGACCGCCATTGGCGCCTTGGTGGAGGGCTTGCTTGTCGCTTGTGGCACCCCGGCGCACCGCGTCTATTTCCACCCGCTCGGCCCGATGGAGCCGGGAACAGAATACACGCTGATTGCATCAGAACCCGACCCAACGCGCATCCCGCTGACAGATCTGACGGCGATGTGTTTCGGGCGCGGCACCCGCATCACAATGTCCGATGGCATGCAACGCCCAGTTGAGGCGCTTAAAGTCGGTGACAGGGTTTTGACCCGCGACAATGGGATGAAGCCCATTTTGTGGCTTGGCAAGCGCACCGTGCAGGCCGTTGGCAGCTTCGCACCTGTCGTCATCACGCCCGGCGTTCTGGGCAACGCCGAAAATGTCACCGTCGCCCAACATCATCGCATCCTGATCTCAGACTGGCGCGCCGAGGTCATGGTCGGCGCGCGCGATGTGCTCATACAATCCAAGGAGCTGGTGAACGGCGAAACTGTCTTCATCCGTTCTGGCGGCTTCGTCGAATACACTCAGCTGGTCCTCGACGCCCATCAAGTGATCTATGCCGAAGGGATACCGTCAGAAAGTCTGCGGATGTCAGATCAAATCCTCGCAAGCCTTCCCAAAGATGTCGCAGCCAGCCTGCGTCGTGTCTTGCCGCATCCCGGCGCCGACGCGCCCCAGCACCAACGCGTGCCGCTCGATGGTGAACTTGCCGCCTCCCTGCTTCGCCAGACCGGGCGCTTCTAAACGCCAGCTCACTTTCGCAACCCTCGGCGTTGACGGCGCGCATCTCATTGCGCAACCAGACGCGCCACACTATATCCCAACTCCATGTTAGATCGCGCCTCAAACCAGCCCGTTCTGCCGCCCGAAATCGCGCGACGCAGGACCTTTGCCATCATCTCTCACCCGGATGCGGGCAAAACGACGCTGACGGAAAAATTCCTGCTCTATGGCGGCGCCATTCAGATGGCCGGTCAAGTGCGCGCCAAAGGCGAGGCAAGGCGCACACGGTCTGACTTCATGCAGATGGAGAAAGATCGCGGCATCTCCGTCTCGGCCTCCGCCATGTCCTTCGATTTCGGCCAGTACCGCTTCAACCTTGTCGACACGCCCGGCCACTCTGATTTCTCGGAAGACACGTATCGCACACTGACGGCGGTAGATGCGGCAGTGATGGTGATCGACGGGGCCAAAGGTGTCGAAAGCCAGACGCAAAAACTCTTTGAAGTGTGCCGCCTGCGCGACCTCCCCATCTTGACATTTTGCAACAAAATGGACCGTGAAAGCCGCGATACCTTCGAAATAATTGACGAAATCCAAGAAAACCTTGCGATTGACGTCACACCAGCATCTTGGCCCATTGGGGTCGGGCGTGACTTCATGGGCTGCTACGATCTGCTGCGTGACCGGCTAGAGCTGATGGACCGCGCCGACCGCAACAAGGTCGTCGAAAGCATTGAGATCAACGGCCTTGATGATCCCAAGCTTGCTGAACATGTGCCCGCCGTGCTGCTCGAAAAGTTCCTCGAAGAGATCGAGATGGCGAAAGAGCTTTTGCCCGAGCTCGACCATCAAGCCCTGCTCGATGGGACGATGACGCCCATCTGGTTCGGCTCCGCGATCAACTCGTTCGGGGTGCAAGAACTGATGCAAGGGATCGCCGAATACGGCCCCCAACCTCAGCCCCAAAAGGCAGAGCCGCGCCAGATCGCGCCAGATGAGAAAAAGGTCGCAGGCTTCGTCTTCAAGGTGCAGGCCAATATGGACCCCAAGCACCGCGACCGCGTCGCCTTCGTGCGCCTCGCCTCCGGCCATTTCAAACGCGGCATGAAGCTGACCCATGTACGGGAGAAAAAGCCGATGGCGATCTCCAACCCCGTGCTGTTTCTGGCCTCCGACCGCGAACTGGCCGAGGAAGCTTGGGCCGGCGACATCATGGGCATCCCCAACCACGGTCAGCTGCGCATTGGCGACACTTTGACCGAAGGCGAAGCGCTGCGCGTCGCAGGCATCCCCTCTTTCGCACCAGAGCTTTTGCAAAACTGCCGCGCGGGCGACCCGATGAAGGCCAAACACCTCGAAAAAGCGCTCATGCAATTCGCCGAGGAAGGCGCCGCCAAAGTCTTCAAACCCGCCTTCGGCTCTGGCTTCATCGTCGGCGTCGTGGGTGCCCTGCAGTTCGAGGTGCTGGCCTCCCGGATCGAGCTGGAATACGGCCTACCGGTTCGATTTGAGCCGTGCCAATTCACGTCCGCACGCTGGGCAACCGGTCCAAAAGAGGCGGTGGATAAGTTCATCGCCGCCAATCAACAACATATCAGCCTCGACAATGATGGCGACGTGGTGTTCTTGACCCGGATGCAGTGGGACATCGACCGAGTTCTGCGTGACTATCCGGATGTAACGCTCACTGCGACGAAGGAAATGATGGCGTGAAGACCCAGCCAACTTGACCGTAAGCTGCAAACACTCTTACACCGCGCAATTTGCCAATCTTGCGCCGCGCAAAACATTGCTTGCATCGAGACAAAATCGAGCGGTATTCCGCTTTTATTCATCGAAACCAAATCACTAGTTGAAAAGTTAATAATTACTTGTGGCCGAACGCCCCCTATGCGACGATTAATGTATAACTAGATTGTTTCTACGAGGGGTAACGATGAAAAAATCGCTTCTTTACATGACAACAGCCTTTGCCTTGGCTGTACCAACACTCGCACTGGCGGCACCCTTGTCGCCCGGTAAATATGCCGCGCTAGACTATAACGGGTCCCGTTCGATCTTTTCAACGAACAGTTCCGATTTTGTCGAAGGCACTGGCGTAGGCACGCAATGGTCTTTCGATGAAGGCTCTTATTTTAGTTATGATGGGAGCACAGCGTCGCTCTCCGCAATCGCGTCAAATGTTGGTGTGTCGGCGCTAAAAATTGCGATCGAAATGACATTCGATGTCGCGACTGGAACACCTTATTGCCAGAGCATTTCTTGTGCTAGTCTACCGACAGCCGATTGGACCTATTTCACGGTATCCTCATCATCTTGGATTGGTATGGGCGACATGGCTGGTATCGTCATAGATGTCACATCCGATCCCCGGCATAATCCGCAAGCTGGTATTGGCGCGAACGCTTTGGACGGGGACCTGGGCTTCTCAATGTGGTTCGACTGGACCGCGAGCGGCACTGCGACCTCGCCGAATGCGTCAAAATACACGTTCAACACAAGCGGCGGCACCTCAGCGACCGATATCAATATTGATTTGGCACCGGTTCCACTGCCTGCGGCCGGGTGGCTGCTTTTGGCTGGGCTCGGCGGCATGGGTTACATGGGTCGTCGCAAGAAGGTCTGAACTAAACTGCCAAAATAGACATCGAGAGACGCACCGCATTTGCGGTGCGTTTTGCTTTTTGGGCATAGATATTGACCTAGTGCCCCCACTGGGCTACATGCCCCTCAGCCTGAGGAAACCGTCCACAGGCACGACGCCGGGACGCGTTGGATAATTGGCGTCCCAAATCACTGCAGCCACTCACTGCACAATTTGGATATACATGACAAAATTCTCAGACCTGAAACTTCACACGAAGGTCCTCAAGGCCATCGATGAGGTCGGCTATACGGAGCCCACTCCAATTCAGGCCGGTGCCATCCCGCCTGCGCTTGAAGGCCGCGACGTGCTTGGCATTGCGCAAACCGGCACAGGCAAAACCGCCAGTTTCACGCTGCCGATGATCACAATGCTCAACCGCGGCCGCGCCCGTGCGCGCATGCCGCGCAGCCTTGTGCTTGCGCCCACCCGCGAACTCGCAGCCCAGGTTGCCGAAAACTTCGACCTTTACGCCAAGCACACAAAACTGACCAAGGCGCTGCTCATTGGGGGCGTGTCCTTCAAGGAACAAGATCAGCTGATCGACAAGGGCGTTGACGTGCTGATCGCCACGCCCGGCCGCCTGCTTGATCATTTTGAGCGCGGAAAGCTGATCCTGACAGACGTCAAAGTTATGGTGGTCGATGAGGCCGACCGCATGCTCGATATGGGCTTTATCCCTGATATTGAACGCATTTTCGGCCTCACGCCATTTACCCGCCAAACGCTCTTCTTCTCTGCCACCATGGCGCCTGAGATCGAGCGGATCACCAACACGTTCCTGTCAAACCCCGAACGCATCGAGGTCGCGCGCCAAGCCACCACCTCCGAGACGATCACCCAATCGGTCTATGAAATTGCTGGTGCAGGCCGCGACACGCCGAAGAAAAAGCGCGATTTCCTGCGTCACTTGATCGAACAGGAAGGCGAAGGTGTCACCAATGGCATCATCTTCTGCAACCGCAAGGTCGATGTCGATATCGTCGCGAAATCGCTGAAAAAATACGGCCATGACGCCGAGCCGATCCACGGTGATCTCGACCAGTCCTACCGCACGCGCACGCTTGAAGGCTTTCGCGACGGCAAGCTGCGTTTCCTCGTTGCCTCAGACGTCGCCGCGCGCGGGCTTGATATCCCCAATGTCAGCCATGTGTTCAATTTCGACGTTCCCAGCCACGCGGAAGACTATGTGCACCGCATCGGGCGCACGGGTCGCGCCGGGCGTTCTGGCACAGCAATGATGATTTCGACGCCCAAGGATGACAAGCTACTCGCGGGCATTGAAAGCCTGATCGAAAACACGATCCCGCGCGGTGACACCAGCGCCTTTGCGCCGTCCGGGCCTGCGCGCCGCAAAACGGCGGAGCCGTCGGAAGAGGCTGAGACCGCAAAACCCACACGCAGCCGCACGCGGAAACGCACCACCGCGCAATCGCCTGCACAAACACCACCCGAAGCAGACGCGTCAGAAAACGCCCAAGCTGACGCCACCACTGCGACAGCTGAGGCCGCTCCAGAAACGGCAGCGCGAACGGACGCTGGGCCAAAGACAGATACCAAACGCACACGCGGCGGGCGCGGTCGCAACACCAACCGGCGCGATGACCGCGGCCGCGATGTTGTTGGCCTTGGCGATCACCTCCCTGGCTTTATCGAGAAAAGCTTCGAGCAACGCCGCGCCGACTAAACGTCTCAAAGCTGCGCGCAGTCTGCCAACAGAAGGCGTGCAGCTCAGCCACATTCTCAGCAAGAAAACAGCGCCTCCCAGGCCTGCGCAAGCGCGCCCGCCCGCAAGGCTCAGCGCCGGAGGCGCACAGGTCCCGCGACGCGCCCAAATCCGCTGCCCCTGGTCTCGCCCTAAAATGTGCCCGGGACCACGGCCCGAAACCCTGAGCGGCCTAAAGACATAACGCGCGGGCGACAGCCCGCACAATAAGCTCTATTCGCGCGCGCGATCCATGATCAACCGGACCCCGCGTTGCCAAGTCACATAAGACCACAGCCAGTTCAACACGACAAAAAGCCGGTTCTTGAAGCCGATCAGAAAATAGACATGCGCAGCGCCCCAAAGCGCCCAGCCGATGAAGCCGGTCACTTTCACGCCGAAAATATCGGCCACAGCCCGGTTGCGCCCGATCGTGGCCAGCATGCCCGCATCCTTATAGCGAAAAGAGCTTTCAAACCCCTCTCCCGCCAACTCGGCCGCCAGCCTGCGCGCCACATATTGCCCCATCTGCTTTGCTACCGGCGCGATGCCCGGCAGGGCCGCACCCTCCTGCTCCAGCCGGGCCGTGTCACCGACCACATAGACATCATCATACCCCGCGGGGCGCAGCGTCGCATCAATCTCGACATGGCCAGACGGCATCGCGCTTACCCCAAGCCATTGCGCTGCGGGCGACGCCTGAACGCCCGCCGCCCACACGCAACAACGCGCTTCAATCTCCCCGCAATCGGTCTCGACCCGCGTCGCGTTGATATCTGTGACACGCCGGTTGCACTGCACCTCGACGCCAAGGCTTTCCAGATCTCGCAGCGCACGCGCGGAGAGCTTATCGTCAAACCCCGCCAGAATACGCGGCGCCGCTTCAAGTAGCACAACACGGATATCACCCGCAGCAATGGTTTTGAAATCGCGCAGAACGGAGCTTGCCAATTCACGGATGGCCCCCGCCATCTCGACACCTGTCGGCCCCGCGCCAACAACCACAAAAGTCAGGTAAGACCGTGCCGCAGCCGGGTCGTGACGCGCGATCAGCTCAGCCTGCTCAAACGCACCCAACAGCTTTTCACGCAGCCGCGCGGCATCCCCCAAAGTCTTCAACCCAGGCGCATGCGCTTCCCAGCCCTCTTGCCCGAAATAGCTGTGCCGCGCGCCTGTCGCGATGATCAGCCGGTCATAGCGATGCGCGTGGCCGCTGTCGCAGATCACCTCTTTGGTCTCGGTGTTCACGTCGCTGACGCGGTCCATCACCACCGAGACATTCTTTTGCCCCCTCAGAACCGCGCGAATGGGCACCGCGATCTCCGCCGGGGTCAAGGCCGCTGTCGCGACCTGATAGAGGAGCGGTTGGAACAGGTGGTGGTTTTGCTGGTCGATCAAGGTGATATCGACATTCGCCCCGGCCAACCCTTTGGCCGCTGACAGCCCGCCAAAGCCGGCGCCAATGATGACAATATGCGGTCGCGGATCAGGCACAAGAACGCCCTCCATTTCTGCAAGATTTTTGGCCGTATTGACCAAATTGCAGATAGGCATTCCCACACCGATTACACGCTTTTTTGCGAGATTTCGACGGTTAACAGGCACTTAAAATTTTTAGAAAGCCTATTGGTATCAAAACCTTACCAAATCCCCCGCATGCGGGGGATCCAACACTCACCAACTCAAGCCGCCAGTCGGGAGATCAAAACAACCACTTCAGGTTTCTTTCCAATCTCGCCTTGGGCCACGTTGCGCACGATCCGTTTGACCTGCTCTTCCAGCTTCCCGTCATCGGCCACGGTCTTGCTGTCGGCGCGCCCCAAAAACTGGCCGACCTCCTCTTCCAAGATATCCTGCAACGCAGCCCGGCTTTTGCCGGTCTCAGGCAATCCCTTCAGCTCGGCCCAAGCATCCGTCAGCGGCTCGTCTTCTTCATCAATCAGGATACCGATCACAACCTGACCGTTCAAAGCCATCCGAATACGGTCCCGCACAACCCCGTCCAGCGCCCCGATCTGCACCGATCCATCCAGATAGAGCCGCCCCGTCTCGACAAATTCGACCACTTCCGGCCGGTTTCCCGACAACGACACCATCGTCCCGTTCGGCGCAACGATTGACGCCACGCCCCCCGCCTCGCCAAGCTTGGCATGCTCACGCAGCATCCGGTGCTCACCATGCATCGGAACCAAGACCTGTGGCTGAACGAGCTCATGCATACGCTGCAAATCAGGCCGGTTCGCATGGCCCGAAACATGAATGTCAGCCATCTTGTCATCGATCACATCGACATCCAGTTCACTCAATGCATTTGTGATCCGCCCGACCGAAACCTCATTGCCCGGAATGGTTTTTGAAGAGAAAACAAACGTATCCCCAGCCTTCATCTCCAAGCCTTGATACTTACCGCGGCTGAGCTGTGCCGACGCCGCCCGCCGCTCCCCTTGGGAGCCTGTCGCTAGCAGCATCAAATGCTCCCGCGGCACGTCGCGCGCCTCCTCAGGCGAAATGGTCGCCGGAAAATCCTTGATCAAACCCGTCTCGACGCCCGCACCAATCATCTTCTTCATCGCGCGCCCCATCAAAACGACGGAGCGCCCCGCCGCAGCGCCCGCATCTGCCAGAGTCTTAACGCGGGCGATGTTGGACGCAAAGGTGGTGGCCACAACCATGCCGCTTGCCTCGCGGACAACGCGCTCGATCTCCGGGCCGACAGTCGCCTCAGATTTGCCAGCTTGTCGGGAAAAGACATTGGTTGAATCGCAGATCAACGCCTTCACCGGCCCCAGCCCGCCCCAAGCCTCCACATCAAAAGGTTCGCCGAGCCCAGGGGTTTCATCAATTTTGAAATCACCCGAATGCACGATCCGTCCTTCCGGCGTGTCGATGATCAAGCCGGAACTTTCAGGGATTGAGTGCGAAATCGGCATGAACCCAACTTTGAATGGCCCCGCCTCGATCATCTCAGGCATAGGCCCGACGGTGGTCACTTCGGTTCCGTCATACCCGTGTTCTTCCATCTTCAGCCGGGCGATGTGCGCGGTAAACTTGCGCGCATACACAGGCACGCTCAAGCGCGGGTAGAGATGGCCCAAAGCACCGACATGATCTTCATGGGCGTGCGTGATGAAGATCGCGTCAAGCCGGTCTACGCGCTCGGCAATCCAGTCGATATCGGGGAAAATCAGGTCAACGCCGGGCGTGCCGTCCATATCGGGAAAGGTCACGCCGACATCGACAAGGATGTAGCGTTCCTTGCCAGGGCGCCCGTAGCCATAAACATACATATTCATGCCCACTTCGCCCGCCCCTCCAAGGGGCAGGTAGATCAACCGCTCTGATGCCATTAATTTTGCTTTCTGTTGTAGCTGTTGATGACGACCAAGCCATGCATGGTCAGCTCATCATTAAATTCGTCGAATAGGTTTTCGGCCTGTTGGAACAACGGCGCCAGCCCGCCGGTCGAGATAACCCGCATCGGGCGGTCCCGTTCTGACGTGATGCGGGCGGTGATCTCTTTGATCAGCCCGATATAGCCCCAAAACACGCCCGATTGCATGCAGGCCACCGTATTCGTCCCGATCACGGCCTGCGGCTTGGTTATGTCCACATGGGGCAGCGCGGCGGCGGCGTTATGCAGCGCCTCAAGCGACAAGTTCACCCCCGGCGCGATCACCCCACCAATATAGGCCCCGTCTTCCGCAACCACGTCAAAGGTTGTCGCGGTGCCAAAATCGACGATGATCAGATCGCCGCCAAATAGATCAAACCCGGCGACAGTGTTGACCAAACGGTCAGGGCCAACCTGTGTGCCCTCATCAACGCGCACGTCCACCGGAAGCGCGCAGCCTTCTTTGCCCACGACAAGCGGGCGGCAATCGAAGTAGCGGTCCGCGAAAACCCGCAGGTTGAACACAACACGCGGCACGGTCGAGGAAACGATGACTTCAGTGATGTCGACGTCTATGTTCTGAAACCGCATCAACGACGACAGCCAGACATAATACTGATCAGCCGTACGCTGCCATTCCGTGGCCGTGCGCCCGGAAAAAATGAAACTCTCCCCGTCCCAAATCGAGAAGACCGTATTGGTGTTGCCGCAATCGATTGCCAGCAGCATGTTCGATAATCCTTATTCGCTTGGCGCCGCTCTACACGGGCGCGCGGGAAAGGTCAAAAATAGACATCCGCCGCCGGGATCGCCTCGCGGGTCTTGGCGGTCTTGAGGATAAGGTTGCCCTGCGCATCGACATCTTCGAATGTGCCCGTCAGCTCCCTGCGCGTCATGCGTGCCGTGATCACTTCGCCCAGTTTGGCGGCGCGCGCAAGCCATGCCTCGCGCACCGGCGCGAACCCGTAGCTCGTGAAGCGTGTCTCCCAATTGGCATAGTGATGCGCCAGCTCCGTCAGGAAATCTTCCGGGCTCACATCTGCATTCAGCGATGCGGGCGCTGTTGCGCGCGCCTCAAGGTCACGCGGCTCGGGCGCGTCCACAAGGTTAACTCCAATACCAATCGAGAGCATATCAACACGGCCTTGCGCGCCGGAGCTCTCGAGCAATATCCCTGCGAGCTTGCCACCATGCATCAGGACGTCATTGGGCCATTTCAGCGCGAAAGCTTCCGCACGCCCGGTCAGGGCAACACATGTGTCAAACAGGGCCAAGGCCGCAACGAAAGATCGCAGAGCGACCGTTTCAGCGGGCTCGGTCGGGCGTAAGACTAAGGTGCCGGCAAAGTTGCCAACGGGGTTTGACCAGGCGCGCCCACGTCTGCCATGCGCTGCTGTTTGGCGTTTGGCCATGATCCAGGTTGGACCCGCGATCTCAGGCGCGCGTCTTCGTGCCTCCGACATCGTACTGTCGGTCTCTCCCAGCAAAATCAGCCCGTAGCCTTGCGGCCAACTAGTTAACAAGAGCTTGCGCAGCCGCGAGGGCCGGTGCCTCGATCCCAAAGAGGTTGATAACGCCCAACAGCATGATCGCGGCGCTGCCCATCAACATAGCCCACCCAACGGGGGGCATCGCGCTGTCGAGCGGGTCACGCTCTTCGCCAAAATACATGTAGTAGACGATGCGCAAATAATAATAAGCGCCGATCACCGAGGCCACCACACCCGCAACAGCGAGCCAAGCCAAACCACCATCAACAGCTGCCTGAAGGACATAGTATTTGCCAAAGAAGCCCACCATCGGCGGAATGCCTGCAAGACTGAACATCAAAATAAGGACCGCCATCGCGCGACCAGGCTGGTGCTTGGAATAGTTTTGAAGCGCGACAATATCTGTGACCGCCTGGCCGTCCTTCTCCATCGAAAGAATAAAGGCAAAGGTGCCGACATTCATCACCACGTAGATCGAGACATAAACCAGCATTGCCTGCACACCGCCAGCCGTGCCCGCGGCCACGCCCATCAACGCAAACCCCATATGCGAAATCGATGAATAGGCCATCAGCCGTTTGATGTCGCGCTGCCCGATGGCAGCAATCGCGCCCAAAAACATCGACACGACCGACAGGAAAGCCACGATTTGTGACCAATCGCTCACAGCCGCGCCGAAGGCGTCATGCACCACGCGGGCGAAAAGCCCAAGGGCCGCGACTTTGGGCGCCGTTGCGAAAAAGGCCGTGATAGGTGTGGGTGACCCTTCGTAGACGTCCGGCGTCCACATATGAAACGGCGCGGCCGAGACTTTGAAGGCCAGGCCCGCAACAACGAATACAAGGCCAAAAAGCAGGCCCAGCCCGACGCCACCCGATGCAGCCTCGGTGATCCCGGAAAAGAGCGTGGTCCCCGCATAGCCGTACACCAGCGAGCAGCCGTAAAGCAGCATGCCAGAGCTCAGCGCGCCAAGGACAAAGTATTTCAGGCCCGCCTCGGTTGATTTCACGCTGTCCCGGCGCAAGGCCGCTACGACGTAGAGCGACAGCGATTGCAGCTCCAGCCCCATGTAAAGCGCCATCAGATCGCCTGCCGAAACCATCATCATCATGCCGACAACCGACAGAGCCACGAGGATTGGGTATTCAAACCGGAAGAGTCCGTTGCGGGTCATGTAATCTTGGCTGAGCAGCAGTATCGCCGCCGCGGACACGAGGATCACCACTTTAGCAAAGCGCGAGAATGCGTCATCCACAAAGGCGCCGCCAAAGGCGGTTGAGGTCCCTGCTCCAGTCGCTCCGATGAGCAATGCCAACAGCAAGAACAACCCCGACGTCGCCCAAAGCACGAGCGGCGCGGCTTTGTCCTTGCCGGTATAAACCGCCGCCATCAACGCAAGCATGGAATAGACCGCGAGGATCAGCTCGGGCATGACGGTGTTGAGATCAGCTTGGATCATGGCTTTCGGTCTCTCAGTTCTCGGCCACAGCCGTGGCAACGCCGCTATCAAGCAACGCTGTGTCATAATTCGAAATCAATGCACCCACCGAGGGGCCGATCATGTCGGTCACCAAACTCGGATAGACACCCAGAAGCAGCGTCATCACCACCAGCGGCGCGAAGATCGCGCGCTCCCGTGTCGTCATGTCGGAGATGCTTTTCAGGCTTTCTTTGATCAGATCACCCATGACAACACGGCGGTAAAGCCACAATGCGTAGGCCGCAGACAAGATCACCCCGGTCGTGGCCAGGACGGCGATCCAGGTGTTGACTTGGAAGACGCCCATCAGCACCAGGAATTCCCCGATAAAGCCCGACGTGCCCGGCAGACCGACATTGGCCATGGTAAAGAGCATGAAAATCAGCGCGTAGGCCGGCATCCGGTTCACAAGTCCGCCATAGGCATCAATCTCGCGCGTATGCATGCGGTCATAGATAACGCCCACGCAGAGGAACAGCGCGCCAGAGATGAACCCGTGGCTGATCATCTGGAAGATCGCCCCATCGATGCCCTGTTGGTTCACTGTGAAAATGCCCATGGTCACGTAGCCCATGTGGGCCACGGATGAATACGCGATAAGCTTCTTCATATCCTCTTGGGCCAGCGCGACCAGCGACGTGTAGATGATCGCGATGGCCGAAATCCACAGCACGAACTCCCCCATCACGTCCGAGCCCACAGGGAACATCGGCAGCGAGAAGCGCAAGAAGCCGTAGCCACCCATCTTCAAAAGGATCGCGGCCAGCACGACCGAGCCCGCCGTTGGCGCTTGGACGTGCGCATCGGGTAGCCAGGTATGGACCGGCCACATCGGCATCTTGACCGCGAAGCTGGCAAAGAAGGCCAGCCACATCAGCGTCTGCATGCCGCCGACGATCTGGATACCCAGCAGGCTGAAGCTTTCAGAGGCAAAGTTATGCGTCAGCAAAGTCGGAATATCCGTCGTGCCCGCATCCACAAACATCGCGATCATCGCCACCAGCATCAACACCGAGCCAAGCAACGTGTAGAGGAAGAACTTGAACGAGGCGTAGATCCGGTTGGCCCCGCCCCAAATGCCGATGATCAGGAACATCGGGATGAGCCCTGCCTCGAAAAACAGGTAGAACAGGATCAGGTCCAGTGCGCAGAACACGCCGATCATCAGCGTCTCAAGCACAAGGAAGCCGATCATATAGTCCTTGACCCGGTGTTTGACGTCCCAGCAGCTGGCAATGACCAGCGGCATCAAGAAGGTGGTTAGCAAGACGAACAGCACGCTGATCCCGTCCACACCCATCTTGTATTTGAAGCCGAGGATCCACTCACGTTCTTCAACGAACTGGAAGCCGGTATTGGCCGCATCGAACCCGGTATAGAGGAAGATCGAGACAATGAACGTGGCCGAGGTCGCAATCAGCGCCAGCCATTTTGCATTTCGTTGCGCGGCTTCGTCGTCGCCCCGCAAAAACAGTGCCAAGATGACCGCCCCAAGGAGCGGGATAAAAGTGATGATGGAGAGCAATGAATTCAACATTATTCTGTCCCCCCTACGACCGCGAAGTAGGTGATAAGAACAACAACCCCGATCACCATCGCGAAGGCGTAATGGAACATGAAGCCGGACTGCGCACGGCCAGCAAGCTTGGTGAAGAAGGGCACTACGCCCATGGCGATCCCATTGATCGAGCCGTCAATCACATTCCCGTCGCCGCGCTTCCACAAGAAGCCGCCAAGCCACTTCGCAGGTCGAACAAACAAGAAATCATAGACCTCATCAAAGTACCATTTGTTGAGTAGGAAATTGTACAAAGGCCGTTGGTTGGCGGCCAACCGCCCGGGCAAGCTCGGGTCCTTGATGTAGAACAGCCAAGCCGTTGCAAAGCCCAAAAGCATAACGATGAAGGGCGATAACTTGACCCATTTGGGCACCAGATGCGCCTCATGCAGAACATGGTTTTCAGGCCCGTGGTGAATGGCCCCCGTGCCCGGCGCAAAGACCTCCGCGTGATGCTCGCCGTGATCATCTCCATGGCTGTCATCAGCGGCATAGGCCGGCCCAACCATTTCAACGATCGCATGCTTCTCGCTGGAGATGCCAAAGAACTTGTTCACGCTGTCGGTCGATCCGAAATACGGTTTGTAAAACACCATTCCCGAGAAAATTGCCCCAACCGCCAAGACGGCGAGCGGGACCAGCATTGTGTTGGGGCTTTCATGGGCATGCTCATGCGTGTGCTTGTCGCCACGCGGCTCGCCATAGAAGGTCAGGAACATCAGCCGCCAGCTGTAAAAGCTTGTGAAAAGTGCAGCGACGACCAGCAGCCAGAAGGCGTAGCCCATTGGCGTTGCGGCATAGGCGCTCTCAATGATCGCATCTTTCGACACGAACCCAGCAAAGCCGACAGGAAAGCCGATATATAAAAGCGGAATGCCCACGCCCGTGATCGCCAAGGTCCCGATCATCATCGCCCAGAAGGTTTTCGGTATCTTATGGCGCAGCCCGCCATAGTTGCGCATGTCCTGCTCGTGATGCATCGCATGGATAACAGAACCCGCACCCAAAAACAGCATCGCCTTGAAGAACGCGTGGGTCAGCAGATGGAACATCGCGACCGAATAAACACCCACGCCCGCCGCCACGAACATGTAGCCAAGCTGCGAACATGTCGAATACGCAATGACGCGTTTGATGTCGTTCTGGACGAGGCCTACGGTTGCCGCAAAGAAGGCTGTTGTTGCGCCCAGCGTCACGATGAAGGCCTGCGCGGAGGGCGCGTATTCCATCAAAGGCGACATGCGGCACACGAGGAACACGCCAGCCGTCACCATGGTCGCGGCGTGGATCAAAGCCGACACAGGCGTCGGCCCTTCCATCGCGTCAGGCAGCCATGTGTGCAAAATCAGCTGGGCCGATTTCCCCATCGCGCCGACAAACAGCAGGAAGGCCAGCAGGTTCGCCGCATTCCACTCGGTCCAGAGGAATTGAATTTGTGTCTCCGCGATGGTTGGGACCGCCGCGAAAATGTCGTCGAAATTGATGCTATCGGCCAATAGGAACAGCCCGAAGATACCGAGTGCAAAGCCAAAGTCGCCCACGCGATTGACCACAAAGGCCTTGATCGCTGCCGCATTCGCCGACGGTTTTTTGTAGTAAAATCCGATCAGCAGATACGACGCAACTCCGACCCCCTCCCAGCCAAAGAACATCTGGACAAGGTTGTCGGCCGTCACAAGCATCAACATGGTGAAGGTGAAGAAGGACAGATATGCGAAGAACCGCGGCTTGTAGCTGACGCCCTCGGCAAAATGGTCGTCATGCGCCATGTAGCCAAAGGAATAGAGATGCACGAGCGCCGATACCGTCGTGATCACAATCAGCATCGTCGCTGTCAGCCGGTCCATCCGAATGGCCCAGCTGGTGTCGAGCGTGCCCGATTGGATCCAGCGCAAGAGCTCGATGCTTTCCGTCGTCCCGTCAAATGTCAGGAAAACGATCCAGCTCAGCAGAGCTGCGAGAAACAGCCCGGACGTCGCCACGACGCAAGCCGCCTGCTCGCCGATGAACTTCCAGCCAAAGCCGCAGATCAGGGCGCCAATGAGCGGGGCAAAGAGGATGATGGTTTCCATTGTGACTTAGCCCTTCATCACGTTGACGTCTTCCACGGCGATGGTGCCGCGGTTGCGGAAGAAGCAGACCAGAATGGCCAGCCCGATGGCGGCCTCGGCCGCCGCGACCGTCAGCACAAACAGGGTAAACACCTGCCCTGCGAGGTCATTGAGGAAGCTGGAGAAAGCCACAAAATTGATATTAACCGCCAAGAGCATCAGCTCAATCGACATCAAAATGACGATCACATTCTTGCGGTTCACGAAGATGCCGAAAATGCCAATGACGAACAGGGCCGCCGCGACTGTCAAATAATGTTCAAGTCCGATCATGTCGCATCTTTCTTCAGTATCATGTCTCTATAGGCCTCCCACCGGGCCGGCTGCTCCGCCGGTTTGGAAGGGTCCCGCCAACCCATGCACGCGGTCTGCAGGAGAAACTCCGATCGCGATGATGGGCGCTACAAACAAAGCTAGCAGGCCAAATAGGACGGCGCGTCGCATGGAGGGGCGCATCATGACGGCACCTCCTCAAACGCGGTCTTATCGCGACGCAGCTCCGGATAGGCAGCGGCGCAGGCGCAGAATTCGTCGCTGTAGATGTCGACCGTCAAATCGACGCCGTCTTTGCGGATGATCCCGGCCACACGTTCGATTGTGAAAAACGCGGGCGCCTCGGCCTGGCGGTCGATCTTTTCTACGGCGCGCTCGGTACGATCAATGACATGGCGCTCTTTGATACGTTCTTCCCAAGTGCGCAGGGAAAGGGCTTGGCCAGTCTCGCAATTTGCCAGCCATACATCCTTGAACACGCCTTCTTGCGCCCACCAGTCAATCCACATCACCTTGCCGTCACCCAGGTCGCGATGCGCGTCGGAGCCGCCATGGCTCACATGCGTGACGCGGTCGCACGCCTCAATGGCCGCAACGGCAGGCCCCGCCAAAAGCGCTATGGCCAAAGCAGTGGATATGACACGCAAGCCGGTCACGCGATTAAAGCCCCTGCCCTGGTTTGACGTTTTTCAGCTCCATCTGCTCCGCAGGGTCGCGGTAAATCTGGCTGAGGATGTCTTGGCGTTTGATGTCCTCGCGATGGCGCAGGGTCAGCACGATTGCGCCAATCATGGCGACCAGAAGGATCAAGCCAGCGGCCTGGAATAGATAGATGTATTTCGTATAGATCAGCTGGCCCAAAGCGGCCGTGTTCTGCGTGTCTGACATTGCAGGTGCGACGGCGTCGCGCAGATCAGCGGCGTTCTCTGCGCCTTGCCATACGCCAAAGACCAAGGCGAGTTCCATCAACAGGATCACGCCGATCAAGCCCGCAAGCGGGACGAATTTGGCCAGTTCACCACGGAGTTCAGCGAAATCCACATCCAGCATCATCACCACAAACAGGAACAACACGGCGACAGCGCCCACATAAACGATGATCATCAGCATCGCGACGAATTCCGCGCCCAACAATACGAACAGACCGGCGGAGCTCAGGAAGGCCAAGATCAGCCAGAGAACGGAATGGACCGGGTTTTTGGACACAACGACCAACAGCCCCGATGTCACCACGGTGACCGCGAACAGATAGAAGGCAAAAGCTGCGAACCCCATCAGGCGTCTCCTTCTTCGCCTGGCGCGTCCAGCACTTCGGTCGCCAGCTCCATCGCCTTGCTCATTGCTGGAACGCCGCCAAACATGGCCGCCTGTGCGATGGTCTCAGCGATCTCTTGCTTGCTGGCGCCTGCTTCGACCAAATGACGCACTGTGATGCGAATTTGGCTTTCGGCTTGCGCGCCTTGAATGGTCAGACCCGTCAGGGTCAAGAGCAGCCGTGTCTTGGCGTCTAGACCTTCCGGATTGAGCGTCTTGCCCATCATCGCTTCCATAACGTCAGCCGACATGGTCGGCATCATGTTCTCAAAGCCTTTCGGCGTAAAAGCCTCCAAAGCGGGGTTCATGGTCTTTGCCATGTCCTGGCCCATCTTCATCATGGCCGCGAATGGGTTGGTTGGATCGCTCATCTGTAGGGTGCATCCATTTCGAGGTTACGGGCGATCTCGGCTTCCCAGCGTTCGCCATTCGCGAGCAGCTTGTCTTTGTCGTAGAACAGCTCTTCGCGCGTTTCGGTGGCGAATTCGAAGTTCGGGCCCTCAACGATGGCATCGACCGGGCAGGCTTCTTGGCAGAAACCGCAATAGATGCATTTGGTCATATCGATATCGTAGCGCGTGGTGCGGCGCGAACCGTCTTCGCGCGGCTCAGCGTCGATCGTGATCGCTTGTGCGGGGCAGACAGCTTCGCAGAGCTTACAGGCAATGCAACGCTCTTCCCCGTTGGGGTAGCGGCGCAGCGCGTGTTCACCCCGGAAACGTGGACTCAGTGGTCCCTTTTCATGCGGGTAATTCAGCGTCGATTTGGGCGCGAAGAAGTACTTAAAGCCCAGCTTGAAGCCTGCAAAAATGTCGAGCAGCAGGAAGTATTTTGCGCGGCGCGCGAGGGTTACAGCCATGGTATCAGCCTCCTACGGCCCAGCGGGCATAGGCTCCGCCAAAGGCCCCGTATTGAGCAAAGAATGCAACTATCACGACCCAGGCCAATGAGAAGGGCAGGAACACTTTCCAACCCAGCCGCATCAGCTGGTCGTAACGGTAGCGCGGCACGATGGCCTTCACCATCGCGAACAAGAAGAAGAACACGGCCATCTTGCCAACCATCCAAAGCGCGCCGTCGGCCACGCCGGGGATTGGGGACAGCCAGCCGCCAAAGAACAGCAGCGTGATCAGCGCGCACATCAGGAAGATGGCGATGTATTCGCCGGCCATGAACAACAGGAACGGGGTTGAGGAATATTCCACCTGGTAGCCCGCCACCAACTCTGATTCCGCTTCTGGCAGATCGAAGGGCGGGCGGTTGGTCTCCGCCAAGGCCGAGATGAAGAACAAGAAAACCATCGGGAAATGCGGCAGCCAATACCAGCTAAACAGCCCGTAATTGCCGTCTTGCGCCCGCACGATATCGCCAAAATTCAGCGACCCCGTCGAGATGATCACCCCGATGATGATCAACCCAATCGACACCTCATAGGAGATCATCTGCGCCGCTGAGCGCAGCGAGCCGAGGAACGGGTATTTGGAGTTCGACGCCCATCCGCCCATGATCACGCCGTAGACCTCAAGCGATCCAATGGCGAACACATACAGGATCGCAACGTTCAGATCCGCCAGAACCCAAGTGTCGTTGAACGGGATCACAGCCCATGAAATCATGGCCAAAACAAAGGCCAGCATGGGCGCGAGCATGAAGACCGCTTTGTCCGCACCCGCCGGGATAACAATCTCTTTGACCACGTATTTCAACGCGTCGGCGACCGTTTGAAGCAAGCCCCATGCGCCCACAACGTTTGGGCCGCGACGCATCTGTACAGCCGCCCAGATTTTGCGGTCGCCATAGACAAGGAACAGGAGTGAAACCATCACGAAGGCAATCAGCGCCAGACATTGCACCACGATGATCAAAGCGATCCCAGGCCCGGTGGTTAGAAAGTCAGCCATGCGTCCCTCATACTGTCGGTATGCCGTTTTCGGCACAGTCCTCGACGACAAGCCGCGCGTCGATCGTTTTCAATCCGTCGGGCCGGGCTTCCGAGATGGTGTAAACCGCATCTGCCGCCCAAAGGCCAGCCCGTTCCTGCACATTTGTCCGCACATGGCGGGCAAATCCGTATCCTCTGATCAGCGCATATTGCGCCGCCGCACAGTCGGTGTAAGCCGAGACGTCCTCGGTGGCTCTCACGCCTGTCATGCGCACCAAAAAGCTGACCAAATCATTGTCGAGCTTCCTTGTCTCAATCCCCAAATAGTCCGGGGACACTGGTTCCTCTTGAGGCGTTGTTGGCGCTTCGCAGGCGGTCAGGAGCATCATCCCGGCCAGCAAGCTCGCGCGTTTCGCGCCCATCTCGTCTACTCCGCCGCGATCCTCTCGCCCTTGCGCGCCTTGGCGCCTGCCGACAGCTCCGCCATCAGCTCGGACGCGCGGGCAATCGGGTTGGTCAGATAAAAATCGCTGATCGCATTCTTGAAACTCGCGTTGCCCAGTTTTGCGCGCTTAAGCGGCGCGGCTTCATTCACTGGCACCTCGTCAATCATCGCGAGATGCGGCGCAGCTTCGACCATCTGTTGGCGCAGTTGCGCCATGCTATCAAAGGGTAAGGTCGCGCCTAGCTCTCCCGACAAGGCCCGCAGGATCGCCCAGTTTTCTTTCGCCTCGCCCGGTGGGAACGCCGCCCGCAAGGCCAGCTGAGGGCGACCTTCGGTGTTCACAAACAGGCCCTGCTCTTCGGTATAGGTCGCGGCAGGCAGGATGATATCGGCGCGATGCGCACCGCGGTCGCCATGGCTGCCTTGATAAATCACGAAGGAGCTGGCGGGCATGTCGGTCTCATCAACGCCAAGGTTGTAGACAACCTCCGCGCCTTTCAGCGCAGCTTCCAAACCGCCTTCGGTCACCGCGCCCACATCCATCGCGCCAACACGACCCGCTGCAGTGTGCAATACCAACAGCTTTCCGCCAGATTTCTCGCATATGCCTTGAACCGTGGCCAAAACGGCTTCGCCGTCGGCCTCTTGCAGAGCGCCCTGCCCGACAATCACAACGCAGCGCTTGTCATTGAGCTCTTTCATATCAAGCCCGGCCACATGCTCCAAAGCCGCGCGGTCCGTGCCCATATGCTCATAATCATAGGTCAGATCAGCGGCCTCACCTATCACGACAATATCCGCACCGCTGGCCCAGGCCTTGCGGATGCGTGCGTTCAACACGGGGGCCTCGACCGCCGGGTTCGTCCCGATCAGCAGGATTTTCTCGGCCTCATCTATATCGGACACCTCGGCCATGCCGACATAGGCGCCACGATTGCCAGCTGGTAGCTTGGTGCCATCCGTGCGACATTCAACTGAGCCGCCCGTGCTTTCCACCAATGTTTTCAAGGCGTAAGCGGCTTCTGTTGGCGCGATATCACCGACCAGACCAGCCACCTTCTTGCCCTTCATCGCAGCTGCCGCCGCGCTCAGAGCTTCAGGCCAGCTTGCGGAGCGCAGCTTTCCGTTCTCTCTGATGTAAGGCCGGTCCAGACGCTGGCGACGCAGACCGTCCCACACAAAACGCGTCTTATCGGAAATCCATTCCTCATTCACGCCGTCATGGTTGCGCGGCAAAAACCGCATCACTTCGCGGCCCTTGGTGTCGACACGGATGTTGGAACCGAGCGCGTCCATCACGTCGATGCTTTCGGTCTTGGTCAATTCCCAAGGCCGCGCGGTAAAGGCGTAGGGCTTCGAGACCAGAGCCCCCACTGGGCACAGATCAATGATGTTGCCTTGCATGTTGCTGTCGAGCGTTTCGCCCAGATAGCTTGTGATCTCCGCATCTTCGCCGCGGCCGGTCTGGCCCATTTGGGTGATGCCCGCGACCTCGGTCGTGAAGCGCACGCAGCGCGTGCAGGAGATGCAGCGCGTCATATGCGTTTCAACCAGAGGCCCCAAATCCAGATCCTCGGTGGCGCGCTTCGGCTCCCGGTAACGTGAGAAGTCCACGCCGTAAGCCATTGCCTGGTCTTGCAAATCACATTCGCCGCCTTGATCACAAATCGGGCAATCCAGCGGGTGATTGATCAGCAAAAACTCCATCACGCCTTCGCGGGCCTTTTTGACCATGGGTGAATTGGTCTTAACCACAGGCGGCTGGCCTTCCGGCCCCGGGCGCAGGTCCTTGACCTGCATCGCGCATGACGCGGCCGGTTTAGGCGGGCCGCCAACGACCTCAACCAGACACATGCGGCAATTGCCCGCGATGGTTAGGCGTTCGTGGTAGCAAAAACGCGGCACCTCGATACCCGCTTGCTCACAAGCTTGAATCAGCGTCATCGCCGGGTCGACCTCGACCTCGTTGTCGTCGATTATGATTTTGCGTAGGTCAGACATATTCTGAAGCCTCTTTGTCTTTTTGGTCATGCAGGCCCATGGCCCATCCCTGGGAGGTCATCGCGCGGTGCACTCCCCATTGAAAATCAAACGTGAGCCGTCCTGGTTGAACGCCCAATCATTGGTCGCGGGGTCGATCACCCAATCCGCATCTGAACCGCCAAATGTGCCCAGACAGTATTTGGTCGCCTCAAAGCGCACGCTTTCGCGCACCTCCTCAAGATCTTTGCCTTCATTGTCGACGGAAACCGAAAACCCGCGTGCCTCGCCTTTGGACAGCTTGGCCTTGAACGGCAGCTCAATCGGCGCATCTGCGCGCTGGACCGAGTTTCGCTGGCCACAGGACACCACAGTCGCGATGACCAAAAGTGCGAGACATGCGCGCGCCGTCATGTTTTCAGCCCCGATCCGTCGATGACCTCATCGGTTTGAAACAGTTGGACGCAAAACACGTTGACGCTCAAAAGACCTTCGGAGCGTTTGCGCGTGTCGGCAATCGGGTCTTCTTCTTCTCGGCACGCAATCGTTTTCGCTTTCGACACAGCCCGCGTCACATCATCGGCCGGTATCGCGGAGCCGTCCTTATATCGCATCAGCACTGTGGTCGTGTCACCCGCCCGCGTTGCTTTGGTGATCTCAAAAGGCGGTCCTTCCGGGACCTCCGGCTTAGCGCCGCCAACCGGATCGCAGGCCGTCAGAGCGGCCAAGGCGCTTATGACAAGAAAAAGTTTCACGGCCTACTCCGCCGCAATCGGGGCGCTGCCGCCGCGTTTGTGCTTGATCCTGTCCTCGATCTCGTCGCGGAAATTGCGGATCAGGCCTTGGATTGGCCAGGCAGCCGCGTCGCCAAGCGCGCAAATGGTGTGGCCTTCAACCTGCTTGGTCACGTCCCAGAGCATGTCGATCTCTTCGGGCTCCGCCTCGCCCTTCACCAGCCGGTCCATCACGCGCATCATCCAGCCCGTGCCTTCGCGGCAGGGCGTGCACTGGCCGCAGCTTTCATGCTTGTAGAACGCCGAGAGACGCCAGATCGCTTTGATGATGTCGGTCGATTGATCCATCACGATCACCGCCGCCGTACCTAAGCCAGAGCCCAGCTCCCCGCGCAGGTAGTCGAAATCCATGATCGCGTCTTTCATGTTCTCACCGCGCACACATGGCACGGATGAGCCGCCCGGGATCACAGCCTTTAGGTTGTCCCATCCGCCACGAATGCCGCCGCAATGCTTCTCGATCAGTTCCTCAAAAGAGATGCTCATCGCCTCTTCAACGACGCATGGGTTGTTCACATGACCCGAAATCGCAAAAAGCTTGGTGCCTGCGTTGTTGGGACGCCCGAAGCCTGCAAACCAGTCGCCACCGCGCCGCAGGATCGTCGGAACCACCGCAATGGATTCGACGTTGTTCACCGTGGTCGGGCAGCCATATAGCCCCGCACCCGCCGGGAAAGGCGGTTTCATACGCGGCATGCCTTTGCGCCCCTCAAGGCTTTCGAGCAACGCGGTCTCTTCGCCGCAAATATAAGCGCCCGCGCCGTGATGCAGGTATATGTCAAAATCCCAGCCCGATTTGGCAGCATTGGGCCCAACGAGCCCGGCGTCATAAGCCTCATCAATCGCGGCCTGCAGCGCCTCTTTCTCACGGATGTATTCCCCGCGAATATAAATGTAGCAGGCATGCGCGTTCATCGCGAAGCTGGCAATCAGGCAGCCCTCAATCAATGTATGCGGGTCGTGACGCATGATCTCGCGATCTTTGCATGTTCCCGGCTCGGATTCGTCCGCATTGACGACCAAATAGGCGGGGCGGCCGTCGCTTTCTTTTGGCATGAAGGACCACTTCAGGCCCGTCGGGAAGCCCGCGCCGCCACGGCCACGTAGGCCCGAGGCTTTCATTTCTTCAACGATCTTGTCCCGGCCACGCTTGATGATTGCAGCGGTGCCATCCCAATGGCCCCGCGCTTTCGCGCCGGCCAACGTACGGTCATGCATGCCGTAAAGGTTGGTAAAGATACGGTCCTTATCTGCGAGCATCGCGCGTCGTCCCTTAGCTACTCAATCCTGGCGTGATCGCCAGATCATTATCGCGCTTACCAGCGCCCATCCAAACACGGCCAAAGTGGCCAAATCGAAAAATCCCATCACACGGGCGCTCCAGCCCAAGGACACTCCGATAATTTGGACCCCGATATAGGCGATGCCAGTTCCCGCAATCAGAAGCGCCAAGCGCTTGCCATCCCGAGACATCCCTCCGTTTCTAGGATCGGAGCCCATCTTGTCTTATCCCGCCTGCGCGGGGCTCAATAAACGTCGCCCTTCTTCACCTTTTTGGAGAACTCCGTCGTCCCCCCTTCGGCAAGGATCTTGGCCTGCGCGACCCAAGTGTCGCGCGTCACACGCCCTTTGAAACCTTCGAGATTGGCATCAACCCAAGCCACTTCGTCCGGGCTCCACCCGGCAATCTGATCGAAATGGTAAAAGCCCAGCGAGTTGCACAGCTTTTCCATCTTGGGGCCAACACCTTTGATCTGCTTGAGGTCATCCGCCTTTCCGCCGCGCGGGCCATCCAGCGCTTCTGGGCGGGTGCCCTCATTGACGCCCTCGACGGTGCCGTCGCCATCATAGTCTTCGCCCTTGGGCGCAGCGGCCGCCGCTTTCGCTGCTGCCGCGTCTGCATCCGCCTTGGCTTTCGCTTTTGCGGCGGCTGCATCGGCCTTAGCTTTTGCAGCAGCGGCGTCGGCATCTGCCTTAGCTTTTGCTGCGGCAGCATCCGCGTCCGCGCTCGCCGCAGCAGGCGCAGCACTTGCTGCAACGGTTGGTGCAGGTGCGCTGGCGACAGCGGAGGCTGAGGTTGGTGCGGTCCCCGCTTCAGCGCCGGTCACAGGCGCACCGAAAGGCACATCCGAGCCATTGCCACGAATGAACCAAATCGGCAGTAGCAGAATTGCCAAAATCAGAAACAGCACCCCGACCGCCGCGGCGGGCAGAAAGTTCCAGTCTCCGACAACCATCAACAGAGCGGTTACAAGCGCGCAAACAAACAGTCCAATCACTGCGCAAAATGTAAAACTTACATTATTAGATCCAGTTCGACTCATTTTTCAACTCCCTGTCCGCTCGTTCTAAGCATTAATAAACGCCGCCCTTTTTGACGCGTTTTGAAAACTCAGTGGTGCCCCCTTTGGCGAGAGTCTTGGCCTGAGCAACCCAATCGTCGCGGCTGACGCGACCCTTGAATCCTTCTAGATTTTCGTCGACCCATGCCACTTCGGCTTTCCGCCACGAGGCAACTTGGTCAAAATGAAACACGCCCAAACG
Organism: Pseudomonadota bacterium; assembly: GCA_039030615.1. GTDB lineage: Bacteria > Pseudomonadota > Alphaproteobacteria > Rhodobacterales > Rhodobacteraceae > Litoreibacter. The sequence goes on along the minus strand of JBCCDV010000003.1, from coordinate 111,971 downwards.
GTGCAGCAGCGCTTCTAATTTCGGGCCCACGCCCTTGATCATTTTCAGATCATCCGGCCCGCCATCACGCGCCTTTCTCAACATTTCGGGCTTGCCGTCTTTGGCAACGGGCTTCGCTTTTGGCTTTGGCGCGGCTGTCTCAGCGGCTTTTGGCGCGGCCTTCTGTTTCGCCGCGGGCGCGGCTTTGGTCGGCTTGTTTGCCGGTTTGGCCGGCGCGCCGCCATGATTCCACGGGGTGATCAGCGGCACCTCCGTCCCATCGATACGTTTGACCGTGTCGCCGATGTCTTTGGCAAGCTGCACGGAGGCATTGTATTGCGTATGCCCGCTGTCATATTCAGTCAGCGAGGTCAGGCCCTTCTTGGGCTCAGCAGCAAAACGTCCATCTTGCGAGCCCGGCGTCGGAACCTCACCCTTGGCCAACTGGTCGATCATCGCGCCGAACCCTTCGGCAGTCAGATCTTCGTAATAGTCTTTGCCAATTTGCGCCATCGGTGCGTTGGCACAGGCGCCCAAGCACTCAACCTCTTCCCAGCTAAACTTGCCATCGGCAGATATCTGATGTGGATCCGGCGCTATCTTTTCTTTGCAAACTGCGACCAAATCCTCGGCGCCGCAGATCATGCAGGATGTTGTTCCGCAAATCTGAATATGCGCAACAGAACCAACGGGTTGCAGCTGGAACATGAAGTAAAAGGACGCCACTTCCAGGGCCCGGATATAGGCCATGTCAAGCATGCCCGCGATATGCTCAATGGCAGGGCGTGTCAGCCAACCCTCCTGCTCCTGCGCGCGCCACAACAGTGGAATAATCGCGGAAGCCTGACGCCCCTCAGGATATTTCGTGATTTGCCCTTCCGCCCAGGCCTGGTTGGCGGGCGTGAATGCGAAGCTCTCGGGTTGATCTTTGTAAAGGCGGCGTAGCATTAGTTTTCTTCTTTCTTCAGCGCCCAGGTCTGAGTGCTGTTATTTCCCTCTAGTTCGTTTCTTGCACCGACAAAACGTCCTATGCCATCATCGCCACTATTGGAAAACCTAGTGATTCTTACATCGCTCTGTTTTGGGTCATAGATCATCAGGTTTTCACCCCAACGGACAAATGTTTGGAAGCGCTCCTCCAAATCTGTCATACGAACGACGAGAGGAAGTGCGTCCGGGTCGCTTCTGCCATCGCCGTCCATAAGTCCAACCTCTTGCATTTTATAGTGGAGGTTCTTGTAAGTTACGAAGACGCGCTTTTGATCCCAGTCTTCTTTTAGTTCAGCGGGAACAGGTCTATCATCAATTTCAGCTTTGAGCTTCGAAATTAGAACTTCTTGCTCGTTTAGCTTCTCGCTTAGTACCGCTACTTCGTCTGGAAGCCCGAAGAATGACTGGGCTATCGCAAACGCTGTTCCACCCGCGACAAAGATAGCGCCCGCGATTGATAGTAACTTCCAAAGCGGAGTAGCCACACTCTCAATCTCTTCGACAGCGTCACTCACCTATCAATCTCCCCAAAAACAACATCCATCGTGCCAATAATAGCAGCAACATCAGCGAGTTGGTGGCCTTTGCACATGTAGTCCATGGCTTGAAGATGCAGGAAGCCCGGGGCTTTCAATTTGGCGCGGTAGGGTTTGTTGGTCCCGTCAGCGACAAGGTAGACGCCGAACTCGCCTTTGGGCGCTTCGACGGCGGCGTAGACCTCGCCTTCGGGGACGTGGAAGCCCTCGGTGTAAAGCTTAAAATGGTGGATCAGCGCTTCCATTGAGCGCTTCATGTCGCCACGCGACGGTGGGGTCATTTTACCACGGGCCATGATGTCGCCCTGCCCTTCGGGCTCACGCAGTTTCACGATGGCTTGTTTCATGATCGACAGGGATTGGCGCATCTCTTCCATCCGACAGAGGTAGCGATCGTAGCAGTCGCCGTTCTTGCCGACTGGGATCTCGAAGTCGAACTCATTGTAGCATTCATAGGGCTGCGCGCGGCGCAGGTCCCAAGCCAGGCCGGAGCCGCGCACCATGACACCCGAAAAGCCGTAATCCAGAATGTCCTGCTCTGAGATGATGCCAATATCAGCGTTGCGCTGCTTGAAGATCCGGTTGTCGGTCAACAGCCCGTCAATGTCGGCCATCACGGAAGTGAAGGTCTCTGTCCAAGCCTCAATATCGTCGATCAAGTCCTCAGGAAGGTCCTGATGCACACCGCCGGGCCGAAAGTAGGCCGCGTGCAGGCGGGCGCCGCAAGCGCGCTCATAAAAGACCATCAGCTTTTCGCGCTCTTCAAACCCCCAAAGCGGCGGCGTCAGCGCGCCGACATCCATCGCTTGCGTGGTGATGTTCAACAGGTGGTTCAGGATACGCCCAATCTCGGAATACAGAACCCGGATCAGCGAGGCGCGACGGGGCACCTCGGTCTTTGTCAGCTTCTCGATGGCCAGGCACCAGGCGTGCTCTTGGTTCATCGGGCTTACATAGTCAAGCCGGTCAAAATAGGGTAGGTTTTGCAGATAGGTCCGGCTTTCCATCAGCTTTTCGGTGCCGCGGTGCAAAAGCCCGATATGCGGGTCGCACCGCTCGACGATCTCGCCGTCCAACTCAAGAACAAGGCGCAGCACACCGTGCGCGGCCGGGTGCTGAGGCCCGAAATTGATGTTGAAATTGCGGATCTTCTGCTCGCCGGTTAGGGCGTCGTTAAACTTTGAGCCGTCCATCATGCAGCACCCATATTTGCCCGCCACGCTTGTGGCAGGTCGTTGAACTGTGCGGCCACGGCCGCGTATTGCGGGGCAAGCTTGGCGCGAAAGGCGCTCAGTAGCTCGTCCGACAGAGGCATCGGCTGCCCTTTATGTACGTCTTTGGCGAAATTGCCAGGCACGTCGCGAATGCCCAAAAAAGCGCAGAGCTTTGAGACTGTCTCATTGCAAAAGAGCCGTTCGTAGAAAGCGACAAACAGGTTCTTCGCGGGCAAAGCCTCCGTCATGCGCCCCAGCATACCCACGTAATCTGACCGCATCGCCACCTGAGGCGCTCCACCGTCGAGATATGTTTGCGCAACGCCCCGCGCGATTTTTTCGGCGTCGCCGCCTGTCTTTTTTGCACGTCGCTTGGCTTGCATCCGAATGTTCGACCAAAGCCGCGCCACCGGGTCACGCATTAGAAAAACAAACCGCGTGTCCGCGGCTAAGCCCGCCATACGTTTCAACGTCGCGCGCGAGACCAAGCCATAAGAGGGCGTGATATCTCCGAAGACCGGCCGATCCGCGCCAAGCTTTCTAACAAAATGCGTGTAGGCTGCGTCGCTCAGCTCTGGCTGGCTGAGAAGATCAAAATAGGCGCGCATCGCGCGGGCACGCGCGCCGTCTTCCGGCAGCGCGTCATGCTGGGCCTCCAGCTTCGGCCGTTGATCCACATCGAACACGCCGTCGGCGCGGTCAAAATAATGCAGCTCTTTGGGCGTCGGCATCGCGCAATCAGGATGCGCGTCGAGATAGCGGTAGAGCCAGCTTGTCCCCGCCTTGGTGGCGCCCAGCCCAAAGACCAGGCGTGGCATGTCTGAGTGGCGCTCTGCCATCAGGCTTTAGCCTCCTCGTCATCAGACTTCTCATCGCCCGGCAGCACGTATTTTGCACCTTCCCACGGGCTCATGAAGTCGAATTGGCGGTATTCCTGCACCAGCGTCACGGGCTCGTAGACAACACGTTTCTCGGCCTCGTCGTAACGCAGCTCTACGTAGCCGGTCGTCGGGAAGTCTTTGCGCAACGGATGCCCGCGGAAGCCGTAATCCGTCAGGATACGACGCAGGTCAGGGTGACCCGTGAACAGGATCCCGAACATATCGAACACCTCCCGCTCAAACCAGTTGGCGGCGGGGTAGATGCTCTCGATTGAGGCAATCGTTTCTTCTTCCCGGATCGCGACCTTCATGCGGATGCGGTGATTTTGGTACATCGACAGGAAATGGTAGACCACGTCGAACCGTGCGTCGCGGGTGGGGTAGTCGACGCCTGTGATATCAACCAGCGTCGAGAACTTGCAGCTTTGATCGGTTTTCAAAAAGTCGCAGAAAGACGCGACCGAGGCCGGCGCGACATTGACCGTCAGCTCGTCATTTTCGACCGCCCAGCTCAGCACGCAGTCAGGCCGCTTGACCTCGATCATCGCACCCAATTCTAGCAGAGCTTCACTCATCGTGTGATCGTCCCTGTTCTGCGGATTTTGCGTTGCAGCTGCAGGATGCCGTAAAGCAACGCCTCTGCTGTCGGCGGGCAGCCCGGTACATACAGATCAACCGGTACGATGCGGTCGCACCCACGCACAACGGAATAACTGTAGTGGTAATAGCCACCACCATTCGCGCAGGACCCCATCGAGATCACATAGCGCGGCTCTGGCATCTGGTCGTAAACCTTGCGAAGCGCGGGCGCCATTTTGTTGGTCAGGGTTCCGGCCACGATCATCAAATCCGACTGGCGGGGGGAGGCGCGCGGCGCGGTCCCGAACCGCTCCATATCGTAGCGCGGCATCGCTGTATGCATCATCTCAACCGCGCAGCAGGCCAGTCCGAACGTCATCCAGTGCAGCGAGCCGGTGCGCGCCCAGTTGATGATGTCCTCGGTCGAGGTGACCAGAAAACCTTTGTCTTGCAACTCCGCGTTCAAAGCTTGCGTGGAGACGTCCTTGTCCCAGCTGGCGGTGTTTGCGCCTGTTGCTACTCCCATTCAAGGGCTCCCTTTTTCCACTCATAGGCGAAGCCAATCGTCAGCACCGCAAGGAACACCATCATCGACCAGAAGCCCAGCAATCCGACATCCTTGAACGCCACCGCCCAAGGGAAAAGAAAGGCCACTTCCAAATCAAAAATAATGAAAAGAATTGAGACGAGGTAAAACCGTACGTCGAATTTCATCCGCGCATCGTCAAAGGCGTTGAAGCCGCATTCGTAGGCAGAGACTTTTTCAGGGTCTGGATTACGCACCGCAACCACAGCGGCGGCGAGGATCAAGACCAGCCCCAAACCTATGGCAATTGCGAGGAAAATAAGGATTGGAAGGTATTCGCGTAGCAGCTCGTCCACGTATGTCTCCTTCGTGAGTCCCACCCTCGACGGTGCGACCTTCTGCGACTGAAAATATCTTTACGCCCCGCCGCCAAGAGCGTCAATGCGACGAAGCGGACATTTGGGTGAAATTACGCAGCAAAATCAAACGCGGTGTTAACATCGCCCAACCATTGCGCGCTTGAGCTGCCGCAATTGCAGCGCCAATAAAGGCCCACCGACCAATTTGAACCCCAAGGCTTCGCACAATGACCTTTCCAGACCCCGACCAGCGACATCCGGTACGTTTCCCCGATGGGACCCGCCACCTTCACACTGTGTTTGTCAATCAGGTCTTGGATCACCCCAACATGCACGTGGGCGCTTACACCTATTATTCGGACGCCACCTTAACGGATGATGTCAACCTGTCCGCACGTTTGGCGCCTTATCTGTTTGCTGGGGCGCCCGAGCACATTCATATCGGCAAATTCTGCCAGATCGCGGAGGGCGCGCAGATTATCACACAAAGCGCCAACCACGATATGTCCGGTTTAACCACATTTCCGTTCCCCATTTTTGATCCCGAACAGATCGGCACCTACCGCGGTGCCCTGGCTCGGGGTGAGGATGTCGTGATCGGCAACGACGTTTGGATCGGCCGTGGCGCGATACTGCTGCCGAAGGCGCATGTCGGTGACGGCGCGATCATCGCCGCGGGTGCCGTGGTTCACGGCGCGGTGCCTGCCTTCTCAGTCTATGCCGGAAACCCCGCGAAACTGGTGCGCATGCGGTTTGATGAAGACACCGTTGCGCGTCTGCTGGCGCTCAAATGGTGGGATTGGCCGGCTCAGAAAATCGCGCGGGCGCAGCCCTTGCTGGCCGCACGTGACCTTGATGCGCTCGAGGCGATGGATTAGCGCAAAGCGCCCAAAAGCGCGGGCGACGGCACCCCGGTCGCAGCCTGCCCTATGCTTTTCTGAAACGCAGCAATCGCCGCGCGCGTTTTGGGCCCGAACACCCCGTCGGCGCCGCCCGTGTCATACCCGCGCGCCATCAGGCGGCTTTGAATCTCCCGTCGGTCATTTTGCGTCAGACCGTTTTCGTCTGGCGCAAAGGACGCGTTCAACGACCCCTCCCCCGCCAAACGCCGCGCCAAATAGCCCACACCCAGTGCATAATTGGTGGAGCGATTGTAGCGTTTGATCACCTCAAAATTGGGCCCAGTGGCAAAGCGCGGACCGCCCGCGTCAGGCTGAATGCCGCCGGTCGCGGCCTCACGTGACCACAAGGCTCCGCGTTGCCAGCCGGAGCGCGCCAAATACGCCGCCGCAGAGGCCAAAGCATCCGTCGGATCATCGGCCCAAATGTCGCGCCGCCCGTCACCGTCGAAATCAACGGCAAATTGCTGATAAGACGTCGGGATGAATTGGGTATGCCCCATTGCTCCGGCCCAAGAGCCCACCAACCCCGCAGCGCTGACATCACCCGATTGCAAAATGCGCAGCGCAGCGATCAGCTGGCTTTCGAAGAACCGCCCGCGCCGTCCGTCATATGCCAAGGTCGAGGTGGCGGAGATGACAGGAATATCGCCTCTCCGGCCGCCAAAGTTGCTTTCGACGCCCCAGATGGCCGCGACAATTTCGGCCGGCACACCGTAACGCGCCTCGATCGCGTTCAGGCTGGCCCGATGTGTCGCGTAGGCCGCGCGCCCGCGCTGCACGCGCTCTTCGGTCGCAACCAAGGCAAGATAATCCTCGAAACTGCGCTTGAACTCGCTCTGGTTGCGGTCGAGCGCGACCACATCAGGCAAGTAACCCGCCCCTTGGAACCCAGTTGCAAGGGTCGCCTGTGAAATTCCGTTGGCGCGCGCGCGCGGTCTGAACGCGTCGACCCAAGCCTGCCAACCGGCATTTAAGGCCGGGCGCGTGGCCGCACCCCCTGCCGTGCTGCCGGAGCAGGCTTGCACCACGGCAGCCCCGCTCAATACCAGAAAGTCACGGCGGCGCATCGGCATCACAGCTCTCCCAAATTCGCGTCAGAGCGCCCAACCCGGTTTGCGTTTCTCAAGAAACGCGGTGACGCCTGCTTCAGCCTCGGGGTTTTCCCAGCGCGTGACAAGGGCCTCGATGGAGGCCTTCACCTCAGCCGCGCTCGGCGCCCCGCCCAAGCGCAAAGCCAGCGCTTTTGCCTCCGCCACAGCGCCCGGCGCGCAGTTGAGATAGGATTCGACCTCTGCCTCAACGGCACCGTCCAAATCGTCGCTGATTTTTGCAACCAATCCAAGCACTTGCGCCTCCGCCGCGCCGAAGATACGGGAGGACATGAAGACACGTCGCGCCGCACCTTCGCCCATGCGCGCAATCACATAGGGGCCGATCGTGGCGGGGATCAGCCCAAGCCGGGTTTCAGTGAGGCCAAACTTGGCGCCGGGCTCCGAAACGGCGACATCACAGATCGAGGCAAGCCCGACCCCGCCCCCGAAGGCGCCACCATGAATCCGCCCGATGACCGGTTTCGGCAGCGCGTTCCAGACGCCCAGCATGGCTGCAAGTTTGCCCGCCTCCTCGGCGCGCGTGGCATTGTCGGCGTCAATCTGCGCCTTCATCCAATTGAGGTCGCCGCCCGCGCAAAACATCGCGCCAGCGCCTCTCAGAACCACAGCGCGGACAGCCGGGTCGCTGGCCAATATATCTGCCGCATGGCGCAGATCAGCGATCATCACGTCCGACATCGCATTGCGCTTTTCGGGCCGGTTCAGCTCTAAAATCGCGACGCCTCGCGCGTCTGTTTCCAATGATAAAGTTTCAAACATGACGCATCTCCCGGGCCATCTGTGCAGCCTGATCTATCACGGAAAGCTCAAGCCCCGTTTCAAAGCCGCAGCTCAGCAAATGCCGGGCCACGCGCTCCGTCGCGACATTGCCAGCGGCGCCCGGCGCATAAGGGCAGCCGCCCAACCCACCCACAGCCGCGTCGAACACGCGCAAGCCGCGCGCCAGAGCCACATCAATATTCTCAAGCGCGCGCCCCGAGGTGTCATGAAAGTGGCCCGCCAATCGCGCAGCGGGCATCTCTTGCAATACAGTGTCCAACATCGCATCGACCCGTTCCGGCGTGCCGCGGCCCAACGTATCGCCGAGCGACACCTCGTAGCAGCCAAACTCGCGCAAGGATGCAACGGCGCTGGCCACTTCGCTTGGATCAACCGGTCCATCAAAGGGACAATCGGTGACGCAAGAGACGTAGCCACGCATGGGTATGCCGTCGGCCCGCGCCTTTTCCGCCACCGAGGCAAATCGCGCCAGCGCCTCTTGGCGCGTGGCGTTGAGATTGGCTTTCGAAAACCCTTCCGACGCGCTGCCGAAAATCGCGATCTCATCGGCGCGCGCCTCTATTGCGCCCCCGTAACCTTGCATATTTGGCGTCAAAGCCGCGTAGGAGATGCCTGAGTGCCGTTCAATACCCGCCAAAACGGCTGCGCTATCAGCCATTTGTGGGACCCATTTCGGAGACACAAAGCTCGCAACCTCAATGCGCCTGAACCCGCCACGGCTGAGCACGTCAATCAACCCGATCTTGTCAGATGTGGCAATCAAGGCGGGCTCATTTTGCAGCCCGTCGCGTGGCCCGACTTCAAAAATCTCGGCTCTATCCGTCATCGCTTGGGTCCAAATGCACCATCGTATCGCCAGCCGCCACCTGCGCGCCTTCGGATACCGCGACGGAGGCCACGCGCCCCGCCCGTCCGGCGCGCAATACATGCTCCATCTTCATCGCCTCCAAAATGGCCAAGCGGTCCCCTTCTTCCACCTGATCCCCTGCGGCTACGAAAACGGCTTTGACCAGTCCGGGCATCGGCGCATTGGTTGTATCTGAGCTGTCGCTGGAAGCCGCGTCACGGTCCAGCGGGTTAGACATTTGAAACACATAAGTGTTGCCCCAAAAGACGGAAATCTCCGCGCCTTGCTTTACAGTTTGTGCAGGCAATTTGGTGCCATCGACCCGCCATTCAGCCGCGTCACGGCGCAGCTCGTGGACGACACCGTCCAGAGCGACACGGTAATGCCCCTGACCTAAGCAAGTCACACGCGCCAGTATATCCTCATCCTCAAAGCGCAGTGCGACCTCTTGGGTCAGTGCCCCCCAGAGACTGAACCCCTCCCAAGGCCCGCCAATAGGGTACAATCCCGCCACTGCCGCTATGGCACGGCACTTTGAGCACGGAACGGGAACCGCGCTGAGCTCTTCCAGATTCCGCTCAATTAGCCCTGTGTCGACCTCCCCACGCGCAAACTCTTTCTGTCGCGCAAGAGCGCCCAAAAAGGCCAAGTTAGTCGTCACGCCCGCGATTTGCGTTTGCGTCAGAGCCCTTTGCAACTTGGCAAGCGCCGCTTCCCGCGTCGGGCCATGCACCGTGAGTTTGGCAATCATCGGATCATAAAACGTCGTGATCTCGTCCTGAGCGACCACGCTGGTGTCGATACGCGCATTTTCGGGAAACGACAGATGCGTCAGAACGCCAGTTGCCGGGAGGAACCCGGCCGGCACATCCTCGGCGTAAAGCCGGGCCTCAAATGCGTGGCCATTGATCTCAATCAGCTCTTGGGTGGCCGGCAAGGGTTCGCCCGCCGCCACCCGCAGCTGCCACTCAACCAGATCGATGCCTGTGATTCCCTCGGTCACAGGGTGCTCAACCTGCAGCCGAGTGTTCATCTCCATAAAATAAAACCGGTCCGCCCGCAGCCCGTCCGAACTGTCGACGATGAACTCCACCGTCCCGGCGCCCGCATATCCGACCGCCTCTGCGGCGCGCACAGCGGCCGCCCCCATGGCAGACCGCATCTCCGCGCTCATACCGGGCGCGGGGGCCTCCTCGATCACCTTTTGATGGCGGCGTTGAAGCGAGCAGTCGCGCTCAAACAAATGCACCGCTTTTTCGCCGTCGCCGAAAACCTGAAATTCGATATGGCGTGGCTTGGCGACAAATTTTTCAATCAGAACCACGTCATTGCCAAAGGCTTTCAACGCTTCCGATTTCGCGGCCTCCAAGGCCTCACCAAATTGCGCAGGGTCTTCGACGAGGCGCATGCCTTTGCCCCCGCCACCTGCCACCGCTTTGATCAACACGGGGTAGCCGATCTTCTCGGCCTCCTCTGACAATGCGTCTTGCGCGGCGCCGTGGTAGCCCGGAACCACCGGGACGTTTGCCTTTTGCATCAACGCCTTGGCGGCACCTTTTAATCCCATCGACCGGATCGCATCGGCGGACGGTCCGATAAAGATCAACCCGGCGGCCTCGACCTGTTCGACGAATTCCGGGTTCTCGGACAAAAACCCATATCCGGGATGTATCGCTTCGGCGCCTGTAGACCGCGCCGCTTCAATCAGCGCGTCGCCGCGCAAATAGCTCTGCGCCGGCGTCTGCCCGCCAAGGGCCACCGCTTCATCGGCAAGCGCGACATGGCGCGCATGCGCATCAACCTCAGAATACACCGCGACGCTTCTCACCCCAAGCTTGCGGCAGCTTTCAATCACCCTGCAGGCGATTTCCCCTCGGTTTGCGATGAGAATTTTGTCAAACATCACAGAGCCTTATCTGGTTTGGGTGCGCCGTCGCCTGCGCGGCCGTGGGGGCTCGATGCCCCCAAAGGGCGCCCCACTTCTTTGAGGACATAACCGCTCACATACGGAACACGCCGAAGCGTGTCTCCTCTATGGGCGCGGTCAAAGCCGCACGCAGCGACAATGCCAGAACATCGCGCGCCTTACGCGGGTCGACAATGCCGTCATCCCAAAGCCGAGCAGAGGCATAAAGCGGGTGCGATTGTTCTTCAAACTGGTCGATAATCGGTTGTTTAAATTCACTTTCTTCTTCCGCCGACCAGTCACCGCCCTTGCGCTCGATCCCGTCGCGCTTGACGGTAGCCAAGACGCCCGCCGCTTGCGGGCCGCCCATCACGGAGATGCGGGAATTGGGCCAGGACCACAAAAAACGCGGGCCGTAGGCGCGCCCGGCCATGCCGTAATTGCCCGCGCCAAAGGAGCCGCCGACCACCATGGTGATTTTGGGCACGGATGTCGTCGCCACAGCCGTCACCATCTTGGCCCCATGGCGGGCGATCCCTTCATTTTCGTAGCGCTGCCCGACCATGAATCCGGTGATATTTTGCAAGAAAACCAGTGGGATACGCCGCTGCGAGCACAGCTCAATGAAATGCGCGCCTTTCTGTGCAGCTTCTGAAAACAGCACGCCGTTATTGGCGACAATCCCAACCGGCATCCCGCAAATCTGCGCAAACCCTGTGACCAAAGTCTCCCCAAACCGCGCCTTGAATTCGTCGAAATAGGACCCGTCAACGATCCGCATGATCACTTCGCGAATGTCGTAAGGGGTTGTTAAGAATGCGGGCACAACGCCCAGCAATTCGGACGGGTCGTAGGCTGGTTCTTCGAAATTGTACAAATTTGGGTCACCTTCCAAAACCCCGACCCCATTTTGTACAGAATTTTTGAGGCTACCCACCGCGCGCCGGGCAAGCGCCAAGGCATGCGCGTCATCCTCCGCCAGATAATCCGCCACCCCGGACAATCGCGTATGCACGTCGCCGCCGCCCAAATCCTCGGCGCTGACGATTTCGCCTGTCGCGGCTTTTACCAGAGGGGGGCCTGCCAGAAAAATCGTGCCCTGCTCTTTGACGATGATCGTGACATCGGACATGGCCGGCACGTAGGCCCCGCCGGCCGTGCAGGACCCCATAACAACCGAGATCTGGGCAATCCCTTTGGCGCTCATCTGCGCTTGATTGAAAAAGATGCGGCCGAAGTGGTCACGGTCGGGGAAGACCTCGTCCTGGTTTGGCAAGTTCGCGCCGCCTGAATCCACCAGATAGATGCACGGCAAATGGTTCTGCTCTGCGATCTCCTGCGCGCGAAGGTGCTTTTTGACAGTCATCGGATAATAGGTGCCGCCTTTGACCGTCGCGTCATTGCAGATGATCATGCACATCCGGCCCGCGACATACCCGATCCCCGCCACCACACCGGCGCATGGCGCGGCGCCGTCATAGAGGCCATACGCCGCAGTCGCGCCGACCTCCAGAAAGGGCGAGCCGGGGTCGAGCAGATTGCCGACCCGGTCGCGGGGCAGCATCTTGCCCCGGCTGAGATGACGCTCGCGGGCTTTGTCGCCTCCGCCCAAAGCAGCGGCTTCAGCGACCGCTTGAACAGTCGCGACTGCATCTAGATTTGCCGCCTCATTGGCGCGGAAGTCCTCAGAGGACGGCGAGATGGCGGAGGTGAGTTTCACGCAAGATAAGCCCCTGAAAACGGACCCGCGATATCGGTCCAAGAAGTTGACATTCTCACTTCGCTCAAACCGCTACTCCTTCAGCTCACAATATTCGGCGGTGGAGCGGCCTTGCAGGCAGGCCGCGAACTCGTCGGTGAGGCCGGCAAGCTCGCTCACCTCGCACCCCAATCGCGCGCTTTCCGCGCCCTGCGCGCGGGACTGCGCAACATCATCGCATTTCTGCGACACAAAATCGGTCCAGATGACGATAAGGTTCAACACCTGGTTGGCGCCATTGGTCGTGACGACCTCCATCACGTCATTTTGCAACAGCTGCACTGCGCCGGACCAATCATCGCGCACGCCGGTCAGACAGGCTGCGTGGCCCTCTGTTCCCGGCGTTTCAGCGGCGCAAGGTTGGAACATCAGGTCCAAACACTGGTTCCAGGTTGTCGATATCTCCATCTTCTCCAAACAGGCCAAAACCACGACCTTGTCATCAGCTATGGGAAGGTCTTGCGCCGCCGCCGGGGTGGCCATCAGCATCGCGGCCAGGGTGAGTGATCTCATCATAGTCTCTTTCATGTCATGCCGCCTCCCGCCCTGCGACGGGATCGCGCGTGGCCCAGTCACCGGGCCCGTGTTTGACGATCAGCTGGCCCAGAGGGCCTACGTGATATTCATAGTGTCGCGTTGCATCAAACTGCGCCGGGCCACAGATGACAACCATCCGCGTGCCGCTGTTTTGGCCCGGCTGCGCCCGGCAATCTATCAGTTTTGCGCCCTGCCCGGCTTCAGCCAAATATTGGGACGCGTAGGTTTCGATAATGTCGGTTTCGGTGATTTGAAGCGTTGCGCGTTGGTAGAGCGCGGCTGCGAGCAGCGCGAGCAGTGCCATCAGAATGATGACGGCGTAGTGGACGGGGCGGAGGGTCATTTAGCGGAGTCCAAAAGAGTCAGTTGGCCGCGAATGTACCGGAGTTCATTGACCCGAACGGATGCTTCTTTCAGCGCGCAGTAGTCTCCATACGAAATGACATCCGGCATATGGACCCTTTCACTCTCGAAGGCTCCCTTGAGGACAGCATCACACAGACCGTCATACCTCATATCGCGCGCGCGGGTCAGTGTTTCGTTTAGCCCATCTATTGTTGTGCCTTCACCTTGAATGAAGCTGGGCAATTCATTGATCAGCCTATCGGCTTCCGTTTTCAGCGCGCTCGCAAAACTTTCATAACACGCAACCGGGTCTTGGACGAACGCACACATTTCTGCTGGGTAAGTGGCGCAGCGCGTTTCGTAATAATATGAAACGACCGGGTCTTCCGCGGCATCGAAATGCGCGAAACACTTGCCCATCCATACTGCAGGCAAAAAGCTCTGGGCGCTTACGGAATGAGTAAATGCGGCCAAAGCAAAGCAAACTGAAAAAAGAACTCTCACCCCATCGCCCCCACCAGTTCGCGACCGACCAGCATGCGGCGGATCTCTGACGTGCCGGCGCCGATCTCCATCAGTTTGGCATCTCGGAAAATCCGGGCGACGGGGGCGTCGTTCAAAAACCCTGCCCCGCCCATGGCTTGGACGGCCTGATGGGCCTGTTTCATCGCCCCCTCGGACGCGTATAAACAACACGCGGCGGCGTCCTGACGCGTGACCGTGCCCGCGTCGCAGGCCTTGGCGACCTCGTAAACATAGGCGCGGGCGGAGTTCATGGCGGTGTACATATCGGCGATCTTGCCCTGCATCAGTTGGAAGGACCCAATAGGTTCGCCGAACTGTTTGCGTTCCGCCATGTAGGGCATGATCGCGTCCATGCAGGCGGCCATGATGCCGGTGCCGATGCCGGCCAGCACGACGCGTTCATAATCGAGGCCGGACATCAGAACGCGGACGCCGCGACCCTCTTCCCCCAAGATATTGTCAAAGGGCACCTCGACATCGTCAAAGATCAGCTCGGCGGTGTTGGAGCCGCGCATGCCGAGCTTGTCGAAATGGGGGCTTGTGCTGAAACCTGCCATGTCTTTTTCGATCAGAAACGCGGTGATCCCCTTGGAGCCCGCATCGGGGTCGGTCTTGGCATAGACGACCAAGGTGGTGGCATCAGGCCCGTTGGTGATCCAGTATTTGTTGCCAGTTAGCCGGAAATGGTCGTTCCGCTTCTCGGCCCGCAGCTTCATGGAGACAACGTCGCTGCCCGCGCCAGCCTCCGACATCGCCAAGGCCCCGACATGCGCGCCGGAGATGAGGCCCGGCAGGTATTTTTGCTTCTGTTCTTCGGTGCCGTTCAGCTTGATCTGGTTGACGCAAAGATTGGAATGCGCGCCGTAGCTGAGGGACACCGAAGCGGAGGCGCGCGCAATTTCCTCAATCGCCACAACATGGGCCAGATACGACATCCCCGCGCCGCCATAGGCTTCATCCACCGTAATGCCCAACAGGCCCAGCTCCCCCATTTCCTCCCATAGTGCGGCGGGGAACTGGTTGGACGCATCAATCTCTGCAGCCATCGGCGCGACGCGGTCCTGCGCCCATCGATGCACCATGTCGCGCAGCGCATTCACATCTTCGCCAAGATCAAACGGCATCGACGCAGAAAACATTTGGGCACCTCAGGGTCGGATTTAATTAATTGAACGCTTGTTCATATAATACGCCAAGGCGCCGCTGCGTCAATCCCTTTCCGCCCCTAAAACGCCTGCGAAACAGGCGATTGCGAAACGCTCGGCGCGCCCGAAAGCGCCGCCAGGAAGCGTTTTTTTAACCATAATTGATCGACCGGCAATAATCCGCTCATGAAGGAGCGCTCTTGGCGCAACACGCGCATGCAGATACCCACCCATAAAAACAAGCGTTACGCGCGGGTCAGCGCAGCACGCCAGATGTACAAAATGCCCAATTCACCGCGATTGTGGCCAAAATAAGGCATAATCGCGTTAACACTTCGCCCCCTAAGCTTAACATTTTGTTAGTTTTTTCTTGCCCCTGCCCCGCTTCTGCCCCATTTTTGCCCAACCAACACCTGGGACTACTACAACGACTATGATTTACCTTGCCTTCTACCGAGGCGAGGGCCGGTTTTTAAGCGATACACTCGTCCAAGCTGTCACTCGGTCGGAGTTTTCGCATTGCGAAATGTTTATGAGTAACGAGCCGCCCTGCCACGGCGACACGTATAGCTGCATCACCGCTGTCGGAAAGCAGGGGGGTGTTTGCGTGCGCGACATCACCTTCCGCCAAGGCGCCTATGAGTTCCTTCCCGTGCCTTGGGCCCCCAAGGACACGGTAGAGCGCGCGCGACGGTTCCTTGGCAAGGGCTATGATTATTGGGGCCTCTTGATGACCCAGTTTATCAATATGCGTCGCCACAATCCCGATCGCTGGTTCTGCTCCAAGCTATGCGCCCGCGCCATGGGGCTGGCCGACCCGCATACCTACGCGCCGGGCGACCTCAAGCGCATCGTCGAAGAGCACAACCGCACCTATTACGCCGCCCAAGAGCTGGTCGTTGCGCGCAAAAACGCCAGCCGTCCGCGCATCAGCTACGGCGCGCCAACATCACCGGGGTCAGGCACCTTTGCCGGCGGGTTGCTCACCGCGCGCGAGGGCGCGCAGGCCATCTTGGCCCACATAAACACCCCCACGCCCGGCGGCCTAAGCGCCAACGCCGTCCCCTTGCGCGTCGCCAAGCGCACGCAGGGCTTGATGGCCGAACGCACTGCGCGCACCACCGGGTTGCCTCTCGCGCAGCCCGAAGAGGCGACGGTCGTGCAATTTGCGGACCGGGTGCAGCGGTAAGTCGACGACCCCACTCCCAAAACTATCCCTCAACAAAAAAACGGCCCCATGTGGTCACTTTGGGTGACAATCTCGCACGCAATTCTCGGCCAATATCTTCGCTATTCAGACAGGAAAGTGGAGGATGTGCGGTGGACGTCTTAAATGCGAAGGTTACAGCGGATTACTTACTAAGGCCGGCACTGACAGAAGAAGAGTTTTATAAGCAATGCAGCTGTGACTGGCTCCAGTTTTTCGCAACTGTGTCAAAGCTCTGCCGGTCACCACTTGGATCGCGCAGGCCCGCGCTGGTCGCGACCCTAAAAGAAAGTGAGCCGTAAACGGAAAATGAAGCTACCCGTAGAAAATTCGACCGAACACGCCGCGTTAATGGATGTGATCGCGCGTGAAACCGATATGTTTTTGCGTCAAGATTTTGATGGGTGGGCCAGCTGCTGGGTTCAGGATGACCGGACGCGAGAAATCTGCGTTTCCTCAACTTTTGGGGCAACCGTCCTTGAGGGGTGGGACAAACTCAGCGCCTATATGCGCAACGTCATGGCGAACGGCACCGTGTGCAACATCTCCGAAACTGAGCGCTTCAACGTCAACATAACGGTGAGCGGCGACATTGCGCATGTTATTTTTGACGAGACCTCAAAGAACTCAACAGGTCAGATCGAACGCACATTCGAAACCAGAATACTGGAGCGATCTGATGGAACTTGGCGCATTCTATACGCCTGTTTTGTGCTGCGCGGGCATCAGCAAATTGACGCGAACCGGCTTGCCGTAAACGCAGACGGTAAAATCCTTTGTGCGCCGGACCAGGCCCGGGCGCAGCTTGAACGTCACTCTGGCCTGCAGATCTCCAATGGCCGATTGCGCGCATCGAAACCTGCCTGGGACAAGGTCTTGCAGGCAGGTTTGAAAAGCGCCGCCGAACAGCACGGCTATTTTCAGCATTATAGATACATGACCGAAAGCGGGCGAAACTTCAGGCTTCCATTGGTTTTGGGCGAAACGGACGAGGGAGGTGTCGCAGTTTGCGTGCTTTTCGTCCGAGACGGGCAAACCTTTGTCGAAACGCAAAAGGATGGCGATATCGATGCGCGGTTGAGTGTTGCCAAGACTGTGTTTGGGCTTTCGGACGGTCAAATGTTGCTCGTGGATAGAATAGTAAGCGGTGACAATCTTAAAGCCGCAGCAGATGCGCTCGGAATTAGCGTGAATACGGCCAGAACGCACCTGTCTCGCATCTACGTAAAGACGGGCGTCAACTCACAAACGGCGTTGGTGCGGACATTGCTCAGCGTCGGGTGAGCTCAAAAACAGGTCGCTAAGATCAATTATGCGACGGAAGTGGGAAAAGACGGGCTCAGACCAAACACTGGCAAAAGTGGACATCCGACTTCGAAACGTTCAGGCGCCCAATGAACCTCTATTCCGCGGCCACCTGCCCGGCCAGCGTGAGTGCCTCATCGGCAATGATGCGCGCTATTTGGGTGCAGTCCTCCAAGGAAAACGTCAGCGGCAGCCGCATATCAATAAGGCCTGCCAGCACCCGGTCGGTTTGCGGCAGGGTTTGCGCAGCGGCGTATTTCCAGCTGTCATAGCGGGAGGTGAAGGCCTTGGGCTCGGCCGCGCCGAACCATTTCAATTCCACCCCACGCCCGGCACAGCCTGCGACGAAAGCCTCAATTTGGGCGGGCTGATATCCGGGCAGCAGGAACTGGATAGAAGAGCCCACGAAATGCCCCATCGCCGGGCGTTCAATCACTTTCAGTCCGGGGCAATTGCGCAGACCGGTTTCAATGGCCTTGTAGCGCGCGTTCCAATTGTCGACCTGATCCGCCAGTATTTGCAATTGCGGGCGCAGAATCGCGGCGCGCAAATTATCCATGCGGCCCGAAATGTTGGGCGTGTCGTATTTGACGCGTTCGAAAACCTCGGCGGGCGGGGACGCCAAGTGGCGCGCATAAAGCATGTAGCTGCCCGACAGCATGATCGCGCGGGCCATGACCTCCGCGTCATCTGAGACGAGAAAACCGCCCTCACCCGAATTGACATGCTTATAGGTCTGGCAGGAATAGCAGCCGATGACGCCATGCCGCCCCGACGGCGTGCCGCGCCAATCTGCCCCCATTGTGTGGGCGCAATCCTCAATCACCTGCACGCCAGCCGCATCACAGATCGCCATCAAGTCATCCATATCCACCAGATGCCCGCGCATATGGCTGAGCAGCAGCGTTGTCGCCCCCGAGCTTGCGATTTTGGCTTTCAGGTCGCCCAAATCGATAACCAACCCGTCCGTGACCTCCACAAAAACCGGCTCCGCACCGAGCGAGGCAATCGCGCCCGGCACCGGCGCTAAGGTAAAGCCGTTCGACAGCACCTTGTCGCCCGCTTTGACACCGGTTGCGCGCATCGCACAGCCCATTGCGTAGCCACCGGAGGCAACGGCCAGTGCGTATTTGGCCCCCGTAAGCGCCGCGAATTCCTGCTCCAGCAGCGCGGTTTCGCCCAGCTCCCCGTCAGTGACGTTGTAGCGGTGCAGGCGGCCATGGGTCAGCACGGCCAGCGCGGCCTTGATGCCAGCCTCCGGGATCGGCTCCTGTTGGGTGAAAGACCCTGTGAAACGCTCCTGCATCGCGCCCTCCTAAGTTGCGGTGATGTTGCGAGCTGCGGGCGCGCGCGTCAACGGGCGTGATGTCGCAAACGGGCGGGTTTCAGGAATCGTGATAGCGCATTTTGGATGCATGACAGTGGACGCGATTACCTATCTGCACGGCTTTAAGCTTAGCGATGCCCCGACAGAGGTCATCGACCGGGTGAAACTGCATCTACGTGATCTCTGCGGGGTCGCGGCGGGCGGATCGCGCACGAAGCTGGCGCGCATCATATGTGAGCACGCGTCGGAGGATTTCGCCGGGCCCCACCCCCTGCTATTTTCAGACCACCGCGCAGGGCAATTGGGCGTGGCGCTTGCCGGCGGCATGATGATCGACGCGCTGGACGGGCATGACGGCTCGAACCCCACCAAAGGCCATGTCGGCTGCGCGCTCCTGCCAGGTATCCTTGCGTTGGCGCCGAAGGATTGTCGCGGCTCAGAGATGCTGGAAGCTGCGATCCTAGGCTATGAAATCGGCACCCGGCTGGGCGCCACGTTGCATGCAAGCACGCCTGACTACCATACCTCCGGCGCATGGATGGCTGTGGCCGTCGCGGGCGTCGGCGCGCGACTTTTGGGGCTGGACCCGGAGGCTAGTGCCCATGCAATGGGGATCGCCGAATATCACGGACCACGCAGCCAGATGATGCGGGTGATCGACACGCCCAGCATGCTGAAAGACGGCTCAGGCTGGGGCGCAATGGCCGGGGTCAGCGCCGTCCGGTTGGCGCAAAAAGGCTTCACGGGCGCGCCGGCGCTGACCTTAGGCGGCCCACTTTGGGCGGATCTGGGAACCCGTTGGTACAGCTTGGAGCAATACGTGAAGCCCTACCCGACCTGCCGTTGGTCGCACGCGCCGGTTGAGGCCGCTCTGGGGTTGCAGCGCGCGCATGGATTGGCCGCAAAAGACATCGCCCGGATCGAGATCGACAGCTTTCACAATGCCTGCCGCCTGGCGATGGCCGAGCCCAAAACCACCGAGGATGCGCAATATTCGACCTCCTACCCGGTGGCCGTGGCGCTGGTGCGGGGTGGCATTGGGCCGTTTGACATGGATATAGGCGATACGCGTGACCCGGAGGTCGAACGCCTGTCACGCGCCACGCAAATGCACGAACACCCGGACGCCGAGGCGCCCTACCCCGAACGCCGTCTGGCGCGTGTTCGGCTTTACCGCGGCGATGGCAGCATGGTCGAAAGCGGCTGGCGGGAGCCGAAATGGGAGCATACCGCACCACCAAGCCCGGCTGAGATGCGCGCCAAATACGACGCGCTCGCCGTGCCGATCTTGGGGGTTGAGCGCGCCCGGCGGATCGCAGATTTGATCGACGGGTTGGAAACAGGCACCCTGGCGCCGCTTCAGTCCGAACTCAGCGGCGCGCCCTAGCCGATCAGCTTCGCAACCACCGCATCCAAAGCGTCGAAATGGTCAATCGTGTCGTCCGGGAACAGCTCCATCACGGAGTTGCCGGCCGGGCTGAATGTCACCAAAACCGACGGAACGCCCGCGGCGGTGGACGTTTTGCGGTCAGTGGCCGTGTCGCCCACCAATAGGGAGCGCGCCAAGGTGCCCCCGGCTTGCTCGACCGATAAAATATAGGGCGCAGGGTCGGGCTTGCTGACCGGAAGGGTCTTGGCCCCGACGATGGCGTCAAACAGCTCGGAGATGCCGAGACGGTGAAGCAGCGGGTCGGCAAGCTCAATCGGCTTGTTGGTGCAGACCGCGAGCTTGTAGCCCGCGCGCTTCAGGCGGATCAAAACGGCCTCTGCCCCGTCATAGAGCGTGGTTTTGGTGCAGAGCTGGTCGAAATAGGCCTCGATCAGTTTTGGGTAATGCGCGTCCAATAATGCATCAGTGACCGGCGCACCCAGCCGCTCATACCCCAGCCGAAACATCGCCCTTCCGCCACGCAAAGCGGTGCCTGCGTCGCGCGGATGCTCCAAGACGTCGCCATGGCCTTCGGCGCGAAACACCGCGTTTGCCGCGTCCAGCAAATCGCCGCTTGTGTCGGCCAAAGTGCCATCAAGATCGAAAACAACTGTCCGCACGCGCCCTGCCCTGTTCCAAAGGCACTTGTAACGCGCCGTAACCTCAATTGAGGGCCAGCACCTTGCGCCGCCCTCACGCTAAGGTAGAACGGGCGCAAAGCTGAGGAAAGCAGATATGCAAACCGCACTCGTCATTCTGGCCGCAGGCATGGGCAGCAGAATGAAATCACACCTCCCCAAGGTGCTGCACGCCGTGGGCGGGCTGTCGTTGATCGGCCATGCGCTGCGCTCGGGCGCAGCACTTGATCCGGCGCGCACCATTGTTGTGACCGGGCACGGGGCGGAGGCCGTCGAGGCCGAGGTCGCGCGGCTGTCGCCGGATGCAATCTGCGTGCGACAAGTGCAGCAGCTGGGCACAGGCCACGCGGTCGATCAGGCACGCGCGGCTTTGGCTGATTTCGAGGGAGGCGTTGTCATCCTTTATGGCGACACGCCCTTTATCAGCGCAGACACGCTCGACGCACTTAGCCGCTCGGACGCCGATGTGACTGTTTTGGGCTTTGATGCCGAAAACCCCGCCCGGTATGGCCGCCTGATCACCGATGGCGACCGGCTTCTCAACATCGTTGAGGCCAAGGATGCAGGCGCGGACGAGCTGGCAATCACCCTGTGCAATTCCGGCGTCATGGCGGCCGGGCGCGCTGTGATGTTTGATCTGATCGCACAGCTCGACACCAATAATGCCAGCGGCGAGTATTATCTGACCGACCTGCCTGGGCTCGCCAATGCAGCAGGGCTTATTGCGGGTGTCGTGACCTGCACCGAAGCAGAAACCTTGGGCATCAATTCGCGCGCCGATCTGGCCGCAGCGGAGGGCGTTTTTCAACGCGCGTGTCGCAACCGCGCCATGGCGGGCGGGGCAACACTGCAAGACCCTTTGAGCACCTATTTTTCTTACGATACCGTTCTTGGCCAAGACGTCATCGTTGGTCCCAATGTGGTTTTTGGGGTTGGCGTGACGGTTGAAAGCGGTGCCGAAATCCGCGCGTTCAGCCATCTTGAAGCCTGCCATGTCGGTGGCGGCGCTCAGGTCGGACCTTACGCGCGGCTGCGCCCGGGCGCTGAGCTGGCACAAGGCGCACGGATTGGCAATTTCGTCGAAATCAAGAACGCCACGATCGCGTCCGGCGCCAAGGTCAATCATCTGTCTTACGTGGGCGATGCGAGCGTGGGCGCTGAAGCCAATATCGGCGCGGGCACCATCACCTGCAACTATGACGGCGTGATGAAACACCGCACAGAAATCGGCGCGCGCAGTTTTGTCGGCTCGAACACACTTCTGGTCGCGCCCGTCAAAATGGGCGAAGAAAGCATGACCGCATCAGGCACGGTAGTGACGCAAGATATCCCCGATGGTGATATGGCAGTTGGCCGGGCCAGGACAGTGAACAAGCCCGGCTTTGCGCGCAAACTGATGCAAGTTCTGCGCGCAAAGAAAGCGAAGGCTCAAAACATGAAAAGAGGCAGCTAAATGTGTGGTATCGTTGGCGTTTTAGGAACCCATGAGGTCTCGCCCATTCTTGTAGAGGCGCTCAAGCGCCTTGAGTATCGCGGCTATGACAGCGCGGGCATCGCAACCGTCAATAATGGCGTGCTGGACCGGCGACGCGCGGTCGGCAAGTTGGTCAATCTGTCCGACTTGTTGGTCCATGATGCGCTGCCGGGGAAATCTGGGATCGGCCACACCAGATGGGCCACCCACGGCGCACCGACCGTCACGAATGCGCACCCGCATCAGGCAGGCCGGGTCGCGGTGGTCCACAATGGCATCATCGAGAATTTCAAAGCCCTGCGTGACGAGCTGGCCCGCGACGGCGTGACGCCTGAGACGGATACCGACACCGAAACCATCGTCTTGTTGACCCAGAAATACCTCGACCAGGGCATGACCCCGCAAGAGGCCGCCGAAATGACCCTTGGCCGGCTTGAGGGCGCCTTCGCGCTGTGCTTCCTGTTCCAGGGCGAAGATGATCTGATGATCGCGGCCCGCAAAGGCTCACCCCTCGCCATTGGTCACGGCAAGGGCGAGATGTTCGTGGGCTCCGATGCCATTGCGCTGGCCCCGATGACCGATGAGATCACGTATCTTGAAGAAGGCGACCGCGCCGTTTTGACCCGCACCAGCCTTGCCATCTACGACGCAAAGGGCCAGCAAGCCACGCGCGCCAAGAAGAAAATCCGCCTCGATGCGGCGCAGGTTGAAAAAGGCGGCCACAAACATTTCATGGCCAAAGAAATCGCCGAGCAGCCGGTGGTTCTGGCCGACGCCATCGCGGCCTATACAGGGCGCAGCGGGTCGCAGATCACCCTGCCCGGTGGCGAGCTCGATTTTACCACCTGCGACCGGATCACGATGGTCGCCTGCGGCACTGCCTTCCTCGCCTGTCAGGTTGCCAAATACTGGTTCGAACAGCTTGCGGGCCTGCCCGTCGAGGTCGATATCGCGTCCGAGTACCGCTACCGCACGCCGCCGATCTCAGACAAGTCCTTCGCGCTCTTCGTCTCGCAATCGGGCGAAACCGCTGACACGCTGGCCGCGCTGCGTTACGCGTCGGGCAAGGCCGCGAAAGTCCTGTCCGTGGTCAACGTTCCCGAAAGCTCCATCGCGCGCGAAAGCGATCTGGCTTTGCCCATTCTGGCGGGCACGGAAATCGGCGTGGCGTCGACCAAAGCCTTCACCTGCCAGCTCACTGTGCTGGCGCTTCTGGCGATGAAAGCCGCCCATCAGCGCGGACATCTCGACGATGCCGGGCTCGCCGCCAAACTGACCGAGCTGCGCAACCTGCCGGGGCTGATCAACCAAGCGCTGGCACTGGAGCCGGTCATCAAGGCCGTCGCGCGCAAAATCTCGCTGGCCACGGATGCGATCTATCTGGGCCGCGGCCCAATGTATCCCCTGGCAATGGAAGGCGCGCTAAAACTCAAGGAAATCAGCTATATACACGCCGAAGGTTATGCGTCAGGTGAGCTAAAACATGGGCCAATCGCGCTCATTGACCGCAACATGCCGGTTGTCGTCATGGCCCCGATGGATGCGCTGTTTGAAAAAACCATCTCCAACATGCAGGAGGTCATGGCCCGCAGCGGCAAAGTGATCCTGATCACCGATAGCGAGGGCGCCAAACAAGGCGCGGACGGCATTTGGGAAGGGATCGTGATGCCAAGCTGCGACGCGTTTCTCGCCCCAATTCTTTACGCCGTCCCGGCCCAGTTGCTCAGCTACCACGCCGCCGTCGCTAAAGGCACAGATGTCGACCAACCGCGCAATCTGGCAAAATCCGTCACGGTCGAATGACGCCCGCGCGCGCATTGGCGCAGCTAGAAAGCCTCGGAGACGCCCAAAAAGCGCAAGAGATGGCGGCGTATCACAAAGCCCCGCGCCGCTACCTCGGCGTCGCGAACCCTGTACTGGACGCGCTGGCAAAAGACTGGCGCAACGAAATGGATGTCGAAGGCCGCGTTGCTCTGGCAGACGCGCTCTGGCGTGACGGCGCCCATGAGGCGCGCGTCCTTGCTGCCAAGCTGCTGACGCAAGCGCGGCTCCGCCCCTCAGATGACAGCGCGTGGCAGCTCATCACCTCATGGGCGCCGGGTTTTGACGCTTGGGCGGTGGCAGATCACGCCTGCATCGCGGGTCAAAAGCGGCTGGTCTGGGCGCCCGCAAGGATCGCGGATATCGCCCATTGGCACCTCTCAGATCACATGTGGACACGCCGCGCCGCGTTGGTCATGACCTTGCCGTGGACCAAGCAAAACCACCCCAAACCGGCCGATCTGGCGATCCGCGAACAGGTCCTCGGCTGGGCCGCCAGCTATGTCGAAGACCACGACTGGTTCATTCAAAAAGCAGTCGCGTGGTGGCTGCGCGAACTATCAAAACACGACCCCGACCGCACACGCGCATTCCTGGCGCAACACGGGCCAAAAATGAAACCATTTGCCCAAAAAGAAGCCGCCCGAAAACTGGCGTAGTCCTATTCAAACCAAAAAAGCCTGCGCAGCAGCCACTTAGCCGTTATCGCGCGTAGACCTGCAAGGGAGCCAGATCCGTCAGCGACAGGTTCAAGGCGCGCATTGCCGACAAGGATATCTCACTGCCCGCCCCGGCCTCCCCGCCCAGCGGGATCAAGGTGACCTGAACGACAGCGCCACCGGCACCTTCAATACGACCCGGTCGTTGCACCTGAACCAAGGGGGTTTTGAGCCAGAAACCAGGCTGTGTCGGATCGCCGAGGCTGGCGATCGTCTCTCCCAAAGCGCCTGTGGAGGCAGCGGCGCCTTCAACCGGTGCGGCCGGGTCAACGGGCGCAGCGCCTTCGCCTACGATCTCCACAGGCTCAGCCGGCGTCGGCGTTGCGACAGGCGTCGTATCTTCAAAAGGCGGTTTAATAAACGGCGCTTGCAAACTGGCACATCCCGATAGGACACATGCGGCGAAAAGGGGCGTCACAAGACGGAATAGACTGCTCATGGCCCCAAGCTATTGCGCCTTCACACTCGCTTCAAGCGCACAGGTGATGCTTGTGGTTCGCAGCGCGCTTTCTTAGACTGTTACGTATGACCAAAACGCTTATTGACCCGTTCCAACGCGCGATCACCTATTTGCGCCTGTCTGTGACAGATCGTTGCGATTTCCGCTGTGTCTATTGCATGTCGGAGAACATGACTTTCCTGCCCAAAAAAGAGCTGCTCAGCCTTGAGGAACTGGACCGTCTTTGCACGAGCTTTATCGGCTTGGGTGTTGAAAAACTTCGAATAACCGGTGGCGAGCCACTTGTGCGGCGCGGGATTATGACCTTCTTTGATGCGATGTCACGGCATCTGGAAACCGGCGCGCTCAAAGAGCTGACGCTGACCACAAACGGGTCGCAGCTAGAGCGGTTTGCCGATGATCTTTACGCCGCAGGCGTGCGGCGCGTGAATATTTCGCTCGATACGCTCAATGAGGCGAAGTTTGCCGAAATCACGCGTTGGGGACGCCTGCCGCAGGTCTTGCGCGGTGTTGAGGCGGCGCTCAAAGCCGGGCTGCGGGTGAAAATCAACGTCGTGGCCCTCAAGGATTTCAACGAGGATGAGCTTTTCGACATCGCCGCATGGTGCTCTGATCTGGGAATGGACCTGACCTTTATTGAGGTCATGCCAATGGGCGATATCGGCAATGAAAACCGGATCGGACAGTATTGGGCGCTCGATGATCTGCGCGCTACGCTTGCCGAGCAATTTACGCTTACCAATCTGTCGGAGCGTACGGGCGGTCCCGCACGCTACATGCGGCTCGAAGAAACGGGCCAGAAAATTGGTCTGATTACGCCTCTCACGCATAATTTCTGCGAAAGCTGCAACCGCGTCCGCGTCACCTGTACGGGCGAGATCTACACTTGCCTGGGACAAGAAGGCAAAAGCGATCTGCGCGCGCCGCTGCGCGCCTCAGAAAGCAATCAACTTCTTGAGCAAGCCATTCACGCGGCCATCGGGCTTAAACCCAAAGGCCACGATTTTGACTATTCCCGGCAAGAGCTTGGCGGACAGATGTCGCGCCATATGAGCCATACCGGCGGCTGATCAATTACGGAATGTCGCGTCGCCGTAGTTGAAACTGACATTTTCAATCGGCTTGGAAGCGGGATGCCCCGTTGAAACGCAATTCGCATTGGTGCGCCGCAGCCGCGATTCCGATTTAGCCCTCGCAAAGAACGTAAAATTCTTCACAACAGTCTTGCCGTCGAATTTGAGCGTCCCGCCGCGCAAACCTTTCTTTATTGCCTGGTTGAGCTGGATGTTTGTCGACACGCCAACGCCGCACATTTCAACGATCCCATCAATGACAATCAGCTTTGACAGGGCCTTGTACCCGCCCGGCGTTGCATTGTTCCAGCGCATGCTGACGTCGTTGAAACTGTCATCGACCGGAATGCTGCGTGTCACCTTGTTTTGCGCCATCGCTGGCACAGCCAGTGCTGTTGACAGCACCAGAGCTACAATCACTTTTTTCATATTAACCTTTCTCAATAACGTTCTGATTTAATATGGTATTTCACTTTTAGGACGGCAAGCGGTTTTCGACGATCTCTGCCCACCAAGAGCAGCCCGACGGTATAATGTCATCGTTAAAATTGTATTCCGGGTGATGCACCGGCGCGGTGTCGCCATTTCCGACCAAAATATAGGCACCCGGACGCTCTTCGAGCAGATATGCGAAATCCTCCCCGCCCATGACCAACGGGGCATCATCACATTTGCCCGCGACTTTCTTGGCAACCTCCGCGGCGAAGGCTGTTTGGTCTTCATGATTGGCCATCACCGGGTAGCCCGGCATGTAATTGACCTCCGCCGTGCCGCCAAAAGTTGCAACCGTGCCGGCGCAAATCTCGGGCAAGCGCTTGGCCGCCAGCGCGCGCATCTCGGCGCTGAGCGTGCGGATCGTGCCTTTCAGGGTCACGTGCTCTGGGATGACGTTAAACGCCTTGCTCTCTGTCTCAAATGACGTCACGGACACGACCATCTGCTGCACGGGGTCGGCGTTGCGCGACACCAGCGTTTGCAGCGCCAAGACCATGTGTGAGGCAATGACGGTTGTGTCCACCGTTTCCTGTGGCTTGGCCGCATGCCCTCCGCGACCTTTCACCTGGATTTCAAACGTGTCTGTCGCGGCAAAGAACGGTCCAGACCGGATCGCGAAAGAGCCTGCCGGTTTGCCCGGCCAATTGTGCATGCCGTAGACCTCGTCGATGGCCCAACGGCTCATCATGCCATCATCGCACATCTCCTTGCCGCCGCCGCCGCCCTCTTCAGCGGGTTGGAAAATCACCACGACCGTCCCGTCAAAATTGCGCGTCTCGGCCAGGTATTTGGCCGCGCCCAATAGCATCGCGGTATGCCCGTCATGGCCGCAGGCATGCATTGCGCCGGGCGTCTTAGAGGCGTAGTCCAGCCCTGTCGCCTCAAAGATCGGCAAAGCATCCATGTCGGCGCGCAACCCTATGGTTTTGCTTGATGTATTCGACTTTCCCTTGATCACCCCAACCACGCCCGTGCGCCCAATACCGGTCACCACTTCGTCGCATCCAAATGCCTCAAGCTTCTCAGCCACCAGCGCGGCGGTGCGGTGCGTCTCGAACAGGATCTCGGGGTTTTCATGCATGTCCCGGCGCCATTCGGTGATCTCTGGCAGCAGCTCGGCGAAGCGGTTTTTGACGGGCATGAAGGGCGGTCCTTTGGGTAAATTCGAAATACGTGCTGCGGGAATATTAGCGCGAATACCGGCTGAACACATCCCGCGCTTGGCCTATCGTGACAGTTTGTCACGAGCACGATGATCAAAACGTGATTGGGACGTGAGCATCCCCCATGCGTTAATGTCGCACCGAAACGCCCTGCCAAAGGAAATCCCGATGCCGCCCCACCGCTCCTTGTTATCTGTCTCGCTCTTGGCGCTGAGTTTGGCCTGCACCGGGGCGCCCAATGCCCAAAGCGCGGACGCCCTGCCCGATTACGTGACGCAGGAATTCGGCGTGCCGCCCGCGATCCCCTCGGGTGATCTGACCCCTGCGATGCAGTTTGCGGTGCGGGTGGCCTTCATCGACAGTGTCACGCTGTCGGTCTGGGACGAGAACCAGCAGCAGGCCCTGGCCGAGATCACCAAATCGGGTGATCCGCGCTTTGGCTGGTTGATCGCCGATATGCTGCGCTTCGTCTCGGGCCCGGCGTTGCAGGGCCAGCTGGCACAATCCGCCTCAACGCTTCTGGGCAAAGAGCTGCCGCGCGAGGATATATGGGGCAACCTGACGGATCACCTGATCGCATGGGACATTCCCGCGCCGCCCGACTACCTGCGCGCCAAACGCGCGATTTTCACCTCTATCGTGCCCGGCTGGGACAAGATTTTCGTCGAGGGCGATATCGATTGGCGGCATGTCTCATGGGGCGGGGTTCTGATCGATGACCGCGCCTATGACACGACCGATATTTTGTGCAATTGCATCCCCGGCGCGGACAACCCAGAGGTCAGCACCGCCGCTGAGGCAACATGGCTCGACGAGGATGACATCGTCTTCGGCATCGTCGTGAACGGCGAGGCACGCGCCTATCCCCGGCAGATCATGGAAGTGCGCGAGATGGTCAATGACACGCTGGGCGGGCGCGATCTGGGCATTCCCTATTGCACGCTCTGTGGCGCGGCGCAGGCTTATTTCACTGACGATGTACCAGCCGGTGTTGAGCGGCCTGTGCTACGCACGTCTGGCCTTCTCATCCGTTCAAACAAGGTGATGTATG
Source organism: Pseudomonadota bacterium (assembly GCA_039030615.1). GTDB lineage: Bacteria > Pseudomonadota > Alphaproteobacteria > Rhodobacterales > Rhodobacteraceae > Litoreibacter. The sequence goes on along the minus strand of JBCCDV010000003.1, from coordinate 82,887 downwards.
ACGTCAACAGCGCCTCGGTGTTTGATACGTTTCTGGGCAAAGCGGTCACCGGGCCCCTGGCCGAAAAGAGTGTGCAGCTCGAACAAGCGAGCGTTGTGACAACTGATTGGGCAAGCTGGCAGGCAGCCCATCCCGACACAACCGTTTTGCTCGAACGTTACGCTTTGGGCCGCGACTTTGATTTCAGAAACGGGCGCGACGCAGGTGGGCCGATTTTTCCGGTCGGCGATGTCGACCCGCGCTTGCCGGTGCATGAGGATGTGATCGGGATTGTCACCGCGTCGGGCCAGCCGGTGGCGTTCCAACGCTCGACCGCCTTGGCGGCCTTGCTGCGCGGTGAGGAAATCGCGGTCGAAAATGTCCGCCTTGCGCTTGATGCAGGCGGGATCAAAGCGGTGGACGGCGCGGGCATGGACCTTGGCAGCCATCAGGCCTTCTGGTTTGCATGGTCGCAGTTTCATCCCGAAACGGAGCTTTGGGGCGGCTGATCCAAACGGCTTGCGGTAAAGCAAAGCCCCTGAGTGATCACGACGGGGCGGCGATTGCCTTGGCTTGCCGATATCCTCAATTTGGATAACAGTCCGCCAAAAGCTGGAAGTATGCCGCGATGAGCCCGCTCGTAAAATCTGTTCCCGACCCAAGCGCCGGGCTCGCCTATGAAATGGCCCTCTTTACCGGGCACGGCCCGCAAGTGGGCCTTTGGCAGACCGAGACCCAAGGCATCGTCTGCCCCGCCGCCTATGAACGGCGCAACGGGTTTGCACAGGCCATCAAAAACTCAGCGGACCGCGGCTGGCCTGTCGCCTTGCGGCCAACAGGCGGCGGCGCAGTGCCGCAAGGGCCCGGCGTGGACAATCTGGCGCTGGCCTTCAACCCTGCAAAAGGTACAACGATTGAGGACGGCTATATTTTGCTGACCGATATCATCAAAGGCGGGTTTGGCACTGATGGAAACCGGTTGGAGGCCGGCGACACCCCGGGAAGCTTTTGCGACGGGGCGTGGAACCTATCAGTTGCGGGCCGCAAGATCGTCGGCACCGCCCAGCGCTGGCGTCCCAACCGCGGCGGCTGCCCGCGCGTGCTCGCCCATGCACTGTTTTTGACCTCAGACAGCTTCGCACAAGGCTCTGACGCTGTGGCCGCCTTCCACCACGATCTCGGGCTTAGTCCTGTCGAGCTGGAGGCGCATACAAGCCTAAGGGAAGCCTTTGGGTTGGATACTTTCCCCTATGCAGCGATGCGGGATTGCGCGGAGGCGGCTTTGGCTGGTGTGCATCAAGACCAAGCCTAGCGCAGCCCTTGCGATGTCGCGATACGCTCTAGCTGTCGGCCAAATGCTCGACCAGTTTTTCCATAAAGGCCTCGCCTTTTTGGAATTGGTCGATTGAGATAAACTCATTGGGCTGATGCGCCTGCGCTATGTCGCCGGGGCCGCAGATGATGGCGGAGTAATCCTCGCGTTGGAATTGCCCTGCCTCCGTGCCGTAGCTGACCACGTGAGAGCCGTTATCGCCGGTGATCTGCCGTGTGAGCGTCTCAGCCGCTCCCGCCTCCTCTGGCTGCAAACCGGGGACATGGAACCGTTGTTCGATCTCGATACCCGCCTCGGGGTGGATGGCTTTCATACCAGCCTCGATCTCGGCCACTTTTTCAAGGAGCCGCGCCTCATAGGTCGCGATATCGTCTGAGGGCACCACGCGAAAATCTACCGAAAAGATGCAGTCCTTTGCGGTGATGTTATGCGCCGTTCCACCCGTGATCATACCGGTGTGCACCGTTGTGAAAGGTGGATCGAATTGCTCCGCGACGGGGCTTGGTGATTTGCTGCGAATGTCGTCGTTTATCTCGTTGATCCAATTGAGCAATTTCGCGCCCTCCAGGATTGCGGACACGCCGGTATGCATCAGCGAGGAATGCACCTCAAAGCCTTTGACATGGATGTGCCAGCCATAGCCGCCCTTGTGGCCAGTGACGCATTTCATCATCGAGGGCTCCCCAATGATGGCAGCGCGCGCGGGGGGCAAATGCTTGCGCATCTCGGCGATCATGAAAGGGGCGCCGACGCAGCCGACCTCCTCGTCATAGCTGAGAGCGATTTGCAGCGGACGTTTGATGCCCCGTTCAAGCGCTTTGGGGACGGCCGCCAGCGCGAGCGCGTCAAAACCCTTCATGTCGCAAGTGCCGCGCCCGTAGAGCTTTCCGTCTTTCTCGGTCACGGTGAAAGGATCGGTGTCCCAGGCCTGGCCCTCGACGGGGACCACATCGGTGTGCCCCGACAAGATCACGCCACCCTCCACTTGCGGCCCGACATTGGCGTAGAGATTGGCCTTGGTGCCCTCTTCATTATAGACGCGGCTGGCGGGGACGCCGTGATCGGCCAGATAGCCTTCGACCCAATCGACCAACTCCAGATTGCTGACCTTGCTGACCGTCGGGAAGGCCACCAGCTTTTCCATAAGCGCGCGGGCATCTAGGTTCATCGCCACGATGCTATGCCTCGGTCAGGATCATATGGCCGGGCGCGACCTTGTGATACACGCTGCGACCGGGCTCATGGTCCAGCGGAAAGATCGGCGACGGGATCGGCTTGAAGTTCAAATCGCGGCTGATCGTCTTGTTGCGAGGGTCGGCCACCGGCACAGCGCTCATCAGCGCTTTGGTGTAATCATGCTGCGGGGTCTCAAACACCTGCTGGCGGGTGCCGGTTTCCACGATGCGGCCCAGATACATCACCGCCACCCGGTGCGAAACGCGTTCCACCACCGCCATATCGTGGCTGATGAAGACCATCGAGATACCAAGATCGGCCTGCAGCTCGAGAAGCAGGTTCAGCACCTCCGCCTGCACCGAGACGTCCAAGGCCGAGACCGCCTCATCAGCGATGATGAGCTTTGGGTCCAGCGCCAGCGCGCGCGCAATCGCCACCCGCTGGCGTTGCCCGCCCGACATCTCATGCGGGTAGCGGTTCAGGAAGCTGCGCGGCAGCTGCACCCGGTCAAACAGCGCCGCGACACGGTCCTGCATTGCCTTCCCCTTGTGGGTGCCAAAGTTGCGCATCGGTTCCGCCACCTGGTCCATCAGCCGCATCTGCGGGTTAAGCGACGCAAACGGGTCTTGAAACACCATTTGCATGTCCGAGCGCGCCCGGCGGAGCGCGTTCGATCCCAAGGCGCGCACATCCGTTCCGTTCAGCCGGATTTCGCCCGAAAGCGGCTCGGTCAACCGCAGGATGGAGCGGCCGACGGTCGACTTGCCGCACCCCGACTCGCCCACAATGGACAGGGTCTGGCCCGCGGGGACCGAAAAGGACACATCCTCGACGGCATGCACATTTGCCACCGTTCGGCGCAACAACCCACCTTTGACCGGGAACCGGGTGATCAGGTTCTTGACCTCCAAAACTGGCAAGGCGTCGGGCGCCACCGCTTTGGCCTTCACCGGCTGGGGCGCGGGCGCGCCCATCAGGCGCATCGGTTCGGGGTCGGGCTTTCCGGTCATCTCCCCCAGCTTGGGAACGGCGGCCAGCAGCGCCTTGGTGTAATCCTCCTGCGGGTTTTCAAAAATCTGCTCGACCGGGCCTTCCTCAACTTTGTTGCCGCGGAACATGACGACGACGCGGTCGGCCATCTGTGCCACCACTGCCATGTCATGGGTGATAAACAGCACCGCCGCGCCCGTTTCGCGCTTCAGCTGGTCGATCAGGGCCAAAATCTCGGCTTGGATCGTCACATCAAGCGCGGTGGTCGGCTCATCGGCGATGAGCAGGCGCGGCTCGCAGGCCAGCGCCATGGCGATCATGACGCGTTGGCGCATGCCGCCTGACAGCTCATGTGGGTATTGATCGAGGCGGCGTTCGGGCTCCGGGATACGCACTTTGCGCAAAAGCTCCAAGACGCGCTCGGTGGCCTCCGCCTTCTTCATGTCGCGGTGCAACAGCAGCACTTCGCGCAGCTGATCGCCAACGGTAAAGACAGGGTTGAGCGCCGTCATCGGCTCCTGAAAAATCATGCCAATCTTGTTGCCGCGCAGATGACGCATGGCTTTCTGGTCCATGCTGGCCAAGTCCAGCAGCCCCTGCCCGTCCCCATTGTCAAACATAAGCGCGCCATTGGCGATGGTGCCGCCGCCATATTCAATGAGCCGCATCAGCGACAGCGAGCTGACCGATTTGCCCGAGCCGCTTTCACCGACAACGCAAAGCGTCTGCCCCGCCTCAATGTCGAAACTGATGTCGTGCACACCCGTGACGGGGCCGTCTTTGGTCTGAAAATCAACGCGTAAGTTGCGGATCGAGGCAACGGGGCCCGCCTCACGGTCAGCGGTGCTTTCAGCGGCAGTATCGAGCATGAACGGAACCCTTCGAAGCAGATTTTTTTTGGTGGTCTGAACTGCCCAAACATGGGCTGCCTAACCATTAGGCAAATGCACCAGAAAACTATGGTCGTGGCCAGCGGCGAATGCAACCGGCTTGAAAATGCCTTGCAATTTAAACCAAAGCTGGTGTGTCATGCTCCAGTAGCGCGCCAATCTGCCAAATTATTAGGCGCGTGTGATCTTCATAAATCCGGGCAAAACCCGGGTATGGCGGTCAAAACCTTGGGGGACAGAATGCCCCTGCGGAAATCAACTGGGAGTCTGACATGACATTAAAATCAATGCTTATGAGCGCCGTTGCCACGGTCGCGCTCACCCCGATGGCGTTTGCGGACGCACATGAGGGCGAACGCGGGCGCGACGGGCAGCTCAACATCATCTATTGGCAAGCGCCCTCGACGCTGAACCCGTATCTGTCGGGCGGCACGAAGGAAGTAGAAAGCGCCTCGCTGGTGCTCGAATCGCTGGGCCGGTTCTCCGACACGGGTGAGCTGATGCCTTGGCTGGCGGCTGATATTCCAACCGTTGAAAATGGCGGTCTTGCCGCTGACCTTACGTCAATCACATGGACCCTGAAAGAAGGCGTCATGTGGTCCGACGGCACGCCTTTGACCGCCGCCGACGCGGTGTTCACTTGGAAATATTGCACCGACCCCGATGGCGGCTGCGCGCAGTCCAGCTATTTTGACGGCGTCGAAAACATCGAAGCTTTGGACGATCTGACGATCAAAATCTCGTTCAACGCTCCAAAGCCCTTCCCTTACACCGCCTTGGTCGGCTCTGAGAGCCCGATCCTGCAAGCCGCACAATTCGCAGACTGCATGGGCGCAAATGCACCGACCTGTACCGACGCCAACTTTGGCCCGATCGGCACCGGCCCGTTCGTTGTGACCGAGTTCAAAGCCAATGACGTGATCCAGTTCGCGGCGAATGAAAACTTCCGCGAAGAAGGCAAGCCTGCCTTCGCGACTGTGAACTTCAAAGGCGGCGGCGACGCGGCGTCTGCGGCACGCTCTGTTCTTGAAACTGGCGAGTATGACTATGCCTGGAACCTGCAAATCGATCCAACCGTGTTGGCCGATATGGAAAGCAAGGGTCTGGGCACTGTTGTGACTGCCTTCGGGACCTCGGTTGAGCGTCTCCACATCAACCAGTCCAACCCCGACCCGGCACTGGGCGACGAGCGTGCAACGCTGAAGCATCCGCACCCGTTCCTGACCGATCCTGAAATTGGCAAAGCCATGTCGATGGCCATTGACCGCGCGTTGTTGGTCGAAGTGGGCTACGGCGCAGGTGGTCAGGTGACATGTAACGTGCTGCCAGCTCCAGCGGTTTACGCTTCCACTGCCAATGACGGTTGCAAAGTGCAAGACATCGCGGGTGCGAATGCTGTTCTTGATGCAGCGGGCTACATGGACACCAATGGCGACGGCATCCGTGAAAAGGATGGCATGCCTTTGTCTGTGACCTACCAGACTTCGACCAACGCCGTCCGTCAGGACACCCAAGCACTGGTCAAGCAGTGGTGGAGCGAGATCGGTATCGATACCGAGCTGCGCAACATCGATGCGTCGGTCTTCTTTGGCGGCGACCCAGCTTCGCCTGACACGTTCCAGAAGTTCTTCGCCGACGTTGAAATGTACACCAACAACTTCGCAGGCGTTGACCCAGAAGCTTATATGGCCAACTGGCGCTGCTCGGAAATCCCTTCGCCCGATACTCAGTGGCAGGGGTCCAACATGCAGCGTTTCTGTGACCCGGCCTATGACGCTTTGGTCGACAAGCTGGCGCAAACCGCTGGTATCGATGCACGTGCGGAGATCGTGAAAGAGATGAACGATATGCTGATGGCCAGCTATTCGATCATCCCGCTGATCCACCGTGGCGGCGTCTCGGCGCATGCCAACACCTTGGGCGGCGTTCTGATCTCGGACTGGGATTCGGAGCTGTGGAACATCAAAGACTGGTATTCCACCAAGTGATGTGACGATTGGGGCGGGTCTTTTGAGGCCCGCCCTTTTTTTCATCTGGTCCGCCTCATACCGAAAAGACCTGACCTAAGGCGTTTGCTCTTATGCTGACTTATACCATCCGACGGCTCATCCTGACGGTGCCGACGCTTTTGTTCATTTCTTTTGTGATCTTTCTGATCGTGAAGCTGTCGCCCTCGGACCCGACCGCGAACCTACCCCTGACCATCCCGCCTGAGGTGCGCGAAAAGATCCGCGAAAGCCTCGGTGTAAACCAGCCGCTGACGGTGCAATACCTGCTTTGGCTGAAGCAGTTCTTCTGGCTAGAACCGCGCATCGTGCTGGAAGGCTGGTTCGGCTGGGATCTGGGCACCGAGGGCGAGATACGTCTGATCTCCTACCAGACTCGCTCGCCCGTCATGGACCTGATCTGGCAGCGCATGCCGCAAACGCTCTGGGTCGTCGGCACCGCCTATCTGGTCGGTATCCTGATCGCCATCCCCATCGGCATCTATTCGGCCTACAAGCAATACTCAGTCTTCGACCAGGCCGGCACGTTCATCTCCATGGTCGGCTTCTCGGTCCCGCCCTTCTTCTCCGGCGTTTTGGTGATCGTGATCTTCTCGGTGCTTATCCCCACCGACAGCTTCTGGTGGCTGCCTTCCATTTACGACACCACCCATGAGGTGGTTGATTGGGAAAGCTTCAAGTTCCAGTTCCGACAGATGATCATGCCGGTGATGGTGCTGGCTTTGCAGATCACCGCCCAAATCAGCCGCTTCGCCCGCGCCTCCATGCTCGACAACCTGAATCAGGACTACGTGCGCACGGCCCGCGCCAAAGGCGTGCGCGAGCGCGGCGTGGTGATGAAACACGTTCTTAGAAACTCGATGATCCCCGTGGTGACGGTTATCGCGCTCGGCATCCCCGGCATTTTCGGCGGCGCCATCATCACCGAGCAGGTCTTTAAGGTGAACGGGCTGGGCCAGCTGTTGATCATCGCCATCCAAGGCGGCGACGTGCCGATGGTGCAAACCCTGACCTTCATCTTCGCGATCCTGATCGTGCTCTTCAACCTGGTCGCAGACGTCCTCTATGGGCTGCTCGATCCGAGGATCCGCTATGACTGATATGACGCCAGAGCTAGAGAAACCCGCCCGCAGCCAATGGTGGGATGTCTGGGCGCAATTTCGCACCCATAAAGGCGCACTGGTGGGCGCGTTCGTGTTCTTCCTAATCTTGTTCGGGGTGCTGATCGGGCCGTTCCTGTGGCCCTATGACGCCACCACCATCGACATTCGGTCGCGCAACCAAGGCCCCAGCTGGGGCCACCCAATGGGCACCGACCAGCTGGGCCGCGATACGCTGGCGCGCGTCATGATCGGGGGCCGGGTGTCACTGGCAGTGGGGCTGACGGCGATGTTTATCGCGCTGATCCTGGGCACCCTGATCGGTGTGCTCGCAGGCTTTTTCAAATGGCTCGACGGGGTGCTGATGCGGCTGACGGACCTGTTTCTGGCCCTGCCCTTGCTGCCGCTCCTGTTGGTCATCATCATGCTTTTTCGCGAAACGCTGTCGGCGCGGTTCGGGCCGGAGGGCGGCATTTTCATCCTGATGGTCTTCGCCATCGGGATCACCTCCTGGATGCAAACCGCACGGATCGTGCGCGGCGATGTGCTGTCGCTGAAAGAGCGGGAATTCATGCTGGCGGCCCGCTCCATCGGCACGCCAAACGGGCGGATGATGAGCCGCCACATCCTGCCTAATGTGCTATCGCCAATCATGGTGTCGGCGACGCTCGGCATCGCGACCGCGATCATCACCGAAAGCGCGCTCAGCTTCCTCGGTCTCGGCTTTCCGCCTGATTTCCCAACATGGGGTCGGCTCTTGCGTGATGGCACGGATTTCTTGCAGCAATACCCCGAACGCGCGATTTGGCCGGGTCTTATGATTTCGCTGACGGTGCTGAGCGTAAACTATATGGGCGACGGGCTGCGCGACGCGCTCGACCCGCGGATCCGGGGCAGATAACGCCCGCGCCTTTTCAAACACGCACCACATAAAAACAAAAAACCCGGCCTTCCTGAGGGGCCGGGTTTTTCGTTGCCGTGAGTGGGCAAGGATGAAGGGCGCTAACCCTTCATTTTTTTCATGACCATACCGACGATCATTTGGACAACCAAGCCGGCGACGCCGCCGCCGACCAGATTGCCGGCCATTGCGCCGATATCCATTCCTCCGGCGGCATCGCCACCGGCAGCCCCGAGAAGGCCGCCCAAGAGCTGGCCACCTGCGACGCCACCAACGCCGCCCGCGACCAGGTTGCCGATATTGCCCATGCTGCTTCCAGCATTGACTTTACCGCCAGCAGTGCCTCCCAGCGCACCGCCTATGACTTGAGCCAGAATGGTCTCCATTAGACTTCTCCCCGTTAACGCGTTTTCCAAGCGATTAAAAACTATGCGGTTTGAGTACGAGCGCTAAGACATCAGTTTAAGGGGAAAAAACCCATCAAAGTGACGATTACGCCTGGTCGCCTCGGCCCGCATACCGGCCAGAGCATCTGTTGAGAGAATATTCATGCCTTCACTTTAAGCACGGGGATGGTCGATCCTTAAAAAGTGCAATGTTATGAAAGTCAGGCAGCTTCTCGCTGAAAAAGATCTCAGATCTGTTGAACGTATTTCTCCCGGTGCCACGCTGCAAAACGTGGCGCAAAAGCTGCTCAAATGCCGTGTTGGCGCATTGGTTGTTGCCGAAGACGATGGCACGTTATTGGGCATAATTTCAGAGCGCGATCTCGTTGCCACTGTCGCCAACTATAGTGCCGAAGCGGTCGCCTCCCCAGTTTCTGAAAAGATGACACGCGATGTCATCACCTGCGCACCTGAGGATGAAATTGCCTATGTGCTGCGCTTGATGAACGCAAACGCGATCCGCCACATGCCGGTGGTCGAGGCTGGCAAGCTTGTCGATATGCTCAGCATACGCGAGCTGACCAAAGCCTATGAGCTGTTGCAGATCGAGGCCAATACCGACCCTTTGACAGGCCTGTCGAACCGTCGCCCGTTTCTCAAGAGCCTCGAGATCGAATTTTCCCGCGCCCGTCGGTTTCGCCACGCTATGACCGTCGCCATGATTGATATTGATCATTTCAAACAGGTGAATGACACCTATGGCCATGATGCGGGCGACGCCGTGCTTTGCGCGATGGCCGCGATGATGATCAATGAATTTCGGACGATTGAAATGGTGGGTCGGCTGGGCGGCGAAGAATTTGCCGTGATCTTTCCGCAAACCGATGTTGATGGGGCGTCAATCGCGTGCAACCGCCTGCTCGACCGCGTGCGCGATACAATCACGCCCGTCGGAAGTAATCAGATCGGTGTGACGGTCAGCATTGGTCTGTCCAGCGCCAGCCCGGAAAAACTTGACGGATCAGCGGTACTCAAACAGGCCGATGAGCTGCTATATGCCGCGAAAAATGCTGGTCGGGACCGTTTGGTCATAGGCTGAGAATGCTTTGAAAGCCTGCCATGACGTTGAACATGGCGAATGCGCCGCCTATGTCGAGCGGATGACGGATAGATACTCACTTCTCTCGCGCCTCAGAAAATCGCTTCCCCTGCCCGATATTCCGCAAATCGGACGATCCGTCGATGTTCCGGTCTACATGATCCACAGCGGCGCCGATGCAGAGGACTATTTTTTCATTATCGACTTCGAACAATTTGTCGAACACTCGCGAAAAGGTCTGTTTGTCCGCCCCAAACTGAACGTATCCGCTGGGCGCGATGATTTTGACAGGGCCGCTTTTGCCCAAAGGTTCCGCGAAAACTTCGCGCGCGAATTTGACCTCGCCCGCTCGGCCCTCTCCCAATCCGATGAGAGCGCGGGCTGGTTCAGTTGGGCGGGACTGAAAGACTTGGTCTCTTCGGGCGGGGCAAGTTTCGTCGCGAATGTCGTTTTACTCGCGGGCCTGTCTGCCGGTAAAATGATCTGGAGCGCCCTGTCTTTGCCGGCCATCTTTGAGGAACGCTCAAAGAAATCCCAGCTTGAAGATGCCATCACCGCCACGCAGTCGAAAGTGGATGAGGCCTTGGCCGCCATGGATGTCATCGTACACAGACAGCTTTGGGAGCATGCTCAAAAACATGGGGCGACGCTGCCGAAGCCGGAGCTTGATATCAATGCATGGCCTTTGCCCGAACATGTCTCAAACCACCTCAATGACGGCAAAAGCAGCTCTTGGTGGTAAGCCCTGCGCGAGGCCGGACAGCGCGGGTAAACAAATAGTAAAAATTTCTGGATTTCTATTAAAGATCAGAGGTTTACCAGATAACCGCATGCGGGGGACCGTTATTTCTCCATTTGATCTCGAATACGGCGGACCATCCACCAGACCCCAAGGATCACCAGCGGTGTCAGGATCGCCGTCAAAACCAGCTTCGAAAGCCCCGCCGCATCGCCCAAAGGTTGGGCCATATTCAACACCAGATTGACCGCGTAATAGCTGATCGCAACCACCGACAGCCCTTCGACTGTCTTTTGCAGCCTCAACTGTAAGTCCGCGCGTTTGTCCATGCTTTCCAGCAGCGACTGGTTCTGCGCTGAGCGCTCCACATCAACCCGCGTCCTGAGCAGATCACTCGCCCGCGTCGCCCGCGCCGACATCGCTTTGATCCGCTGGTCACTCGCCGTCACCGTGCGCATCGCCGGATCAAACCGCCGCGCCATGAACTCCCCAAACTTCTGCAAGCCCCGGAAAGTTTCTTCACGCAGCACATCAATCCGCTGATTGACAATCGCCTGATAAGCCTGCGTCGCCGCGAACCGGTAGGAAGATTTCGCCGCCAACGCCTCCAACTCCGCCGATACCTGCAGCAAAGCGTCGAGCGCTTGATCAGCCGGCATCGCTTCCTTCGCCGGGCCGCCATTCATCTCGCTGTTCATATTGGTCATGATATGCGTCAGAGTTTCATCAATCGCCGTCAAATCGCGCCCCATGCCCCGCACCCGGCTGAGCCCCAGCATCGACATGGTCTTGTAGGTCTCAATCTCGCAAACCCGCTGAACAACCCGCCCCAATCGACGCGGCCCGCATTCCTCCGACGCGAAAACGGCGAACCGCATATGGCCATTCTCATCGATCCGAAAATCGCCAGCCACGGTGACGCTGTCATCGAGCATCCGGGCGCAGGCCAGACTTTCAGGCACGAACCAATCGCCAAGGACACGCAGCTTTTCGTCGTCACCCGGATCGGGCAGAACCCGCACCAAAGCGGAGGTCATCCGCACGCCGGGTGCTGAAACAAGCCAGTCATCTGGAAACGCCGAAAAAACGCTGCCGTCAAACGCGCGGTCGGGCACGCCATCCCCAAAGAGCGTGTAAGTGACGAATTCGGTATGGCTTTCCCATTTCAACTCGAACCGTCCGAGCTGCCCGAACCAATGCGTGGCCCCAGGCTTGGGATGCGCCGCGCCATAGCGGTCCAGCAACGACAGCAGATGCGCCCGGTCCGCATCGCGGTCGCGAGCGGACGCGTCAACCGGTTGCTTTATCGCCAGAAAGGCCGCACTGCAGGGCGCTTTAAGCGAGGGAAACGGGCGCGCATGTAACTCATTAGCAAGCTCATACCGGAGCGGGTGATCTTCAATCGGGGGCATCGTCACCTTCTTTCTTGTACGCAACCTAGCCGCATCTGCCCGATTGTAAATAAAAAAACGTTAAATAACGGTAGGTTAGAGGTGTGCAACAGTATACCGAACCTAAATTACGCGTTTGATATCTTGATAGGCAAATACAAGCGTTTCAATTGCGTTGCTGTCCCCCGAGGTATCCCACGCGCCAAGCTCCAATTTGATCGGATATGCATTGACAAGCGTCCAGCCGATAGTGGTCTTACCGTCCGCATCAAGAAGCTCAACGCTCATGGTCTTTGGCATGATCGGCTGTGACAAATCGTTTTCAAGCGTCGCGTGGCACCATTGCATCAACGCGCCTTCAGCGGGAACCTGGCCGCGTTTGAAAGTGACTTTATGGGGTTTAGGGGCTTTGGGAAGCCTGTAAACCACGCTTCCGCCTTGGCGTATGTCCTCGATCTCGTCCTCAGATGACAGTCCGCTAACGTCCAAAAACGAGGCAACCCCTGTGTCACCCTCAATGCTCAGAGTGAATTGAAAAGCGCTGTTCATTTACCACTCCCAATGCGGATGCCTTCGTGGCCGATCTCAATACTCTCGACGGCGACCTCATTGCCCTCGGCTTTCAGGTCTGTGCTGGAAACTTTGACTGGAAAAGCGTTGATCAGGGCCCAAACCATGGTCGGCGCGCCCGCCTCATCCAGAAGAGAAATGGTCACCGTCTTGCGCTCTATCGTGTTCATCTTGATGGCAGTGAGCCAATCCCAGATCGCATTGTCTTTCGCAAACACGCCTTTCTTCAACGTGACATTTCGCGTCTTGACCATGCCGGGCATTTTGATTTTCGAGAAGACCGGGTTGTTGCCAGCGCGATATTCGAGAGGCTCGATTTCGACGTCAAGGCCCGTGACCTCCTGAAAAGCCATCTCGGCATCGTCCCATTTCACTTGGAAATTAAACTTCGGCAGCGGCCAAGTTGGCGCAGATTTTGTGCTCTCATCGCCCATTTGGCCCCTCGCCGCTATCGTTTGTCCTCGGTCTTGGTATCAAAATCTGACGCATCATGCCGTTCGCGAAGCTGCTCCTCCGGGGCGCCCGCCATTCGGTTGACCATGCGACCACGTTTCACCGCATCGCGTGCAAAAATCTGCTCATACCAGCGAATAACGTTTTTGTAGATACCAACATTCAGGAACTCCCCCGCGTCATAACTTTCGCCTGCGACCGTGCGTCCGTACCAGGGCCATGTCGCCATATCGGCGATCGTGTATTCCGCGCCTGCGAGATATTCATTCTCCGCCAGATGCCGGTCGAGCACATCAAGCTGGCGCTTCGTTTCCATGGTGAACCGGTCGATCGGGTATTCCATCTTATAGGGCGCATACGCGTAAAAATGACCGAAGCCACCGCCCAGATACGGCGCGGAGCCTTGCAGCCAAAAGAGCCAATTGAGTGTCTCTGTGCGCGATGCCAAGTCGGTTGGCAGGAAAGCGCTGCCGAATTTCTCAGCCAGATACATGAGGATTGAAGCGCTTTCAAAAACCCGTAGGCCTGTGGTGGTGTCAAGCATAGCCGGGATTTTGGAGTTCGGGTTGATCTCGACAAAGCCCGACGAGAATTGATCCCCCTCACCGATGCGGATCAACCAGGCGTCATATTCAGCGCCCGCGTGACCTGCGGCAAGCAGTTCCTCAAGCATGATCGTGACCTTAACGCCATTGGGCGTGCCCAATGAGTACAATTGCAACGGGTGGCGACCTTTTGGCAGGTCTTTGTCATGGGTTGCTCCGGCCACAGGTCGGTTCAGGCTGGCCCATTCGCCGCCGTTTTCGCTCTCCCAGGTCCAAACTTTTGGTGGTGTATACGCGTCCTGCATGGGCCCCTCTTGTCTTATCTGTGCTGACATTACCTGAGCGCGTTCGAGAGCGATGTGCAAGCAACGCGCCGCGTTCGATGCTTTACGTGATTTTTTGTTACGGAAAGCAAAAAACCACAGAGATCCGAATTTCAGAGCATTACACCTAAATTTGATGCGAATTAGACGAAGATTTGTCGAAGTTTGACCTTATTCTCTTCTTACGACCGGGTCTGTTACCGCTGCCCATGGTTACGGGCTTTCTCATTTTTGAAAGGTCTTAGTATGAAATTTACTATGTCGCGCACTTTGTGCATGGTGTTTTGCTCGGCTGTCGCTCTTAGCCCTAGTTTTGCGCAAGCGAGCGACGCGGACAATGTCCATCTCGCGAGCTACAGCCAAGACGTCGGCGCATCAGAACGCGTCAAGGCCTCCGGCCTCTTGCGCGTGTTGTCGCAAGAAGCTGCAAACGCTGCCTGCCATGTCGGCAATGGCATCTCGGTCGATGAAGGCCGCGATCTGCTGACCGAAGTCAAAGGCAAGTTCGATCTCACTCTCGATGCGCTCGAGTTTGGCAATCCGACGATGAATATCAACGGCGCCGAAAAGCGCAGGAAAACAATTGAAAAGATTTCGGCGGTTCGCAGCGCATGGGATCGTATGAAAGACGCAAGCTACGTTTTCTTGGAAAACGCTGATAATGCCGAAGCGCTTGGTGTTGTGAAATTGGAAAACGAGGCAGTCCTTGAGGCGGCAGCACTTTTAACCAACGAAGTTGGCGGCGCCTATTCCAATCCGGCTGAACTTTTGCAAACAGACGTTTTGCTCCTGGATTTCACTTCCCGCCAAGCGATGCAAACCCAGAAGATGGGCAAACTCGCTTGCGCCATTTGGGCAGGTGATCGGAACGACAAGACCATCGACGATCTGACCGCGACAATGGGGCTTTACGACGCCACGCTTAACGCATTGATAAACGGGATGCCTGCCATGGGCATTTTGGCGGCACCGACACCTGAGATCTCGGATGAGCTTAAAAACGCGAGCATCGCCTGGAAAAAGATCGAAGGTGAGTTGAAGGTTGTTTTGGCAAGCGCCGAGATAGATGATGGGATGAAATCAACCCTGTTTTCTGAGCTAAACGATGCCATGCGGCATATGCTGAAGATCGAACAGCTTTACGTTGTATATGCGAAGCACAAATATATCGACACGACGGATCCTGATGCGGCCAAGGCTTTGACCGACTGAACCAAGGATCGACAGTTTGAACAAAGGCGGGGCTTGAGCCTCGCCTTTTTTTGTTTAGGTGTGCGCGCTAATGGTCGAAGCCAAGGGCAAGTTTTCTTTGCTGCTCGATGCCCTCCAGCAAGGCAATCCAACCCTCAACATAAATGTCGCGGAGCACCGCAAGAAAACAATCTAGATGATTGAGGCCCTGCGCGAATGGGCCGCGATCGTTGAGGCTGCTGTAACCCTGCTCGATGGCATGCCGGCTGCCGGCATACGTGCAGCACCAACAGATGAGATCGCAGATCGGCTTGTGAAAGCTGTCAAGGACTGGGCCATCATTAAAGAAGAGCTGAACCTCGTGTTCGCGTCTTCGTCCGTGACAGACGAGGTTAAACCACGCTATTCCACTATCTCAATGTCGCGATGTATGACATGGAAAAGCTCGAGCACATGTATGTCGTCTTTTCCAAGCATGGTTTTGCTGACGACGCCAACAACGGCTCTGAAGGCGTGCTCCTGGATTGATACCACGCAAAACAAAACCCGCCGGTCGCGACAGACCGACGGTTTTTTCTTAGCTTAGACGCACTCAGTCGATCTTCGGCAACAACGTATCGAGCGACGCTTTTGCATCCCCGTAAAACATCCGCGTGTTGTCTTTGAAGAAGAGCGGGTTTTCGATGCCGGAGTAGCCGGTGCCTTGGCCACGTTTGGAAACGAAGACCTGTTTGGCTTTCCAGCATTCCAGGACCGGCATGCCAGCAATGGGGCTGTTAGGGTCGTCCTGGGCCGCCGGGTTCACGATGTCGTTGGAGCCGATGACGATGGCGACATCCGTGTCGTGGAAGTCGTCATTGATCTCGTCCATTTCCAGCACGATGTCGTAAGGAACCTTCGCTTCTGCCAACAGAACGTTCATATGGCCTGGCAAACGGCCAGCCACAGGGTGGATCGCGAAACGGACGGTCTTGCCTTTGGCGCGTAGCTTTTTGACAAGCTCGGCCACAGCTGTTTGCGCCTGTGCAACTGCCATACCGTAGCCGGGGATGATGACGACCGAGTCTGCTTCATTCAAAGCCGTCGCAACGCCATCAGCGTCGATGGCGACTTGCTCACCCTCCACGGCCATCTGCTCACCCGCTGGGCCGCCGAAGCCACCCAAGATGACCGAGACAAAGCTGCGGTTCATCGCCTTGCACATGATGTAGCTGAGGATCGCCCCCGAAGAGCCCACCAGCGCCCCCACCACGATCAACAAATCATTGCCCAGCGAGAAGCCAATCGCTGCCGCCGCCCAGCCGGAATAGCTGTTCAACATCGACACAACGACCGGCATATCCGCCCCGCCGATGCCCATGATCAGATGGTAGCCGATGAAAAGACCAGCGAGTGTCAGGAGCACCAAAGCCCATGAGCCGGAGCCACCCAGATACAAGATCAGTAAGATCACCGAAAGCGCTGCCGCGCCCGCGTTCAGCATGTGACCACCGGGCAGTTTCTTGGCGCTTGTATCCACAGCAAATGGAAGCAGCGAGGAGCCGCCCGCAAGCTTAGCGTAGGCGATCACGGAGCCAGTAAAGGTCACGGCCCCAATCCAGATGCCCAGAACCAGCTCAACGCGCAAGATGCCGATCTCAACGCTCGTTTTCTTGGCGATCAAAGACCCAAAGGTCGACAGATCACCCAGCACCTCTTTCGGCATGGCGCTGTAAGCACCAGCCGCGCCGAGGACCAAGCCATTGTCAGCATAGAGACCAGAGATCGTGTTGATCATCAGGTCCGCATTGAACCCCACAAAGACCGCGGCAAGCCCCACGAGCGAGTGCATGATGGCCACAAGCTCGGGCATCTGTGTCATTTCGACTTTGGTCGCCAGTTGATAGCCGACGGCTGCGCCACCCGCGATCATCACGAGCGAGACAAACCAGAGCCCTGAACCGGGGCCGATTAGAGTGGCCACAACCGCGAGCGCCATGCCCGCAATGCCGTACCAAACCGCGCGTTTCGCGCTTTCCTGCCCTGACAAGCCCCCAAGCGAGAGGATGAACAGGACGCCCGCGACCACATAGGCCGCAATTGTGAATGCGTTTTCCATAATTCTGTCTCCCGTCTCTTAAGACTTCTGGAACATGGCGAGCATGCGCCGTGTCACAAGAAAGCCGCCGAAAATATTGACCGAGGCCATAAAGACCGCGAGCGCACCGAGGATGGTAATCAACACCCCGCTGGAGCCGATCTGAATAAGCGCACCCAAGATAATGATCGACGAGATCGCGTTTGTGACAGCCATCAATGGCGTGTGGAGCGAGTGCGCCACGTTCCAGATCACCTGGAAGCCGATGAAGACCGACAGAACGAAGACGATAAAGTGCTGCATGAAGCTGGCCGGCATGCCGGGGATCAGGCCGACCCCCAGAACCAGCGCCGCGCCGATGGCGAGCAGCGTCACTTGTGTCTGCGTCTCTTTCTTGAACGCGGCGACCTCATTGACGCGGATTTCTTCGGGCGTCAGCTCTTTTGGTTTCTCTTTCGCCGGTTGCGCCGCGATAGCAGCAACTTTGGGCGGTGGTGGCGGCCAGGTGATTTCCTTGGCGTGGGTCACGGTCGCGCCACGGATCACGTCATCTTCCATATCATGGTTGATGACGCCGTCTTTTTCCGGCGTCAGGTCGGTCAGCATGTGGCGGATGTTATTGGCATAAAGGCTCGAGGCCTGCGCGCCCATCCGGCTTGGGAAGTCGGTGTAGCCGATGATCGTGACGCCATTGTCTGTCACGATCTTCTTGTCCATGACGGTCAGTTTGCAGTTGCCGCCCTTCTCCGCCGCCAGATCGACGATGACGGAACCGGGTTTCATGGCTTTAACCATGTCTTCCGTCCACAGCTCAGGCGCTTCGCGATTTGGGATCAACGCTGTGGTGATGACCACATCGATATCCGGGGCAAGCTCGCGGAACTTGGCAAGCTGGGCTTCACGGAACTCAGGGCTGGAGACCGAGGCGTAACCGCCAGAGGCTGAGCCGTCTTGCTGTTCTTCCTCAAAATCAAGGAACACAAACTCGGCGCCCATGCTCTCGACCTGCTCGGCCACTTCTGGGCGCACGTCGAAGGCATAGGTGATCGCACCTAGGCTCGTGGAGGTCCCAATCGCAGCTAGACCGGCAACACCGGCGCCGACGACCAGCACTTTGGCAGGCGGCACTTTACCGGCAGCAGTCACCTGACCGGTGAAGAAGCGACCGAAGTTGTTACCTGCCTCGATTACAGCGCGGTAGCCCGCGATATTGGCCATCGAGCTCAGCGCGTCCATTTTCTGCGCACGGCTGATGCGCGGCACCATTTCCATCGCAATCACGGTGGCGCCACTTTTCTTCGCGCTCTCTAGCCCCTTCTCATTCCCTGCCGGGTTGAAAAAGGAGATCAGCGTCTGCCCCTCGCTTAGCTTCTTGAGCTCAGCGGCGTCGGGTTGGCGCACCTTCGCGATGATGTCGGCACCCTTCCAAAGAGCTGCAGCGGTTTTGACGACCTCAACGCCAGCGGCTGCATATTGCGCATCGGAGAATCCAGCCGCCTCGCCGGCACCAGCCTCGATCATGCACTCATGGCCAAGCTTCGACAAAAAGCCCGCACTTTCCGGTGTCATGGCAACGCGGTTCTCACCCGCAAAAATTTCTCTAGGTGTGCCGATTTTCATGTGGCCCTCCTTTGTGGCTCAAATGAAACATTAATCTCCCGCAAACCCCTTATCGGTGCCTATCGGAAACGTAAAGCAGCAACGCGGCGCGAGACATAAAATGTCAAAACGGAATACAATTGTGTACGATTGTGTCGCGCTTTATCTCGCGCCGTTACCTGTTAAACTAGCTAAAAAAGCGCGGTATTCTATGCATTTAAGCGGAAAACATGCTTTTGTGACTGGTGGTGGCACTGGAATTGGGCGCGCCATTGCAAAAGAGCTCGTTGCGCAGGGTGCTGCCGTGACCATTACCGGGCGCCGAACCGAGGTTCTGGAAATGGCGGCCAAAGACATCGGCGCCCTACCCCTCGCGCTTGATGTCACCGATGCGCAGGCTGTGAGGAACGTTGTCGCAGATGCCATTGCGCAGCGCGGCCCCGTCCAGATCTGTATCGCCAATGCGGGGATTGCAGAGGGCAAGTCGTTGGCGAAGATGGACTTGGCCTTTTGGCGCAAGGTTATGGCGACAAATTTGGACGGCGCGATGCTGACCATTCAGGCCTGCCTGCCGTCGATGTTGGACGCGGGCTGGGGGCGTGTGATCGGTGTCTCCTCTATCGCTGGCGTGCGCGGGTTGCGCGGCGCACCGGCCTACACTGCGTCGAAACACGGGCTTATCGGGTTGCTCAGATCGCTGAGCGAAGACCACATGGGCGGGCCGGTCACATTCAACGCGCTCTGCCCGGGCTACGTCGAGACCAACATTGTGACCAATAACATGACCGATATCGCGGCCCGCACAGGGATGAGCGAGGACGAGGCGCTTGGCATTATGGTCCGCTCAAACCGGCACAAGCGTCTGATCGGGCCTGACGAGGTCGCCGAGGCCGCGCTTTGGCTTTGCGGGCCGGGTTCGGGCAGCGTGAACGGGCAAACCATCGAGATCGCGGGCGGCCAAGTCTAAGCGCGCGCCTGCGCAAACAAAGCCATAGACGCCGGGCCCGTTCTGTCTGATTGTGAAGCTACCCAGATTTCGGGAGCGCGCTGATGGAATCCTTTCTTTTTCAATCCACGATTTACCTGCTGGCCGCTTGCGCTGCCGTGCCTTTGGCTGTGCGGTTCGGATTGGGATCGGTCTTGGGCTACCTGGTCGCGGGGGTCATAATCGGCCCCATCGGTGGTTTGGTTGGGTCCGAGACGGAAAGCCTGCAGCATTTTGCCGAGTTTGGCGTGGTGATGATGCTCTTTGTTATCGGACTGGAGCTAGAGCCGCGTGCGCTTTGGGACATGCGCCACAAGCTTATCGGGCTGGGCGGCTTGCAGGTAACCGTCACGACCGCGTTGATCGCCGCGGCCGCGATTTTTCTGGGTCAACCGACCAGCGTAGCCATTGCCGTCGGCATGATATTCGCGCTCTCATCGACGGCGATCGTTTTGCAGACGCTCAATGAAAAAGAGTTGATGGGCACAGGCGGCGGACGATCCGCGTTTTCGGTGCTTCTAACGCAAGACATCGCCGTCATCCCGATGTTGGTGCTGATCCCACTTTTGGCGATACCCGGCCTGAACGGCATAACCGGCGGGGGGCATGCGGGCGGCGCAGACGATCACGGCACCGACGGCGCCGCAGTGGCGATGATGTCTTACGTGCACACGCTTCCGGGCTGGGGCGTCATGCTTGTGACGCTCGGCGCGGTTGTGGCTGTCATTTTGGGCGGGCATTTTCTAACGCGCCCGGTATTTCGCTATATTGGTTGGGCCCGTATGCGGGAGATGTATACCGCCGTGGCCTTGCTGTTCGTCGTGGGCGTTGCCGTTCTGATGCTGCTTGTCGGCTTGTCGCCCGCGCTAGGGACTTTTCTGGCAGGCGTGGTGCTCGCCAATTCCGAGTTCCGCCATGAGTTGGAAAGTGACATTGAGCCCTTCAAAGGGCTGCTCTTGGGGCTGTTTTTCATCACGGTCGGGGCGGGCATCAATTTCCAGGTGCTTTTCGCAGCTCCCGTCAGCATTCTGGGCATGACCATTGGGGTGATGGCGATAAAAGCGGGCGTTCTGTTTGCCCTTGCTCTGATCTTCAAAATACGTTCGCGCGACAAGGCGCTCTTCACGTTGAGCCTTGCGCAAGCGGGTGAATTTGGGTTCGTTTTGGTAAGTACCTCTGTGTCACAAGACGTGATCCCAAGGGCCCTGTCAGAGACATTGCTTCTGGTCGTTGCCTTATCGATGCTCCTAACCCCGCTTCTTTTTATCGCCTACGACCAGTTGCACAAACGGATGGCTGCGACTGTATCCGATATAGAGCCCGATGAGATCGACGAACATGGCCCGGTGATCATCGCTGGCATCGGGCGCTTCGGCCAAGTCGTTAACCGTCTCGTGAGCCAATCGGGGTTCACCACGACCGTGCTCGATCATGATTTGGAAACGATCCAGCTGATGCGGCGCTTCGGCTTTAAAGGCTTTTTCGGCGACCCAACACGGCCAGATCTATTGCATTCTGCAGGTATCGACGACGCGCAGATCCTTGTCGTGGCTCTTGACGACAAGGAAGCCGCGCTCAGGCTTATCAAATATGCGCGCAAAGCGCGCCCCGATATTCATATCATCGCTCGGGCCTATGACCGCTCGATGGTGTTTCGCATGTATGCGGCGGGCGCCAATGATATTGTACGTGAGATGTTTGACAGCAGCCTGCGCGCTGGTCGTTACGTGTTGGAACACATGGGCTTGACCGACTATGAAGCGCATCGCCAGACAACCACGTTTTATGACATGGACCGTGACGGGCTAAGGCAGCTGGCAGAGCTTTGGCGCGATGACATCCCGGTGTCTGAGAATGAGGCCTATGTCGAAAAAGCCAAGGAGCTAAACCGCGATCTCGAAGCAGCATTGCTGGGCCTTATGAACGACCGCCATGCGCACGAGGCCGCTGAATAGGGCGGACTGTTTTCAATCGGGCGTGTGAGCGGGCGGCGCTCGCTCACCACAAATAATGATGTGCGTGCTTTGCACGCGCCTTTGGATCACTCAGCGTCGGCGACACCGGCTTCCGCAAAAGTAGCCATCCCTGAATGGCACGCGACCGCCCCCTTTAGGACACCGATCGCTAGGGCCGCACCTGAGCCCTCACCAAGGCATAGCCCCAGGGACAAAAGGGGCTCTTTTGCGATGCCCTGCAACAGACGGGCATGCGCGCCTTCGGCAGAGAGATGCCCCGCAACCGTATGGTCCAAAGCGCCTTTTTGCACTTTCTCTAGCACGCAAGCCGCTGCAGTGCAGATAAACCCATCAAGGATAACTGGAATATGTCGCGCGCGCGCGGCAGCAATAGCGCCGGCCATGGCTGCAAGCTCCCGCCCGCCCAAGCAACGCAAAGCCTCAAGCGGGTCGGTAACGTCATGCGCATCAAGACCCTGAGCCACAACACGTGCCTTCAAAGCAAGCCCTGCATCATCGACGCCGGTGCCTCGCCCGACCCACTCTTCGGGTGCCCCGCCATAGAGCGCCGCCCCTATAGCCGCGGCTGAGGTGGTGTTCCCAATGCCCATCTCGCCCACAACAAGCAGGTCTGCGTTTGGGTCAACAGCCTCCCACCCCACTTTGAGCGCCGCGACGCAGTCGCCTTCGCTCATAGCCGGTTCTTTGGTGAAATCTTGCGTCGGGCGCTCCAACTCAAGCGCATGAACATCCATTTTTGCGCCAAAGGCCTTACTGAGCTGGTTGATCGCCGCCCCGCCATGCTCAAAATTGGCGACCATCTGCACCGTGACTTCGGCAGGAAAAGCCGAGACGCCTTGCGCCGTCACCCCATGATTTCCCGCAAATACGATTACCTGAGGCGTGTTGATCTCCGGTCTCGGGTCACCGCGCCAGGACGCATACCAAATTGCAAGCTCCTCCAACCGGCCCAAAGCCCCGGGCGGTTTCGTCAGCTGGCCATTGCGCGCATCGGCACCGGACTTTGCCTCTGCATCGGGATCGGGTTGGTCGGCCAGTGTCGCGCGAAACGTGGCAAGCGAGGAAAAGGGGGCGGTCATAGCTGCGGCGTCCATTGGTCATTGTCTTCCGCTCATCTCTAGCCCTAACGTGGCGCGATCAAAAGACCCAAGGACGTCCAACCAATGGCGAAAACCGACCGCCTGCTCAATGACTTGCTGATCGCCTTTCACTTGCTGACGCGACTGCCGTTGCCGCCGGCAAATTGGGGCAATTCCGAGCGCCCTTCGGCCAGTGCAGCTTGGGCTTATCCATTGGTTGGTGTGGTCCTCGGCGGGCTTGCGGCAGTTGTTGCATGGCTCGCGCTCTGGGCCGGACTGTCTGCCGCGCTGGCTGCCGGTGTCTTTTTGGGCGCAATGGCTCTCATGAGCGGCGCTATGCACGAAGACGGGTTGGCCGATTGCGCCGACGGATTCTGGGGCGGATGGGAGCGCGACCGGCGCCTCGACATCATGAAAGACAGCCAGATCGGCACATATGGTGTGTTGGCTTTAAGTATCATTGTGGGTTTGAAATGGATTGTGCTGACCCACATTCTGGAAAATGCGTCACTTTGGGTCCTACTCACCGCGCCGGTGCTTTCGCGTGCCGCGATGGTCACAGTGATGGCCGCCCTGCCGCATGCGCGAGAAGGCGGTCTATCGCACAGCACTGGCAAACCCGACCGGGTCGCCACTTATACAGCTTTCGCCTTAGGGATGCTTGCCGCCTTTTCGATGGGGATCGGGACGGGGATCGTCTTGCTCCTGATTGCCGGAGCGGCGACTTTAGCGCTTGCAGCTTTTGCCAAGGCCAAAATAGGCGGGCAAACGGGCGACGTGTTGGGTGCGGTGCAATGTGTCACCGAAGCTTGCCTACTCCTCACATTGAGCACAGTCATAGCATAGAAAACGCCGCGCTTAGCAAAGGCGCGGCGTTTCTGTTTATCTAGTCTCGCTTAAGCCGCGCGACTGATCAGCACGTCATCAATTTCTTTCATTGCCGACGGCTCGTCATTGCCTTGCACAGCAGCAATCTCACGGGTCAAGCGCTCTAGGGCGGCTTCGTAAAGCTGACGCTCGGAGTAACTCTGCTCACGCTGATCGCCATGGCGGTGCAGGTCACGGACCACTTCTGCAATAGCAATCAGGTCACCGGAGTTGATCTTTTGCTCATATTCCTGAGCCCGGCGTGACCACATCGCCCGCTTTACCCGCGCTTTGCCTTTAAGCGTTTTGAACGCTTGCCCCACCAGATCGGGGGACGCCAATGGCCGCATGCCCACTTCCAACGCTTTATGCGTTGGTACGCGCAGGGTCATCTTGTCCTTTTCAAAGGCAACCACAAAAAGCTCCAACTCGATGCCGGCCACTTCCTGGGTCTCAATATTTACGATCTTGCCAACACCGTGAGCGGGATAGACCACAAACTCATCGGGGCTAAAATCTTGCTTCTTTTTGCTCATGCAGAACTCACTTCCATTTCGCGCAAAAAGGACGAAGCCGGAAGCGTCGCTCCCGATCTCATCCAAACCATATCTTCAGCTATCTTCCTCAATGCGGCGTCGTAGCGCCGCTCCCAGCTGTCATCTTGGCGTTACAATAACACAAAAAGGCGATGGTTTAAAGGACCCGGCCAGCCAAGCACAGTTGAGCTTCACGGTGTGCGCCCCGAATCAACCGCCTTCGCCAGCATTCTCGGAAAAGAGCTCCATCTTACCCTCTTTTCCGTCCATCTCGTCCGCCGTCGGAAGCGGGTCCTTTTTCGTGATAATCACCGGCCAAAGCTCAGAATACTTGCGGTTAAATTCGACCCATTTCTCCATGTCCGGCTCCGTGTCAGGCCGGATCGCGTCGGCAGGGCATTCGGGCTCGCAGACGCCGCAATCAATGCACTCATCGGGATGGATCACCAGCATGTTTTCGCCCTCATAGAAGCAATCTACGGGGCAGACCTCGACGCAGTCAGTGTATTTGCAGGCGATGCAGGCATCGTTGACGATATAGGTCATGAGCGTTGTCCGATTTTGTCTCCGGCGCCAGTCGTAATCCGAGCGGCGCAATCATTCAAGCGGGGGCTTGCGCGAAAGGTCTAGGATGCGACGATCTTTCTTGGTGGGCCGCCCTTTTCCCCAAGGCGTAACGGTTCTTGGAATTTTCTCCTCATACACCGTTTTGTCGAGATATAGTGCCTGCGCTTCGGGTGCGGGCCCGCGCCGCAGACCGCAGCCCT
The DNA here is from genome assembly GCA_039030615.1 of Pseudomonadota bacterium. Taxonomy (GTDB): domain Bacteria; phylum Pseudomonadota; class Alphaproteobacteria; order Rhodobacterales; family Rhodobacteraceae; genus Litoreibacter. Next base: position 57,929 of record JBCCDV010000003.1, on the reverse strand, counting down.
GAACCACCACAACGCGTGTCTGGCTGCCTTGCGGGAAAGTGATCCCATCTCCCTCGCCCACCTGAAAAGACGGTTTGGAAATGTTCAAAGAATTTACTCTCACATTGCCGGCTTTTACGACTGAGGCTGCCAAAGTCCGCGTCTTGAAAAACCGCGCATGCCAGAGCCATTTATCGAGCCGTATCCTCTCGCGCCCATCAGACATGCTTCGTTTTGTCCAAAATACTCTGAGGGATTGCCCGCGTGGCGGGGAGCAAGGCTCCCCAAGAACGCAAAAAATGGCGTGCGCGCAAGCGCCCTATTGGATCAAAAAGGCTCAGTCCTTCTTCAGCCCCATCAGGGCCGCCGCGAAAGGATTGTCGGGATCGATGGCTTTTTCTTTTTTCGGCGGACGCGCTTTGAACGTTTGCGCTTTGTCCTGACGCGGGGCTCTGCTCTTGCCCTTCGGCCCGCGGGCAGGCTTGCCACCCTCTTTGCGAGGGGCTCGATTGCCTTGCGGTTTAGCGCCGCGGTTGCCGCCCCACCGGAAGGTGTAGAATACCTCCATCTCGGGGCCTTCGCTTTCGGAAGCCTCCTTGGCCTCTGTCTCCACGGCCCCCTCGGCAGCCGCGGGATTGGCGTCTTCTTGACTTGGTTCAGCAGGCTTTTCCGTCTCAGCGACGGCTTCAGGTGCAAAAACAGGTGCAGGTTTCACCTTTTCGCGATCCCCTTTCTCGGATTTGTATCCCAGTCCACCCATAAGATCGGCGAACTGTTCCAGCGTCATACCCGTGATCGAGAGCATATCGGGCTTGGCTTCAAACCCTCCGCGTGAATCCTCGCTGCGCAGCTGATCAGCAAGCCGCTCGAGCATATCAATGCGGATCGCGCGCTCACCCGCGAGCCGGTAGCCGGCATTGGCGTAATATCCCGCAGGCGCGTCTTTTACGGCAGGTACGGTCACAAGTCCGGGCGGCGGTGCCTCTGGGAATTCTCCCAAACCCTGCTGCAAAGACCAAAGCACAAGCCGCAAACGCGTCGGTGCAGGCTTTAGAAGAAGCGGCATGAAGATCGTGAACTGACCAAATCGAATTCCATGTTTACGCAGCGCGCCGCGAGCGTCTTGATCCAGCTCTTTTACGTCGGCCGCGACCTTGTCGCGCGGGATCACCCCAAGGGCCTCTGACATTTGGAAGGCAAAGCCCTTGGCCAGCCCCGTCAACGTCTCATCGCCGGACATGGCGATCATCGGCTCAAAGGCTGCCGCGATTTTGCGGTCGATAAAATGTTGCAACCGGCGTTTGACCTTTTCGGCCACATCGGCGCCCGCTTCTTCATCGACGAATGGTTCAACCTCGGGCTTCAAAGGCTCCGCGCCCTTGACCAGCTTGCCGACGGCCATATCGCCCCACATCAAGCCACCCTGTTCGGTAAAGTCCATTTCCGTATCTGGGGCGTTGTAGAACTTGTCGGCTCGCAGATTGAAATACGGGGCTAGAGCAGCAACCGCCGCCTGTTTCAATGTCTTTGCCTCATCAGGAGTAGCTGACTTGTCTTGCCTGAACCTGAACCCGTCCAGCCGGCCGATCATTTCGCCCTCTACAGTCACTTCGCCCTTGTCGTTCACGTCAGCCACGAGGCTCTCCTTCTGTTTCAACCGGCGCAAAAGCACTGAGGTGCGCCGGTCGACAAATCTTTGTGTCAGAGCGCCGTGAAGCGCGTCCGATAGGCGGTCTTCTACCGCACGGGTTTCGCCACGCCAATGGCTTTCATCAGCAACCCAACCCTTTCGCTGCGCCACATAGGTCCATGTGCGGATAAAGGCCAAGCGCTTTGACAATGTGTCGATATCTCCATCCGAGCGGTCAATTCGCGCGATTTGGCGCGCCAGATAATCCTCCGGTACCTCCCCTTTGTCGTGCAGATACCCGTGGATCACCTCAAGCATTGCGGCGTGTTCCCCACTGGAAATCCCTCGGAAATCGGGGATACGGCAAACATCCCAAAGCTGTTTGACCTCCTGCGGCGTGCTTGCACGTGCAACGACCTCGCCGCTTTGGCCAAGCGCCTTGAGCGCCACCACATCATCTGCGTCACGCGCGCGGCTGAGCCACTTATCATCGGTGCGCATCTCTAATGATCGGATCAAACGATCGATCGAGCCGAACTCCAGCCGGTCGTTGCGCCATTGCAGTTTGGTCACAGGGCGAAACTTCGATTGCAGAATGGATTGGACCACCTGATCATCAAGCACATCCGCTTCCCCTGTGACGCCGAAACTGCCGGGTTCCATATAGCGCCCGGCCCGACCCGCGATTTGGGCCAATTCACCTGGGTTCAAATAGCGCATCCGGCGCCCATCGAATTTCTGCAAGGCCGAAAACGCGACATGGCTGATATCAAGGTTGAGCCCCATACCAATAGCGTCGGTGGCCACCAGATAATCCACGTCGCCATTTTGATACATCTCGACCTGCGCGTTGCGGGTGCGCGGGGAAAGCGCGCCCATCACCACGGCGCAGCCGCCCTTTTGGCGACGGATCAATTCCGCAATGGCATAGACGTTCTCAACGCTGAACCCCACGATGGCCGAGCGCGCCTTCTGTCGGCTGATCTTCTTCGAGCCCGTGTAGCTTAGCTCGGAAAACCGCTCTCTCTTCATGAATTGCGCGCGCGGCTCAATCGCGGCAATGGCGCTGCGCATCGTATCGGCGCCCATAAACAGCGTCTCAAGCTGCCCGCGCGCCTTGAAAAGCCGCTGCGTGAAGATGTGCCCGCGTTCCGGATCAGCACAGAGTTGGATCTCATCGACGCCGACGAAATCTGCGCCCATCCCCTCGGGCATGGCCTCGACCGTACAGACCCAATATTGCGTGCGCTCCGGAACGATCCGCTCCTCCCCCGTCACAAGCGCCACAACGGATGGGCCACGCAGAGCAACAATCCGGTCATAGACTTCGCGTGCGAGCAGCCGCAGCGGCAGCCCGATCACCCCGGTGCGGTGCGACAGCATGCGTTCGATGGCGTAGTGGGTTTTTCCGGTATTGGTCGGCCCTAAAACTGCCGTGACGCGCGCTTGACCATTCATAGGCGTTGGCCATTCATAGGGGCTGGCCGTTCAAAAGCGTCGGCTGCCTGCTATTTGCTTTAGGGGGACCAGACAGGCCCGCGGTTAGATGTCCTGACCGGAGACCTCAGCCTCCAGCCGCTCAATGGCTTCTTCTAACCCTGGCCTGTAGGGATGTATAGCGAAAGCGGCTTGGTAGGCTTTGAGGGCGTATTCGCTTTCACCAAGTTCCTCTAGCATACGGCCGAGGCCTTGCATTGCACCGAAATGGCGGGGGTTCAGTGCTAAGACCCGCCCGATGTCAGAAATCGACAAACCATACTGCCCTGCCCCAAAATAAGCGGTCGCCCGCGCATTCCACCCTTCGGCAAAGTCGGGTGCGTGGTCGGTGAGTGCGGTAAAATGATCTATGGCGGTTTTCATGTCGCCGGCGCTCATAGCCATACGCCCGCGCTGTAAAAGAAGGTTCATCGAACGTGACCCGCTTTCCGACCATTCGCGCCAAATCGCTTGCTCGATCGTTTCCCAGTCTTGCAGATCGGGCGTTTGCAGCCGGTCAAATAAGCTATTGAGTTCATCCTCGCCTGCATGCGAAGGCTGAATGATAAGGAATGCCGCAACGGCAGAGTTGAGAAGCAGTTTGGAAAATTTCATAACGAATCTAATTCTAGCGGTATGCGGGCCAAAATCGAGCCTGTTACCAACACTTTTTTGGGAGACCTTGAAATGAGCGACGTCATCAGCAAAGCAGTGGAAGTCCTGCAAGCCAAAATGGACGGGGGGTTTGACGGCTCCGTAAAATTCGACATCGCGGGCGAAGGTGCGATCATGGTCGATGGCGCAGGCGTGCGCGCGGGCGACGAAGACGCGGAATGCACACTCTCGGCCGACGCGGAAACATTTGAAGCCATTCTGGACGGCGATTTGAACCCAACGGCAGCGTTTATGTCCGGTAAATTGGCCGTCGACGGCGATATGGGCCAAGCCATGAAGCTGGGCTCCGTTCTGTCGTGAGTTTTGAGGCGGCGCCTCTTTATGAAGACCTCGCGCGCGGTCCCGCGGGCGGAGAGGCTTATTGGCTTACCACGAATGACGACGTGAAAATTCGCGTTGCCGTGTGGGGCCAGACCGATGCGTCAAAGGGGACAGTACTGCTGTTTCCCGGGCGCACGGAATATATAGAGAAATACGGCGTCACCGCGGCGGGCTTTGCCGCACGAGGGTACGCTGTTGTCGTGATTGACTGGCGCGGCCAAGGGCTCGCAGAGCGGCTCTTGGACGACCGTATGTTGGGCCATGTGCACGCGTTCAAAGACTACCAGCATGACGTTGCTGCATTGCTGAAACTTGTGCGCGATCTGCCGCTGCCCGAGCCTTTGTACCTGTTGGCCCATTCTATGGGGGGCTGCATCGGGCTGCGCGCCCTTGTTGAAGGTCTGCCTGTTAATGCCTGCGCTTTTACCGGACCAATGTGGGATATCTTGCTGCCGCCGGGCAAACGAAACCTGGGGTGGGTTGCCTCGACAATCGCGCATCAGTTCGGGTTTGGTGGCGTCTTGTCGCCCGGAACCGTTTCGCAAACCTATGTTGCTGTAAATCCGTTTAAAGACAACATGTTGACGACTAACCTTAAGATGTGGGAGCTGATGCAAGCGCAAGTTAGCACCTACCCTGATCTGTCGCTCGGCGGGCCCAGCCTAACCTGGTTGAACGAGGCCTTGCGCGAATGCCGCGCGCTTAAAGCGCATCCGACGCCCAACATCCCCTGCGTATGTTATCTCGGCACCAATGAGCGCATCGTCGACACGGCCACGATCCATGATCGGATGTCGCGTTGGCCGAACGGCGCGTTAGAGATGGTCGAAAATGGCGAGCATGAAATCTTGATGGAAGGCGCAGAGTTGCGCGACCGGATTTTGGATGAGATGGACGCATTGTTCAGCGCGAATGCCGCGATCGCTAAGGCTGGTTAGACCAGAACGCCCTGCTCCAGCCGCACAGTTCGATCCATGCGCGCGGCGAGTTCCATATTATGCGTTGCAATTAAAGCGGCGAGACCGGTTTCACGGGCCAATTTGATCAAAGCGTCAAAGACCTGATCAGATGTCGCGGGGTCGAGATTGCCCGTCGGTTCATCAGCCAACAAAAGCCCAGGTGCATTTGCAAGCGCGCGGCAGAAGGCCACGCGTTGCTGCTCGCCCCCGGACAAAGCGCCTGGGCGATGATCGGCACGATGTGCGACACCAACGCGGTTGAGCAAGTCAAGCGCACGCGCCTGCGCGTCTTTCGCTGGTGTCCCTGCAGCCAGTTGCGGAAGTACGATGTTTTCAACGGCCGTGAATTCCGGAAGCAAATGATGAAACTGGTAAACGAACCCAATTTCGGAACGACGTGCATTTGTGCGGGCGCGGTCGGAGCGCCCCGTTAGGTCCTCGCCCGCGATTTCGACCCGCCCCGTGTCAGGTGTATCGAGCAGTCCGGCAATGTGCAGCAGCGTTGATTTACCGGCACCAGAAGGGGCGACAAGGGCTACAACCTCGCCACGTTTGATCGTTGCAGAAACGCTGTTTAGAACCTTGATCTCATTTGGCTTTTCAAAATTGTAGGTTTTCTCGATCGCGTCGAGATGAAGAGCCACATCATTCATAACGCAACGCCTCGACCGGGTTCATCCGCGCAGCGCGGCGGGCGGGAAAAATGGTGACGACGAAGCTTAGAAACAAAGACAGCGAGATTGCCGACAGAACGTCTCTGGCCTCCAATCGGGCCGGTAGACTGGAGATCAACCGCACAGACGGGTCCCACACGCCCCCGCCCGCGATGTAGTTTACGAGGCTGAAAATGGGGTCGATATAGATCGCGAACAGGCACCCAAGGATCAGCCCAGCTATGGTGCCAATGACGCCAGTGGAAGCCCCGCAAATGAAGAAAACCCGCAGGATCGAGCCTTCTGACAGGCCCATCGTGCGCAAAATGCCGATGTCGCGACCTTTGTTTTTGACAAGCATGATCAAGCCCGAGACAATGTTCATCGAGGCGATGAGGACGAGAATTCCAAGGATCAAAAACATCACGTTGTCCTCCATCTGGAGCGCATTCAAAAAGCCACCATTGCTGTCTTGCCAAGTCCAAAGCAGCACCTCTTGCCCCGCCGCTTCGAGGAGATTGACCTCGGCCATAGTAAGGTTTTCAGGATCATTCAAAATCACTTCAATTTCATCGGCATAGCCTTCTCGGTTGAAGTAACTTTGCGCCTGCTCGAACGGAAGATAAGCGCGCACTGAATCAATGTCGAAACGGCCCACCTGGAAAATGTAAACCACCTCATAAGCCGCGACGCGTGGGCTAGTTCCAAACGCGGTTTTGACGCCGTTCGGAGAGATCAGTTTAATCGTATCGCCGACACGCACGCGAAGTTCACGGGCGACACCCGCGCCTATCGCAATACCTTCGGCAAACCGGTTGATATTTCCGGCAAAGTCTTCGGGTTCTGCCACCCGGCGGATATTTTTCAAATCCTCGGGACGAATGCCAAATACCTGCACACCCGCATTACTGCTTTGAGCCGAAGCGAGGACTTGGCCTTTGACCAGTGGCGCAGTGCGAACGACACCTGGTGCGGTGGCAAGCTTCGCCGCAAGCTCTTCATAATTTTCAATGGTTTGAGCGAAAGTGCCCTGATCTGTCACGCGACCCGCGTTGTAAACGGTGACGTGGGCGTTTGCGCCAAGGATCGTATCGACAAATTCGTAGCGAAATCCAGAACGTACGGCGAGCGTGATGATCAGCGCTGCCACAGCGAGCGTGATGCCAATAAGCGAAATCCAGGTCATGACGGACACGCCACCCTCGGCGCGTTTAGCGCGTAGGTAGCGCCATGCGATCATCCACTCAAACCCAGAAAAAGGGGCCGTACTGCCGCGCGTTATTTTGGGCGTGATGTCACTCACGACTGTCTCCTGCCTGCTTGGATGAGATGTGCGCTTTTGAGAGGCCATGGTCAAGCGTGGGGACCAGCGCAAGTTCGAGGGCGTTCAGTTTTTCGCCGCCGATAAGGCGCAGCTCAACAGGCCCATGGCGCGCCCGCTAAAACCTGTTACAGTACCATTAATAGTGAGTTTACGTATTTTTTTAAAAACTAAGAAAAAGAGAATTTCACCAACTTACTGCCGGTATTTTAGGTTAATGCTTTGTAATATTCCTAATATTAGCCCCATAAACCAGTGAAATTCTCTACTTTGCGCTAAGGGACCGTAAATTTTACAAACTCCGCTCAACTGGTATTGAAAACGCTTCACAAAAGCGCCTCCCGGTCTGTTTCCGTGCCAGATTTCAACAAGGCGGAGCTGACAGGAGGACATTTTATGTCTACGAAACTGGTGATTGGGCTTGATGGGGACAGCTCGGGCGAGCGTGCCGTCAAGTTTGCCTCCGATCTGGCGGAAAAGATAGACAGCTGCGCGTTGCTGGTTGTCTATGTGATTGAGTGGTCGCCCTACTCTTTCCAGACAGCGGAAGAAAACGAACAACGCCACAAGCGTCGCGAGGAAGAAATCTCGACAGCACAAGATCGCGTTGTGACACCGGCCGTCGAAAGCCTGACGAAAGCGGGCTTCACCGCGACTGGTATCGTCAAACATGGCGACGTGGCCGACACACTCAACGCAGTGGCAAAGAAGGAAGGGGCAGCACAGATCATTGTAGCCCGCTCAACTGATAAAAGCCTCGCCAAACGCATTTTCGGCAGCTCCACCGCGCAATTGGTGATGGAAGCCGACGTGCCTGTGACGGTCGTAGGATAAGGGGGACATTATGAATACCTATTTGAAAACAGCGGCTTTTGCGGCCGCTAGCGTCATCGCGACGCCGGGTTTCGCACAAGAGGCCGAAAGCCTAGATGCGAAAGTCAACGCGGCGTTTGCGGCAGCAACTGGCCCATTCGTGAGCTTCATCTTCGCGCCATTCCCGGGCACGAGCTTTCCTTGGATCGTGATGTGGCTTGTCATCGCCGCGACGGTCTTCACCATCTATTTCGGTCTGGTGCAGTTGCGGTTCTTCGGACATGCAATCTCGCTTGTCAAAGGCGACTACTCCGACCCCGATGACGCCGGTGAGGTCAGCCATTTCCAAGCGCTTGCTACGGCCCTTTCGGGTACCGTTGGCCTTGGCAACATCGCGGGTGTTGCGGTGGCGGTCGGTATCGGCGGACCCGGTGCGACCTTCTGGATGATCCTTGCGGGTCTTTTGGGCATGGCGTCCAAGTTCACCGAATGTACCCTGGGCGTGAAATACCGGAATGAATACCCGGATGGCACGGTTTCTGGTGGTCCGATGTATTACATGTCCAAAGGCTTTAACGAGCTTGGCCTGCCGGGCGGCAAGATACTTGCCGTGTTGTTCTCGGTCTTCTGTATTCTGGGCGCATTGGGCGGCGGCAACATGTTCCAAGCCAACCAAGCCCATGCGCAGATCAGCGCCATCACTGGCGACTACCCGGGCTGGATCACCGGTATCGTCTTCGCAGTTGTCGTTTTCGCGGTGATCGTCGGCGGCGTGAAGTCCATCGCGCGCGTGACCGAGAAGGTCGTGCCTTTCATGGGCATCATGTATGTGGGCGCGGCCCTGATCATCTTGTTGGTGAATTTCAACATGATCGGCTGGGCGTTCGGCCAGATCTTTGCAGGTGCCTTCACTGGCCTCGGCGTTGCGGGCGGCTTTGTTGGCGCGCTGATCCAAGGGTTCAAGCGGGCGGCGTTTTCGAACGAAGCGGGCGTGGGCTCAGCGGCGATTGCACACTCGGCAGTGAAGACCAAGGAGCCAATCACCGAAGGGTTTGTGTCATTGCTGGAGCCGCTGATCGACACAGTTGTGATCTGCACAATGACCGCTTTGGTGATCATCATCTCGCAGCAGCTGATCATTGATGAGGCGACCGGCAACTACTTACTCAACGAAGCGGGAAGCGCGATTGCGACTGTTGATGGCAATTCGGGCGTGGCGCTGACCTCGGCTGCGTTTGCATCGGGCATCAGCTGGTTCCCTTACGTTCTGGCAATTGCCGTGGTCTTGTTCGCCTTCTCGACGATGATCTCGTGGAGCTATTACGGCCTCAAAGCCTGGACCTACCTGTTTGGCGAGGGCAAGACGTCTGAGCTGGTCTTCAAGGTGATCTTCTGCATCTTCATCGTGATCGGTGCGGCGGCCTCGCTTGGGCCTGTAATTGACTTCTCGGATGCGGCGATCTTTGCGATGGCCGTGGTCAACATCTTTGCGCTCTACTTCCTGATGAAACTCGTGCGCAAAGAGCTGCAAAGCTACGCGGCGCGCTTGAAATCGGGTGAGATCAAGAAGTTCTCTCACTGACGCTTAGACGATCCTAAAGTGCAGGCGCGCGCTATCACTGGCGCGCGCCTTTTTTCATGGCTAAGCTCCGTCCATGTTTGAAGGTTTCGACACGTTCGATCACCGGGTCGGTGAAGTGACACTACATGGGCGCATTGGCGGTTCCGGCCCACCTCTTTTGCTGCTGCACGGCTACCCGCAAACACATGTCATGTGGCACAAAACGGCCCCGGCTTTGTCAGAGCGCTTCACCGTGATTGCGCCGGATCTGCGTGGCTATGGCCGTTCCACCTGTCTCCCGACCAAGTCCGACCACAGCCAGATGTCCAAGCGAGAGATGGCCGCCGATATGGTGCGCCTGATGGAGAAGCTTGGGTATGATCGCTTCAACATCATGGGCCATGACCGCGGTGGTCGCGTCGCCCACAGGCTTGGCATGGATAATCCTGACGCTGTTGGAAAGATGATCATCCTAGACATTGCCCCGACGCGGGAGATGTATGAAAACACGACCCTGGGATTCGCGCGGACCTACGCACATTGGTTCTACCTGACAGAGCCGTTTCCCCTGCCGGAGCGTATGATCGAAGCGAACCCGCGCGATTTCTGGGACAAGAAATGCCTCTTTGGCGCGGCGGGTAGCGGCCCCTTTACCGACGAGGCCCGAGCCGCCTACCACTTGGCCTTTGAGAATGTCGACGTAATCCATGCCAGCTGCGAGGATTACCGCGCCGCCGCAACAATCGATATTATTCACGACAATGATGACCAAGAGCGCAAGCTCACTTGTCCGATTCGCGTTCTATGGGGCGCGAATGGTGCGATAGAGAATTACTTCGATTGCCTTGGTCTATGGCGCTTGCGCGGCGAGACGGTAATGGGAAAAGCGCTGCCCGGCGGCCATTATTTGGCCGAAGAGCTACCAGAACTGGTGATCGATGAGGCGCTGGCCTTCTTCAGTGAACCCGCGCGCCCCTAACCTAAAGCCCGCCATTGCAAACCGGGGCCCGCCGCCGCATCCTGACAAGATAGTTGTTCAAGTTCCGTCTGTTTTTCGGCTTCAACCTGCCCAAGGCGTCTCTTTGTCACCAGAAGATTACAAACACATGTTGAGACGGCTCAAAACACTTATGGGGGATTCCATTATGTCCATTGTCATGAACCGCCGCGGCTTTCTGGCTAGCACTGCCGGCTTTATTGCATTGCATCCGTATTCGGCAAATGCGTCGACCAATCAAGCGCATTTGCGCATTATGGAGACCACGGATTTGCACGTCCATGTCTTCCCGTATGACTATTACGCCGACCGACCGCGCGACACGGTCGGCCTTGCGCGCACCGCCGCGTTGATCAACGACATCCGCGCCGAGGCGTCGAACTCGCTCCTCATCGACAATGGCGACTTCCTGCAAGGCAACCCGATGGGCGACTACATCGCCTATGAGCGTGGCATGAAGGAAGGTGACATGCACCCGGTCATAACGGCGATGAACACGCTGGGCTTTGACGCCTCCACCTTGGGCAACCATGAATTCAACTACGGGCTCGACTTTCTGATGAAGGCAATCGGGGGGGCCGATTTCCCAGTTGTCAGCGCCAACGTCGTTAAAGAGATGGGGAGCGACCCGACCAAGGACACCACGCTTGTACCACCCTACGCGATCCTTGATCACAAGGTGACCGACGGCGCGGGTACAGAGCACGATATCAAAGTGGGCCTGATCGGCTTCGTGCCACCCCAGATCATGAATTGGGATCGACGCCACTTGGAAGGAAATGTCCAAACCCGCGATATTATGGAGGTCGCTCGCGCATACATCCCGCAGATGAAAGAGGCAGGTGCCGATATCATCATAGCGCTCAGCCACTCGGGCATTGGCGCCGCAAAAGAAGTGGACGGAATGGAGAACGCCTCCGTGCCGCTCGCCGGTATGGACGGGGTCGATGCGATCCTGACCGGCCACAGCCATCTGGTCTTCCCGTCGCCCGCTTATAGCGACTTTGCAGGCGTTGACGTAGATGCGGGCACCGTGATGGGCACGCCTGCCACAATGGGCGGGTTCTGGGGCAGCCATATGGGCTTGATCGATTTGATGATCGAGAAAGACGGCGATGAGTGGCGGGTCGTCACTGCTGAGAGCGAAGCGCGACCCATTTCCAAGCGAAATGAGGACCGCTCGATCACAGCGCTTGTTGAAAGTGATGCGGCCGTGCTCGCCTCTGTTCAACAGGAGCATGACGAGACGCTCGCCTATGTCCGTCGGGCCGTCGGAAAGACCGATGCGCCTCTGCATAGCTATTTTGCGCTGGTGGCCGATGACCCATCAGTTCAGATCGTCTCGATCGCGCAGCTCTGGTATATTGAGCAGATGCTAAAAGGCACTGAGCATGAGGGCTCGCCGATCTTGTCAGCGGCAGCCCCGTTCAAAGCTGGCGGTCGTGGCGGCCCTGAATACTATACCGATGTGCCAAAGGGTGATGTGGCAATCAAGAACGTCTCTGATCTCTATCTCTACCCCAACACTGCCCGCGCTGTTCGAGTCACCGGGAAACAGCTGAAGGACTGGTTGGAACGCTCCGCCGGCATGTTCAATCAGGTTGAACCGGGCGCGCAGGATGTTGTTCTGCTGAACCCTGACTTCCCAAGCTACAATTTCGATGTGATTGACGGCGTAAAATACCAGATTGATCTGTCCCAACCCTCAATGTTCGCGCCAAAGGGCGAGCTCATCAATGCTGATACAAACCGCATCGTGAACCTGACTTACGACGGCAAGCCTGTTGATATGGATGCTGAGTTCATTATCGCGACCAACAATTACCGGGCCAGCGGCGGTGGTGACTTCCCCGGCGCCAATAATGAGACGATCATCTTCGAGGGGCCAGACACCAACCGCGACGTCATTGTCCGCTACATCGTCGAGCAAGGCACAATCAGCCCGCGCGCTGACAGCAATTGGTCCTTCTTGCCCTTAGACAAAACGACGGTGCTGTTTGACACAGGGCCTGCCGCGAAATCCTATCTTGATCAAGTTGATCTGACGATTGAAGAGGCGGGCGACGGCCCTGACGGTTTCGCGCGTTTCCGTATCTCGCTGTAACAAAAGCGGGCTCGGCGCATACGCCGAGCCCGTCCCCCACCGACTTTAATCATCACCCAACAAGGGCCCGATGATTACCGCTGCAACTGATTACCTAGGACAAGCTCGGGCCGGCGGTCCGAGATGCCTACTGCTTTCTTGGCTCTGAGCGATTTGAGGGCGATGAGACGCCTCTCGCGCACAGACCGACGAAGCCTTACCAGCGGACGCCGGGTCACGAATGACCCAGCGTCCGTTGTGTCATCTAAAGATGCCTTGAAAGCGCGCAACGAACTTTTCTTTGGTGCTCCTCCTTCGAGAAGCGCCTGAACGTTAAGCGACACGACGTTGTCGTCCTCGGAATGCTCCAACACAGCATTCTCGGCCGACTCTTCAGAACCGGTTTCCGTACTTGCTGCAGCGGTTTCCCGCTGCGGCATAAAAAACAAACTCATTACCACACCCTCCGGTGCCCCCACAGAAGTGTTAACAGCAGCGTCACATTGAGCGCAATATTTCGCCATCTTTCAAACTACGAAACAGTCTGTTTTCGCGGGGCCGCATAGGTGTGCATTGCCGAGTTGGTCGGACTGAGGGAAGTAAGTAGAGAGTCTTTTTATTATTTAAAAACAATAACTTAGTGATCTTCTTTGTATTCTAAGATCAAAAATTCTCTACCCTTTTGCACTGCAAATCAGTATCTCGGCAGCGGTAAAGAATTTGGACGACAAAAAGGCGGGCCCTGAACAGTCTACGGCAGGGCCGGCAACTGTTGTATGATGTGAAACAATAGCCCAAAACCACTGACACAAACTGTGCCAATTGCGGCAGAATCAAGTCACTCTGACAGAAGCTGCGAAATGATCGGCACCAAAGCCGTCCCAATCGCACGCGTATTGGCGGCATCAAGATGCACCCCATCAAGGGGCGAGCTTTCGGCAACGGTGCCGCATTGAAAATACTCGACACCAAGATCCGCAAGCCTTGCCGCCGCCAGTTCGATAAATCTGTGCGAGGTCGCAATCAGCTCTGCGGTCATAAGCGGGTCGTCGCAAGAGACCAGCGGTTGCGGTAAAACATATAGGATCTTCGGTACAGACGCGTTGGCCACCCGCATTGGAAGGTGTTTCACCTGTTCAACGAGATGTTCTACGCCGCGCAACGCTCGCGCCAGCGGATAGCCCCAATAGATGTCATTCGCGCCCAAGGCGATGACGACGAGATCAACCGGTGCGTGGCTATGCATCAGCGAAGGCAGCATTGCCGAACCATTCATATTGGCGGGGCTTGCATGTTGGTCCATGACAGATGTGCGCCCGCGCAAGCCATCGGCTATCACATGTGCCCGATCTCCCAGCCCCCTCTGCACCACGTTGGGCCATCGGTCTTCAAAAGCATGCCGCCCGCCCCCGTCCGGGCGCGACCCCCAGGTCAGGCTGTCGCCGAAAACGAGAACCGTTTTCATGCTTTCCCGTAGATTTGAGCCAGTTTATTGAGCGCCGCCTCCGGGGATAGTTCTTCGCTTTCACCGGTTTTTCGGCTGGTCAGCTCCACGACGCCGTTTTTCAACCCACGTGGGCCCACGGTGATGCACCATGGCAAGCCAATCAGGTCCATTGTTGCGAATTTCCCACCTGCCCGCTCATTTCGGTCATCATAAAGCGGCTCTAGCCCCATTCCAGAAAGCTTCGCATAAAGGCTCTCGCAAGCTGCGTCGGCCTCAGCGTCGCCTTGTTTTAGGTTCACAATCCCGGCATGGAATGGCGTGACGCCCTCGGGCCAGATAATGCCATTGTCGTCATGGCTGGCTTCAATGATCGCGCCCAGCAGTCGCGAGACCCCAATCCCGTGCGAGCCCATATGCACCGAAGCAGGCTTGCCGTCCGGCCCTTGCACTTTCGCGCCCATGGCATCTGAATATTTTGTACCGAAATAGAAAATTTGACCCACTTCGATGCCACGTGCGACGCGGCGACGTTCCTCAGGCACTTCGCCAAAAAGAGCCTCATCATGCGTCTCATCGGTGCGGGCGTATTTGGTCGTGAACTCCTCTAGCACGCCCCGACACTGGGCCACGTCATCATAGTCGATCGCCCGGTCCCCGAAGCTCAGATCGGTCACCGCGCTGTCGTAGAACACCTCCGACTCGCCCGTCTCCGCCAGAACCAGAAACTCATGCGTGTAGTCGCCGCCAATGGGCCCACCGTCGGCGCGCATTGGGATCGCCTGCAGACCCATGCGCTCATAGGTCCGCAAGTAGCTGACCAGATGACGGTTATATGCGTGCAGCGCGTCTTCTTTTGTCAGATCAAAATTGTAGCCGTCTTTCATGTAGAATTCGCGGCCCCGCATGACGCCAAAACGCGGGCGTCGCTCGTCGCGGAATTTCCACTGGACGTGATAAAGCGTCAGCGGCAGGTCTTTATAGGACGACACATGGGAACGGAAAATATCAGTGACCAACTCTTCGTTGGTGGGTCCATACAGCATGTCGCGACCATGGCGATCGCTTATGCGCAGCATCTCTTCACCGTAATCGTCGTAGCGCCCGCTTTCGCGCCATAAATCAGCCGATTGCAATGTTGGCATCAACAGCGGGATATGGCCCGCGCGCTGCTGCTCTACATGGACAATGGTCTCAATGTTTTTCAAAACTTTGTAGCCCAAGGGCAGCCAGGAATAGATGCCGGCAGAGCTTTGTTTGATCATACCTGCCCGCAGCATCAACCTGTGCGAGACAATCTGCGCCTCGGCGGGCGTTTCTTTGAGGACAGGCAAGAAATAGCGGGTCAGGCGCATGGTTTTAGGCTCCGGTCAAACACCCAATCCGATTACGCGATCAACCGCGAGATCGCAATCATCCTTCATTGTTTCAAAAATATTCCGGGGTCTTGCCCGTGCGGCGCGGGGCTGGCCCCGCAAGAGCACAAAGACCAGCGCGCGCGGAACGCGCTCTGTCAGATCAGCTCAACCTCAGCCCCCATCGATGCTGCGAGCGCATTCAACCTCGCTTGCGTAACCTCGCCGAATAAACCGCGGGTTTCAGGATGTAGCTCGAGCTGCAAGATATGCTTTTTCGGCCGATACCGAAATTTGCCCATCAATTCCGGTCGCTCAACCGAGAACATCGCGCCAAACCGCATCGCTTTGCCCAATACTTCTGCCAGCTTCAGCTCTTTTTCCGGCAGCAGCTGGAACAGCTCTTCAAACCGCGTTCCATCGCGCGAGTTTTTATAGCGATGCAACAGCGCCACCCCCAAAAACACACGGCCCTGATGGTCGAGCCCGCCCAAATTTGCACGGGTCGCATTGTCGAAACACACCTCTGCGCGGTAGTCGGGATGCGCGCGCCAGCTGACATCATGCAACAGGCAAGCGGCACGGATAAGGCGGGCGCGTTCATGTTTCACAGGACCAAAGATCGGCTCAATGAATTTGTGCAGCTGCCGCCCGAAACCCGGAATGCGGGCGTTTTTGGCTTCGTCCCAGCGGCAGGCCTCGATCAACGGATCACGGCGCTTAAGCTCGAACGGCATCTGTTCATATAACAAGCCCTCGCGAATGCCGTAGCTTGAGGTTGCGAGCTCTTTTGGCTTGAACCTCTGAATGAGCGATTTCAGCACCTGCGCGGCAATCGGGACCAGCCGCATCCGCGCCTCGGAATTTCCCGTAATGGCGCGCAGCTCTTCGACGGATTTCCCACGGATCCATTTCACCGTCCGCAACACCGAGCCCGGCGTCATGCGGTACTCATGCAGGACCTTCAGGGGATAGCCCCGACGTTCCATGTCGAGCCGCGCAATCGCGCGCCAGGAACCACCAACAAGATATATCGTTTTGTAGCTGTTGGGCATATCCTCGACGAGCCCGTCCATCGTCTGATCGATCAACGCTTTTCGCGCCTCACGCCCGCCTTTGAGCCCCATAAGTTTCAACGGGCCCAACTTGGAGGTCACGCGTTTGCCAACGACCCCTTCACCGATTTCCGCCAGCTCCATTGACGAGCCACCGATGTCGCACATGAGCCCTGTAGCTTCGGGCCAGCCAAGAAACACCCCTTGCGCGGAAAGGCGCGCCTCCTCATTTCCGGAGGCCACCCAAAGTTTGATGCCTGTCTCTCGCAGCACCTCTTCGCAAAATTCGGGCCCATCTTCTGCATCGCGGACAGCAGCGGTTGCCACGGCAGTCATTGGGCTCACGTTCATACCTTTGCACAAGAGCGCAAAACGCTTCAAAGCCGAAAGAGCGCGCGCGCGCCCTTCGCCCGACAAGCGCCCTGTATCGCGCATATCAGCGCCCAAGCCGGCCATGATCTTTTCGTTGTAAAAGTAAGCAGGTGAACGCGCCGCCCCGTCGAACACAACCAACCGGACCGAGTTTGATCCAACGTCAATTGTGCCCACTCTACTCAGCGCCTTAGCCTTGGGATCATTAAAAAGCGGCCTGCCAAACGGGCCAAACTCTTCCGAGCTCGCATCTGTTTGCGTGCCGTCCATAGCCAAAATGAGTGATCCCCGGTTCGTCACCTTTTGTTGGGAAGTTATCCCCGGGCGAGACATTGGTCTAGCAAAGCGTAGCGGTCAATCAATCTTTGCTGTGGGTCAGCTCCGGCACATCGCTGGCCCCCGCCGAGCCACGCCCCGACAGGGACGGGTTCTCCATAAAGAAACGATGGCAGTTGAAAGGTTGTTCGTCCTCGCCAAAAACCTGACGCGTATAGCTGCCGTCTGGCGCCAGCACCCAGCTTTGGGACGTATCAGCGAGATTTGCAGCCATGATCTGGCTCATCATCTGCGCGTGAACCGTTTTGTTGGTGATCTCCACTAACGTTTCGACGCGACGATTGAGATTGCGGCCCATCCAGTCGGCGGAAGACATATAAACCCGCGCTTTTTTCGACGGCAGCCCGCGACCATTGCCAAAACAAACAATGCGCGAATGTTCTAGGAAACGCCCAACGATGGATTTAACCCGAATGTTGTCGCTGAGCCCATCGATGCCTGGACGCAGCCCACAGATGCCGCGGATGACAAGGCTGATTTTCACGCCCGCTTGGCTGGCCGCGTATAGCGCATCGATTACGTCCGGCTCAATCAGGGAATTCATCTTCCCCCAAATCTCAGCCGGCTTGCCTTCTTTGGCATAGGCGATCTCCGCTGCAATATTTGCCAGAAGCTGGGATTTGAGTGATAGGGGCGCGATAGAGAGGTTCTCAAGGCTCAAAGGCTGTGCATATCCGCCAACGTAGTTAAACACGCGCGTCGCGTCACGCCCAAGGGCCGGGTCACAGGTAAAAAGGCTCAGATCGGTGTAGAATTTCGCCGTGATTGGATGGTAATTTCCGGTTCCAAAATGCGTATACGTGACAAGCTTGTCACCCTCGCGCCGCACGATCGCGCTGATCTTGGCATGGGTTTTATAGTTGATAAATCCATAGACCACATGCGCGCCCGCGCGCTCCAATTTGCGCGACTGGCGGATGTTGGCGGCTTCATCAAAGCGGGCTTTCAACTCCACCAGCGCCGTCACCGATTTTCCATTCTCGGCGGCCTCACACAACGCATCAACAATGGGGCTTTCATTTGAGGTCCGATAGAGCGTCTGCTTGATCGCAACCACATCGGGATCACGAGCAGCGCGCGCAAGGAAACGCACGACCATGTCAAAGGTTTCATAAGGGTGGTGCAACAACATGTCTTTCTGACGGATTGCCGCAAAAAGGTCGCCGTCATGGTCATGAACACGTTCCGGCACACGCGGTGTGAAATGGGGCCAAAGCAACTCATGGCCGCCCATTTCCACGAGCTCTGAGATGTCCGACAATCCCAGCATACCGGTGATCGCGATCACGTCCGTCTCGGTCACTTCAAGCGCGTCCATAACGAGTGTTCGAAGCTTTTCGGGTGCGTCAGAGCTCAGTGTAAGGCGCACAACCTCCCCGCGACGACGGCGTTTCAAGGCACTTTCAAACTCCCGCACCAAATCTTCGGCTTCTTCCTCAACCTCGAGATCGCTGTCGCGCAGAACCCGGAAGGTGCAATGCCCAGCAGCCTCATAGCCCGGAAAAATCTCGCCAATGCGTTCGATCAGCAAGTCCTCCATCGCAATAACGCGGGTTTGGCCATTGATCTGGGGCAAGGTCACGAAGCGTTCAATTTGCTTTGGGATCGGCAGCAAGGCTTTAAGGCTGCGCCCGTCGGATTTTCGGCGAAGCTGCAATGCAAGCGAGAGGCCCGTATCCGGGATGAACGGAAACGGATGCGCCGGGTCAATCGCTAGCGGCGAGAGGACCGGGAAAATATTTGAGATGAAATAGCGCTCCAAAAACACGTCATCGTCTTTGTTGAGGTCGTCGCCCAACAGAATGGAAATGCCAGCGGCATGCATCTTTGGACGCAGCTCGTCGAGGACCTCATCTTGCCGCTCCATCAAGGCGCGGGCTTTTTCGTCAATCAGAACAAGCTGGTCTTTCGGGCTTCGCCCGTCTGCAGACGGGGTCGTATTGCCTTCAATCATCAGCTCGCGCAGCCCAGCAACCCGGACCGAATAAAACTCATCCAGGTTATTGGCGGATATTGCCAAGAAGCGTACCCGCTCGAGCAGAGGCACCTTCGGATTGGAGGCCTCTTCTATGACGCGCCAGTTAAAAGCCAGCCAGCTCAATTCCCGATTGAAGAAACGGTCCGGGCCCGTCAAATCGACCCCGTCCACGCTTAAAGGTTCGGGATAGGCCGAGTTAAGGAAATCTGCGCCAATCATAGGCGGTTTTTTGATGTCTGAGTGTAACGTCACAATGACTTATGCCATTTTTTTCATGAGCTTGTCCAATGCTCACCCCGCTTTGGGTGTCAGGATTTCGCCTGCCAAGCGTTTGCCAATTGGCTTTCCCTCGCTTAGGGCACGGCGATCCATTTCGTCCACAAAAGCGCGCGCTGCGGCAAAGCTGCGTTCAAGACGCGGAAGGATATAGTCCAGCAGCCCGCCCGAGATAGTGATCTGACGGTCCGCGAACAGTTTGCACAACACGACGCTTAAGAGCGCGTCGTCCGGCGCGTCCAACGTGACCAGAGCCGTGCCCTGCAGGCGGCTCATCAAATCAGGAAGCGCAATGTCCAATTGTCCCGGCGGGCGCGTGGTGGTCATAAGCAGCGGGCGCCCTTCAGCCAGCATTAAATTGTGCAGATGAAAGAGTGTCGTTTCTTCACTTGCCGCAAGCTGGTCGATATCCTCGACGACCAATGGCCCTAAAGCGCCTTGCCCAAGATCCAGCGTGGGCAACGCGGTGGCAGCGACAATGCGCGCGCCGGCCTCTCCTGCCCAAACACAGGCCAGATGGGTTTTGCCAGAGGCCACCGGCCCGCAAAGGATCAGCTTTCCATTGGGCCAAAGCGCCGCGTCTTCAAGCGTTGCGACAGCCAGCTGGTTTGCCGCAGAGACAAAGAAATTGTCCCGCCCGAGAGCTGTTTTGATCGGGAGTGGAAAGGCGAGCTGTTCGGGCATTTAGCTGTCCTGTTCCGGCTCATCTGGGTCAAGACCGCGATACAGGCTGCTCCCCTGATATTGCAAAATGCCAAACCGTGTCAAAACGCCAAACATGGCAGCAACCGGCACAGCCACCAGCATGCCAACAAACCCGAAGACCGAGCCGAAAGCAGACAGCGCAAAAAGAAGCCAGACCGGGTGCAGTCCCACGCTTTGGCCAACCAGCTTTGGGGTCAGGATGTTGCCTTCCAAGAACTGACCAATTCCGAAGATCACCGCAACGGCGACAATCCATTGCGGTTCAGCCCAGAACTGGAAAAGCGCAAGGCCGATAGCCAAAGCGCCGCCAACCAGGGCACCGACATAGGGAATGAAGGTGATAAGCCCCGCAACGACGCCCACAACCAGTCCGAATTGAAGGCCGACAATCATCAATGTGACGGCGTAAAACGTGCCCAGAATGGCGCAAACTGTAAGCTGGCCACGCACGAAGCTGGCAAGCGTCGTGTCGATCTCAGCAGCCAGATCCCGAATGGTCTGGCGGTGGTCACGCGGCAAAAGCGCGTCGATCCGGGCGATCATGTTGTCCCAGTCTAACAATAGGTAGAAGGCGACCACAGGGACGACAATAACGAAAACCATCGCGTTTATCACGCCGATGGCGGAGCCCAGAACGGTTCTGGCAATATTTGTGCCTTGTTCTTTGATAGTATTCCCGATGCTCGACAAGACCTGACCGATGGGGCTGTCGGCATCCAGTATCGCCGGAAATCGTTCGCTGAGATATTTTTGTAAGCTCGCGAAATATTCCGGAGCGACGGCAAACAAACCTAATGCTTGCTGAGTGACCTCTTTAAAGACGAAGACTGCGACCGGGATAATCACGAGCACGGCGATCAAAGATATCGTCGCCGTCGCGACCGCCCGGCTGAACTTGAGCCGCTCCAACCGATCGGCGAGCGGGTCCATCATGTAGGCAATCGCGCCGCCGACAATGAATGGCAGCAGGACGTCGCCCAGAAACCATAAAGCAAGGCAGAAGATGACTGCCACAATGCCCCAATATTTCGCCTGCTCGCGGACCGGTAGTGCCATCTCGTGCCCTTTCTTTGGCGCAAGATGACACAACTGGCAAAGAGGTAAAACCGCCGATTGCGGCCTAGCCGCGGGAGGCGCGGATCAGGTCGAGAATGTCCTTTGCGGCTTCGGGGATATTGGTGCCCGGTCCGAAGATAGCTTTTACACCGGCCCCTTTGAGGAAGTCGTAATCCTGTTGCGGGATGACGCCACCGCAGATGACGATGATCTCGCTGGCGTCGGCCTCATCGAGGGCTTTGACCAGTTGCGGCGCAAGCGTTTTATGCCCTGCCGCTTGCGAGCTGATCCCAACAACATGAACGTCATTGTCGACCGCATCCTGTGCGGCCTCCGCAGGTGTCTGAAACAACGGGCCCACATCCACATCAAAGCCGATATCAGCAAAGGCAGTAGCAATGACCTTAGCACCACGATCATGGCCGTCTTGGCCCATTTTTACGACCAGCATACGCGGGCGGCGGCCTTCTTCCTCAGCAAAAAGCTCTACGTCTTTCTGGATCGCGGCGAAGCCCGCATCGCCTTCATAGGCGGCGCCGTAAACACCTGCGAGCGTTTTGACCTCAGCGCGGTGGCGGCCGAATATTTTTTCCATGCTCATGCTGATCTCTCCTACGGTGGCGCGCGCGCGGGCAGCCTCAACGGCCAGGGCCAGAAGGTTTCCGGTCCCCGTCTCGGCCCCGTTTTCCAAAGCGGCCAATGCAGCGTCACATGCGGTCTGGTCACGTGTTGACTTGATCTTCGCCAATCGCTCAATCTGGCTCGCGCGCACGGCGACGTTGTCGACGTCGCGGATGTCGATCTCTTCCTGCGCGTCGAGCTTGAACTTATTTACCCCGACGACGACCTCGTCGCCGCGATCAACCTGCGCTTGACGCAGTGCGGCGGCCTCCTCGATCCTGAGCTTGGGCATGCCAGAAGCGACCGCTTTGGTCATGCCGCCCATCTCGTCAATTTCAGCGATAATCTTCCAGGCCTCATCGGCCAGATCTGCCGTGAGCTTTTCGACGTAATAGGAGCCTGCCAGCGGGTCGACAACCTTGGTGACTTTGGTCTCATTTTGCAAAATCAATTGCGTGTTGCGCGCAATGCGACTTGAAAACGCCGTTGGCAGCGCGATGGCCTCATCAAAGCTGTTGGTGTGCAATGATTGAGTCCCGCCCAACACCGCCGACATTGCCTCATAGGCTGTTCGCACGATGTTGTTGTAAGGGTCCTGCTCCTGAAGGCTCACGCCACTGGTCTGACAATGGGTGCGCAGCATTTTTGAGCGTTCGTCTTGCGCGCCGAACTCGGTCATGATGCGATGCCACAAAAAGCGGGCGGCGCGCAGCTTTGCGGCCTCCATGAAAAAGTTCATGCCGATGGCGAAGAAAAAGCTCAACCGGCCTGCAAATTTATCTACGTCCATGCCCTTCTCGATGGCCGCGCGCACGTATTCCTTTCCGTCCGCGAGGGTGAAGGCCAACTCTTGGACGAGGTTCGCGCCCGCCTCCTGCATGTGGTAGCCGGAGATGGAGATTGAGTTGAATTTCGGCATATCGGTCGAAGTGAACTCAATGATGTCCGACACGATCCGCATCGACGGCTCGGGCGGGTATATATATGTGTTGCGGACCATAAATTCCTTCAGAATATCGTTTTGAATGGTACCTGAAAGGACAGCGCGGTCGTGACCTTGTTCCTCACCGGCGACGATAAAGGACGCGAGAACCGGGATCACAGCGCCGTTCATAGTCATAGAAACGCTGATTTTGTCCAAAGGAATGCCGTCGAAGAGGATTTTCATATCCTCAACGCTGTCAATTGCGACACCAGCCTTGCCGACATCGCCCTCGACGCGTTCATGGTCGCTGTCATACCCGCGATGCGTCGCCAGATCAAAAGCGACGGAAACGCCTTGTTGGCCCGCATCGAGCGCGCGACGGTAGAAGGTGTTGCTTTCCTCAGCCGTGGAAAAGCCAGCATATTGGCGGATTGTCCAAGGACGCCCGGTATACATCGTGGCCTTGGGTCCGCGCGTAAACGGCCCCTCACCCGGCATTGAGCCCATATGGCTCAGACCCTCAGCATCCTCGGCGGTGTAGACCGGCTGGATCGGAATGCCTTCGGGGCTGTCCCATGTCAGTTCATCCAGCGCGCGCCCGCGCAGTTCTTTCATGGCGCGGTTTTCCCACTCTGTCTTGTCGGTCATGCTGTCTTCCTCTCACGTCTGGGAACCCGGCGTCTGTTGCGCTTTGCGGGTCAAAATAAGTGGCCAAGCCATCGCAGCCATTGATCAGCCAGTCGATATCCTCAGCGTAGTCTTGTCGCATTTTTAAGCTTTGGGCCGCATCGAACGGCTGGTAGGTCCCAGGTTGGCTCCAAATGTCCTTGGCCAGTGCCAATTCTCCACGCTCCGCCGCGATTGCGCCGATGCTTTCGGCGGAAAGACGACCCAGTTTTGGCGTTTGGGGCAGAACCATCGCGCTTGGCGGCGGCGCACCCGTCAGCGCCTCAAACTGATGGCCGTGCTGGGCCTCAATTCCTTCAAAAGTCCAAACAGAAATCTCGGCTTCCGGGATCGCGCGGGCAATATCTTTGACTACATAGCGCCAGCGGCGCGGCTGATCGGCCAAGCACTGCAACCGATCGGGACGTGGAAGGGCGTAGCCGCGTGCGACCCGCTCAGCCAGCGCTGATGACCAAAACGTCTCATAGGACCGGATGGCCAGACCTATGCGCAAGTTGCGCCCGCCAAATGCCGCGGCGAGCCGTGACAACCGAGGCCGCGCACCCGCGTAGAGGCTCGATGTCGCAAAATTGTGTTCCATACGCCCCAAAAGGTCCGGTGCGGTGACGATGAGATGCTCAGCCCTGCCTTCTTGCGCGTGATCTAGCTGCAGTTGGATGCGCCCGACGGAACGCTGCACCAAACCGGACGGGCCACCCGCAACATTGCCCAAAAGACCCGCAAAGAGCCCGTTGCCAACGCGACCTGGCCCCCAAAAACAAATGCCTGCGCGCGCGAGACGTTTTTCGTTAAGTTCCAAATAGGTTTGAAAATGCCCCGCGGCACACCGATGCGCCCCGAGATGAAAGTTAACATTCATGATTTTGCGACCTCTCCTGCGACGCGCACGATCCGTGCGAGCTTGTGGCGCAGGGTGGGGTAAAACTCTCATCAATCGGTTAATCGATACGCGACGGCTCACAGTCACGATATTTTCGATAGCAATGCCGTAATCGACCCCTATATGCTGAGTAACAGGAGGCTTCATGGCACGCAGGTTTACCATTGTTTTCGCAGCTCTTTTTCTGACGGTATCCGCAGGGATCGTCCAAGCGCAGAGCTCAGAGACGCAGGATGAGACACAGATGGCCCCAAAGGCCATGGCGGAAGCAGATCTTAATGATTTTCTTTGGGAGAAGCGCCCTATCGTCGTTTTTGCTGACACAGAACGCGATCCCGCTTTCATACGCCAATTGGACCTGCTTGATGCGCGTTCAGACGCGTTGGCCGAGCGCGATGTCGTTATCTTGACCGACACCGACCCGGATACACTGTCCGAGTTACGCGAAAAGTTGAGACCACGCGGTTTCATGCTCGTGCTGATTGGCAAAGATGGGGATGTGAAGCTGCGCAAACCGTTCCCTTGGTCCGTGCGCGAGCTGTCACGCGCCATCGACAAAATGCCGATGCGCCAACAAGAACTGCGCGACAAGCGCGCGGACGCGCTTGAAGGGTAAGACCCGGCATATTCAGGAACAATTTGTGTCACGGCGCTAGACGCGGCCTCCCTATTCGAATTCCAAAATAATATCATCGACGGCGAGGTTTTCGCCGGGACTTGCATTGATCTTAGCAACGACGCCCCTGCGCTCGGCGCGCAGGATATTTTCCATCTTCATCGCCTCGACGGTGCAAAGTGCCTGACCTTCCTGCACTTCTTCGCCAACCTCGACATCGAGCTTCACAACCAAACCCGGCATCGGGCAAAGCAAAAGTCTGGAGGTATCGGGGGCCACTTTTTCGGGCATCAACGCCGCCAATTCAGCCTGGCGCGGGGTTCGAACATGGACGCGCATATCGGCACCGCGCAAACGCAGGCGAAACCCTGAAGTGCGTTTGTCGACCTTCAAGACGATAGGCGCGCCATCGATATCCAATTCCGCCAACTTGTCACCGGGGGTCCAGTCCGAGGTCACGCGATGCGACGCACCCTTCGCAGGTCCACGCTTTTTGTGTTTGACCGTCGAACCATCGAGATCAGCTTTCACCTTAACCGGGAACTCTTGCCCCTGAAGGGTGACAACCCAATCCTTGCCGACTTTGCGTTTGTGGTTATCGATCCGGCCCGAAATGCGCGCGCGCCGGATTTCGGCGACGCGGTTCATCGCCGCCGCCGCCGAGGCGACTTTCGCAAGCGTGTCATGATCAAGCTCGACGCCCTCAAAGCCGTCGGGGTACTCCTCCTCAATGAAGGCGGTGGTGATGTTGCCTGAGACGAATTTCGGGTGATCCATTACGGCGGAGCAGAACGGAAGGTTATGCCCGATGCCTTCAACCTCGAAACTGTCGAGTGCGACCCGCATGTTTTCAATCGCGGAGGGCCGGTCCGGTCCCCAAGTGCAAAGCTTGGCGATCATGGGGTCGTAATACATCGAGATCTCACCACCCTCATATACGCCGGTGTCATTACGGACGACGATGCCTTTTTTGCTAATCTCCTCAGGCGGGCGGTAGCGGGTCAGACGGCCGATGGACGGCAAGAAATTGCGATACGGGTCCTCGGCATAGAGACGGCTTTCCATCGCCCAGCCATTTAGCTTGATATCGCTTTGCTTGATTTTCAACTTTTCGCCGTGGGCGACGCGGATCATCTGCTCGACCAGATCAACGCCGGTGATCAGCTCGGTCACAGGGTGTTCAACCTGCAGGCGGGTGTTCATTTCAAGGAAATAGAAATTCTTGTCGCCATCAACGATGAATTCCACCGTTCCCGCCGAGGCGTAGCCAACGGCATCGGCCAAAGCGCAGGCCTCTTCCCCCATGGCTTTGCGGGTTTTGGAATCCAGAAAAGGTGACGGGGCCTCCTCAATCACCTTTTGGTTGCGGCGCTGGATCGAACACTCACGTTCGCCTAGGTATATAGTGTTACCTTGTCCGTCGGAGAGCACCTGGATTTCGATATGGCGTGGCTGAGTTACAAACTTCTCTATGAAGATGCGGTCATCCCCAAAGCTGTTGGCCGCCTCGTTCTTGGAAGATTGGAAACCCTCGCGCGCCTCGTCGTCATTCCACGCGATCCGCATGCCTTTACCGCCGCCGCCGGCACTTGCTTTGATCATCACCGGGTAGCCAATGCCGGTCGAGATTTTGACGGCTTCCTCCGCGTCCTCGATCAGCCCCATATGGCCCGGCACAGTAGAGACTTTCGCGTCCTGGGCGATTTTCTTTGACGTGATCTTGTCGCCCATTTTCTCAATCGCACCGACTGGCGGCCCAATGAATGCGATGCCAGCGGCGTCCAAAGCCTCTGCGAACTTGGAGTTTTCCGACAAGAACCCGTAGCCCGGGTGCACAGCCTCGGCCCCGGTTTCTTCAATGGCGGCCATCACCTTGTCGATAACGATGTAAGACTGGTTGGCGGGCGGCGGGCCGATATGGACCGCTTCATCTGCCATTTTGACATGCATCGCGTTGCGGTCAGCATCTGAGTAGATCGCGACCGTTTTGATCCCCATCTTGCGCGCCGTCTTGATGACGCGGCAGGCGATCTCGCCCCGATTGGCGATCAGGATTTTCTTAAACATTTGTGCATGTCCCCGAGAATTGTTGCGTTTGGATTGACCCGCGCGCATAGAAAAAGCCGGGCGCCCCACTCGGGGCGTCCGGCCGATAGAAAAATTGCGACGCGCTCGCCGCTGCGAAAGATGCGTTATTTACAAACGCCCAAATCGTCGCAAAAGACGCCCGCGACGCCGCCGACCAGTGCGCCCGAACCGACACTTCCGCCTGTGGCAACGGCGACGGCCGCACCCGCGCCCGCACCGAGCGCCCCGCGTTCAAAGTCATTGTCGCAAGCCGCAAGAGCCGCGATAGCGCTGAGAAGAACGGTGTAGATGATGGGTTTGCGCATGATGTACCTCCTATTTGGGTCGAGATACGTGAGCATTCCGCGCCCCTGAGGTGCATAAAAATTTGCGCGAGACCTACACATGAGCAACGAGCCGCGCGAACCAGTGGTACGCGCTGCGCTACTTCTTGCCACCCGCGGCGTTGTTTAGTTGCAGACGCCCGCGTCGTCGCAGAACACGCCAGCCAAGCCGCCGACCAAGGCGCCGGTAACGGCGTCACCACCCAAGGCTTTCGAGACGACAACGCCCGCGCCTGCGCCAACCGCGCCACGCTCGACATCCGTGTCGCAGGCCGCCACGAGACCAAATGTGAGTATAAGTGATGCGCCTGTAAGTGTTTTCCGCATGCCCGCTCTCCTTTTTTATTTTTGAAAGGACGTAAGCATATCGCTGACGAAAAAGATTCACCTGATTGCAGAGCGGCACAATCTCGGCGAAAACCCGCCGACCGAAACGAGAAAAGAGGTCCGTCAGTGCGGACGGACCTCTTTAGAGGGGAAGGGTAACGGTTTTGTACACGTGGCTGCGCGTCTGTGCTGGAGATGCCCTGCCACGTAAGTACTGTGTCTTGAGCCGGCCGCAAAACAAAGCCCAGTGCGCCAACACTATGCTTTTGAGCGTAAATTTGCCCATAATTACGGGCCTCTAGCAGGGAAACGCCGATTTTCATCCGTAGCTCCCATCGAAAGCGGCCGGGAACGAGGCGCGCGCGCGCGCGACATCAATTCGGAGCAATGCGTCGTAGCTCTCTGGGTCGAACGGGTCCTCAGCAGGCAAAACCTCTCGCCCGAGGAGCCAGCTTAAGCGGCCCGCATCCAAGTTTCCGCGCTCAAACGTCTCTTCGCCAAAATAGTCCCAAAGCGCCCACATAAAGCCCTCATCCGCGCGCCTGTCAGCAGGTTTGCGATCCGCAAAGCGCTCGCGCGCTGTAAGGGCCGTTGCGCCCTTTTTGTTGTCACGGCGGATCGTAAATTGAAAATCCGTGCCGGGCAGTCGACCTGGGAAACCCTTGTGTTTCAGCACAACAAAATCCCCGCATCAATTGCAGGATTGCAAGAAAGATAAGACTTCTTTGGGAGGGTCAGCTCAACGCGCGGGGCGGAGCAGTAAGAGTTTTGCGGGGCGCGCGAGAATGAGCGCCCCGCAAAGGTATTAGAATTTTTCGAATACGGGCTCTTCGACCACAGGCTCGACAACAACCACTTCTTCTTCTTGCTGTGCGCAAGCTGCGATGGTTGCGACGAATGCCAGTGCAACGATGGCTTTGATGCTCTTGGACATGTCAGTCTCCTATTAAGTTCATACGCTAACTCGCCCGAGTCACCCCGGATTTCGTTAACCCACATGTTATGGGTCACAGAAATGCGACCTCGATGCAAGCTATCTGTATTCAATGCGGAATAATACCGCCCAACGTTGCCTAATTCACGATGTGACGCGAATGCATCAATCTGGAATTGGCACCATTTAACGGCATGATAAATATGTGTTTTATTCATAGCCCAGCCCACACACACGCATCAGATTTGACGTCAAACGCATCGAAATACTGGACGATTTGCGGGGAAATTTCCCCAAAAACCAACGGTTCGGAAGCAATCGAGATGATAATCTGTTTCGCATTTGGCGCAGATCGGGCACGAGTCACCAACCCATCTGTTTGGCATAAATAGGCAAAATCACCTTCGATCTGCGCGAAATCGAACGCTTTTTCAGTGAGCTGATCAGAAACATAGCGCAGCCTTACGGTCTGCACGGAATGCGTTGGCGCACCAAAAGGCTCCAGCCGTGTTTCGAGCGGCTCAACCACCAGACCAGAGGGCATCGACACCCCTGCCCGCTCCTCAGCGTTGCAGGACTGCGCGATCAGAACAGCCGCGCAAAGCCCGCCCCCGAAGCGCAAAACAGTGTTCGTCGCGGTCAACATCACAGCGGGATATTGTCGTGCTTCTTCCAAGGGTTTTTCAACTGCTTGCCGCGCAGAGACGCAAAAGCGCGGCTTACCCGTCGACGCGTGGAATGGGGCATGATGACCTCATCAATGAACCCTTTTTCCGCCGCGACAAACGGATTGGCAAAACGGTCCTCATAGTCCGCAGTGCGCTGCGCGATCTTGTCTGGCTCGCCCAGCTCCGAGCGGTAGAGAATTTCCACTGCGCCCTTTGCCCCCATCACGGCGATCTCGGCCGTGGGCCAGGCATAGTTGAAGTCACCCCGCAAATGCTTCGACGACATAACATCATAGGCGCCGCCATAGGCTTTGCGGGTGATGACCGTCACCTTGGGAACCGTGGCCTCACCATAGGCAAAAAGAAGCTTGGCCCCATGCTTGATCACACCGCCATATTCTTGGGACGTTCCGGGCAAGAAGCCGGGCACGTCGACCAGCGTTAAGATCGGAATCTCGAACGCATCGCAGAAGCGGACAAATCTCGCCGCTTTACGCGAACTGTCGATGTCGAGCACGCCTGCAAGCACCATCGGCTGGTTGCCGACGACGCCCACGGTTTGGCCTTCAAGCCTGATAAACCCGGTCAGGATATTCTTCGCAAAGTCTTCCTGAATTTCGTAAAAATCGCCCTCATCCGCGAGCTTGGTGATCAGCTCTTTCATATCATAAGGCGTGTTTGGGTTGTCAGGGATCAACGTATCGAGCGAGTCCTCCTGACGCGCGACATCATCAAAGAAAGGACGCACGGGCGGCTTTTCGCGGTTGTTGAGGGGTAGGAAGTCGACCAACCTTCTCACCTCGGCCAGCGCTTCAACGTCATTTTCAAACGCGCCGTCCGCGACGGAAGACTTTTTCGTGTGGGTAGAAGCACCGCCCAGCTCTTCAGCAGTGACGACCTCATTGGTCACCGTTTTGACGACATCAGGACCGGTTACGAACATATAGGAGGTGTCTTTGACCATGAAAATGAAATCCGTCATCGCGGGCGAATAGACCGCACCGCCGGCACATGGACCCATGATCACACTGATTTGTGGCACGACGCCGGACGCCATAATATTACGTTGGAAGACGTCTGCATAACCTGCAAGTGACGCAACGCCCTCCTGAATACGCGCGCCGCCCGAGTCGTTTAGACCAATAACCGGCGCGCCATTCTGCATCGCAATATCCATGATCTTGCAAATCTTCTGCGCATGCGTTTCCGACAGCGATCCACCGAAAACTGTGAAATCCTGGCTGAAAACATAGACCTGACGCCCGTTAATTGTACCCCAACCGGTAACGACGCCGTCGCCTGCAGGACGGTCGGCCTCTATCCCAAACTCGGTGCAGCGATGTGCCACGAACATGTCGAATTCTTCAAAGGAGCCTTCGTCCAAGAGCAGATCGATACGCTCGCGCGCTGTCAGCTTTCCTTTGCTATGCTGAGCGTCAACGCGGCGTTGCCCTCCACCCTTGCGCGCCTCTTCGCGGCGCATTTCGAGCTCATTGAGAATATCTTTCATCTGGGCCTCCTCCTGATTTAGCGGACCCTAGCGAAATGCTGCGGCGCAAAAAAGAAGAATTCCGCAAATTTGCAAACTCATTCGCAACCAAAGCCGTCAAATTGCAAATCTGCAAACCCTGGCCGTAAGGTATACGACAAGCAATACGCTGCCGATGCGCCGAGCGAAGCATGGACATCCTCGCGTGCTTCGTTACTGTTTTGACATGAAAAATACTAATGCGGTCAAATTTCTGGACCGTCGCTCGCCACCACATTTGCTCACGCTCGTGCTGCTTGCAGGCATTTCGGCAATGAGCATGAGTATCTTTCTACCCTCTCTTCCTGCGATGACGATGGAGTTCGGGACGTCCTACGGCGTAATGCAGCTTTCGGTCTCTCTCTATTTGGCATTTACCGCTGCTTCACAAATCTTAATCGGACCAATCTCGGATAAGTTCGGACGGCGGCCGGCGATCCTTGGCGCATTGGGCTTGTTCACGCTCGCATCTATAGGTTGCATGCTTTCGACGAACGCCGAGACCTTCTTGTTTTTTAGAATGGTGCAATCGGTTGTCGCAGTCTCGATGGTTTTGAGCCGCGCCATTATACGCGATATCGTACCGCAGGCCGAAAGCGCCGCCATGATCGGCTATGTCACCATGGGGATGTCCCTGGTCCCTATGGTCGCACCGAGCATTGGCGGCGTCCTTGATGCTGGCTTTGGATGGCGCGCAACATTCCTAGTTATGGCGGTATTTGGATCGGCTTTGATGGTGCTTTGCTATTTTGATCAAGGCGAAACAAACCTATCAAAGGGTCAAAGCTTCACCGCGCAAATATCTGAATACCCAGAACTTTTTACATCTCCAAGGTTTTGGGGATACTCGTTGAGCGCGGCATTTTCTTCAGGTGCGTTTTTCGCTTTTTTAGGCGGGGCCCCCTACATTGCAACGACAATTTATGATCAACCCGCTGCCACCGTTGGCATGTTTCTTGGCATCCCGGCTATTGGTTATTTTTTCGGAAACCTCTTCTCGGGCCGCCTTTCTGTCCGGTTGGGTATCAACCGGATGATCTGGATCGGAAGCGTCGTTTTGCTGTTTGGCATGAGTTGTTCAATTCTGGTCACCTGGATCGGTTTTGGCAGTCTGGCCAGCTTTTTTACATTTTGCGCCTTTGTTGGGCTGGGCAACGGAATGGTTTTGCCAAATGCGACAGCGGGGCTTTTATCTGTTCGACCGCATCTCGCCGGTACCGCATCCGGCGTTGGCGGCGCGATCATGATTGGCGGCGGGGCAGCGTTGGCAGCGGTCGCAGGCGCGGTGCTTGAGGGCAGCACAACGAGCTTGCCGCTTCAATGGATCATGCTTCTGAGCGCACTTGCCTGCGTTTTTGCAATTTCTTTTGTCTCATGGCGGGAAGCACAGATCGCATAAAGACTTGCTGCTTGGGTTTGCAAATCTTAAAAGAAGAAATCGCAAACCTGCAAACTATGACCTATGCCCCACCAAAAATTATACGCCGGAGTGAAGCTGCGTGAATTGCGCACCAAACTCGGCCTGACCCAAAAGGCATTTGCAGCGCAACTCGGAGTTTCGCTCCCCTATCTCAATCAGATGGAGAACAACAATCGCCCGGTCTCCACCGGCGTGGTTTTGGCAATGGCGCAGGAGTTTGGGTTCGACATCACACAACTGCGCACCGGCGATGCGGGTCGTATGGTCAGCGACATGCGCGAAGTGTTGAGCGATCCGGTATTTGATCAACTGACCCCGCCCTTGGCTGAGCTTCAGCTGGCAGCGTCCAATGCGCCCGGGCTTGCACATGCGTTTTTGCAACTTCATCGCGCCTATCGTCAAAACCATGAGCGACTTGCCTCTCTCGACGAGGCCCTGGGGCGCGAGGATACGGCACTTCAACCTAGCCCCTGGGAGGAAGTGCGCGACTTTTTCCACTATTGCGACAACTATATTGACGCGGTCGACCGCGCGGCAGAGCATTTCGCGGTCACACTGACGAGCGACATTCTTCGCGCACAAAACCTGCCCTTAGCTGTCCAGTTCAGCGACGGAGCCAATTTGCGCGCCTACGATCCAGACTTGGGCGAATTGACCCTGTCGGCGCAAGCACACGCCGCGACCCAGCGTTTTCAAATCCTGCATCAAATTGCCTTGGTCGCTCACAACGAACTGTTGGAGGCGACACTCGATTTGGCGCGCTTCAAAACCGATGCGGCGCGTTCTATCGCCAAGATCGGTCTTGCAAACTATTTCGCTGGCGCGGCCCTGCTTCCTTATGACCGGTTTTTGGCCGCTGCGCAGGATTGCCGCCACGACCTTGAGCATTTAGCCAATCAGTTTGGCGCTTCCATCGAACAGGTCGCGCATCGACTTTCGACCATGCAAAGGCCCGGCGCGAAAGGCATTCCGTTCTTTTTCGTCCGTGTTGATCAAGCCGGCACGATCACCAAACGCCACTCCGCCACGCATCTGCAATTTGCACGGTTCGGTGGTGCATGCCCACTTTGGAACGTGCATCGCGCCTTTGAAACACCGGGACGGTTTTTGCGACAATTGGCGCAAACGCCAGATGGGATGCAATATATCTCACTGGCGCGCGACGTCTCCAAGTCGGGCGGCAGCTTTCATGCGCCGACCCGGCGCTTTGCCATCGCCCTTGGCTGTGAGGTGAGCCATGCGGATGCGATCATCTATGCTGACGACCTCCTGCCTGCCAAGCCGCGTGCGTTTGAGCCGATTGGCGTTTCGTGCCGGATTTGCGAGCGGGTGAATTGTCATCAACGCTCCGTCCCGCCGCTGGAAAGCAAGCTAAGTGTCGACCACAACTTGCGCGCGACACTGCCCTATACGATCGGCAGTTAGCGCTGTTGCGTCTCCCACTG
The DNA here is from genome assembly GCA_039030615.1 of Pseudomonadota bacterium. Lineage (GTDB taxonomy): Bacteria > Pseudomonadota > Alphaproteobacteria > Rhodobacterales > Rhodobacteraceae > Litoreibacter. Next base: position 24,422 of record JBCCDV010000003.1, on the reverse strand, counting down.
CGGGTGCACCCATGGCGCGGCATTGTCTTTGGCCAAGGGCGGTTTTCCCAAAATATGATCCGCAGCCTTCTCACCGACCATGATTGAAGGGGCATTTAGGTTGCCATTGGTTATGCGCGGGAAGATAGAACTATCGGCAAGGCGCAGGTTGTCGACGCCGATCACGCGTGCTTCCGGGTCCACCACAGCGCCCGGATCATCGCGCCGCCCCATTCTTGCGGTCCCACAAGGATGATAAGCGCTTTCGGCATGTTCCCGAATAAAATCATCAAGTTGCGCATCACTTTGAATATCGTCGCCTGGTTGAATTTCGTGCTTTGCGTAAGGCTTGAACGCGTCTTGACCGAAAATCTCCCGCGTCAAACGTATGCAGGTGCGAAACTCCTCCCAATCCTCTGGGTGGGACATGTAGTTGAACGCGATCTTGGGCGCATCATTCGGATCAGAACTGCTCAACGTCACCTGCCCGCGCGATTTGGAACGCATTGGCCCCACATGTGCTTGATAGCCATGACCTTCCGCAGCGGCTTGACCGTCGTAACGCACCGCAATCGGTAGGAAGTGGTATTGGATATCGGGATATCGAATGCCCGCTTTGGAACGAATAAATCCTCCGCTTTCAAACTGGTTCGACGCGCCAAGGCCCAGCTTGGACAACAACCATTGCGTTCCGACCCAACCCTTCATCGGGATATTCCAATATTTATAGAGAGTTACCGGCTGAGACGCGGCCATTTGGATGTAGAGTTCCAGATGGTCTTGCAGGTTTTGTCCAACGCCAGCGCGATCAGCGATGACCTCGATCCCGTGGTCTTGAAGATGTTTAGCTGGACCGATGCCCGAAAGCATAAGAAGTTTGGGGGAGTTGATGGAAGATGCGGATAGGATCACCTCAGCGCTCGCCTCTACCACCTCAATCTGGCCTTTACGTTCGATCTCGGCCCCGGTCGCACGTCCCTCTTTGATGACAACTTTGCGCGCGAATGCATTGACAAGGCTGCAGTTCTTTCGCTTCAGCGCCGGCCGCATATAAGCATTGGCGGCGGACCATCGACGGCCGTTTTTGATGGTGGCATCGAACGGACCAAATCCTTCTTGCTGCTCGCCATTGTAGTCCGACGTCATCTGGTAGCCCGCCTGAACACCGGCATCGATGAAAGCTTGGGTTAGAGGGTTCGCGCCCGGCCCGCGTGACACGCTTAAAGGTCCATTTCGACCGCGCCACGACGCATCGCCCCCGCGCCCACCAGACGACCAGTTTTCCATGCGTTTGTAGTAAGACAGCACGTCAGCATAGGACCACCCGTCGGCTCCCTGTTCCGCCCAATGGTCAAAATCGCCTGCATGGCCACGCACATAGACCATGCCGTTGATCGAGCTAGACCCGCCGATCACTTTGCCCCGTGGCGTTGCCAAGCGGCGGTTGTTCAGGTGCGGTTCTGGCTCGGAGCGGTAGCCCCAATCATAGCGCGCCATATTCATCGGAAAGCTCAGCGCGCCCGGCATTTGGATGAAGGGGCCGATGTCGGAACCGCCATGCTCAATCACAATCACCGAACGACCGGCCTCCGCGAGGCGATAAGCCATCGCGCAGCCCGCAGACCCGGCGCCCACGATGACGTAGTCAGCCTTCATCTTAGAACGGAGCCTCGACAGGCCCCATAGCGACATAGACCGACTTAACCTGGCTATAATGGTTGATCGCTTCTTTGGAATTTTCTCGGCCAACGCCGGAGGCCTTGGTGCCACCGAAGGGCGCCTCAACTGGTGCGAGGTTGTAAGTATTTATATAGCAGGTGCCCGCCTCGAACGCAGCCGCGACACGGTGGGCGCGGGTCAGGTCCTTGGTAAACACGCCGGCGGCCAAACCGAATTCCGTTTTATTTGCGCGGGTTAGAACCTCTTCCTCGTCATCAAAAGTGAGCACTGACAGTACTGGACCGAAGATTTCTTCACGCGCGATAGTCATCTCGTCGGTTACGTCAGAAAAGACCGTGGGCTCGATGAAATAGCCGTCGCGCGGTGCCATCTTGCCGCCGGTGATGAGCTTTGCGCCTTCCTCGAGACCCTTATCGATATAGCCCAGAACGATGTTCATCTGAGCAGCACTCACCATGGGCCCAAAATTCGTGGCCTCATCCATCGGATCGCCTATGACAGCTTGCTCTGTGCGTTCTTTGAGGCGCTTGAGAAACGCGTCCTTGATACCCTTTTGAACGAAGACGCGTGTACCGTTCGAACACACTTGCCCGGAGGAATAGAAATTCGCCAGGATCGCGCCACCGACAGCGTCTTCGAGATCTGCGTCGTCAAAAACGATCATCGGGGATTTGCCGCCGAGCTCCATGGTGACGTGTTTCATGCCTGCCGCCGCTGACGCGTAGACTTTGCGTCCCGTTGGCACCGATCCGGTCAAAGAGACCTTGTCGACACGCGCGTCGGCCACCAGGGCAGCGCCTACGTCACCGTAGCCCTGCACCACGTTGTAAACGCCCGCCGGCAGCCCGGCCTCGTGCAAAATCTCAGCCACCTTCAAGGCGCAGATTGGGGTTGTCTCGGACGGTTTGAAAATCATCGCGTTGCCGCAAGCCAGCGCAGGCGCGCCTTTCCAGCAGGCAATCTGGGTGGGGTAATTCCATGCGCCGATACCGACGCAGACACCCAAAGGTTCGCGTACCGTATAGACCCAGTCCTGCCCCAAGGAAATATGCTCCCCTGTCAGGCTGCCTGCGAGCCCCCCAAAATATTCCAAAGCCTCACGCCCCGACGTCGCATCCACATAGAGTGTTTCGGAGATTGGCTTACCGGTATCGAGCGTTTCCAAAACCGACAGCTCGTGGTTGCGCTCCTCGATAATCAGCGCCGCTTTTCGCAGAACGCGGCCCCGCTCGGTCCCGGTCATAGCGGCCCAAACTTTCTGTCCTGCCTTGGCGCTTTCCAGCGCCTGCTCGATGATCGCAGGGGTCGCGGAATGCAGCTTGGCCACGACCTCCCCTGTCGCTGGGTAGATGCATTCAATTTCGGCCCCATTTGCGTCCTCGACATAGGCACCGTTGACGAAATGGCTGGCTTCGGGTTGGGCGCGCATGGCGGCTCTCCTGCATTTGGTTTCGAGCCGCTTTAGCAGGATTTAATCAACTCAGCAACAAAACTTGTACGACCATACAAGTTTTGCAATTGTAATAAAAACCTGCGATATCTGCGCCATGTCCCGCATACGCGATACCAGAAATGAAGAGCTGACCGCCGCCGCCATACGCGCCGTTCATCGGCATGGATACGCTCAAGTGACGATGAACGATATTGCGCTTGAAGCGAATGCATCGGCAGCGTCGATCAACTACTACTTCGGCACCAAAGACAGGTTGATGGAGGCCACGATGCGCAGGCTTCTGGGCCTGTTGAAAGAGTCTGTGATCGAGAGATTTCGTGATGCCCACAGGCCGAAAGATCGGCTTGTCGCGCTGATTGAAGCGAATTTTGACGATCGGTTATTCACGCCCGCGCAATGCTCACTTTGGGTGCAATTCTGGTCAAATGCGCCGTATTCAAACACTCTGTCGCGACTTCACAGGATCAACCGCGGCAGAGTGCATAGTCACCTAAAATCAGAGCTGCGCCAACTTGTTCCCCTCGAAAACCTAGGCACAGTTACGGCAACCATTCAGGCCTATATGGACGGTGTTTGGTTGGAGGCGGCGCAATCGGGCGATATCAGCGCAGAAGATGCAAGGCGTGAAGCTGTGAGAGTACTCAGATCTCTGCTGGCCTAATCGCTATTCGCGCGAACCTACTCACTTCTGGTTTGTTCTAGCGCGGTTGGGCGGTGTAGTTGTGCATGCAGCACTCGGCAGCCCGCTTAGCTAAGGCGCGCATCGGCAGCGAACCGCGCGCAGCGGCAGTTGACAGCTATACTTTGGTGGCGGGCGGCGCAGGGGTCACGGCGCGGCGTTTGAGTACGTGTTCGCGCCAAGTGATGAAGCTAACAGCGCCCACAATCAGAATGCCGCCCATAATCACATAGACATCCACCGCCTCGTCGAAGACGAGCCATCCCAGAAGCACCGCCCAAACCAGCTGCAAAAAGTAGACCGGCTGAGTAACGGTCAAAGGCGCACAGGCGAAGGCCAGTGTCATCGTATAGTGCCCACCCGTGGCCAGAGCCGCGAGCAGGAACATCCAACCGATCTGCGCCCATGTCGGAGTGACCCAGACCGCAAGCGCCATGGGCGCCAGCCCTATGGTTACGGTGACCGAGAGCATGAACACCACAACGGAGGGGGAAACCTCATCGGCCATGACCTTGGCGCTGAGGTAAGACCCGGCAAAAAACACAGCGGCGAAGAGCATAGCGATATGGCCAGAGTTGAGCTCCCGAAAGCCCGGGCGCAGGATGATCATTGCGCCGATCAGCGCAGCGACGACGGCCATGATGCGACGGAAGGCCAGTTTCTCACCCAGGAAAAGAGCTGCGGCGACCGTTACATAGATTGGGTTGAGGTAGTTCATCGACGTCACTTCGGCGATGGAGATCCGCGTCATCGCGTAAAACCAGAGCGTCACCCCCAGCGAGTGCACAACGCCGCGAAAGGCGAAGACCTTATAGATGCGTGGGGTCAGGGTCGCCGCCCGCATGGCCGGGATCATTGGGATCAGAAAGACGAGACCCAAAAGGTAACGCAAAAATGCGGCCTCAGCTGCGGGCAGTCCGTCGCCCACATATTTGACCACTGCCGTGACCGCCACGAACAGAATGCCGGTCGCTAGCATCCAGAACGCGCCGAGCGCGGGGTTGTGAGTTTTGGGGGCCATTGCGCCACCTGACAGTCAAGCGGCGAGGGCCGCAAGGCCAAAATCAATGCCGAAGGATTAAGGCCAAGGCGATGGCCCACATCGTGATCCCGATCAGGGTATCAAGCACACGCCAAGCTGTTGGCTTCGCAAAAACAGGCGCCAAAAGCCGGGCACCATAGCCGAGCATGAAAAAGAAGCTAGCGGCGGCGGCGATGGCGCCCGCCCCGAAAAACCCGCGGTCCTCCCCATATTGTGCAGCGAGTGCACCCAGTAGAATGACCGTATCGAGGATTGCGTGCGGGTTGAGCCACGTAAAAGCTAGGCACGCGAGTATCGCCGCCTTCAAACTCATCTCGGCCCCTTCGCTCGCCTGCAACCCTTCCGAGCCACGCCATGCGGATCGGAAACAAAACCCGCCATAGACAAAGAGGAAAAGCGCGCCGCCCCAAAGCATCGCCGTGGTGATCCAGGTGGCAAGCTCGGCAATCCGGCCAAATCCAAACACGCCGATGCTGACCAAAACAACCTCAGACAGCGAACAGGTCAGACATACCGCAAAAACATGCGATTGCCGCAGGCCTTGTCGCAGCACGAAGGCATTTTGCGCACCAATCGCCAATATGAGAGAAAAGCCGAGCGCATAGCCCGCAAGAAACGTCGTCATAGTGCCGAGCGCTACGTCAAAGGAGACAGGTGGTCCAGCTAATTTCTGATACGACCAAAGGTAGACAGGCGGTTGATTTCATTCAACCGATCCAGGTTGACAACAGTCGACAACATAAGACGATCTTGGCTCCAGTCGGCAGGGCGCTGAATGGCGAGGGTCGTAACCGCAACGCAGATCATCAGCGGAATTGCCAGAACGGCAAATAGCAACTTTCGACGGCGAATTTGCGCCCCGTTCAAAAGCGACAAGACCCGGTATTCCAAAAGACTTGGTTTGCCGATAGCGGCGGAGGACCTGTCGGCGGTCACCAAAGTCACTTTCGGAACGGCGATCACAAAAGCGCGGTCCCGCCGCAGAGTTTGCTGGCAGATCGACAACAGCGTCTCGCAATAGGTGCGCATTTCGATACGTCCGTGCGAAATCACGGCACGGTCGCATGTGAGCTCGCGCAAATGCTCCACCTGACGCTTCCAAGCGTGATAAGCAGGGTTGAAGAAAAATAAAGGCTTCAGCGCCTCGAGCAGCACTTCCCATTCCAGATCGCCACCGCGAATATGTTGCAGCTCATGGGCAAGCGCGACTTTCATCTCATCGGCTTGTCCCAACATATGCGACGGGACGACAACGTAGTAATTGCGCCATCCGCGGGTCGAGAACGGCACCAGCGTGTGGTCGGAAACGCGCAATCGCAAGCGGCCAAAACTGCGCCAGCTATAGCTGTTGGCCACGATCCGCCAAAGGCAAAATATGGAATATGCCAATCGTGTCACGCCCAATGCCAGACCAGCCAAAAAGGCCGTAATCACTGCCTGTGCGAACACGCCTTCGGCCGTGAGAATGTTCAATGTGAGGGTGTCACGCGCCATGATGAGCTTTTCGAACTCGGACGCTTTCATCTCCAACCCGCCATTAAGGTAGTAGGAGACAACCATATCCGACAGGTTCACATCGAGCAGCTCAGCAAGCCCGACGCCTCTTAGCGCTTGCACGCCAGCAGCCAGAAAGGGCGCACATAAAATAGCCACGAAGACTGCATTTAACAGACCAAGCTGCACGTCATAGGCGTATCTAAAGGCTGTGCGCTCCATCAGGTTGCGCAGTCCGAGCCAAAGGACAAAAGCCACTACAATCAAAATATTCGCGTTAATAAAAGCGTCGAGAAGCGCCTCACCCACTATCATTTTTCAACCTCCGATCCACCAATGCTCGGATTTGCCCCAATGCTTCTTCGGTCAATGCTTCGTCATTAACGAGACGCGCCACAAGCGAGGCAGGCGTGTCGTCAAAGAGCTTCACCGACAGATCCTTGAGTGAGCGAGACTGGTAGGCATCTTTGGCCAGCGACGGAATGTAGACATGGCTTTTGCCCTGCTTACGGCTGGTCACGAAACCCTTTTGTTCCAGAATGCGCAGGATGGTCGCCCCCGACGTATAGGCGAGGTCGCGGTCCTCCGGCAGCTTGTCCAACACGTCGCGCACGGTCCCCTCCCCCAATGCCCAAAGCTCGGTCATGAACTCAAGTTCGACCTCAGTCAGCAGATCACTCTTCTTCTTTTTCATTGCCGTCCTATCCTAGGCAATCGCTCACTCATTACGCAGTATGAGTAAAACGCATGCATTCTCGTTTCCAAAGCAAAATCTCAGACTTTCCTAAAACAGAAGATGGCCCAAGCAAGCGAAATCGCGAGCGGCCACCACAATGGCTGGCCCACAAAACCAAGCCAGGCCAAGAAGATATAGGCTGTTCCAAGCAGCGTTATGAACAACCGATCGCCCAGAGTTGTTGTCAGCCCGAGCACGCCTTTGCGCTCCAACCCGTCACGGTATTTGAACCCCTCAAGCAGGCCGATTGCAGCAATTGCGCTGAAAATGCCGCAAAACAAAGCGAAAGTTGCCGGCGTCCACGCCATCCAGAATGAAGGCCATAGAGGAGCGGTCCAAGAAAACCCGAGCTCCTCTTCTTGCTTGGCGACGTTTCCCCAGCCTTGAGCAAATCCTGGGCTCGCCATTAGCAAGGCCAGCGGGGTCAAGAACCGCATCATCATACCCTCCCCAGGGCAAAGCCCTTGGCAATGTAGTTGCGCACAAAATAAATCACGATTGCGCCCGGGATGATTGTCAGGGTGCCCGCTGCCGCCAAGAGCCCCAGCTCATACCCTGCTGACGACGCCGTTTTGGTCATCGTGGCGGCAATGGGTTTGGCCTCAACCGCTGTAAGGGTTTTGGCCAAAAGCAGTTCCACCCATGAGAACATGAAGCAGAAAAACGCCGCCACCCCGACACCGGCTTTGATGGTTGGCAGAAAGATCGTCACGAAGAAGCGCGGGAAGGAATAGCCGTCCACGTAAGCGGTCTCCTCCAGCTCTTTCGGCACGCCGCCCATGAAGCCTTCGAGAATCCAGACCGCCAGCGGGATGTTGAACAGGCAATGCGCCAAGGCGACCGCCAAATGCGTGTCAAACAGCCCGACAGAGGAATAAAGCTGGAAAAATGGCAACGCGAAAACGGCTGCGGGCGCCATCCGGTTGGTCAGCAGCCAGAAGAAAAGCTGCTTATCGCCCAGAAAGCGGTAGCGGGAGAACGCATAGGCCGCCGGTAGCGCCACGCAGACCGAAATCACCGTGTTCAGGGACACGTATATGATGGAGTTGATGTAACCCCAGTACCAAGTTGGGTCGGTGAAAATGACCCGGTAGTTTTCCAGCGTGAAGGTTTGCGGGAAAAGACTGAAGCCGCCGAGGATCTCTTGCGTTGTCTTGAAGCTCATCGCCACCAGCCAGTAAATCGGCAGCATCAGGAAGGCGATATAGAGGATCGGGATGAGGGTGCGTTTTCTCATGCGTCGTCATCCTTTGTCATGAGCGTGTAGAAGAGCCAGCTGACCAGCAGCGTGATTGCGAAGTAGATCAGGCTCATCGCGGCGGCAGGGCCAAGGTCGAACTGCCCAAGCGCAATTTTCACTAGATCAATGGAGAGCAGTGTCGTTGAGTTGCCCGGGCCCCCGCCTGTCAGCACGAAGGGCTCAGTGTAGATGTTGAAGCTGTCCATGAACCTGAGCAGGATCGCGATGGTCAGCACTGTTTTCATCTTGGGCAGTTGAATGTAGCGAAAGACTTTCCATGGGCTCGCGCCATCGATTTTGGCCGCTTGGTAGTAGGCGTCGGGGATTGAGACGAGACCCGCATAGCTGAGCAGCACAACCAGTGACGTCCAGTGCCACACATCCATCGTGACGATCGTCACCCATGCTGCAAACGGGTCTTGGGTCATGTCATATGAAATGCCCAAAGTATTGTTCAGCAGGTACCCCAATAGCCCGATTTCAGGCAGGGTGAAGATGTTCCACATCGCACCGACCACGTTCCATGGGATCAGCATGGGCAGCGCCATGGTGACCAAGCAAACCGGCACCCAGAACCCTTTCTTGGGCATGGACAGCGCAATGATGATGCCCAGCGGCACCTCGATGATCAGGATCAGGAAGGTGAAAAGAAACTGCCGCCCCAGCGCCGCATGAAAGCGATCAGAGCGCAAGATTTGTTCAAACCAATCAAGCCCTTGCCAGAAGAAAACATTGTTGCCGAAGGTCTCCTGTACCGAGTAGTTGACCACCGTCATGATGGGTACCAGCGCATTGAATGCGACCAGCAGCAGCACGGGCAGAACGAAGAACCATGCGCGGGGGTTATCGGTTTTCATGGGCGTGCCTCCGTCGCGATCCAGCCGTCGCGGTAAAGCCGTGTGTGTTCTGTTTTGAAGTCCAGATATACGGGCGCGCCTTGCTGTGGTGCCTCACCTTCAATCACGGCTTTCACAGGGGTGTCAGCCACCATCGCCTCGACCACCAAGTGCCGACCGATGTCAGAGACTTTGCGCACGCGCGCTTCAATACCTGAGGACGCGAGAGAGACAAATTCTGGCCGAATGCCAAGTTGGGTTGCCCCACCCTGCCCCGTCACTTTTCCCTCAAGATCAACAGGCTGGCCTGCGAAGCTGACGCGACCATCCGTTTCAGATGCGGGCAAAACATTCATGCCGGGCGAGCCGATGAAATGCCCCACAAACGTGTGCCGCGGGCGTTCGAATAATTCAACAGGGGTGCCAATCTGGACAACCTCGCCGTCCTGCATCACCACCACCTGATCCGCGAAGGTGAGCGCCTCGGTCTGGTCATGCGTGACATAGATCATCGTCGCTTTGACCCGCTGGTGCAGCTCTTTGAGCTTGGAACGAAGCTTCCATTTCAGATGCGGGTCAATGACGGTCAGAGGCTCATCGAACATCACAACATTGACGTCATCACGCACCAAACCGCGTCCCATGGAAATCTTCTGTTTGTTATCCGGGCTAAGGTGAGATGCGCGCGTATCGAGCATCTCATCCACCTCAAGCATTGCGGCAATCTCTGTGACCCGGGCCGTTATTCGCGCCTCATCCACGCCCCGGTTGCGCAAAGGAAAAGCCAGATTGTCTCGCACCGTCATTGTGTCGTAGATCACCGGGAACTGGAACACTTGCGCGATGTTGCGTTGATCGGGCGGCAGGTCCGTGACGTCCTGCCCGTCAAAGAGGATCCGGCCTTCGGACGGGGTCAGAAGCCCCGAGACAATATTAAGCAGGGTCGACTTCCCGCACCCAGACGGACCGAGCAGCGCGTAGGCGCCGCCATCCTGCCAATCGAGGTCAATTTCCTTCAGCGCATAGTCCTGCGGCCCCTGCGGGTTCGGAAGATAGGAATGGCGCAGATGTGAAAGCGTTATCTTTGCCATCAGGCGACGAGCCTCCCGTCGGGCGCGAAATAGAAAGCTTGGGTCGCGTCCATGTAGAATTGGTGGTTCTCGCCGACCTCATATGGGTGAACGCCGTGGGCAAGTGAGACCCATCCATCTTCGCCCAATTGGAAATGCGCGCTAGATTCTGAGCCCGAGAGCTCCGTTACCAAGACAGTCCCTTCTATCGCGATATCGCTGGCATTTGCAGCGTAGGGCGTGACGTGATGCGGACGTACAGCCACCGTATACGGTCCGTCTGGCAGATTTGCCGCCTCGCCGCTGAGACCCCACACCACACCTGTTTTCATCCGCGCCTCATTTCCGGTTTTTAAGATCTCGGCGGCGTTGATCGGCGGATCGGAAAACACACGCGCGGCGGTTAGGTTTTTGGGCTGACGGTAGATCGTGGCGGTCTTGCCGAACTGCGTGACGACCCCGTCATCCATCAGGGCGGTCTCGCCCCCTAGGAGCAAAGCTTCTTCCGGCTCGGAGGTGGCATAGACAACGACTGCGCCGCGACCTGCGAAAAGCTCCGGCAGTTGCTCGCGCAGCTCTTCGCGGAGTTTGTAGTCGAGATTTGCCAGCGGCTCGTCCAGAAACACCGCTTGGCTTTCCTTGGCGATCGCTCGCGCCAAGGCGCAGCGCTGTTGCTGCCCGCCCGATAGCTCTTGCGGGCGGCGCTTCAACATCGGGCCCAGTTGCAAAATATCGGCGGCTTCCTGAACGCGGCCTTCGATTTCGGACTGCGCCATGCCTGCGACCCGCAAGGGGGAGGCAATATTGTCGAAGACGCTCATATGTGGATAGTTGACGAAAAACTGGTGTACGAGGCTGATCTTGCGTTTTTGGGTCGACAGCCGTGAGACGTCCTGACCTTTTAAGAATATCTGCCCAGAGGCCAGCGGGTCTAGCCCAGCCATCAGCTTTATCAGCGACGTTTTCCCAGAGCCCGTCTGACCCAGCAAAACGTTAAAATGCCCTGGCTCCATCACCAGCGAGACCGGTTTGATATGCGAAATGCCCCGCACAACCTTGCTGGCCTGTTTCAACTCAATTGTCATTGTAATCCCGTGACCCAAGTGAGGGTTCGTGGCGCTTTCACGCGTCCCTCGGTAAGGGCCCGGCCCGCGCAGATGCGGGGCCGGGCGTTTGGTTTACTGGTTCCAGCGGGCGACAAGGTCGTCGTAGTTGACGGTTTCACCCTGCGGCTTTTCGTTGTCCAGTTTGGGCTTTGCGCCCCCATTGGCGAACCAGAACGCGGCGTCTTGTTCCTCGTTCAACCGTGGGCCGCAGCCGCCATAGACGTTGGCTGCCTCATCCGCCGACTGCATCCGGGCCATGGTGATATCCATCTCTTCAGCCAGACGGTCCATCGCCTCTTGGGGCGTGAACGCGCCGGAGTTTACGTCGCCGATTTGCTGCCACCAAATCTGGGCCAGCTTCGGATAATCCGGAACGTTGATGCCTGTTGGCGACCAAGCAACACGGTCGGGTGAGCGGTAGAACTCGACCAAGCCACCTAGTTTTGGCGCACGTTCGGTGAAGCTTTCGTGATTGACCGAACTGTCACGAATGAAGGTCAGACCCACATGTGACTTCTTCACGTCCACGGTCTTGGACGTAACGAACTGTGCATAGAGCCAGGCAGCCTGAGCGCGATCAGACGGTGTGGATTTTAGGAAGGTCCATGATCCCACATCCTGATAACCAACCTTCTGGCCTTCTTCCCAATAGGGCCCATGCGGGCTGGGAGCCATCCGCCATAGCGGGTTGCCGTCCGCGTCGACCGTGTTGTTGCCCTCAGACTGTGGTTTCACCATGTCGGCGGTGAAAGCCGTGTACCAGAAAATCTGCTGGGCCACATTGCCTTGGCTCAAAGCCGGCAAGGACTGGTAGAAGTCGAACGACGCCGCACCGGGTGGAGCATAGTTGCGCAGCCATTCATCCCATTTGCGGATCGCGTATACCGCAGCTGGGCCGTTGGCCGCACCGCCGCGCGATACGGACGCGCCTGCAGGGTTGCAACTGCCCGCCTCCATGCGAATACCCCATTCATCGATCGGAATACCGTTTGGCTCACCGACCGAACCAGCGCCCGCCATCGATAACCACGCATCCGTCATGCGCCAGCCCAAGTCAGGCGCACGTTTGCCGTAATCCATGTGGCCGTAGATATCGACGCCGTCGATATTTTTGACGTCTGTCGAGAAGAACTCGGCGATGTCTTCATAAGCTGACCAGTTCACTGGCACACCAAGGTCGTAGCCGTATTTGGCTTTGAACGCAGTTTTCAAGTCTTCGCGGTCAAACCAGTCTTTGCGGAACCAATAGAGATTGGCAAATTGCTGATCTGGCAATTGGTAGAGATTACCGTCTGGGCCCGTTGTAAACTGGATACCCATGAAGTCATCTAGGTCCAAAGTGGGCGAGGTTGTCGCCGCCCAATCACCGGCCATCTGTTGCGTCAAGTTATAGGCCAGTTGCAGCCGCGAATGCGTGCCGATCAAATCACTGTCATTGACGTAACCATCATAGAGATTGCGCTGCGTTTGCATTTGCGTCTGCACCGCTTGGACGACCTCCCCTTCTCCAAGGATCTGGTGGTTCACCTTGATACCAGTGATCTCTTCGAAGGCTTTTGTAAGCACTTCACTTTCGTAGCCGTGGGTTGGAATGCCTTCCGACAATACGTTGATTTCCATCCCCGAAAACGGTTGAGCGGCATCAATAAACCACTGCATTTCTTCCATCTGCGCGTCTTTCGACAAAGTGGATGGCTGGAATTCTTGATCAATCCATTTCTGGGCTGCTGCCGCGTCGGCAAAAGCAGTCCCGGACCCCGCGATGACGGCCACAGCCGCAGTCGCGGAGAGCAGATACTTACGCATCTTGTCTCCTCCCAAAGATTATTTGTGCTGGTACTTTCCAGCTGCCAAAACGCTAGCCGCGGATAGTGAAGGCTGTCAAACTAATTTTTTAGTAGAAAAGTGCTCTTAAAGAGAAAATTAATAATATCAATTAATTACAGATACTTCAGTGATGTTTCTAAAGTTTCCAAACGCTCTTTGAGTAACCCTTTTGACCTATCAAGCACCTTAAGCGCTCCAATGGAGCGCTTAAGGTGGATAGAGTGTTGGTACCAACGAAGCTCGATTGCCGCTCCGAGAAGTAGTCGGTTCAGGACCCGCCAGACGCCGCAATTTTACCGACAACGAGATCATAGAGGCCTTGAGCCGGCAAACCCCGCGCAGCGTTGTCATTTATCCATGCCGCGGCCGCTGGTTCGGCAACCAATTCGCGGATGGAGGAGATGATATCGTCACGCACGGTCAGCTTTACGATACCATTTTCATCGAGCGTCGGGTCCCATGCCTCCATAGTCGCACCGTTGTAGTTCTCGATGTAGTGATCAAGCGCCACATCGACCGAGGACAAAAGCGCCACCCGGAACTGCGTTGGAAGCTCGTTCAGCGCGTCGCTGTTGACGACGACTGGGCAATTGACCGTGCCGGGGTTCAGGTTTGTTGTGTACCATGTGCCACTGTCGACGGTCCCAAAGGCCATATGAGCATGCGGCGCAAAGCTTACAGCGTTCAGCTCGCCAGATTTCAAGGCCGCTTCAACCTCTGTCGCAGGCATAGACACAAGGTCGGCCCCCAATGTTTGAATTGCAGCGCCAATTCCGCCCGAGGCGCGCACCTTGAGGCCAGTAAAATCGCTCAGTGAGGTGGGCAATGAGCCCGCACCCATGATGTTATATTGCGGCAATGGCGATGGCATCAGCAAAGTCGCGTTCCAGCGCGCCAGATCTGCTTTCGTCGCGGGGTGACTGTAGACCGCCTTGGACAGCTCCACCTCCTGCTCCAGTGAATTCACACCCAAAAATGGCAATTCAAGCACGGTGATGGAGGGGTTTTTTTCTGGATGATAGCCCGCACAAAACTGTGCCATTTCGAAAGAGCCCGCCGAGATCCCATCCAGATTGTCACGGCTGTCGGACAAACCTCCGTAGGAAATATTCAGCGTAAATTTTCCATCCGTCTGGTCGGACACTAGCTCGGCAAGCTTTTCGACATGTTCAGTAAAGGCGCGCCGATTTCCCCAAAGTGAAACGTCCCAAGCAACGCTGCCGTCCTGCGTCGCCTCGACGCCATTTAACGCGTCCGCACCATTTTGTCCCAGAAACTGTATGCCTGGGCAAGCTGCGCCAAAGCATTCGACCTTGTCGCCGGCCACGCGCAGCGGGCCAAATTTCGAGCTCACGATGTAGGCGTTGTCTTTGAACTCAATCAAATCGCCCGTCAGATTTACGGAGCCGTCTGGTGATTTTAGCGTCACTTCCTGCGCGCCTGCGTTGGTTGGTAAACAAAAAACTGCACTCGCGATTGCGGCCAATTTGAAGCCGTTGAAAATGTTGTCAATTGAGGTTGTCATAAGTACCTGCCTCGCAATTGCGCCGTTTCGACGCCATCCACACCCGCCCCAAAGCGTCACGCTTGGGGGCAATCATTGTTCGTTGTTTGAACAACAATCCTTGGATATCGGCCTAATTAGACTGAATTTAGCCAAAATGTGGCTTAAACTTTGTTCGATTGAACCGTTTATTCAGCCGAAACTCACGCTGTTCACCGTCAACAAGAAGGCGCAATCCGCGAGACAGCCACAAGCCTCGGAGAGGATTTAGAAGGCCAAACCAATCCCGCAGACTGTACTGAGTTAAAAAAAACATCGACGTGGGGAAAACCTTCTTCCAGAGAAGACGCGCACGATACTGACTCAGCAGTGCATGAAACGGGCGCGGCGCCCGATATGGGGCTAGAAATAAGGTCGACTATGGCGGTTTCGACCGGGTTCGCGCTGGCCTTCGTTCTCTGGATGAGCGCAAAACGCCTCGTTCAATTGAGTGCGCCTGAACAAAGGAAATGGAAATCACCGCCAACATTCAGCTTTTGCACTATCGCCGCTCTTTCTGTCAAAGCTGACAACAGTCGCTCGGTTACTGTGATCCTAAAAACTTGAAAGGGTGAGTCATTCACGGGGTTCCTGTTCGGCCAATGCGTCGCGCAAGGCATCTCCGGCCAGATTGATGGCCAAAACAGAAATGACAACGGCCAACCCTGGCCAGATCATTTGCAGCGGCGTCGAGCGTAGGTGCACGCGCGCGTCCAGCAGCATTGAACCCCATTCCGGATTGGGCGGCTGTACGCCAAAGCCTAAAAAGCCGAGCGCTGAGATGCCGAGGATCGCACGCGCAAATGTTCCGGTCCAAATTACCGTGAGCGAAGGGACGAGCGACGGCAAATAGTGCCAACGCGCGATGGACCAACCGGGCAACCCCGCCAACCTGGCTTGCACAACATAGCCTCGGCTCTGCACCGACAAGCCAATGCCCCGCGCGACACGTGCATAGCGCATCCACCCTGTAACGCTCAGCGCGAAGATCAAGCTCCAGGTGCCTGCGCCCATGAGCCCAGCAATCACAATAGCAGCGACAAGTTCAGGGAAGGCGAGAAACGTATCTGTCACTCGCATCATGATCCAATCGGCCAACCTGCCGCCGAGGGCAGCGGCAAGCCCAATGGTTGTCCCGATCAAAAGACCGATAATCGAAATCAGGAAAGCCAGACCAAGCGACCATCGCGCACCGGCCAAAAGGCGCGATAGAATGTCGCGCCCTAAGGCATCCGTCCCCAGTAGAAATTCGGAGCTTGGTGCGGAGAGCCGTTTTGGGATATTGATCGCGCTTGGATCATAAGGGGCAAGCGTCGGCCCCAATACCATGAGTAAGGTCACCAGTATCACCAGAGTGACAACGCTACGCATTGCTCTCTCCGATCCTTGGGTCGATAGCACGGTAGATGACATCGATTACCAAATTGACGATCACAAAGACCAGCGCCGTCAAGACGACGACCGCTTGCATTTGGGTGAAGTCTCTTGAGAGAATTGCCGAAACCAGAAATGTGCCAAGGCCCGGCCTACCAAAGATGACCTCGACCAAGACGATGCCCTCCAGAAGAAAGGCAAGTTCCAAGCCGAAAACTGTGATTACCGGGATCGCCGCGTGTGGCGCGATATGATCTGTTTCAACCGATCGCTCTGACACGCCACGACGCCGGATCGCAGGTAGAAAGGGCTGACGACGCGCCTCCAAAATACCCGAGCGAATGATCCGCGTGAGGGACGCCGCAACTCCAAGACCCAGCGTCAGGGCAGGAAGGATTGCGTGTGCGGGCGTGCTTGCGCCTAACGCCGGGAGCCAGGCGAGTTTAACCGCAAAGACTAGAATGAGGATCAACCCCAACCAATAAGCCGGGATCGCATTGCCGAGCGATGCAATGCCAATTGCAACGCGATCAAGCAAACTCCCCGGACGTTTCGTGGCCAGCAGGGCAAGCGGTACCGAAATGGCAAGACCAATCGCGAGCGCCGCAATGGCAAGCGGGAAGGTATAGCTGATAGACGCCTGCAAGTCCGGCCAAACCGGGCGACCTGTCACGGCAGAATACCCAAAATCGAGCGTCAGCAGCGGGCCAAGCCACGCGCCGAAGGCTTCCCAGAAGCCTTTGTTCAGCCCAACCTCCTCACGCACCTGCGCAATAACGTCTTCAGTCAAAAGCGCATCGAAACGCGCCATCGCAATGGCTTGCGCCGGATCGCCAGGGGCGTTCCAAAGCAGCGCAAAGGTCAGGATCGCAGTGCCAAAAAGAACGACAACCGAACGCAGAAACAGCCCGCTGACGGCTTTAATCATGCTATGGCCTCAAGCGCGCCTAGGGTGATGGCCGCGTCCCTAAGAGCCCGGCAATAGTCAGACCGTGGGTTGACGGCAAAGGTTGCAGTATCGGCTACCTCCTCGATACGCCCGGCCTTTAGCACGGCAATCTCATCGGCATGTGCGACCGCATAGCCGAGGTCATGGGTCACAATCAGGGCCGCAAAACCTTCTACTCTTTGTAGGTCAGCAATCAACCGCGCTGTATGTTTCTGCGTCACGGCATCCAGCGCAGATAAAGGCTCATCAAATAAGACCAATGGCGGGCTCGCGATTAACGCGCGCAGGATACCAGCGCGTTGCGCCTGGCCGATAGAAACTTGGTCGGGACGACGGTCCAGGAGCTCCAAGGGCAATTCTAGTCCGGCGCACAGGCGCTCTAGCCGCCCTTCCGCCAAAGTGATCGCTTGCGCCACAACCGGCTCCATCACGGAACGCCGCAGGCTGAGCGCGGGATTAAAGGCCGCGCGTGGTTCTTGCATTACCAGTGCGGGGCGTACGGTTTGGGTCGCTGCACCGTTCCAAGTGATGTCGCCCGTTGACGGTTTCAGCAGACCCAAAATCGCGGCGATCAGTGTCGACTTTCCCGCGCCGCTTTCGCCGACAACGGCTAGGGTTCTGCCGGCAGCCAACGACAGCGAAATGTCGTCCAACGTCACAACTGACCCGCGTTTTACGACAAGGTTGCGCAAGGTCAGCATGGCAGCGCGATCCAATTGCGGTGCGCCGAGAGCGCTTTGGCTGCCTGTGTCTGCGGCCGTTCCAATATGTCTTGGGTTGGTCCTTGCTCTACGAGATGGCCGTCATCCATCAAAATGAGTGTCTCGACCCGTCCTGCAGCCAAACCAAGGTCATGGGTAATCAAGACCATTGCAGTGTCTTTATTGTTCAAAAATCCGCTGAGGAGGTCCATGGTGGCGGCGGCCACAATCGGATCGAGCGCCGAGGTTGGCTCGTCCAGCACTATGAGATCAGGCCGGCCGATCAGTGCCATGGCAATCACAAAACGTTGCTGCATTCCTCGGCTCCAGCCCCAAGGGCGTTTGCGCAAATCGGCGCCTTCGATCTGGAGCGCGCCAAACAGCCCAGCCCGATCAGCGCTTCCGGGGCTCAGGCCAAGTGCAACCTCTGCCTCGCGCCAGTGAAACGACATGGACCGGAGGGGATCAAGCGCTTCATCCGGGCTTTGCGGCACATGAGCGACGCTATGACCTTGGGCGCGCAATGCATCGATCAGCGCATGTCCAAGGGTAGATTTTCCAGACCCGGATGCACCGACGAGGCCAATGCGGCCCCGTGGTTGGATATCCAATGACGTGGGGTGGAGGATGGTTTGGCCCGAGCGGACAGCGCTCAGGCCGGTCACTTTCAACGTCATTCAGTCAACTTAGTCTCATGTGTGACCCAATATGTCTCTGTTGGGTGCACACGATACCCAGTCAAACCAGGGACGCCAACGTTGGTTTGGCTGACATGGAAAACTGGGATCATCGCGGCTTCCGCGGCAATGATCTGCTGGATTTCGTCGTAGATCGCCTTGCGCGCATCATGCTCGAACGTCAGACGACCTTGATCCAGAAGCTCATCGAGCCGCGCATTGGCGAATTTACCGGAGTTGGAGCCGCCATCAGATTTTAGCAGCGTCTCTAGAACGGCACCAGGATCACCTTGCGGCGTGGTTACCCAAGCTTGAAGGAACAGATCCGCTTCACCAGCGGCCATCGCGTCATTGCTTGCGCCCCATTCGCCAACCGTGATGTTTGCCTTTACGCCAATTGCTGACAGGAAGGCTTGGGTCAGTTCAGCAGTTGGCGGAAGAGCCGCACGCGAGGAATACGTTACGATATCGATCTCAAGCGCCTCTCCATCGAGCGTCCAAGTGCCGCCGTCCTTGACCGCACCAGCATCCGCCAAGAGCGCTTCAGCTTTTGCCGGATCGTAGGGGACAGGTATGTCAGCCGCCCAGCCTTTGCCCTCTGGGTAGACCGTGCCAGCAGGAACACCACCAACGCCGGATAGCGCCGCGTCGACGATCCCCTTACGATCAATCGCATAGGACACCGCCTGCCGGATCAGCGGGTTGGACATGGGACCGCTGGCGGCATTGACGGTGTAGAAATACAATCGTGCAGTAGGCGCGAAGAAGCCTTGTGCCCCTGTTTGCTTGATCCGGTCGAAATCCGTTTCAGGGTAGTTGATGACAAGATCAACCTCGCCCGCCTCAAACGCCAAGGCTGCCGTTGCCGGGTTGGTTGAAACGACAACGCGAACTTCCTCCAGACCGGGTGTGCCAAGCCGGTAGTTCGGGTTCGCCTCTGTGCGATAGAGTTGCTCTGGGACCGCCTCTTTAAAAATGTAAGGTCCCGTTGCATTGATCGGGAAGTCCTCGGACGGAGCCCCCAAAATTGCGATCCCGGGTTCAGAGAGAGTCCAGGGGAAAGCGGCATTGGGGCTGTTGGTTTCAAAGACAACAACTTTGTCGCCGTCCGTAGACATGCCCGCGAGATCAAGCAGTTTGGCGACCCGAGCATTGTGGCCGGGGTGCTCCTCGTCTGATATTGCTTGGATCGCATCAATGACAGCCTGTGCCGTGACCGGCGAGCCATCGTGGAACGCCAGCCCGTCGCGCAAGATCACACGCCAAGTGGTTGGCGATGACTGCTCCACGCCAGCCGCCAAGCGCGGGTAGAGGTTCATGTCATAGTCAATCCCCATCAACGTTTCGGTGACGCCGGTTTGGTTCGACATCCAGCCATTGTAGCCCGCGCGCGGGTCCGGAACCTCGGCCGTTGGCCCGAAGCCGACCGAGACAGTGAGACTGCCTGTTTGGGCGGATACAGGTACCGCCGCGCTGAGCGCGAGTGACGCAGCAAAGGCGAGACGAGAGAAAAACGACATGAGCATTTCCTTCAGGTGGTAGGTTTGAGTAAGAATTCGGTGGAGTATTGGTCCCGCGCGAGCGTTTTCGCTTCTGCCTGACCGAGGGATACAAGCGCCTCTTCTACGGACAGTCCCTTGGCCCGAGAGTTGGTCCAAATGCGGCGAACTGACGTTGGGGACCACGGCAAAGCGGCTTGAGCCACCCATTGCCGCAGGGGCGAAGGGAGGTCGTCAAAGGTCTTCATCGGGTCCGCTCTGCGCCGCTTCCTGCGCAGGCTGCTTTGGCCGAGATTCCGGGTCATCTGGTTTCGTCACCATGGTGCGAGCCGGAAAACGGAAAGATATCTGCCATGCGTGCTCTCAGTAGTTTGCGACAACAGTCACGCAACTTACGCAGTTACTAGACGAACGCAACAGCAATTGTTACATGAAGATGCACTTCGGAGGAGCCTTGCCCATGAAGCGAAATAGTCGCCTGTCTCTCGCGCTGCACACGCTGAGCCACATGGCCGGGGAGCCAAACCGGATGCACACCTCGGCAGATATTGCAGAACATGCCGGAACAAACCCTGTTGTGGTGCGCCGAGTGCTTGGAAAACTGCGAGAAGCGGGCCTTTTATCTTCGGCAAAGGGACATTCAGGCGGGTGGCGGCTCACGAAGGCCCCTGAGAAGATAACACTTGCGGACGTCTACCTTGCCTTAAACGAGCGGCTTGTGTCTGGGAGCGATCAAGGCACCGAACCCTCATTCTGCCATGTCGAGAGAGACTTTCAAACGCGCGTTGCAGAAGTGCTCGAAGAGATTGAGCAAAGCCTTGTCAAACGATTGAGCGAAACGTCGATTACCGATGTTCATCCCAAGTCGTGCAGCTATTGCCAACACTAGCGGGCCGAAAAAGAAATGCCCACGCATGCTAGACTGTTCGCTTCGAGCTTTAGAATGCTCACGTAAGTGGGCAGCATATTCAGGGCATCCATTCCTTCCTGCCACATTACAAAATTGTAAGCTTCGCGATGAGCGTGCGTAACTTTGGCTTTCTATCTGTGTTTCATCGGACGGCCTAACACCCTTCCTGAACGCAAAAATGGAGAAGCAAAATGAATACCAAAGTTCTTACCGGCGGCGCACTTACAGGTCTGGTCTTTGCAGGTGTGATCGGAAGCATGGTTTCCGCACAAACAGTCGCAGATGCGACGGGCCTGACTGAAGATCAGGCGATTGAAATTGCCCTTATGGAGGTCCCAGGAGAGGTGACTGAAGTCGAAAAGGAACGCGACGACGGGGAACAAGTATATGAAATCGAAATCCTTGGTGCCGACGGTATCGAGACGGAGATCAAGATCGCCGCGCAAACGGGTGAGATCCTGGAAGTCGAGGTGGAGGGCTCGGATTGTGACAAAGATGACGACGACGCCTAGCCGAATGCGGTTTTCGTCCCAGACTTAAGCGCGGTAGGTTGCCCTTGTGGCAGCCTATCGCCCTTGATCAATCGCCATAAGGAACACAATGCGCATTCTGCTCTTGGAAGACGATACCCAGCTTGGCCCTTGGATCGCAGCTGGTCTGCGGGAAGAAGGCCACGTCGTCGACCATTTTGAAGACGGCAAGGACGCCTTGATTGCGGCCATGGGACAAGACTTCGATCTTCTGATCTTGGACCGGATGGTGCCGGGACTGGATGGCCTGACCGTGCTGAAGTCTTTGCGCGCGTCCAAAGATAGCACGCCGGCATTGTTTCTCACAGCCCTGGGTGAGGTCGATTCCCGGGTCGAGGGGTTTGAGGCGGGGGGTGATGATTATCTCACCAAACCTTTTGCATTTGCGGAATTGTCGGCCCGTGTGGGCGCTCTCGGCCGCAGGCGTGAAGGTGCTGATAGCGCCGACGCCACACAGACCGTCCTGCGCCACGGCGACCTCACGCTCGATCTGTTGTCGCGTAAATGCGAAAGGCAGGGTCAGCAAATTGATCTGATGGCCAAAGAAATCAAACTGCTGGAATATCTGATGCGACGACCCGGGCGGCTCGTGACACGCACAATGCTGCTTGAGCAAGTCTGGGACATGAGCTTTGACCCGACCACCAGCGTGGTTGAGACCCATATCAGCAGACTGCGTTCCAAGATCGACAAACCATTCGAAAAAGCTCTACTGCGCACACGGCGCGGGGAAGGCTATGTCTTTGGTGCATAGGGCGACAGATCCACTCAGATGGTTGGGCCGGTCCTCAACTTTGCGTTTGGCCGCATTGCTATCGGGACTCTTTGCAGTTGCGTTTATTTTGGCAATTTTCGTCGCACTTTCCCTTGGCGAACAAGCGAACGAACGGCGGCTTGATACAACTCTGATGACGCTGGCCCAGAGCGGTGCGATTGCGAATACGCGCGTGGACAGCCCCGCGCTTATCCTGCGCCCGTTGGATGATTTGAACGGGTTGCCCGCACGCTTTCGCCGGGCGGTATCGACTGGGGGCGGCACTGTGGAGACGCGTGAGGACCTGATGCTCTCGGACGTGTGGCGCGTATTGGTCACGCAAGACAATGCAGGGGCGCCTATCTTCGTCGCCGTACCAATCGAAGACAGCGAAGATACGAAGGAGTTATTGGCGAGAATCCTGTGGTCAACAGCTGGCGTTGTCATTGTCGCGACCCTTGCCATTGGCCTTTGGGCTGGTCTGCTCGCCCAAAGACGCTTGAGGCGGATCAACGAAACGCTTGGCCAATTATCCGCAGGTGATTTAACCGCGCGCACCGGTCTCAAACAGTCGCATGACGATCTCGACGACATCGCCCAGAACCTAGACCAGACCGCAGGCGAGCTGGACCGTCTGGTCACCCAAACGCGCCACCTCAGCGCCAGTATCGCCCATGATCTTCGCACTCCATTGGCACGTCTGCGCGCGAAGCTTGAAATTCTGCCGGACGGGGATGCGCGCAACGACGCTTTGGAGGAGGCAACCCGATTATCTGGCATGTTCGATGCCATAATGCGCCTTGCACGGATCGAAGCTGGACAAGGACGCGACGGGTTTGAAGCCGTGGCTTTAAGGGACTTGGCCGATGATCTGACAGAGACCTTTGGCCCCGTGGTAGAAGATGCGCAGAAGACCCTTGTGATCGATATTGCGGCACCGGCAACGATCGAGGCCGACCGCGCGATGTTGGTACAGGCCATGGCAAATTTGATTCAGAACGCTCTGGTACACGGCGGTGACAAAATCATTCTGTTCGCAAAGGGTCGCAAAATAGGGGTAACCGACAATGGTGCGGGCGTGCAGCCCGACGCGTTTGAGCACATGGTCAAACCTATGGTCCGCCTTGATGCCGCACGCAATTCGCAAGGGTCTGGGCTTGGCCTTGCGCTGGTCAGGGCTGTCGCCGACCGGCACGGTGCACAACTTGAACTGACCGCAAATGACCCGCATGGCCTGACGGTCACACTCAATTTTACAAATTTGTAAAACTGCGGCCAGGCAGGGGTAAGCCCGCATCTCCATATTCAAATCATCGAAACACAAGATGACACTGGAGACTTTCAAATGACCAACCTCGTGACCAAACTTCGCGCCGCTCTGTCCAATGCGGCCCTCTTTACCGCCACACTTGTCATGGCGTGCTTGGGGTTCGCCTTTGTGGGCACGCTCGCACTATTCGTACTGTTGGCAGTCGGAATCGCGATGATTTGCGCACCCTTCGCAACAGATCCTGCATCAAAAGACAAGGACTGGGTCGCCTGATCCATTTTACGAAAGGGCGCCGGTATGACATCCTCAGCAGAACCAATCGCAAAACCCCACGGTTTTGTCACTCGAGGCATTCATTGGCTTTCGATCCTTATGATCGGTTATGGCTATCTAAAGGGTCTCGACAATGTAAACCAACTGGCAGATCCAGCTTTGCTGCGGTTCGAAGTCATCTTCTCGGCGGGCTTGGGTTTGCTATTTGCTTTCCGGCTATTCTGGACACAGAAAATCGGCGGGCCTACGCGCTTGCCGCAAGACGCCCCACGGTCGGAGCATCTAGGATCGCGGGCAATACACTACGGTTTGTACGGGTCCGTTTTTGCCATTGTTGGGACAGGCCTTGCAATTGCATATGCCTACACGTCCCCTGCCCTGGGCAATCTGTTCATCAACGCGATGATCTCCGTTCATGAGGCAGCGCTCAGCATCCTGCCGCTGCTGATCCTTGTCCATATTGCGGGAGCACTCTGGCACAAGATTATTCGCCGCGACGGTGTCCTTGAAAGCATGACGGGAAAACTGCCGATCTAAGTTTGTCGAAATCGGCCTAGATGCACACGCGTAAACAATGCTCGTAAACAAGAGCTCATTTGCTTGCAAAATAACTCAAGGTTGTGGGCGGCCAACCTCTATTTCTTCGAGCGATCAAATTCATGTCTAGCCCCCTCGTTCAGTACCACGAATTTGGCGTTTCTCTAATAAGGTTTCTGGGACGGGAGGACGCATGCCCAGGGCATGATGCGGCCGGACTTGGTTGTATTGCCTGAGCCAGACATTGATGGCGACCTGGGCTT